>NZ_CYPU01000020.1 GCF_001458195.1 Ruegeria atlantica | reverse complement strand
TCCGTCAGGATAAGCTTGTCGAGCGTCAGGTCTGATACCGCACGCCTGAGCCGCTCATTTTCCTTCTGAAGCCGCCTAAGTTCCTTCAATTGGTCTACACCCATTCCGCCATATTGCTTGCGCCAGCGGTAATAGGTTTGCTCCACAACGCCGATCTGTCTGATCGCATCCAGACGCGGCATCCCTTGCCCCATCAGAACTTCAACCTGCCGCAACTTCGAGACAATTTCTTCCGGCTTCGGTCGCTTGTTTGCCATTCTTGGTCCTCCGTTTCCTAATCTTAACGGTGGGCCCATTCAAATGGGGAGGCTCAGCAGTGAGCAGCTTCCGGCAAAAGCAGACACTCGCGGAAAATGGCGCTATGATCGAGTCGCGGACAAAGCCGCCGTTCATAAACTCATAGCTTTTGGCTATTTGGCTGGATACACTCGACTTGTACGGAAAGCTAATTTTACCAAGAGGTATTTGTGTAAATGCGGGTTTTGTATCTTATTTCTTGCATGACGTTTGTTTGGGGGACCGCATCGTTCGCGCAAGTCACTCCGCCTGAAGCCAGCGATACATTTTTGAAAGGTCGGCCTTATTCTCCTAATGCCGATCGCGCCTACCCGGAGAGGGTTTTTTTCGGCGACACGCACGTACACACGGGTCTGTCGGCCGATGCCGGTGGCGGTGGAACACGCTTGATGCCACGCGATGCCTATAGATTCGCGCGTGGAGAACAGGTCACGTCTAACACAGGACAGCCGGTCAAGCTGTTCCGTCCTTTTGATTTTTACATGATTACCGACCATTCCGACGCGATGGGGGCAATCACGGATATTATCTCAGGGGCACCCAACATTCTGGCTGACGAGCAGGGGCGCGAGTTTCACAATGCCTTCAACGCCGGAGGTGAAGAGGCTCTGCGCGCCATGCAGCAACTCATCGCAAGTTTTGCACAAGGCACAGTTTCACCAGCGCTCAATTACCAGCCCGGCAATCCTGCGTTTGCGACAGTCTGGGGCAATCTTATTGATGCGGCGGAAGAGTTTAACGCCCCTGGCGTCTTCACTACATTCATTGCCTTTGAATGGACGTCGCTCGTCGAAGGCAACAATCTGCATCGCAATGTGATCTTGCGCGACGGCCCTGAAATTGCGCGCAAGATTCTGCCCTATACGACCACTCCTCCAATCGGTTCACCCAACCCACGCGACCTGTATGCTTGGCTGGAGAATTTCGAAGACACAACAGGCGGCGACGCACTAGCCATTGCGCACAATGGCAATCTTTCCAATGGTTGGGTTTTTTCCTTGGTCGATGACTTCGCCGAAGGAAAACCGCCATTAGACCGCGCATATGCCGAAGCAAGGTCGAAATGGGAGCCACTTTACGAATGGTCACAGATTAAGGGCGATGGCGAAGCACATCCGTTCTTGTCGACCGAAGATGAATTTGCAGACTACGAGACTTGGGATTTCGGAAACCTTGATGCCAGTATACCGAAAGAATCCGAAATGCTTGCAGGTGAATACGCGCGGTCGGGTCTTTTGCGCGGTCTCGCCCTTCAAGCAGAACTTGGCGTTAATCCGTACAAGTTCGGGGCAAGTGCTGCTACCGACACACACACCGGCCTATCGGCCGTGGCGGAAGACAATTTCTTCGGAAAGCATACTGCCTACGAACCCAGCGGTGAACGTGCCAGCCATATTGGGAAAACGTTTTCTGACGGCGATGTCGCGTACTACGGTTGGGGTTACAGCGCAGCTGGTTTGACTGCCGTGTGGGCGCGAGAAAACACCCGCACCTCCATATTCGATGCCATGGAACGTCGGGAAGCATATGGCACCACGGGTCCACGTATGTCAGTCCGGTTCTTTGGTGGCGACTATTCGGAAGAAGTAATCGCGCGACGTGATCTTGCAAGGATCGGCTACAGCGGCGGGGTACCTATGGGCGGCGACATCGCTGTCGAAGAAGGCGAAGCGCCCGATTTTTTGGTCTATGCCTTGCGAGACCCAGTCGGCGCAAATCTGGACCGCATCCAGATCATAAAGGGTTGGATCGATGCAGAGACAGGTGAAAAACAAGAGAAAGTCTATGACGTTGCATGGGGCGGAGACCGTACCCCAGACGAAAATGGTAATCTGACTGCAGTTGGAAGTACGGTTGATTTATCGATACCTTCTTGGACGAACACAATAGGAGCGTCAGAACTTGGCACGGTCTGGACAGACCCGGACTTCGACCCCTCGGAACTCGCTTTCTATTATGCCCGCGTTATCGAAATACCTACGCCCCGATGGACCGCTTATGATGCCATCAAATTTGGTGTTGAAATGGGCTCGGATGTGCCGATGATCACACAGGAACGGGCATACACCTCGCCCATTTGGTACACACCGCGCAACTGAGAACGGATATTGCACATTCGGAGGCAAAAGACCGCTTTGGGCTCGAAGCGGATGTTCGATCAAATCAGTTCAATGTCTGCTTTGCGGACAGAACGGACGGTCGATGCCGCCAAGCGAATGGCTGCCTTTGTGTTGAGTCGCCTATGGAAATTGCTTTGAGTTACGGTCGACCATTCACACAAGAGGTGATGGACTGACGGCAAACCGATGCATTGAAGATTAGGTGCGGCAGTCTTTACTATTCAGCAGCTCTTACGGATGCGTTGCAATCTTCAGTGGAATTGGGGAGCGACCGATCTACATCCTTCAAGTGACGCAACAGGTTGGCGATCTCCCCTCGTAGCCACCGATGGGCTGGATCATCGGTCTGCCAACGGTTCCATGCCACCCACAAAAGCGCGGGCTCCATGGAGAATGGCACGGGGTGGGTGGTCAAGCGAAACCTCCGTGCGACAGCACGGGCAAGTGTGCCGGGCAATACCGCCAAAAGATCGCTGCCTGCCACGGTCTCGTAGAGATCGCGGAAACTCCCTACCGATAGGGCGACACGTCGCGACCGGCCAAGAGTGGACAGCACTTGGTCTTCATAACTTGCGTGTCGTCCCTCGGACGAGAAGACAACATGGTCCATGTCACAATAGAGATCGATTGGGATATCGTCGCCTTCGCCGATGTCTGAGCGCAATAGCCTGGGATGATCGACCCGAGCTACCACTTGCCAGGCCGACCAAAACATAGGTTCCGCGGCGATTTTGGAAGGGATATTATGGGTGCAAGGAAGTGCTATATCCACATCCATACGACCCATCTCGTGCAGATTACCGGGATGAACCAAGTCAACAAAGCTCAATCGCATGTTGGGTGCCAGTTTGCCCAAACGCTGCATGAGTGCTGGCAACAACATGACGGAGAAGTAATCTGATCCGGAAATTCGGAAGGACGCATCACACTCAGCGGGATCAAACGGCCCGGCCCCTGCCAAGGTTTGTTCCAAGCCACTCAAATGTGCTCGGATCGGTTCCCGTAGCGCCGTCGCAAATTCTGTCGGACGTAATGCCGCTCCTTCACGAACGAAGAGTGGGTCATTTAAAGCCGTTCGAAGCCGACCAAGCGCCGCCGAAACTGCGGGTTGCGAAAGCCCAACACGGGATGCGGCGCGCGTCGTTGATCCTTCGATTAGCAACGCATCCAGCACTTTCAACAGATTGAGGTCAAAGGCTGCAAGGTTCATATCCGTCCCTCCCCAAAGTCATCTTGGCGTCAAGGCCTGAGTTTGTCACGTCCAGCGGCAGCCAAGGCCCTTATCCCAAGCAGTGATTTCTGCAGATGAACTCCGGGCACAAGTAACCTCACGAGCGCGGCCGGCCCTCGCCCCCAAGCCCAGCGGCTACTCGGCTGGTTGGTGCAGCGGGGCGTTCTCCGAAGCCCGGTCGTCGGAAATGCGCCCGGTGCCGTGTCGAAACACAACGAAGGCGAACAACGCCATGGACAGGACCGCAAGAATGGACCCGATCTGAGCTAGGACTTCGCCCCGTTCGGTGATTGCCATCACGATGCCCGGCGTCAGGACGAGAACAGTCGCAACCGTCACAACAAAGTGGATGTTGGCGAGCCGACCACCTGCAGCCTGCGGGGTCAATGCATAGTGAGCCCCAAAGATCGACATGGCGACAAAGCCAATCAGATTCAGGTGTCCGTGTGCCGGTGACATAGTATGGTCATGGCTGGCCGACATCTGGATTCCCCACACCATGGCAACCAGCGCGAATACCGCTGCAGGGCAAAGAAACATGTCGCGATATGTTTCATTCTCCCACCTCATCGTCATCGGCGCTGAGAGGCGGACCAATAAACGTCAGATTGTGCCGAGCCGCGCTTTCTTCGATTGCGGACATGTCCTCTGGAATACGGAATTGACCAACCGCCATTTCGGCAAAGAAGCCCTCAAAACCGCCAGGCGTCAGGATCACAAGGTGGCGAGAGGGGGCGTCACCAACGATACGAAAAGTGTGTTCTGTTCCCCGTGGAATGAACACAGTCTCTCCCGGACCCCGGATGAAGCGCTCACCCGCAAGCCAGAACTCCGCATCCCCGGTCAACATGACAAATGCCTCGTCGGCATCGTGATGGATGTGACGCGGCGGGCCTGAGTTTGGCGGTGAAACAGAGTCGGTGATCGACATTGCTCCACCTGTCTCAGCTGTGGTCAGTGTTGTGCGATAGTGGGTGCCGAGCCATTCAACGGCTCCTGGGCCCAAGCTGATATCTTTCATCGTTTCCTCCTAACAATCGTTGGAAACGAAGGCGCCTTCGTTAGGCAAAGGATAACGCATCGACGCCAATATGGATAATTGATTGTCTGTATGACTAAAATAAGTGGTGCGAATAATCCAGCGACGGTCTTTGCTTAATCGACACGTGGAAAGCAGTCTCGTCGGAATCGACGTATTGCCGAAAGCCAATGCTTCAAAGCGGACATCGAAAGGCGACGCAGCATCCGTCTCTCTGGGCTCAAGTCAGTCATCCGAGTCTTTCGGTCAGATGACGGCTTAGGAACGGATAGCGGTCATTGTTGGTGGTCATTCCGAGAAATTTCGCCTGAAGGTCTGCATTGAATGGCAGCGGACGTTCGCTGAAATCTGCTGAACGGCAGAGTTGCGGGACCAAGCCGACTTTGGGCTCGCTGCTGACGCGACGAATTCTAGTCTTTAAAAACAGCTCGGTCGCTCGCTAATAGCAGCTCCACCCATTCTGGAGCCCGTAGACCTGTGGCGACTCTTTCATCCTGTTTCTGCTCGGAACTCTTAATTCGTTCGAGGTTTTGGATCACTTCATCCAATTGCTCGAACGGTACGACAACAACGCCATCTTGGTCGGCCACAATCATGTCGCCGGTTTCCACTTCTTGTGCGCCAATTTGGATTGGAAAGCCAACCGCTCCTGGTCCCGACATGTGCGGCGATGCCGGGGTAATGCCGGTACACCAAACAGGTAAACCCACCGATACTATGCCATTATAGTCACGAAGCGGTCCGTCCGTGACGAACCCAGCCGCACCGGAGTTTTTCATCATTCCAATCAAACCGTCTCCACCAGCAGCACATCCGGAATGAGATGAAAACGATGATACGACGATGTCGCCGGGTCTTATGAATTTTAACGACGCGAATACTGCCAAAACATCTGCGGCACCGCATTCCGCAGTCAAAGCTGGTCCTGCCGCGACACATTCGAAGTCACGCCCCCCTCCAAAAGGCTGAATGTTGTTGGAGAGTGCGCCACCACCAAACATCGCATCAACCACAAAGCCTGTGGGAGCATCTTTAAAGGCTGCAATCTGCGCTTCAGTCGGGCGTCGAAGGGTCTTCTTTATAGTCAGTGTTGGCGGCGCTTCGATCACGTGGCAATTCCTTTCCTGTCAGATTTCAAGCAATCCTCACTCAGCCACGCTACGGGGCAAGCTACCTAATGTCGACTTGTGCAATGCTATCCGGCCTCTGAGCTCCTTCCAACATTATCTGCGTTGGGCACTTATGTCCGAGTTGTGAACCAAACGAACATAAATAATGCTTCATAGATATTTGCATTGAGCGTTGTATTCTCGGTGCAAAATATGAGGTCAAGAAATGTTCCGTTTAGCATCTATTCTTACAATTGCGTTTACCGCGGCGGCGTATGCTCAGGATCTGCCCAACACTCAACCGGGCGACAGACAGTATTCTCCATTTCCGCAGCATGACTTCCCAAATCAGGTCTATTTCGGCGACACCCATTTGCATACATCATACTCTGCCGATGCCGGTATGATCGGGAATGTACTTGGCCCTGATGAAGCGTACAGGTTTGCCAAAGGCGAAGTCGTTACATCCAGCACCGGTGTCGAAGCGAGGTTGCGCCGACCATTGGATTTTCTGGTTATTGCCGATCACGCCGAGAACCTTGGTCTTGCCCCGCTGCTCTCAGCCAAAGATGCCACGCTGCTCTCCACGGAGTTTGGCCAGCAACTGAACGCGGCTGTCGAGGCCGGTGATCCCGTTGGCGCATGGTCGATTTGGAGCCAAGCCAAGTCCACTGGCACAGACCCATTGGCGGATTATCAGGAGATTTACCAAACAGCGTGGAGCACCATTACCTCTGCCGCTGAGGCACACAACCAACCGGGTTTGTTTACTGCGCTTATCGGGTTCGAGTGGACCTCAAACCCACAGCGGAACAACCTGCACAGGAATGTCATATTCAACGGTGGCAAGGAGGGCGCTGACAAGATCATCCCGTTCTCGAACTTTGATAGCTTCGACCCCGAAGACCTTTGGGCATGGATGGAGCAAGCCGAAGAAACAACAGGCCAAAAGCTGCTTGCGATCCCGCACAATGGCAATTTGTCCAACGGGTTGATGTTCGACGAAGTGCGCTTGTCCGGCGAACCGTTCGATGTTGAGTATTTCAAACAGCGTGCCAAGTGGGAACCGATCTACGAAATCACGCAAATGAAAGGTGACGGCGAAGCACATCCCATGCTGTCACCAGACGATGAATTTGCTGACTTCGAAACGTGGGACAAAGGACAACTCGGACCAGAACCGAAGACACCTGAAATGCTTCCGCGCGAATACGCACGCGCGGCATTGCGTCGTGGACTAGGATACGAGGCGGAAACTGGGACAAACCCGTTCAAGTTTGGCGTGATCGGCTCAACTGACGCTCATACATCGCTGTCCACGGTTGGCGAGGACAATTTCTTCGGGAAAGTCGCGGCTGTTGAACCTACTGCTGACCCGATCCGATTTGAAGAGGTCGTCGGCGGTATTGGTGGTGACGAGAGTGTTGCCCAATATGCATGGCAAACATCGGCCTCGGGTTTAGCGGCAGTTTGGGCAAGAGAAAATACGCGCGAAGCCGTTTGGGACGCTTTTGCGCGGAAAGAGGTGTATGCGACCACAGGGCCGCGTATGCGCGTTCGCGTTTTTGCTGGATACGAATTTAATGAAACCGACCTGCCGCGCGCTGACTTTGCTGAGTATGGATATGAAAACGGCGTCCCGATGGGAGCGGACTTGCCAGCGAACAGCGACGGTCGCGCTCCGCGCTTTCTCGTCCGGGCGCTTCGTGACCCAGATGGTGCAAACCTCGACCGCATTCAGATTGTCAAAGGCTGGCTGAACAGCGACGGCACGACGTCGGAACGTGTTTATGATGTAGCTTGTGGTGGGCGTGAACTTATTGACGCGGCGTGTGACGGACTGGTTGGGAATACGGTAGATGTAGAAAACGCGTCTTGGACAAACAACATCGGACAGGCAATTCTCGCTGGATATTGGGAAGACCCCGATTACGACCCGATGCAAAGCGCGTTCTACTACGTCAGAGTGTTGGCAATACCAACACCGCGTTGGACGACATATGATGCCAAGGTATTTGGGACAGAAATCCCTGACGAAGCACCGCGCTCAATACAGGAGCGGGCCTACACATCGCCAATTTGGTACACCCCTGAGGGATGATTTTTGAGTGGCTCGAAACTGCTATTCAACTTAGTCCGCAACGGGCTCGGTGCGGTCATTCGCTGAAATGCCGCGAGCGACCGCAATGCGGACGAAGATGCCTCAAGCCTTTCAGGCAGAGATCATGACTTCGCCCTCAATTTCCATTGCGAAACCCAGCGGCAGTCCAGACACACCGATAGCGGAACGCGCATGGCGACCGATGTCTGGGCCGAACACCTCAATGATCAAATCGCTAAAGCCATTTACCACAACATGTTGATCCGCGTATCCGGGCGCAGATGTCACCATGCCAAAGACGCGGACCCATCCAACAATTCTTGACAGCTCGCCTATTTCTGCTTTCAGGTTAGCCAGCACCGTTAGTGCCACTTCGCGGGCCTCTGCATATGCTTGATCCGTAGTCATTTCGGCTCCGACAACTCCAAAGGGCCCGGCCAGACTACCATCCATTGCGTTTTTTGGGTGACCTGAGAAAAGTGCACGGTCACCTCTGACATTAACAAATTCGAAGGGTATGTGCAGGCCATCCGGTAACTTGGTAGGCGCAGGCAACTTCAAGCCCAATTCTTCAAGCCTTCTTTCTGGCGTAGACATAGTAAACGCTCCAACTAATGCATGACCTGCAAGCTAGACCGAAAGAATAACAATGTCATCTTCGGGGCTCGATGCCGCCATTCGGCAAAATTTAATGAATGCCTGCTGTGCGGACAAAGCAGCCATTCTATACTTCGACATCGAGGGAAGTGATCGATCCATATCTGCAATTTTTGATGATCGGTTTAGTCTCCTCTCTTTTTAGGATTGCCTACAGGTGATCGGTCAAAGATCTGTTCAACTCGGCACGCAGTACTTTGATGAAGTCCCTTTCCAGACGCGATTGCAAACGGTTGTCTCGGTAGAGAATGGAAATTGGCATCGGTTGCTCTTGCCAATCATGCAGCAACTGGGTCAGACGGCCTTTCGCCAAGTCTCCAGCGGCAGCAATAGTCGTGGAAATTGCCACGCCGCGGCCTGATATGGCTTCATTCGTAACGTCACGAACATCATCAATTGCAAATTGCGGTTCAAACGATTGGGCCCAGTTCCTGCCGTCTTCATGACGCAGAATAAGTGGCACGTGTGGGCCGGGTGCGGTCACGATATGGTCGCTGAGTTGGTCAGGATGCGCAATTTCGGAATGCGTCCCCACATATTCCGGTGAGGCGACCAGAATGCGGCGGGTATGCCCTACTCGAGCAGCGATCAAGTCACTGTCGGGTAGTCCGCCTATCACCAAGGCCAAATGCGTATCGGTGCCCAGACGTTGGATGGGTTGATTATTTAGCGCCAAGTCAAATTTCGTGTTTGGGTGCGCTTCCAAGAAGGCACTGATTGTTTGTCGTACACCCATATGCAACAAGCTGGCGGGCACATGCATGGCCAGGTGTCCAGCGTAGTCTGAATGCCAATCATCCAATTCATTCAAGGCCTGCGCCACACTCTGCATCGCCGGTCGAAGGCGCGCGTTCAACTCATCGCCGCGTGGTGTCAAGGAAAGCCGATTGGCGCCGCGATCAAACAGCTTCTCTCCAATGGCCGCTTCCAGATTAGCCATTCGGCGGCTAAGGCTAGGCTTGGGTGTCCCATCTTCACGCGCGGCGGCCGCGATGGAGCCATGAT
>NZ_CYPU01000019.1 GCF_001458195.1 Ruegeria atlantica | reverse complement strand
CGAACGTCCGAACTGAGCGCTGAGCCCTGAGCCCTGAGCCCTGAGCCCTGAGCCCTGAGCCCTGAGCGGTCATAAACAAACAACGTTTACTGAGACCAAGTCGGAAAAGGATAAAGGTTCAGTATCGGAAGCGAAGGCCTACACCAAATCCTTCGTCAAAAGATCGGTTGCCACCAATTCCCAGAAGCGCTTCGCCGTAGACTGCGATGCCTTCGTTGATGTTGTATCCGATCTGGACTTCTGCAGAGCCAGACCATGCATCTTCTTCCCAATCATATGGGACTTTCAAATCCAACTTGGCCCAGTAGTCGGTTGCGAAGGGTTGTAGCGCGATTAACCTGAGCGCCGTCTGGCTGATGTCGGTATCGCCATTGTAGTCAAAGAAATGCTGTACCAAGGGGATAAGTGAAAGACCAGTATCTTGGTTTCCAAAGGCGACCCCGACGAACGGTCCGAGCTGATCTGAACCTGTCCCAATGCCTTGGTCATCATTGCCAAACTCAACTATCCAGTCGAGGCCCACCGCCGCGCGGTACCCCCAAGTCTCATTGAGCAAGCCCTCCGTTGGGAAGTATATCAATTTAACGAGCGCCTTTTCCCAGTCGCTGGAAGACATCCCATTTGCTGATATATTGTTGTAGTGAAGCTCGTATTTGATCTTCAAATTGTCTAGCGCCATGAAGGCGCCATCAATGAAATAGTCTGTTTTTTCACCGCTATTTCCGTCAGTATGCTGAATTCTGAGATCTGTGTTCCGACCTTTTGAAAGTGGGTTAGAGGCGTTTTCGGCAGCTGCCCCACTTTGAGAAAGGGAGAAGGCCAGAATGCAGGCGGCACTGGTTTTCCGAAATATTGAACTCTTCATTTTTGGTCGCTTTTGAACCTCCTCCAGAAATAGGGTCGGCATAGCCAGAAGGATATGTACGTCGACGTTATGTCTATATCACTAATACGCTACAATGGGCAAAGCCGCTTCGTCTGCATAGCGGTCGCCCGGGAAATTTCGGCAAACGACCGCATTGAGCCCATACCGGAAGTGCTCTAACCTTCACACTCGCAGCTGCAGCAAGGAATTGGCTGAAATTGTCTGCTGCGTCGCGGCAAGAAAAGCGGCTCTTCATTCATGCCGCAGCGGAATTTGGGGCATCTTTTTCCGCTATGCGGACAAATCAGAAGTTGAAGGCATATCCGCTTCGCGAACAACATGGCCACAATTAGTCTGACCGCCTACTGGGCTACTCCGCAACATCCATCGAGAAGAAATACGCTGCGCACATGGCCTGATCGGCAACGCCTTCAGGCGGCTCCATGCCAGTGAACATCGCTACGCCGAGGTAGGTGAACCCGGAGCTTTCCTCACTCCAGGCTGCCATGTACGTGACTGGCTGGTCGCCACAAAGTGTATTCCCCTGCCGCAGTGGGCCTGCCTCCCCTGATACACGAAAAACCTGAGCAACAGGCACCTCTTGGGACGCGCCCCAATTGCCTGAACTCTTGGGGTCATGAACTTCTAGATCAAGAAACTTGCCGGTCTCGAAGACCATCCGCTTGGTAGACAAGATTACTGGCCCGGTAATCGCCATTGCCGTTTCGCTGGAAGGATTAAATGCCTTAGAGTCCTCATAGAGCGGCTGGGATGATGCTGGACCTCCCAATATTCCTATAGTCATTAGCAGCATCAGGATCGATCGACACATTTGGTTATCCATTGTGCGAAGTGGTCTGACAACCTTAGAACATCCTTTTGCTTCGTCGTCGAATGCAGCCGAGAGTCCTAGCCAATCGTTTCGAATGTTGCGCACGCTATCAAGGTCTGAGAAGGGCTCAGGGCGGACTTGCGGCGGCGCAGCAGAGCAAGTGTGGACTATGCTCCGTAAGCTGCCATTCCCGAAATACAGAAATTTCAACGCTTTCAGCGGCGTGACCCGATGCCCAGACATTCGGCTGTTTGAAGCAGTCATTAGACCACAGGGCCCGGAACGACAGCACTGAGCCCATTCTACCAGATGCTGCGAACTGCATGAAGGAATGCTGTGCTATCTAACACCCGACCTTGGGAAGTTTATGGAGAGTGGCTCAGCTTATTGAAAATTTAGCCGACCCAACCAATTTATACTGGTTTCCAACGGTCCTTCATTTCAAAAAATGCTGATATTCTGATCAATCCGAACCAAGAATAGTTGCGAGATCGTCCTGAGGTTCCTGCCGCGATTCCATATCAAGGCCGTTCTGAATGTGGTTCAGGTGAGATATGAGCAGTTTCTCAGCCAATTCCGGGTTCTGTGACTGGATCGCGCGCAGGATCTTACTGTGCTCATCATCTGGGCAGCTCGCGTTTTGCGACGATCCGAAAAGGCCAACGATGAGGGATGTTCGCGTGACCAATTCGCGCATCATGCGGAAGATAAACTTGTTGCCCGTTGCTTGGGCGAGTTTTGTATGGAATTCACCGGACAGTCGAATGATCTCGGTGCGCTCGTCCTTTTCGCGGGCCGCGCCCTCAAGGGCAATGTGATCAATAAGAACCGTCAGATCAATATCACCAGAGCTTTGAGCCAATTGCCGAACGAGGGGTGGCTCAATCAACATCCGAGCCGCAAATACGTCGTTCGCCTCGGACTTGTCGGGACAGGCAACATAAGCGCCGCGATTTGACTGTAACTCAATGAGCCCCTGACTCGAGAGTAGTAGAAGTGCCCGTCGAACCCGCATACGACCAACGCCAAAGGTTTCGCACAAGCGTGCTTCACTCAGCTTGGTGTTTGGTGCCAAACGTTGTTCCATGACCGCCTTGTAGATGCGCTCAACAATAAAATTCTCATCCGATCCCTGGTTGGGGCCCGTCTTACCTATGCTGCTTTGCTGAGGAATGGAGGACACGGAACTACTTTCAGGGTTGATTGCTTTTGCGGATTCGCTGGCTGTAAAGGCATAATCTCCAATCAGTCTAAGGCCAAGCATTAGAATTTGTCGACCAAATTGCCAAATATGTTGACAAAAATTGTTAACAATCGTGAACTGACCATGCGGCACGCATGGGGATTCCATCAAACTGCCGGCCAAGAATGGCGTGAAACGCGTCGAATTTGAATTCAACGGGAGTTAAGATATGCAGCGAAGATCACTCATGAAAGCAGCCCTGACGGCTGCAACACTGACGGCGTTTGGGGCAACTGCTGCCTTCGCAGAAAATCCGGTTCTGAAAATTGGCTTTGTTGGCGTGACTAGCGGACCTGCTGCCGCCTGGGGTATTTCCAACCAACGTTCAATGGAAGCGCGTGCCAACTGGATCAATGAGACTGGCGGTTACACCATCGGCGACACGACCTATGACATTGAAATCGTTTCCTTTGATGATCAAAAAGACCCCAAGCGCGCAATTGCGGGCATGGAGAAAATGGCCCAGGAAGGCATCCACTATGTCGTCGGCCCAAACGTTGACGACGGCGCGGCAGCCGTGCGCCCCGTGGCTGAAGCTAACGGGATCATGTATTTCCCATACGCCTTTCCAAAGTCGCTTTACCAAGCACCGGCCTCCAACGCCGTATTGGGTATGGTTGCCAACTATCAATCCGGCCCTGCGATCTACAAATATCTGATGGAAGAAAAAGGCGTTAAGACGGTCGCCTTTATTGCGGCCAACGAATCTGACCCTCTGAGCCAGCGTGACGGCGGGGTTGAAGCAGCCACAACGCTTGGCATGGAAGTTGTTTCATCCAACGTCACGTATCAGGTCGATACGACAGATTTCACACCCGTTCTAACGCCAATCATGCGTACACGCCCTGATCTGTTGGTCTTGTCCGGAGTTTCACCGGCGAATGCACCACAGTTGATACGTTCCGCTCGGGAACTGGGTTTCGAAGGTGTGATTTCAACCGAGACCGCTCAGGATGCAGGTGTTCTGGCAGAAGGTGCCGGGGATCTTGCAAATGGCTTCATCTCAGTTGGCGGGGCATCCACGCCCGAGCTCGCATCACCAATGATGAACGAGTTTGTACAGCGCTACACAGATATGTTTGGCGAGTACAACGACGAATCCAACACCAAAGTTTATGCTTTGGAGTATATTCTGGAAACGCTGAAAGCCGACCCTTCCGCTATCACCGATGTGGATGCGTTCCAAACGACAATGGACACTTTTGAGGCACCAAACCCCTACATGAACGGTGATGCAAAGTTGCGTTATGTCGGCATGTCGTCCTTTGGCCAAAAGCGTCAAGTTGCAGTGCCATTGGTGGTAAATGTCTATCAGGACGGCCAGTTCGAAACGCTGTTCGTCGCTGAGGTCGACTAAAAATTCCCTTCTGCTTTTAGGTTTCACCTGAGCAGAACTTTCCCTGGGTCGCTTTGGCCCAGGGCTCTTCCACGAAAGAAAATCGAAATGGAACAGATATTGGCCAATGGCGTCTATCTGGGGTCTCAATACGCGATGATCGCGCTTGGTCTGACCCTGATCTTTGCCTTGATGAACGTCCTCAACTTTGCCCACGGGCAGATGTACGTGATTGGCGGTTTCGTCACCTATACATTCTACGGCCAGTGGGGCGTGCCGTTCGTATTGGCCCTGGTTATGTCCTGCGTGACGCTGGCGATCCTCGGGGCGCTGATTGAGCGATACCTGTTTGCCCCTGTAATCAAGGGATCTGCCCGCGAAGAAAGTACGATGCTCTTAGCGGCAGGGATTGCATTCTTTCTGGATGCCCTGATCCTGATTGTCTTTGGCGAAAAGCAGCGCGGCGTTCCTAAGATTGTCGATGGCGTGTTCAACTATGATTTCCGCCTGATCATGCCTTATGACCGCATTCTGATCTGCATCTTGGCGATCCTGTCGATCGTCGCGTTTATCGGCCTGATGCAATACACCAAGACCGGTCGTGCGTTGCGAGCGCTGGCCCAAGACCGAACCGCCGCTCAGTTGATGGGCGTTAATGTTGACCGCTACTCTATGATCGGCTTCGCGCTTGGTGCGATGTTGGCTGGTTTGGTTGGGGGCCTTCTGGTGACCATCACCGGTGTGAACCTTGGTATGGGTGGGCCTACATCAATCAAAGCCTTCATGATGGTGATGATCGGCGGTGCCGGAGTGATCTCTGGCGCGATCTGGGGCGGTATTATCCTAGGCTTTATGGAAGCCTTCGGGCTGGCGTATCTGGCTCAATATGGTGACATCACATACCTGCTGATTTTCATCTCGCTGATGATCTTCCTCGCCATTCGGCCTCAGGGCCTGATGGGCAAGCCGTGGGGTTAAGATGATGATGGGATTTTCAAAAAAACAACTGGTTGGCGTCGGTGTCTTCCTTGTGGCCATTTTTGTTGGCGTGCCGCTGCTTATCAACATGACGGGACGTTGGGATTTCTACTTTACCCTGACCTCTGTAGCGCTTTTGGCCATCGCTAGTGCGGGCGTCTGGCTGACATTCTACATTGGGCGGATCAACATTGGCCAGGGGGCGTTTGCGCTGATTGGTGCATATGTTTCGGCCATTCTGGTCGTCAAAGCCGGGTGGTCCTTCTGGATATCACTCCCAGCCGCCGGGTTGATTGCTGGGCTGGTCGCCGTGCTGATTGGCTTGCCAATCTTACGCCTGCGTGGCGTCTATTTTGCGATGATTACGCTGGTCCTCACCCAAGTAGTGACGCTGACAGCATTGGCCCTGCCCATCACAAACGGAGCCAAAGGCATCTCGAACATCCCCTTGCCATCCGGCGCCTCCATTTTCGGCATCCCGCTGATCCCCGATTTCGGCGCAATGGAGAACACCAAACTGGCCTTCTACCTGACGGCCTGCATCCTGATGGTCGTGACTTATGCGGCACTTTATAGGCTGGTCAATTCGCGCCTTGGGCACCTTTGCCGTTCGATGCAGCAAAACGAAGAGCTTGCCAGTTCTATCGGGGTGAACATCGCCTACATCCGCATTGTGATCTTTGCGATCTCAAGTTTCTTTGGCGGCATCGGTGGGGCCATGTTCGGCTCAATCGCGCAGTCGGTCTACCCCTCCACCTTTGTTGTCGCGGATTCGGTCAACTTTATGCTGAATTGCTTCCTTGGGGGACTTGGCTATGTCTTTGGTCCAATTCTTGGAACGCTTGTATTGTACTTTGGTTGGGACCTTTTGTTCGAACTCGGCAAATACCAAATGCTTGTTTACTCGATCATCCTGATCGCCGTGATCCGCTTCCTACCCAATGGCCTACTCAGCATTCGGTTTGGAAAGGGGAACAACAAATGAGCGCCCTTATTCAGGTCAACAATGTCACCAAGAAATACGGCGGCCTAATCGCAAACAATGACATCAGTTTTGATGTGTCAGAAAATGAAATCTTGTCGGTGATCGGCCCGAACGGTGCGGGGAAATCCACGCTGTTCAAGATGATTTCATCCTTCACACCGACCACATCAGGTGAAGTGCTCTATCGCGGAGAGCCTATTTCCAACCTGAAACCGTATGTCGTGGCTCGCAAAGGTATCGTGCGCACGTTTCAAGAGACGACGATTTTCAAAAGCATGACCGTGCGCGAAAGCGTTGTGGTCGCGCAGCACCTGCGGGCCAAGGCATCTCTGGCCGGGTATTTCTGGGGCTCCAGAACCGCCAAAGAAGATGTGACAGCCTTTGGCGAGTACGCGGATGAGTTGTTGGAGTTTCTCGGCATGTCTGAGATTGCGAATGAATTGGCCAGTAACCTACCACAAGGCAACTTGCGCGCGTTAGGTATCGCTATTGGCCTAGCCACTGACCCCAAGGTGCTGCTGTTGGATGAGCCCTTTGCAGGCATGAACCACGATGAGACAATGAACATGGTCAATCTCGTGCGCTCTGTACGCGACGAACGTGGCGTGACGGTGATGCTGGTGGAACACGATATGCCCGCCGTCATGAATATCTCGGACCGGATCGTCGTGTTGAACTTTGGTGAAAAGATCGCCGAAGGCACGCCATCCGAAATCCAGAACAATGAAAAAGTCATCGAGGCCTATCTGGGCAGCGCCGACGACGAAATCGGGATGTAAGCCATGACAGCCATGTTGGATTTCAAAGACGTCGAACTTTATTATGACCATGTCTATGCGCTGAAAGGTGTCTCGCTCAACGTTAACCAAGGCGAAACGGTTGCCCTGATAGGGGCCAATGGTGCGGGCAAGTCGTCCATCTTGCGCGCCATTACGGGCTTGGCAAAACCTGTGAAAGGGTCCGTCACCTTTGACGGGGAACGTGTCGACGGCACCGACCCGTCTGCAATCGTCAAACGCGGCATCGCGATGGTGCCTGAGGGGCGGCGCGTGTTCCCATTCATGTCAGTTAAAGACAACCTGATGATGGGGGCCTTCACCCGCAGCGACAAGGCCGAAATACAAGTCACACTGGACAGCATTCTCACCCGCTTTCCGCGCCTTAAGGAGCGCTACTCTCAGGCGGCTGGCACGTTGTCAGGTGGCGAGCAGCAGATGATGGTGATTGGTCGTGCATTAATGGCTAAGCCCAAGCTTTTGTTGCTGGATGAGCCAAGTCTTGGCATTGCGCCAAAGCTGGTACAGGACATCGCCCGCTCTATCGTGGCGATCAACCGCGACGAAGGTGTGTCGGTACTGCTGGTCGAACAAAACTCGCGCATGGCGCTCAGCATCTCGCACCGCGCCTACGCGATGGCGACCGGGAACCTTGTCATCGAAGGCAACTCAAAAGAACTGTTGCACGATGACCGGATCAAAGCCGCCTATCTTGGCGGCGAGGTGTGAGTTGACATGAAAATTCTTGTTATCAACCCCAATACAACCACTTCCATGACTGACAAAATCGCGTCGGCGGCGCGCGCTGTTGCCCGTCCCGACACAGAGATTGTGGCCGCCAGTTCGCAAGACGGCCCAGCCAGCATTCAGGGATTTCTGGACGTCGCAACTTGTGTGCCAGGGTTGTTGAAGGAGGTCGTTCAGCACAGAGACGTAGACGCAATAGTCATTGCCTGTTTTGACGATACAGGGCTGGACGCTTTGCGTACACTCGTTTCCGTTCCTGTGCTAGGCATTGGTGAGGCCGCGTATCATGCGGCCAGTATGATTGCGAACAAGTTCAGCGTTATCACTACTCTGTCCCGCTCGGTGCCGGGGCTGGAAAACAATCTGATGCGCTATGGGCTTGCCCAAAAGTGCGGGCGTGTTCGAGCGACTGAAATTCCTGTTCTCAAGCTTGAAGAGGGCGACCCGGCCACGCTGGACAAAATCCGGTCAGAAATTCGTGTGGCAATTGAACAGGACAATGCAGAAGCAATCGTTCTTGGATGCGCAGGAATGGCTGACCTAATGGCCCATCTCAGCGAGGAGTTTGGCTTACCCGTTATCGATGGGGTGGCTGCAGGTATCACCTTTGCAGAAGCGTTGGTGAACAACAAACTTAGAACGTCGAAAATCGGTGCCTATTCGTATAGCTAGCAGCGGTTCGTTGCTCTTGTATGGCTAATTTGACCTGCAAAACAATTGATCGTCGCAACGCGTTGTAAGCGGACTTCGATGCAGCCGCAGCGAATTGGTGCTTTGTCCGCAGAGTTCCGGGGGGCCGCCAAATGTCTTTGCCTTTGCGATCACTTTGTCAGTCAATTCCTGCTCCCAATATCTGAGAACCTCATCCAAAAGCTCACGGACGTTCTTGAAATGCCAGTAAAAGCTGCCGCTTGTTAGATTCAGTCGCTTTGCCATTGGCACGACCTTTATCGCGGAAACGCCGCCCTCATTGAGTACTTTGTAGGCCAGCAATATCCAGTCTTCCTTGGTCGCGGCGTTTTTTGGTGAGCTTCGATCGATAGATTCTGACATTCAAATTACAGCATTCTTTATTTTACATAGAGCAGTCTATGGACTTACCGTAGAGATGTCTATGGTGAGCAAGAGGTTCACGGTTTCGTGTTCTCTTACGAGGCTTCGCTTTGAAGGGGGGGATCAATGAATAACTTAATGAAAACCGCAGCCGGCACATTGATGGCATTAGGCATGACGCTGGCTGGCACAGCCACGGCGCAAAACGCCTTACCGACGGGTCGGAGTGCCACTGAAATCGAAAACGGTGTATATCCCGCGTCTTACTTTCCCAACACTGAAATCCTCGGCGAGGATGAGTTGCGTATCACGGCATTGGGTACGGGTATGCCAAACCAAACCAAGGCAGCCGTTTCGATTTCGTTTTATGTAGAACTTGGGAATGGGGACGTCTTTCTGTTTGACGTAGGAACTGGCGCAACGGGCAACCTGTTCTCGCTGCGACCGGACTTTGCAAAGGTCGATAAGGTCTTTTTCAGCCATTTACATGTAGACCACGTTGGGGATTTTATGGGTCTGCATGTTGGGGGTTGGCTTTCGGGCAGATATACTCCGCTCCGCGTCTTCGGCCCGTCCGGGTCAGAGGATGAACTGGGCACCAAAGCCTATGTCGAGGGTATATCTAAAGCCTATGCTTGGGATTTAGCGACACGTACGGGGGCGCTGCCGGATGATGGCGCCAAGCTTGAAGTCACTGAATTCGATTACATGCAGGAAAACGAGATCGTTTATCAGGAGAACGACGTAACTATCCGTTCCTGGCCTGCTATCCACAGCTTAGATGGCTCGGTGAGTTATTCTCTGGAATGGAACGGACTTAAATACGTCTTTGGCGGAGATACTTACCCAAACAAATGGTATGTAGAATATGCGAAAGGGGCGGACATCGCATCTCACGAGGCGTTTCTTCCACCTGATGCTTTGGCCCCGTATTTTGGATGGGACATGAAACAGGCGACCTATGTAGCTACGCGCGTTCATACCGAACCTGCGGCTTTTGGCAAAGTGATGTCTGCGGTCGAGCCGCGTATGGCCCTCGGGTATCATTCTGTTCTATCACCCGAAAATTATCAGGCGATTTTGGAAGGCGTCCGTTCGACTTACGATGGACCGCTCACGCTGGCGCGAGATCTTCAGGTGATCAACGTAACCAAGGACCAGATCGTTGTTCGGGAAGCGAGTGTTGATGACTATGCATTGCCACCAGCTGTAAGCGACGAGTACATCAATGCCCCGCGTTCAAAAGAAAAAGAGCCGTCCGACAAAGTCAACGCGGGCAAATGGGATGGTTACACGCCACCGCCAATGCCGGAAAATTGACGTTCAGGGGTGAACAAAATTTTAATTTGGCGGTATCTGTGCCGACTATTCCTGATGCTGAGCGTGATGGTCTCGGGTGCACAGGCCGTTTCAGCAGATGTCGTTTTGACAAACGGTTCGGAAGTCGCACCCAATATTGCTGTCCTTCATGTCAAAGATGATGGGGTTTACGTCGACCTTGAGGTCTATGTCGAAGATATTCCGTTGTTTGCGGATATGCTTCCAATAGAGTGGTCATCAGATTTCGTCGGGGGTGAGCCGGAGGTTGAGCAAGATTCCAATCAAGGTTCTAAACAAACTGTAAGTCGGGCGCTGTCTATTGTTGCAAGGGACGAACAGCACCTACACGCTGAAATCAGAAAGTTAGAATACCGAACGCGCATCGACCGGGCCTCGCCGCTTGCAGGTCAGCGCGATCCATTCTCGGGCAAAACTGTTCCCAGCCCGCCAAAAGATCCGCGTGTTCTGTTCGTCGAAGTGTTCTTTCCGTTTCAAAACTCAGTTCCCAACGAGCTGACCATATTGCCTCCATCGCAGGATGGCGAACCACTGGTAACAATCGGGATGCAGGTTTTTGACCGAGAGGTTCCGGTCACGGATTTCAGTTTCTTGGCAAAGCCGGCAGAGTTAAAGATTCACTGGCCTGATCCGTGGTACAGCCGCTTTTCTGCTGAAAGCCTGAATCGAAAAGCTCAGGACGGGACATCCACCTTTCTCTACATCGAACCTCGTGAAGTTCGGCATGAAACACTGATCCGCTTGCGTGAACTGGCGCCTTGGATTGGTGAAACTTTCGAAGTGGGGCAAACGCTTTCGCCACAGCATAGCGCCTTGATCGTAAACCAGGCGGCGTCTTTTTTGGCTTCTCGCAACCCGGTGACCATTGATGGCAAGTCAGTGCAACCATCAAACGCTACTGCAAAACTCCTGGAGCTGACATCGCAGGGTTTTCAGGTTGTCGAGCCGGGAAAGGAAGTGTCTGTGAACAATACGTTTATTGGAGCTATCCTGTCTTTCTCATCGGCAGACCTTCCCGATCAGGTGGCGGTCACTTGGGATATATTTGACGAGGAAATTTCCCGCGTTGCGACCATTTCAAACGATATCGCCGGGCCGTTCTTTGGAGCTGTTACACCTGCGGACCCTCAGTTTCACTGGCAGAACCACCTACTCCGATACCAAAGAGCATCTGTTACTCAGATTCCAGTAGAGCAGCAGAAACGACAGAACCCGGCCGTGGCTTTGATCGCCGGGACTATCAGCGCCGTCTCACTCTGTTTTCTCCTGCTAACCAGAGGCAAAGTCGCAAAGCGTGCCAGTTGGGCGACTATGATTGCCGCTGCTTCGGCAACGTTTGTATTTTCGGGATATTTGCCGGAATTACCCTGGAGTAAGACCGAGCCCCCTGAGCAGCAGGTTGCGGAAGATATACTGCGCTCGATGGTCGAAAACTTGAACACGGTGACCCTGGAAACTTCGCCGGCGGCAAGAAAGGCAGAGCTGGCCCACATTGTAACGGCGGCATCTCTGGGCGACATCGCAACAGAGGTAGAACGTGGTCTCGTAATCCGAACGCCAGGAGGCAGTCTTGCGACAGTTACAGATATTAGTGCGCTGAAAGTGGAGTACATTGACCCGACCCTTAAACCGGGTGGGTTTAGTACTCTGGCCAATTGGACAGTGAAAGCCCAAGGCGGTCATTGGGGACACGCCCATATACGCGCGGTTACGTTCCGGGTGCTAGCCGAGGTTGTACCTGAGTCAGGGCAATGGAAGCTGGATGGATTAACTGTGATCGAGGCTCGCGATCCAAATGCATAAGTGTTTAAGACCAAAGGTTTTTGCTTTCAGCGCTCTGTTTGTCGGTGTGTTTTTGTCACTGACGCTATCGGCCTCGGCACATTTTTTGCTTAACCTAAACGTTCGAATTTCGCATGTCGAGCATTCCGAAGACGGTCTGCGTGTCTACATCCGTACGCCCATGCCTTATCTGGTTGCAGACAAGGTCGGTGATCAGGATGGTGATGCTTTGCCGAAAGCTGCACCATTCACGACTAATGCCATGAGCGACGGTCAGTTGGTCCACTTTGTCGACTTGCAAGCTGCCATGAGCGATCCCAATGGGCTGGGGCAATTCGCCGAAGTTGGGTTGCATCTGTTTGTCGACAATCAGCGCTTAAGAGGAACAGTTAAGTCCGTTCGCTTGCATCGCGTTGGAAATGAACCCGGATTTGCAACTTTGGCCGAAGCTCAACAGGCCGTGGCCGCTGAAACGGCCTTAACGCCACCGCTGTTTGTTGGTGACACAATTGTCGATCTCGTCCTGCATTATGACACTGACGGCCCGGTCCAATCGTACAGCATTGCCAACGTGCTGGACCCCGGCTTGCCGGATCAGGACCAAACGGCCAACCTCCATCTCGACTACGCGTCGGACACACCGCAGATATTCCGATCTCGGGGCCTAATGACTGAACCATTGGTGGTTCAGCAAAAGGGGTATGGAGGATTCCTGAGTTTTGTCTGGGAAGGTATACGACATATCCTCGAAGGATTGGATCATGTTCTTTTTGTTGTGTGTTTGGTCATTGGAGCGCAGACACTCAGGGCGCTATTGCTGCGTGCAACTGGTTTTACCGTTGGGCATAGCGTAACGCTGTCGCTGGGGTTTTTCGGGTTTGTACCATCGGGCGCGTGGTTTGTTCCTGCCGTCGAAACCGGAATCGCGCTTTCTATCATATTTGCAGCTGTCGCAGCGTTTATGAGTTTTAAGGACAGCGCGCGCTCTGAGGTCACGATGGTGCTTCTGACGACGCTGATTGGCCTCTTGCACGGGCTTGGGTTTAGCTTTGTGTTGCACAAGATTTTGCAAGTTACATCCCCAAACATCTGGCAAAGCCTGCTTGCATTCAATCTTGGCGTCGAGCTTGGCCAGGTCGCCATTATTCTTGCGCTCTGGCCTGCCTTGATAATGTGTCGTCGCGTGAACTCCAGTTTGTGGATGTCCTTACGAGTGGGCTTAGCCGGTGGATGTGCGGCTATCGCCTGCTATTGGACCTTTCAGCGAGTTGCCGAGGTTTATTCCACGTTGGCTTAGGGTCATTGCGATGGCGTGTGCCGTGATGGTCGCCTAGGAGAAAAGCGAACATTCGGCTGTTCCGCAGCATAAGACAGATTGGGCTCGGTGCCGTCGTTCGCTGCAATTGGTATGAACGAACACTATACTGACAAAGCGACTGTCTGCTTCAGTTAGGCTCTCCCAACTCTACGGCAAGCCTATGGTTTCCAGATATCGATTTGCTAGGGCACCCGGATATTACCAGATTCTTGGGT
This sequence comes from Ruegeria atlantica, assembly GCF_001458195.1. Taxonomy (GTDB): domain Bacteria; phylum Pseudomonadota; class Alphaproteobacteria; order Rhodobacterales; family Rhodobacteraceae; genus Ruegeria; species Ruegeria atlantica. The sequence continues at coordinate 42,762 of NZ_CYPU01000019.1, read as the reverse complement.
GTGACCTTCTTCCTATGACCCCGGATTAACCGGGGCCATAAATTTCGCCCGATGAAGGGTACTTACTAGGGAAGAAGCACCGTGTCGATTGCGTGGATTACGCCGTTGGAAGCTGAGATATCAGGAGCGATGACGTTTGCTCCATTGATTTTTACGCCGTCAGTTCCATCCGCAGTGAGGGTGCCACCTTGAGCAGTTGTAAGCGAACCTTTCTTCCCGGCCAGCGAACTTGCGGGGAAGTTACCAGGAACGACGTGATACGTCAGGATAGTAACAAGCTGATCCTTGTTTTCCGGCTTCAAAAGATCATCGACAGTACCGGCTGGAAGGGCAGCAAAGGCCTCATTGGTCGGAGCAAATACGGTAAATGGACCGTCACCCTGCAATGTTTCCACCAATCCAGCAGCCGAAACAGCCGCCACAAGGGTCGAGAACTGGTCGCTAGACGAAGCAACTTCGATGATGTCGTCACCTCCGGTCGAACATCCGGCAACCAGAGCCATCAGGCCTGCAGCAACAGTGGATTTCAGAACAAATCTACGATTCATGGGTGTTTCTCCTTTTGTTCTTGTGTCGGCCCTACGAACCGATTGAACCAATAGATATCATTTCCGCTGATGGCCGTCATTCAAAGACTGCTTTGGGCTCAGTGCAGTCATTGCCGCCAATAAGACGAATGCCCGTTCTGTCCGCATCTCGGCCATCCGTGCATATCGCAGCGAATGACCGTTTTGAGCTGTGGTTTCAACTGATCGCTGCAACACAAGCTTCAAATTTCTCCGCTGGCGTTTGGTAATGCAAGGTCTTTCGAGGTCGCTCGTTGAGCTGGCGAGCGACGGCGCTGAGTTTGGCTTGGCTAAAGCCCGATATGGTCTTGTCAGAAGAACTTGGGTTGAGCGGGGCAGGGGTGTTGCGTAGCTTTTGCCCATGACCAATCCTGCCTCTTTCAAGTATTTCAAAACCAGCCCAGAGATCATCCGTCTTGCGGTGATGCTGTACATCCGTTTCCCGCTCTCGCTTCGGAATGTCGAAGATCTGTTGCACGAGCGAGGCATCGACGTGAGCCACGAAACTGTCCGATATTGGTGGAACAGGTTTGGCCCGATGTTTGCATCAGAGATCCGAAGAAAACGGGTTCAGCAACTCCGAGCCTTTTCGAAATCGAAGTGGCACGTTGACGAGGTTTTCGTGAAGGTGAATGGCAAGCGGCATTATCTTTGGCGGGCCGTTGATCATGAAGGCGAGGTACTGGAAGCCATTGTCACCAAACGCCGAAACAAGCAGGCTGCACTGAAATTCCTCAGGAAATTGATGAAGCGGCACGGAAAAGCGGAAAACGTCGTCACGGATCGCTTCGCCTCATACAGAGCCGCGCTCAGAGAGCTTGGCGCTACCGAAAAACAAAGGACGGGCAGGTGGCTCAACAACCGCGTCGAGAACTCGCACCTGCCGTTTCGACGAAGAGAACGTGCCATGCTGCGTTTCAGGCTTATGCGAAGTTTGCAGAAATTCGCCTCCGTCCACTCCTCCGTTTACAACCACTTCAACCAGCAAAGATCGTTAGCCAGTCGAGACACCTTCAAGCTGACCCGCGCCGCCGCTCTTAGCGAGTGGCGTCAACTTTGTTCCGGATAAGTTCGCGATTTCCGCGGCAAACTGAGACTAGTTCGAATTAGTCTGACAGCACCGTTTTCGTAAAGATCAACGGAGAGATGCATTACCTTTGGCGGGCCGTTGATCACGAAGGTGAAGTGCTGGAATCCTACGTTACGAAGCGGCGAGATCGTAAAGCAGCGTTGAAATTCTTAAGGAAATCTATGAAGAGGTATGGCCGACCAGAAGTAATTGTGACGGATAAACTTCGCTCTTATGGCGCTGCCATGAAAGTTATTGGCAACGCTGAAAGACAGGAAACGGGCCGCTGGTTGAACAATCGGGCCGAGAATTCCCATCTGCCGTTTCGACGACGAGAACGGGCCATGCAGCGCTTCCGACAGATGCGATGTTTGCAGAAATTCTCTGCCGTCCATTCTTCGGTCCACAACCACTTCAATCAGGAACGCCACCTTTACTCACGAGTGAATTTTAAACTCAACCGAACCGCTGCTCTCGCCGAGTGGCGCCAGCTTTGTTCCGCCTAGGTTCCGACATTTTCTGGCAAACTGAGACTGGTTCGAATTCGTCTGACAGCACCGTATCGTTCTCTGACATGGGATCGTGGAACAGAGATGGCCGGGCATAAGACGTTCACCCTGGCGACGGATATCGATGTCTTTTTGTGTGAACCACACAGCCCATGGCAACGCGGCACAAACGAAAACACCAACCGCCTGCTGCGACAGTACTTCCCAAAGGGCACGGACTTGTCGATACATAGTCAGGCAAAGCTCAGTGCTGTCGCAAGGCAGCTCAACGAACGACCTCGAAAGACGCTCAACTACGAAACACCAGCCGAGCGTTTCAATGCATGTGTTGCATCGACCCATTGAGACCGCCGCCCAAAGCGGACTCGTTGCGCCAACTGTGCTATACAAGGCTCTTGCATTCTTAAAACGTGCCGATGGGAATTGCCAATGTCTGACAAGGACGAGAGTTTCACATGCGTGACACGGCTCACTGAACGGAAAATAGTTTTTTGCACGTCTTGGTGAATAGCTAGTAAGGAGATCGATAAGATGAGCGATACTGTGGAAAACGATGCTCCTCCCGCAGGACCTCCATGGATTCAGCCTGAGATTCAGCAGATGATCGAATGGCGTGATGGGGACGTCGTCATTTCGGTGCCCATCAAAAGCGGCACAACTTGGACAATGAATATTGTTCATCAACTGCTGACCGGTGGGACTTCTGAATTTCGCGATATCTACGAGCAAGTCCCCTGGATTGAGTTCTTGGGTTACCCCGGGCAGCCCCATCAGGATGTTGTGGACCGAGTGGCCGCGATGCCCACAGATACTCGCCGCGCATTTAAGACACATTCCCCACCTCCCGGTGTGCCATTCCAGACAGCCGGTTCAGGCAAAGACGTGAAATACGTCGTCGTTTTCCGCAATCCCGAAGAAGGGGTCGTCTCTTTTAAGACATTCCTAGACAAGCACACAGACGAATGGTTCGACCTCTGGGAGATGCCAAGAGAAGCAATGTGCCGCCCAGACTTTCCGTCATTCTATTCCGAGGTTATAGATGGCCATGGCTTGCAGGGGGCCTTCTTTGGTTTCCTTGCAGCGTGGTGGCCGCTTCGGCATGAGCCAAACGTCATGTTCATCCATTTTGCGGATATGAAGCGAGACCACGAGGGATCTGTCCGAAAGATAGCGGAATTCTTAGGTGAGGAGCCGAGCCACGATCATTGGGCAAAAATCCTTGAGTACACATCGTTTCCGTGGATGAAGAAGAATGAGAACAAATTTGAGGCGAGCACTGCTGGCAAAGTTCCGATTCTCGGTTCTGGCGCAATGATCCGCAAGGGAGAAGTTGGCAAAGCAAAGGCCGACGGTATGACGGGCGAAATATCTCGGCACATGCGTGAGGTGGGTAGTCAGATTTTTCCTGATGTAGCGGCCGTAAATTGGCTTTACGAAGGGGGTGAACTCCCCTGATATGAAGGTCGCTGGGGTATCCCACGGAAGTACAAGGAAAATAGCTCTGCCCCTTTCGAGATTGAGGCGTTTTTCGCGAACGGCGGCATTGTCCGCATCTCGGTCATCTGACGGAAAAGGTCAGATGACCGCTCCGAGCCCGAAGCAGACCTTCGAAGTGCCTTTTTGTCTGTGCCTTCAAGAGGGGAATTGCCGGGATTCCCGACTACTCTTGAAATGAGCGGGAGATCGCGTCCATTGCAGCCCAGCCCAACGCGATATTCTCCTTGTCTGCACTCACTGGAAGCGATGAGAACTTAACGATTGCCGTCCTGGTCGTGGGGTTAATCCAAATGTGCTGACCGTTGACTCCGACGGCGAAGAACGAACCGTGGTCGTCTTTGGTCACATACCACTGATTTCGGTAGAAGCCGTCGGACCAAGTCTTAGAGTAGATTGTCGGCTGCCAAGCCGCGTTGTCCCCGTTAAAGCGGATATCGTCGATCCACCCAGACGGTATGATCTGTCGATCATTGTAGAAACCATCGTCCAGAACCATTTGCGAGAACCTAGCAAGGTCGCGCAAAGTCAGAACGAATCCGCCGTTTGCGGCGGCGGCGCCCTTGTAGTCGACCGTGATTTGGCCATCGTGGTCGGCTCCGAGCTGCGACCAGATCGCGGCGCTCATGTAGTCCGCAAACCGCTGTCCCGAAGCCCTTTCGATTAACCAGCCAAGAACGTCAGTGTTGATCGATGCGTATTGAAACTGCTGACCATGCGGTCGCGACGTGTCTTTTTCAATGGTAGCGGCAAAGGCATAGACCCCTTCCTCGGCCATGGGCGCATTTTCACCGCGCCAAGCTGTTGAGGCCTCGTGTGCGACAACCTCTGCTTCAGGGTCGGCGTAGTCCTCGCTGAAGACTATAGATGTTGTCATATCAAGAACTTGCCGAACCGTCGCATCACCAAAACCAGGCGCGCCAACCATCTCCGGGATATAGTCCGTGACCATCGCCGTCGGGTTCAGTCGTCCGTCATTCACGAGTATCCCAGCCAGAGTGCCTGTAACGGACTTCGACACGGACATCAGAAGGTGCCTAGTGTGCGGAGTCATTCCATTGAAATATTTTTCAAAGACGATATCGCCGTTGTGCAAAACGATGAAGCCATCGGTATACGTCCGGACCAGCATGTCTGCGACTGTCATCGGTTGACCGTCTAAGCCGTCAAAATGAAGCCCCGAGAGGTCTAGAGGCGCGAGATTGAGAGGCGCGGCCGGTCTTGAACCACGGCTGATATTTGCGACGTGCAGGAACTCGCTGATATGCTGAAACGCCCAACGATTGTCCGGGCCTTTGTCCCAAACAGAAATATCGATGGTTCGGGTTGGAGGCGTCCCTTGCATGATCCCCATCTCGGCCGCGGTCATCGGCCGTCCTTCGACAGTGTTGTCTTGCGCAAACGCCGCACTGGCAAATGCTAAGGCATAGAAATAGCATAGTGTTTTCATCGTTCTCTCCCCCATTTCTTTGAGTTTATACCGACAACCCGAAACCACCAAATGGTGCGAATGTGACGGTCTGCTTTGTCCGCAAGGCAGTCACTCACGAAATTTCGACGAACGACCGCGTTGAGCCCAAAACAGACAACTTGAAAAGGCAATTTCAGGTTTAAAACCAACCACCGAGAGCCGGCCTACATTGAATTTGGTAAGAAAAGTACAAGCCAAGGAAAAAAGACGATAATCAAAAGTCGAAGGATATCCACTACCCAGAAGGGAGTGACACCTCGAAATATCACAGATGTGGGGACATCCTTAACGACACCTTTTAGTACAAAGACATTCAAACCGACGGGCGGGGTGATCAGGCTTATCTCGGTGACCACGACGACAACAATACCAAACCAAACCGGATCAAACCCGAGACTGGTCACTACCGGAAAGAAGATGGGCACCGTAAGCAGCAGCATCGACAAGCTTTCAAAAACGCAACCAAGAAGAACGTAGACCAGCAGGATCAACACAATGACCAGTGTCGGCGACAGCCCCTGGGAAAGAACGAAGTTGCTAAGTGCCTCGGGCAGCCCCGCAAGATTGACAAAGTTCGAAAATATCCACGCTCCGATCAAGACCGCAAATAGCGTGGCCGCTGTCTGCACAGTTTCGATCAATACCTCCATGGTCGATGAAAAACTCAAGGATCTTCTGGACAATGCAATCAGGAAAGCGCCAGCGGCCCCCATTCCTGCAGCCTCGGTCGGGGAAAACGTTATGAAGAAGGGCCAGACATCCAACACACCGTAGAGCCCGCCAATCACTAGGAAGAACAGCAGCAGCACTGCCCAAATATCCCTGAGCGACAAAAGCCGCTCTCGCCATGAAACCCGCTCGCCCGCCGGTCCGGCATCCGGGTCTCGGGTCACCGAAAACCGGACAGCCACAAGATATAGCAAAACGCCCAGCAACCCTGGAGCAACGCCGGCGATAAAGAGCTTTCCGATGCTTGTTTCCGTCAACAGGCCATAGATGACCAAGATTACGGAGGGCGGTATCAGGATGCCCAAGGTGCCCCCCGCCGCAATGGAGGCCGTCGCCAGACTGTCTGAATACTTGTATTTTCGCATCTCCGGCATGGCGACCTTGGACATTGTCGCAGCTGTCGCCAGGGAAGAGCCACAGATTGCGGAGAAGCCAGCGCAGGCCACAATCGTCGCCATTGCCAATCCACCACGCATATGGCCGAGAAATGCGTAGGACGCGCGATAGAGCTCCTTTGAAAGGCCGCCCTTGTTCACGAAGAGGCCCATCAGGATAAAGAGAGGTACCACCGACAACCCATAATCCTGAGCCGTGTCGATAATCAGCCGACCCACCATCGAGATCGCGGCGCGAAATCCGCGCAATTCCACAAAACCCAGAAAGCCGACAAGCCCCATGGCTATGGCAATGGGCATGCGCAAGAAAACGAAAATTAAGACCGCTCCGAGCCCCAACAACGACAGAGTCATTCGGAGACCTCAGTATTAGCGATCTGGCGCACGACACTGCGCGCCAGAAAGGCAATTGCAGTGAGGGCGACAAAGATCGAGATAAACCATCCGACATAAAACTGTGGCAGGTTCAGATACTCTGTGACGTCGCCATACTGACGCGCCCGTTCCGCAAGTTCCCACACCCGTATTGCCGGCCAGATGAGAACTATCCCGCAGATTGCATCGATCAGGCTATCGCGCATTTGGGCCAGCCGTTCGCTGAAGAAAGGATCAAGCAGGTCCACGACGATGTTCTCACCCTTCCACGACACCAAGGGTAAGGCGGAGAATACGATAATAGCCATAAAAAGCCGGGTCAGTTCGGTCGCGCTTTCGATTGGATTGTCGAAGGCGCTTCGCAAAACTACGTCCAAGAACGTCATGCACATCAGCATGAACAAGGTGCCCGCCGCGATCCATGTGGGCAGATGAAGAACAACGTACCAGGGATTGCGTAGCCTCGGTTTCTGAATGTTAGCCATGCCTGCCTCGTAAAACTGCGGTCCCTTTACTAGGGCCCGCAGTGTTTCTTCGTAACGGTTCAGTTGCCTGACATCTGCTCGGCAATGAATGTTTGCACCGTTGCGGAGTCGATTCCTTTGTCCGACACCTCGGCAAGAACGCTTTCGATGATCGGGCCCGTCATTTCGTTCCAGGTTGCGACGTCAGATTCGCTGGCTTCAGTCCACGAGTTGCCCTCATTGGCTTCAATGGTTTCGATGCCAATCTGGTCAATCTCGTCCCACATGCGCCCGGCCACCTGAGAAAGCGCTTCGCCAGCTATGGTATCCAAAGCAGCGCGATCTTCATCTGACAGCCCGTCGTATTTGTCCTGGTTCATCACGATTGCAAAAGAGCCGCGATAGAACCCACCGGGCACAGAGTAACTGTGCGGTGCAACTTCGAACAGCTTGAAGCCTGCGCGGGCCTCCATGGGCATCATGACACCGTCAGCCGCCTTGGAGGCCAATGTTTCATAGACTTTTGGTGCCGGCACCCGGATACCGGTGGCACCGAGCGCTGCACCCACGTCTCCTGAAACCCCACCACCAAGCCTCAACTTCATGCCAGATATATCATCCAACGAGGCCAACTTGGTCTCCGAGTGCAGGATGCCGGGGCCGTGGGTCATCATAGCAAGAACCTTCACCCCGTCATGCTCGTTTGCTTCGGCGAGATATTTTTCATACGCTCGCCAATAGGCCACTGACGCGGCCTCGGCATTGCCTTCGTAACCAGGCAACTCGATCATCTTGGATGCCACAAAACGTCCTGGATTGTATCCGTGAAAAATCCAGGTGACATCCGCTACCCCGTCCAGAATAAGGTCGAACTGTGCCGGTGGCGCTCCCAATCCGTACTTTACTTCTGCGCTGATACGGCCTTCGGTGGCCTCTTCCAGCATTTTCGTGAATTCGGGCCAGAGTTTCGCATTCATGCCATGCGTTGGCGGCGCCCATGACGAGATTGTAAGAACAGTGTCCGCAGCCAGAGCTGCGCCTGCCGTCAACGAAATTCCAAAGGTCAGTAAAGTCGATCTGATGAGATGTTTCATGTTTCCTCCCGGTTTTTCCTAAATCTATCGCTTCCGCAGAATTCCTTACTGTGATTTAGATCTTTTTGTCCGCTTGGCGGACAGATGCGCTTTGTGCCATTTGCGCTGCTATCTGATGGGCCAAGTCTTTCATCGAACCTGTATAACGGGTGATAGCTTCGGTCATTGAAAACGCGCTGGCGATCCAGATGATCGATAGGCATCCTAGGACGCGATCCTCACATATGATTGGAACCGCTAAACTCGATGTGTCCGGTCGAAAGGTGCGAGGACTGCGCGTCGCGTATCCTTGTTTGCGGTATTGATCGAGGCGTGAAGCAATCCAGCTTTCCAGCAAAAAACGCTCGTCTTCGGGGTCGTTTTTGTTGCGCAGCAGATCAAGAATAATGCTTCTTTCCTTGTCTTCCAAGAATGCCAGAAAGGCGCGCCCAGCCGAAGACCTGAGTATCGGCAAGGACAACCCGGCCATGTTCCGATCAATCGAGAACGGGCTGCGCCAGTGCGTGGTTTCTTCGATGACCATGTGCAGATCGCGATAAACCGAAAGATCGAGAGGCCATGAATGCACGTCGGTGAATTCCGCAAGACCTGGGGCAGCAACACGGCAAATGTGCGAATGAGCAGCATAGTTGTCGCCCAGACCTGATGCACGAGGCGATACCCTGACCCGGGCGTCCGATGCCGACATCAGAATGTATCCCGCTTCTTCCAAAGTGTGGAGCAGCCGATAGACAGTCGGTCTCGGCACGCCAATCGCAGCGGCGATTTCGGCAGGCTTCGCCGAACCCTGACTGTTCACGAACCGCAACAAGTCCAGTCCGCGTAGCAGGGCACGAATGCTGGGTTGGTTGTCTACCGCCATTCTCATCCTTCAGGCCGTTCTGTTAGGCATTCTCAGGTGGCGACGACCTTTTGGTCAATAGCGCCGAAAATTGAATGGCCAGACGGGTTTCGCATCTCAAAGCGAATAGTATCTCCAGGTTCCATAAATCGTGTCTCTGCCTCACCCGTGGCGATGATCTCGATCATCCGTTTTTCTGCAAGGCATGACGATCCGACGATTTCATGGTCGGTGTTCGAAACTGTACCCGATCCAATGATGGTACCTGCACGCAATTCTCTGGTCTTTGCAGCGTGCGCAATTAACTGGGCGAAATCAAAGTTCAAGTCGGTGCCAGCTGGCACTTTGCCAAAGACTTTGCCGTTGTAGAAGGTTTCGAGCGGCAATGTAACTTTCGATCCGGTCCAGTATTCACCCAGTTCATCCGGCGTCACGCAAACCGGCGAAAACGCACTTGCAGGTTTTGACTGATAAAAGCCAAACCCCTTAACCAGTTCCGGTTTCATAATATTGCGCAATGAGACATCATTGCACAGCATTATCAGTTTGATGTGACCGGTCGCCGCCTCGGCAGAACACCCGACGGGCACATCGTCGGTGATCACAGCAATCTCGCCCTCAAAATCTAATCCCCAGTCTACATCAATGCAGGGAATGTCATCGGTCGGTGCCAGAAAATAGTCACCGCCCCCCTGATACATCAGTGGGTCCGTCTCAGCACCGGGGGGCATGTCAGCACCGCGGGCTTTGCGTACCAAGCGCATATGGCTGAGATATGCACTTCCATCAGCCCATTGATATGATCTAGGCAGCGGACTGGCCAATTGGTCCACGTCATAAGCCATCGTGTCAATCTCACCTTGCTCGACCAAGTCCGAGATCTCTTTCAGCGCTGTGGCTGAACTTTCCCAAGTTTCGAGCGCTTGCTGCAACGTTTGCGCAACTGATGTGGCAGATGCCATTTTGGTCAGGTCTTTTGACACGACGACGAGTGATCCGTCACGACCGCCGGATTTCAGTGATGCCAGTTTCATATCTATCTTTCGTTTTTTTCGGCTTAAAAAGGGACAGGGCTTGTTCTGGAAGTTCCAGGAGGGTTTCCGCGACAGCCGCGACGTACCGGTCGGGTCGCACCCAGACGGCGTTTGTTCCAATATCTGAGAGCACGGCGTCCAGCTGGGGGTGATCACGCGCATTAAGTGCGACAGCATCATCGCTGCATTCCGGCAATGAGGCGCGGCTGACAAGAAGGTGCTTGTGTCCAACAGCATCGTCCAGCCGCTGTCCGTCGGTATCAAGGTGCACTTGGGGAAAGGGACGCCCGACATAAGGGTTGTTTGTCTGCACCTGCAACAGTGCGCTCTGACCAAGCTTGGGCGCAATAGATCGCATGGCACCTGAACGCGAACTGTCTGCAAGTTGCAGGGCACTTTCCCGATCAAGCGAGTTGATCAGGCCGCCCAGACGAACCGCAGTTTCAACATAGCTGCGCGCGTGGGGCTTTCGTTCATCCTGATAGCTGTCAAAGAGCATCTCTTCATCGCCGCCATTGAGTGCTTTGACGAGCTTCCATGCCAAATTCGCGGCGTCTCGAATACCGGTGCACATTCCTTGGCCCATGAAGGGTGGCGTCAGGTGGGCGGCATCTCCGGCAATCAGAACCGGTCCCTTTCGCCAGATTTTCGCGACCTGTGAACGGAAAGTATAGACAGCACTGCGCTCGATCTCGGCATCGTCAGGCGTAATCCACCGCGATAGCAGATCCCAGAGACTCGAATGTTCCATTATTTCGGCGTCGGTTTCACCGTCCAAAGCCATGATTTCCCAGCGGCGGCGAATACCGGGGGCCCGGCAATAAGTCATCGGTCGGTCCGGGTCGCAGAATTGAATGGAATGATCGCCAAGCTCTGGCATTGGATGTTTGAGATGCAAATCGACAACCAGCCAGCGTTCTTCAAACCCCAGATCTTCCATTTCGCTGCCGATCCAGCGACGCACGGACGAATTGGCCCCGTCGCAGCCAACAACGTATCGAGCTTCAATGGTGGACTTGCAGTCGTTTGTCTTATCCTGTGCGGTTAACTCTACGCCATTCCCTGTGGGTTCAAGATTTACTACGTTGTGAAGTTCCAGCGTGGTGGCCGTCGGGGAACGCGCCAGTTCGGCTCTCAACAGCGTTTCGAGATCAGGCTGATGCAATCTGTAGCTTGCGTGCCACCCATGTTTCGTAACGTTTTGCGGTCTTGGCCAGTCCAGCAGCAACTCATTGTTTTCATCTACGAACTTCATGCCCGGGTTGATGTGCACCAGCTTAAAAAGCGCGTCAGCTATCCCGACGGTCTGGAAAACGCGCATCACTTCGTCATCGAAGTGCACGGCGCGGGGCAGATGGTACATCTGGCCTTCGCGATCCAGAACCACAACCGAAACACCGCTTTTGGTCAGGAGGTTGGCAAGTGTCGCGCCGGTAGGACCAAACCCGATAATCGCAACGTCATACATCGTTCAGACCTCGGGGACTTGTCCGTAGAGCCACGGGCAATTCACAACGTTAGGTGCCCGGTGCCCCGCGGCTGCGGTTGCCAATCGCTTATCCCGAAAGGCGGCGCGTTCCTGTTCGTTCAGGTACAGCCGTTCGTGGCCCCAAAAGCTGGGCCCGACATTTGTTTCACATGCCTCCCAGGTGGATGGATCAATGATCCTCCCGCCCCAACCGCTTTCCACGAAAAAGCCCGACGGCGTATGGGCATAAAAGCTTGTCATGTAATCATTTGTGTGCCGCCCTAATGTGTAAGCGATTTCGGCAAGACCTATTTGCGCCAGGTCATATCCCTGGCCCACGTCGTCCAAATTGTCGTACTCCACCATAAAGTGATGAAACCCTGCCTGCCCTGACCCAACGATAGCAAAGCTGTGATGCCGGCCATTGACATGAAAGAAGTAGAGAGGAATTGGCTTCAAGCCGTAGTCGCTCAAATGAAAGCCAAGAACGTCGCGATAGAATGGCACGAGCGCTTCGGCGTCGGACACATGTAAAACAGCGTGCCCCATGCCATATGGGCCGGTCTTGAAACCCTCAATTGGTCGACCCGGGATAAAGGGATCTGTTGTTTTCTCCGGCTTCCAGACGAACTCAAGCCGATTCCCTGCAGGATCGACACATGTAATGATTTCCGTCACATAGCGGCGATCGGCCAGTCCGCGATCCCCCGGGGTCACATTGTGCCCCGCCGCCTCCAGTTTGGTGGCAAGCCTTTCCAGGTCAGACTTCTCGCCAACCTCCCATCCGATGTAGGCCAGAGTATCGCCGGGCTCGTCTGATATGATTAACCGCTGGCGCTGATCATCCATCCGAAACGCCGTATTGCGACCCCCGTGATCCAAAACCTGCATGCCCAGCACATTGCCGGCGAACTGCCGCCAATCGTCTGACTTGTTGGAACGAATACCGATGTAGCTTAGCGCGGTGATCATACTAATCTTCTCCCGAAGATATTGCTTCCCCAATTCACGGTAATAAGCATGCCACAAAATACTTTTGTCCATCAGATGGACAGGAGGGACAGCAATGTTCCGCCTGGCTGGCTCCTTTAATTTGGATGCGCGTCTTAGACTACCAATAAACTACAGCTCAGAAGAAGCGAACCGTGCTCTGTCGTAGTGCAGCAAGGCTCTACTAACTTGGAGCGAATATCGCTGACGGCCGCCGCAATTAGAGATGAACAATTTATTTTCCCGAGGCCCAAAAAAGTTCGAACGGCATTGTCAGAAGGATTTGACTTGAGCCGGGCCGGGTGGGTTTGTAGCGTCCGATCATGACAAAACGCGATCCGTTCAAGTGTTTCCACAGCAGCCCCGAGGTCATTCGCTTGGCGGTCATGATGTACGTTCGCTTTCCGCTTTCATTGCGGAGCGTCGAGGACCTTCTGCACGAACGAGGTATCGACGTCAGTTATGAAACGATCCGGTTCTGGTGGAATCGGTTTGGCCCGTTGTTTGCCGCTGAAATCCGTCGGAAACGCGTTCAAAATCTCCGAGAGTACTCGAATTGGCGGTGGCACCTAGACGAAGTTTTCGTGAAGATCAACGGTGAGACGAACTATCTTTGGCGTGCCGTGGATCATGAGGGTGAAGTTCTGGAATCCTTTGTTACGAAGCGCCGAGATCGCAAAGCCGCGTTGAAATTCCTCAGGAAAGCAATGAAACGCTATGGGAGCCCACATGTCGTCGTGACGGACAAACTTCGATCCTACGGTGCTGCCATGAAAATCATAGGCAATGCACAGAAGCAGGAAACCGGCCGCTGGCGGAACAATCGAAGCGAGAATTCGCACCAGCCGTTTCGACGACGAGAACGGGTGATGCTGCGGTTTCGGCAGATGAAAAGCCTGCAGAAATTCTCCGCTGTTCACTCTTCGGTTCACAACCACTTTAATCTGGAACGCCACCTCTACAACCGCGATAATTTCAAGCTCAACCGCGCCGTTGCTCTCACTGAGTGGCGTCAACTCGGCGCGGCATAAGGACAGTGTCATTGTCCTTGTAGAGACTGGTTCGAATTGGTCTGACACCACCAGCATGAGCGCCCGCTGAAGGCACAATGCGTTACACTTCCGTGCCTAAGCTACGTCGAACCCACCACGGTGGATTGGACGAGGTTGTTGCACGCTTTGGTTTGATCGCGAGCAAACTGCGTCTGCTCAGACACCGGCAGGGTTCTCTATGTCGCGCCCAAGGGCTGCAAGATCAGAATATCGATCTCCGATACGATGATGTGGACGTCCTCTGGTTGCGGCCCCCAATGCGACGACAAGTTCGTTCACATCAGGTGCGTCATAGATGGAAAACTGTACGGTCAGATAATGTGAGCGCCGACCCGTATCATGTTTGTCCATCAACGGGATCTGGATCTGAGTGTTTGCCGGTCCGCGCGTGTTGGTGAAACCAAGATAGCTTTTGGCATCAACGGCCTCGCGGTAGAAATTGCCGAATTGCAATGTATGGATCAAGGCTGAGGCGTGCTCGACTTCGCAACTGGTTCCGGCGATGCAGGCCTTGCCATAGGCCTCGATTGCATCGCCGGAGCCGGCCAGCGCGATCAGGCGGTTGGTGAGCATTTCGCCCAAGACGGGGGCCATGCGCTGGATTTCTGGCTGCAAGTCTTCGACAAAACCGCGCCCGGCCCAGGGGTTTTCCACCACGGCTGCCACGCCGATCATGCGCAAGACTGGGTCAGAGGGACGACCGCCTTCGGTATGGATGTCTTCGTCAAATGTGATGACTTTGCGCAATTCGGGTATCATGGGGGTCTCCTGTCAGATGTGGTACTTGTGATTTCCGGACAATCTGTGCACGACGCCTTCGACTTCTGTGCCCTGATAGATGCCAAATGTGCCGTGCTGGTGCTCTTGTGCGTATCTGCGCAAAAGGGATCGCTCCGCATCATCCGAAACCCGTGAAAGTGGCAGATTGTCGAGAGTGAAATACGTCAATCCCGGCTCGGCGTCGCCTTGCAGGCGCGCGTGATAGACGATGCGTTGTGCACCCGTTTCCGTGACTTGATAGACCGCGTAAAGTTGCGTCAATTCGGCCTTCATCGCTTCATCGCCAAGGACCTTCAGTAAGGCCTGCGTCGAGGACGCGGATGGCAGCGTGACGCTTCCGTCAGCCTCTTCTTGCAACAACAACCCGCCTTCATGTGCCAAAACCGCGGCGATTGTCACATCACCTTTGGTTGCGGCCTCGGTCACGGCACGGTCCAACCCAAGATCAAAGTACGCGCCCTTGTAGTACCCCAGTGGATCCCCATCCGATGTCTCGAAATCGAGCACACGACCGATGAGGATGAGATGATCGCCTGCGTCCACCAGACGATGCTGCGCGCAGCCAAAGCTGGCAATGGTGCCATCGATGACGGGCATGTTCTGGGCATTTGAGTGCCATTTGACGGTCTCGAATTTGTCCGGCGACTGCAAGGCAAAGAGGCCGGAAATCTCTTTTTGGTCATCTGCCAGAATGTTCACGGTGAAATGATCGCAACCGGCAAACGTGTCACATGAATGCGCCGCCTTGCCGATGCAGACCAGCAAGAGCGGCGGGTCAAGTGACACGGAGGTGAAGGAATTTGCCGTGAAACCACGCGGTGTACCGTCTGACTGTCGGGTTGTGACGACGGTGACCCCGGTGGCGAAACGCCCGAAGGCGTCGCGCAGGGTGCGCTTGGTTTCTGGTGCCATCGGTGTGGGCGGCGTCAGGGTATCGAGCGTTGCATTGTCTGCACCCAAAGCCGGAGGTGGGCTCAACGCCCCATGCCTATGCGCACCAAAACGCAGCGGATTGGCGGCAACCGTCCAGGGTGTCGTTTCAGCATCCGGGCCATTCACCTGTGCGAGCATTTTGCGGGCCGCGACATGGGGGTCGCGGGCAATGTCTTCAATGGTGTTCAACGGGCCAAAGGGCACCTGACCGCCAAGTGTTTCGGTCAGCTCTTGCTTGCTCAGCTTTGAGAACCAGTCAGAGACCAGACGATCAACCTCAACCGCATTGGTAGCCCGCGCGCCGCGCGAGGCAAACCGCACATCGGTGCCAAGCTCAGGCTGGCCCATCAGTTCGGTCAGATGCCGCCAGAACGCATCATCGACAATGCCAAGCGCCACATGCCCGTCCGCAGCTGGGTACAACCCGAACGGGCTCAGAAAGGGGTGCCGGTTGCCCTCTGGTCCGGGCACCTTGCCGGTGAAATCGTGCAGATAGACCATGCGTTCGCACAAAGAGATCATCGCGTCGTACATGGCCACGTCGACGAACTGTCCTTTGCCGGTTGCCTCCGCCTCGCGCAGGGCGGCCATGATGCCGAAGGCCATCATCATTCCTGCAAATATGTCTCCCACGCCTGGACCGGTCTTGGTGGGGGTATTGGCATTTGGCCCGGTGATGGACATCAATCCGCCCATGGCCTGCGCCACCACGTCGTAGGAGGGCCAATCAGAATAGGGGCTTGTCCCCGTGCGCGGATCGCCAAATCCTCTGATCGCGGCGTAGACGATTCTGGGGTTCGCCTCAGCAAGTGTTTCATACGACAGCCCCAGACGATCCATGACGCCGGGCCGGAAGTTTTCGACAATCACATCTGAAGTGGCGGCAAGCGCGCGAAACTGTTCCTTGCCTTCATCGGATTTCAGATCCAGCTGGATGCTCTTCTTGCCGCGGTTCAGGCTTACGAAATAGCCCGCCCAACTGTGCTCCGGGTCGTCGTCCCGAAAAGGGCCGTTGCCACGGCTTGTGTCGCCCGTACCCGCTTCGATCTTGATCACTTCCGCACCGTGATCCGCGAGGTGCATGGTACAATAGGGCCCGGACAACATGCGGCTCAGGTCCAGCACGCGCAGGCCCTTCAGGATCTTCGTGCTCATTTGGTCAATTCCAGACCATCGAGAAAGTCGCGCAGGGGCGTGTTCACAGCCTCGGGGTTCTCGGCCAAGGCCATGTGACGCAGGCCCGGAAGGATGACAGCCTTTGACTGCGCAATCTCTGCCGCTATGGCGCGGGTCATTTCGGGGCCGTTGCCAAAGTCTTCGTCAGCGGTAATTACCAATGCAGGACAGGTGATGGGCGGTCGGGGCGCGACGATCTCGTCGATCCCATCAGCCAGGACGCGGTAGATCGTGTGATAAATGCTGATGTCATTTGCCACCACCCATCCCCGCACCTTATCCATCATCTCTGGGTTGGTGCGCCGGAAACTTGTTGTAAACCATCGTTCAAGCGCTGCGTCGACTGTGGCCTGCGGGCCTTCGCTGCGGGCCTGCTCCACCCGTTTCAGAATGGCGTCCTGCGCAGCATCGGTGCGTTTGTGGGGGGAGTGGAGGATGGCCAACGCATCCGTCCTGTCGGGACGGTCCTGAGCAAACCGCCGCGTGATCATGCCGCCAAGGGAAAATCCGACCAGCGTTGCTGAGCCGACATTGCAGTGATCCAGCAAGGCGGCCAGCTGATCTGAAAACACAGACAGGCTTGGCGTCGTGGGTGGCGGTGTACTTTGGCCATGCCCGAAAAGGTCATAGTGCAGCACGCGGTATCGATCACTCAGCGCGGGGGCCGTCCACTGCCAACAGTCCTGGTTCAGGCCCAGACCATGGATCATGACCACAACCGGCCCAACCTCTGGCCCGGCGCAGCGAAACGCGGTGCCGTCAGGTGCTTTACGCATCGTCTAACGGGCGGTAAGCAACCACCTCGACCTCTACCCGCGCGTCGACCAGCAGATCGCTGACGACGGCCGACCGGGTGGGCGGTTCTACAGGAAAGTACTCCCCGTAGACCGCATTGAAACCGGGGAAATCGCTGCGATCCCGCAACCAGACCATCGCTTTGATCACATCATCGCGGGTGCAGTCCGCCAGCGCCAGCGTGGCGGTGATGTCATCCAGCACGGCGCGGGTTTGCTCCTCTACCGTACCTGTTGTCATGGGCGCGCCATCCTTTATCGGGATTTGCCCGGTCAGATACACAAAGTCACCCACCCGTATGGCACGCGACAGGGACAAGACCCGCCCGCCAATTTCCAGCGGACCACCGATCACTTGCTTTTTTTTCGCCATGCACACCCCTCCCTTGCGGTGAGCCTGCCTTGATCCGCCAAAAGGTCTTTCGGATTTTTCGACAACCCCTGTCGTAATTTCGCGCACATGCAGCGCAAAAGCGGAGATGAATGAGAGGGTAACAGAGGGGGATGCAGTTCATGGGTGAGATCACCAACTACCAAATGCTGATCAATGGAGAGTGGTGTGATGCAGCGGACGGCGGCACCTTTGACGGCGTGAATCCCGCTGACGGCAAGGTCTGGAGCCGCGTGCCCGAAGCGACCGAGGCTGACGTGAACCGTGCGGTTGAGGCCGCGCATGCGGCCTTCACAACCGGACCCTGGGCGGGCATGACACCGACGCAACGGGGCAAATGCCTGCGCAAGCTGGGCGATCTGCTGGCCGAACACTCCGAGGTGCTGGGGCGCACGGAATCCATTGATACCGGCAAGATGCTGAAAGAAACCCGCTGGCAGGCGACCTACATCGCCGAGTTCTTTCACTTCTTCGCAGGCTGTGCCGACAAGGTGAGTGGTGAGACACTGCCCATCGACAAGCCCAACATGTTTGTCTTCACCAGACGTGAACCGCTTGGGGTGGTGGCCGCCGTGGTGCCGTGGAATTCTCAACTGTTTCTGGTGGCCGTCAAGATTGGTCCGGCGCTTGCGGCTGGCAATACGGTGGTGCTGAAAGCGTCTGAACATGCCAGTGCGGCGATGCTGGAGTTTGGCAAGCTGATCGAAGAAGCCGGCATTCCCCCAGGCGTTGTCAACATCATCACCGGTTATGGGGAGCCTTGCGGCCGTGCGCTGACGGGTCATCCGCTCGTGGCCCGCGTGTCTTTTACGGGCGGGCCAAATGCCGCGCGTCATGTGTTGGAGAACGTCAAACGCAACTTTGCCGAAGTCTCGTTGGAACTGGGGGGCAAATCCCCGTTCATCGTCTTTGACGATGCCAATATCGAAAGTGCTGTGAACGCCTCTATCGCGGGCATCTTCGGGGCCACGGGGCAAAGCTGTGTGGCCGGGTCACGGCTGTATCTGCACGACGACATTGCCGATCAATTCCTTAAACAGATGACCGCGCAGGCGCGCCAGATCGTGATTGGTGATCCGCTGGCGGAAGAGACCCAAATGGGGCCGCTTTGCACCACCGGACAGTTGGAGCACATCCAGCGCGAGGTGGAACATGCCCAAACAGAAGGCGGGAAGGTCCTGGTCGGCGGCAAGCAGCCGGAGGGGATGTCGGGTCTCTTTTATGAGCCTACGATCATCGAATGCCCCCGTCAGGATTTGCGTATTGTTGACACTGAATTGTTTGGCCCGGTCCTGTCGGTGCAGCGCTTCAAAACCGAGGAAGAGGTCCTCGCATTGGCCAATGACAGCGAACATGGGCTGGCAGCAGGTATCTTTACCCGCGACAGCGCGCGGTCGCTTCGCATGGCCGGCGCGGTGCGCGCCGGTATCGTCTGGGTGAACACCTACCGCGTGGTGTCTCCGATTGCGGAATTCGGTGGCATCAAAGGATCGGGATATGGCCGCGAAAGCGGGTTTCAGGCGATCTACGACTATACCCGCCCAAAGACGGTTTGGATGAACACATCTGATGAACCGATGGCCAATCCGTTTGTAATGCGTTGAGGGAGAGAACAATGAAATTCCAACTTGCCGTGAATATGGAACGGATTGATGACAGTCTGGACATGCCTGACGTCGCGCGCCACACGCTGGAGATGGTGCAGATCGCCGAAGAGGGCGGGTTTGATATCGTCTGGGCTGCCGAACACCACGCGTTGGAGATGACCATCGCGCCAAATCCTTTCCAGATCCTCACGTGGTGGGCTGCCGAAACCAACCGCATCCGTCTGGGCACGGCTGTTGCCACGGCAGCCTACTGGCACCCGATCAATCTGGCGGGCGAAGCGGCGTTCACCGATTTGATCACCGGCGGGCGGTTGGAATTCGGCATTGGTTCAGGTGCCTATCAGCGCGAGTTTGACCGCATGAAACCGGGGCTGAAACAGTCCGACGCCTGGCGGTATATGCAGGAAATGCTGCCTGCGGTGCGGGAGCTTTGGAAGGGCGACTACGAACACAACGGTGAATACTGGCAATTCCCGACCTCGACCTCAGTGCCGAAGCCACTTCAGAAAGAGGTGCCGGTCTGGGTCTCCGCGCGCTCACCCATCACCTACGATTATGCCATGCGTGAGAAGTGCCATGTGAACTGCTGGCCGTTCACCCGTCCTTTTGCAGAGGCCGAACTCTACAAGAAACAACTGGATGAGGCGATTGAGAAGGCCGATAACGGCTGGGTTCCGCGCTTTGCCCTGATGCGGCATTCATGCGTTTATGACAACGCGGCCGATGGCGAAAACGCGATGCAGGCGATCCGCCGCCTGCTCAGCCAGTTTGAAAACCTCTATCGCAATCTCGGCGACGTGAAGGATGGCTTTCCTGCCTCCATCCCGCTGGATGAACTGGAAGGGCGGGAACAATACGACCCCGTCATGCTGGAAGAGAACCTGATGTTCGGCTCGCCTGACCGGGTCATCGAAAAGCTGAAGCGCTATCAGGCTTTGGGGGTAAACGAGTACATCTACTACGCCTCCTTGGGGCTTGATCATGCGTCACAACAGAAATCCCTGCGCATGTTCGTAGACGAAGTCATGCCAGAATTCAAAGAAGGGTAAGCCCATGTCAGACGGCGTTAGGGTCCATCGCGAGGGCCATATTCTGGAAGTCACGCTGGAGCGCGGCAAGGTGAATGCCATTGATGTGCCCACGTCACAGGCGCTGGCCGCAGCCTTTCAGGAGTTGCACGAAGACAAGGACTTGCGCTGCGCGATCCTGACCGGCGGCGGAGAGAAGATCTTTTCGGCAGGTTGGGACCTCAAGGCACTCAACGACGGAGAGATGCAGCTCGACAACTGGTGGGAGACCGATGACTACGGCTTTGGCGGGTTTACCGGGCTCACTGAAAACTGGGCGCTTAACAAACCCGTGATCGCGGCCATAAACGGGCTGGCGATTGGTGGCGGGTTCGAGATGGCGATGGGGTGCGACCTGCTGATCGCCGCCGATCATGTGGAGTTCGGCCTGCCGGAAATGCCCTTGGGCATCGTGCCGGACGCAGGCGCGCTGCAACGCTTACCGCGCCGCATTCCGCACAACATCGCGATGGAGATGTTCCTGCTAGGCCGCCGGATGACCGCGCAGGAGGCGGCGCACTACGGGCTGGTGAACAAGGTGGTGCCCAAAGAGCAGCTGATGGATGCCGCACGTGACTGGGCCGCATCGATTGCCTGGTCTGCGCCACTGGCGATGCAATCCGTAAAAGAGGTGCAGCGCGAGATCGAATGCGTGCCACTGGAACAGGCCTTTCACAAGATGCGCACGGACCCGATGCCGGTCTATCGCAAGATGCTCAAATCAGATGATGCCGCCGAAGGGGTGGCGGCTTTCGTGGAAAAGCGCGAACCGAACTTCAAAGGTGAATGATGTATCCTGATCCGTCCAGCGTGACCCGCGTGACCAGCATTGGTGCGGGCCCCATCGGCGGCGGCTGGGCCGCACATTTTCTGGCCCGCGGCTATGACGTGACGGCGTATCTGCATGATGCGAGCGAAACGGATGCATTCCATTCGATCCTCGACACCGCATGGGGCAGCCTGACGGATCTGGGCCTGGCTAAGGGCGCATCGTTGGACCGTCTTCGCATCTTTACCGACCTTGAACAGGCGCTGGAGGGCGCACAGTTCGTGCAGGAAAGCGCACCGGAGCGGTTGGAGATCAAGCAAGCGCTCTATGCACATATGGGAGAGGTACTTGCCCCTGACGTGGTGATCGGCTCCTCGACTTCTGGTCTGACCATGAGCGAGATCCAGACCAAATGCGCCACCCCCGAACGCTGCGTGATCGGACACCCGTTCAACCCGCCCTACCTGCTGCCGTTGGTGGAGATTGTGGGCGGCAACAAAACCGCGTCCGCCGCTGTGGCGTGGGCCGGGCAGTTCTATGAAATAGCGGGCAAAGCGCCGCTGTTGATGAAAAAAGAAATCCCCGGATTCGTCGCCACAAGGCTGCAAGAAGCGCTCTGGCGCGAGGCCTTGCACATGGTTGCCAATGGTGAGGCTACGCCTGAAGACATCGACATTGCCCTGATGAATGGGCCTGCGCCGCGAATGGTGTCTCAAGGTCAGTGTATGGCCTTTCATGTGGCCTGTGGCGCAGGCGGCATGGCCACCAATCTGGATCAGTTTGGCCCCGCACTGAAACTGCCATGGACCCGGCTCGACGCACCAGAGCTGACCCGGGAGCTGCGTGACCGCATGGTTGATGGCTGCAATGATATCGCCGGGGATCGCCACTTTGAGGATATGGCCGCGCAGCGCGATCGGGAGATTGTCGCAGTGCTGCGCGCGCTGCGCGAGGCGCGGCTGGGTTAGGGACGGCCCGGAATTTCCTTAAGCGTTGAGAGAAAATCTGACAGCGATCCGGGCCAGCTGGGCGCCGTTTCATTGGCAGGCCATGCCTCCCGATACTCCGAAGGACGCCGGCCAAAGAATTTACCAAAGGAATAGGCGAAATGGGACAGGGTGTTGAACCCTGACGCGGTGGCAATCTCGCGTACGCTGAGATCCGTGGAGATCAGCAGCAACCGCGCGTTCTGCAACCGTCGCAACAGGCCGAACTGCACCACTGTGCAGCCCACATGTTTCTTGAATTTCCGCTCCAGCTGGCGCTGGGAGACATCCAGCGTCTGCGCAATCTCCGGCACGCTTAGTGGTTCCTCGATGTTCTCTTCGATCAGTGTCATCGCCTGACGGACCAAGGGCAACATCGTTTCCGTGCTGCGCCCCATGGTGGAGCGCTGGGATGCGCCAGCATTGCGGATCGGATGATGCAGCATCTGATCGGCTATTTCGCCAGAAAAGCCACTGCCGTGGGTGCCCTCAATCAGACGCAGCATCAGGTCCACCCCCGCCAGGCCACCAGAACAGGTCATGATCTTGCCGTCGATGGTGAACAGGCACTCCTGCACATCCACCCGGCCAAAGCTCTCTCGGAAACCGCTCAGCCACGACCAATGAATGGTTGCTGGCTTGCGCTCCAACAAACCGGCGCGCGCGACGACGTAGCAGCCCAGCTCCACCCCGCAAATGCCACTGCCTGCCCGCGCGCGCTTGCGCAACCACGCGGTAAGGAGGCGGTTGTCGTAATGCTCCGTTCCCCAACTGCCCAGAACAAAGATGTGATCGGCCGTTGGCAGGGTGTCATGCTGCGTCGAAACACGTGTTGTCATGCCGTTGCTGGCGACGATTTCAGCACCGTCAAATGACACGATGTCCCATGAAAACAAAGGCTCTGGCGAAAGGTAATTCGCGATTCGCATGGTTTCGATCATGGTGATCAACGTGGTGATGTTGAACCGTGGCACCACAACGAAAATGGCATGATGCGCTGCACGTGTCATCGGCGGTGTCATGTCGATTTCCATCTGCAGAAGTCCATGCTGTTCGTTACGTTTTTTCGCCAGCCTAGCTGAAAGTCTGTCGGATAATCGACAACTTTCTTACCCTTTCCCGCGTCAAGCTGATGAAAAAGGGGGGCGTTGCCAGATGAACTATGAGGTTGTGCTGACCTGCGCTGTGACCGGCGCGGGCGATACCACGGGGAAAAGTCCGCATGTGCCCGTCACGCCGAAAGAGATCGCTGGTGCGGCGATTGAGGCGGCTCAGGCCGGGGCATCTGCTGCCCATATCCATGCCCGTGATCCAGAGACGGGGCAAGGTTCACGCGATCCGAAACTCTTTAAGGAAATCGTCGACCGGGTTCGCGACAGCGACACAGATGTAGTGATCAATGTGACTGCCGGGATGGGCGGCGACTGGATTTCGGACCCCGCCAACCCGGCAATGCCCGGCCCCGGCACAGACATGATCGGCCCCGAGGAACGGCTGGCCCACATCAAGGAATGTCTGCCCGACATTTGTTCACTGGATTGCGGAACGCTGAACTTTTCCGACACCGATATGATCTATATCTCCACCCCGCCCACGCTCCGGCGCATGGCGGCATTGGTTCAGGAATGGGGGGTGAAGCCGGAGTTGGAAGTATTCGACCTCGGCCACATCCGTTTTGCCAAGGCGATGGTGGATGAGGGGCTGATTGATGCGCCTCCTATGTTTCAGCTTTGTCTGGGCATCCCCTGGGGCGCGGATCAGACGGTTGAGACGATGGTCGCCATGAAAGCGCAACTGCCTGCCGGGGCCAGCTGGGCCAGTTTTGGTATTGGGCGCGGGCAGATGCCGATGGCAGCAGCCTCGGTTGCCCTTGGCGGCAACATGCGTGTGGGGCTGGAGGACAACATTTATCTGGAGCGCGGTGTACTGGCGACAAACGGCCAATTGGTCACCCGCGCGCGCGAGATCATCGAACGCATGGGCGGTCGTGTGCTGACCCCGCAAGAGGCGCGCAACAAGCTGAACTTGAGAGGCGCGGATGGCTGACCTCGCCGATACAGGCAGTTTGCAGGTCCGCAGTGTCTCAAAACTGTTCGGGACATTCCGGGCGGTCAATGACATCAGTTTGGACATTCAGAAAGGCGAGTTTCTGACTCTGCTGGGCCCGTCTGGATCGGGCAAGACCACGCTGTTGATGATGATCGCAGGGTTCCTCGATATCTCTGAAGGAGACATTGCGCTGGATGGGTCCTCCATCGCGCAAACCCCCGCGGAAAAGCGCAACTTCGGCATGGTGTTTCAGGGTTATGCCCTGTTCCCGCATATGAGCGTGAGAGACAACATCGGATACGCCTTGAGCGTGCGCAAACGTCCCGCTGAGGAAATCCGCAGCCGCGTGGATGAGATGCTGGAACTCGTGCAGTTGCAGGATTTCGCGGACCGCAAGCCCGGGCAGCTGTCCGGGGGGCAACAGCAACGCGTTGCTTTGGCGCGCGCCTTGTGTTTTGCGCCGCCCGTTCTGTTGCTCGACGAACCGCTTGGCGCGCTTGACAAGAAACTGCGGGTCGAAGTGCAGGAGCAACTCAAGGACATTCACCGCCGCGTGGGCACGACGTTCATCTATGTCACCCACGATCAGGAAGAGGCGCTGTCCATGTCGGATCGCATCGTGATCATGCGGGACGGCGCAATCGAACAGGTGGGCACGCCTCAGGAATTGTACGAGCGGCCGGTGAACCAGTTCACGGCCAGTTTCTTGGGCAAATCCAACTTCATTCAGCAAAACGGCAAAACCTGCGCCCTACGCCCCGAAAAAATCGACCTGCGCAAAGGCGAAGGCCATTCGGAGGCACGGATGAGCGGGACGGTACGCTCGGTTACCTATTTCGGCTCCATGCAGCGGGTGATCGTGGATGCAAGCGACGGTACCGAGATCGAGGTCGATATTGACGTCTGGCGCAACAGCGAACCGCTTGATGTTGGCGATGCCGTTGACCTGCTTTGGAAGGACGAGGCGGCCGTGGAATTACAGACGGGCTAGAGCCCCAAATACGAGCGCTGCGAAAGGTGCCATTGAATAACAGCCGGGACACTCCCGAACCCAATAGGAGGACCAAAATGCACGACAAGCAATTCAAGAAAGAGATGCTGACCGAAGGCGCCCACGCCTATAAGGCCGGTCGCATGGACCGGCGCACATTCCTGGCCCTGTGCGGTGCCTCGGGTGTGGCAATGAACGCGGTGCTGGCCGGTGACGCCCAGGCCGCTGCCGATCACGTGGTGATGTGGAACTGGGGCGGTCAGTCCGAGGAATGCCATGGCTCTGCCATCGGCGAGGCCTTCACCGCCAAGACTGGAAAAGGACTGAAATTCGACACCTCCGGACCCTTGGAAGGCAAGATCAAGGAGATGGTCGATAGTGGCAATGTCACGGCGGACGTGGCGGATGCGGACTTGTTCAATGCGGTATCGCTTGGGCCCACCGGCCATCTGGAGTCTATTGATTATTCTGTTGTCTCCAAAGAGAAAACCCTGCCTGGCTATGCGCTGGAGTATGGCGTCTCGGTGATCCTATACGGCTATGCCTTTGTCTATGACACCGAAGCTTACGGGGATAATCCCCCCCAAAACTGGGCGGATTTCTTTGATGTCGAAAAGTACCCAGGCATGCGTTCGCTTTATAAATGGGCCAACGGATCGCTCGAAGCGGCGCTGATGGCAGATGGCGTGGCAGGGGATGCGCTTTACCCGCTCGACATGGACCGCGCGCTAGCCAAGATCAAATCCATCAAGGACAACAGCCTTTACTGGGGCTCTGGGTCCGAGGCGCATTCCATGGTTGTGAACGGAGAGGTTTCGCTGGGTATGGTTTGGCAGAACCGGGGCCGCAATATCGAGAATGACACCGATGGCCGCTACAAGCTGGTCAACAATCAGGCCATGGCAATGCCGGGGG
Organism: Ruegeria atlantica; assembly: GCF_001458195.1. Lineage (GTDB taxonomy): Bacteria > Pseudomonadota > Alphaproteobacteria > Rhodobacterales > Rhodobacteraceae > Ruegeria > Ruegeria atlantica. The sequence continues at coordinate 16,753 of NZ_CYPU01000019.1, read as the reverse complement.
CCTATATCGTGCCTGCGGGCAATCCTGCGGGTGCGGCCGCGATGGAATTCATCGCGACAGCACAGGAGGTGCCGGCGCAGCTTGCGCTGCTGGATTGCCTTGGCATGACACCATCCAACCCCGAAGCTTTTGGCCAAATCCCGGAGGATCAGCAGGATTACGCCATCACCTCAGCCAAGAACATCGACAAGATCGTTTACAATGATCCCGATTGGTGGGGCAAAAATGGCGGTGATGCAGTGAACGCTTTCCTCGAAGCGATCAGCTAACCCCAAGGCTGGTCGCGTTTTTCCTGAGGCGCGGCCAGCATTTTAGGACGTCTTATGCATACACTCTCCCGCCATATCCATCCCGGATGGTTGATCATCGCACCCTTGTTGGTGCTGGTGGTGGCGTTGTATTTGGGGCCGATCCTGAACATCTTGTGGCTGTCGGTCACGGATCCTGAACCGGGCTTTGGCAATTACGCCAAACTGGGTGAAAGCGACGCGCTGATCCGCATTGTCTGGACCACTGTGCGCATCTGCATCATCACCACGGTGTTCAGCGTGACGCTGGGCTATTCCATCGCCTATGCCATGGTGCACTGCCACCAGCGCCAGAAGAACTACATGCTGACGCTGCTGCTTGTGTCCTTCTGGATCTCTATTCTGGTGCGCACCTTCAGCTGGCTTATGCTGTTGGGGCGCAAGGGGCTGGTGAACGGCACGCTGGAAAACATCGGTCTGATTGCCGAACCCATCGCCTTTATGCGCAATGAGTTGGGCGTGCTGATCGGCATGGTGCATTACATGATCCCCTATGCGGTGCTGCCTCTGCTGGTCTCGATGCAGTCGCTTGACACGCGCGTGATGGACGCCTCACGCAATCTGGGTGCCAGCGGCACGCAGACCTTCTGGCGCATCTATCTGCCGCTGACCTTGCCGGGGTTGGTCGCCTCCACCCTGCTGGTGTTCATCCTGAGCCTTGGGTTTTACGTCACCCCCGCCGTGCTGGGCGGAGGCAAGGTGCTGATGGTGGCAGAGTACATTTCGGTGCAGTTGCTGGTCACCCTTAAGTGGGGCACAGCCGCGATGCTGGCGGCGATCATGCTGGCAGGCGTGCTGGCGATGCTTTGGGTCATGTCGCGCTTCATGAAGCTCAGCACCGTGTTCGGGGGGGCTGCGCGATGACCCCTGGATTGTTCGCCAAGTTCAACCGTGTGGGTGCCTGGGTGTTGCTGCTGTTTCTGGTGACACCTGCGCTGATTGCGATCCCGGTGTCGCTGACGCCCAAGCGGTTCCTCTCGATGCCAAAGGGAGAGCTATCGCTGCGTCATTTCGAAAAGCTGTTCACGTCTGAGGAGTGGCTATCGAGCTTTTTTCAAAGCGGGGTGATCGCGGTGTCGACATCCCTGCTGGCGACCTTCCTTGGCACGCTTTGTGCCATTGGCCTGTGGCGGGTATCCTCGAAATACTCCGAACTGGTGCGCGCGTTCCTGTTGTTGCCGCTGATCATCCCGCAGATCATTTCTGCCATGGCGTTCTATCGGCTGTGGATCCCGCTTGGCCTTCTGGACAGCTACGCCGGGCTGATCCTCGCACATACGATCCTTGCAGCACCCATGGTGCTGATCACAGTCAGCGCCTCACTGGCGACCTTTGATCCAAGGCTTGAGCAAGCCTCCAAGAACCTTGGTGCGTCGAACTGGACCACCATGCGCCGGGTCATTCTGCCCTCAATCAAACCGGGGGTCTTTGCCGGGGCGCTCTTTGCCTTCATTCTCAGCTGGGATGAAATTGTCGTGACGTTGTTCATCTCCAAGTACTCCGTCTACACCCTGCCGCGCCGCATGTGGAATGGCATCCGCGAAAACACCGACCCAACGGTGGCCGCAGCCGCTGTGGTGTTGATCGCCATCACGCTTATTGCCTTTGTGATCTTTTCGATCATGTCACGCCGTAGCGCCAAATCTGAAGCCCCAGAAGGAGGCAACAAATGAACATGGAAGCCAGTGTTGAAACCGACCTGCTGGTCAGCACCGTCCGCCGTTTTGTGGAAACAGAGATGTATCCCCGCGAAGAGGAAGTGGATCGTCTGGGCTATGTCCCCGAAGAGATTGGCCGTCAGATTGAAGCGAAGTCCCATGAGTTGGGACTGTTTGCCTGCAACCTGCCCGAAGAGGTCGGGGGTGGCGGCCTTGGCTATGGCCCGATGTCCCTGATTGAACGCGAGTATGGCAAGACCAGCCATGCCCTGCAAAGCTGGGCTGCGCGGCCCACGGAATTGCTGATGGCCTGCGAAGGGGACCAGCGCGAGTGTTACCTTTTCCCCGCCGTGCGCGGCGAAAAACGCGAATTATTCGCCCTGACGGAACCTGATGCCGGGTCCGACGTGATGGGCATGAAGACCAACGCCCGGCGCGACGGGGATGACTGGATCCTGAATGGGTCGAAGCACTTTATCTCCGGCCCCTGTATGCCCGATTTTGCGATTGTCTTTGCCGCGACGGGCGCTGACGAAACCCCGCGTGGACCGCGCAAACGGGTGACGGCCTTTTTGGTGGACGTGGGCACACCGGGCTTTGACTGCCGCGAAGGCACCAAATGTGTCAGCTATCGGGGCTACAAGACGTTTGAGCTGAATTTCGACAACGTGCGTCTTGGTCCGGAGCAGGTGCTGGGGGAGGAAGGTTGTGGCCTTGAACTCTCGGGTAAATGGCTGGGCATGGGACGCATCTGGGTGGGGGCGACCTGTTGCGGCAAGGCGGAGCGTATCCTGGAGATGGCCACCGATTGGGCCGCGTCACGCAAGCAGTTTGGCAAACCCATCGGGGCCTTTCAGGCCACGGGGTTCCGGCTTGCGGATGGCACGATCCAGCTTCGCGCCGCCGACCTGATGGTCAAAGACGCCGTGGCGCGTGCCGAACGGGGCGTGATGAGCGATGCGGATGCGGCGATGATCAAGGTCTTCTGCTCAGAAATGCTGGGCAAGATTGCGGATGATGCGGTTCAGATCTTTGGCGGCATGGGGTTGATGGAGGAAATGCCGATCCAACGCTTCTGGCGCGACAGCCGACTTGAGCGCATCTGGGACGGCACCTCCGAAATCCAGCGCCACATCATCACCCGCTCCATTCTGCGGCCGCTGGGTGCATGACCCCAAAGAGACGCGCCAACTTTGAGCGGCTTCTCAAGCCGCGTTCCATCGCCTTTGTCGGTGGGCGGGATGCGACCATTGCCGTGCGCGAGGCGCGCAGGCGTGGGTTTGCGGGGCAAATGTGGGCGGTGAATCCAAAGCGGGCTGATCTGGAGGGTGTGCCTTGCGTGCCCTCCTTCGCTGATTTGCCGGACGCCCCCGATGCGGTCTATCTGGCCATCCCGGCGGCTGGTGTTGTCGCCGCCTTGGGCAAGTTGGCTGAGATGGGCGTTGGTGGGGTGGTTTGTTTTTCCGCAGGCTTCAAGGAAACCGGCGATACTGCGGCAGAACAGTCCCTGATCGCGGCAACCGGAGAAATGGCTCTGATCGGGCCCAACTGCTACGGGTTGATCAACTACATCGACAACGCCGCACTCTGGTCCTTTGAACATGGCGGCTGGTCGCCCGGGTATGGCGCGGCGATTGTCACGCAGTCAGGCATGTTTTCATCCGACATCACTATGAGCGCGCGCTCCTTGCCGCTGGCTTATATGGTGTCAGCGGGCAATCAGGCGGTGCTGGGGTTGGAGGATTTTCTGGACGCCTTTGCAGAGGATCCAGCCGTGCGCGCCATCGGATTGCACATCGAAGGCCTGCAAGACATGCCCGCCTTTGAACGCGCCGCCCTCAAGGCCATTGAACGGGGCGTGGCTGTGGTTGCACTCAAGACAGGCAGCTCTTCAATCGGGGCGGCGCTGACAGTCAGTCACACAGGCTCGCTTTCGGGATCAGATGCGCTCTATGAGGGGTTGTTTGCGCGCACCGGTGTGATCAGCGTGACGAACCCCGCGCAGTTTCTGGAAACACTGAAATACCTCTGCGTTGTGGGGGCGCCCGAGGGACCGAACGTGGCTGGGTTCACCTGTTCCGGGGGTGGGGCAACGATGCTGGCCGATCACGCGGAAAAGATTGGGCTAGCGTTCCCGGTCGTGCGCGCTGATGAACGTGCGGCACTGGCTGACTTGCTGCCTGACATTGCTACCGTGTCAAACCCGCTGGACTACACCACGCCAATATGGGGGCAGGCCGAACACACCTATCCTGTTTTTGCCAAAGCGATGGATGCGATGGCGGCAGATGCGGCGGTTCTCGTCCAGGACTATCCGGCGGAGGGGCTGGATGCGTCCAAGATCTATTATCAGAACGATGCGGGGGCATTTGCACAGGCGGCTAGCGAACGAGGGATTCCGGCGGCGATCTGCGCGACTTTGCCAGAGAATCTGGACACGGAAACCCGCCGTCATCTGATATCGACTGGCATCGCGCCGATGCAGGGCATTCACGAAACGCTGAATGCCGTGCAAAGCGCCGCGATCTGGGGCGAGCGGCGCAACCGCATCTTGGCTGCAAAACCGGCTCCTCTTTTTGCGGGAATCCCGGCTGGCATCCCGCGGATGCTGACCGAAGACGCAGGCAAGGCGTGGCTTGCAGAGCGCGGTTTCATGGTGCCGCGGGGACAGACAACGACGGCCCAATATGCAGAGGCGGTCGCGCACAAGGTTGGCTATCCGGTGGCCCTCAAGATGATGTCCCCCCGGATTGCCCACAAAAGCGAGGCGGGCGCGGTCGCTTTGGGCATTGCTGATGCTTCGGGATTGAAGCATGCGCTTGATCAGATGAACGGGTCCGTGGCCGCCCATGATGGGCAGGCCATAACAGACCGCTATCTGATTGAGGCGATGTCGCCCACGCCCTTAGCCGAGATGATCGTGACCCTGCGCAGTGATCCGCAGTTTGGCGCGGCACTGGTGCTGGGCAGTGGTGGCGTTTTGACGGAACTGGTTGGCGATGCCGCCACGCTACTTCTGCCCGCCACCGAGGACGATATCTTCTGTGCTTTGAGATCGCTTAAGGTTTTCCGACTGTTGGAGGGTTTTCGGGGCCGTCCGCGCGCTGATATGGACAAGGTAGTCGACGCGCTGTACGGCCTTTGTTGTGCCTTCCTGCAGGATCGCGAAAAGATCAGCGAAATTGAGATCAACCCGATGTTTGTCTATGCCGACCACATTGTCGCCGTCGACGCGCTGATCCACGAGAATTGCGCATGAGCAGGTTGAGGGTAATCCCCAACCCGGACCTGACCGTGGGTCCAGACAACAAGCAGCGTTGGAACCAGCCTGCCCACCGCCGCCATGGATTTCACAACGCGCACCGGCTGTTTCGGCGTAGCTTGATGGTGCGCTCGCGTAACGTGCTGATGCTTGAAACGGCCGATCAGGACCTGACCGCAACCGTTCCGGCGCTGGCGGACCTTTTGGCGCATCCCGCCTTCTCCGCGTTTTGCTGCCTGCGCGGAGGGCAGGTCATCATGGAGCAGGCCGCCCCGGATTTTTCGACGACCCAGCCGCATTCAATCCAATCCATCACGAAACTGCACATTCATCTGATCATGGGGCAGTTGATCGGCCAAGGGTTGGTCTTGCCTGAGGCCGAGGTTGCGCAATACCTGCCCGATATCGGCACTGGCTACCGAGAGGCTACCGTGCAGGCCCTCCTGGATATGGCGGTGAGCAATGATTTTTCCGAAGACTATGATGACCCGCATGCGGATTGCTACGATGAAGAGATTGCCCTGGGCTGGCGTCTGCCCGCGCAGGGGCAGGATGAAATCACGCTCAAGGATTTTGTTGCCGGGGTCACGGGGTTTCGGGAGAAAGAGGCGCGCACCGAAGCGGAGTACAAATCGGCCAACACTGATGTGCTGACACTAGTCGCCGCAGCGGTGTCTCGGGTTCCTCTTGCCGCTTTGATTGAGCAGATCGCAGATGCAGTGGGGTATGAAGGGGCGTTTCATATTAGTCTCAGCAAGGATGGTTATCCGGCCTTCTCCGGCGGCGGTTGCCTGAGCGCGCGTGACCTTGCCCGGTTCGGCCTGTTGCTGGCGAGGGAAGGGGCTGATCTGTTCGGAAGCCCACCGGGCAATGCGGCATTCCTGCGCCAGACCCTGACCCGCGCGGCACCTGCGTTGACGCCGCCAAAAGACTGGCTGCGGTACTCCAACCAAACCATGACCGACGGGCGGGTTGTCGGCCATGCCGGCTACGGGGGGCAGTTTCTGATGGTGGATACGGTCACAGGCACTTCCTGTGCTTTCCTCAGCGTTCTGGAAAACGACGCAGGGTATGATGAGACATATATGAGCACGGTCGCACGCGTTCTTCGACAGGTTTGCTTGGCCGAAGCAGAATAGACTTGATGCAGCGCGTATCGGTTCTTGCTCTTTGGCGACCAAAGACTTCATCCGTGACCAGGGTATTCGACAGCTCAAGAATATTCGGTGCGCGCCGACTGCCCGCAACTGGAAACGCAGTTCTTATGTTTGGTCGGGTATGTGCCTACTAAATCTCTTGTGTCGGCACTGTCAGAAGAAACTTATTGAGGCGGGCAGGGCGAGCACTTAGCGTCGCAGGATGACAAAACGCAGCCCTTTTCGCTGCTTCAAGACGAGCCCCGAGATCATCCGTCTGGCCGTCATGATGTATGTTCGGTTTCCGCTTTCGCTTCGCAATGTTGAAGATCTTTTGCACGAGCGCGGCATCGAGATCAGCCACGAAACTGTGCGTTATTGGTGGAACAGATTTGGCCCGATATTCGCGGCAGAGATCCGCAGAAACAGGGTCAATCGGATGCGATCTTATTCGAACTGGCAGTGGCATCTGGACGAGGTCTTCGTGAAGATCAATGGCGAGACGCACTACCTGTGGCGGGCTGTGGATCACGAAGGCGAGGTGCTGGAAAGTTATGTGACCAAGCGCCGTGACCGCAAAGCTGCGTTGAAATTCCTCAGAAAATCAATGAAACGCTACGGTCAACCTGAATCCATCGTGACGGAAAAACTGCGGTCTTATGGCGCGGCGATGAGAGTTGTCGGGAACGGTAGTCGGCAAGAGACCGGCCGCTGGCTGAACAATCGGGCCGAGAATTCCCATCTGCCATTTCGACGACGAGAATGTGCGATGCTCCGCTTCAGGCAAATGCGATGTTTGCAGAAGTTCGCCGCAGTTCATTCATCCGTCCACAACCATTTCAATCAGGAACGCGCCCTCTACAGCAGAGACAATTTCAAGCTCAACCGCGCCGCTGCTCTCTCCGAGTGGCGCCAACTTTGTTCAGCATAAGTTCCGGCATTTAGGGGTAAACAGAGACTGGTTCGAATTCGTCTGACAGCACCCTGAAATTCCTTAAGAAATTGATGAAACGGCACGGTTGCGCCGAAGAGGTCGCGACCGACCGTTTTGCATCCTACAAAGCAGCGCTCAGAGATTTGGGTGCTCTCGAAAAACAACAGACGGGAAGGTGGCTCAACAATCGAGTTGAGAACTCGCACCTCCCATTCCGACGACGAGAACGCGCGATGCAGCGGTTCAGGCGGATGCGAAGTCTGCAGAAGTTCGCCGCTGTTCATTCTTCCGTCAACAACCACTTCAACCAGAAAAGATCGCTAGCCAGTCGAGACACCTTCAAGCTGACCCGCACCGCCGCTCTTGCCGAGTGGCGTCAACTTTGTTCCGGATAGGTTCGCGGTTTCCGCGGCAAACTGAGACTGGTTCGAATTAGTCTGACAGCACCCTGAATCACGTTTGAGAGCGCTTCACCAAACAAGACGGGTGTTGATGAGTCAGGGCCGCATGGGCGGGAAGTGGTCATTCGCTGCGCTCGAGGCCAAGGTCTGCTTTGCTGCGCAATGCCGACAATCGTCGCGGCCTAAAAGAAGTTCTCTAAGCACCGATACAATCGCTGCTTAGCATTTCAAGCTGTATGCGAAACGGCGCCTCCACAAACGGTCACGGCAATGCGCGCATTTGCTAATTGGTTTTCCTCAATCGAAAACAGGTCCTGTTCGAGAATGGCAATGTCGGCCAGATATCCCGACTTCAGACGGCCCTTTTGATCCTCGTTGAACTCCAGCCAAGCATTGTCATGCGAATAAGCGGAAAGCGTGGCCATAAGGCTTTGACGGTTGTCCTGCCAGGGCGATGGCAGCTCATTGCAGTTTACCGCTCCGGCAATCGTCATCATTGTGTCGACGGGAACGACTGGCCAATCCGTCGAAAAACAAATCTTGGTGCCACTCTCGCGTATTTTGTTCCACGCAAACGCAAAAGGGATTTGCTCGGTTGTCAGAATGTCTCCGGCCGAATAGGGAGAAAACAATCCTCCTGCGGGTGAATGCAATGGTTGAAGAGAGGCAACGACGTCGAGGGCTGCCAGCCGGGGCAGATCCAAGGGGTCTATCACCTCGATATGCTCGATCCGGTGTCTGGAATCCCGTGCGCCGTTGGCACTGCGCGCTGCCTCGTAACCGTCCAGCGTGCGCCGAACGGCACCGTCGCCAATTGCGTGCGTGCTGAGTTGCAACCCCATTGCATCGGCGCGAATGCAGGCTTCGTTAAAGTGTTCGGCACTGAATACAGCATCGCCGAGGCTTTCCGGCTTGCCCGGATATGGCGCGAGCATCAGTGCTGTGTAGCTGTCCAGCACGCCATCCATGAACATCTTTACGCGCCCTGACCAAACCATATCCGACGCAAAGCGACGGCGCATTTCATCGGCCTCTTCCAACCGATCCAGAGGGTCGGTGTTCTTGAGGTGCATGGGCACCTGAACACGGATCGGAAGGCGCCCCTCGGCCTCAAGTTCACTCAGCAGCTCAAGTTGATAGAAGTTGCCGTCCATATTGTGCAACCCCGTGATCCCGTGGGATGCGCAGTGCTTCAGGCCACGCAGTATGACTTCCTTGTCAAAGGCGCGTTCCTCTGGTGTTGCGGGCGGCACGGGGTCCGCTCCTGTAACATACCCCAGAAGATCGCGCCCTCCCAGTTGCGACAGGCGCAGGACAGGGCCAAAAGCACCGGTTTCGTTCAGTTGACCTTGTGCGGTACCATCCCCAGCCATCACGATTTCCGAACCGGGGGGAACGACGCCGCCGTGAAGAATGCCCGCCTTTTCAAAGGCAATTGTGTTTGCCCAGACGGTGTGGTGGTCGGCCGACATTAACGCAACGGGGCGCTCGGACAGGATGCGATCCAGATCTTGCCGTGTCGTTGTGACGCCGGGGCCAAGAATTTCGTAATCGGCGGCGACCCCCATAAGCAAAGGTTCGTCGGGGTGCTCGGCCGCAAAGGCTCGCAATACGTTTGTCAGAGCATTCGCGCCCGTCGTTTCGCGCAGGTCCAGCATGCCCAACTCGGCCGCTCCACCGAAAAGGTGGACATGGCTATCAATAAAGCCTGGCATGACGGTGCCGCCCGCAGCGTCGATGATTTTGGTTCCATTCCCAGCCAGAGTACGGATGTCGTCGGTGTTTCCAACAGCCACAATTATGCCGCCCTGAATGGCCAGGGCCGAAGCCTTCGGCGTGGCGTCGTCAAAGGTCAGGAGAGAACCGTTGAGGATTATCAGATCAGGTGTTGGCGACATGCGGCCTCTTGTGTCTGTAATGGTTTGAACTACTCAAGCGCGCGAATGATTGCTTCGCAGGCACGCACGGCATCGTGGCTAAAGGACTGGATCAGATAGTCGGGCCAGCTGGAAAGCTTGACGATAACCACGTCCGCGGTCAGGTCAATGAAGATCAGTTGACCAAAAACTCCGCGCGCCATGAACACGCCGCGCCTCGGGTCGTGAACCCACCAGAACCTTCGGTATGCCCCTTGAGGGGACAGCACGTCATACGGGTCACCGTGCTTTGAAGTGTCCGCACCCGAACAAATCCCCGAAACCCAGCTTTCCGGCACTACTTGTCGGTCACCGACCTTGCCACCATCAGCCATCATACGGCCAAAGCGGGCATAGTCCCGAAGAGTTGCGTTGAACCCGCCGTCAGCGAGTGCTGTCTTGGCGTCGTCTACGGTGAAAAAGCCCGAATGCACGCAGCCAATCTTTTGCCAGATCCGGTTGGACAAGAGCGAAGCAAGGTCTTCGCCGCTCACACGTTCCAAGGCCCAGGCGATGACATCCGTCTCAATCGAGCGGTAAGAAAACGCCTGCCCATGGGGTCTTTCCCGGGGCAAAGTTAGAATAACATCCCGAATGGTAGGTTTGATTTCTCCCTTGCGAACCGGGCGCCAGCCCGACGCCACATCAACGCGTGTCATGTCACTGTCCGGAAGGCCATAATCCTCGGTAAAGCGCACGCCGGATTGCATATCGAGCGCCTGATCCACAGTGCATCCGGCATAGCCGGTCCCAGCAAGTTCCGGCACGATATTGTCAAGCGGCTCCCAGAGGTCCAGCTTGCCTTCACGGTGAAGCACACCGGCCAGAGAGCCGATCAGGGATTTGGAGACAGATTGCCCCAAATGTGCGGTGTCCGGAGTAAAGTCGTTGGCATATATCTCGGTTAAAAGCCGGTTGCCTTTCAACACTAGGAAGCCATCCGTGTAGCTCTCAGTCAGCCAGTTCCCGACCGATAGTTGGCGGTCGTCAAAGGCCTGAAACTCAGTATCCAGCAGGTCACGGGGCGCCTGCATCAGTTCCCGGGGATTCGGGCCCGGACGAACATCGACCGTAGGAAACAGACTACGCATGTTCTGGAAGGTCCAGCGGTTGAACGGGGCGAGGTCCCAGTTCTCGAGAGACGGGCGTTTCTCAGGCGGGGGCGGGAAACCCTGCATGATGCCGATCTCACGCGCTGTTTTGGGCCTGGTGCCGGATTTGCTGTTTTGCATTTTCCATGCTCCCGCAAGGCGACCCAAACAGGGGCCGCAGTCAGGTTAAAAAAAACTTTGGAAGGGGTCGGCTCGACCAGAGATGGGCCGACCACAGGTGACTTTTAAGTTTATTGCTTAAGGCGGGTCCAAACCTTGTTGTACAGGTCCACAACGTCTTGGTCGCAAGGCTTCACAAAGTCGGGTACCGGTGCCCCTGCAGGCATCACGATTTCAGGCGCGTCGAGCATCTCGGCATCCATGAATGCCTCGGAACCTTTGATCCCGTTGGCATAACGCGCAAAGTTCGAAGTCATTGCAGCGTTTTCCGGGTCCATCATGAAGTTCACGAAGAGCTTTGCGTTTTCCATGTTGGGCGCGTCGGCAAGAACCGCGACGTTATCCATCCATCCGGTGAACCCCTCCTTCGGATAGGCGTACTGCAATGTCGGGCGATCCGCCCGGGCGCGCATGGCCGCGCCGTTCCAGCTTTGCGACAGGTCCACATCTTTCGACGTCAGCTTTTCGATTACCGCATAATCCATGGTGCGCCAGTCACCCTTGGCATTTTCGAGCAGTGCCATCAGCTCTTTCATCTGATCGGGATTAGAGTTGCAGCGCGGATAGCCGAGGTAGCGCAGGCCGGCGTTGATCACATCATTCATGTCATTCAGCATGTTGATACGGCCCTTAAGCTCTTCGGGCGTATCGAAGATCAGGCCAAGCGTGTCTATGTCACCGCTGTAGACCGCGCTGTCGACCGTAAAGCTGGTCGTACCCCACTGATATGGGACCGAATACTTGCGACCCGGATCCCAGTATACATCGACCCAGTTCGGGTCCATGTTCTTGAAGTTGTCCATTTCGGAAGCGTTGATCTCGGCCAGTAAGCCTTCGCCGACCATGATCGCGATCATGTAGTCGCCAGGAACAACAACATCATAGCCGGTGTTGCCCTCTTTGACCTTGGCCAGCATGGTTTCATTGCTGTCATAGCTGTCCAGCGTGACCTCAATATCGTATTGGGCTTCGAATTTCTCGATCATCTCGGGGTTGGTGTAGTTCCCCCAGTTATAGATGTTCAGTTTGCCTTCGGCATGCGCTCCTGCCGCGCTGAGCGCCAGGGCCGAGATGGCTGCGGCTTTGAGAAGAGTGTTTTTCATTTTGTCCTCCGTTGAGATTGATGGCGTCCCGCAGCAGCGCGGGTTTCTTGTTATTTTCGTTTGCGTTGCAGAAAGAAGGTCAGGGCGACCATGGCTATGGTCACTCCGATCAGGATGGTCGAAACGGCGTTGACCTCTGGCGTTACGCCGCGACGGATTTGGCCCAGAATATAGATGGGCAAGGTGGTTTCACCCGGTCCGGCCACCAGAAGCGTGATGATGACGTCGTCAAGAGAGACTACAAAGGCCAGCATCGCCCCGGCCATAACACCGGGCATCAAAAGAGGCAGCGTCACATAGCGGAATGTCTGCCAGTTCGTCGCGTACAAATCGGCGGCGGCGGCTTCGTAAGTCACGGACATATCTGATAAACGTGCGCGGATCGGCATGTAAGCAAAGGGCACGCAGAAAACTGTGTGGGCGAGGATCAGCCAGCCGATCCCGGTAACACCCGTGAGCTGGCGCAGGATCGAAAAGAAGGCCAGCGTCGCAATCGCCGTGACGATCTCGGGGATCATCAGGGGCTGGTTTATGAGCGCAGTAGCCGCAGAACGGCCGCGATAAACACTGCCGCGCGTTGTCGCCAGTGCAGCCATTGTGGCAATGATGGTGGAAAACATGGTCGCGGTGAGAGCGACCTGTACCGAGATCATTGCCGACCGTCGGATGTCATCGTTTTCCAAGGCCGCCGTGTACCAGCGCAAGCTGAACTCGGTCCAGCGCACAACGGAGCGGTTATCGTTGAACGAGAACACGACCAGGACGGCAATCGGTGCGTAGAGGAACAACAGAACCAGCCAGGACATGCCGGTGAACAGGGGTTGCCGGCGCAGTTCGCGCGCGTCTGTCGACGGCCGGAAGAGTGACGACAGTTTAGCCATGTCCACCCTCCTTCGAAGCACCTGCCCGCAAGCTGACAAGAAGCGCGATTAACACGACTGCCATGAGGATCAGTGCAGCAGCGGCGCCAAAGGGCCAGTTGCGGCCCGAGCCGAACTGCAGGGCAATCAGGTTGCCGATCATCAGTTTCTTTCCACCGCCGAGCAGTTCCGGCGTGATGTAGGCCCCAAGCGCCGGGATCAGCACAAGAACGCAGCCCGCGGCAATGCCTGGACGGGTAATCGGTATAATGATGTGCCGGAACACCTGCGTGCGTGTGGCATAGAGATCATGCCCTGCCTCAAGCAGCGAAAAGTCGAACTTCTCCAGCGAGGCATAGATCGGGAGGATCATGAAAGGCAGGTAGCTGTAGACCAGCCCGGCCAGTACCGCGCCATCGGTGTACAACATCTCGATCGGCTCGCTGATCAGGCCGATGTTCATCAGCGTCAGGTTCACAAAACCCTCGTCCCGTACGATCAGAAGCATCGAGTACGTACGGATCAACAGGTTCGTCCAAAACGGCAGAGTGATGGCGAACAGCCAGAAATTTCGTTGTTCCTGCGGACGGGCCGCAATGAAGTAAGCCACAGGAAACCCAAGGATCAGGGTTCCAATCATAGTGGTGATGGCAAGACCAAAGGAACGCCCGAAGATCTGAAGATAGGCGCTGTTAAAGGTCAGCGTGTCATCAAAAATATCCCGCTCGAACAGGAACTGCACATAGGCGTCGTAAGAGAACGTCCATTCAACGCCGCCATAGGTCCCGGGTTCAAGGAACGAGTAAACCAGGGCGATAGAGAGCGGGAACAGTCCAAAGATACCGATAATCCCGAGCCCCGGGGCCAGCAGGAAAAGCCGCGTTCTGCGTCTTTGACGCGCGCGCTCGGCCTGCGCCGCAAGCAATCTCGACGCGGCGTCCGGCTGCGGGATATGTGCAACGCCGGCCATCAGTCTTCCAGCACATGCAGCATGGAGGTGTCACATTCGAGCCCGACGCGCGATCCGACGGGGCGCGGAGTGGAAACCTGGACGTGAACACTGACACCATCTTCCAGCCGCACAAGCATTTGCGACCCGGCTCCGAAGTAGGTGCTGTCCACGACCTCGCCACGCAAGAGCGCTGTTTCGGCACTCTCCTCGACCACACGGATCGTTTCGGGGCGCAGAGCGACATGTACGGGGCCCGGTTCGAGCAAGGTGCTGGCAGTGTGAATCGTGAGTGGTTTGCCTTCGCCAAACCGGATTTTTGCCGCGTCTCCGTCAAAGCCAAGCAACGTAGCGTTTACGATGTTGGTGTCCCCAATAAAATCCGCGACGAACCTGCTTTTCGGGGCTGTGTAAATCTCTTCCGGTGTGCCGACCTGACGTACCGAGCCTGCCGACATCACAGCGATCCGGTCCGACATCGCCAGTGCTTCCCCCTGGTCATGCGTGACAAACACAAACGTAATGCCTGTCTCATGCTGCAGTCGCTTCAACTCGCTCTGCATTCCTTTGCGAAGTTTCAGGTCCAGAGCAGAAAGGGGTTCGTCCAGCAGCAGAACCTTTGGGCGCGGCGCCAGTGCGCGCGCCAAAGCCACGCGTTGCTGTTGCCCGCCTGACAATTGATCAACCCGGCGCGTCGCAAACTCGCCCAGCTGCACCAGGTCCAGCATCTCGGTGATGGTGCTGTCGATCTCGGCTTTCGGCCTTTTCAGCATCTCAAGGCCAAACCCGACATTGCGGGCCACACTCATGTGCGGAAACAGGGCGTAGTTCTGAAACACCGTGTTCACGGGCCGATTGTTGGGTGCCAGATGGCCAATCGACTCGCCGTCCAGCGCTATTTCGCCTTCGCTTGGAAGCTCGAACCCGGCGATCAGCCGCAGTAGTGTTGTCTTGCCACAACCTGACGGGCCCAAAAGCGTGAAAAAGCTTCCTTCGGGAATGGTCAGCGACACGTCCTCCAGAGCCGTCACGGCCGCCTGACCTTCGCCAAAGCGTTTTGTCACATTCTTTACGTCGATCATGGTCTGATCCGGACACCCGCACTTGTTGATTTGTAGAATCAGCTTAGAGCCGGGAGACCTACCCTGTGAATACCTCCAAAGGGCAGTGTGATTTGTACCCCCAAAAGGGTACGACTAATCGTTTGCCGAAAGCAGAAACATTGAAAACAGGGCAGACTGGGAAGATATGTGCAGCTTTCTATAGATGTTCTTGCGATGCACTTTGATCGTCGCCGGGGAAACATCCAGCAAAAGCGCAATGGATCGCGTCGAGTGCCCGCGCAAAAGGAACTGCACGACCTCGATCTCCCGCTGTGTCAAACCTTTGCAAACCTTGTCGATGACCCCGTCGAAATCGACCTCACTCGCGTCGAGTCGGCCTGACGAGGAGTTGCGATGGAAGTGCTGCTCGCAAAGCGCCGACATTATCGGGTGCAGGTCTGTCAACCGTTCGACATCCCGCCGCGTGAACCGGGTTTTTCCCTCGGAAGGACCGAGAGAAAGAAACAAGGTGCCGTTTGCTATTGCCACGAACACCCCGATCTCGTCCGTCAGAAACAGTGATTTGTAGTAGATCCGAAAGTAGTCGGAATTGGCAAACCTGTCCGGTGCAACGTCTCTTAGTACCATCACTGGTTCGTGGCGTTCACCAATGAAACGAACAACAAACGGGTCCAGCAGCCAGGCGCGATCAAGCCATCGGTCGACAACAACCGAGCGGCGCTCCGAACGCACATTGTCATAGACATGTTCGGGCGCTTTTCCCGGGGTCAAAAGGCTGACAAACGCGCCCTTGAACGAAGCTGCCTCGCGCATGAGGTTCAACAATTCCGGCATAAAACTGGACGTGCCTACAGCCCTGATCGCCCCGGCGACGTCTTCCGCGTAAGTTGGCTTATCTGACTTTCCCAAGTATCCCACCTGGCTAAAGGGTGTTTTCTGCCCAATGTGGCTAGCCGGATTTAACTTGGCAACCTTTTCGCGCAGCTATCAGCCGGGAGAGGCGTTTTTTCGCATAGACTTGCTGAATCAATGCTCAAAACATATTCCGATACAAGATTTCAAATGTTGGAGAGGTCCTGTCAGAAGAACTTGGGTTGAGCGGGGCAGGGGTGTTGCTTAGCTTTTGCCCATGACCAATCCTGCCTCTTTCAAGTATTTCAAAACCAGCCCTGAGATCATTCGCCTTGCAGTGATGCTGTACATCCGTTTCCCGCTCTCGCTTCGGAATGTCGAAGATCTGCTGCATGAGCGAGGCATCGACGTGAGCCACGAAACTGTCCGATATTGGTGGAACAGGTTTGGCCCGATATTTGCTGCTGAGATAAGGCGGAAGCGTGTTCAGCAGCTGCGCTCGTTCTCCAAATGGCAGTGGCACGTTGACGAGGTTTTCGTGAAGGTAAATGGTAAGCGGCATTATCTTTGGCGGGCTGTGGATCACGAAGGCGAGGTGCTGGAAGCGGTCGTCACCAAACGCCGAAACAAAGCTGCGGCACTGAAATTCCTCAGGAAATTGATGAAGCGGCACGGCAATGCCGAAAAGATCGTCACCGACCGCTTCGCTTCCTACAAGGCTGCTCTAAGAGAATTGGGTGCTCTCGAAAAACAAAGGACGGGCAGGTGGCTCAACAACCGCGTCGAGAATTCGCACCTGCCGTTTCGAAGACGCGAACGCGCGATGCAGCGTTTCAGGCGCATGCGAAGTTTGCAGAAATTCGCCTCCGTCCATTCCTCTGTCTACAACCACTTCAACCAGGAAAGATCGCTAGCCAGTCGAGGCACCTTCAAGCTGACCCGCGCCGCCGCTCTTAGCGAGTGGCGTCAACTCTGTTCCGGATAGGTTCGCGGTTTCCGCGGCAAACTGAGACTGGTTCGAATTAGTCTGACAGCACCT
>NZ_CYPU01000018.1 GCF_001458195.1 Ruegeria atlantica | reverse complement strand
CTTGGGAGAACGGATTTTGTGAAAGCTTCAACGGTCGCATGAGGGACGAGCTGTTGAACGGGGAAATCTTCTACTCGCTCAGAGAAGCGCAGATCATCATCGAAGAATGGAGGAAGCACTACAACACCAAACGACCACACAGTGCACTGGGTTATCGCCCTCCGGCACCAGAAACCATCATCCCGATGGAACACAGGCCGATCATGCACTAACAATCACGTTGGACCCGTCAGATAGGGCTGCTCACCGGAAACCATCGTACCGATGGACCCAGACCGATCATGAACAAACATTCAAACTGGCAATTCAGGTGGGCTGATCAGCGCCGAACGCTCTTGTCTTAGACTTTACAGTGAAAAATTTTTGGGGCCTGGCCATCTTTGACAGGTCGGGTTCTGCCAGAGATTTGGTAGGTCATGTAGTGTTCAAAACCACTAGTTTGCGCATAGCAACTCACTGGCTTTTTCACCGATCATGATTGCCGGAGCATTTGTGTTGCCGCTGACGATTTCCGGCATGATTGAACAATCGGCGACGCGCAGGTTTTTGATCCCTTTGACCTTCAGGTTTGGGTCTACAACAGAGCTTTCCGAAGTGCCCATCGCGCAGGTGCCTGTCGGGTGATAGATCGAGACAGAATTCGAGCGCGCCCAATCCAAAGTGCCTTCGTAGTCATCGCGGGACAGATCAGAGGTTGGTCGGAACTCTTCTGAAATCTTAGAAGCCAGTGGATTATGCCGGGCGATGTCCCGCGCGATGTTCACGCCGTCGACGATCGTTCTGCAATCAGTTTCCGTCGACAAATAGTTTGGAATGATCTTGACGTAATTGGCCGGATCGGGGCCATCCAGACGCAGTTCTCCGCGGCTTTCCGGCCTCAGCTGACAGACGGACATTGTGAAGGCAGAAAACGGGTGCACGCCCTCTCCGGGGCTGTCGGCAGACCAGGGTTGAACGTGGAATTGAATGTCAGGAGTCTGAACTTCCGGGCGGGTTTTCAGAAATCCGGTGGCCAGGCTGGCCGCCATTGTCATAGGTCCGGCCCGGAATAGCGCGTATTTCAGCGCGATCCGTGCCTGATTGAACAGGCTGCGCACTTCATCATTCAGCGTTGGCTCGTTGCATTTGAAGACCAGGCGTGCCTGCAAGTGATCCTGCAGTCCTTTGCCGACGCCGGGCAGCGAATGAACGGGTTCAATGCCGTTGGCCTTCAAGTGATCCGGGTCTCCGATGCCTGACAACATCAAAATCTGAGGTGAGTTGATGGCACCACCGGACAAGATGATTTCGCGGCGCACTTTGATCGACTTCACTTCACCCGATCGGTCGCGATAAAGAAGCCCGGTTGCTTTTTTGCCGTCCAGTTCGACCTTGGTTACCAATGCACGGGTGATGATGTTCAGGTTCGGCCTGTTCCTGATCGGTTTGAGGTATGCAACGGCCGCACTGCAACGACGACCATTCCGAGTGGTCAGCTGAAAGTAGCCAACGCCTTCCTGATCGGCCCCGTTGTAGTCAGGATTAAACGGGTAACCCGCCTCTTGGGCGGCGGCTACCCAGGCGTCACAGATCGGTCGCTGAATGCGCATGTTGGATACCGACAGCGGGCCGCCCGTACCGTGAAACGCATCTTCGCCGCGTTCCTGATCCTCGCTGCGTTTGAACAGAGGCAAGACGTCATCCCAGCCCCAGCCGACGTTACCCATCTGACGCCAGCGGTCATAGTCCTCTTTCTGACCGCGAACATACAAAAGCCCGTTCAACGAGGATGATCCCCCAAGAACCTTTCCGCGCGGCCAATCGATCGAGCGTCCATTCAAACCTGGATCTGGTTCAGTGCGGTAACACCAATCCAATGAGGGGTTATGCATGGTTTTGAAGTATCCAACCGGTATGTGAATCCACGGGTTGGTGTCAGGTCCGCCAGCTTCCAACAATGCCACTGTTGTGCTGGGGTCAGCGCTTAGCCGATTGGCAATGACACAGCCCGAAGAGCCTGCTCCGACGACTGCATAATCCACCTCCATGACGGTCTCCTCTCAAGGTAACTGAAAAAAACACTATGCAAATTGCTGGAACTATACTAGCATTTTTTGATACAAAACGTCTCAATAATTGCGATCAGGGAGGTAAGCAATGGAGATCGGTAAGAAACTAAGCGGTGTCTCACGGCGGGATTTTTTCCGCGTAGCCGGGCGCTATGGCATGAGTTCAACGCTGCTGGCAGCGGGTGGCTTTGGCGGCGCGATGAGTTTGGCCAATTTGGCGCAAGCTGCAGAATCAACTTATGAAAAAAGGTTCTCGAAAGAACCCAAGCATACGCTGAAATTTGGTGCTTCGGGCTTCAATACACGCAACCTGCTGATCGAACGGGCAGGGGCCATCGAATTCGCCCGAGATCTGGAAGAACGCACAGACGGTGAGATTCGGATCGAGTTCATTGGCGACAACCAGATCTGCGGACAACTGAGCTGTGTTGAGAAGACTCAGCAGGGAATCGTCGACATCTATGCGGCGTCGACCCAGAACTCTGCGGGCGGTGCGCCATATCTGAACGTGCTGGACTATGCCTATATGTTCCCCAGCAGGGCGGCGCAGTATCATTTCTTCTACAGTCCCGACAGCCAGCGCATTCTGCGAGACCCGCTTGAAAAACGTCACGGGTTGAAATTCCTGTTCACACACTGCGAACTACGCGGCCTGCAGATGGGCTCGACCTTCTCTGACAAGCCGACAGTCACCAAGCTGGAAGAGCTGTTTGGGACGAAGAACCGTGTAACGGGGACTCAGCTTGGCCGGATCGCCATGCAGCTGCTGAACCTGAATCCCGTGCCGGTGGCATGGGAAGAAACATTGGACGCACTGAAGACGGGCCTGATCGACGGAGCGGAAACTTGGGCATCAGCCGTTGCCTACGCAAACATGGCTCCGGTCGTCTCGCAATCCGTCAATCTCAAATTCTTCTGCGGTACTGAACATACGTCAATGTCGGCCAAAGTGTTTGACGGTCTTGGCGGTGAACTTCAGGACGCAGTAATGGAATCGTCCTATTTCACGCAGGCCCTTATTCAGGGTGCAAACGAAGCTGCATTGCTGAACACGGTTGGTTTCTCGGAACCACAGCTGCCCAACACCATCTTTGCGGAAAACGGTGTACGTGCAGCATTCCTGCCGGACGATCAGATCAAACTGGCCGAGGAAATGTGTGCGCCGAACTTTAATCCTGAACCCTGGGCGCAGTGGCGCGAGCGGCTGAACAAATGGGCCGGTGGTATCGACACCTATCAGGAAATCTACGACATCGCGCGGCAGATCCCAGCAGACACACTGCCCGAAAACGTTGAGCCCCGCCGTTGGTGGAAAGGCGCGGCCTGATCTAACATTTCGAACCGGCCCCTCGGGGCCGGTTTCTCTAAACACCGACTGGGAGGACGGGGTTCATGTCACTATGGGCAGATATCGGGGCAATTTTCAGCGCCTTGCTCACTCGCGATTCATTCGAAATCCAATCCGCATTGGAATCTGACGCCGCCTGGGTTGTCGGTACTGTTGCCGCCGCGCTCGGCGGTTTTCTTGTAATGCTGATCTATCGCAAAGTGCCCTTTGTTGAACGCCACTTCGAACGGTCGATCATGGTCTATTCCTACCTTGCCATTGCGCTGATCATCTTCTGGGGTGTGATTGACCGCTTTGTCTTTAACGATCAGGAACCCTGGTCTACCACCATTCCTCCGCTTCTGTTCATGATAATGGCCTGGTTTGGTGCGTCCTATAATGTCCGCCTGCGCACGCATCTTAGCTTCAGCGAGTTTCGCACCGCGATGCCGCGCGGCGGTCAACTGGCCTGTCTGTTTCTGGATGCCATTTTGTGGTTCATCTTTGCGGTCATCGTGATCGTGACCACAACACGCCTCGTTGCGCTGTCAGCCTCGAACTTTCAGATCGTGCTTGGGACAGACAACATCATGCAGTGGTGGTTTCTGTTGGCCGCGCCTGTGTCCTTCTTTTTGATGGTCGGTCGCGTGTTTCAAAACCTTGCTGACGATCTGCACAATTGGAAAACCGGAGAGCCGCTGATCAAGCAGGCCGTGATAGGGGCAGACTGATGACAGACGGAACTTTAGTTACACTTATTTCGCTGGGCGTGACGTTTCTGTTCATGTTGGGCGTGCCGGTGCTGCTGGTCATCGGATACTGGGTGATCGGATGCTCATTCGTTCTGGGGCTGACACTCGACAATATGGGTGCAGAGCTACTGAACGTGTTCAACAAAGGCTTCGCCTTGTTGGCGATGCCGCTGTTCATCCTGACCGGCGACCTGATCAACAAATCGGGGATCGCGCGGCGGCTGAGTGATTTTGCCTATTCCTGTTTAGGCTGGATACGCGGCGGGCTGGCTATGGCATCGCTTGGGGCGTGTGGATTGTTTGCCGCGATTTCCGGGTCGAACTCTGCAACGACCGCAACCATCGGTTCAATGCTGCACCCTGAGATGGTCAAAGGCGGCTATGACGAACGCTTTAGCGCGGCCACGGCGGCGGCGGGCGGTACGGTTGGGATCATCATTCCTCCATCCATCATCTTCATCGTCTACGGGTTCTTGATGAACCTGCCCATTTCCGAGCTGTTCGTCGCCGGTATCATACCTGGTGCGCTTATGGTTTTTGGTATGCAATTCGCGTGCTGGATCATCTGTCGGATCAATGGATGGGGACACCTGATTCCGCTGCAACTGAACCGGATTCTCAAAACGGCATTTGGTGCATGGCTCGGCTTTTTCGCCATCGGCCTCGTGCTATGGGGCATCTATACAGGCAAGTTCTCACCGACCGAGGCGGCGGGTGTAACCGTTGGTTTCTGTGTCATCGCGGGCTTGGTCAGCTATCCGATCAACCGGATCATGGGCGCGCGGGATAATATCTCGCCCACAGACAAAAGCTTTGCCGAAATGCTAGTTGTCGAAGGATTCACGATCCCTGAGATCCCCTCGATCGTGATCCGTTCGGCTCAGATCACGGGTATCCTTGCGCCGCTGATCGCGATCTCGGTGGTCATGCAGCAAATTCTGTCGCTGCTTGGAGCACAACAAACGATCGGAGATTTCGTTACCTCAATGGGTGGGTATTACGCAGTTCTGTTCACATCGATGGTCATTGTCTTCTTCTCGGGCATGGTGCTGGAAAGTTTGCCGGTGACGATTATCCTTGCGCCGATCCTCGCGCCAATTGCTGCGTCGGTAGGGGTCGATCCGATCCATTTCTCGGTGATCTTCCTGGTTGGTGCATCGATCGGGTTCATAACGCCGCCTTATGGCCTGAACCTCTATGTTGCGTCCGGTGTGACAGGCGTGCCTTACTTCCGACTGCTGCGTTATACGGTGCCTTACCTTGTGGCGTTGCTGTCTGTGTGGATTTTGGTCTCTCTGGTGCCTGATCTGGCCTTGATCTTGTTGCCAAACAACTAGAGTTTAGCGGGATGGCAAACGCAGACACGCGAGACAGAGAATCCCAAATCCCGACGAATCTGCGGTTGCTGGTTATTCTTGAAGAGGTTGCAAAGCGCGGGGTCGCAGTCAAACCGTCAGACCTGATTGAATCATTGGGTCTGGCGAAGCCGACAATCCATCGCCTGCTTCAAACGGCTGAGACTGAAGGGTTCCTTCAACGTGATCTGGATGGGCGGTCTTACGGTCCCGGGCCACGTTTGCGGCAGCTTTCGGTGAACACGGTTTCGTCGGAGCACCTTCGGACAGCCCGCCTTGCGATCCTCCGGGGCATCGCCGATGAAATTGGCGAGACCTGCAACCTCGCCATCCCGGATCGAGAAGGAATGATATATCTGGACCGGGTAGAAACGAAATGGCCCCTGAGGATTCAATTGCCGATTGGCACTCAGGTTCCGTTTCATTGCACGGCCAGCGGCAAGATGTATCTGTCCACGCTTCGTGAGAACACGTTGGACGGGTTTCTGTCTGCTAGTAAGCTGAACGCGAACACTAAGAAAACAATAACTGACCCAGAAGCCCTGCGCGCCGAATTCATCAATGTTGCGTTAAAAGGATATTCGACAGACGATGAAGAGTTTATGCCGGGAATGACTGCCGTAGCTGTTCCTGTACTAGAAAAAAACAATAGGCTCGTGGCCACTCTGTCAGTTCACGCTCCAACCCAGCGCCACGATTTGGAGAGTTTAATGCAGTTTGTTAAATTGCTGCAGGTCGGAGCCGGAAAAATTTCGGGATTGCTCGTATCATAGATACGTTTTGAAAGACTTGTTACTTAGCGAACCTTCAGCAATTTGGTCGTGCCGCAAACTTTTGGTCTTGGCTAACGGCCACTCAGGTTCCAGCGTCTTTCCCAGCGAATAGTTGTCCAACTAGTATCAGGTTGAACTTCTTGAAAGGCTTCCATTTCCCAAAGGATACGGTGCTATACGCTTTGTATTGCTTTCTTCGACTCCCTGTATCCTTTCGCGACTTGGAGGAGATCATGGGTGGACGCGGTGTGCGGTTAGCCCATACCATTTTGAACAGGTGGGTTGCGATATTTTCGTCGTTGATTGCAGCGCGAGTGCTAGTGAAGAAACAACCCGCGCCGATGTCTTGGCGCTTGGACGATACTTATGTACGTGTTCGTGGAAATTGGATGTACCTCTATCGCGCAGTCGACAAAATAGGAAATACCCTTGATTTCATATTGTCTGAGCGCAGGAATAGTCCGCGGTCAATTAGGTTAATTTGCCAAAGTGCTGCCCACAAATGGGATTCCGGACAAGATCGTGATTGACTAGAGCTTAGCCAATGCGGCCGGTATTTGGGAGGTTAACATGATCTTGAGGCGGATTGGCTGTCTTGCAAGTATTCAAACGAATAGGCCTAAGGATTGAATAACATGATCGTGCAAGATCATCGATTCATAAGGCGGCGTGTTCGACATGTGTGAGGGTTCAAGTCATTCGAAGCCGCGTTGGCCACTTTAGAAGGGATCGACATCGCAAGGATGAACCGAAAGAGGCAATTCCGCTGGGCTACGACCTCAAGCTTTCGGTTACTTTCGGAGCTCTCTGGATAAGTGCTTCAAAACAAATGACAATCCCAGCCATTCCGAAGTTTTGCGATACAACCGATTGGAGCAGCATAAGCTATCGTAAGCAATGCGATTCTACGCTTAGGCCGGTTCGGCTCCTGCATTTCAGTTTGTACGTTTGTGGCCGGAAGAGTTCGATCGCCATAGGCCCTGCGATTGGGCACGCGGACTTGTTCCTTGCGTTCAAGCCTATGATCGGTTCAAACTGGGTCCTCGCCAATTGATGTTCGGCTGTCCTAAAGATTGATCGGGTCTTTTAAGGGGCTATCGCGCTGATAAAGAACAACAAGATCTCGTCGAATGTTAGCACCCACAGACAAATCGAAGACCGAACAGCAAATAGCTTTCGAGATTTTTGTTCAGGCGGAATTTGCCTATCTGGAGCTGTCTTCCATCATTACAGTTTTGCAGACAGCCAATGATGTTCTCAACCGCGATCTATTTCGGTGGCAGATCACGTCGGACAAGCCCGGTCTGGTGTCCAGCAGTTCAGACCTGATTGTGCGGGCAACGCCTGCTATCTCTGACCAGTATCTGAGCGATTGCCTGTGTGTTGTGGGCGGTCAGTTGGGAGATGTCAGCACATGGCTGCGACGCGTCCGGGCAATGCAAAAACACAAACGACCAGTTGCCTTGTTTTCGGACGCGGCACGCGAATACATTAAGGCGACAGTGCAACAATCCGGGCCGGTCACGGCACATTGGCGCGACATTGGTTTGCTGCGTGAGATAGGGGATTATCCCATGCTTTCTGAGAGTCTTGTTGCCCGAAATGGAACAGTGTTGACTTGCGCCGGGCACGGTCATACCGCCGAGGCGATTATCGGCATTCTTGCCGAGGTTCTTGAGCCTCAAGACAGGGCTGAACTGGCCTGTCAATTGATGCTGAACGACGTTCGGGGCCACGCGCAAGAGCAACCCAAAGGCCTGAGCGCGAACCCGAATTTCCTGGAAAAGCGGCTGCAAAACGCGATCCGCATCATGGAAGAAAACACCGAACACCCGTTGCCAACGGCCAGGCTTGCCCGCCGCGTGGGCGTATCCACCCGGCAGCTAGAGCGTCAGTTCATGCTGCACCTGAGCACATCGCCCGGAAAATTTTATAGAAAGATCAGGTTGAAAAAAGCGTTTATCCTGGTCTCGAACTCGCAAATGCCGATTATTGACATCGCCATTGCTTGCGGTTTTGCGTCAACCTCCACGCTTGCCCAGACATTCAAGGCCGAATACGGCAAAACACCAAAACAACTGCGGCGCACGGAGTGACCATTATACGGCCACTGGAATTCCTGGCAGGTTATGCTGAGGGGCGAAGGGTCTTATCTGCATCGCAAAGGCGGTAGACATTCACTTTCCTTGAACGTCCTTTGACCGTGAATTCGCCGCAGTCGATCAGATGAAAAGCCGGGCTGATCAGTCGGGCTGTGGCATCGCTGATCAAAATCGTGGTTTGCTCGTCACTTGGCAGTTCGCCAACCAGGGTCTCGATCCGGGCACAGGTGTTCACTGTGTCGCCGATCACCGTGTAATTCATCCTGTCGACGGCCCCGATATTGCCGACAATCAGCGGTCCAGTGTGCACCGCGATTTTGACGCCGTACTCGACGCCAGCCTCAGCTAGTGATCGCTTGATTGCCATTGCAGCCCGGCAGGCGCGTTCGGCATGGTCTGTCTGGTCCTGCGGCGCGCCCCAGAACGCCATCGCCGCGTCGCCGATGTATTTGTCGAGCGTTCCGCCCTCGGCTTCGATACATCGGTTCAGGATCTCGAAATGCCGGTTCAGCATTGCTGCCGTGGCTTGTGGCGTCATGGCCTCGGATGCGGGTGTGAATCCCACGATGTCGGCGAACATGACGGTCAGTTCGACTTCGCGCGGCAACACAAGGTTAGGGTCTCCGGTCTTTAACATTTGCCGTACAAGGGTTCGGGGCAAATAAGTTTGAAACCAGCGCAGCCCGTCGAGCATCTTGTTGAAGGCAACAGCCTGAAGGTTCAGTTCAGAGACCCGAGAGGGGGGCAGGTGGTCGATTTGGTTCAGATTCAGCTCGCTGATTTTGATGGCTTCTTCGGTCGACCTGTGAATGGGTGCCGCCAATCGTCTGGCCAACACAAGCGCCGCAATGACCGAAGCGATCAGTAAACCAAGACTGACCAAGGCGGCATCACTCAGCCGGGACCATTGGTTGCTCCAATCGCTCAGTGGAGAATACTGCCCGATCACCCACGGCTCAGATCCGAAGCCGCTGACGATGCTTGTCAAAACCAGGTGTTCTCCGTCCAGCGCCTCGACCACATATCCGACAAATGTTCCATCGTTGCCCTGAAACTCGGGTGGCTGCATCAGCATTTGTGAGATGACCGCGTCATCAAGTGCTGCGACCGAATGCAAGGGGGCGTGTGAGCTTAACGTGTTTGCAGACAGGTTCAGCAATTTGGGATGGGCCAGAACGCGGTTGTCACCGTACAGAACAAAACCGGTTGCCCCGTATTTCCCGCTTAACTCGTCGACCAGGCCCGAGAAATGGTGAACGGTAGAAGAAACGAGCACGGCCCCGAGGAAAATACCGTCTTTATAGGCAGGTACAGTCGCTGAGATATGTGTCCGGCCCTGGTCAAAGAAGGGTTCGTTCCAGAACAAACCATCATAGCCTTTAACATCTTTAAGATACTGAAGCGTGCCTGCAGCCGGAGGCTCGTATGACGTTATTAACCGTGGCCCCTCAACATCCGTGATATGTGTTGAAATGAACAGACTGCCGTCAGGATACACGATGGCAAGATCTGTCAGATACGGGACCGAAGCCACCACGCCTTTGAAGTAGGCTTTCAGAAAATCGGTGTCGTGCAGATCGACTTCACCCGTGCTTGCGTCTTCTTGAAGGGATTGTGCCAGTTCCTCGATCGGTGTCGTCAGGCTGAAGATATCGTCTTCGATGGATTCGACGATCATCGCGGCAGACGTATTCAACAGTTCCGTCGTGTTCTGAAAATTGGCATAAGTCGAAACCAACAGAACTGCGCCAGCCGATATTGCCACCAGTCCGCCAATGGTCAGCGCCAGCAGAGTGGAAATTCGGATTTTCAACCTTGTTTGGCGGTTGCTTTGCGCCTGGGCGCTTTTGTCGATCACGCCAGTGTGCTGCGTATGCTTGTCTTCGTTGACCATCTTTGAACGATATTTAGCTTGGCGACCCGTTACAACGCCTCGTTGACTTCTGAGGCGGGATCACCGCTAGCCAAGATAGGCACGCAGGCTTGGCGGCGGGTTGTCAAAGAGTTCCGCTGTCTGAACGGGGGCATGCACCGTTTCGTCTGCAACAAGTACGGTTTGGTCGGCAATACGGCGTGCATCCTGCGGATCGTGG
The DNA here is from genome assembly GCF_001458195.1 of Ruegeria atlantica. Lineage (GTDB taxonomy): Bacteria > Pseudomonadota > Alphaproteobacteria > Rhodobacterales > Rhodobacteraceae > Ruegeria > Ruegeria atlantica. The sequence goes on along the minus strand of NZ_CYPU01000018.1, from coordinate 136,724 downwards.
CTGACCATCAACAGGGTCGTTTGGGTTTCGGCCACCAGATCGGCCACCAAATCCAGCATTTCGGCTTTCAAGGCTGGTCCAAGGGCTGCAAACGGTTCGTCCAAAAGCAACAGTTCGCGCCGCTGCACAAGTACGCGGGCCAGGGCAACCCGGCTTTGCTGTCCTCCGGACAGTTCCGAGGGTTTGCGCGCGCCCATACCATGCAAAGAAACCCGGCCCAGAGCGGACTGAACTTGAGCATCCTCGTCTTCGGACAACCGACCGTTTGGGCGCAGGCCCAGGGCGATGTTTTGTTCAGCCGTCAGATGCGGAAACAGGTTTCCGTCTTGAAACAGCATCGCCATAGGGCGCTTGCCGGGATGCAAGTTGGAAATCTGTTGTCCACTCCAAAAAATCTGACCCTTTTTCAGATCCCGAAATCCAGCGATGGTCTCTAGCAATGTGGACTTGCCCGCCCCGGACGGGCCGACAATGGCAATGCTGTTGCCAACCTCGATCTGGATATCGGCGTTTAGGGTGAAATTCCCGTTTTCAATCACGCAGTCGTCAAGCTTCAGCATGCCAGCGCCCTCCTCGGTCCAATAGCCAGAATGCGCCCATGGACAGCAGCAGCAGCAGTAATGCCCCGCCGGCAGCAGCCTGCATCTGATAGGCACCCATCAAGCGGTAGATTTGCAAGGGCAGGGTCGCGATCTGCGGATCGGCGAATAGGGCGATCACACCCAGATCACCCATTGACAGAGCCGTCCCAAGACCAGCGGCGAACCTGATCTGCGGACGCATGCGCGGTAGCAAGATGCGCGTGAAAAACGTCCACTTTGTCATATCCAATGAAAGCGCGAGACGTCCGTGCCTGGCGGTTATGTCACGCGCGGCGGGGACCAGAATGCGTAAAGCAAAGGGCAGGGCCATTGCAGCATTCACCAAAGCAGTGACAGGCAGAGCCAATGTCGTCGGGTTTGCCAAAGGCCGGATTAGGATGAACAGGCCCGTACCGATCACCAGTGGTGATGCCGCCAAACCCAAAATGCCGCTGAGTTCCACAAGCCCGTACCGGCCGCTCGCGACGGCGGTGGCCATAGGCAAAGCAAGCAAAAGCAGGACTGCGGTGCTTGCAGCGGCAACAAGGACTGAGATCAGCGCAGCCCGAAAAACGATTGCGGGCATGTCAAACAACCCGGCAGCTCCCGAGATTACGACCGATGCCAAAGGCAGTAGCAAAAAGACGGCCGCTGCGACGATCCAGAATACATCTATCGTCGGCGCACCCCCATCCCAGCGGCGCAAGGCGCGATCGAGACCTGTTCCAAAACCGTCCCCGCGCGAAAACTTCAGCGCCACTAAAGCGGTCGCAGCTGTCAGGGCAAGTTGCAGAGCGGATAACAGGGCGGCGCGGCCCAGGTCGAAATCGTAGGTGAAGGCCTGATAGATTGCCAGTTCGATCGTTGTGGCCCGTGGCCCTCCGCCCAAGGTCAGGGCGACGGCGAAACTGGTCAGGCAGATGGCGAAGATTACTGCAAGAACCCCGGGCAGGGTTCGTTTGAGCATGGGCATCTCGATCAGTCGAAACATGGCCATGCCATTGCAGCCCAGTTGTGCGGCCAGGCGAAACCGTTCTGCAGGAATTTCCTGCCAGGCTTGCAACACAAGGCGTGTGGCCAGGGGTAGGTTGAAGAACACATGCGCCAGTACGACCCCATGCAAGCCGTAGATGCGTATGGGCGGCAGGCCGAAAATGCCGAGGATGTCCGAGATCCATCCCGACCGGCCAAAGACTTGCAGCAGACCCAGAATGGCAACGATGACCGGCAGGATGAAGGGCGCGCCCAAAAGCGCAATTAAAGCCCGTCGGCCGGGGAACCTCCGACGTGCCAAAGCCCGCGCAACCGGCACGGCCAACACCACGCTGAACAATGCGGACAGCGTGGCTTGGGTCAGCGTGAACCGCAGCGCAGCCCAGTCGGCGGGACTGAACCCGCCGCTGGTTTCAGCACGCAGTGCAACCGCCGCAAGAGTGCCCAGGATCAGCGCGGCGACCAGAGCTGCCGCACCGATACCGGGCCATGGGCTTACTGGCTGAGCGCGTTCTGCCATTCTGCCAGGGCCTGATCCCGCACGGCGGCGGCTTCATCGGGAGAGAACAGCAGCGACTTTGCCGGCACTGTCAGGGTGTCAAACCCTTTCGGCAAACCTTCTGCCGGCGTTACAGCCGGATACATCCAGTTTGTTGTTGGAATGATCTGCTGGAACGCGTCCGAGACCATGAACTGCAAAAACTGATCCGCCAGTTCGGCCTGATCCGTCGCGGCCAGTTTTGCGGCGACTTCAACCTGCAGGTAATTGCCTTCGTCAAAAGCAGACGCAGCCTTGCTGCCATCGTCCTCGGCAATCAGGTGATAGGCCGGAGATGTCGTGTAGCTGAGAACCATGTCCGACTCGCCCTCAAGGAACAGGCCGTATGCCTCGGACCAACCTTTGGTGACCGTCACGATGTTGTCGGATAGACCAGCCCAGATTTCGGGTGCTTCGTCACCATAAGCCGCTTTGACCCACATCAGCAGACCCAGACCCGGCGTGGACGAGCGAGGGTCCTGGATGATGATCTTGGTGTCGCTGTCCGCCAGCTCCCGGAAGTTTGCAGGCGCGGTCGCATCCGCTTTGTGAACGAAGGCGAAGTAGCCCCAGTCATAAGGTGTGAACGTGTCATCGGTCCATTCGATCGGCAGCGCGAAGCCGGCAGAGACGGAATTGGGCGCAAACAGGCCCGTTTCCCGGGCCGATGCAATCAGGTTGGTATCCAGCCCAAGGACGACGTCGGCGTCAGAGTTTTCACCCTCAAGCCGGACACGCGACAAAAGTGCGGCACCATCTTCGACGCCAACAAGGTTCAGCTCGCAGTCGCAGGTTGCCTCAAAGGCTTCTTTGACCTGCGGGCCGGGGCCCCAATCGGATACAAAGCTGTCATAGGTGTAAACGGTTAGCTGAGGCTTGTCGGCGGCGATGGCCGTAGTTGCACTCAGAAGTCCCGCAGCAATTAGCAGATGTTTCATGTCATCCTCCATTGCGGCGAGAGGGCAAGGATGGATGAAACCGAAACCCTTCCCTCCGCCGGTTCTAGCCGGTTCAGGTTCTACGGGTTCGCTTGATAAGCATCTCAGCGCGGCAGGCCGTGCTCCCCGAGGTGAGGCCGTCACTAGGGGGGATTGGCTAGAAAGACAACCAAATTCGGTGCCTCAGCACGGTGCGTGTCGCATGCGGGTAAGTAAACCTGTCCGGAGTCGGACGCCCTTTGAACCTGTAATGCTATTGGTTCAAAGGGCCATAGGGTCAGAAGTAACGCAGCCAAATATAGACGTTCGCGATCATCAGGGTCAGGATCATGATCGGGAATGCAATTTTGGCGAAGGCGATGAAGCCGATGGGCTGCTTGGCCTTTTCCGCAAAAGCAGCCACCGTAAGGTTGGCGCTTGCCCCCAACAGTGTGCCGTTGCCGCCCAGACAAGCGCCAAGCGCCAGCGACCACCACAAGGGTTCAATCGCGTCTTCGCCGCCAAATGTATCCGCGGTGGATTCGATCAGAGGGATCATTGTTGCCACAAACGGGATGTTGTCCAGAATGGCCGACAGGATGCCAGAGGCCCAGAAGATGAAGAACGCGGTCCACATCATGTCGCCTTGGGTCAGCTCCAGCACTTTCTCACCGAAGAATGCCAGCAGTCCAACATGTTCGACACCGGCAACGATGACGAACAGCCCACCGAAGAAAAAGATTGTGACCCATTCAACTTCACCAAAGATGTGGAGAACCGACTCCGACTGTTCTTCACCGCTTTGGTGGCCATAGGCCAACAGCATCAACAGGCCTGCACCGGCCAACGCTGACGTACCCGGCTGAATGCCGTAGCTGTGCCCCAGCGTGAACCCCAGCAAAACCAGAGCCAAAACGGCCAGAGACTTGATCATCAAGACAACATCAGTAACCGCTTCGGATTCGTTGAACCCCATAATCCGATCGCTGGCCGATTTCGGAATGCGGGCCAGTTCCTTGCGGTTCATAAGGTAAATAATGCCGGTCAGGACAACCAGACATATGGCCGAGATAGGCGCCAGGTTCACCACGAAATCGTTGAAGCTCAACCCTGCGGCCGAGCCAATGATGATGTTGGGCGGGTCACCGATCAGCGTCGCTGTTCCCCCCACGTTCGAGGCCAGGATCTCGGCGACAAAGAACGGGAACACACGCGTTTCCAGGGCTTCAGTGATCAGCAGCGTAATCGGGGCGATCAGCAATACGGTCGTTACGTTGTCCAGCAGGGCCGAAAACACCGCCGTAATCAGCGTCAGCATGATCAGGATGCCGGTTGGATTCGCTTTCACCGCTTTTGCGGCCTTGATCGCTACGTATTGGAACAATCCGCATTTGCTGGTGATCCCCACGATGACCATCATGCCGATAAGTAGTGCCAGAGTGTTGGCGTCCACACCCGCCACGGCCTGTTCCTGATTGATGATGCCAAACAGGACCATCAGGGACGCGCCCAGCATCGTCAAAATGGCGCGGTTGACCTTTTCTGTGATCAGGACCGCATAAACCAAAATCAGAATTCCGGTCGCGACCCAAAGCGGATCTATGCCCAATAGTTGTGGAACAGAGAGAGCGGCCTCTCCGTGTGACGTCGAATGCGTAGCCAAAGTTTTAGTCCGGTTTGTATAGGGTTAGCTGAGTGCGCGATCCAAAAGCGAGTTGGCGCTTACGGTGCCAACGAAACGGTTGGTTTCGGGCTCAACAAGGATCACGTGCCGTTTGTATTTGTAGATCAGGAAGATACCTTCCATCACTGGCGTGTCGGGTGCAGCAACGGGGATGTTCGAGGGCCTCGACATGTTGTCGCGAACCTTTTCGGTCTTCAGCCGCTCCATCTGTTGTTCGAAATCTTCCCGCGTCAGGTTCATGAAGCTGAGCGAGTCGATCGCGACGCGCGACGCATCATCATTCAGACCGATTGTCGCCGCTTTCGGCAGGATCAGTTTCAGCAGCGTTGGGGCAGTAAAGACGCCAACATAAGTTCCGTCTTCAGCCACGACAGGCAGAAATCGTGCCCGGCTGCCCCTGATGATGTTGAAGGCCGTGGCGATGCTTTCATCCGGCAGAATGGTCTTTTGTACCTCAGACGGTACCATCACGTCATAGCAGGTTAGGCCCATGCTTTTCCTCTGACTTCACGCGGCTATCGGGTGAAACGCCATCCAACAGCCACAGGGCACGCCCTATTTCGGCTTGTTAAAGCGTGTCAGGGCGAATCAAAATTTGTTGATGCGCACTGATTCCATTGCCGGGCGGAATTGACCAGCCCGGTAATGAAATTAAGTTGTTGTCCTTCCGTTATTCGCGATGTAGACCAATAACGGAAGGTTGGTTTCAGCTTGGGTTTGCGTCAGTGGCGTTTTGTGCCTCAGCTTTCGTTTCCGAAATAACTGGGGCTGCCTTCGAGGCGAGGAAAGCCGTAGTCCCTCAAAGGCGCGGGTCAGCCGTAATTCGGTGCGCGTTTTTGCAGTTTGGCCGCAACGCTTTCGGCGAAATCCGGGGATTGTAGCTGCGCGGCAAAAATCTTGATTTCTGCGGCCATGTGTCCGGCCACTTCGTCACGCTGATTGCGGATCAGGGCCTTTGACTGCTTGAGCGCAACTGGGGATGAGGCTGCAATGGCTTTTGCGATCTCCTGGACTTCGCTCCTCAACTCACCGTCGGTAAAGACGCGCGCGACCAACCCGTGGTTCAGGGCCTCGGATGCCGTCAGAACCCGCCCGGCCAGCAAGACGTCATTGGCGACAGCCATTCCGAGGGACGCAGGCAGCAACATCGAAGAACCTGCCTCGGGCACCAGACCCAGTTGGACAAATGGAGCGCTGAACGTAGCGCTGTTCGCGGAATAGACCAGATCGCAGTGCAGCAGCATGGTCAGGCCAACACCAATTGCAGAACCGTTGACTGCGGCGATCAGGGGTTTCGGACAATCCCGGATCGCATTCAGGAACCGAATAATCGGATTTTCTGCGTCACCCGCCGGAAGACCACCTGTCATAAAGTCCTGCAGGTCATTCCCGGCTGTGAACATATCGCCTTCACCAGTGATGACCAGCGCCCGGGCTTGATCGGTTTGACCGTATTCTTCGATGGCTTCAGCTATCGCGGTATACATGGCAAAAGTGATCGCGTTTTTCTTGTCTGTGCGAGAAATCGTGACTGTGGTGACGCGATCCCGAGTGCTGACGATGATATGTTCTCTCATGGCGTTATTCCTTGGATGTCCGGCGGAATTTGTGCCGCGTCGGCTGTGGGTTTCGTGCATGTGGGCAAGTTCGTATGCGGGCAAATAGCCTGCGTCAACAAATCAGGGCGGTTACCTCACGTCGCCGGGCGAGTGTGCCAGATTGATCCCCACTGCTGAATTCAGTGGTGCCTTAACTTTGCAGCGCAGCTACGACTTTTTTTAAATCTGGAGGAGATCTACGTCTTTTTGCATAAGCTATCCGGTAATCCTGCCGCAAAGGGATCGGCGACATGCTCATCCTGATGAGGGTCTCCGACTTTAAATCCATCGCGGCTATTTCTACTGAACAAGCGCCCCCAGGAACAGGCGCTTTCAGCCGGGCAATCCGTTTCCGGTCAGAGCTTTTGAATTTCTTATGCTCTCCAAAAAGACTATCCATTGATAAAACCATGTTTCAAGCCCTGCTCAGGATAACAGGAAAGGAGGGTCGAAGATGCGTGATGCCATAAACTTGGATTTGTATCCACTGGACCAGCCGGGCAGCATGGCCTGGCACAGCCTGATCGAACGCTGCAAAGTCGATCTTTCTGAGAATGGACTTTTCAACCTGCCTAGCTTTGTTCGCGACAGTGCGCTGGAATCGGCGGTGTCTGAGCTGCAACCGGTTTTCGCTGAAGAGGCTTTTGTCCATGCACGGCGGCACAACATCTATTTCAGGACGTCTATCGATGGCCTCGGCAGCGGCCATCCGGCCCTGACCCAATTTGAAACATCTAACAGGACGATTTGCGCCGATCAGTTGGGGCAGGCCTTTGTCATCCGCCTGTATGAATGGCCGCCATTTGTGCAGTTTCTGGCCGCGGTCATGGAAAAGCCTAAGCTTTTTGTCATGGATGATCCGCTGGCTCGCGTGAATGTAATGGCTTATTCAGCCGGGCAGGCCCTGAACTGGCATTTCGACAGGTCCGAATTCACCACAACGCTGCTGTTGCAAGCGCCATCTGCGGGGGGCGAATTTGAGTACGAAAAGGACCTACGTAGTGATGACAACCCTAATTTTGACGGGGTGGCTGAATTGCTGGAAGGTCGGCGCAAGCCCACGCTCATGAAACTGCAACCGGGGACTTTGAACATCTTCAAAGGCAAAAACACGGCGCACCGCGTCTCGCCTGTTCAAGGCGACCGCGACCGTATGATAGCCGTGTTTTCCTTTTATGATCGGCCAAACGTTCAGTTCACAAACGAAGAAAGCATCGGGTTTTACGGGCGCGCGTCGTGATCCGGGATGACGCACGCCTGGCCTGTAACCAGTGTCCGGATCGTTGATCCCGACACCGCTACGGGCTCTGACTGCGTCGTTCTGTTGGGAATTCTAGAAGACATCTGGTTGAATTTCCAAACGGGCGAATGCCGCGAGCACCGAAACGAAAAAACAAGTTTCCGAGATGCCCTGGTGTCCTCGGCGATGTTCAGCCCGCTCTGGATTTCCATGCCAAAACGGGCTGCCGGTCAGATCACAGACATTCCGCCAATGTTTTCGCGATGTTCCTGATCATTTGCGGGTACAGCTTAGCCCCGGGTTCAAGATCAGAACCTAGTGGATCTATCACACCGGTATTCGCTTCGGTTCCGTCCAAGACAGTGGCGACGATGCCTGGGTTGAATTGCGGCTCTGACAGAACACAATTGATCCCTTCTTCGCGAATGCGCCCCTGGACCTCGGCAATCCGCGCGGGGCTGGGGTCTGAAGCATCCCCGATGGAAATCGCACCTGACGCTGGGAAATCAAAGGCGTTCTCAAAGTACTGATAGGCATCGTGAAAAACGATAAAGTTGCCACCGCGAACGGGTTCCAGAGCTTGGTTGATCTCTGCAGAGAGTGCTGCCATCTCTTCACGTGCCGCAGCTGCATTTGCGAAATAGGCGCCTGCATTGTCTGGGTCCGCTGCAGAAAGCTGAGCAGCAATCACGTTCAACCAGGTGTTGGCATTTTCCGGCGAAAGCCAGGCATGCGGATCGTGATCGCCATGCGCGTGGTCATGATGGTCATCGTGGCCAGCATGCTCGTCGCCGTGGTCATCATGATCATCACCTTCGGCATGCTCATCGCCGTGGTCGTGATCGTCATGATCGTTTTCATCAGCGTGATCCTCGTGATCGTGGTCGTCATGATCTTCGCCTTCGGCATGCTCGTCGCCGTGGTCATGGTCATCATGCGCTTTGTCTTCGGCGTGATCTTCATGACCGTGGTCATCATGATCATCACCTTCAGCGAGCTCATCATCGCCGTGATCGTGCGCCTCAAACAGAGCACCTTCGCGGAAATCCAGTAGGACGGTGCCATCCGCTTCGAGCAGGGGGGTGACTGTCGCTCCGTTGGCCAGGTTCTCGACGGCGCCTTCCATCCATGGGGTCAGGTCCTCGCCAATCCAGAATACCAAATCCGCATTCTGCAGGGCAGCCGCCTCGGAAGGGCGGAGGTTGTATTCATGCGGGGACGCGCCGGCTTGTACGATCAGGTTCGGTGCGCCAACACCTTCCATCACGCGCGCCACCAATGAGTGCACCGGTGCAATATCAACTGCAACATTTGGGACATCGGCCATCGCTGTGCCCCCCATCAACGCAGCCGTGATCGAAACAGGAAGAAGCTTTCTGGACATCAAACCCTCTATGTGATTTTATAACGTTGCGAGTGGCATATATGATATGGAATAACATGACAAGTGAGAAGAGACCTGCTCCTGCTGAAGACTCCGCCCTTGTCGGATTCCAAAAGCACGACCACGCGCACTGCGTCGAAAGTAGCCTGACCGTTGCCGAGACCCGGTGCAAAGAAGAAGGTCTGCGGCTGACTCCCGTGCGGCGCAAGGTTTTGGAGATGCTGCTGCAGGAACATCGGGCCTTGGGTGCCTATACAATTCTTGATCGATTGCGCGACGAAGGCTTCGGATCGCAGCCACCAGTGGCTTACCGCGCCCTCGATTTTCTTGTCGAGAACGGGTTTGTCCACAAAATCGAACGGTTGAACGCATTTGTCGCCTGCGCACATCCAGGTGCAACGCATTCCCCGGCCTTCATGATTTGCAGGAAATGTGATGCTGTGGCCGAAACACATTCAACACCCGCGAAGGGAGAGCTGGGCGCAGCCGCCCGGGCAGTGGGTTTCGAGATCGAGCGGACCGTTGTAGAAGCCGAAGGCGTTTGCCCCGACTGCACCGAAAAGGCGTAGAAATGAACCTGATTACCGTAGAAGACCTCAGCGTTAGCTATGGGGCCAATACCGTGTTACGGCACATTAACATGGGGGTCGAACCTGGTGAAATTGTGACCATCGTCGGCCCTAACGGTTCGGGTAAGACAAGCCTGCTGCGCGCCATAATCGGTGCAATCAAACCGTCTGCCGGGCAGGTAAAGCGAAAGCTGGGGCTGAGAATTGGCTACGTCCCGCAAAAGCTGCATATCGACCCGACCCTGCCGATCACCGTCGAACGGTTTATGCGGCTGACCCATCGCGCGTCAAAGAAGGATTGCGCGACTGCGCTGGAAACGGCCGGTGTGCCCGATCTGCTCAAGCGCCAGATGTCACAGCTTTCGGGCGGACAATTCCAGCGCGTGCTGCTTGCGCGGGCCTTGATCAACCGTCCCGAAATCCTGTTGCTGGATGAGGCCACGCAAGGGTTGGATCAGCCCGGGTCGGCTGCGTTCTATCGCCAGATCGAAGACGTGCGTCAGGAGACAGGGTGCGCTATCATCATGATAAGCCACGAGCTCCACGTGGTGATGAGCGCCTCGGACCGGGTGATCTGTCTGAACGGCCATGTCTGTTGCGAGGGCTCACCTGCGGTTGTGGCCTCGGCCCCCGAATACCGCGCGTTGTTCGGAACCGGAACAGGTGGTGCGCTCGCTCTTTACCGCCATGATCATGATCACAACCACGATCATGATCATGACCATGGAACAGATTCACAGGAAGCCGCAGAATAATGCTTGATGATTTCATGACCCGGGCCACACTGGCCGGAGTGGGCGTGGCCTTTGCTGCAGCGCCGCTGGGGTGTTTCGTAGTATGGCGCCGTATGGCCTATTTTGGCGACGCCACAGCGCACGCAGCCATTCTTGGCGTGGCCTTGTCGCTAACGTTTCAGATGTCGGTTTTTACAGGTGCGCTGGCCGTCGCCTTGTTGATGGCGCTGACCGTGACGCTGTTGGCAGGTCGTGGGTACGCAATGGATACGTTGCTGGGTGTCATGGCACATTCCGCTTTGGCATTTGGTCTTGTGGCGGTTTCATTCCTCTCCGGTGTCCGGATTGATTTGATGGCCTATCTGTTTGGCGACATTCTGGCCGTATCCCGTTCGGATCTGGCCGTCATCTGGGGCGGCGCTGCACTGGTCGTAATTTTGATTGCCTGGCGTTGGTCCCAGCTGTTGACGGCGACGTTGAACGAGGAACTAGCCTATGCCAGCGGGTTCGACCCCAAGCGCGAACAACTGATATTGACGCTTGCACTGGCCATCACGGTGGCAGTCGCCATCAAGGTCGTGGGTGTTCTGTTGATAGCGGCGATGCTCATTATTCCAGCCGCTGCGGCGCGCAATCTGGCGCGGTCACCGGAAACGATGGCCCTGATTGCAGCGGCAATTGGGGCGACGTCTGCTGTGGCTGGGTTGAGGGCGGCTTATGTCTTCGACACGCCGGCCGGGCCCTCGATTGTCTGTGTTGCCGCCATTTTGTTTGCCTGTTTCAGCCTGCTTGGTTGGCAAGGCCATACCAAGCCCTGAAGGCGGTCCAAACATGGGGCGTACAGGAAGCCGCAGGAAGCATCCTCGGTGACCGCTAGTTGACATTTTAGTTTATCATCTTCCCCTATTTTGCTTGCATCCTTTCGCGGCAGATTTGCTGTGCAAGTCACCCGCCGGGCTACCGTGCGCGGTGTTGCCACGACAGGCTGGTCGCATTTTGTCTCCTCCTATTTCAATGAAAAGACTGTGATATCAATATGCGGAATCAAACACCTAGACAAATCCCCCTGCGCATAAGAACCTGTGACCAAACAAAAACAGGGAGAAGATTGATGAAATTGATTGCTGGCCCAGCTCTGGCCTTACTTTTCTCGACGACCTCGGTGCTTGCTGCAGGCGATGGGACCTGCGCCAAAGGCAAGACCCTAACAGAGGGCACCCTGACAATCGCAACAGGTAATCCGGCCTACTATCCTTGGGTTATGAATGACGCGCCCGAAAGCGGCGAGGGATTCGAAGCCGCCGTTGCTTATGCAATCGCCGAAAAAATGGGCTTCGACCAGGACAATGTCACCTGGGTTCGTACAAGTTTTGACGAAGCGATTCAGCCCGGCGCTAAGAACTTTGACTTCAACATGCAGCAGTACTCGATCACTCCCGAACGGGAAGAAATGGTCGATTTCAGCCTGCCCTATTACACCTCGGCCATGGCGGTTCTGACCACCCAGAACGTTGTCGATTCCGGCGCAGAAGCGACGTTGGACGGCCTCAAGGATTTGAAGTGGGGCGCTGTGGCCACGACGACAGCGATCCCGATGCTGAACGACGTGATCCAGCCGTCTAGTGAACCGTTGCTTTACAACGACAATGCTGATGTGAATGCGGCTATCATGGCCGGCCAGATCGATGCCGCAATTTATGACCTTCCTACGGCACTCTATCTGTCGGCCGTCGTGGTCGAAAACGGTGCATTGCTTGGCCAGTTCCCTGCGGGACAATCCGAAAGTCCTGATCAGTTCGGCCTTTTAATGGAAGACGGCAACGCTTTGAAGGACTGCGTCAATACGGCCATCACAGAACTGACCGAAAGCGGCGAGCTTGCCGCGATTGAAACCCAATGGCTGTCCGAGGCTACAGGTGTACCGGTCATCGAATAGATGGAAGAAACGTCATTGCAAAAAGACTCGGTTGAGCGCCCTGCCGCGACGCCCACGCGTCGCGAGGTTTATGAAGCTGAGGTACGGCGTCGCTCAAATCGTATCGCGCTGATTTCGGTGGTCAGCGTGGCTCTTGCCATCGTCGTCCTCGTCCCGCTTGCCCCCGGTTGGGAGGCCGTACAACGCTCGTTTTTCAACGGCCGGGTCTTCGTCGAGACGTTTCCTGGATTGCTCGAAGCCTTTCTGATGAACGTGATGATTTTTGCGTGGTCTGCACCGCTAATCGCGATCACGGGTCTGGTTATCGCGCTGTGTAGGGACACGCGCGCACCTGCGCTTTTTCCGCTGCGGCTGTTCGGCATTGCATATACGGACATCTTCCGTGGCCTGCCAGTGGTTCTTGTTATTTACATTATTGGATTTGGCGTGCCCGGGTTGGGCCTGCCGAGGCCTTGGAACAGCCCCTACATTTGGGGCACGCTGGCGCTGGTTTTGGTCTATTCGGCCTATGTGGCCGAGGTGATCCGCTCGGGCATTGACTCTATCCATCAGTCGCAGCGATCCGCCGCCGCCTCGTTGGGGCTAAGCGATCAGGACACCATGCGCTATGTGGTCCTGCCGCAGGCCATACGAAACGTCGTTCCTGCCAATATGAACCTGTTCATCGCTTTGCAGAAGGACGTAGCGCTATTGTCCTTTATCGGCCCGGTTGAGATTTTCCGTCAGGCTGGTGTTTACAAATCGCTCTATGCCAATTTTACGCCTTATGTGGGCGCAGCGCTTATCTTTCTTGCGCTGACCATACCAGCCACGCGGTATGCAGACTACCTTATGAACAAGCAGAACAGGGCCCGTACATGACAGCAAAGTTATCCTTGCGAGGGGTGCGGAAACGGTTCGATTATCACGAGGTATGCAAGGGTATTGACCTGGATGTAGCTGAGGGCGAGATGGTGTGCCTGATTGGTGCCTCAGGTTCTGGCAAATCCACACTCTTGCGCTGCATGAACCTGCTTGAACCCATCGATGACGGCGAGATCTGGCTGGACGGGAAAGACATCTCTGAACCGGGACTGGACCCACAGCCGGTGCGTCAACAGATCGGCATTGTGTTCCAAAGCTATAACCTCTTTCCCCACATGACGGCGGTAGAAAACGTGATGCTCGCGCCACGTCGTGTACGAGGACTGAGCAGAGACGACCTGCGTCCGCGGGTGACCCAGCTATTCACGCGCTTTGGGTTGGGTGACCGGATGGAGCACTATCCAGACCAGCTATCGGGCGGCCAGCAGCAGCGAGTGGCTATCATCCGTGCGCTGGCGATGGAGCCGCAGATCATGCTGTTTGACGAGATTACAAGCGCACTGGATCCCGAGCTGGTAGGCGAGGTTCTGGACGTGCTGAGGGACCTGCGAAAGCAGGGTATGACCATGGTACTAGCCACCCACGAAATGGGTTTTGCACGTGAGCTGGCAGACAAAGTGTGTTTCCTTGATGCCGGACGCATCCTGGAACAGGGCCCGCCCAAGGTGCTATTTTCCCAACCACGCGAAAAGCGCACCAAGGCGTTCCTGTCGCGCGTGTTGTGATGTTGCTGCGGTCCTGCGTTTTAACAAAAGGCTACGCTAAGCGTGATGTCGAAAAACTGGCAGGCTGCTGGCGCAAAAGACGCTGCAGTGGGCGACCGAACTCTGGCAGCAAGAACTCTGAGCGATCTTACCCAAGTCGCGCTCATCATGCCGTGATCACAAGTTGTCGAACAGACGCCCAGGCAGCGCTTCGTGACGCGGCTGGTTCAGCGCTTTCAGCAGTCCGAAGACCATTGCTTGATTGGAGGCAACGACGGGTTTGTTCAGCGCGGCCTCAATTCGTTCAATCGCCTCGACCGAGCGCATGTCTGTGCAGCTTAGGACGATTGCCTGCGCGTCCTGGTGATCAGCCCTGCACGCCAGGTCGAACACCTCGCCCGGGGTCAGTTCACCTTGCCCATAGTTGCCAAGCTCGCGGCCCACATCGGCGCATTTGACGGTTTCAATGCCGTTGCGGGCCATGAATTCCATCGCCTGGGCATTGATCTCGCCCAAATAGGGCGATGAAAAGCCGACCTTTGTTGCGCCGACAGATTTGATCCCAGCGATCAACGCCCCTGCAGCGGTCAGCGAAATCGCGCCCGAGCCTGCCTTGATCTGCTGGGCCAGCTCTGCATCAAAGGACGGTCCGTGGGTCAGCGTCGCCGAGGTGCAGCCATACAAAACCACATCGGGGCGTATGCCCGAGATCATCCGCAGGTCGTGAGTGATATCTGACGCGCCCAACCCCGCCATCTGATCCGAGCCGGGGATTTTATCCACGTCATACCCGCCCATGCGTTGAAAATGGACTGTGAAGTTGGGCGGCCTCAACAACTCCATATCCGGTTCGAGGTTGGTGTTGGTGAAGGGTACAAGAACACCGATTTTGGCTGCGGTTCGTGTTTCGGTCACTTCAGTGCTCCCTTCAAGGCGGTCAGGCACCGATCCATGATCGGCGTCTCGCAGATTGTAGCGCGCAAGCAATCGGTTAAGCCGTATCCTCCCATACCGCGCATTAGTAGGTTGTCCGCCCGCAGCGCCGCGTCTGCCCGTTGCGCATCCTGCGTTGAGGCAAAGCGCAATAGCACAAAGCTTGTGTGGCTTTGAGGAACGATTAGGCCCAACGCACGACATTCCACAGCAAATCGTTCACGGATTTCAGTCGTGCGGGCAACCACATTTTGCATATGCGCCTGATCGCGGGTCGCTTCAGTTGCCGCCGCCTGTGAAGCAATGGAAATATTGTTTGGATTGAGCAATTTGCGTAGTTCAGCCGCAATCTCGGGCGGGAAGTACCCCCATCCTGCACGCGCTCCCGCCAGGCAATAGGCCTTGGAAAAGGTGCGCATGATCACGGTGTCCCCTCGATCGCTCAGCGCGAAGATGTTGGCCGGAGCATGTTTGTGATCGGAAAATTCTGCATAAGCCTGATCGACGACGAGTAGAACATCCGCGGGCAGTTCCCCGCGCAGACGAAGGATCTCGGAATTGTGGATTAGGGTGCCGGTCGGGTTGCCAGGGTTGCAGACAAAGACGATCCGCGTTTCAGGCGTCACCACGGCGACAATATCGTCGACGGATACGGTCAGATCCACTTCACGCGCCTTGACGTAATCGGCCTGAACCTGAGCGGCTGCTGAGGCGACAAACGCATATCCGTAATCCGTGCCAAGGACCCGATCACCGCGCCCGGCATAGGCGCGGATCAAACAGCCGATCAGCTCCATCGAGCCTGCTCCGCACAGCACCCGTGCCGGATCGAGTCCATGCACATCTGCAATTGCTGTGCGCAGTTCCGACCATTCCGGATCAGGATACAATTGCAGATCGGCCATTGCGTCACGACCCGCCTTGATGGCAGCGGGGCTTGCGGGAAAGGCGCTTTCGTTCTGGGCCAACGAGATAGTGTTTTCGCCGCCAAGGTCGGCCAGCGCATAGGCCGCCATTGCACTTATGTGGGGAACCGGGCGGATCATGATGTGCCCCCATAGGATTTTGCGCCTTCTGCGCTAATCAGACCGCGCTTGAGGTCTAGGGAGATTGCCTGCGGGTCCCGCTCGGCCGGGTTGCCGAAACCACCGCCCCCAGGGGTTTCAAAGATCAGGTAGTCGTCAGCTTCAACGCGCAGTTCTCCTTTGCCTGGGATATCATTTTCGCCGCTAAGAAAACGAATGCGTCCGGGTGCGCCGGGTTTTCCACCCGTGCGTCCGAGGGCGGGGAATTTGAGGCGCTCAACCGACAGGAACACCAGAAAGGGTGCACTGTTCGCAGAGGTCATCTCGATCCGTTGGCCGAGACCGCCGCGATACTTGCCTGCACCTCCTGAATCCTGGCGTAGTTCGCGCTTCCAGATTGTGACCGGGGCCACGCTTTCCGTGATCTCGACCTGAGATCCGAACACACCCGAAGGGTAGGCTGTGGCAGACAAGCCATCCGTGTGTGGCCGGGCACCGGTGCCGCCATTATGTACAGGTTCAACCGCGAATTCCCGACCTCCATCACGCGCCACTTCGGGTGCGTGCCGCATCGGCAGATCAAACATGCAGGATGCGCCTTCGGCGGGGACCTGATCCGGCAACGCCTGATGCAGGCATCCAAGCACCAGGTCCGGTGTTACCTGTCCTAGCGTGTGCCGCATTGCTACCGGGGCGGGGCGTTGTGCATTGAGGATGCAGCCTTTTGGCCCGTCCACTGTAAACGGTCCCAGTGATCCGGCGTTGTTGGGGATGTCGGATCCGACGATGCAGCGTAGGGCGAAGACGGTATAGGCGGTCGCATAGTTCAGCGGCACATTGATACCCTTGCCCGAACAGCCCGAAGTTCCGGTGAAATCCACATGCATGCCCGTTTTGTTGACCGTCAAGGTCGCGTGCAGTTCCAGTTCTTTTTCATAACCGTCCATCCTCAGAACGTTTCTATAGGTGCCTGCGGGCACTTCAGCGATGGCTTCAAGCGTGCCTCGGCGCGAGGTGTCGATGATGTAGCTGCCCAGTTGATCCAGATCGTCGATCCCAAATTCATCCATCATATCGAGCAGACGGTTCACACCCGCTTCGCAGCAAGCGATCAGTGCATATATGTCGCCTTCATTTGCAATAGGCTCGCGACTGTTGGCGCGAACTATGCCCAGAAGCAAGGCGTTCGGGACGCCTTGCTCGACCAGTTTGCAGGGTGGGATCAGCAGACCCTCATCATAGATATCCGACCCTTCCGGGCCCATGCCAAGGCCGCCCAGATCCACAAGATGGGATGTGCATGAAGTAAAGCCGACGACTTTGCCGTTTTTGAAGGCAGGCATCATCAGCAGAAAGTCGTTGAGGTGTCCCGAAGCCAGCCACGGATCATTGGTCATGTAGATATCACCGGGCCTCATGTCCTGAACAGGGAAATGACCGCGCAGATGCATTACGGCTTCGGCCATCGTGTTGATGTGCCCGGGCGTTCCGGTGACCGCCTGTGCCAGCATCCGACCCTCGGCGTCAAAAATCCCGGCAGAAATGTCGCCGCATTCGCGTACAATGGGTGAGAATGCGGCGCGGATCAGGGTCTGACCTTGTTCTTCAACCACCGCAATTAGGCGGTTCCACATGACTTGCAGGCGAGCGGGGGAAAGATCGGCAGTCATCATACACCTCCTTTCTGATCTTGGATAAGGATGAGGTTTCCAATGGCGTCCACATGCGCCGAGAAATCAGCAGAGACCAAGGTCGTCGTCTGCGATTCCGTGATCAGCGCCGGGCCGCAAACCCGATCGCCCGGGTTCAGGCTGCCGCGTGACACAAAACCAGCCTGCTTTGTCTGACCATCTACATCGCAGGTGATGGGGCGGGTCTGGGCTGGTGTGATCGTTGTCAGAACTGGTGTTTCCGGCAAATCTGGAACATCCGCATCTGGGGTTGCGACGCGGACCGCCCAGTTCAGGATCTCGATTTGCATTCCCGGCACGGGACGCGAGAATTGTTTACGGTATTCCGCCTCGAACGCTTCAGTCAGCGGCTCTATGTCTTCGAAAGTTAAATCGCGATCAGGCAGGGCAATCTCGATCTCGTGGCCCTGACCGTTGTAGCGCATGAAGGCCGTACGGTGCGTTTCGGTGGGCGCATCACCTGCGCCTTGGGCAACCACACGGCTTGCCCCGTCGATCATGTCGGAAAACAGGGCGTTGAGTCCCGCCAGATCCAGCGATTCAAGTAGAGAATAACTTGATCTGACGATCTCAAAACTGACCGGAGCAAATAGAAACCCGACTGCGGATCCGACGCCCGGATTGGGAGGGATCACAACGCGACGGACCCCTGCGGATCGGGCCACACGGCTTGCGTGTAGGGGGCCATTACCGCCAAAGGCGATCATCGCACGGGAACCAAGGTCCTTGCCTGATTCCACTGCGTGCATTCGGCCCGCGCTGGCCATGCTTTCATCGACGATGCGACTGACGCCGTCGGCCGCCCCTGTGGCGTTTGTGTCTAAACGCGTGCCTATGACCTGGCACAGCGCGGCTTCAGACGCTGCGGGGTCAATCTTGATAAACCCTTCGGCAAATGTGTCCGGCACGATATAGCCCAGGGTGATGTCGCTGTCGGTCACGGTTGGCTCGCTGCCGCCCCGCCCAAAGGCTGCCGGACCGGGTTCTGATCCGGCTGATTTTGGACCCACAGTCAACCGTCCCAGACGGTCAACCCCGGCGATTGAGCCGCCGCCTGCGCCGATCTCGATCATTTCGACCACAGGGATACGTACCGGCATGCCCGACCCTTTGATGAACCGCGCGGCCCGCGCAATTTCGAATTGGCGCGAGGTTTGAGGCCGCGCATTGTCAATCAGGCAGAGCTTTGCAGTTGTCCCGCCCATGTCGAAAGATAAAACCTCGTCAATGCCAGTCCGCGCCGCGATCCGGGCGGCCAAAATTGCTCCGCCCGCGGGGCCGCTTTCGACTAGCCGGATCGGAAAGCGTGAGGCGGTTTGAACGGTGCACATGCCGCCACCTGCCGTCATCATCAGGATTGGGCAGGCCACGCCTTCCTCCTGAAACCGTGAGGCAAAGCGCGCCAGATAGCTTTCCATTAGCGGCTGGATGTAGGCATTAGCGACCGTGGTACAAAGCCGGTCGAACTCGCGCGCCTCGGGGCTGACATCAGAGGAAATTGTAACTGTCAGGCTGGGGCGTTTTTCCGCGAGAATGTCGCGCAACCTGCGTTCGTGCGACGGGTTGGCGTAGGCATGCATCAAACAGATTGCGACCGCTTCTGCACCGGTGGCATCCAGTTCGGCCAACAGCGCGTCTATCGAACTGGCGTCCAGCGGGATCAGCACATTCCCATCGGCAGCCATTCTTTCGCGAATGGTCAGCGCCCGTTCGCGTGGTACCAGCAGGTCCGGCTTTTCCAGGTTGATGTCATATTGCGCATACCGCCGCTCATACGCGATTTCCAGAATGTCGCGAAACCCTTCGGTCGTAACAGTTGCCACAACAGCGCCTTGCCGTTCGATCAATGCATTGGTCGCCAGCGTCGTTCCGTGGATGAAACCTGTCACTTCATTCAACGAGCGGCCGGATTCCGCCATGACACGTTTTGCGCCCTCCATCGCGCCATCTGCAGGATTTTGGTGCGTCGTGAGCGTCTTGGTCGAAGCCAATATGGTCTCATCGTCCGAGACGAGCACCGTATCGGTAAAGGTGCCGCCGATATCAATGGCCAGGCGTAAGGTTTGAGATGTCATGAGAGTGTCCGAGTTGTCCGTTGTCTGGGCAGATGGCAAAGGGCGCAGAGCGCCTGCCATCATCAACTTACGACGAGGTCACAACCGGTTGCGCGGCGATCCAGAGGGTTAGGACTACAAAGCGGTGTCATGCACGCAGTTTGACACGCCCAAGATGTGTCGCAAGTTGGTTTGCGACCAAATCGCCCGGAAGCGACAGCGATTTGCGACTTGATTGCCTAAGCGCTTGTGCATCAACCACCCAGAGCTGTCGATGGTTCGCTCAGGATTTCTTGGAGGGAGCAGCCCTGACCAAAACGCCATCCATTACAAGCGCCTTCAGACTGGTCCAGATCTCGCTTTTCGGAAACTTTCCGATGCTCCAATGCCGGAGTGACCAGACATTACAAAGGAAATACAGATAATTGGCCATCAGCTCTGTGTTCATGGGGCGGAACACTTTCTGCTCGACCTCTTTGTCCAGGTTGCCTTTACAGCGGCCCATAAATTCACGCTCCATATCAAATACACGCGCGCGGTTCTCGGCAGACAAGTACCGTGTTTCCGAATAGACCAGATTTGTCTGTCATCACCACCTATGGATCAGAGTAGGTTGATTGGGAAGTGGAGGATTTCAGGCTCATCGTAACCATCAGAGAGTGGAGATGAGAATGAAATCCGAGAAACAGAAAGCGTCGGCAGAGAGGGTCGTCAAAGACATCCGCAGGAAGACTCGGCGCCAACATTCGGCAGAGGAGAAGATCCGCATTGTTTTAGACGGGCTTCGTGGTGAAGACAGCATTGCCGAACTGTGCCACCGAGAAGGAATAGCTACGAGCCTTTATTATAGCAGGTCGAAAGAGTTTCTTGAGGCAGGCAAGAAGCGATTGGCTGAGGACACGGCGCGCCAAGCCACCAGTTCCGAGGTGAAGGATCTGAAGGCGGAATCGTCGGCGCTGAAAGAGGTGGTAGCCGACCTGACCCTTGAGAACAGGCTGCTCAAAAAAGGCATGTTCGAGGATGGGGACGACGAATGAGATACCCTGCATCCGAGAAGCTTGAGATCATCCAGGTGGTTGAGGGAACACACCTGCCGATCAAACGCACTCTGGAAAAGCTTGGTATCCCCAGAACGACGTTCTACCGCTGGTACGACAGGTATCTGTCTCTCGGCGAGGCCGGGCTTGAGGATCGCCATTTCCGGCCAGGCAGAGCTTGGAACCGCATCCCCGACAAGGTGCGTAAGCAGATCGTGGAGTTGGCTCTGGAGGAGCCCGAGTTATCACCACGCGAGCTCGCAGTGCGGTTCAACGACACCAGGCGCTACTTTGTCTCCGAGGCCAGCGTTTACAGACTTCTGAAGGCGCAGGATCTGGTCACTGGCCCAGCGTACATTACCATTAAAGCGGCGGACGAATTTCATGAGAAGACTGTTCGGCCAAACCAGCTTTGGCAGACTGACTTCACCTATCTAAAGGTCGTCGGCTGGGGCTGGTTTTATCTTTTAACCATACTCGATGACTACAGCCGCTATGTTGTCGCTTGGCGGCTGTGCACCACGATGAAAGCTGACGATGTCATGGAAACGTTGGAAGACGCCCTGGCAACATCAGGTTGCGACAGCGCCTCCGTTGTTCACAAGCCCCGTCTGCTCAGCGACAATGGAAGCAGTTATATCTCTGGTGATCTGGCGAGATGGCTTGAAGATCTGGGCATGGATCACGTTCGCGGTGCCCCGAACCATCCGCAGACACAGGGCAAGATCGAACGATGGCACCAGACCCTGAAGAACCGTATCCTGCTGGAAAACTACTATCTGCCCGGAGCGCTCGAACAGGCCATCGGCGACTTCATCGATCATTACAACCACAACCGATACCACGAGAGCATCGGCAATTTGACACCCGCCGATGTATGCTTCGGTCGGGCCGAAACTATCCTCAGACGCAGAAAGGAAATCAAACACCAGACAATCCAAAAACGCCGCTTGCTGCATCATCAAAACGCGGCGTAAATTGAAACTACAGCGAGCCTCCAAAACCAATCAAACTCTCATGTTCCAAATCATTCGATGACGGACAGCGCACATCATCATCGCCTGTGGCAACGACCGGCAATATGCAAGGCTTTGTGAAATACTGGGCCAGTCAGAGTTGATCGATGATACACGGTTCTCGTCCAACGCGGACCGTGTGGAAGATCACGCCGCATTGACTGAATTGCTAACGAATTCCTGTCTGGAATGGACCAAGGCCGATCTGTTGGCGACCCTTGAACAACCCGGCGTGCCCGATCCGCGCACTCCGATCCGGTTTTCCCGCTCTGAATTGCAATTGGATAAAGCATCGGCCATACGGCCCGTCAAATCATGAGATTTTGCGCAAAATCCGAATCAGGTTGCGCTGTTCGGCGGCTGTCAGTGGCTTAAGCGTTGCGTTGGTGATCTGCTGACCAACATCCTTCATGCGCGCGACCATGGTCTCGCCTTCGGGGGATAGCGAAATCAGCGTGCGTCGCTTGTCGCCCGGATCGGGTTCGACAACCGCAAATCCTTTTTTACGCAGACGATCAACGACTCCTTTTATCGTCGCAACATCCATCGCCGCCAGCCGCCCCAACCGGTTTTGAGAGCACTTGCCCAAATCGGCAATGCGAATCAGTGCCGCAAACTGGGTGGGCGTCAGACCGTCCAGTGTGTGTAACTGGAAAATCGACGCATGGCGCTGATTGGCCAGCCGCAAAAGATAGCCGACTTGCTCGTCAAGCGCATAGCTTTCAATCGATTCTGTCATGACGGCACCTGCCTGATTCAATTGTTCGTACTATAATAATCAAAGCTATGTCCTTCCCGCAAGACCAAGGTATTAGACGGCAAGATAGGTGTCTGAAATTTTTGGGTTTTCGTCGAGGCCAGCAAAGCAGCGTTCAAACCGGATTTCGCTTTTTTTGTGATTTTCGCCCTGTCTGACACGATGCGCGCAAAGTGCAGGTTCTGTTCACTGGTCAACGATCTTCCTGTCCCTTGATTCACTGGCCGCATTTGATGCGCTGTCAAATTGGCGTACCGATTTGAAGCGGGCGGCGTCATTGCTGACGGAAACTTTGTGATTGCCAAGTCGGATCGCATTCGACGCCGTCAGCGGGGCAGGCCCTCTTCGGTTTGGGCCTGCGTGGACAACCAGTGACGAAAGCTGCGCAGCGACGGGTCGTCCGACTTGGTTTTTGGCCAAACAAGATAGTAGGCGCCCGTCATCTCAACCTCGTCCGGGAAGGCTGCGATCAGTTTGCCTGTCGCGAGGTCCTGTTCGATCAAATAGTTGGGCAACAAAGCAACGCCAAGACCGTGAACCGCCGCCTGATTGATCGTTGTGTATTGATCGTAAATCGTTACGTGCAATGCGTCGGGATGGCTGGTCCCCATATGACTGAACCATTCTTGCCAAGCGTGGGGCCGGGTATGGATGCGCAGCAATGGTAGTTTCAGCGGATCTCGCGGTGATAAAGGCGCGCCTTTGGGCAGCAGGGATGGCGCGCAAACTGGCAATACACTTTCCACTCGCACCAGCAGCCGATCCGTGCCGGGCCAATCGGGTTCACCAAAATGCAGCGCCGCGTCGAAGGGTTCAGAGGTGAAGCTGAACGGACGCAGACGGGTCGACATGTTGATGGTTATTTCCGGGTGCATGCGGGCAAATTCCGGCAATCTGGGCACCAGCCACCGCATTCCGAACGTAGGCAAAATCGCAAGGTTCAGGGTGCCGCCTATAGGAGCCACGTGCAGCTTTAACGAGGCCTGAGCGATCTGGTTCAGACCTTGCCGGACCTCGGATACATATTCCTGCGCAACAGGGGTCAGCAGCAGGCGTTTGCGATCCCGCGGATCAGATCGACACCTAGCTGGGCTTCCAATGTTTGCAATTGCCGGCTGACGGCGCTTTGGGTGAGGGCAAGCTCATCAGCGACCGCAGAAGCCGAGCCTAAGCGATCCAGCGCTTCAAGGGCGCGGAGTGATGAGATTGAGGGGAAGAGGCGGCGTTGCGTTACCATCTATTCGGTCTGCTCATGAATTTCCCCGTTTTCTTGCAGTTATATGCGCTTTGCTCAAAAATCTTGTTGGTCGTCCGCCTCAAAGATTATCAGCACGGTATAACTTTGTAACTGCCACACCTGAGCGCAACAAACGCACCTGCCCCTAAGTTGTCCGGCCTAATGCCCGATTTGCAGAAAGGTTGCATAATTTAGATTGTCACAATTGACAGCATCTGATTGTATGCCTATCTCGCTTCGAAGCATCGTAAGATCCAGCATGTGTTTAACACGGTTGCTGAGGTCAAAATGCTCAGCTTGCCAACCGTGAAGACGACGGCCCGAGGAGGGGACAGCATGCCGCAAATGTACCATGAACTGCCCGTAGAAGCGTATACGTCGCAGGACTGGTTCGATCGCGAGCAACGCGAGATATTTTCGAAGACGTGGCGGTTTGCTGGCTTCATGGGGGACTTGCCCGAGCCGGGCCACTACCTTTCGGTTCAGGCAGGACTGAACAACCTGTTTATCGTCATGGGTAGGGATCGCAGGCTGCGGGCCTTCCACAACATCTGCAGACATCGGGGCACCCAATTGATCCGCGCCGTGGGAAAGACCCAAAAAGCGCTGACCTGCCCCTATCATGACTGGACCTATGATCTTGAGGGCAACCTGATCTCGGTCCCGGATGAGCATCGCGAATATAAGTCCGTCGACAAATCCTGCCTTGGCCTGAAGCCTGCTTCGGTCGATATCTGGAAAGGTATGTTGTTTGTGCATCCCGACCCGAACGCAGGGTCGATCATGAAATGGTTCGGCGACGTGGACGATAAGGTCGGACCACACGTGCCAGAAGAGCTGGTGGAACACGAGGACACCTCTAACACCTATGAAATCAAGGCCAATTGGAAGATCGTCGTCGAGAATTACATCGACGTCTACCATCTGAGTCACCTGCATTCGAACACGTTGCAGATGTATGACCACGCCAATGCGCAATATGGTTGGTACGGGCCGCACTACATCTTTTGGGAGCCGCCGGTCGAAGAGTTCGCCAAAGATCAGAACAAAAAGCTTCAGATGCCGCGGGTCGTTCCCGAAGATCAGAATGGTGCATGGGTGCCGATGCTATTTCCAGGGGTCGGAATTGGCGCGTCAGAGGACGTGTGGAACGTCTTTATCATCACCCCGCTTGCTCCGGACAGGACGCGGATTCTGAACCGGACGCGTGTTGCCAATGCCTCGGGTTGGGAGTTTTCGAAACAGGCCACCCGGTCGGCGTCTTTCTGGAACAATTTTGGTATCAAAGGCAAATATGACGGTGATGATGCGTATGATGAAAACGATCCGATGGCCTCGGGCGATTTCACGCAAGAGGACATCTATGCCTGTGAACAGCAACAGAAATCCCTGACATCGCCCTATTTTGAGGTCGGTCCAGCCGCCGTTGGGGAAAGCCCCGTGGTTCAACACCAAAGGGTCGTTCGCGATTGGTTGCAAGAAGAATGATCAACTCCGACGACCGGTTGTCGATTGCGACCTTGCTGCGGGTTTTCCGCACAAAGATCGCAACGACCTGGGGTCTGACCCTGG
This sequence comes from Ruegeria atlantica, assembly GCF_001458195.1. Classification (GTDB taxonomy): domain Bacteria; phylum Pseudomonadota; class Alphaproteobacteria; order Rhodobacterales; family Rhodobacteraceae; genus Ruegeria; species Ruegeria atlantica. The sequence continues at coordinate 111,660 of NZ_CYPU01000018.1, read as the reverse complement.
TTGAAACGGGGTTGTTTACTCTCCTTCCCCTGTTGATCGGCTATTCGATCGACGGTCTGTCGAATGGGGACTACACGTCGTTCATCTATTTCGGTGTTGCGATGGCAGCGCTGCTGGTTGTGTCGACGTTGCGCCGAATTTACGACACCCGGGCCTATGGCACGATCCGCGTCGAATTGGGTAAGGCGCAGGCCAAACGGGATGCGGGACGCGAGGTCTCGGTGCTAAATGCGCAGGTGCTGATGGCCCGCGAACTGGTTGATTTTCTGGAGAATGAGGCCCCTGAATCGATGGGTGCGGTCGTCCAGGTTCTGGTCTCGGTCGGTATTCTGATGTCCTTTCACGGGGCACTTGCCACCGCCGCAGGGGCCGCTGCGGTGATTATCCTGATCATCTTCACCCTGTTTTCGCGTCGCTTCTTCCGCCTGAATGGGCTGTTGAACCACCAGTCAGAAAGACAGGTGACTGCGTTGCAAAGCATGGATTTGAAAAAGATCGACCAACACTTGTTTCGATTGCGCACGCATGAGGTTCGGTTGTCGGATTCCGAGGCGCTTGTCTACGCTGCGATTTTTGCTGTCTTGCTCAGCATGCTGGCCTTCAACCTGTGGTTTGCAGCGACGCAAAGCGGGGCGACGGCAGGGCAGATCTTCTCGGTTGTCACCTATTCGTTCGCGTTTGTGCAATCGGTTGTGGTTTTACCGATGGTCCTGCAAAGCCTCGCGCGCTTGTCTGAGATCACCAAACGGATCAACGCGGCGGCATCGAAACTGGGCGCCAATGCCTAATCCGTTCAATTCAAACACCCGGCCCGTATCGGGTATCATCACACATCCTGCCCATTCGCATGGCACGAATTTCGGAGGCTCAAATGACCAGAGATTTTCACCCGCTTGAGGTGCTTGAAACGCGCAACGAGATCGGCGGGCAGGCCAAATCCGTCATGTTCGACGTGCCGCCACATCTGGCCCAAGACTTTGCCTGGCGTGCCGGTCAGCACCTGACCCTTCGCTTTTGGATTAAAGGTGAAGAGGTGCGCAGAAGTTATTCGATCTCGTCTTCGCCCGTCTCAGGGGATCCGCTGCGTATCACCGTCAAACGGGTGAAAAAGGGGCTCGTCAGCAACCATATCAACGATACGGTTCAAAAGGGTGATGTGATCGACGTCATGCCGCCATTTGGCAGTTTTTGTCTGGATACAGACCCGGAGGAACGGCGCACACACTACTTATTTGGGGCTGGCAGTGGCATCACCCCGTTGCATTCCATGCTTCAGTCCGTGCTTTTGGCCGAACCTTGGTCGGTTGCACATCTGGCTTATGGTAATGCGAACGCAGACAGTATCCTGTTCAAAGATGAGTTTGCCGCATACCAGCAGGCTTTTTCTGAACGCCTGACGGTGCATCACCTTTTGTCCAAACCCTCAATGTGGTCCAGTTTCGCTTATTGGCGCCGGGGTGTCATCGACAAGGATGCGATCGAGGCGCTGATCACAGAAAATCCGCCTTATGCCCAGAATGCCCAGTACTACATCTGTGGTCCCGGCGGGATGAACAAAGCGGTTCGAGACGCGCTTATGTCTTTGGATATACCTGCCAATCGGATTCACATGGAAAGCTACGGCGGCGTGCAAGAGACCGATGACAGTATCAAGGGCGTTGATGCTGTTGTGGACATAACGCTGAACGGTCAGCGACAATCGGTTCAGATGGCATCCGGTCAGACGATCTTACAAGCTGTTCAACAGGCGGGGTTGGAGCCGCCATATTCCTGCCAGTCTGGGGTCTGCGGCGCGTGCCGGTGTCAGGTGAAAAAGGGCGCAGTTCATATGCGGGCGCGAACCGCTTTGGATGATAATGAGATCGCGAAAGGTGCGGTCCTGTCTTGCCAGGCGGTTGCCACGACGGACAAGCTTGCGGTTAGTTATGACTAACCCGGCCGTTGGCCTGGCCGTCGCCGTCAGGTTTTTTCTTCCAATGTTTCAGCCAGTTTCAGCGCGGCGAAGTAGGACGAATAACCCCATGTTTTTGGCGGTTTAAGCGGAACGAAAGCATCCGTGGTGATAAAAAGGTTTATGATTCCGTGTGCGACGATCTCGCAGGCTTGTTTGTCGGCTTTTGGGTGTGAGGCAAGAACAATATCTATCGCGACCTTGTAAAAAGCCTCCATCGATTCCAGCAACGGTTTGCGAAGCTCCGGGTAGATCTCAATCGAGTTGACGAGTGCCTGGTAACAAATGTTTATCCGGGGATCCATCTCACCGTCAGAGTTGAACAGGGCCTCGATCAGATTGCGGACATCGGGATGTTCGTCCAGCGCAACGCGCAATGTTTCGGTCTGTTTGCTGAACGTTTCGACGACATGCTCACCTAGCGCCAGAACCATGGCTTTGCGGTTGCCAAGGTGATGGCGGATCAGTGGGCGCTTCAGCCCGGCTTGTGCCGCGATATGTTCAAGTGTGGCCCCTTCGACGCCGTAGCGAACGACGCACGACATAAAGGCATCGAGGACTTCTTTTTTACGTTGATCTTGTACCGAGGGGCGACCCATGCGATTACCCTTACACAGAAACGGAATTTTAGAGATATCTTAGTTGAAATTTACTGTCAATACTGACAGTAAATTTAAGTTTAGAGTGTCTACCACTCTTCCGCGCTTTCTGCATTAGTGCCCATCGTTCCAGACGATAATCTAACGCAAGCAGTGTTCAAGCGTCCCGGTGGGGCGAAGTGTTTGAGGGCGGTGGGCCTAGGTGAAAAGCCCAAGCCTTTCTCCGCCCGCCACATCCGCAAATCTGTTAAGATTTGGGAACAGAGTGTTCAATGCCGACGGTTGCACACCAAACCAAAGAGACAGGTCAGCATAAAGTTGATCGGTCGAGGTCGTTGGAATCAAAACGCCGTCGCCCACATCAAGCGCGTTGTCGCTGGCCAGGCCAAGCTCGGGGTAGTCCCCCAGAATCTGCCCGCCTTTGACAGCATTGCCCATAACCAGGGTATTGCCGCCCCAACCATGATCCGTACCGTTGCCATTCGACGTCAGCGTCCGGCCGAAATCTGATCCGGTGAACGTCACGACACGATCCGCCAACCCCATATCGTCAAGCGTTGCCTGAAATGCACGGAGGGCTTCGGACAATATACGCAGCATACGGGCATGGTTCGCCAACAGCTCATCATGATGGTCCCAGCCGATATAGCGCACAAAGAACGTTTGCTGCTCGTGACCCAGCCGCTCTGAGGCGGCAATCGTTTTGGCGACCATGCGCAATTGCTGTGCAAGGTCCGAGGAGGGGAAGGACTGGGTATCTTGATCCCTCGCGTCGCGGATTTGAATGTCTCGTGTTTGAACTGCGCGTTACGGGACAGGTTCAGATATGTCTCGCGGAAGGGATCGCCGTTTTGATCGGCGTTCATCATTCGGGTGAAACTGTCCAAAAGCAGGTCGTTGAGCGGGCTTTTCTCTTCTTTCACATACAGACCGACGCTGCCCTTGTCTGTGATTGCATATGGCAGTTCGATCTTGCCATTCTGGGCGATGTTGTTCCCGGCCAGCTAGGTGTTCATCCCATTTCGGTGCACCGATATTGAGGGCTGCAGTTCATCGGCAAAGAGCCCGAACCGTCCGACGTTCACACGCAGATCTGAACGCAAGGTTTGCCAGAGTTTTGAACAACTCAGCGACATCGCTTACCTTCGTGGCGGGCTTCTTTTGTGCCTTAGAGCACCTATCCTGTAGCAATCAATTGATTGAATGAACCTTTCAAAAAACTTAAGTACTTGACTTACATGTACAGTAAATTGTTCAGCTTGTGGAACTTACTATAAGCGGCTCGGCAGGATCACACTGCGATTGGCCAGGTTCGAGGCCACGATTATTTTTTTCAAGGGTATGTCGGGCGCTGCTTGCTTCGTTGAATTGACAACGTGCGGATTTTCAGGCGCGCATATCTCAACATGCTGACCTATTTACCTTCAGGATCGCTATCGGATCGAGGGTCCTTATACCGGTTCAGGTCCAGCACGCCTGCCTGAACGGGGTCGCTTGCCAGAAACATAGTCATAACCTGATCGCTGGTTTCCCAAAACCCCGGGCTTGTCCTGCGCAGGCCATAAGTGGCTACGAAATCGAGCCATTCGGCCTGCGACCGCACTGATTTGAGATCGGTTACAAAAGACGCCAGTTGGGCTTCCTGAACTCGAAAGTAGAAATTCGTATAGCTTCCGATCACCCCCGGCAGGATGGTCAGCACGTCGGCCTGCGAATTCCTGCGATCCTTTTCTTCAAACAAGAACGCCACATTGTAATGGGCTTTGTCGTGGAGCAGCGAATAGAGAGACGTGGAACCATCTTCGTTGTCCAGCAAAAGCAGGGAAACATCTGAAAGATACCTGACCCAATCGCCGGTTTCATTCGCAATGTCGCGCAAGTTGTTCACAACTTCTGCATTGCCATTCGAGCAGACGGCCCCATTGCATCTGTTGATCATGTCCTCGAGGGCCCAAAGACCGTTGCCGCGATTTAGAAGTTCCAGGAGGAACTCTTGCTTTGGCGTGTCCGTTTTAAAATCTATGCCAGTCGGAAAACTGTCATCGACACGGCGCCGGTGCCAATACGTGTGCAGCTCGGCCAGAGCTCCTTGGTACCAGGTTTTGTGCATCCTTTGCCTGTCGCCGCGAGGCATGAAGTTCAGGAAAGTGTCCTCACTCTCCATCCGCAGCTCGTCCATGTATAACCGGGTTGAAAGCTGGTGTTCGAGCCGACCGAAAACATCAAAGCCGGCGACCAAGTCGTAATAAATACGTTCGAACACCGGATAATCGATAACCCATGCGGTTTCGGGGATGCCGCCGTGGAACCCGGTCATAGCAGAGGCATTATCGAAATGCCGAAACACGGTAATCAGCGCCTGGGGATTGGTGCCCTCGCCATCCCAAATTGCGTCATATCCAAACCCGTTTTTGTGCGCCGCGCTGTTGCGATATCGGGCATCCCTAAACTCAAGGTACTTGATCTGGTTTTCGTGGGACATTCCGTGAAGGTCCCCCAAGAACCCTATATCTGCAGTACTCACTGGCAATTCCAGAAAGGCCGCCCCGTCCGCCAAAAAGCTGGGGTCTGTGACGGACAGATCGGCATCCGGATCAAGGAAACTGACCCAGAACCGATCTTCAATCACGTCAACAGCGGTTTCGCCGTGACAGACCGGTCCGCGGATGAAGCTGCGCACATAAAACAACGCGTCGTCCAAAAGAAACTGATAACGGCTGCGGGCCGGTATGTTGGCAAAGGTGCTGAAGGGGTTGCCGCCTTCGTCTTCTCCGTACGCAGGTAAGTCAGTGACGGACCAGGCCGGATCAAGGAATAGCTGCTTGTATCGCGCCAAACGATCCGGCCCAAAGCTATAGACCAGATGATCTTTGTGCACGATCGTTTCGTCGAATGCCTGCAGGCGATAGTAAAACGGCCTTGGGCCGGGACTATCGAAGGGACGGCGTGTCGCGATGATCTCGATCTTTGTTCCTGGCGGGCTGGCGGACCGCACCAGCTGAAAAAACTGTCTTGGATTGTCGGATGGAAAATGGAGGCGCGCCAGAAACAGATGTTCGTAAACATATCTGCTCATCAATTGATGGCGCAGGTCGGGCGCATTCAGAAAGGCCTCCCATTCTGTGATCTGATCCTGAATGTCCTGAGGGATTTCTGGTGTGGCCGATGACAAGGGCGCACCATTTTTAAGCCATGACATGAGGGTCTGGTATTCTTGCTCACTCAGTGGGGCTGTGGCGTAGGGCATTCCCGCCCTTGGGTTTGCCGTGCTGAAGGCGTCGAATTCCTGCGTTGTAGGGCAGGTCAAGGGGCGATTAATCGACAAACCAAGTTGGGTTGGAACAGGTGCGTTAGCCGTCAAACGGGCTTGCCTGCCGAGTTTAAGGGAGCGCTCTAACACCGACCCGCTCGTGCCGGTCACCTCTGATGACGGAAGAACGGGAAAAAAACCAAGATCCCGCCACCCGGGAATTGTGTGCGCGTCGATGCCAAGCCGTGTTGGTTGCGCATCTTTTAGTCGTTCGGAGTGGTAGACCGCCTCTTTACTGGCGCCGCGCAAAAGGCCGGCAGGGGATGTCAGCTTGAGTTGGCAGGGCGCGTCGTAGCAGCTGTGGCACACCACACAGCGGTGGTTCAGGATATCCTGCACGTTGGCCCAGTCTGCATTTTCCAGCCTATCGTCATTGGTCGCACCGGGCGCTGCTGCATCTGACTGGGCCAAACACTGATCAGCAAGCAAAAATGCAATCGAAGCCGCTAAAACACAGGTGATAAAACACCAATCTTGTAATGTTCGCAGCATAGATGCCCCCGTCTGAATGGTTTGTTTTCATTGACCATCACGCCAAGCCCAAAGGCCTTAACAGGGTTATACTACTGAATTGATATCGTTTGTCGCGTTTCCTGAACTTTTTCGTTGAGGCAACGCTGGGGTGTTTGCCGCAGTTTCACATGCGGCAAAGTAAATGTAATTGGATCTTAGATTGCCAATAGTGTCAGACCGTTGCCCCCTTGATGCGTATGGCCGATCCCACGCTACCAGCGCAAAGGCCAATGCCAATTGCGACCAACAGCTCAAATGTATCGACCGCGGCAAATGAACCATGAGCGAATACGAAGGTTGCCAACACCCCGACAATGCCCCCCATCAATGCGCCCAGCCAAACGCGGCGAGTCATCATTCCCAGGGCCAGCCCAAGGATACCCGGCAGACTAATGACGTTGGCCCCGATTGTTCCCAGAATTTCCAGCATTTCGTGTCCCTTTTCAGTCTGCCCGAGTACTCAGGAATGACTTGATGTCATCGCCGTCAGCTGCGGCCTGTTGTTGCAACGAACCCTGCGCTTTGCTGGCCAAGGTTTCGGTCACTTCCTGATACCGCTCCTGATAGCCGGGTGGCAGGCTATGGGCGATGCCCTGGTGGCAATCGATACAGGTCATGTTTTCATCAATGGCGCGTTGGTGCTCAGAGGCAGCGCGCGTTTCCTGCAACGTGAAATCCATATAGTCGAAGTTGTGGCAATTCCGGCATTCGCGACTGTCGGAGGCCTTCATCTTCTTCCAGACGGCGGTCGCCATGCTCAGACGGTGCTCTTCGTATTTCTCGGGCGTACTGATCGTGCCTGCCAGCTCGTGATAGACGTCCTTGACCGCCATGATCTTGGCTTTGATCTTGTGGTTCCATTCATGCGGCACATGGCAATCGGAACAGATGGCCCGCACACCGGAGTGGTTGTTGTAGTGGATCGTCTCACGATACTCGCCCAGGTTAGTCTCCATCGTATGGCACGAGGTACAGAACTCCTCGGTATTCGTCAGCTCAAGCGTCCAGTGGAACCCGCCCCAGAACAGGATTCCAGCCAGAAAACCCGCAAGGATCAGAAAACCCGAGCTAAAGGCAACCGCCGGGGTCCAGATCCAGTTCCAGATGCGGCCAATCCACCCGCGTTTTTCAGGAGAGTCTGCCATGTTGGTGCTCCTTTCGTTCTTGCGTTGGATTAATTGCCCGAGGACGGTTGAAAGACGTTTTCAACCAATGGCGGTGCGTCTGCTTGTGGCACGTGGCATTGGTTGCAGAAATAACGTGTGCCTGCGATGTGATCCAACTCGTTGCCGTCGCGATCCAGATAGTGTGTCATCGACAATGTCGGGGCATTGCGTTCGCCGGCTTTGGTCCAGTCGTGGCAGGACAAGCACTGATTTGTGCGCGTGTCGATCTGGTATTGCTCGACCGAGTGCGGGATCAGCGGCGGTTGTTGGCGATAGTTGCGCTGCATGCGCCCTTCGACGTTCTTGTGGATCTGTTCCAGAGGGATCAGTTCATCCACATCGGCACCCCGCAAGGATTCTACCTGAGCTGATTGCGCAAGGGCGAATCCGCCCAAGAGCAAAACGGGGATAAGGGCTATAAGGCCTGTTCGGGTTGGCTTGTTCATCTTGGCACTCCCTCAGATAGGTCTGGCTGCGCGCGGATCGGGCGCGGGAACTGGATCGGTAGGTGCGGCGACCTTGTCGTCGAACCGGTGAGTAAATTTGAAGACGTCGACGGCGCACACGTCGATGCAACGACCGCAGGCGGTGCAGTCAGGGGAAAGGATCAGTGGTGTGGAACCCGACTTACCCTTCAGCGCAGGAGATATGACCTGATTTTCTGGGCAAACGGCATAGCAATCCATGCAATCATCGCAGGCTGTTCGGTTCGGGGCGCTGACCCGCAGCAAACCTTTGGCGCCAATCAGGCCGTAGAATGCGCCAACCGGACAGATGTGACCGCACCAACCGTGCCGCGAAACGAACAGGTCGAACACGAAGATGGCAATGATCATGGCCCACACGAACCCCGCGCCGAAAATCAGCCCGCGATGCAGCATGGTGATCGGGTTGACCAGCTCCCATGCGATCACGCCTGTAGCGCCCGAGACGATTAGGACGGTGGCCAATATCCAAAGGCGGGTGCTGCGCTTGGGCTGCCAGCCTTTCGGCAGGTCCAAACGTCTGTGCAACCAGTTGGCTGCGTCGGTGACTGGGTTGATCGGACAAACCCATGAACAATAGACGCGCCCACCAATCAGAGCGTAAGCGGCCAGAACGAGCACTCCTCCAACCAGGGCCGTCAATTCCGGCCAATGTCCAGCGATCACGCTTTGCAACAGGATAAGCGGGTCGGTCAGCGGCAGCACGCCCAGTGTCAAAGATCCCGCAAGCGTGCCTTGAACGATCCAGATGCCGAACCACGGTCCCAGAAGAAACACAGCCAGAAAGAGCAACTGGCTTGCGCGGCGCAGCAGCAGGTATTTGTGGGCGCGCACCCAACCTTTTTCTTCGATGGCCTCCATTCCGGCCGGCATATGTGTGCGTGCACTCATTGTCCGACCCCCGGCAAATCGTATGCTGGTGCGAACCCGCCCGGTGCGGCAAGGTTGTCGGTGCCCGGTCCGGGCAGTCGGTCCGGCAGATCGATGAGGCCTTCAACAAGGGGACCGCCTTTGGCCTCTTTCTCTTCCCAGCCTTTGCGGTAGTGATCGGCACTGCTGCCGCGGGCCAAGCGCGCAGGCAGGACCTTGATCGCAGCCTCGGGCAGAACGCAGCTTTTCTCGCACATGCCGCAGCCTGTGCAGTGGTCCGCATGAACGGTTGGGATGAACATTGCGTGGTGGCCTGAACGTTCGTTATGGGCCATTTCCAGCGTGATTGCCTCATCAATCACGGGGCAGACGCGATAGCAGACATCGCAGCGCAGGCCAAGGAAGTTCAGACAGTTCTCCTGATCGACAAGGACGGCAACACCCATCTCGGCATCATCAATATTGTCGAGGGCCGGATCCAATGCACCGGTGGGGCAGGCGGCCACGCAAGGGATGTCGTCACACATTTCGCAAGGCACATCCCGCGCTGTGAAATAGGGCGTCCCTGTAGCAACCGCATCCACGCCCAGTTCCGCCAGTTTCAATGTGTCATAAGGGCAATCCCGCACGCAAAGCCCGCAGCGAATGCATGCAGACAAAAACGCCTCTTCCGGTAGCGCGCCGGGTGGACGTAATGCTTCGGCCGGCAACGCCCGGGCATCGCGGGCGAGCCAGGCCAACATTGACCCGGCGACCACGCAGCCGCCCGACGCACGGGCCGCATCCTGCAGGAAGCGACGCCGTTGCGGCGAAAGAGGTTTACCTTCAAAGGGCATGGGGACGACCTTTGCCTCGCTTGTCCGTTACGCGCGCTCGACCTTACAGGCGCATTTCTTATAGTCGGTCTCTTTCGACAGCGGGCAAGTTGCGTCCAGTGTCAGCTTGTTGGTCAGCTGGTGTTCGTCGAACCACGGCATGAACACCAATCCACGCGGCACCTTATTGCGGCCACGGGTCTCGACCCGGCTGGTGACCTCGCCCCGGCGAGTGGACAGTACGATTTCCTGCCCGCGACGCAGACCGCGATCCTTGGCGTCCTCCGGGTGCATGTAGACAACGGCTGAAGGAAACGCGCGATGCAGTTCGGGCACGCGGCGGGTCATCGAACCCGAATGCCAGTGTTCAAGCACACGACCGGTGGACAGCCACAGATCGAATTCCTCATCCGGTTCCTCAGCGGCGGGCTCATAGGGGGCAAAGATGATCTTGGCCTTGCCGTCCTCGTAGCCGTAGAACTTAACGTCTGCGCCTTCCGGCACATACGGATCATACCCTTCGCGGAAGCGATAGAGTGTTTCCTTGCCGTCGACGACAGGCCAGCGCATGCCACGGGCCTCGTGATACATCTCGAACGGAGCAAGGTCGTGCGCGTGGCCGCGTCCGAAATCGGCATATTCTTCAAACAGACCTTTCTGAACGTAGAAGCCGAAATGCTCGGCGTCGTCGTTGTGAAATCCTTCCGCCGTTTCCGACAGCGGGAACTGGTCGACCTTACCGTTGGCATAAAGCACGTCAAACATGGTCTTGCCGCGATGCTCGGGCATCTTGGCCAGCAGCTCTTCGCCCCAGACCTCTTCGATGGTAAAGCGTTTCGCGAATTCCATCAGCTGCCACAGGTCCGACTTGGCCTCACCCGGTGCCTGCACTTGCTGGCGCCAGAATTGCGTACGGCGTTCGGCGTTGCCATAGGCGCCTTCTTTCTCAACCCACATGGCCGTGGGAAGGATCAAGTCGGCCGAAACTGCGGTGACAGTTGGGTAAGGATCCGAGACTGTGATGAAGTTTTCCGGGTTACGGTAACCAGGATAGCCTTCTTCGTTGATGTTAGGTGCGGCTTGCATGTTGTTGTTGCACTGGACCCAATAGGCATTCAGTTCGCCGTCCTTCAGTTTGCGGTGCTGCAACACGGCGTGGAAGCCGGGCTTGGGCGGGATAGTGCCTTCGGGGATGTTCCATGCGGTTTCACAGATTTCGCGGTGCTTATCATTCGTAACAACCATGTCCGCCGGCAGACGGTGGGCAAAGGTCCCCACCTCACGCGCCGTACCACAGGCCGAAGGCTGACCCGTCAGCGAGAAGGGTGAGTTTCCGGGTTCGGAAATCTTTCCCACCAGCAAGTGCACGTTATACATCAGCGAATTCACCCAGGACCCACGGGTGTGCTGGTTGAAGCCCATGGTCCACAAGCTCATCACTTTACGGTTCGGGTCGGCATATTGCTGGGCCAGTTTCTCCAGCTTGTCTGCAGGGACACCAGACAGTTCAGAGGTATATTCCAGCGTGTAGGGCGCGACGGCTTCGGCGTATTCTTCAAAGCTGATCGGATCCATCTTGCCCGAGTTCGGATTTTCAGCTTCTTGCTGCAGCGCGTTGGTGTCGCGCAGGCCATAGCCGATATCGGTGGCGGTTTTGGTGATGTTGACGTGATTCTTGACGAAGTCTTCGTTTACCGCGCCATTTTGAATGATGTAGTTGGCGATGTAGTTCAGGATCGCCAGATCGGTCTGCGGTTCAAAAACGATGCCGTTGTCCGCCAGTTCAAACGAGCGATGCTCAAACGTCGACAGTACATGCACTTCGCAACCCGGTTTGGTCAGACGTGTATCGGTGAGGCGCGACCACAGGATCGGGTGCATCTCGGCCATGTTCGAACCCCACAGAACGAACGTGTCCGCGTGCTCGAAATCGTCATAGCATCCCATTGGCTCATCAATGCCGAACGAGCGCATAAAGCCCACAACGGCTGATGCCATACAGTGCCGTGCGTTGGGGTCAATATTGTTGGACCGGAACCCGGCTTTCATCAGTTTGGATGCCGCATAGCCTTCCCAAACCGTCCATTGCCCGGAACCAAACATACCGACACTGGTCGGGCCTTTCTTGGCCAGCGCCTCTTTCCATTTTGCGGCCATGACATCGAACGCTTCGTCCCAGCTTACCGGCTCGAATTCACCGTTTTTGTCGTATTCGCCATTGGTCTTGCGTAGCAAAGGTGTAGTCAGTCGATCCTTGCCGTACATAATCTTGGACAGGAAATAACCCTTGATACAGTTCAGCCCCCGGTTCACCGGCGCGTCGGGGTCGCCTTGCGTCGCAACGACACGACCTTCTTTGGTGCCAACCAGAACAGAGCAGCCTGTACCACAGAACCGGCAAGCCGCCTTGTCCCACCGGATGTCTGGCGCTCCGGCCTGGGCATTGGCTTGACCGGCCGCCAGCGGAATACCAGCGGCTGACGCCGTTGCTGCGGCCGCAGAGGCCTTGAGAAAAGTCCGACGGGATTCAGAATGTGTCATTGCGTGGGCCTCCGGCTGGTGGTTGGGCTTGGGGCATCGGGCTGCGGATGGGCGTCCGCGAGATCCTCGAAATGGTGATAAGTCAGGGTCAAAGAGATGACGCCTGGGATCTGGTGCAGATCCATGATGGTTTCGGATGCAAGACGGGTTGGAGTGTCTTCGACGACGACAACAAATCGGCCATCTTCCGTTTCAGCGTGAATTTCGACACCCGGCGTGCCCTTCATCACGCGCGCTGCTGCGCTCGTGTGATCAGGTGCGACATGGGCGAGACAACCGCAGATGTTCATTGAGTAGCTTCCATTTGTGGTTGAGGTTGGCGTTCCAGCGCAATGGCATCGGCGGGACATAAACTTGGGCAAATCCCGCAGCCGTTGCATGTATCAAGGTCAAGCACCGGCTCTGCGCGGCCGCCGGTCATCAGTTTGAAACGGATCGCGCTTTGTTCGCAATTGTTCTGACAGATGCGGCAACTGATGCCGTTCATAGATAGGCAGGTGTCCGCTGTAAGCGCGGCGCGCCATGGCCAATCTGGCAAACGGTCAATCGATATCGCTTCGGTTGGACAAATCCGGGCGCAGTCACCGCAGAAGGTGCAGGGATTGTCAGTGGGCTGGAAGCGGGGATATCCATCTGTCCCGATGACGATCGCATCTTCGGGGCAAGTATCTGCGCAATCACCACATTTACTGCATGTTTCAACAAAGCACAGCTCAACCGAGCCCGGAGGTCTGGCGATATTGCCGTCCTCTGGTCTGATCTTTGCGCTTAGAAACGCCCGTCGGCTGGTCAGTTGTTGCATTGCATGCGACCTGGCTACACTCGATTCCTGTAATCGAGTGTATCGCATACCGTGATCTGTGGGGGCCTTTTTTGATTTAGGTCATTTGGCCTGTTAAATATTAGTCATTTAGGAAACTTTAATTTTTTTGCCGAAGCGACCCTTTGAGATCATCTGCGAGGGCGCGCGGTTCGGATTAGTAGAAGAAAAACAAAAACCGATCCCAGCGATGTCGTGACAATCCCAACAGGCAGCTCTTGCGGGGCAAGCAACAGACGGCTCAGGATATCCGAGCCTGTAAGCAAAGCTGCCCCAACAATTGCAGCGGTAGGCACAAGCTGGCTGTGCAATGGTCCTGCGATACCGCGCGCGATGTGGGGAACCATCAGGCCGACAAAACCGATCACACCCGCAACGGACACAAACACAGCAGTCGCAAGAGCGGCCACGAAGAACATCCGGAACCGCAAGCCTTGAACGGGCACACCCAGGGTGGCGGCCGTCAAATCACCAGTCAGCAGCGCATCAAGCCAGCGGCTACGGTACATTGCATAGGCCAGGATCAATGCTAAACCTGCGCAGACCAGAGGGAATGTCTCCCACCGGGCAAGACCCAATCCCCCAAGCATCCAAAAGATAACAGAATGCGCCGCACGGCTATCGCCCGCGAAAATCAGATAATTGGTAACAGCTGAAAACAAAAACGAAACCGCAAGCCCCGCGAGGATCAGTTTTTCGGGCGCGCTTGTGCGCAGCCCATGAACCAAAGCCAGCACAATGCCTGATGCGACAAGCCCTCCGAAAAACGCGGCCAGTGGCAGGGTCCAAAATCCCAGCACATCTCCGGTTACTGTAATGACAAAGACAGCTCCCGCCGCAGCGCCAGAGGACAGGCCGAACAGAAACGGGTCCGCCAGATCGTTGCGTGTGGTGGTTTGCAGGACAACGCCGACGATGCCCAGCCCGGCACCGATCACGGCGGCAAACAGCGCGCGTGGTAAGCGCAGGTCAAACACGATGCGGTGGAGCGGAGACATTTCCCCTTCCACCATTCCCGTGCCCAACAAGACACCGGCCAGTGCGTCAGAGGCCGGAATGGATGTGGTCCCGTAGACCGTCGAGGTTAGCAAAAGGGCGGCCAATACAGCCGCCCCCAGCAAGAGTGTAAGGCCAAGTCGGCCCATATCAGTTTAGGCCCGGGTGCATGGCTTTGGCCATTTTCGAAATTGCTTCGATATTTGCCGGTCCGGGTGTCAGTTCCTCGTAGCGCAGACCAATCCAGCGTTCGTTCTTGACCGCGTCCGTCTGAGACATCACGGGATGGTCCTGCAGGAACTTGAAGGTATCTGCGGCGCCATTTCCAGTTTGATAATCAAGTAAAACCAGGAATTCCGGGTTCGAAGCGGCAACAGCTTCCCACGAGGAACGACCCCAGCTGGTGTCCATGTCATGGGTGACGTTCTCGCCGCCAGCGGCAGCAATCATCGCGTCGGGAATGGCAAACTTACCAGCCGTAAACGGGGCATCGGCGGGGCCGTCCAGCAGGAAAACGCGGGGCTTCGGCAGGTCGGCTGTCTGTGTTTGAATCGCGGACAGTTCCTCTTTCCAGCCGGAAACAAGCTTTTCTGCCTTGTCCTCAACGCGCATGACTTTGCCCAAGCGAAGAACGTCGGTGAACAGCAGGTCCATGCTGGCTTCGGGGCGATCCTTATCCAGATGTACGCAGCTTTCCGTCAGGATCATCGTTTTGATGCCAAACGGCGCAAGAGTGTCCGGGGTCACGTCACCGCCCGGCTTCATGCCATAGTACCAGCCCGCAAAGAAAAGGTCGGGTTCGACAGCGACCAGATTTTCCACTGTCGGATACTTGGGTGCAAGTTCCGGGATGTCGCCGCGCAGGGTGTCAAACTCGGGGCTGGTTTTGTACCAGCCGGTGATGCCCGTCAGGCCAACGATCTTGTCCTGCAAACCCAGCGCAAAGGCCATGTCGGTCATGTTCATGTCGTGCACGACCAGCCGCTCGGGTTGAGTTTCAAACACCATCGGCTCGCCGCAATTGTCGACGGTGATCTCGCGCGCTGTCGCGGCACTTGCAATGCCGCCGATCAGTGCAGCGCACCAGAGAGTTTTGTTCATGTTATTTTCCTAGTTTGAGGTAGTGGTTCGTCGGATATCCAGTGCCGGGATCATGCGGCCTTCATGCTGAAAGCTAAGATAATCGACACCAAACGTTTCATGGACCCTTTCGGGTGTCAGCACTTCGTGCACTGGGCCGAAACCGGTCAGGCGTGTGGATTTCATCAACGCGACATGGGTCGCGAATTCCGGGATCATGACCAGATCATGGACGATCATGACCACCGTAATGCCCAGCTCGGCGACCAGCGACAGCATGCGTCCCTTGGCGTCCGGATCCAGATGGTTCGTCGGCTCATCCAAAAACAGCAACGACGGGTTCTGCGCCAGCGCCCTTGCGATATGAGCGCGCTGGCGTTCCCCGCCGGATAACACGGCCATCCGCTTGTCGGCGAGGGCGACGAGTCCGGTCAGTTTCAGGATTCGGTCCAATTCTAAGGCATGCTCAGCCGCAGATCGATCAGCGCGGATTGGGATTTGCCCAAGGGCCACGTAGTCGCGCAGAAACAAACGCCCGTCCGGCGATTCCTGCTGACTGACTACGGCGATCATTCGGGCGCGGTCCATCGCCGAAAGGTGCCGAAGGCTGCGCCCCTTTACCAAAACGTCCCCCAGCACAATCTCTTCGCCGCCGCACAAAAGATTCAGCAACGTTGTTTTGCCCGCACCGTTTGGGCCGGCAATTGCCAGGGTTGCCCCTTCATTCAGTTCGAAATTGACGCTTTGCAGCAGTACGTCGCCGTTCAGGGCGTAAAACTCCAACCCGCGCGCCTCAAGGAAAGCTCCGCAGGTCATGCGCTTGTCTCCAGCTTTAGCCGTGGTAGACGCGCCAGGGTCTTTTCAAGAAGGGCAGGCGGGCGCTGCGATGCGTTGGTCCACCCATCCGCGCTGCGATGGTATTGATGTGCAAATTCGGCCAAAGCATCTACGTCCTCAGCCGATTGGATGTCACCGAAAAGGTACTGCGCTTTGTCTAATGCCTGAAACCCGACAGCTGTGGGCCGACCGCAACCGGCCATGCAGGAAATGCTGCGGATGTCAAAACTGGAAGGAAGCTTGCTTGTAAGCGCAGCGCGCAATGAATCCGCCCGGTCAGGGCCCTCGCAGGTCTCGCAAATCAGCAGGAAATGATCAGGACTGATCGACACGGCCCACTCCGCCTGTTGCCAAGCGCGGACAGAAGGTGCCAATCATGTCATCACGTCTTAGACGTGTCATAAAGCCTCCTTCCAGGACGCCCCGCCCCGGGTTGGTTGAACATCGGATGGTAGGTCTCCTGACTTGCGGGTCGTGGCTTGGCCATCCTTCCCGACCCATTTGGGGTCAGTGGGTATTTGGCGTCGCTCACCGCTTACAGTTGCGGGGGCAGTCACGGAATTGGCCTTTTTACAGAACCGCACCGTATTCCCTTTTCATCCCTTGGCGAACCACAGGGAACCATCGCGGAGATGCTTGCCCGAGTTCCGATTTTGGGTCAAGCGATAATACTCAGCGCCCCACGCACAGAGGTCATTTGTCATTTGCCGACGATCTGACTACGCTGCGTCGCAGAAATGTAGGGACAAAGTTGGATATGTTCTGGTTCCGGAGGGGCCGCACATCCAATGTTTAAAACGACGAACACGCATTCGTAAACAAAGCCGGTCGAGATGAAAATTAAAGAAAACAGAACCTATTCTCAACTGAAGGTAGGCGACAAGGCGCAGGTCACCCGATTGTGCACCGTGGACGACTTGTACGCGTTTGCCTCGGCTTCGGGTGATCACAACCCGCTGAATCTGGCGGCCTATGACGGAGATGGAGATGGACACCCCGAGGCTGTCGCGCCCGCCTTGTGGCCCGCGGGTCTGGTAGCTGCAGTCATTGGAAACATCTTACCGGGGGCCGGTACGCAAACACGTCGGGCGGGCCTGAGTTTTCATGCTCCGGTTATGGCGGGCGAAGAACTGACCGCCTTTGTGGCTGTTACCGAAAAGCGTGAAGACGGCGACCTGACCTGTTCCGCCGAGGTGCGCCGGGTCGGGGATAACGCATTGATCCTGAGCGGTACCGTACAGGTCACGCCACCGTCGCGGCATTTGACCTTCGACTCGGTTGAGGTGCCGGGACTGATCGTTCAGCGCCACCGGCATTTCGACGCTTTGTTGGAAAGGGTACGTCCTTTGGACCCGATGCCCACAGCGATCGTCGCCCCGGAAGAGCCGAATTCGCTAGGCGGGGCATTACTCGCGTTGGAAAACGGCATCATTACTCCGATTTTGGTTGGCGACCCGGACAAAATCACCGCCGCTGCCGCCCAGCTTGGGGCCGATTTGTCCGGAGTTGAAATCATTGAAGCGCGAGACCACGAAGTGGCCGCCCAACGCGCGGTCGGGCTTGTCGTTGAAGGTAAGGCCCGGATGCTGATGAAGGGTCATTTGCACACGGATGTCTTGTTACGCGCCGTTCTGCGCAGGGAAAAAGGTCTGAGAACCGGGCGGCGGCTGTCGCATGTGTTCGTGATGGACGTGCCAGGCATGTCTCGGCCCATCATGGTTACTGATGCGGCGGTGAACATCGCACCGGGTCTCGAAACCAAGGCCGATATTGTTCAGAACGCCATCCATCTTGCGCATTCTATTGGCATCGAGATGCCCAAGGTTGGCGTCCTATCAGCGGTTGAGACCATTAACCCGCATTTACCGTCGTCTGTCGATGCCGCGCTGTTGTCGAAAATGGCCGAGCGTGGACAGATTACCGGCGGGCTGGTCGATGGTCCTTTGGCCATGGACAACGCGGTTGATCTGAACGCGGCGAGGACAAAAGGCATCACCTCACCAGTCGCGGGGGTCGCAGACATTCTGGTTGTTCCGAATATCGAAGCCGGCAACATGGTAGCCAAACAGCTGACATATATCTCTCATGCCGAGGCTGCCGGCGTTGTGATAGGTGCTGCGGCACCGATTATCCTGACATCTCGGGCAGATGATGATGCTTCGCGGCTGGCGTCTTGTGCTGTCGCGGCGCTGCATGCAATTGCGAATGAAAGCAAAATCCATGGCTGAACATGTTTTGGCGCTGAATGCCGGGTCGTCCTCCTTGAAATTCGCGCTTTACGAACTGGTCGAGGACAGACGTCCCAGTATGCGCTGGCGCGGTCAGATCGAGCGGTTGGGGGATGCACCACGCTTGTTGGCCCAATCAGCAGGGGGGCGGTCTGTCGACCGTCAGTTGTCTGGAGCCAAAACACATGACGAGGCCATCAGCGCGTTTCTTGAACTTACCCGCGAATACCTGCCGGACATTCACGTCCGGGCCGTGGGCCACCGCGTCGTTCACGGCGGACCAGTCTATTCGGAACCTGTCGTGGTGGACGAGCACGTCTTTGATACGCTAAGCGGTTTCATTCCCTTCGCGCCCTTGCACCAACCCTACAGCCTTACGGGTATCAAGGCGGCGGCCGCAGCCTTTCCGGGTACCACCCAGATTGCGTGCTTCGATACCGCGTTTCACAGGACACACCCTTGGGTGAATGATACCTTCGCATTGCCTCAAAGATTCTACGAAAAGGGCGTTCGCAGATACGGGTTTCACGGGCTGAGCTATGACTACGTCTCGCAAAAGCTGAAAGAAATTGCGCCGGGTTTGTACGACGGCCGCGTCGTCATTGCGCATCTGGGAAATGGCGCGTCGATGTGTGCGGTGTCGGGCGGTCGGGCCGTAGCCTCGACCATGGGGTTTTCGGCGCTCGACGGTCTGCCCATGGGCACCCGCAGCGGGCAATTGGACCCAGGGGTTGTGCTTTACATGATGCAGCAAGAAGGGATGGAGGCAGACGAAATCGCTGAGCTTCTCTATCTAAAGTCCGGCTTGCTTGGCCTGTCCGGCCTGTCCTCGGACATGCGCACCCTGTTGGCTGCAGATACTCCGGATGCGCGCAAAGCGATTGAGTATTATGTCTTCCGCATCCGCCGTGAACTGGGCGCCTTGTCTGCTGCACTGGAAGGCATCGACGCTTTGGTCTTTACCGGAGGCATCGGTGAAAATGCCGCCCGTATCCGTCAGATGGTTTGCGAAGGGATGCGCTGGATCGGGATTGATATGGATCCGAACCGAAATGCAGACAACGCTACGGTTCTGTCCACTGATTTCAGCCGGGTGCGTATTCTGGCTATTCCCACAAACGAAGAGATGGTGATCGCGCGTGCAGCGGCGAGAATGGCATGATCGCTTCTAATCCGGTTTGTTTTTTCCACGCCGCGCGTATCTGAGCAGAACGCCTAGAACCGTGCTGATAATATCGGGTGACAGCATCCCGATAGGATCGCGCTTTAGGCCGACGATTGTGTTGCGCGCCTCGGCGAAGTTGTCCCGGACTTCGTCCTCGATGTCGTGCAGCGCCATATCCCGCAATTCGACGGCAGCCGAAGTGTCACTTTCGGCGGTCATGGAATTTGCGACCAGTGCGAGGATCACGGCCAGAACAAGGTTCACCCCGGCCACTATGATCGCGGCCAGAGACTTTGACATGGTCTCGGACAGCCAAAAGAACCCGGCGACGTTCAGCATGATTACTGCAAGCCCAACGGCTAACCCGGCAGCAGCGTAAAAGCCTGTGCGTTTCGCCGCGACGGACAGTTGCCTTTGAGCAACAAGACGCTCGGCTCGCAGGATGATCGAAATGTTGCGTGAAATGCGGTTCATGTTCGGGCTCCTACCGGGAACGGCCTAGAAGATAGCCAAGTGTGAAAATCCCAAGGGCGAATAGGATCGGCCTTTTATGTGGAAACTCCTCAAGCTCTGTCATGACTTCTTCTAATTGCGTTGACCACTCATCCAGGCTTTCGACAATTCCGTCCGTCATCGATTTGTGTGGATCAGCTTGTTTGCCGCTGTTCGAATCTGAGATGCCTTCTCGTGCGCTGGATTGTTCGGCCAGTTGACGCCGCAACTCTGCGACTTCGGCTTCTAGCTGTGCTTTGGTTACCATCACTTGGGTCCTTCGATGGTCGCGCAAAAATCAGGCTCGCGACTTTTTCCTTTGTCGAGGGCCATGTTAATTCGATTTTTTGAATTCGGGAAAGGGTGTTATCCCAATGCAGCGATCAGCACCCAGCCCGGATGTGATCAATCCGGGCACACGCTATCCGTTTATCAATAGTCCGATACCAGCAAGAAATCGGGCTTTGTGTTTTCTTCAATCGTTGCAAAGCGCGGAATGGGATCCTCGAATACATTATCGGTCCGGTCATCGTTGACAGTTGACACTTCGCCAATCAGGCAGTCGCCCTGTTCCGCCCAGAATGCGTGCCAGATACCTGGCATCAGGGTTACGCTCTGACCGGGTTTCAGGCGCAGCAACTCACCAGGTTGGATGGTGACAGGGCAGTTGTCACTGGGAACAACCACCGGGTTATCTCGGTCGATACCGCCTTCAGGGTCCGAGGCATAAATCTCCATTACCAGATCGCCGCCGCCCCGGTTGATGATGTCTTCGGCCTTGATGATGTGGCGATGCATCGGGGAGAGTTGCTTGTCCCGAGAAACCAAAAGCTTCTCTGCATAAAGCATGCCGCGACCTTTTTTCAGATCCTGCACATCGCCATTGCGCAGGGTAAATAGGAACAGGCCAAGCTCATCAAATCGGCCTTGACCATAGTCGGTAATATCCCACCCGAGGCCACGGTCACGGATGCCTTGTGCCTGTGCGCTGCGCATTTGTTCCGGCGACCAGTTCGCAAAGGGGGGCAGGACGGCCCCGAACGAGCGAATGAAGGCCTCGGCTTCGGTTTTGATGTCGTTGATATCTGATCTTTTCATCTCGGTCCCTTAGGGGGTCAAAGTTCATGCGCCCAAGGCGGGTTTGCGCCGGCGCGGGAAACGGTGATGGCGGCGACGTCTGCACCTTTGGCCAACGCCGCGCGCAAGACGTCTGGGTCTAACGTCCGAAGATTGGCCTTGGTCAATCGACCTGCACGGTTCAACTCAGCCAGAACGCCAGCGTTGAAAGTGTCACCGGCACCCACCGTATCGACCACCTCGACCGCTTTGACAGGCACCGAAGTTTCGGACCCGTCCGCCAGATATCCCGACGCCCCATCACTGCCGCGCGTTACAATAACCACGGAAGGTCCTGCTTGCAGGAGTAGTGGGACTTTCTCGGCCAGTGTTTCAGGCCCTGGAACGATCCAGTCCAGATCTTCGTCCGAGACTTTCACGATATCAGATTGAGCGATCATACGGTTCAATCGTGTACGAAACCGTGATTGATCCTTGATAAATCCGGGTCGGATGTTTGGGTCCAACATGACTGCCCGGTCTGATCCGTGGCGCTCCAGCAGGGCCGCGTAGGCGTCCGCACAGGGTTCACATGCAAGACTGATCCCACCAAAATACAAGGCGGATACAGCAGGCAGCTGTTTTGGCATGTCTTCGGGCGTCAACATGCGCCCAGCCGAGTTTTCGTCGACAAAGCTGTAGGTGGCATGGCCGTCCACTAGCTGTACAAAGGCCAATGTCGTGGGGCGATCCGATCGGATCACATGGCTTGCTTCCACATGGCTGGCTTGCAGCGCGTCTGCCAGTTGCTGTCCGAACATATCTGTCGATAAGCCTGTCAACAGACCCGCCGGCGCGCCCAGCCGACCCAAAGCAATGGCTGTGTTGAAGACGGCACCACCGGAATGGGGTACGAAACCGCGCGACCCAGAAACGGTTGGCTCGGCGATCATGTCGATCAGGGCTTCACCGCAGCACAGAATCATGCCGTGGTCCTTTCTGTAAAAGGGTCAGGCGGTCAGTTTACCGCGCGAGCGCACTTTTACAGAAATTGTTAGCGCCAACAATGCCAAATTCATCTTGCTCGGACACATACAGGTTCATTGAACGCCGCAAGTCACTGAACCGCCCACCGGCGTTAAAGGCATCCCGGAACGCATCCTTGAACAGCCACCGGTTTTTCTCGGCGACACCGCCCACAAGGAAAACACCGCCCGTCGGCATGTAGGCGACGGCCAGGTCGCCCATGATGGCACCAAGGTGGGTTTTGAACATATGCGCAGTTTTGATCGCAATCGGGTCGGATTCCGCCAGCGCGTCCTGCAGTATATCCTTGGCGCTGCGCCTTAGAGCATCGGACTGTCCAGCAGCCATGCTGGCGGCTTGGTACAGAATGGGAAGGCCGGTTCCGCTGAGGAACATTTCCGCTTCGAGCACTAGGCTGTCATCAAAGAAACATTCGGGCGCGATATGGCGTGCCGCTTTGAAGACTTCGACCTCATCCTCGTGGCGTGGGGACAGTCCGACATGGCCACCTTCGCCCGACGCGGTATGGTATCGCCCTTGGGAATACAGCAATGCGCCGACGCCAAGGCCTGTGCCGGGGCCCACAACCAGCCGGGTTCCGACCGGCGGTGTCTCAGCCCCTTGAAGGACCTCGACATGGTCACCGGTGATTTCGGCGACCGACCAGGCGGCCGCGGTGAAGTCATTGATAACAAAGGTGTGTTGCGCGCCTGTTACCTTGCCGATGTCGCTTTCGGACAAATCAAGATGCGCATTTGTCAGGCGGATTGTCCCGTCTTTGACCGGACCTGCTCCGGCCGCGACGACGGCGCGTGGGTCGGTGCCAATCTCGTCACGCAGGCTGTGGAACGCATCTAGAAGCTCTTGCAACGACCCGGTTGGGTATTTGCGAAGGTCCGTCAGTTGTCCGTTCGAGATGACACCCAGTCGTGTGTTTGTGCCACCGATGTCCGCGACAAGATTCCAGTGCTCGTGCATTGTTCCGGCAGGCTGAGCAATCGGCAGAGAAACAGGCCCACCGGACAAGGCCGATTTCAGCGCGTTGTAAGAGGCTTTTGGCGTCCGCTCGAGCGTATTGAAATCTACATCAACCAACCCGAACCGCTTTTCATAGCCAAAGGACCACTCGTAGTTATCCAACAGGGACCAGATGAAATAGCCCCTGACTGGAACGCCGTCGTCCAGCGCGTTTTGAACGGCACCAAGGTGTTTGTTGAGGTAATCAATGCGGTCGTCATCTTGCTTGCGTTCCGGGCTCGCCATGCCGTTTTCGGTGACATAAATCGGCAAGTCGCCGGTATAATCGCGCACCGTACGGGTCAGAAAGCGCGTCAGGGCATCGGGTTCAATCTCCCACCCCATCTGTGTTTTGGGAAGCGGGCCGGGTACTTCTTCCAGGCTTGGCCATGCGGTATCGGCAGGCGCGATCAGTTTGCGGGTATAGTAGTTCAGACCGCACCAATCGACGGGTGCACCAATGGTGTCAAAGTCGTCTTGCCAGCCGGATGGAAGATGAGGTTCCAACCCGTCTAGAACGTTTTGCGGATAGGCTTTTTTGAACACACCACCTAGGAAAAAACGGTTGTATATCCCGTCATAAAGGTCCGCAGCCTTGCCCGCATCAGGGCTGTCATCAGCGGGCTCGGCCCATTCCAGATTGAACACAGCGCCCAGGTTTGACATGCCCAGACCACGCATCGACTCGATGGCGCGGCCATGAGCCAGCAGAACATGGTGCATCGCGCGAGCCGTGGCGCGGATGTCGCGCATTCCAGGCGCGTGATGCCCTTCAAAATGGCTCAGCCAACTGACACACCATGGCTCATTGATTGGGGCGACGCTGTACATACGGTCGCCGATGCGGCCCATGATGACCTCAGTGAAATCGGCAAACCAGCTTGCGATATCCCGGTTGCGCCAGCCGCCCAGATCAGCAAGCGGAGAAGGCAATTCCCAATGATAAAGGGTCGCACAGGGCCGAATGCCGCGTTCCAACAAGGCGTCGGCAAGTCGGTCGTAATAATCCAGACCTGCCTGATTTACCGGGCCACGCCCTTCAGGCAAAACGCGCGCCCAGCTTGTCGAGAACCGGTAGCAATCAAAACCCGCGTCCCGCACCAGATCGCAATCCTGTGGAAAACGGTTCAGGTGGTCACAGGCCAGATCTCCATTCTCGTTTCGCACCACGTTTCCGGGTGAAGCGGCAAAGCTATCCCAATGGGTTTTCCCCGCGCCACCCTGTGCGTGGCCTTCTATTTGATAAGCCGAGGTTGCGACACCAAAGAGAAAATCTTTGGGGAAGTCCGAGCGTGTATATTTCATTTTTCAGAACCTGTTTGGGGCGGGGCCGGTTGAGCCGCCAACTACCAGTTCGGCCTCCAGCAATCTAGTTTTCACCGGGTCTTCCGGAGATTTGATGCGTTCGATCAGCATTTCAGCCGCCATTTCTCCGGCCCTACGTACAGACGATCTTGTAGCGGTGAAAATCGGTACGTCCTGACCATTCTTGAGGTAAGATAAGTCGTCGTCATGGGCGATGACCGAGACATCCTTGCCCATCTTCAACCCCGCTTCGTTGAGCGCGCGACGCACTCCGATAGCGGAAATCATAGAGGCTGTCAGGATGGCCGTAGGAGGGTCATCCAGACGAAGCATGTCGCGGGTTTCATGGTGGCCATAAACCTCGGTCATCTCGGCGCTGCGCATCAATTCCGGGTCGGGGGACAGACCTGCCTCATGCAGGGCTTCAAGATATCCGTCGCGGCGACGTTGAGCGAAATCCATATCCTCAAGCCCGTTGATCAGGGCAATGCGACGATGCCCAAGGTCGATCAGAAACCGGGTGGCGCGCAGGAACGAGCTTTTGTTGTTCACGTCGATCCAGTCATAGGGCACGTCCACCCCGGTTGATCTGCCATGAACGATAAAGGGCACGCCCATTCTGGTTAGGACCTCGATCCGGTGTTCGTTGACCTTGGGGCCTTGCAATACAATACCATCGACCGCGCCACGCTGGAAAAGACTGCGATAGGCTTCCTCGATCGAGGTGTCATCTGCATTGGTGAACATCATGTCATATCCATGATCCGAATACTTGCGTGCAGCACCGGCGACAAAATCACCAAAAATCGGGTTCACCATTTCATGCTGGGATGAGGAGGGAATCACGTGCCCAATCACCATCGAGCGCCCTGTTGCCAACCCCTTGGCCCGGCTGTTCGGCCAATAGCCATGCTTGGCAGCGGCGGCTTGAACGCGCAGGCGCGTATCCTCGTTCACCTCGGGGTAACCATTCAGCGCGCGGCTGACAGTGGTTTGAGATAAACCAAGGATTTCTGAGAGCTGCTTTAGATTCATCTTCGCCTCAAAGCGCCTTCAAATTTGATCATTTTCAGATTTGCGGGCGCTTCCCACCCGACTGCCACATCTTGCTGACACTGCCCTGAATATTAATTATATAGGCAACAGTAAACAGATTATTGACAAAAATTGAATGTTAGCGGATAAAGTGCGTCATTCAAAGCGCTTTGAAAATGAGTCTTAAAGGCGCGAGCAAAGTTGGGAGGAAACTTCATGAAACACTCGCTTTATGCAGGCGCGGCCACGTTCGCCCTGATGGCGGGCGCGGCGTATGCCGACAAGGTCACCGTGTTTGGCCCGTGGCTGGGGCCTGATCAGGAAAATGTCGAAAAGGTTTTGGACGGCTTTGCCGCAGCGACCGGGCATGAGTACAGCTATGTCGGCTCGGACAGCTTTGAGCAGCAGATCAGAATTGATGCCGAAGCCGGATCGGCGCCCAACGTAGCAGTGTTTCCCCAACCCGGTCTGGCATCAGATATGGCCAAGGCGGGATTCCTGACGCCCCTGAGTGAAGGAACTGCGGATTGGATTCGCGACAACTATGCGGCCGGTCAGTCGTGGGTGGATCTGGGAACCTATCAGGGCCCGGACGGGCAGGACCATCTGTATGGGTTTTTCTACAAGGTCGACGTGAAATCGCTGGTTTGGTTTGTGCCGGAGAACTTCGAAGACGCCGGCTATGAAATCCCGACCACAATGGAAGAACTGAAGGCGCTGACCGATCAGATCGTTGCAGATGGTGAAACGCCATGGTGCATCGGGCTGGGGTCCGGCGGAGCGACCGGTTGGCCAGCGACTGACTGGGTTGAAGACATGATGCTGCGCACGTTGCCGCCCGAAGATTATGACGCCTGGGTCGCCAACGAATTGAAATTTAACGATCCTAAGGTTGTCGCTGCGATTGAAGAATTCGGAGCGTTTGCGCGCAACGATGATTACGTGGCCGGCGGAGCCGGTGCGGTTGCAACAACTGACTTCCGCGACAGCCCGAAGGGTATGTTCAGCTCGCCTCCGCAGTGTTACATGCACCGTCAGGCCTCGTTCATTCCCGCCTTCTTCCCCGAAGGTACGGTTGTGGGCGAGGATGCTGACTTCTTCTACTTCCCGGCCTATGAAGGCAAAGACCTCGGCAGCCCGGTCCTTGGGGCCGGCACAGTTTGGGCCATTACCAATGACAGCCCGGGCGCGCATGCGCTGATGAAATACCTGGAAACGCCGGAGGCGCATGAAGCCTGGATGGCTCTGACCGGGTTCCTGACGCCGCACAAAGGCGTCGATACCTCGGTCTTCTCAGACCCAACGCTGAAGAAGATGAATGACATTCTTCTGGGGGCCACCACCTTCCGGTTTGACGGTTCCGACCTGATGCCGGGCGGCGTGGGTGCAGGCACCTTCTGGACTGGAATGGTCGACTATACGGGCGGAACACCTGCCCAGGACGTCGCCGACGAAATCCAGTCCTCGTGGGACGCGCTGGACTAAAGCGTCTGAGATTGGGCAACCCGCTCTGTCGGGTTGCCCGAACCTATCGTCGCAAGGGAGAGCGGCATGCACCCGGCATTTCAAGGCCTGCTGACCATCGCCATCGGCGTGTCAGGTTGCGTGGGCTATTTCTATCTATCCAATCAGTTTCTGGACAGAGTTCTTTTCCCGCCTCGGGGGCCAAATGCTGGCCGCAATATCAACCGCGCGAACATGATCCGGCCTTGGTTGTTTCTGTTCCCGGCGCTGGCTGCTTTGGGCTTGTATCTGGCCTATCCGGTTGTCGAAACCCTGCGGCTGTCACTGACTGATCGTGTCCCGGGCGGCGGCTACAATTGGGTCGGGCTGGACAACTATATCCAGATGGCCAAGGAGCCCAAGTTTTGGGAAGCGATGCGCAACAACATGTTCTGGCTGATCATTGTGCCTGCAATGTCGACGGCCTTTGGCCTGTTGGTGGCACAGCTGACTGACCGCATTCGTTGGGGCAATCTCGCCAAGTCGCTGATCTTTATGCCAATGGCGATCTCGTTCGTGGGGGCATCGGTTATCTGGAAGTTGGTCTATGACACTCGTCCGGCTGAACAAGATCAGATTGGCATGCTCAATGCGCTCTATATTTTCTTTGGCGGGACCGAGCCGCAGACGTGGCTGACGATACCGTTCTGGAACAGCTTTTTTCTGATGGTTGTCCTCATCTGGATCCAAACCGGTTTTGCCATGGTTATCCTATCGGCCGCCCTGCGCGGAATCCCCGAGGAAACGATTGAGGCCGCAATTCTGGATGGGGCTAATCCGTTTCAGATATTTTTCCGGATCAAAGTGCCGCAGATCAAAACCACTATCCTTGTCGTCTGGACCACGATTACGATCACCGTCCTCAAGGTCTTTGACATCGTTTTTGCAATGACCAATGGCCAGTGGGAAACGCAGGTCTTGGCCAACTACATGTATGACAAGCTGTTCCGCGCCAACGACTGGGGCGTCGGGTCGGCTTCGGCCATGGTGATCATGCTCTTAGTGGCTCCAATCCTTGTCTGGAATGTGCGCAACGCGCGGAAAGAGATGGAGTAGGGTCATGAGCGATATTGCAGGAACCAAACCCGCCCTTCGCTGGGTCGTCCATGCCTCGGTCCTCTTTCTGGTGGTGCTGTGGGTCGTGCCAACTCTGGGCCTTTTGATCTCGTCTTTTCGGACAGCGGATCAAATCGCAACCAGCGGTTGGTGGCGGTCGCTGTTTCCGTCCGAGCAGAACCTAACACTGCGTAGCGCTGCCCCGGAAACCCAAGTTTTGGAAAACGGGATCTACGTGATCGAAGGCAATCTGTTTGATGAAGGAACTAAAGCGACAATCTCAAAATGGGGGATCAGCTCTCGCGCGATTGATGCCTTTGCCCCCGGCGAAACAGCTGAGCTACGAAAGGGCGGCACAATCACCTTAGATGCCGCAGGGAATTACCGCATGGAGAACCCGGACGAGTTCACCGGCAGCCGTGGATCGCGTGTTTTTGTAACTGCAGAATTGCCGCCTGAGTTTACCTTAGACAATTATCACAAGGTTCTTCTGGCAGAAGACAGCACCGACAGTATGGGGCGGGCGTTTTTCAACACGTTGACCGTAACAATCCCGGCGACGATCATTCCAATCCTCGTTGCGGCTTTTGCGGCCTATGCCTTGGCTTGGATGGATTTCCCCGGGCGCGCTTTGATTATTGCGGCTGTCGTTGGTCTGTTGGTTGTCCCGCTGCAATTGGCCCTGATCCCGTTGCTGAAATTCCACCTGAATATTGGGATTGGCAAAGGATATCTGGGGGTTTGGATGGCGCATACCGGGTTCGGGTTGCCGCTGGCGATTTATCTTTTGCGTAACTACATGGCCGGTCTGCCCCGCGATCTGATCGAAAACGCGCGGGTCGATGGCGCGACCGAGTTTCAGATTTTTACCAAATTGATCTTGCCGCTCAGCTTTCCAGCGCTGGCGTCTTTCGCGATCTTCCAGTTTCTCTGGACGTGGAATGACTTGCTAGTCGCCAAAGTGTTCCTGATAGACGCGTCCGGACAGACCACCGTCATGACCAACCGCATCGTCGAGCTTTTGGGCACGCGCGGTGGGAATTGGGAAATCCTTGCCACAGCGGCCTTTGTTTCGATCATCGTCCCGCTGATTGTTTTCTTCGCAATGCAAAAATATCTGGTCCGCGGTCTGTTGGCCGGGTCCGTCAAGTAGAGGCGTCTGATGAACGTGCAGAATACCGTGAAACTCGAAACAGCAACCAAAGCAGCCGCCGAATGGTGGCGGGGCGGGGTGATCTACCAGATCTATCCACGCAGTTTTCAGGACAGCAACGGCGATGGTATCGGAGATCTCAGGGGTATCACCCAAAGGCTTGGTTACATCGCTTCGCTTGGCGTCGATGCCGTCTGGATCTCGCCATTCTTCAAATCGCCGATGAAGGACTTTGGATACGATGTCAGCGACTATCGTGATGTTGATCCGATGTTTGGCAGCATGGAGGACTTTAAGTATCTCCTGAATCAGGCGCATTCAGTTGGGCTGAAGGTGATGATCGATCTCGTGCTGTCGCACACGTCGGATCAGCACCTATGGTTCAAGGAGAGCCGATCCAATCGCGAAAATGCCAAGTCCGACTGGTATGTTTGGGCTGATCCCAAGCCCGACGGCACTCCGCCAAACAACTGGCTGTCGATTTTTGGTGGGTCCGCATGGCAGTGGGATTCCCGGCGCTTGCAGTACTATCTGCACAATTTCCTGACGTCGCAGCCGGATCTGAACTTCCATTGCCCGGACGTGCAGGATGCATTTCTGGATGTTGCACGGTTCTGGCTGGACTTGGGTGTGGATGGTTTCCGTCTGGACACGATCAACTTCTATTTCCACGACAAACAACTGCGCGACAACCCTGGCCTGCCGATGGATCAGCGCAATGCCTCGATCGCGCCGATGGTGAACCCCTATAACCATCAGGATCACCTCTATTCCAAAAGCCAGCCGGAAAACATCGCCTTCCTCGAACGGTTGCGTGTACTAACGGACGAATACGAAGGCCGTGCTTGTTTGGGTGAGGTTGGCGACGCTCAGCGCGGTCTTGAGATCATGGGTGCATACACCAGCGGCGATAAGCGCATGCATATGTGTTATGCTTTTGAGTTTCTCGAAAAACGCGCTTTGACCGCCGCATACGCCAAGCAGGTGTTTGATCAGTTGGAAGAAAAGGCTGGCGATGCATGGCCTTGCTGGGCGTTCTCAAACCACGATGTGCAGCGCCACGCGTCGCGGTGGGCGCTGGACGATGCTGCCATCCGTCAGCACGCCGTTTTGATGATGAGCCTGCGTGGGTCAGCGTGCTTGTATCAAGGAGAAGAGCTTGGTCTGCCCGAGGCGGACGTTCCATTTGAACATCTGCAGGACCCTTACGGCATAGAGTTCTGGCCGGAGTTCAAGGGCCGTGATGGCTGCCGCACTCCGATGGTTTGGGCTGCGCAGGACGAACAGTCCGGGTTCAGTACTGGAGCCCCCTGGTTGCCCGTCAGCCAAACGCAGGCCGAGCGTGCGGTTGACCGGCTAGAGCAAGAGCCAAATTCGACGTTGCAACATTATCGCCGTGCCATTGCGCTGCGCCACGCGCATTCCGCATTGATGTCTGGCCAACAGCGCGAGATGGCGCAGTCCGGTCCGATCCTGACCTTCCTGCGTGAAGACGGTGCCGAGCAGATCTTCTGTGCTTTCAATCTGGGATCTGACAGCGCGGAAATCACACTGCCCGACGATAACTGGCAGGCAATCGGGCAAGAGTTGGGCGGCGTCGGAGGGGCGGGGACCATCACCCTCGACGCGGCTCAATTCTGTTTGATGATGCGCGAAAAGGAGTAAGCCATGTCGGAACTCAATCTCACGGATGTGGCAAAGACCTATGGCAACGTCGATGTGCTCAAAAACATCAACCTGGACATCGAACGCGGTGAACTGATCGTTTTTGTCGGGCCCTCTGGCTGTGGAAAATCTACGTTGCTGCGCATGATTGCGGGATTAGAGAAGATTTCGGGCGGAACGCTTGAGATCGAAGGTCAGGTGATGAACGACGTACCGCCCGCGCAACGGGGCATTGCGATGGTTTTCCAAAGCTATGCCCTGTATCCGCACATGACAGTGCGCGAGAATATGGCTTTTGCATTGAAGATCGCCAAAATGCCATCGGACGAGGTCGACGCAGCAGTTGACCGCGCAGCTCGTATCCTACAGTTGGAACCGTTTCTGGACCGACTTCCTAAGGCCCTTTCCGGTGGTCAGCGGCAACGGGTTGCAATCGGCCGGGCGATCGTGCGCGACCCAAAAGTTTATCTGTTTGATGAGCCTCTTTCCAATCTTGATGCGGCGCTGCGCGTCGCGACCCGCATCGAAATCGCACGCCTGAAAGAGGCGATGCCGGACAGCACGATGGTCTACGTCACCCACGATCAGGTCGAGGCGATGACATTGGCCACCCGGATTGTCGTCCTGGCCAACAAGGGGATCGCGCAGGTTGGCACCCCTCTCGAACTGTATGAAACGCCTGACAATGAGTTTGTCGCGCAATTTATTGGCTCACCTGCAATGAACCTTTTGCCGGGGGTCATCACGCAGGCTGGTGAGCGCACCGTCGTAAAACTGGATGGTGGTGGGACCGCGGTGACCAGCATCCCAACCGATGCAGCTGACGAGGGTAAACAGGTAAATATCGGAGTGCGTCCCGAAGACTTTCACCCCGTTGAAAGCAATCCGATTATGGAAGGGATTGTGGACTTTACCGAAGCACTTGGCGAGGTCACGCTGTTGTATTTTGCCGCCAAAGACGGGGAGGATCCCACAATCGCAAAACTGCCGGGGGTCCAAAAAAACATGCGGGGCCAAACCGTTGCAGTTTCGGCAGATCCGGGCAAGGTTCACTTGTTTCACCAGGGCTTGTCCATGAGGAAATGACCGCGAGCCGCGCATGATGATCGAAAGGTGCGGCACAGTACGCGAATGCCGCTTACTGCACAGTTTGGAACGTTGTCTGTGCCCCGCAGTGGTAAGTCCCGAGGTCTGTGTGCGTTACCAAATGCATGCAGTTTATGACTGTTTTTGACGTGAGTTCTTTCGGTCGGGCATGGCAAATACCTCTTTTCCTCTTTTGAATTACGGCCCAAAGCCTAGTCCCGAGCCCGACGGGCAGCCGTGTTAATTTCTTACGAAACATTGCCAAAACAGGCTACTCCGGTCTCAATATGTGACTGCATATGTGACTGCGATCCCAGGGGTAACTAGCCATATTTGCTAGATTAAATCGCAATCTGGACATACGAAATTGCCAATCCGTCACTTTTGGCCTGACAATGCCCCCGCAAAGTTCTAGCGTGGCAACTATAATAACAAAACAACACAGTCCAATAACGGGAGAACTAAAATATGGCTGAACGGAAAACCGTTTCCAGACGCTCGGTCCTGAAAGGCGCGGGCGCAGCAGCACTGGCAGCACCGCTTTACAGCAAAAGCGCGCTGGCATCTTCGGGTGAAATCAACATTCTGATGTGGTCGGACTATCTGCCGCCCGCATTCCTGCAAGAGTTTGAAACTCTGACCGGAATCAAGGTGAACTATACCGGTATCGGGTCGAACGAAGAAATTATCAACAAGATGAAGGCCACCAAGGGCCAAGGCTTTGACATCGTATCGCCGACGAACAACCGCTCGCTGCAGTGGGGGCCGCTGGAACTGTTGCAGCCCTTCGACATGAACAAGGTTCCGATTGATCTGGTGAACCCTGCGATGGCGCAGATCGGCACCGACGCTTGGAACTTTGGTGACAGCGGAGTGCACTGGCTGCCGCATATCTGGGGTACAGAAGGTATTGCCTACCGCACCGACCTGTGGCTGCCCGAAGGAGACGCCCCGTCCTATGGGGACGTCTGGTCCGAAGCAAACGCAGGCAAGACCATGGGCCGCGCGCATTCGATGATGCTGGGTGCGGGTCTGTATATGGAAGCCTCTGGTGAGATGGAGCCTGGCTCTGTCTGGGCCGCGTACGGCGACGAAGACACCATGCGCAAGGTCTGGGGTCAGATCACCGACTGGTGCGTCGAGCGGAAGAACCGGATCAAGCTGATCTGGAACGACGCTGACACCCAGAAAAACGGCCTGTTGAACGAAGGCGTTATTGTCGGCCAGACTTGGGATGGTCCGCCGCTGGCGCTGAAATCAGCTGGTGAGCCGGTGCACTATCAGGCTCCGGTCGAAGGTGCGATGGCATGGGTCGACGGTTTGTCGATGCCGACCGGTGCGCAGAACATTGACCAGGTTTATGCCTTCATCGATTTTGCCTATCAGGCCAAGCCTGCTGGTGTCGCCATCGATAGCCACGGCTACAACTCGCCAGTTCTGGGTGCCGACCAATATGCGGGCGACACCTACAAGAAGAACTTCGCCGAGGCCTATCCGGGCGACTCACTGGCAAACCTGAACCCATGGCCTGCTGAGGCTCCGTGGTATGCCGAAACTCGGACCGAGTTCGTCAACAAGTTCAAAAGCGCCTGATTGCTTTGACAAGGTGCCCTCCGCCACTGTGCGGAGGGCTATCAACCCGCATGCCACAATGGCGTGACGGACGCTATTTCGGTGCGGTCATGGACCGTACCTGACGGAGATACCAAAAATGAGTGCAGGGGTCGGTGTAGATCTTGAGAACCTGTGGATCCGTTTCGGTGATTTTGTCGCCGTGAGGGATGCAAACGTGAATATCAACGGGGGCGACTTCTTTTCGTTTCTCGGTCCCTCGGGATGCGGCAAAACAACGATCCTGCGGGCAGTTTCGGGCTTTCTTGAACCAAGCGAAGGCAAAGTTCTGATCGGCGGCAAAGATATGCGGGGCATCGGCCCGAACAAACGCCCGACCGCCCTGATTTTTCAGAACCTCGCGTTGTTCCCGCTGATGAAAGTGTGGGAAAATATCACCTTCTCATTGGAGATCAGCGGCGCAAGCGCAAAAGAACGCCGAAAGCGTGCCGATGAGCTGCTGGACATGATCGCACTGCCAGACCAGGGTGACAAGCTGCCAAGCGAGTTGTCCGGTGGTCAGCGCCAACGGGTTGCCATCGCCCGCGCGCTATGTGCGGAACCGGACGTGCTGCTGCTGGATGAACCGTTGTCCGCGCTGGACCTCAAACTGCGCCAGCATATGCGCACCGAGCTGCGAGAGATTCAAAAGCGTGTCGGCATCACTTTCATCTATATCACCCACGACCAGGGCGAAGCCCTGACCATGTCAGACAATATCGCTGTCATGCGGGCTGGCGTGATCGATCAAATCGCCGATGGCAAGACTATCTATAATGACCCCAACACTGCATTCGCGGCCTCTTTCGTAGGTGAAAACAACGTATTCCGCGGCAAAATTAAACAGATTATGGGGAACGAAGCGCTGATTTCAACGAACCGGTCTGGTGAATTGGTTGCACGC
Source organism: Ruegeria atlantica (assembly GCF_001458195.1). Classification (GTDB taxonomy): domain Bacteria; phylum Pseudomonadota; class Alphaproteobacteria; order Rhodobacterales; family Rhodobacteraceae; genus Ruegeria; species Ruegeria atlantica. Next base: position 77,375 of record NZ_CYPU01000018.1, on the reverse strand, counting down.
ATCTCGACCGCCAACCAAGGAAAGCTTGCAGTGGGTGATGACGCCATGATGTTCATTCGCCCCGAAGCTTTTGCGATCGCCGCCGATGGTGTGTCAGGCGATCACTTTGTCACCGCGCGGGTGAACCACGAAGAATTCGAAGGTAACGTCTTCAACATCTTCACCGAAGGTGACGGCGGTAAAGAGATCAAGGTGTCCTTGCCAAACCTCGGCCAATCCTTCGATGACCACACAGGCCAAAACATCACGTTGGAATATGAGACCCGCAATGCGGTTCTAGTTCCGGCGGGTGAATTGGCCGCGGAATAAGGGGCCGACTATGCCAGGCTTCCTGAAAGAATTCTTTAGCCGAAACGGCATCGGCATGGGCGCCGCAATATTGGGTCTTGTCCTATTCTGGACTATTGGCCTGATCATTCTGCCCCAGCTGTCGATGCTGGATTTTTCCTTCCGTCCGAACCTGCCACCGCCCGAGATTGGCGGGCCCAAGGACGTCTATACGCTGGAGAACTACAAGTACCTGATCTATGGCCCCGAAGGCGGTAGTCAGTCCTATAATGCAGTCGACCTGAGGGTCTTTTTTCGCACACTGCTGGCCGCAGTCTGTGTGACGATCTTCAACCTGATCCTCTGCTATCCGATTGCCTATTATCTGGGCCAGTCCAAAGGCAACCACATTCGCATCTTCGCGATCATGCTGATCATCCCATACTGGATCAACGAGATTTTGCGCGCCTTTGCCCTGCGGATCATCTTTGGTGAGACCGGTGTTTTGAATACCCTGTTCGTGGGGCTGGGCATCTGGGATACGCCGTTTGACTTTATTCGCAATGACATCGCGCTCTATGCCGGTCTGGGTTATGCCTACATCCTTCTGATGATCTTCCCAATGTACAACGTGATCGAAAGTCTGGATAAAAACCAGATCGAGGCCGCGCGCGATCTTGGTGCGCCATGGTGGCGAATTCACTGGCGTGTGGTCATTCCTTACGCCAAACCGGGCATCAGCTCGGGCTGTACCATGGTGTTCATGCTAAGCGCCGGTGCGCTGGCCGCGCCGCAAATCCTGGGCGGACCGTCCAGCCTGTGGTTCACGCAGCTGATCTACCAGCAATTCAATGACAACAATGACTGGCCGCAGGGTGCCGCCTACGCCATCGTTCTTCTGGTGACCTGTATCCTGTTCGTGCTGGCGATGATGCGCCTGTTCAAGGTAAACATGGGGGATATCGGGAAATGAACAATTCCTTCCTTCGTGTAAGCATCTGGGTCTATCTGGTCATCTTTTTCCTGTACCTGCTGGGCCCGCTGGTAATCATGTCGGTCACGGCCTTCAATTCCTCGGCCTTCCCACGGATGACGCCGTGGGAGTGTCTGACCTTCCAGTGGTTCGGCGAGCTGTTTCAGGATCAGCGTATCCTGAACGGCATCAAGAACTCGCTGATCATTGGCGCCGGAACGGTTATTCTATCGGTGGCGATGGGTCTGGCCGGTGCGCTGATGCTGACCCAGATCTGGCCTAAGTTGCGCGCGACCTACTATACGATCATAATCGCTCCGATCCTGATCCCGGGTGTTGTTCTGGGCATCTCGACTTTGGTGTTCTGGGATCGGATCAACCGGATGCTGGGACTGGGTGCAGATAGCTTCCTGTCTAACGGTATCTTCCTGACGGTAATCGGCCAATCCACCTTTATTGCAAGCTATTGCATGTTGGTTCTGGTGGCGCGCCTGCAGCGTTACGATGTGGCATTGACCGAAGCGGCGTTGGACCTTGGTGCAACGCATGCTCAGGCTTTCCGCAAGATCCTGTTGCCCTTCATGCGTCCTGCGATCGCGTCGGCTGCAGTGCTGGCGTTCCTCGCCTCGTTCGAGAACTACAACACGACCACTTTCACCTTTGGTGAATACCCGACGCTGACGATCGAACTGGCCCAAAAAGTGCGGTATGGTATCACGCCCGCCATTTCGGCTCTGGCCTTCATCATCGTGGCACTGACAGTATTCTTTGCCTTGTTGAACGAAGCCAAGCTGAAGCGTCAGGAGCTGGTGGCCGCAGCCCGCAAGAGCGCCACAGTTGAGGAGCTGGCCGGCAAGATTAAGCTGCCCAGTTTCTTTGCTGGCAACATGGCGGCTGTCCTACTGGTTGTGTTTGCGGTTGCGACGATCACTGTCGTTGGCACCGCAACGGCCTACAACCCCGGCCAATGCATCGCCAATGTGAAAGAGCAGAAACGCGTGGAAGCGGAACAACGCATTCAAGAGCTGCGCAAGCAGCGCGAAGAACAGCGTAAGAAGCGCGAGGCCGAAGAAGTCGAACAAGGTGGTGCGCAGCAATCCACACCGAAACCATCCAACAACAGTGGTTTTGGCAATGTCTTCGCACCGAATACTCTGGGTGGGGACGCCGAGGAGGAGAGTTCAGACACTGAAACTCCCCCTTCAAACAACGGTGGCTTTGGGGGCGTGTTCGACCCCAACAGCCTGCAGACTGACCAGTAGGTTTTGATGCTAAATCCAAAACGTGCGCCCGGAGAGGTTATTACTCTTCGGGCGCGTCTTTCTGCGTGACAGCAACGTCACAGGCGTCAACGACGTCACCGTTCCATGCGACCGGTTGCGCATTGTAATTTATTAGGAAAACATGCGTGGCCGTCTCGCGACGGCGCAACCCTTTGGGCATCGGATATAGGGTAACCTCGGTTTTGCGCGCGGCCATTTCAACGACTCGGTCCCACAATGTGTCATCCGGGAAACCTGCCAGATACCAAAGGCGATTTTCACCCAAAAGCGCAGGGGTGCCATCTGCAAATGTCAGCAAATTGGGGGCAGTCCCCGAAACCCTGTCGATCCAATGTTGCGCCGCGCCGCCGCCTTCAACGCCACGGCGGATGTTAGGCGGCAGTGTCTCAACTAGGTCGACGTCGCATTTCAGACCGTTCAGACCGGGTCGTGCCCGGGGAATCTGGAAATCATGTGTGATCGCCCCGCTGCGTGGACCCAGGATGAGCAGATCACTGGCCTCCACCAATTGACGCTCCAAATTGTCGCTCACGGTGGCTATCCCCGGAGCAAGGATGAACTTGTAACCAACACGCGGAATGTTGGTTGAGGACACGAAGTCCACAGGCAAGCCCGCCCGCCGCAAGGCGCGATACGCCGAGAAAACCAGACGGAAATAGTCAAATCCCGCGCCCTGAGGCTGTGTCGACCAAGCCCAATCCGAGGCGTAGTCGAACAGGATGGCCACCTGGGCCTGTGTTTGCACAACGTTGCCTATTTCTGACAACGCGTCCGAAGTCAGCTTTGCCTCGGTCAGGGCCGGGGCAGGGCGGTTGTTGGGTGTCAGCAACCCCGCATGCATTTGCTCTTGTGCAAACGGGGCCTGCCGCCAGCGGAAATAGCTGACGACCTCTGCCCCGTGCGCCACTGCCTCAAGCGACCAAAGCTTAACCATTCCGGGTAGTGGTGCCGGATTGTATGGTGCCCAATTCACCGGGCCGGGTTGCTGCTCCATCACCCACCAACGGCCACGGCCGACCGCGCGATACAGGTCATGGTGAAATGCCTGCATGTCCGGGTCGCCCTGCTGAAGAAAGGCGGTTTTGTGCGCTTCATCCGCCTCAAGCCGGTCGGAGAGGAAGCCAATTGGATAGCTGTCCCATGTGGCGATATCCAGATCTTCGCCAACCTTGAAATGGTCGAAATCCAGCACTCGGCCCATATAATTGTGCAACAAAGGCGCATCGGTCAAAGCGCGCAGTATATCTGCCTGGGCTTTGTTATACGCAACGACCTGATCCGAACTGAAACGCCGGAACGCCAGAACATGCGCCGGGTTGGGTTCGGTCACTGTCAGATTGGGTAAATCAATCTGGTCGAAATCGCGATACTCCATCGCCCAGAATATGTTGCCCCATGCCTCGTTTAGCGCTTCAATGCTGCCGTATTGATCCTTTAGCCAAAGCCGAAAGGCATGCAGAGCGGCGAGGCCATAGCTGACTGTCGTATCGTGACAGCCATATTCATTGTCGATTTGCCAGGCCGCAATATGCGGGTTTCGTCCATAGCGCTCGCCCATGATCCGGGCGATGCGGGCGGATTCCTGGACATAACCCGGATGGCTAAAACAATAATGCCTGCGTGAGCCGAATTTTCGTGTATTCCCCTGCACATCCACTGCCAGCATGTCTGGGTGTTTCTCAAGCATCCACCGCGGAGGCGTCGCAGTAGGCGTCCCCAGCACAACCTTGAGCCCAGCCGCCCCAAGCGTTTCGATTGCACGGTCCAGCCAATCCAACTTCAGATCGCCTGGAACCGGCTCCATTCGGCTCCAGGCAAACTCACCGATCCGGACCCAGCTTATGCCAGTTTCAACCATTCGAGCCGCGTCTTCGGCCCACATGGCCTCAGGCCAATGTTCCGGGTAATAGCAAACACCAAGTTCTGGTTTCATAGAAGGACTCTGTGTTCTGCCTGGCCTGTGCCCGCGCCCAATGCGCCAAAGGTCATGCCATTGGTTGGTTGTGTTTCAACAGTGTCTGCGTCCAACCCCTGACGGGCAGTGGTGCAAAACAGCGTTGTCAGATCGTCGCCGCCAAAGGCGGGACAAGATGTATGTTCGGCCTGAAACGAAACGGCATGCCGAAACCGCCCGTTCGGGTCATAGCAAGCGACACGGTTTGCCCCCCATTGGGCGATCCAGATATTGCCTTCTGCGTCAACCACTGCTCCATCGGGGTAAAGGTCATCAGCGCGCAAGTCGAGAAACACCGTGCTATTGCCTTCGGGCCACCCCGTCTCAGGCTCCAGCGAGCAGCGCCTAACCTGTTGTGTGACTGTATCGGTGTAATAGACGCGGGACTTGTCTGGGGCAAAACAGATCGCGTTCGAGATTGTGACCTCGGGCACAAGCAGGCGTAGTTCGCCCTGCCAGTACCGATAGATCGCGCCCGCCTCTTGTTCGACGTTTTTTCCCATCGTCCCGATCCAGAACCCGCCCCACGGGTCTGCGCGCCCGTCATTGGAGCGGGTGACCGGGTTGTCCGCCTCAAGCGAGACGATCAGGTCTTTTTGACCACTGTCCAAACCAAACCGCCACAGGCCGGTTTCTGAGGCCATCACGATCGTATCCCGGTCCACCCAACCTGCCGCAGAGACATGTTCCGAAAACTGCCAGCTGTGTTGCTCAACCCCGCTCTGCGTCATCAAACGTTTGTTGATGATGTCAAACCAGAACAGTTGCTTGCGTTCAGGATGCCACAGGGGTCCTTCGCCAAGCTCACAAGGGCGATCATCAAAAACAAAGCTCATCCAGCCGCCTCGTCATAGGCAGCGACGATCCGCTTGGCCTGACCGGCAATTTCCGCGACGGACATCCCCGGTTTGAACAGGGCCGATCCGATGCCAAACCCGTCTGCCCCAGCCTTGATCCATTCGGCGAAGTTCTCAGGTCCAGCGCCACCAACGGCATAGACCAAAGTACCCGATGGCAATACAGGTCGCAGTGCAGCCAAACCACTTGGTCCGGCGGTGACACCCGGGAACAATTTCAATCCCGTCGCGCCAGCCTTAAGCGCGGCAAACGCCTCGGTCGGGGTATAGACGCCCGGCCAGCTTTGCATGTTAAGCGCGACAGAACGCACAATGACCTCGGCGTCATAATTCGGGGAAACGATCAGCTTACCGCCAACTTGCGAAACGGCCTCTGCCTGCTCGGGGGTCAGAACCGTGCCAGCGCCGATCAATGCTTGATCGCCGAATGAGCTGGCCAACGAATCAATGCTGTTCAGCGGGTCAGGCGAATTCAACGGCACCTCGATCTTGTTGATACCAGATTCGATCAGGGCATGACCTACATTGGCGGCTTCTGCCGGTTGCAAGCCACGCAAAATGGCGATGATGGGGCGGCTCATGCGGTTTGCCTCGTTAGTTTGCGGGCCTGTGCCAGACCTGCCAATGTGCATTGAGTTGCGTTAGCTGTGTCCACGAAAGCGCCCTGCAGTTGCAGCGCACGTGCGTAGATTTGGGACATCCCTTCAGCGCCGATGATTGCCAGCTGCTGCCCCAACCAGTAGGGGCGTGTTGCGCCCAACTCGGCCCCGATCAAAAGCCCGGATAACTTGGCTCGGGCTGTCCCCTTGTCCTGATTGTGCAACAAATCCGCCGCTCGCAGTCCGAACAGGCGCGCAGCCAATTGTTCGGGTTTGGACAACGCGTCTGCCGTAGCTTCTGCGAAGGCGTCGACGTCCCAGCCGTCACCGACCGAATGCTTGAGCACTGATTGCTCGGAGAGCAGTTCAAACATCTCACCTGTCATGAACGTTCGAAAGCTCACGACTTCTCCTGCGCTGATCTGAACCCATTTTGAATGCGTCCCGGGCAGGCAGATAACCCCGTCCCAGTTCGGGCGGGTTGCCAGAAAGCCAGATATTTGAGTTTCCTCACCGCGCATAACGTCTGGCGGTGCGTTCTGTTTGAGACCAGGCACCACAAATGCGCGTATCCGCGCATCGGTTCCCGGTACTCGTATAGGTGCATCCGGCAGCGGCGCTGACGGGACGGCCGAGTAGGGTGCTTCGACCCAACCTTGCCGCGCACCGACCATGCCGCAGGCCACAACGTCGACAGGTTCAGGACCCAGCCAGTCGGCGATCAGGTCAAGCAAGGCAGATTGAAACGCGTCTCTGCTCAGACGGGCCATTCCCCGATCAGACTGGGATTGCGCCAGTACGGTGTCGCCCTGCATGGCCCAGGCCCGCAGTTGGGATGTTCCCCAGTCGACGGCTATCCACTCTGCATTCATGGCCTTACCCCGTTACTACAACGCCGCCATCGACGGCCATGCACTGTCCGGTCATCGCGCGGCTGGCATCCGAGGCCAGGAACAATGTCGGTGCGATCATGTCTTCGGGCGTCAGGTGTTCTTTCAGGCACTGGCGCTCCAAATGCGCTGCCAGGTCATCCGGCGTCGCCCACATATCAAGTTGCTTTTGCGTCAAAACCCATCCGGGAGCCAGCGCATTGATACGGATTTTTTTGGGCCCCAACTCGCGCGCCAATGATCGCGTCATCCCGGTGATACCGGCATTCGACGTCGTGTAGATCGGGTACCCCGCATTCCCCATCATGTAGCTGATCGAGCTGAAGTTGACGATTGAACCGCCTTTGCCAGCCATTTGGCGTGAGGCTTCCTGACAGGCGAAGTAGTAGGCCTTGAGGTTCACCTCAATCATCCAGTCCCAGAACTCGGCGGTGGTTTCCTCAAGCGAGTGACGCTTGTCGTTAGCGGCGTTGTTGACCAACACATCCAAAGGTCCATGTGCCTTGGCAGCCTTTTGCATAGTGGCGTGCAGCAATTCGGTATCCGTCATGTCGCCCTGCATGAACAGCGGCGCGCGGCCATGTTTGTCTCGCATTTCCTCAACGAATGCGCTGGCGTCCGAGCGGCCGATAAAGGCAACGTTTGCGCCCTGGGCCAAAAAACCGTCTGTCAGTGCGGCCCCTACACCAGAGCCGCCGCCGGTAATGTAGACCGAGGCGCCGTTTAGATCGTGAAAAGTGGCTGGATAGTCCATCAGTGGCTCTCTCTGGTCACAAGGCGGGTGTCTTTGCCGACGAGGAAGTCTAGGTCCGCGCCCTGATCGGCTTGCAGCACGTGGTCGACATAGAGTTTCGCATAACCGCGCGTGTAGTGCGGATCATCCGGTTGCCACGCGGTGCGGCGGGATTCCAGTTCCTTTTCATCGACCAGCAGCTCCAATTCGTCCTTGCTGGCAGACACGCGGATACGATCCCCGGTTTTGACAAGGGCCAAGGTGCCTCCGGCTTGCGCCTCGGGACTGACGTGCAGGATCACCGTTCCATATGCGGTACCGGACATGCGGGCGTCGGATATTCGGATCATGTCGCGGACGCCTTCCTTCACCAGTTTGGCCGGGATCGGCATGTTGCCGACCTCGGGCATGCCGGGATAGCCCTTTGGGCCGCAGCCCTTCAGGACCAGAATGGTTTTAGACGTTACTGGTAGATCATCCCTGTCAATATTGGCTTTCAAGTCCTCGATGCTCTCAAAAACGTAGGCTTCGGCTTCTGTTTCCAGTAGTGCATCCGTCGCGGCCGAGGGTTTTACAATGGCCCCGTTGGGCGCGAGGTTGCCGCGCAGCACGCGCAATCCCGCGGCGGGTTTCACCGGATCGTCGATGGGGCGGATGACGTCGGGGTTAAAGCATTCTGCCCCCTCAAAATACGCCGAGATATCTTTGTTCAGAACGGTTTTTGCAGGGCGCAGGAAGGGTTTCAACTCGTTCAGAACCACGGGCACACCGCCTGCGTAACAGAAATCCTCCATCAGGTATTTCCCTGAGGGCATGCAGTTCACCAGCAGCGGGATTTCCGACCCGATTTCAAAGTCTTTCAGCGTCAGGTCTACGCCCACGCGGCCCGCCAGCGCGAGTAAATGCACCACTGCATTGGTTGAGCCGCCAACGGCTGCATTGGCCAGAATGGCATTTTCGAACGCTTCCTTGGTCAGGATGTCCGACGGCTTAAGATCTTCGTCCACCATCTCGACAATCCGTTTGCCGGTCAGGTGCGCTAGAGCCATCCGGCGGGCATCAACTGCGGGTAGGGCGGCGTTGGTCGGGAGGGACATGCCCATCGCTTCGACCAGCGACGCCATGGTCGAGGCGGTGCCCATGGTCATGCAGACCCCGGCGCTGCGTGACATACCGGATTCGGCGTTCATGAAGTCCTTCAGTGTCATCTCACCAGCGCGTACAGCTTCTGAGAATTTCCAAACATCCGTGCCCGAACCAATGTCTTTTCCCTGGTACTTCCCGTTCAACATCGGGCCAGAGCTGACCACGATAGAGGGCAGATCTACCGAAGCGGCCCCCATCAGCTGCCCCGGCGTGGTCTTATCGCAACCACCCAGCAGAACCACACCGTCGATGCCATAGGCGCGGATGGATTCCTCGACATCCATCGCCAGCAGGTTGCGGAACAGCATGGCGGTGGGCTTCATCTGGGTTTCGCCCAGTGACATCACCGGGAATTCGACCGGAAACCCTCCGGCCTCCCACACGCCGCGTTTGACACCTTCAGCCAGATCACGCAGGCCCGAGTTGCAGGGCGTGAGTTCCGACCAGGTGTTGCAGATACCGATGATCGGGCGACCATCGAACGCGTGATCGGGAAAACCCTGGTTTTTCATCCACGACCGGTGGATGAAGCCATCCTTGTCCAGCTTGCCATACCAATGCTGAGAGCGGCGTTTCTTTGTCATTGTTTTTCAGCCTTCTTAAATTGGGATCAGGCCGCCTTGGCGGGTTTGCACCAATCTGGCAACCAATCGGCATGTGCCACCAACAGGTCACTAACCAAGTTGCGGATCTGACGCAGGTCCAGTTCAGCGGCCGTATGCGGGTCCATCATGGCGGCGTGGTAAATGTATTCTGGGTTCTGCTCAACCAATGCCCGCACAGTCAGTTCCTGGACGTTGATCTGGCTGCGCATCAGCGCGATCAGCTGGGGCGGAATACCTGTTACGACCGAAGGTTGGACGCCGTTAGTGTCCACAAGGCAAGGTGTTTCGACAGCCGCGCCAATGGGGAGTTGAGGGATCTGTCCAGTATTGGGCAGGTTCCCATACGCCACGTAGGGCGTATCAGTCACGATCGCATTCATTAGGTCGGCGGCGAACTCATGGCTTCGGATCACTTCAATATCACGCCCGTCGGTCAGGGTCTTAGCCTGTTCTTTCCAACTGGCGATCTGTTCTTCGCAACGGGTTGGGTATTCATCCAGCGGGATGCCGAACTGCTCAATCAGGTCCTGGCGGCCATCTTTGATGAACCATGGAACGTACTCCGCCAAGTGTTCTGAACTTTCCGTGCAGAAATAGCCCAGATGTTCCATCACCTCATATCGCACCTTGTTGGGGCAACGCGGCATCAAAAGCGGTGGTTTGGGAATTTGCCCGCCGGCATACCTTTGCCGCAACGCCGGGTAGAGGTCGCGCCCTTCATGTTCCAGCCTCAGGAAAAAGGCCACGTGGTTAACGCCTGCCACCTTGTAGCGGAACTCGTCCTTGGGCAGGTCCAGATCGTGAGCAAGTTCTTCAACGGTGTTTTGGACAGAGTGACACAGGCCGACATGTTTCAGCGCCGGGAAACGTTCTGCCAGCGCCCATGTGTTGATCGCCATCGGGTTCACGTATTGCAGCAGCGTTGCGTTTGGGCAGAGCTGCATCATGTCTTGTGCAACGTCCCACAACACAGGAACCGTGCGCAGGCCTCGCATGATGCCGCCGACGCCCAGGGTGTCAGCGATGGTCTGGCGCAGGCCGTATTGTTTGGGGATCTCGAAATCCGTCACCGTGCAGGGTTTGTAGCCGCCGACCTGGAAGGCGGTGATAACGAAATCGGCACCTTCAAGCGCGGCGCGCCGGTCGGTATGTGTAGAGACAGATGCCCCTGTTCCGACAGAGCGGATCATCGCCTTGGCGACGGCCTCGCTTTCGGCAAGGCGCACGGGATCGATGTCCATCAACGCAAAGTGGCTGTCGGCCAGTGCAGGTGTCAGCAGGGCGTCGCCCACGATGTTCTGCATGAAGATCGTGGAACCCGCCCCGATAAAGGTGATCTTGGTCATGTGGCAAACCTTTGGTTTGACGTTATTTTACGGCACCGAGGGTCAGGCCCGCGATGAAGTGTTTCTGCATGAGGAAGAACATGGCCACCGGCGGCAGAGCCGCGACGATGGAGCCGGCACTCATTAATTGATAGGCCGCCCGAAATTGGGCGTTAAAACTGGTTATACCTGCTGTCACGGGTTGGCTTTCCGCACCCTGGGTCAAGACGACAGCCCAGAAGTAGTCGTTCCAGATGAAGGTAAAAATCAACACACTGAGGGCCGCGATCGCCGGTTTCATCAGCGGCAAGACCACGTACCAGAAAATGCGCCATTCACTGATGCCCTCAACGCGAGCTGCCTCAATCAGTTCGAAGGGCAGGGCGCGGATAAAGTTGCGCATGAACAACGTGCAAAAGCCCGTCTGAAAGGCGATATGGAACAAGACGAGGCCGGTTTTGGTGTTGTAGAGACCCAACTCCAACGTCAGGTCGCGCACCGGAACCATTAGAATCTGGAACGGGACGAAGTTGCCCGCAACAAACATGAAAAAGATCCAGATGTTTGAGCGGAATTTATAGATCCCCAGTGCAAACCCGGTCATGCAACTCAGCGCAACGGCACCGATCACTGTTGGAATGGTGATCATGAACGAGTTCAGCAAATAGCGTGGCATGTCCGAGTTGAAGAATACCTGCCCATAGTTGTAGGCACCCTCAAAGCTGGACGGCATCCCCCAGTAGTTTGCGTTGGTAAAGTCGGCTGCCGGCTTGACCGAGAACAGTGCCACCGCCAGCAGGGGGCCGAGCCACAGCAGCAGTGCCAGGGGCAGCATCGCCTGGTAGGTGATCTGAGCCCCGCGGGGTTGTTTTTCGATGGGTTTGGGAAACATCTTAATGCCCCCTTTCTTCGCGGTACATCGACCACAGGAAATAAGCGATGAAGCACAGCATGATCAGGAACAGGATCACAGCGATGGCGGCGCCATATCCCATGCGGAAGCCGTATTCTGACAGCGCGACTTCGAACATGTAATAGGCAAGCACACGGGACGAGCCGAACGGGCCACCCTGGGTCATGATCGAGATCAGATCGAAAGACCGAAGCGCGCCGATGATGGTGACAACGAAAGCAATGAAGGTGGCGGGGCGTAGTTGAGGCAGGATGATATGCCACAGCATCCGCCCGCCTTTTGCACCGTCCAGACGTCCGGCCTCGATCTGTTCAGGATCCACAGCGTTCAGGCCTGTGAGATACAGGATCATGCAATAGGCCGTTTGCGGCCAGAGACCGGCAAAGATGATGCCGTAGGTGACGAAACGCTCATCCCCCAGAACATTCAGCGGGCCGAAGCCGAAAAAGCCCAGGAATTCGTTCAACAGGCCGAAAGTAGGGTCATAGAACCACGTGAAAACGAGTCCAACCACGACCTGAGAGATTACAAAGGGGAAGAAGAACAGCGACTTATAGAGTCGAATGCCCCAGACGGTTTGATTCAGGAACAGAGCAATGAACAGACCAGCTGGGATTGCCAGCAGGTACATGATCAACCAGATCAGGTTGTTCTTCAGCGATATGTAAAACGCGTCGCGGTCGGCCAATTCCCAATACAGGTCTTCGTAGTTGCGAAAACCCACATATTCCGCTGCGCCAAGCCCATCCCATTCGTACAAGGACAAGTTGAACGATTGGAACACTGGAATGATCACATAGACCATGAAGAACAGCAGACCCGGGGCCAAAAATAGCCAGGGCGCTATGCGCTGTTGATTTCTGTGGAACCAGCTTTCTTGTTCAGGGACATCGACGGCTGACATGCGCTCACTCGGTTTTGGATCAAAGAAGTAAGTCGGGTATGCACCCGCCTTACGCACGAAGTGGTGCAGGCCGGGCAAAAGCCCGGCCCGACCGGTTTAGTTTTCGTAGATACGCTGACGTGCGCGTTCCAGTTTGGACAGGATACGGTCAGCATTGTCCGGCTTGACCATGAATTCCTGGAACCCTTCCATCGACACCTTCGCCATTTCCGCAGGTGCGTCACGATCCCAGAACTGGGCGACGCCACCGGGGCTGTTGGCGGACAGCATCTTAAAGCCTTGCTGCAGGAACTTGTCTTCATCAACAGACGATTGAGCGTTCACAGGCAGCTGGCCCAGGTTCGCGCCGTTGTTGATCTGAGTTTGCTCATCCGCGGAAACGGCAAAGCGCAGGAACTCACGCGCGGCTTCTTTATTCGATGCGTTGGCCGGGATGTGGAAGGTATCAGTTGGCGCATCTTCCGCCAATTCTACATCCGGGTTGATAGAAACGAACTGATAGAAGTCCAATTGGTCGTCGGTCAGTCCCGCTTCGCGCAGCGGCGCAACAGCAAAGTTACCCATCAGGTACGCGGCGGCTTCGCCGTTCACCATGAAGGGCAGGGCCTCTTGCCAGCTGTACGTCTGATGGTTGTCGACGAACGCGCCCATGTCGATCAGCTGTTTCCAGTTGGCGAAGGTCTGCTTGACCCGGTCGTCTTCCCAGCTGATTTCGCCATTGGCAAGCTGGTTGTGGAAGTCAAACCCGTTGGTGCGCATGTTCAAGTAGTCGAACCAGCCGCCAGCGGTCCATAGGAACTTGGTGCCGATCGTATAGCAGGCGCGACCGGAATCTACGATCTTCTGACAGTTCGCCAGCTCTTCTTCCCAAGTCGTTGGCTCGGTCAGGCCCAGCTCGTCAAAGATGTCTTTGCGATAGTAAACACCCCACTGATAGTAGGTGTAGGGTACACCCCACTGCTTGCCGTCGATGGTCATCGCACCTTTGGTCGATGCCAGATTTTCGGCGATCTCAGGTTCGGCCCACAAGTCCGATACATCTTCGAACAGGCCTGCCTCGACGTAGGGCTTCATGCGGTTTGCCGCATACCACGTCGCCACGTCCGGCGTATCCGCAGTCAGGAAGTTGCGGATCTGGGTCTTGTACGCCTCGCGGTCGATTACTGTTGTTTCGATCTCCAGTCCCGGATGCTGTTCCGCAAAACGGTCGATCATTGCCTCCATCGTCGCGCGCGGCGCCGGGTTGGAGGTATCGAGAAAGATTCTCAGCTCACCGGTCAGTTCGGCGGCGACAGGTGCGGCAAGTGCGACACTGGCTGCCAAAGCGGCGGCAGTGCGCTTGTATATGGAATGCATGGTTTCCTCCCTTAGCTTCCATTTTATACTTTTTCAGTTCCAAATAATGAAACTGTGTTTTATATATTGAAAACTACACATCAACTCGGTTAGTCTTGTCAAGACCCTCGTGCCGATTGCGATGGGTTAATTGGAGGAGAACAGGCATCCGTGGCTGGTGACGGAACAATAGGAAAAGCATGTGATGTGCTGGATCAGGTGGCTGCGTTCGCGCGCCCGGTTCGATTCGCAGAGCTGTTGGAAAGCAGCAATTTCCCAAAGGCGACCCTGTATCGGTTCCTGCAAACGCTGACCAATCAGGGAATGCTTTCGTATGATCTGGACCGACAGACATACACGCCTGGGTTGCGATTGGTTCGGCTGGCTCATGCAGCGTGGACACAAAGCTCGCTCGCGCCAATTGCGCGACCTTTTCTGGATGCATTGAGCCGGGAAACCGGGGAAACGGTGCATTTGGCACAGCTAGATTCAAATCAGGTGCTGTACGTGGATAAACGCAATGCGGCCCAGCCGATTGAGATGTATTCGCAGGCTGGCAAGGTCGGCCCGGCCTATTGCACCGGCGTCGGTAAGGCCATGATGGCGTTTTTGGATGAGGCCGCGCTGAACCGCGCAGTGTCCCAGCAAAGCTACCACCGCTTTACCGACAAGACACTGACCTCGGAGGCGGCGTTGCGTGCCGATCTCGACCTGATCCGCAACCGTGGCTATGCCGTCGATGACGAAGAGCATGAGCCCGGCATCATCTGCATTGCCTGTCCTATTCTCACCTCGGGCGGGCGGATGTTGGGGGCGATTTCCGTGACCGGATCGACCGAACGGATGAATTTCGACCAATTGGAAACCTGGGTTCCCCGTGTTCGCCGTGTGGCCGAACAAATCGGAGCCGAAGCACAGGCCTGGCGATTCCCTGAGACCCGTCCCAGTGCCGACACAGACAGGATGCAAGCAACATGACAGGTGTGACTCTGAACCAGGCGATCAAGCGGTATGGCGAGACGCAGGTTATTCACGGCATTGATCTGGAGATCGAAGATGGAGAGTTCTGTGTCTTCGTCGGACCTTCGGGCTGTGGCAAATCCACTTTGCTGCGGATGATCGCGGGCCTTGAGGAAACAACCGAAGGGCAAATCCATATTGGTGCCCGCGAAGTGACCCATATGGATCCGGCCAAGCGTGGCGTGGCCATGGTGTTCCAGACCTACGCCCTTTATCCACACATGACTGTGGCTGAGAATATGGGTTTTGGTTTGCGCATGAATGGCGTGGAAAAGTCCGAGATCAACAAGAAAGTGCAAGACGCTTCGACCATCCTCAAGTTGGATCAATACCTTAAGCGCAAACCCAAAGCCCTGTCTGGCGGTCAACGCCAGCGGGTCGCCATCGGGCGTGCCATCGTGCGGGGGCCCGAGGTGTTTTTGTTCGACGAGCCGCTGTCCAACCTCGATGCTGAATTGCGGGTCGAAATGCGGGTTGAAATTGCGCGGCTGCACAATGAAATTGGCGCGACCATGATTTATGTGACCCACGATCAGGTCGAGGCGATGACTATGGCCGACAAGATCGTTGTGCTGCGTGACGGTCGGATCGAACAGGTCGGCGCGCCGATGGATTTGTATCGCGACCCAGACAATCGGTTTGTGGCGGGATTTATCGGGTCACCAGCCATGAATTTCCTTGATTGCGACATCGTCGATGGAAAGGTTTCGCACCCGGCTCTCAGCGAGCCGCTGGATGTGCCTGTAAACGTACCGGCAGGGATGAGTAAAGTGACCCTTGGCATACGTCCGGAACACATCACAGTGGATCGGGCAGGCGATACTTGCACGGTTGATCTGACCGAAGCGCTTGGCGGTGTCAGCTATACGTATCTGCTGACGCCCAATGGCGATAAGCTGATTGTCGAGGAACGAGAAGATCAGCGCAGCAAACAGGGTGAACGCATCGGGCTGTCAGTGCGACCGGAACGCGCGATGCTGTTCGATCCCGAAACAGGTCACCGCCTTCGCTGAAAAATCCATTTTGTAATTTGAGCGCGCCCGATCATCGATCCGGCGCGTTTTCAATTTTTCTGGATTTTGTATCCAATATCCGTTATGGCGATTCTAAAAGCGTGTGTAACCGCCCAGCCATCGAGGAATTTACCAATGTCGACCAATGTGTTTACCGGCACGATGCCCGCTCTGATGACACCATGCAAACCCGACCGGACGCCTGACTTTGATGCGTTGGTGCACAAAGGAAAGCAGATGATCGACGCGGGTATGTCCGCGGTGGTCTACTGCGGTTCAATGGGTGATTGGCCCTTGTTGACCGATGCACAGCGGATGGAAGGTGTCGAGCGTTTGGTCGACGCGGGTTTGCCAGTTGTGGTCGGGACCGGAGCCATCAACACCAAATCCGCCGTGGCCCATGCCGCCCATGCACAAAAGGTAGGTGCCGTTGGCCTGATGGTCATTCCGCGCGTTCTGTCCCGCGGCAGTTCATCTGCCGCGCAGAGGAACCACTTCAAAGCGATCTTGTCAGCCGCCCCCGATGTTCCGGCGATCATCTACAACAGTCCGTATTATGGCTTTGCTACGCGGGCTGACCTGTTCTTTTCTCTGCGCACAGAACATTCAAATCTGATTGGCTTCAAGGAATTCGGCGGCAAAGACGACCTACGATATGCAGCCGAGAACATTACCTGTCAGGATGATCAGGTAACCCTGATGGTGGGTGTTGATACCGAGGTCTTCCACGGTTTCGTAAACTGCGGCGCAACCGGGTCGATCACCGGGATTGGCACAGCCTTGCCGCGCGAAGCGCTGTTGCTGGCTGCTTTGTCCAAAAAAGCGGCGCAAGGCCATGCTGAGGCCCGCCGGCGCGCGCTGGAACTGACCGAAGCGATTCAGGTGCTTTCCAGCTTTGACGAAGGCCCGGATCTGGTGCTGTATTACAAGCACTTGTTGGTCCTGAACGGGGAACAGGAATACCGATTGCACTTTAACGAAACGGATGAGTTGACGGATGCACAACGTAACTATTGCGAACAGCAATATGATCTGTTCCAGACTTGGTATGCCGATTGGTCGAAACAGGGTGGGGTGATCGCTGAATGCACGTGATCGACAGTCACACAGGCGGCGAACCGACGCGTGTCATACTGGATGGCGCGCCCGATCTAGGCTCTGGGCCGTTGGCGGAACGAGCACAGCGGCTGGCGACAGAGCATGAGGCGTTCTATCGCTCTGTCATGTTAGAGCCGCGCGGCCAGCCAGCCATGGTCGCTGCGTTACTGGTCGAGCCGGTTGATCCGACATGCGTGACTGGTGTGATCTATTTCGATGTCGATGCCGTTTTGGGCATGTGTGGGCACGGAACCATCGGTCTGGCGGTCACATTGGCTCATCTGGGACGAATCGACGTGGGCCAACACCGGATCGAAACGCCTGCCGGGGTGGTGACGGTCAAGTTGCACGATGCAAACACCGCAACCGTGATCAACATTGAAAGCCGCAGAATTCATCAGGCCGTTACACTGGATGTCGCGGGCTATGGCCATGTCACAGGCGACGTTGCATATGGCGGCAACTGGTTCTTCATCGTTGATCCCAGCCCGATCCCGGTCGAGTCTGCCAATATTCGCCAACTGACGGATATGACGGTCGCCATCCGAGAGGCTTCGATCACGCGCGGGGTTGGCGGCGAAAAAGGCGAACCAATTGACCACGTTATCTTTCAAGATGATTCACCAGATCCGTCAGTTCACAGTCGCAATTTCGTTCTGTGCCCCGATGACAATTATGACCGCTCACCGTGCGGAACGGGCAGCTCGGCCCGACTGGCCTGTCTGGCGGCGGACGGGCGCTTAGCGCCGAGTCAGGAGATCATCCAGCAAAGCGTGATTGGCAGTTCCTATCGGCTGTCCTACCAGCCCGGGCTAAACGGGGGTGTTATCCCCTCGATCACCGGACAAGCATTCGTCATGGCCGAAGCGACGTTGTTGTTCAACGATAACGATCCTTTCAGAGCCGGGATCGAAACATGACCTTACAAGTCGTTGTCAGCGGCGCCGGAGTAATTGGGATTACGACCGCGCTCGAACTGCAACGACGGGGCCATTCCGTGCTTGTCTTGGATCGCAAGGGCATCGCGGCTGAAACATCAGCCGGTAACGCGGGGGCGTTTGCCTTTTCTGAGGTCGAACCACTGGCCACGCCCGGCATCATGCGCAAAGCACCGAAGTGGATGTTGGATCCGTTTGGCCCACTATCTATCCCGCCGGCCTACGCCTTGAAAATTGCGCCGTGGATGTACCGGTTTTGGCGCGCCAGCCGACCGGACCGCTATGAAAACTTGCTTGGTGCACAAGCCAGTTTGATGGCGTTTTCCAAAACTGCGCTTGATCAACTGATATCTACCGTCGATGGCGAGCACTTGCTGCAACGCGATGGGCAGATGCAGTTGTATGAAAGCGAGGCTGAATATCGCGCCAGTTTGCCGACATGGAAATTGCGGCGCGAACACGGGATCGAATTTGAACTGCTTGAAAGCCCGGCCGCAATTGCCGAGATGCAGTCGGGACTCAGCCCTCGGTTCACCCATGCCGGATTTACGCCGAACTGGCTGAACACTGTTGATCCAAAACGATGGGTCGAACACCTTGCTGAGGTTTTTCAGGGTCGCGGCGGTCGGATTGAACGGAAAGATATCCGAACCCTGTCACCGCAGGAAAATGGTGTGCGGGTCGCATGCGCGGACGGAACAATCGAAGCGAGCAAGGTGGTGGTTGCCGCAGGTGCTTGGTCTCATCACATCGTGCAAACATTGGGCGATCGCATTCCACTGGAAACCGAGCGTGGATACAATACGACTTTGCCGGAAGGCGCATTTGATTTGCGTATGCACCTAACATTCTCGCGCCACGGCTTTGTTGCCAGCAAAATAAATGGTGGCGTGCGTGTAGGGGGGGCCGTCGAACTGGGCGGGTTAACCTTACCGCCAAACTACAAGCGCGCCGATATTTTGTTGGAAAAGGCGGCGGCGTTCCTGCCTGGACTAAAAACCGAAAGTGGCACGCAATGGATGGGGTATCGTCCATCGTTGCCGGACAGCATTCCGGTGATCGGCCCGTCTCGTAAATCGGCGGATGTCGTTTACGCATTCGGGCACGGGCATTTGGGCCTGACCCAATCTGCGGGAACTGCGGAACTCGTCGGGGCGCTGGTCGATGGGCAAGACCCACCAATATCATTATCGCCTTACGCCGCCACCCGATTTTAAGGAGGGGATATGCGCAGCATTAAGACCATTCATGTCGTGTCGGCCCATGCCGAAGGCGAGGTCGGCGACGTCATCGTTGGCGGCGTCTCGCCGCCGCCCGGTGACACGATCTGGGAACAACGGACGCATATTGCCAACAATCAAACGTTACGAAATTTCCTACTGAACGAACCGCGAGGCGGTGTGTTTCGTCATGTCAATCTTCTGGTTCCGCCCAAACATCCGGATGCCGATGCCGCCTTTATCATTATGGAGCCCGAGGACACTCCACCCATGTCTGGTTCAAACTCGATCTGTGTTGCCACGGTATTGCTGGATAGCGGGATCATCTCGATGCAAGAACCCGAGACAATTCTGACGCTTGAAGCGCCCGGAGGCCTGGTTCGCGTGCGCGCTGAATGCCGGGACGGCAAGGCAGAACGGATCCACGTGCAGAACCTCCCCAGTTTTGCGGGCAAGCTCTCTGTCCCGTTAGAGGTTCCGGGTTTGGGCACGCTGACTGTTGATACGGCTTTTGGAGGCGACAGTTTCGTGGTTGTAGATGCCGCTAAGCTGGGGTTTGACATAACCCAAGACGAAGCGCGTGAAATCGCCCGGACCGGCGTTACAATTACGAATGCCGCCAATGCCCAATTGGGGTTCTCGCATCCCGAGAACCCAGATTGGACCCACATTTCCTTTTGCGCTTTTTGTGGCCCGCTTGAAAAGACGCCGACTGGTTGGCGCGGTAAATCTGCCGTTGCCATCCAGCCCGGAAAGGTGGATCGCTCGCCCACTGGCACAGCAGTATCTGCGCGCATGGCGTTAATGGCGGCCAAAGGGCAGATGACGGTTGGGCAAACCCTCGAGGCCGTCTCGATCATTGGCTCGCGCTTTACCGGGAGAATTGTTCGGGAAACGCAAGTTGGTGCCCAAACCGCTATCATTCCAGAAATCAGCGGGCGCGGATGGATCACCGGAACCCATCAGCACATGCTTGATCCAGACGACCCTTGGCCGGGTGGGTATCGGTTGAGTGACACTTGGGGCGTTTGATCAATCTCGGTGATTGCTCTTGTGTCTTTTCCGTTTCATTACAGAAATTTGGCGACGCCTTTCCTTGAGTATAGGTTCTGGATTGCCGCCTTAAGGTGAGTGCTTTGAACAGATTGGAGGTGTAATGCACATTCGTCTTGCCGCCTTGGCTATTGTGATCTCCACGTTGTTGCTGTCCTTCAATTCACCATCAAAATCCGGACCGAATTACACGCTGCTAGCCCAGTCATGCCTTGGCAACAAAGGCGGCACGGCGCATGTGATCGCGGCCTGCACAATTTTGATGAATGGCGAGGGTGTTACCCCAGAAAACCGGATCACATTGCTGAAATCTCGTGGTTGGGCTTACTACAGCGGCAAACAGTACGAAAAGGCAATTTCGGACTATACCAGTGCTTTGGCTCTCGCTCAGAACGACCCACGTTTAACTTTGTGGCGTGCTATTGCCTATAACGCGGCGGGCGACGTCCAATCTGCTGAAGTAGCGTATGAAAGAGTTTTGTTGCTTGCCCCAAGCAGCACTGACGCTTTGTTTCACAAAGCTCAGTTCGACAGGGGCCGGGGAAACACTCTAGCCGCCATTCAAGGGTTGGAGAAGGTTCTGGAACTCGACCCGAGCTATGGGGATGCGGGAACAGCACTGATCAATGCTCACTACGACGTAAACGGACATGACGCGGTCGAACAGTTTCTGACACAAGCTGAACAGCGCTGGACCAATCAATCATGGGTGCATTTGTCTCGTTTAATCTACGATCTGAAATTCACAGGTGACCATGAAAGCGCTCTTACGGCATCTGCGGCGCTCGCTCGGCTGGAGCCTGGCGAAAAATACGAGTTGTTTATGCCAGCCATGATACATCTGAAAATCGGCGACGAAGACAAAGGCATTGAATTTGTAAACGAATATGCAGATTACGCTGTTCAGCGAGACTGGGCCGAAATGGATTTCTACAAGCGGATGGTATCGCAAAACCTCGAATTGGTATGCTTTGGGTCAAGATGAAGAGTGGTTGCACCGCTACATGCTGCTTGCTGCCTTTGGCAGGCCGGACCTTGCCATGTCCGTACTCCAAGGTTTCCTTGAGGAAACCGGAGAAAATGGTCGCTACATTTTGATACTAGTCATGCGAAAATTCGGAACCTCGGTTCCGCGCGAGGCGGACGCCGGTTCTGTTGAGCATTTGAACGCCGCAATCGCAGATTACCTCGGTCAACTTGAAAAACAAAGCGGCTTCATGGCGTACGAGCTGCCGGAAAAAGTAGCGCCAGTAATGACCCACACAACCGGTGCTCAGTAGTTTTGGCTATAACCTCTATCCACATTCTCATACCCGTGGCAATTTGCGCCCCGTTTAGACGATTGATCCCAAGCCAATCGTGATTTATGGGAGACCTTGTCAACACAGAGTCACCGTTGGGCGGTAGGTTGAACACGCCCATCATTAGCCACCCGTTTGTGGCACACTCTAGGATCGCACGCCCCGAAAGGCTTAAAAAAGGTAAAAGAATATGGCAGATAACTCAAACTTCGACATATTGTATACCATTGTAGACGAAGCGCCCGAACTGGCCAGCGCATCGTTTCTGCCCATCATTCGCAAATTTGCCTCTGCGGCGGGTGTCAGTGTCGGAACCAAGGACATTTCACTGGCGGGCCGTATTCTGGCAACGTTCCCCGAGAACCTGACTGACGCGCAACGCATCACCGATGATCTCGCGGCTCTCGGCGAGTTAGTGAAAACTCCGGATGCAAACGTCATCAAACTTCCCAACATCTCGGCGTCGGTCCCGCAGTTGGTGGCGGCAATCGAAGAGTTGCAGTCGCAAGGATATGACATTCCGAACTACCCCGAAGAGCCGTCGACCGATGAAGAAAAGGCGATCCGTGCGCGTTACGACGCTATCAAAGGCTCGGCTGTGAACCCGGTACTGCGCGAAGGTAACTCGGATCGTCGCGCGGCGCGTGCGGTGAAGAACTATGCTCAAAAGAACCCGCATTCGATGGGGGAGTGGGCGTCGGACAGCAAAACCAAAGTGTCGTCGATGTCTGGCAATGATTTCTACGCTAACGAGAAGTCCGCCACCATTACCGCCACTCAGGCGGGTGATGCCAAGATCGAGTTCGTCGGCAAAGGCGGCAGCGTCACTATCCTGAAAGACGTCTGGCCGCTGGCCGAGGGCACAGTTGCTGACGCCACTTTCATGTCCGTCAAGGCGCTGTCATCCTTCCTGACAGATGCGATTGAGGACACCAAGAAAGACGGCACCATGTTCTCGCTGCACATGAAAGCCACGATGATGAAGGTCTCGGACCCGATCATCTTTGGCTTCGCGGTCAAAGCCTGGCTGGCCCCGGTATTCGAAAAGTTCGGCGCTGAACTGGACGCATTGGGTGTGAACCCGAATTCCGGCTTAGGCGATTTGCTGGAACGTGTTCAGGGCAATGCCGATATCGTGGCTGCCATCGAAGCGATCAAAGGTGATCGCCCGTCCATGTATATGGTCGACAGTGACAAAGGCATTACCAACCTGCACGTGCCGTCAGACGTGATCATCGACGCCTCGATGCCCGCTATAATCCGGGCAGGCGGAAAAGGCTGGAACGAGGCTGGTACCAAGGGCGACACCAATTGTGTGATCCCCGACCGCTGCTATGCATCAGTTTATGATGAGAGCATCAACTTTTTCAAAGCCAATGGCGCGCTAAACCCTGCAACTGTCGGTGCTGTCGCCAACGTCGGCCTGATGGCGCAAAAAGCGGAAGAATACGGTTCGCACCCAACAACGTTCCAAGCGCCGGCCGACGGTGCCATCCGTATCGTTTTGGCCAATGGCGAGACGCTGCATTCGCATAGCGTTGAAAAAGGCGATATCTGGCGCGCCTGCACTGTGAAGAAAGCTCCGATCGAAAACTGGATCCAGTTGGCCATGGACCGTCAGCGTTTGGCCGGATCCGAAGCGATCTTCTGGCTGGATGCAAACCGCGCCCATGACGCGGAGCTGATCAAATACGTCAAACCGGCACTCGAGGAAGCTGGCGTAGCCGACAAGTTCCTGATCATGGCTCCGCGCGAGGCGACCCGCCAGTCGTTGGAAACCATTACGGCAGGTAAGGACAGCATCGCTATCACGGGCAACGTGTTGCGCGACTACCTGACTGACCTGTTCCCGATCCTGGAACTGGGCACGTCGGCCAAGATGCTGTCGATTGTGAAGCTGATGAATGGCGGTGGTCTGTTCGAAACCGGCGCGGGTGGGTCCGCTCCGAAACACGTGCAGCAATTGGTCGAGGAAAACCACCTGCGCTGGGACTCGATGGGTGAGTTCTGTGCCTTGGGTGAATCGCTGAATTTCCTGGCCGACAACAAAGGCAACGCCAAAGCGGGTGTTCTGGGTGCTGCGGCCGAAACGGCCACGCAAGGCATACTAGACAACAATAAATCGCCCAGCCGTAAAGTTGGGCAGCCAGATAACCGTGACAGCCACTATTGGTTCGCACGCTATTGGGCTGAGGCTCTGGCCGTGCAATCGGGTGATGCTGTAATGGCAGCAGAATTCGCGCCGATTGCAAAAGAGCTGGCGGATAAAGAAGATCAGATCATGTCTGAGCTGGCGACCGCTCAGGGTGCTGCCGCGGATCTCGGTGGATATTATCACACCGATCCTGCCAAGACCGCAGCGGTAATGCGCCCCAGCGCGACACTGAACGCGATCATCGGCTGATAAACAGTACCCACCTTTTGCGGCGTGGGTATTTTCGGATTGATGAGATCAATAGAAAAAAGGGCCGACCCCCAAAGTCGGCCCTTTTTTGAGTGAGTGGTCAGGCCGAAGCCTCACGGTGTAGTTGATTTCACGTTAACTAATCCACGAGTTTTGGAAATTAGGGGATTCCCGTACTTTTGGGAATTTTGGGCGCAACCTGTAGCTAAACCGCCTGTATTAAACGAAAAAGGGCCGGTCAAAAGACCGGCCCAATTCGTTCGAAAAGTCGAATGATCAGTTAGATGCAGCGTTCAGCTTTTCGTTTTGTTCGCGAAGGGTGTCCGAGATAATCGCGTACCACTCGCCGGACTGACGCATTTCGTTCAGGCCCTTGTTCATCATCGCAATGTACTCACGTGCGAACGGGTTGGTGCGGTGCGCAAGAAAGCTCATCGAGGACAAGGTCGACACATAGGGGTTTTCGACCAGATCTGTCGAAGTCAATCCCATGTCATTCATGGTCGAAGCGAACAGATCGACTTCAAACGCAGCGACATCCGCTGTGCCGGTCAGAACGGCATCCAGGCATTCGCGAGCAGAGTTAGGTTGGACCACATTCGTATTTTCGCGGTTTAGTCCGACTTCTTCCAGGACCACCATGCTCCAACCTGACATGCGGCAAATGGTTGAACCCTCAAAGTCTTCGAACTTTGTCGCGCTTGCATAGTCGCTTTCCGGCAGAGTGAAGAAGCCACCTACGATGTCGTATACGGGGACAGAAGCCACGAATTGGGTACACCGTGCTTCAGTTTCGGACGACCATTCGTATGTGCGGTTCGTACAATCCGGGACGGTCCAGGCGATTGAAATGTCGAACGCGCCCAGCGGCAACAATGTGTCCAGATGCGAGCTCCAGTCGTCGACAAAGCTGACGGAGTAATCGCGGCTGTTGCCTGCACGCTGAAGACTGGTTGTTGCCAGACGGGTCATAATACCTCCGCCACCCAGTGCTTCACTCGTGAAGGGTTCCCAACCGTTACCCGCCACCATTTTGATTGGGGGGGCATAAACATTTGATCGCTTGACGCTTGCCGCGCGTTGCTCTTCTGCTGCGATCAGTTCCTGCGCGGACTGGCCGTTTGGCAGGCTACCATCCTCACAGGGCAAGGCCAGAACCAGGCCTGGCTCAAGTGCGTTTGGGTTGGTGATGATGTTACGGTTCGCGTTAAAGATCGGCTGATAGTTCGACGTGCCGTATGCCGCGATCGCAATGGTCGCCATCGTGTCGCCGTCCGCAACTGTATAATTGGTACAAGCTTCTTGCGCAGCGGCGGCACCGGCGCTCAGAGCGGTGACGGCGGTTGCCGACAGTACAACTTTCCTTAGGTTCAATTCAAACATGTCCACTTCCTCCAGACTTTTTTTTTAGTTAGGCCACATGGGGCCTTAGCCATTTTCCATTTGATGACGCAGAGCGGTTGAAACGATGTCTCGCCACTCTCCGGATTGCTGCATGATGTCCAAACCCTGATTGAGCGTCTCAAGGATCGCTTCCCCATCCGGATTATCTTTATGGGTCATGACGTTAAGCGACTTGATCGCCGCCAGATTGGGGTTTTCTACAATGCGGTGTTCGTACCCCAGCCGTCCGATTGCTTCGAAGGCCAGATGAGCTTCGATCGCGACGATATCGGCTGTCCCGTTCATAAGCGCGTGAAAGCAATCATCAGGTGAAACCGGGCGCATTAGCGAGATCGCCGGTGCGTACAGTCCGACCGCGTCCATGTGCGACAGCGACCAACCTTCGGGACGACAGATTGTTGTCCCGGCGAAGTCCGCGTAGGTCAATGTTTGCTCATAGCCCGAGCCCTCGCGGGCAAAGAATGTGTCCACAACTTCATAGAACGGGTTAGAAAAGTTGTATGTATCGCACCGCGCGCGGTCTTTTTCAGAAAGCGTCTCGGCCTCTTCACAATTTGGACGCGACCAGGGGAAGGTGGCATCGAAAGCGAGTGTCGGCATCAGAAGATCCAGATGCGACGACCAGTCGTTGACGAACTGGATCTTGTAGGACTGTTCAGGCGCGGCGCGCAGCATCGCTGTTTCGACAAGGTAGGTATAGAGCCCGCGATTGGGCAGGGCCTCGTCGGTGAAAGGCGCATAGTTACCGCCAGTGATAAGCAACAACTGACGGTCGCGGATCTCCGGGCGTTCGCCGGCGTCTGCATTACGGATCAGCGCTGCGGCTTCTGCCCGCGCGGATTCGATCTCATCCTTGGCAGCTGATTTTGCAGCGATCACTGCATCTTCGCTTGCTTTTTTGGCTTCAGCTTCGGCTTCGGCAACGCGGGCTTCTGCCTCTGCGATGGCTTTCGCCGCGCGATTCTCGGCTGCCTTAACCAGCTCGGCTGCCATTTCGGCGGCCATGGCTTCGGCTTCAGTCTGCGGCGCGGCCGGTGCACGCCCGATCTCTTCCAAGCAAGGCATGGTAAGAACGTCGCCTACCCGAATGATGTTCGGATTGTTTCCGATCACGTCCCGGTTTGCATCGTAAATGATACGAAAGTCTTCAGTCGAATAAACTTCGATGGACAACTCGCGCAGGCTGTCGCCGCGTTGGATTTCGTAGGTTGAGCATGCCTGTTGTGCCGAGGCGGTACCCGCAGCGGCAGCAAGTGCCAGGCTTGATATGATCAGATGGTTTCTCATGGGTCCTGTTGCTTTGCCTTGTTCAGTTTTTTGTAAGTTTGACAACACCGATTGAGATGTTGTCCTGATCTGGGTCGCCCTTAGCGTTCAGCGCGGCCTGCAGCCCCCCGGCTATGTCTTGTGCAAGCCCGCTGGCATTGGATTGAATAATGGACTGAATTTCAGCGTTGCTGAGATATTGGAGGCCGTCGCTTCCCAGAACCAATACATCCGAAGGTGCTAGGTCCAGCGGGGTTTCCGGGCAATCGACCTTTGGAATTGCCGCACCCATGATGACCGAAGTCAGTTGGTTGCGGTCAGGATGCGCCAGGGCTTCGGCCTCGGTCAAAGTCCCTTCGGCCAATTGTGCATCAATCATAGGAGCCATCGAGTGATCTTCGTTGATCTGCGACAGCTCTCCGTCCCGGAACAGGTAGAGCGGGCTGTCGCCGATCGAAATCCAGAACAACCGCTGGCCCAACAACAAAGTGCCCAACATGGTTGAGCCCATGTTGAATCCAGTACCTTGTTCCTCGGAATAACCGGCAATGGACGCATTGGCTTGCATTGCCGCAAGGGGCAACGCGTCGATCAAAGCGGACTCGGGTGTCGTTGAACCTTCAAGCTCGGCATCTAACGCGTCACGCCAGGCCTGGATCACAAGGTCAGAGGCGACTTCACCTGCCGCATGCCCGCCCATGCCGTCAGCGACGACGACATAGCTTGCATTCGCCGCATCGAACATGCGCGAAGCAACCGCGTCCTCCTGCGTGTCACGCTGGCCCTTGTCCAGGATCAGCGCAATATCATATGCCGGTGTCGCCAGCATCTATTAGGAATCCCGCCAGTCAAAGCCATCGTCACAGAAGGCGGCAAAGCGGACTGATGTTTCACTGATGCGGATCAGATCCCCGCTGGACAGTGGGACGGTGCTGAGAACCGGCTTGCCGTTCAAGCGCACCAGGTTGGCCTTGCCGCCGTGTCCCAGATAACATTTGCGGTCCTCGGGATCATAAGCAATCACCGCATGGTTGCTGCGGGAAATACCAGTGTCTCCAAAGTCGAGCTGAATGGCCTGATCGTCGTTGCGGCCAATCTGCATCAAGCCCTCGGTCAGTGTTACGCTCGCACCCCGGCCCGGACCACCAGTGATGACCAGCCAACCAACCGGGAAAGACTGTTCGGCATTGTTTGTCTTGGCTGCAGGTTCTGCTGTCTCGATCAGGTCCTGCACATGCGTGTCGGCGCGTTCGAAACCCAGGAAGGTTGTCTTGACGCGACCACGACGATCTTCGGCAGCCGCGGGCTGCGGAACCGGTGCAACTTCAGCCAGTGGTTCTTCGGCGACCGGTGCTTCTGGCACCGGTTCTGCGGCGGGTTCGTCAGCAATTACCTCGATGATCTGTTCCGGCTCGGGTTCCTCGACTTCAAGTACCTCGTGCTCGACAATCTCTTCGACTTCTTCCTCAACTGCCGAGTGCAGCGTCAACACGGTTTCTTCTTCGAGCGCGGGTACTTCGTCTGCCACGTCCTGAACTTCTGCGATAACTTCAGCGACGACGACATCATCTTCAGCCTCAGTTGCATCTGCTACGTCTTCCTCAGAGAATTCCGGCATTTTCTCTTCGGGCACCAACTCATCGGTTTCTTCGTAGCTGTCCGAGGACATATTGCCGCCTGCCAGCGCTTCGCGCAGGGCATTGAAATCGGCGATTGGTTCAGCCTTTTCCGCCTCGGGCGCTACCGCTTCTTCGGCTTCGTTCTCTTTCGGTTTGCCGGCACCTTCGAGAAGCCGGCTAAGAGGGCTTTTGTATTTGAACATGGTGTCGACACCTTTATTCCTTGGCACAGGACAACGGTCCTATGGGGCTGCTTCTTACCTCTGTGCGCGGTTGCACAACGGCACGGATATTTGTGACAACAAGGTCACTTTCTATTTCCGCGACGGGCCGGTTCCCGTCAGGGGTGCCGAACTTGGCGCAACCCTCAGCAAATACATACTGGCAGATCACATACGAACCGGTCAGATCACTCCTGCGTTAATGGCATGTCAGCATCCGTCTCGACGCCACTGCGCAAGACGCTGAAACGGGCCTGCGGCTGGTCTTCGGAAACGAGTTTGGCCAACAAAACATCAAGGCTGTCCGAGCCATCAATGCCAGTGCCAGAAATTGTCTCTGAGACCAGGACATCCCCTTCCTGCAAGCTGCCTGCCGCCTCCGGCGGAACCGAGCTTAGAACTGTTGTCCAACCCGCATCGTCTTTGTTCTGAATTGTGAAAACGTAGCCATTTTCCAAGCCGATCACGTGCATTGCGGGCAGTGCCAACAATCCGTTCTGAGGGCGGGTTTCACCCAATGTGCGATAGCGGGCAGAAACGCGGATGTAGCCGTCCGGGTCCACATTCAGATCGTTCAACACCTGAGCAGCAAAAGTCGTATCTGCCTGCACTGGCTTGCCGTTCAGGGTGAAGATCGTGGCGCCGCGTTTGACCCACTCACCCACAATTGACGTGTCAATTTCCTGGTCAACTCCGGTTATCGCAATCACGTTGCCGGTCGAAGCCCGGCGGCGTGATGTCTGAAACGGGATGTCTACGTCCCAGTGAGAGAATGCGATCTGTTGTTCTGCCAGATTTACCGGTTCCGCCGGAACAGGCGGCGTCGGCTCGACGGTCGCGGCTTCAGCCGTTTCCGTCGCCGCAGCTTCTTCCTGCTCGGTGACAACCGGATCTTCTTGCGCCTGCTCGACAGGCTCTGGAGTGGATGCGACCACGGCCTGCGTGGTCTCAGTTGGTTCTGGTGCCGGCTCCACTTCGGCTGCGGTCACTTGTTCGACCGGGTCCTGCTCGGATGTTTCGACTGCGGCGGTTTCTTCCACCGTTTCCGTTACTACGGGCGTTTGCGTCGATGCGGTGTCTTCGGCCGGAGTTTCCTCTCCGGACATCAGGAAGAACCCGCCCGCCGCCAAAGCGGCGACCACGGCCACACCTGCAACAATTTTGCCTGCACCACTGGATCCGCTTTTGACCACGGTATCCACCGCGACCGGAACCTCATCCTTCGATGTGAACGTGGCTAGCCCGTCGTCGTTCTTGTCTTCATTGCCCAGTGCAATGTCAGTGTTTCCGGCAAGCAATGCGGTGACAACGGCTTCGGCGTTTTCGCTTTCAGCCTTGATCCTGGCTTTCTCTTCTTCTTCGTCTTTTTGGTCCATCGCCACGATCACCGACACCGGCCGATAGTCAAAGCTGTCGAACATCACGCCGGGGCCGCGGAACATGCGCAGCCAATCTAATGCGGTCTGCAGGCGATCCGTTGCGTGAACTTCCATCGCCTTGTCAATGGCTTCCAGGAATCCATCGGGGTAGCCTTCGATACGCCCCGCCAGCGGTGTGTAGGGGTCCGTCTGACCGTTGTTGAATGCGTTCAGGCGGGTCTGGCCGTCGATCGGACGTTCGCCGCTGATGGCGTGATACAGGGTCGCCGCAAGAACATAGAGGTCACTGCTTGGCCCTTGTTCCGCGCCGCGTACATAAAACTCATGCGGCGAATAACCATCCTTGATAACCCGCAGGGTCATTAGCGCTGCGGACTGGTGGGCAGCCTGTTCGCGCGCGGCGCCAAAGTCGATCAGTACCGGATCACCATTTTCGTCGATCAGGATGTTATCGGGCGAAATATCGCGGTGCAGCATGCCGCTTTGGTGGATGAAAGACACCGCCGATAGCATTTTTTCAGTGACCTGAACGATAAAGTCTGGGCCAGCTTTGTTTTTGGAATCTTCAACGTAGTCCAGCAGATCGCAGCCACGGATAAAATCCATCGCGATATAAGCGGTCTCGTTGTCTTCGAACACCTGATGAACGTCGACGATATTGGGGTGTACCAAGCGAGCGTGATTGCGTGCTTCGAGAATAAACAAGTCGATGATTGCGCGCAAATCGTCCTTGTAGTCCGGCTCGACCGGTTCAACCATATCGCCGTTACGACGGCAAAGGGCACCGGGATAGCACTCTTTGATCACAACTTCGCGTTCCAGACTGTCCCGCGCAAGATAGGTGATACCAAATCCGCCATTGCTGATAAAACGCAGGATCTCGTACTGCCCGCGCAACAGCTTGGCGCCTAGTTGAAGACCTTCAATTTTCGGTTCGTCGTGCGTCGCGCCGACGGCCTGGTTGTGGCTCATTTCTTTCCGCCCGTTCTAATCGTTTTGCGGCTTACTTAACTGGGCTTTCAGCCCGCGAACTCACAACCAAACACAACCGCAGGACACTCATGTACGTTAGACGTTTCAAATTTGACTTTATTGGGGCCGCCCGATGGCTTCACTAAGAACCCAGCGCAAAGAAAATCTATATATCGCGCCCTTTCTCATACAAATATCTAAATGTTGATTTTCTAGCGGTGATACTTGCGGACTGAGTGCCTGTTTTTTGCGGATTGGTCACTAAATCCGAAACAATAAACGCGCGATTCTGAGGGCTTCGAATCGCTGCATTGCGGCTCAATTAAAACGGGTAGGCGTCAAGTTCCGGTTTTTGCCTGAACTGAATCGACGCGGCTGCCGGCCCAGGCGAGGTTGTCGCTGAGCTGGGCGAGGATGCTGATAGCGTCCTTCAGTGGCGCGTCACCGCTTTCGAATTGCAGCAGCAAAAGAAGATCAGTGGCCTTTTCAAACTCACCGGGAATCCAGTCGGCTTCAGTGGCGATTTCGCCCCCTTGCTCCAGACGCTCTGCAAAATCTTCGACGATTTCCTGACAGCTGTTCAGGAATGCGGCGGGTTCGATATCCGAAGTCTCGCGCAAGTCGTCATAGATGCTGGCAATTGCCGCCAGCCAGTCTTCAAGGATCGGGTTTTCAAGCGGGGGAAGGGCGGATTCCAACGTGGCGTGAATCGAGGGCGCTTCGACCTGCGCTGGTTCAGCTTCTGCAATGTTCAGGCTGGCCAGAAATGGAAGAAACTCCTGCTCGATGTCATTTTGGGCAGCTTCCAAATCCTTCAAACGCCGCTCAGATGCGACTTGCAGGACCTGTTCGGCCAGACTTTGACCGCCACAGGTCTCCCACAGATCAAAATCAGGCTCGGGTTCTTGCGCCATAGCCTTGACGGCGACCGGTGTGCCGATTGGTACGACAGACCGGAAGAATTTACCTTTTTCTTTTTCCAACCGGTGCAGAACACGGTCCAGCGCGTCCCGAACCGGGGGGAGATCCGCGTGGGTTACGACCAGCAAACTGTTCGAACGCAACTCTTGCGGAACTTGTGCCCACAGGTGGCGCTCAGTCTCACGCCAGGCATTGGTTCCGTTCGTGCACCAGATGGCACAATCGACATAGGATAATAGGTCAAAAGTGGACTTGTAGGTGTCATCCAGTGCGCCGGTTCCCGGCAGATCGAATAATGAGATCTCTTGCAGGGCAGGGGTATTCAACCCAACCGAGATAAAATCAGGGTTATCAGCCGCGGCTTTTTCCAGCGCAATGCCGGAATAGACTTTGGGCTCTTTGTCCCACCAGCCAACCGTGGTTTCCGGTGCGTCCGCATAGGCCACGATGACCAATGGCAGTTTCAGATGCTGCGGACCCGTGGGCAGAATGTCCGCCCCGGCCAGCATGTTTGCGAGGCTGGATTTCCCGGCCCCGAATTCCCCGGCAAAACCGATATTGACCGCATTCGAAAGCCGTTCGGCATGGAACAAGGCGCGCTCGCGCATCTTGTCCAGACCGGCCTCTGACGGCAGGTTTTCGGTGGCGGTCAGGAAGCGTTCAAGCTTGCGTACTTCTTGTTCGGTTCCGGGAAATTCAATCATTCCGCAGCCTCTGCTAATTTCTTGTCCGCGCTATTGCCGCCGAATACCGCATCGAGATCATCTGCAACACGTTGCGCCTGATCGAATGCTGCCTGTGCTTCTGCACGAACATTGGTTTGGCCGGTTCCGACCCGTTGTTCAAGATGTCCGGCCAACAATGCCAGATAATGGTCAAGAACGGTGTTCAGACGCTCAAGCAGATCGGCGCGCGCCGTGTCCACCAGATCGTCCCCGATCATTTCGAATTCCTGAACGATCATCCGCTCGGCCCGAGCGACCACACTTTTGCGCGAAATCAGACGGGACAGCCAGCTGACGCGCAATTCCACGGTGATGCCCCGGGTCAGTGCAGTGGTATCCGGACGGAACCATCGAACCGCACTGGTGTTCATCCGACTATCGGCTGGGTCCTGCCAGCCGGGCAGGGCGCGAAGCGCGGCATTGCTGTTCATGTCGACGGCGTAAAGTTCGCTGAGCATTCGTTGCCGCACCACCTGTGTTGCACCCTGAACCAGCTCGCGCATGCGATCCCGCAGCGGTGAAAAGTTCAATTCAGTGTCACCGCCCTTGGCCAACAAAGGGGAATCGCCATTCGGTCCGCGGACAACGGCGGAGACGGCTTCGGATACAGTGTCATCCATGACGCCGCGAAGATTGGCCAACACATCATCCATATCGTCAATGATCTGTGTGGTTTTTTGCGAAACCAGCGCGCGCAGTTCGGCCAATGTTTTGTCGTTTTCGTCGCCGTCGGTCATGTCGGCAGAGTTTTTGTCGTCAATTACGCGCAGATGGGCCTTGGACCGTTCCAGCTCACCTTGCGCAAAACTGTTAAGGTGCTGCCAAGCCATCTTGAGCTGTTCGTCACGGGGCCCTTGGGTCAAGGCGTGCGTAACGTGGCGGCGCAGATCGGGCAGACCAGAGGCGATCATTGCGGCAAAGCGCAAAACGCCCTCACGGCTGATTGGGCCGGGGCCTTGTTTGATCTCTTCTACACCGTCCAGATATTGCTTCATCTGCTCGGGGTGGGCGCGCAGCCAAGCCAGAACGTGATCGTGGTTCACGCCAGTATCGTCACCGGTCAAGGCATAATGGGCCCATTGGGCGCTACCCATCAGAACATCAATGTCCGAGTTGCCCAGGGCTTTTTCCAAGCCATCCAACACGTCCGTCCGGACTTTTCTAGCGTCCTCAGCGCCGCCGCCCAGTTCGTCCACGCGGTTGATGAAGACGACGATCTGCCCCAGTTCCAGTGCCTGCATCAGGCGGAACAGCTTAAGATCCGCCCGGGACAGGGCCTGATGCGCGGACAATACAACAACAAAGAAATCGGATTCCTTGAGGTATTGGCGCGAGATTTCTTCGCGGATCAGCAGTGGGTCGTTGACGCCGGGCGTATCCGTAACCGTCAACGGGAACGGAAAATGGCCAATGTCAAAGTAGACCTCGGCCTTGCGCGTGATGTCACTGTACAGTCCCCGATCTGAACCGGGGTCGTATTCTTCGCTGTCGGTCGGATCGTCACCCGCACAAACATAACGGGCCAGATCGTCCGAGTTCAGATGTTCCAGATCGTGATGCTGACCCAGCAACTGCTCATAGCTGTCGCCTAATCGCAGTTGGGCGCGGGTTTTCATCGCGTCGACCTGCTCTTCGATCATCTCGCGCTTATAGCTGTCCTCGTCGTCGGGGAACATGTTGCGCAGCTCTTCGCCCTCGGCGATCAGCGCCTGCCACTGGCGGTTATCAAAGAAATGAAATTCGGCCCCTTGGGTCCGACCCGAGGGGTGACCGAAATGCATGTCGGTGATCACGGTCGTCCACGGATTAACATCCGAGGGCAGGTATTCGGCCTGCCCTGTAAACCCGTTGATAAGGCGGGACTTGCCAGCCTTGATTTGCCCGACAAATGCAATTGACGGTTTCAGATTTGATAGATCGCCTACAATGCGTGAAATAAACTGGCGGGTCTCGTCGTTGCTGACCCCGTTCATATCTTCGGCGATTCGAATTAACTCACGACGGTTATTTTCACTCATACTGTTACCCTGGGTACTTGCAATCACAGATTGAATTAATCGAAAAATTGAATATTACGGGCGCTATCATTCGGAACGCTCCGTCAGAGATGTCCACAGATTCACAATGGCGCCTAGCTTGCGCGCCTCGTGAACGACCATGGAGAATTCCTTGCCGTCATTCAGGACGGCCAAACCAGAACCTTTACCGCCGGACGGACGCATGACGATCAGTTGCGGATGATCCAGCGCGGCGGCAGCGTCATCATCCCAGCCCGACAGGTCACATGCGAACTGCGCCAGCAAAGTTTCATCTGCATGTAATGGCTGATCTTCACTACAATCGCCGTCAGACTGAACCATTTCCCCGCCTTCAGCTTTGATCTGGATGCGCCCAACAGCCAACCGCTGGCTGCCGAGATAGAACTGGTTGGCCAAATCGCTGGCATCATCTGTTCGTGCCACGTCATTTACGGGCTCGGCAGTGTCCGGAACGACCGCTATGGCGGGTTCAGCAGGCATTTCGATCATCGTGCAAGCACTAGCGATTTCGCTAAAAGTGATTCCGACATCGTCCGCTTCCAGCGTGGCGTCCGGCCGCAGGGATATCAGGCTGAGTGGTGTAGGCGCCGCGGCAATATCGGTTACCAACTGTGCCAATTGGCCAGCCAGCGTATCGCGCTCTTCGGTCTCAAAATCAGGCGCAACGCCGGACCGGACACGAAAGACATCAGTAACCCGAGAGCTGTTAACCTCAATCGCGAGACAATCGCCGTTGGCAGCCGTAAACTCCAACCTGCGCGGTAAAACAGTGCCACGGATGGACTGCAATACCTTGTCGCGACGCTCAACCGCAGTGTCACCAGCAAGCGCGACGGCTGGTTCCAGCCGCGCAACTGATGATCGCCCAATGCCCTTGAGCAAGTCGAGTATGTTTGTATCCATCATGCCGTGACCCCCTCTGGTCCCGTCTAAACTGCGGCCGCGACGGGCCCCAGACTGAGATGCGATTTTGTCAGTGCCAACCCTACATTCGCGCTGTTGCGACAGATGTAGCAGACCACATGATCCGGATAGGCTTGCGTCCGCAAGAAAATGTTCAACCGATCCTTTGAAAACACCGCGATTTCCCCAAATCCCGGATTTTCGGTATCAGCATTACCCGATTTCCGCAGCAATGCTTCAAAAGCACCCACGCCGCCGCCCTGAAACAGGTTCGCCACTGCAAGCGCGAGACTGTCCAGCACTTCGGCGTCCTCTTGATCGCGAACACTGGTCCCCAATAACATCCCTGTTTCCATGTCGATATACCCGGCTGCGACGCAGTCGGGTATCGTTTCCATCGCAGATTTCAGTGCGGCTTCGATAGACATCGGGCTTCCCGTCCTTCTACCTTGGTTTCACGTTATAAAACATGCCATTCAGCCCCGCCCTTGTTCCCGGTTTTCGGAAGCGTTGAAACGTCTTTTTTCGCGTCGCGGGCGCCGTGTTCTGCGGCGATCTTGTCGAACTCTTCCAGGAAGGCCATGAAAACCTTTTTCAGGCCTTCCGTGTCGCCGGGAAGATCCTCACCAGCTGTGATCTCGCGCCACATCGCCGATGCGCTGAGTGTTGATCCGGCCTCCACATTCAGCAATTTCTCAAGGGTTTCAGACTCGGGCCTGGTCTCGGACGTTCCGTTTGACATAGGCACGACCTGTGTTTCGATCAGGCCGTTGGTTTCGGGTTCCAGTTCGAACTCATCGGCCGCACCATCCGATTGCTCGGCGAGCAATGCAACGATTGACGACACAGATGTGTCAGCGCGTTGTGCGTCTGCTTCGGGGTCTTCGGATGCAGCATCTTCAGCTGCGTCAGCCAGCTTATCCTCGATCGACGCCAACAGGTGATCCTGACCATCGGAGGCGGTGTCAGACTGATTAGCCTCGGCTTCCAGTTCCAAGGTCTCTTCTTCGTCGAAATCCTCGTCATCCAGTTCAAGAAACGCGTTTTCTTCCGAAGGGATCTCGGCAACATCAGCCAAATTCAGAGGCTGACTGGGCGTTTCGCGGAAAAAGGAGCGCAATTCGTCCTGATCTATTTCGGGCCTGGTCTCTTCCGAGATCGCTGTCATTTCAGCCCGCAACCGTCCGGCCTCATCCGCGTCAATGCGGGGTGCGCGTGCAGTGTCGCCTGAGCGTGTCTCGACCCGGGCAGGACGGATCGGAAAGCTCGTTACGACTTCGTCCTGCAGATCTTCGTCCTGAACGGGATTGACCAGCTTTAGCGGAGCAGGCTGCTCTGCGCTCTCACTAGGTTTGCGAGGGCGGACAGGTTGCACACTGGGCATATTGGCAAGGCTGTTGTCGATCTGGTAGCGCGCCAGCATGTCTGCACGGTTGTCCATAATCTGTTCGGTGATCTCAAGAAAGCTGTCCACCATCTTACCGCCGCCACTGCGCCCCCACATTTCTGCGTCGCCGCTCTTGTCGCGCGCGGTAATCGCATCGCGGGCCGAGAACAAAATAGATCGATTGAACAGATGCCCTGCCTCGCGGTTGACCCGGCGCAACACCTTCTGGCGGTCCTTCGTGCCCAATGTATCCGCGCGGGTGACCAACAACAAAGACTTGTGTTGCAACCGTTCCGGCAGCGCGACCCATGTCGCCCGTTCGGTCTCGCGCCAGGCTTGGGTGGCGTGCGTGCACCACAGCACGCCATTGGCCTGACCTACGGCGCGACGCCACACGTCGGTTGAAATCTTGGGGTCCGAGATACCCGGCGTGTCGATCAGATCAACCGCTTCGAGAATGTCGGATTCAAGAAAAATACGAACGAATTGGGCGTCGTTAACACCGACTGACTCCAACGCATCCAACTCGATGTTTTCGCGTGTGCCGTCATGGCGCTGCACATAAGCAGATTGCTTGCCCCAACTAAACCAGACGGGCGGCAATTGCGTGGCCGTCACTTGGGTTGGTAGCGTGTGCGACCGAAGCAGAAAGTTCATCAGCGTCGATTTGCCGGCACTGAATTCACCCATGAGTGCAAAGATCGGCTTGCGGCGGGACCACTGCTCAATGCGTTCCCATGCTTTGGGCGAGACGAAACGGGTTTGTGAGTCTTTTGCCATATCGCTACTTATGCTGCCTCGTTACTAAGATCTTTCAGGATGTCGCCCAGAATATCGTCACGCGATTTCTGTGGTGTCAGTCCTGCTACCAGAGCTGCGTTGCGGCTTGGGTCACTCTCGGCCGAAGCCGAAATGCTAAGCAACGTCTCTTTCTGCTCGCGCATGAAATCCGACAGGATCGCGCGAACGTTTTCCAACACGGCTGCAACCTGATTTTCCTCGATGTCCTTGGTGATCGAATTCGCCTCGGACGCGATCAGGCGCGTATAGTCGGCTGCATAGGCTTCGAACCCTTTGCGGCGCTGCCACCAGCGACGCCACCAGGTGCTTTGCAAGTCCAGTGCGATTGTTCGTCCAATTCCGAGTGGGGGTGGGACACGCGGAACAATGGGTGCTTCGATACTGAACTCACCCAGGTGGTTGCCCAGTATCTTCTGATACAGCATCTCAATATCTGCGGCCGCCGTATTGTAAAGCGCACCTGCTTCTTTGCGCATCGACCGCGCAAAACTGAAATACGCGGCCTTTTGCAAGGTCCGAAGACCCGCCGGGTCATACTGCCACGTGCCTTGTTCGTCGTTCCGCTCAAGGTGGGCAATCAGCGAATCCGTTGCACGTTTGACAAAGTTGGTTTCCGCTGAATTCAGTCTCTCCAACACCTTCGCACGTAAGGATGCGGTCAGTTCAGCTACTTTCTTTTCGTATTGATCCGAGAGTGTGGCAATCGCGTCCTCTGGCGATACACCATCCAGATCACGCACGAGACCTTCACCGCCTGAAAGGGTCTTGGCAACGGCCGTGGCGCGGATTTGGCTGGCTATGTTGCGGGCGCGGTGGCGGACGCGATCCAGCAAACGGGTGCCCGCGCCTTCGGTGATGCGCTCGTTCATGGCCAACAACAAATCGGGCAGGCCGGACAGCGCCCAGATTTTGTCGAGCGAGGGTGCCTGATCGCCAAAACCGGCGGCCAGATAGAACGTGTTCAACGCCTCGCGCGATTCATCGGACAGAATCTCGGGGTTGCCGGTCAACGCGGCCTCAGCCCACAATGCGCTGCCAAAGACAACGCTGGTATTGGCATCGATATTGTTCTGCTTGAGCGTGTCCTGAATACGGTCACGGATTTCCGGGACCTGATTGACCGGATCCGCCAATTCGTCAATTCGGTTCACAAACAGGATGATCTGCCGGTTCTCAAACTGGGCGATGATCCGCATCAGCGCCATGTCCATGGTTGTAAGCGCCTGGCTGGCGGCAAGAACAACAACGCAGACTTCAGATCCGCGCAAGCTGCGCAGGGTGATCTGTTCGCGGACCATAAAGGTATCGTTGACACCCGGCGTGTCACACAGTTTCAACGCAATCGGGTATTGCGGAATGTCCATATACAGTTCTGCCGACTTCGTCACATCGGCGAACCGCCCCGTTTTGGGGTTGATGTCCGGGTCATCTTCGTCACCCAGACAGACATAGCGCTGGATCAGCTCTTCGTCGAAGTAATCATATTGATGGCTCTGCCCCAGAATCAGGTCGAAATGCTGGCCCAATCTGGATTCGGATTTAGCCTTCATCTCGCCGATCTGGCGGCGAATGTCATCCATCTCGTCATCGGCGCCAGCGCGGTTTGCCAGTTCACCCAGACGGCCGCCGCCGACCATCAGGTTGTCCCATTCTTCTTGTTCAAAGAAGGTAAATTTGGCGCGTTTGTCGCCTTCGGTTCGGGTGTTGATGTTCAGTGTAGTCACCACCGACGTCCACGGGTTTACATCCGATGGCAGCAGGGCAGGGCGCCCGGCCAGGATGTTCACGATCGAAGACTTGCCGGCCTTGACCTGCCCAACCATCGTAACGCTGGCCGAGAAATTCTCCATCCGGGTCTTGAGCGTGGCAAGACGGGCGGACGAACGTGCATCCGCCACCTCTGTCAATTGATCAATCTGTGCGGTCAGCGAGTTCATCGCTGACGTCATAGGCGTCAGTGCCTCATTGCCAACTGACAAAAGATGGTCGTTTCGCGCCATGTTCAGCCTCCGGTTCCTGTCGCGGCCAACGTGTCAGTTGGCGTGCTGGTCATGGTGTCGATTCGGGCGATCAGATTCAGCGCATTGCCCAGGATAGCGGCTTCGGCGCCCGGCGAAATCGACTCGAAGGTGTGGCAATCCGCCAAAACTTCGATCGAGCTGAAGCGCTCGCTATTTTCAAGGCGGGCAAGACGACGCCCGGTCGGAAAACCCTCGGATTTGGTTTCGGGCAGCGGCATACGCGAGTTTGCAAGCAAGTATTGCCGCCCCGAGCGTGTGCGCAATGAGACGCCAAACCCGGTGTTTGGATGGTCGCGGTTCAGGGATTTGAGTTCGCCAAGAAAACTTTCACGCGCAAGACCAACGGCTTCTTGCTCGGCAGCAGTGGAGTTCATCATATTGGTCACGTTTCAGACCCTTGTACTGGAGTTGAGCGAAAAAACTCGTACAGCGCCCGAAGGCAAAAAAGACTCATTAACTCCTTATGCCTATAGGCGGCTTTCAAGGCGGTCTTATTTTGACGCGAATAAGATTTTTTGGCGTTTGAATTGTGTCGCAATTGTGGTCGGCGGCATTTTTTCAACCACAACTTAAGGGCGTATTTTCGGCATCGATGTAGACAGCGCCATTTGCCGTTTGCAGCATTCAAGAGGACAAAACTTGCAACGGCGCAAATGTGTGATACTTTTGAAGGCGGATTTAGTAAATTGTTAATAAACGAAAATTTTCCATCTCTTTTGAAGCCAGCCCAACATTATTTACGCAGAGGACGTCTGTAAAATTTGTGTTTGTTGTAATCGTCTTTGGATTCTCACCATTGCAGGATCTTAAATGAGAGGCACTTTACTCAACG
Organism: Ruegeria atlantica; assembly: GCF_001458195.1. GTDB lineage: Bacteria > Pseudomonadota > Alphaproteobacteria > Rhodobacterales > Rhodobacteraceae > Ruegeria > Ruegeria atlantica. Next base: position 37,054 of record NZ_CYPU01000018.1, on the reverse strand, counting down.
TTAGATAGTTTGCAAACTATCACCAAAAGGACCTAAGTGTTGCTAAATGCAAAACAATGAAATTGAAAAATTTGACCTGGGAATCATTTTTATCTGCTCGGAAAACGCCAGTAATGAGACTGCTTTCCTGCCGCGAACAGCAACATATGAAAATAACCCGCATCCTGCTTGGCAGCGGCGTCCAGCACACATCATATTTGCACGGCGGTCAGTTCAGAAGCATATTCTTCCGATGTCATCAATAATCTTGTGCGCAACTCAATTTTACCTCTCGCACTCCGCAGCAAGCTTTGCTATTCACGCCGACATTCTGGCACTGAGTGCTTGGGTTGCGGGTGTGGCGAAATTGGTAGACGCACCAGATTTAGGTTCTGGCGCCGCAAGGCGTGGGGGTTCAAGTCCCTCCACCCGCACCATATCGTTTCAGAGAGTTTTCAATTCCTGATAGCCCATATCAACAAGCCAAGCCCCACATAGAACCAAATATCCATAATTCCCTCGCGTGATGAGTTTGGCGCAACTTAGATTGTCATAAATGATTGCGCATTTGAGCATTGATCATTTGCGGACAATTGGAAGGAAAAGGATTTGTCTAAGGCTGGCCTGTCGGCGATCACTTCATGTTCATTGCACGCGCATGCGGACCCACAACGTCGCCGCTATTGCCCTACCAATCCCATCTGGCGCACGGCCAGATCGCGCATGATCTCTTCGGATCCGCCGCCAATTGCCATTATTTTGATTTCGCGCCAGACACGCTCGACCGGGTTACCCAGCATGTACGCGGCACCGCCAAAGATCTGCATCGCCTCGGAAGCAACAAATTGCAGCGACGTCGTGGCCTGAACTTTGGCCTTGGCAATTTCGGCGACAGGCATCAGGCCCTGCTCGATCGCCCAGCAGATCCGCTCGATATATGCCTCATTCATATCTATCCGGGCGGACATTTCTGCAAATTTGTGGCCAATGACCTGATGTTCGACCAGTCGCTTGCCGAATGTCTCGCGTTCCCGTGCCCAGTCCAGCGCACTATCGTAGCATAGTTTCATCATTCCTAACGAAGCGGATGTCAGGCCGAGCCGTTCAAAGTTGAAATTGTTCATGATTGCGATGAAGCCCCTGTTCTCAGGCCCCAACAGCGCAGTAGAATCCAGCTCGCAATCATCGAAATGCAGCGTTGCTTGCTGTGAACTGTGCCAGCCCATCTTGCCACCCAAAGGTGTACGGCTGAACCCGGGCGCGTCATGAGGGACCAGGAACAACGAAATGCCGGTCAACCCTGGACCGCCAGTGCGGGCACCAACCACAAACCATTCGGCATCCATCCCCCCGGTGATATAGGTCTTTTCCCCGTTCAGTATCCATTGGCCGCCTTTGCGTTCAGCCTTTGTTTGAATATTGGCAACGTCCGACCCTGCGCCCGGTTCGGTGATCCCAAGGGCCGACATCATGCGCCCCGAGATGATCTCGGGCAGCACTTTCTGTTTGAACTCCTCGGAAGCGAATTTCGCAATTGGGCTGATTGAAATCGTACGTCCCCCAACGGCGGCTCCGATACCGGACGCCCCACAGCCGAACAGAATTTCACTATAATCATGGCGCATAAAGGCATTGTCGAAACCCAGACCGCCGTATTCCTCATCGATCCCAAAGCCAAATACTCCAAACTCAGCGATTGCTGCATGCAGTTCCCATGGGACGCTGCGATCCGCCTCCCATTGCTCAATATGCGGTTTGATTTCGGCATCGACAAATCGCTGGAAATTCCCGCGGAAAGCTTCGCGTTCCGGGGTCATGAAAGGGGATGGCAGGGTCATTCGACCTCCTCGACGTCATTTTTGGGCAATACCTGAAGCTGGCTTTCCATCATGCGGGCAAAGCGATCCATCATCTGCATAAGGTATTCTGGCGACGAAACGAATTTCTCATGCAACAACAAACCACGCAGGAAGTTCCGCGCGATACTCCACAACAATTCAGTGTCGTCACGGTTGCCTGTTGCGCTGACATACCGGGCTGAGATCAGGCTCAGGTTCGATTTGTCCCAATCTCTCAAGCTCTGTTCAAGCATTCCGAACAGAGCCGGGTCGGTTCGGCAAGCAACCAGAATCTCGACTATGGCACGTCCGCCTGCGGAATTTACGATATTGGCCCAGGCGGACATAATCAGATCATAGACGGGCTGAGGGGCGCGATCATGTGGCCAGAGCGGGTTTTGCGCATTGCCCAGCAGTCGCATCGCGGTAGCTGCAACCAGGGCCTGTTTCGTGGGGAAGTGATGCGTAATTGCCCCGCGTGAGATGCCCGCCTTGGCCTGCACCTCGGCAAAAGTAGTCTCGGCATACCCGAGCTGATCCAGACAGGTGACCGTCGCATTGCAGATTTTGACCTGCATATCCCGGGACCTTTGATCCTGGACCGAGGATTTCTTTGGCATCTTATCTATCATCTTCCGTCGCGTCGCAGTGGTAAATCTTCGTTGACCAAGGCAGTCAGTGGATCATAAAAACAGAACAGTTGGTCTGTAAACTGCAGATCGTACCCAAGCGGGAGAGACGTGGCGTGACACATTCTCTGCGGATCGGAGGAGCAAGTGGTTTTTGGGGGGATGCCCCTCATGCGACACAGCAATTGCTGCGTGCCCCAAAGATTGACTTTCTGGTCTACGATTACCTGGCCGAAATCACCATGTCGATCATGGCCCGCGCCCGCCTTAAAGACCCCCAAAAGGGATATGCGGTGGATTTCGTCTCTGACGTTACAGCCAACAATTTAACCCAGATCGCCGAGCAGGGCGTCAAGGTGTTGTCAAATGCGGGTGGGGTCAACCCAGTGGCCTGTGCTGTTGCTTTGCGTCGCAAATCTGCTGAATTGGGATTGAACGTGAAAGTCGCAGTGGTCGAAGGCGACGACCTGCTGCCACGTGTTGCTGAGTTTGTCGATCGGACTGAGATGTTTTCCGGTGCGCCGATGCCACCGACCGAAAAGATCGCCTCGGTGAATGCTTATATTGGGGCAGGGCCGATATTGGCGGCGCTGCACGCCGGGGCTGACATCGTCATCACAGGCCGCTGCGTCGACAGCGCACTTACGTTGGCCGCGTGCATGTATCATTTTGGATGGCGGCACGAGGACCACAACTTACTGGCTGCCGGGTCGCTTGCGGGGCATCTGCTGGAATGTGGACCCCAAGCCACTGGCGGGAATTTCACGGATTGGGAAATGGCGGGGGATATCGCCCAAATTGGCTATCCGATTGTCGAGGTAAGCGCAGATGGCGGGTTGGTCCTGACCAAGCCGAAGGGCACGACGGGATGTGTGGCCCCAGCTTCGGCCTGCGAGCAGATGCTGTATGAGATCGGCGACCCGCAGTCCTATATTCTGCCTGACGTGATTTGCGACTTTTCCAATGTCAGGATTGAGCAATCCGAGCCAGACCATGTAACCGTTTCGGGTGCAAAAGGCCGCGCGCCGACCGGGCAACTCAAAGTGTCCGCCACCTGGGCGGATGGCTATCGCGCGGGCATGACGATTCTGATCAACGGGCGTGAGGCACGACAAAAGGCGAAGACTTTTGCCCAAGCGGGGTTGGATCGCGCGCGCGCTGTCCTGCAACGGATGGGCACCCCCGACTATCGCGAGGTGTCGTTTGAAACCTTCGGAGGTCGGCCTGGCGACGGCGATTACGAAGAGATCTCGTTCAAGGTAGCCGTGAAACACGATGACCCTCGCGCGGTTGGCGTATTCCTGCGTGAAATGACCGGGTGCGCACTGGCCGCACCGCCGGGGTTGCACATCTTTACCGGAGGAGGGCGTCCAAAGCCCTCGCCAGTCGTTGCCCTGTTTTCCTTCTTGGTGCCAAACAACACGCTGACCTATTGCGTAACGATGGATGGGGACGATATCGCATACAATCCGCCGAAAACGTCCCCACAAGACCCGGAACCTGTCCCGGCAAAAGCCCCGGAAATAGCCGATGAAAAGGTGACCGAGTGGATCACATGCCCCTTGGAAGATTTGGCCTGGGCTAGATCTGGAGACAAAGGCGACGCCGCAAACATTGGGGTCATTGCACGTCATGCTACCTTTTTGCCCTACATTTGGGCGGCGCTGACCGAAGCGACGCTGGCAGATGTTTTTTCAAACCACCTATCTGGCAGGGTCGAACGGTTCTATCTTCCAGGAACGCATTCCATGAACATTCTGCTGCACAATGCGCTGGGTGGCGGTGGCGTCGCCTCGTTGCGCAACGACGCGCAAGGCAAGAGTTATGCCCAGATATTGCTGGCCACACCGATCAGGATTCCTGCAGAGTTATTCTCATATCCCGAGCGAGGAGAAAGCTGATGGGTTTTGTCAGTAAAGTCGTCCGCGATTCTGGCAGCTTTGCCAAGAACCGAGCCGATATGCTGGCTCTTGTCGACGAGATGCGCGCGCTTGAAGCGCGTCCTGTCGCCCTGTCAGAGAAACGGCGCGAACGGATGGAAGCCCGGGGGCAGATCACACCCCGTGACCGTTTGGCCCAACTGTTGGATCCTGGAATGCCTTTTTTGCAACTGCACGGGTTGGCGGGCTACTGCGTCGATACAGACGATCCCGAGCGTTCGGTTCCGGGCGCGTCATTGGTCATCGGCATCGGCTTCATCTCGGGCGTGCGCTGCATGATCATCGTCGACGATTCAGGGATCAAGGCCGGCGCGATGGTCGAGATGTCAGCTGCGGCCTTCCTGAGCGCGCAAGACATGGCATTGAAACAGAACCTGCCTTTTGTGCATCTTGTCGAAAGCGCCGGTGCAAACCTGATGGAATACAAGGTCGAATTCTGGGCCAATGGCGGCAAACTGTTCCGCAATCTGGCTCGCCATTCGGCCGCAGGGCTGCCCAACATTGCAGTGCTGCACGGCCCGTCAACCGCCGGTGGGGCCTATATGCCCGGCCTTGCAGACTATGTCGTTGGCGTGAAGAACAACGGCATGGCCGCCTTGGCCGGTGCCGCCTTGGTTCACGCGGCGACGGGCGAAAAGGCCAATGACCGTGATCTGGGCGGGTCCGAGATGCATGCCACCACATCCGGGCTGGTCGACTATCTGGCCGAGGATGATGCGCACGGTATCGAAATGGCGCGGAACGTGATGGCCCGGCTGGATTGGAACAAATCCTTGCCTGTGCGTCGCAGCAAAGAAGCGCAGCCACCGAAATATGATGCGGATGAGATCGCAGGCGTTGTTCCAACCGATTACCGTGTCCCCTATGATGTCCGCGAGGTCGTGGCCCGCATTGTGGATGGCTCGGATTTTGAAGATTTCAAGCCCGACTATGGCTCGGCGACTGTCTGTTTGCAGGCCGCAATCAATGGCATCGCAGTGGGTGTTCTTGGAAACAACGGACCACTGGACCCTGCAGGCGCGAACAAAGCCGCACAGTTTATTCAGCTATGCGGTCAGTCTGACATTCCCCTGATATTTCTGAACAACATTACAGGGTTCATGGTCGGCACCCAATATGAACAAAGCGGCATGATCAAACATGGGGCCAAGATGATCCAGGCCGTTACGTCGGTCGATGTGCCCAAGATCACGCTTTATATCGGCGCGAGTTTCGGGGCGGGCAATTACGGGATGTGCGGTTACGCTTATGATCCGGATTTTCTGTTCGCCTGGCCCAACGCGGCAACGGGCGTGATGGGCGGCGAGCAAGCCGCCGGGACGATGGAACTGGTCGCGCGCGCAGGGTTTAAACGCAAAGGGATCGACCCCGACGAAGCCAAACTGGCGGCGCAGAAGGCAGCGATCACTGCGCATTTCACACGACAAGAGAATGCGTTTTACACCTCTGGCCGGTGTATCGATCATGGCGTCATTGACCCCCGCGACACGCGGCGTGTGCTAGGTTTTTGCCTTGAAATTTGCCTTGAGGGTCGCGCGCGGACGGTCAAAACCAGCTCGTACGGGGTGCACAGGTTTTGACCATGCTGCATAGCTCACCAAATCCACATCCAAGACAGATAGCAGAGGCTGAGGCATGACATTCGACACGCTTCTCGTTGCCAATCGTGGGGAAATCGCTGCGCGTATCATGCGAACCGCCCGGTCGCTTGGCCTGCGCACAGTGGCCGTTTATACAAGCGCTGACGCTCGGGCACCCCATGTCGAACTTGCTGATGAGGCGGTTTGGATCGGTGAAGGGCCGATTGGTGCCAGCTATCTGAACGCAAAAAAGATCATTGCTGCGGCTCAGGAAACTGGGGCAGGGGCGATCCACCCAGGCTATGGGTTTTTGTCCGAAAATGCGGGTTTTGCAGAGGCAGTCGAGGCCGCGGGTCTGACTTATATCGGACCCGATCCCGACGCGATCCGGCTGATGGGCGACAAGGCCGTCGCCAAACGCCTTATGATTGGCGCGGGCGTTCCCTGCGTTCCAGGGTATGAAGGCGATGATCAATCGGGTGCCGCACTGGTCGCTGAAGCGAGCAAAATCGGTTTTCCCATCATGGTCAAAGCCGCAGCTGGTGGCGGTGGACGCGGAATGCGCGTGGTCCAATCTGCCGACGCTTTTTCTGAGGCGATTTCAATCGCAAGATCCGAGGCCGAGAGCGCTTTTGGATCCGGCGAACTGATCCTTGAGAAAGCGATCGGTGATGCGCGCCACATCGAATTTCAGGTTTTTGCCGATGGGTGCGGGAACGTAATTCATCTGGGCGAAAGGGAATGCTCGGTTCAGCGTCGCCACCAAAAAGTCATCGAAGAAGCCCCAAGCCCGGTCATGACGACAGAGTTGCGCGCAAAAATGGGGGCTGTGGCGATTGAGGCGGCCCGTGCGGTGAGCTATCGCGGCGCCGGAACCGTGGAGTTTCTATTTGAACCGTCCGGCGTGTTCTATTTCCTTGAAATGAATACCCGACTGCAGGTTGAGCATCCTGTGACCGAGATGGTCACTGGCCTCGACCTAGTGGCGCTACAGATCGCTGTCGCGCAGGGTGACGCCCTTCCAATCTCTCAGGAAGACGTCACCATGAACGGTCACGCCATCGAGGCGCGGCTTTACGCCGAAGACCCTGCTAACGGATATCTGCCGGCGACCGGTCCAATTGATTTCTGGCAGGCTGCGTCCGGTCCCGGAATGCGTGTGGATTTCGGCATTCAGCAGGGACAAGAGGTATCGCCTTTCTATGACGCCATGCTTGCAAAGATCATCGCGCACGGTCCAACCCGCGAAGCGGCACGTGCGCGGCTGATCAAGGCTGTGCAAGAAACTATTTTGCTGGGAACGGTGACAAATTCGCGGTTTCTTGCAGATGTGCTGCAGCACAGAGATTTCATTGCCGGCGATGCAACAACAACATTTCTGGATCGGACCTACCCCCGGGGCTTTCCTGCGTACTGGGTAACTGCGCAGGACGTCGCCTTGGCGGTTGCGCTGTTGTTGGGTGCGGATCAGGCCCGCGCAAGGGCGGCGGCGGGCTATGTATCCGCCGAACAGTTGGGTTGGTCCAGCGCGGCGTTACCGCCGTTCGCCGTGACGCTTGCCTATAGTGACGAAGAGATACAAACGCGCGCACTCTCCCGCCCCGATGGATGGACGGTATGGGTTGAGGGCAACGCGTATGATGTTTCGTTTATCAAGCGCAGCAGCGGGAAGGTCCGGGCACGCATAAATGACAACACCGTCGACGCCACCGCACACATATCCCGCGACACAGCCCAGATCGCCATCGGCGCCGAGCGCCTGACGTTTCGACGCCTGCGTCCCGGTGTATTGGATGCGGGAACGATCGCTAGCGGTCGCGTCACCGCCCCCATGCCGGGTGCCCTGGTCGAGGTGGCGGCAAGACCCGGTCAAAGCGTTTCCAAAGGCGACTGTCTGGCCGTTCTCGAAGCCATGAAGATGCAACACCAGATCACTGCCGCCGTTGCTGGCGTCATCACGTCTGTCCACGTTGAGGTCGGGCAACAGCTGAGCGCGGGGGATGTGATGATCGAGATTGACGATATATAGATAGAATTGGGTGTGTGTCGGCCACCGCCACTTCATCCGGGGACATCGAATAGGCAAACACAAAATCAAGGGAACAAGCAGTGCAACAGGCAACGGATTTTCTGCAAGAAAGCGAGGCATTGTTTGCCATTCTGGACGGTATTTCGGGCGATCAATGGGAAATTCCAACTCAGTTCAAGGGTTGGACGCTGAACGATGTTCTGGTGCATCTGCACTATTGGAACCAGATGGCAGATCAGTCGCTTCAGGACCCCGACGCGTTCACAGCCCGCATTGGCGCATTGTTTGTCAAAGCCAAGGCCGAAGGGCTGCGCGCAGCCGAGAACGAAGCGATCTTGCTGCGCGGGAACGAGCTGCGCGATTCCTGGCAGACACTTTACACAGATATTGGCGCGCGTTGGGCCGATCTCGATCCAAAGCACCGGGTGAAATGGGCCGGTCCGGATATGTCTGTACGCTCATCAATTACGGCCCGTCAGATGGAGACTTGGGCACATGGGCAAGAGGTTTTTGACGTTCTCGGTATCGAGCGCGTCGAACAGGACCGGGTCAAGAACATCGTCATTCTGGGTGTGAACACCTTTGGCTGGGCCTATCAGGTCAACGGCAAACCTGTGCCCGAGGCGATGCCGCGGCTTGAACTGACCGCGCCATCCGGAGCCTTGTGGGAGTTCGGTGAACGGGGGGACAATCGGATAACAGGCCCTGCGGTAGAGTTTGCACAGGTCTCAGCCCAAACCCGCAACATCGCGGATACATCGCTGAAGGTGGAGGGGCCGGCTGCTGTCGAATGGATGTCAATCGCGCAGTGTTTTGCCGGTGGTCGCGAAACGCCCCCTGCACCGGGCAGCCGTCACCGCGCTCGGGGCGCGCAGATCGCGTGAAAGAAGTTGAATGTAAGCCTTGAACCCGGCACAAAAGGAACCACCCGTCCGACCGAAAGCGAAGATATGCTGCTGTTTAATGTGACAAAACTTGCATCTGGCCTGATCGTCGCTGTTGTCATCGGCTGGCTGCTGGTGCTGGGCAAAAGTATCCTTCTTCCGGTGCTTTTAGGCATAATCGGGATATACATTCTGGACTCGACCGCCTCGACAATCGGCCGTGTTCCGGGGTTGCGCCACATTCCGCGCCGCGGGCGCCGTTTGCTTGCGCTGCTTGCCATATTTCTAACGTTGGTTCTGATAGGGATCTTTCTTGAGGCAAACGCGCAAGCGGTCGCCCAGAATATCCCGCGTTACCAAACCAACTTAAAAGCGCTGATTGACTCGGCGATGGCGATGTTGGGCGTCAAAAAACTACCAGATTGGTCCACGATCGAGCAGACGATTGCCGGCAAGTTCGATATTTTGGGGTTTGTGCAGGGGACGCTTTCCACAGTGCAGGGTTTCGGGACGGTCATGTTGATGACAATCCTTTATATTGTGTTCATCCTGTCCGATCTGGATGACATGCCGGAAAAAGTTAGAAAGGCGTTGGGTGATGCCGAAACAGCTGACCGGTCGCTGCAAATCGTCGCCCAAATCAACCAGAAGATTGGCAGCTACCTAAGTGCAAAGACCCTGATCAACGTCATTTTGGCTGTGATCTCATATGTGATCATGTTGTTGCTTGGGATCGAGTTCGCAATGTTCTGGGCTATATTGATCGGACTTTTGAACTATATCCCATATCTGGGTTCAATCGTGGGTGTTCTGTTTCCCGTCATGCTGAGCCTTGTGCAATTCGGCGGCATCTGGCACGCCGGTGTCGCGCTGATCGCTCTTATGGCAGCTCAGCTGTTTGTAGGAAACTTCCTTGAACCAAGGCTTGTCGGAAACTCGGTGAACCTGAGCGGATTTATGGTGCTGTTTTCGCTGACGATCTGGACCGCGATGTGGGGCCTGGCAGGCACCATATTGGCGATACCGTTGACTGCCGTGGTGATGATCATCTTGTCGCAAATCCATTCTACGCGACCGCTGGCGATTTTGATGTCAGAAAGCGGCGAACTTGACTGATTGCTCCAAAGCCCAGTTTTAGGTGTTTAAATAATTCGCCGTCTTCGGTGCGCGACCGCCACCCATTAGTCGGGGTGACGGCCGGCTTAAAATCTTTGGCGTTTAAAGTTTAATGCGGAACGCGGCAAAACCATCGGCGCCTTCGCCTGCGTCTTCGATCACCACTCCATTGACGTCGCTCATATAGTCGCGCGCTTTGGGGCCGGTTTCGAAAAGCACCGTGGTGTCTGCGAGCGGGGCGAAGGACCAGTTGGCGTCCGCTTTTGGATCAATTGTGCCCTGCTCAACAATATAGCGAACGATGACGTCGCGGTTGGTGTCGGGGGCCTCGAAGACAATCGTGTCGCCCAATGCACCCGGGAAGGACCCGCCGCCAGACGCGCGGTAATTGTTGGTGGCGATGATAAACTCCATATCATCCGTAACCGGCGTGCCGTTGAAGGACAGGTTCACAATCCGTGCCGCGTCTGGGTTCACTTCTTCGCCTTTTGGTCCAAATCGCGAGGGCTGGGACAGGTCGATCTGATAGGTCACGCCGTCCATCACATCAAAGTTGTAGGATGGGAACTCTGGATTCAGCAGAATTGCGTCGGCCGAGCCGGGCTCTACCTGATTGAACATGCCTGCCGAACGTTCTAGCCAGCCTCGAACTTGTGCCCCGTTCACGCGGACCGCCCGCACGGTGTTCGGATAGAGATACAGGTCAGCCACATTTTTGATAGCCACATCGCCCACTGGAACGTCGGTATAATACTCTGGCCCACCACGGCCACCGGCCTTGAACGGAGCGGCGGCTGATAGGATGGGCAGCCCCTCGTGCTCGGTGCCCTTCATCATCTCTTCGACATACCATTTTTGTGCGATCGACACGATTTGCACCGACGGATCATCCGCGACGAGTGCGAAGTAGCTGTGCAAAGGCGCGGACGTCTTCCCAACGGCGCGGCGCACATATGCCAGTGTTTCGTCGTGATCTTTGGCGACCGAATCCAGCACGGTTTGGTCGTCGCCAACCAGCGCGGTGATTGAGCGATCTTCGTTGCGCTTTGATATCGGGCGCGCCTCGGACGTCGTTGTTACGACTCGCCATTCATTCCCGTCGCGTTCCAGCAGCAGATCCAGCAGACCCAGATGCGAACCCCAGAAACCGCCCATGACCGCTGGTTTACCCATAAGCGTGCCTTTTTCGACGTCGATACCCGGGCGATCCGCGAATGTAGGCGAGGGGAAGACCAGATGATTGTGGCCCGTGACCAGCGCGTCGATGCCATCGACGCCGGCCAGCACGATCGAGGCGTTCTCCATCCCATCAGTGTGATCGGCCTCACCGATACCCGAATGCGATAGGGCGATGATTAAATCACAGCCTTGCTCTTGCATTTCTGGAACATAGGCTTTCGCGGTATCGACGATGTCGCGGGCCTGAACGTTGCCTTCCAGATGCTTGCGGTCCCAATTCATGATCTGAGGTGGGGTAAAGCCAATGACGCCAACCTTGATTGGATGCTTGCTGCCGTCGCCCATTTCAATTTCCCGGTCCAGAATGGCGTAAGGCTTGACCAGGGTCTTATCGTCGCGTGGCCCCGCGCCTTGTTCCTTGGCAATATTGGCCAAAACGACCGGGAAATCCGCCCCGGCGAGTGACTTTTCCAGAAAATCCAAACCGTAATTGAACTCGTGGTTGCCCAATGTAGCGGCGTCATAGCCCACGGTGTTGAATGCGGCGATGATCGGATGGCTGTCGCCTTCTTTCATACCACGCTCATAGGCGATGTAATCGCCCATCGGGTTGCCCTGCAAAAAGTCGCCATTATCCACCAGCAACGAGTTGGTTGCCTCTGACCGAATGTCATTGATGATCGATGCGGTGCGCGACAGGCCTACCGTATCGCGCGGCTTGTCTGCGTAGTAATCATAAGGGAAGACATGCACATGGATATCGGTGGTTTCCATGATCCGAAGATGCGCCTGATTGTCGGCAGCGGCGGCCGAAAAAGGGTGCAGGGTGATTGCGGCGGCGCTGGCCGTGGTTGTGGCAAGGAACTGGCGGCGAGACATCGAAAAATGGTTGGAGGAGGTCATTCGGAACCTTTCAATATGTTGGCTAACGCGCCTTCTGCATGACTTACAAAACAACCGTGTGACACTGGTATCCAACGTGTTTGCAGCGGCGCGGCGCATGCGGGAATGTTTGGTATTGATGCCCATTGTGATCTGCTTACCCAATCATGGCAACATGTGTCGATTTGAGACGGTTGATTTTCGCGCGGTGCATATTGCGGAAATGGCGGCAGCCGCATTGGGATAGAATGTTCTGCATCGTTTGCTAAAGCGGCGTTGGCCAGCGGACCATTGCAAGCATCCGCGTTTTTCCGCCGGAGTGACGCAGATGGTAGAATCTGGTTGTGACAACGATCTTTATCTATAAAAGAGTGCGTAGCCATGAGAGTTCTCTAAAAGTATCTATAAAATGAAAAACACCAGCCCGATATGGTCCCGCGACGCTGCTCAAGCTCTGTATGACCTTCCGCTGATGGATTTGCTGTTTCGCGCGCAGACAGTGCACCGGGAGAACTTTGATCCCAACAAGGTCCAGACGTCGAAACTGCTGTCGATCAAAACAGGTGGCTGTGCCGAAGATTGCGCCTATTGCTCGCAATCAGCACGGAACGGATCAAAGCTGTCGGCCTCGAAACTGATTGAGGTTCAGCGCGTTCTGACCGAAGCCCGCAAGGCCCGCGACGGCGGGGCAACCCGTTTCTGCATGGGTGCCGCATGGCGCGAACCCAAGGACCGCGACATGGATGCGCTTGTTGCAATGGTCGAAGGTGTGCGCGAGATGGGGATGGAAACCTGCATGACCCTTGGCATGCTGGACGATAATCAGGTGATCCGTTTGCGTGATGCCGGGCTGGACTATTACAACCACAACATCGACACGTCCGAGCGGTACTATCCCGAAGTCATCACCACGCGCACCTTTGCGGACCGCATTGACACGATGAACCGCGTGCAGGAAGCGGGTATCAAGGTCTGTTCCGGCGGTATCCTCGGAATGGGCGAAGAGGTTCAGGACCGTGTCGATATGCTGGTCACCTTGGCCAACATGAACCCTGCCCCGGATTCTGTGCCGATCAACATGTTGATGCCGCAGGAAGACACACCTTTAGCAGACGCAAAGCCGATCGATCCGATCGACTTTGTAAGGGTCATAGCCGTAGCGCGGATCATGATGCCACAGTCTTATGTACGGCTTTCCGCCGGGCGCAGCGATATGAGTGAGGAATTGCAAGCCATGTGCTTCTTCGCCGGTGCTAACTCGATCTTTGTTGGTGAAACGCTTTTGACGGCAGAAAACCCCGAAGAAGACACTGATGCCATATTGTTTGCCAAGCTTGGGTTACAGTCAGAAACGTCGGTTGAAAAATCCTGTTTGGATGCTGCTGAATGAAAGCACTGAGTCGGTTGAACTCGATGCTTGAACTGTTGGACACCCGGAACCGCCGCCGGGTGTTGGCGCAGCCGCGCGGTCTGGATTTTGCGTCCAATGATTACCTCGGATTGGCGCAATCGTCATTCCTGCGCGATGCCGCGCAAACGGCATTGGCGCAGGGCGTGCCGCTTGGGTCCAGTGGCTCCCGTCTGTTGCGGGGCAATCATCCCGAACATGAAGCGCTTGAACACGAGGCCGCCGCCTTTTTTGATGCTGAGGCTGCTTTGTTCATGGGCGGAGGTTTTCAGGCCAATCATGCGATTTTCTCGACCCTTCCTGCAGCCGAAGATCTGATCCTTTACGATGCTTTGGTTCATGCAAGCGCGCATGAAGGCATGCGGGTGGGACGCGGCCAAACTCGTGCCTTTGCTCATAATGACGTGACCGCAGCGCGTCTGGCCATTGAGGCGTGGGTGGCAGAAGGCGGGTCTGGCCAAATCTGGATCGCCGTAGAAAGCATCTATTCCATGGAAGGCGACATTGCGCCCTTGTCCGCGTTGTCTGATCTGGCCTGCGAACACGGTGCCATATTGGTCGTGGATGAGGCTCATGCGACCGGAGTATTTGGCCCGAACGGTAAAGGTCTGGCGCATGGTCTCAAGGCTGAGTTGCTAACTTTGCACACATGCGGCAAAGGGTTGGGGGTTTCGGGCGGATTGATTTGCGGCCCTCGGGTGATGATCGAAACACTGATCAACCGCGCCCGCCCGTTTATCTTTGCCACGGCCCCATCACCGTTCAACGCGGCCCTTGTTCGCGCGGTTCTGCAGGATCTTCAAACAGATGCTTCGCTGGGCTTGAACGCCCTGTCCCGCATCCGCCACGCGCATGCCGTTGCACGTCAGATCGGAATACCACAAGAGGCGCTGAACAGCCAGATTATCCCCATTGTTCTGGGCGATGACGCCAAAACCATGGAAATGGCCGCAACGTTACAGGCCCAAGGTTTTGATGTCCGTGGTATCCGGCCGCCGACCGTGCCACGGGGCACGTCACGCCTGCGCGTCTCGATCACCGGCAACGTGGACAAGGATGACATAAGTGCTCTGTTCGAAACACTGGCGCATCAACAGGCGGAGGCGGCATGAGCGCTGTTATCGTCACGGGCACCGACACTGGTGTTGGGAAAACGGTTTTTGCTGCCGGCCTGACAGCCACGCTTGGCGCAACCTATTGGAAGCCGGTGCAATCCGGGCTGGAGGATGCAACGGACACAGAAACCGTCGCGGCGCTTTCCGGTGCCGAAATTTTGCCGGAAGCCTATCGCCTGAACATGCCAGCTTCACCCCATTTGTCAGCCGAAGACATGGGCGTCGAGATTTCGCCGGATCGGCTTGCGCTGCCGCAGATCAACGGCCCCTTGGTCGTCGAGGGGGCAGGCGGGATCATGGTGCCGCTGAACCGCAAGACCTTTTTCCTTGATGTCATCTCGGGGTGGCAGGCACCCGTGGTTCTGGTGGCCCGGACCGCGTTGGGGACGATCAATCACACAAGCCTGTCCCTGATGGCCTTGCGGGGTGCAGGTTGCAACGTTTTGGGCGTAGCGTTTGTAGGCGACGCTGAGCCAGAGGTTGAACAGACCATCGCCGAGATGTGTCAGGTTACCCATTTGGGACGCTTGCCGTATCTTGAAACCCTGTCGCGAGAAACGCTGTCGGATGCTTTCGATGCGATTGACACAGCAACAATTCGGAGGGCTCTGTGACCGCTCTGGAGTTTGATGCCCGCCACCTTTGGCATCCCTATACGAATGTTCTGAACCCCGGTCCGATGCATCTGATCACCGAAGCCGAAGGGGTATGGCTGACCCGGGAAAACGGTACTCGGATGATCGACGCAATGTCGTCGTGGTGGTGTGCGGTGCACGGGCATCGTCATCCGGCCATTACTGCTGCGATGCAGGAACAGCTGCGGCAAATGCCCCATGTCATGTTCGGTGGCCTGACGCATCGACCCGCAATTGACCTGGGCCGCAAGCTGGTCGAGCTGTTGCCTGACGGGCTGGATCGCATTTTCTTCAGCGACAGCGGATCGGTCGCGATTGAAGTTGCCTTGAAAATGGCCGTACAGTCTCAGATGGCGCAGGGTCACACGGGGCGCACGCAGTTTGCGACCATTCGCGGCGGATATCACGGGGACACATGGAAAGCGATGAGCGTCTGCGACCCCGAGAATGGGATGCATGGGCTGTTTAGCGGCGCGCTGTCGATCCAACATTTCCTGCCACGCCCGCCGATATCGTTTGATCAGGAATGGACGGATGATCCAACCCTGAATGGGCTGGATGCTTTGGAAGAGCTGCTGGAAACCAAGGCCGATCAGATCGCGGCCCTGATCCTTGAGCCAGTGGTGCAGGGCGCGGGTGGTATGTACTTCTATCACCCCAAGTGGCAAAAAGGCGCGCAAGACCTGTGTAATGCACACGGAATTCTTGTGATTTTTGACGAAATCGCAACCGGGTTTGGTCGCACGGGCGAACTGTTCGCGATGAACCACGCCGAAGTGGTTCCGGACATCATCTGTTTGGGCAAAGCTTTGACTGGCGGCCATATTACTCTGGCCGCGACCGCCACGACCCAAGATGTCGCGCGTAGAATTGGGGAAAGCGAAGCCAGCGTTTTGATGCACGGCCCGACCTATATGGCCAACCCGCTGGCCTGTTCTGCCGCGGTGGCCAGTCTGGAACAATTATCGGTCAGAGATTGGCGCGCCGAAGTGCACGCGATCGCCGACCAGATGAAGCAAGAGCTTGCCCCGGCACGTGAATTGCCAGGCGTTGCCGATGTGCGCGTGCTTGGCGCGATTGGGGTCATCGAAATGGAGCAATGGGTTGATCCTGCGGTTGCGCATGCGCTGGCACCCGATACCGGCGTTTGGTTGCGCCCGTTTGCCCGCAACATCTATTGCATGCCGCCTTACATCATCTCTGCGAATGAATTGAGCCGTGTAACATCGGCCATGATCTCGCTCGTCAAAGGCATACCATGAAACAGCAGTGGTTATCGCGTTCGGGAACGGACGAGTTGATTCTGGTTTTTGGCGGTTGGGCGCTGGGGGCTGCGCCTTTTGCTGGGCTTTCAGGGCGCGGTGATGTGCTATTCGTCGACGACTTCCGCCACTTTGACGATCCTCTGCCTGATATTGCGCAATATGACCGCGTCAATTTGATTGCCTTTTCTTTTGGCGTCGCATCTGCGGGCCACTGGCTGGCGCAAACTGGGTTTCGTCCCGATCGGCTGATTGCTGTCAGTGGCACGCTATGTCCGGCTGACCCCGAGCGTGGAATCGCACCGGATATGATCCGCGCCACGGCGGAAAACCTGACCGCAGCCAGTTTCTCAAAGTTCTGTCGCCGTGCCGGATTGAACGGGCCGGTTCCTGAAATTGATCTGGAGGCTGCGCAGGCAGAGCTTCACGCCGTGATCGACCGTGGTGGCGCACCCGAAGTGGCGTTTGACCGGATTTGGATCCCCCAGCGGGACCGTATTATCCCGACCCCCGCGCAAGAGGCGGCATGGGCGCACCAACAATCTGCCGTGCGTGGTATTGCCACCCCGCATGTTCCGTTTCGCGACAGCCAGAACTGGCAGGAGTGGATCTCATGAACGTGCAGATCGCGGACCGCATCCAGCGCAGTTTCAGCCGCAGTTTCCGCAGCTATCACAGCTCGGCCAGCCAGCAGGCCAAAATCGCGGATCGGCTGGTCCATGAGATGCGGGCCGGCGGCGCACCGCATCGATTCGCGACCGGATTGGAATTTGGGTGTGGCACAGGCCACCTCACGCATCGGGTATGTAGCGCATTCGATATTGGTCAGTTGACGGTCAATGACCTGTCGCCCGAAGCAGCTGAGACCGCAACGGCCGTCGGTGCGGATTTTTTGTGCGGCGACGCCAAAATCGTCGAATGGCCGTTTCAGCCAAAGCTAATCACGTCAGCGTCTATGGTCCAATGGTTGCATGACCCTGCAACCTTTCTGCAGCGCGCAGCGAAAGCATTGGCTCCTGGTGGGTGGTTGGCGGTTTCAGGCTTTGGACCGGAACAGTACCGGGAACTGGTGAAAGTCGGTTCCACTGCCAAAGCGCCGGGCTTGTGCCGATCTGAAGATTTGGCCGCGGCAGTCGAAGGTCAGTTGGAGATTATCAGTTGCGGCGAAAACATTTCTGCACTGCACTTTGATACGCCCCGAGGCGTTCTCAATCACCTTCGAAGAACTGGGGTCAACGGGCGCGCGCAGAAGGTCTGGACCAAAACCAGTCTTGCCCAATTCACGGAACAATATGTCCGACACTTTGGTGACGATGATGGCGTGACCCTGACATATAACCCGACGTGGATCGTGGCCCGCAAACATGGCTGAGTGCCGCTACCAATCAATGCGCTCATAGGCTTCGGTTTGGATACACGAGATCTCAGAGCCCGGGTTGGTCAGTACCGCTTCGGCCAATAGACGCTGCTTTCCTACCTGTTGAAGCCGGTGCAGATGACAATGGAACGCGCATTCAGCGAGCGATAGTTTACATCTGTAAGGCTTTGCAATCATGGACCCATTCCTGCTTGCCGAGGCGGTCAGTACAGCAAATTGAGCATGAGTAGCGAAACAACAAGAAACAGGATCGTCATGACCCCCCCTGAGCGGACAAAGTCCATGACTTTATACCCTGCAGGACCCATGATCAGGGCGTTTACCTGATGGGTCGGGATTATGAAGCTGTTCGATGTTGATATGGCAACCGTCAGGGCAAATACGGCCGGATTTCCGCCAGCTGCCACCGCTATGGAAACGGCCAATGGCACAAGCAGAACAGTGGCCCCGACGTTGGACATCACCAATGAAAACGCCGTGGCCAAAATCGCAACGCCGGCCTGAAGTGACCAGATCGGCCAGCCGTCCAGAATGACCATGATCTGTTGTGCAATCCACGCAGCCGTGCCGGTGTTCTGTACCGCCTGACCCAGTGGAATAAGGCATGCGAGCAGAAAAACAGTATTCCATCCGACCGCACGGTAGGCTTCATCGACACTCAACACACGTGTCAGCATCATTCCCGCGGCTCCAGTTAACAGACAGAGCGAGAGCCGAATGTCGGTGAACAGGATCATCGACAAGGAAACAGCGAAAAACGCCAGCGCCCAACCGACCTTTTGCGGGCGCAGTTCGTCTTGTGGGAAGTCGGTGGTGACGACCACAAAATCGGGATCGCGCTTGATCCGCATCAGGTTGTCCCACCGTGTATGGGCCACAAGCATGTCGCCTGCGTGAAACTCCTCAAGCCCGATTTGAGTGGACTCGTGCGTTTCGGATTCAACATGGCTTAGCGTTTCCTCGCCGCGATGAATGGCAAGCAACGACATGCCATATGTTTTGCGGAACAATAGCTCGCGTGGGCATTTCCCAATCAGCTTGCTGTCCGGTGTCACAACGACTTCGGCGATACCGGCATTGGTTGGAGCGAACTCTTCAACAAAGATGTCCAACGCCGGCAGCACGGTCAGCCCGTATTTCTGCGCGAACTCCTCTACAACCCAGCGCCGACCAATGATCGCCAATCGGCAAGGCGCGGCAATTTCGGCCGTCAGGACCTGAACCATTGAGGTTTTTCCGCGATAGAATGTCGAAATGATGTACAGGTGGTTTTCGTGGTTTATGTCGGCCAAAATCTGCCCGACCAAAGGGCTTTCGGCTGGAACGATTACTTCGAAAACATCGGCTTTCAGGCCGTAGACACGTTGCAGATACTCCTGCGTTCCCTGTCCGGTTCCGGTGTTTTCCGATCCCTCATCACCCGGCAAAACCCACCGACCCAGCAGCAGAAAGTAGGCAATGCCGGTTAGGATCAGAACAATCCCGATCGGCGTCACAGAGAACAGGCCAAACTGCTCCATTTTCTGACCTTCGGGCAAACTGTTGTTGGCCGATTGGATCAGATCGTTCAGCAATATAAGAGGCGAAGATCCGACCATAGTCATTGTGCCGCCAAGGATGGCGCAGAACCCCATGGGCATCAGCAAGCGCGACAACGGGATGCCTGATCGGGAAGATATTCGGCTGACGACCGGAAGAAACAGCGCAGCGGCCCCAACGTTCTGCATGAACGAGGAAATGACCCCAACAGTGCCCGAAATAATCGGCAGTACGCGTTTTTCGGACGTACCGCCATATTTCAGAATAACAGCGGCGACTTTGTTCATTATGCCCGTCTTGTCGAGGCCCGCGCCGACGATCATGACCGCGATAATGGAAATCACCGCATTGGATGCAAATCCATCAAACAGGTGAGGCACGTCCGCAAGTTTCTCGAGCCCGGGCGCGTAGCTGAGAAGGCCGATAAGGACCAGAACAAGTATGGCAGAAAGGTCAATTCTGACGATTTCGGATACAAAGAGAAATACGGTGAAGGCAAGAAGCGCGCAAACTACACCCATCTCAAAATTGAAGGCCACCTGTTCCACAATCGTCACCAGGAATTTGTTCTTACATTAAGGAAACATCTAACCCATCAATGTTGGATTGTCATGATGTTTCAAAACCGCAAGCTCGGGCGAAACAAAATTACCACCACTGCCTAAACGCCACGTTTCAACCGGTGCGGGGGCCCCTTTGATTGCTTGTCAGGCAGGGGCCTTCACGCCTCTCAAGTCATCGTGGTCAACCACGCCCACGGTAAGGCGGCACACCCTGATCCGGGATCCAGACGCCTTCGGGCATTGGGCCAGTTTGCCAGAACACGTCGATCGGAATGCCCCCACGCGGATACCAATAGCCTCCGATACGGAGCCACCTTGGCTCCAGAAACTCCTGCAGCCGGCGGGCAATCGAGATGGTGCAATCTTCGTGAAAGGCGCCATGATTGCGGAACGAGCCCAGAAACAACTTGAGCGCCTTGCTTTCCACCAACCACTGATCGGGCACGTAATCTATCACCAGATGGGCAAAATCCGGTTGGCCCGTCATTGGGCAAAGCGAGGTGAACTCGGGCGCGGTAAAGCGCACGTTGTAGTCCACATCAGCCTGCGGGTTCTGCACGCGTTCCAGAACCGCCTCTTCCGGGCTGGCTGGCATTTTGGTGTCTCCGCCCAACTGGGTGAGGTTACTGTAGATACTTTCGGTCATGTTATCTCTCCTGCAGTCAGACGCCGCGTTTGTTGCCCCAGATCAGCACATGTAGCTGGGGTAGAATGCGAGGCGCGAACCAACCGGCATTCAAAGTCTTGTCGATCAACCATTCCATACGGCTGGTGGCATTGTTCAAATCAACCGGGCTGGCCGGATCGGCTTCCGGGTTACCGGGTTGAAGATACAGCGGAAGGTCCGGATACCGGTCAGCTACGCTGCGTGCCCAGTTAAAATCCATGTCGTCAAAGATCACGATCTTGAGGACAGTTTGCGCGGGGCGCACGTTGAGGCAGGCGCCAAACGCCGTCCAATCCATATTCTCACCACTGCTGGGGGGGTTCGGGCTGAGAACAAGCATAGCAAGGTCGGAAAACCACGGCTTTGCGATTGACCCTTGGGTTTCGCATACAAAGGCATAGCCTTCCGCTTTGCCCTGCCAGATCAGCGGGCCAAAATCCTGAATGGCGGGATTTCCGCCAGACAGAGACACGGTCAGTGGCCGCCCGCCTGACAAACGCTGAACCTCAGACCAGACGGCCTGCGTTTCCATTGCTGCCCAATCGTGGCGATAGGCGCTGTCGACCGCATGGAGGCTGTCGCACCAGCTGCACTGGAAATCGCACCCGCCCGAGCGTACAAATACCGTCGGCTGACCGATCAGCGCGCCTTCGCCCTGTACCGTGGGGCCAAATATTTCGGATATTCTAAGGGTCGTGGGCGATACTCGGCCCATGTCTTGGGCGTCTCGGACACTTTCACCGCAGCGGTTTCGGGCCAGCGGGCCGCGCACCAGTCAAAGAAATGCCGCGCAAGGTTCTCTGCGGTCGATACGACGTTCAGCACATTGTTCAGATGCCGGTGGTCGAATTCATCGTCGATATAGGTCTTAAGCGGTTTCAGCTCGTGGTAATCCCGCACGAACCCATCCGCGTTCAACTCACGCTGGGCCAATTCGACCACGACGACATAGTTGTGACCGTGCATCCGGGCACACTGATGATCTTCGGGCAGGTGGGTCAGCTGGTGCGAGGCGGAAAAGTGGAACTCTTTGTTGATCCGGTACATCAGGCCTGTGCCCTCGCGATGGTCGACTTCCAGAATTCGGCGTCTTCGTATTGCGTTGGGTCCGGCACACCGGCCAGATCAAACGCCTCGCGCCGTTCAACGCATGTTCCGCAACGGCCACAATGCACGTCGCCGCCCTTGTAACAGGACCACGTCTGATCGAACGGGGTATCCACGCGCGCGCCTTCGCGGACAATATCGGCTTTGCTGCGGTGCACGAATGGCACATGCAGCGCCACATCCGCGTAGCCGTCCAACGCGGCGCGCTGCATGGTGTCAAACGCATCTGTGAATGCCGGACGACAATCGGGATAGATGAAATGGTCGCCGCCATGCACAGCTGTCGCGACTGCGTTGTCACCCTGCGCTGCTGCCACGCCATAAGCGATGGTCAGCATGATCGCATTGCGGTTGGGGACAACCGTGACCTTCATCGTTTCTTCCGCGTAATGCCCGTCAGGCACGTCCACATCGTCGGTCAAGGCCGAGCCTGTTAGCGACGCGCCGACAGAACGCAAGTCAATCACGTGATGAGGCACGCTCAGCCGCTCTGAACAGAGGGCCGCGAAAGTCAGCTCTTTGGTGTGGCGCTGGCCATAGTCGAAAGACACAAGCCGTGACAGGTTTCCTTCCGCGGCCAGCACATGCGCAAGCGACACGGAATCCAGTCCGCCGGAGCAGACCAATGTAGTTTTCATGTTTTCAGTCCTTGTTTTGATAACCGGGTAGGCTGCGACCGGCGGGCGGGACGCTTCCGGTCTTTTTCCGGTAAGCGCAATGCACGAATTGGTGGAATCGAACGGCCGTTGTGCCTCCTAAGGATCGGGGAAGCGCGGCGGCAAAAGCCCGGCCTGAAACCAACTGACCAATGTCACGATGGAAAAGACGGGCAATCCTGTGGCGCGCTGAATATCTGCCGCGTAAGGGCACATGTTCGTGCATTCCAGAACAATTGAGCCGAGGTCAGGGTTTTGAGACTGCAACGCGAGCGCTGCATCGACGTTGTCTGCACGCGCCTTGTCGACCTCCAGGCTAAGTTCGTTCCCCAGTATCGCGCGTGTGAATTCGCGCCCGCCTTCGGTGGTGCCGATGGGTGTACCGTCCGGAACCTGAGCGCTTTGCAGGTGATCTTTGGTCAGTGTGGATGCCGATATGGTCAGAATTCCGGCGCGCTTCCCGGCGGGAAGAACTCGATTTACCATCTGCACCTGCATCAAAGATGAGGTCACAACCGGAACTGGCACAGCCTCGGATAGCTCTTTCTGAAACAGGGACAGAAACCCGCAATTGGTGGTAATGCCATCCGCGCCGTCCTTGACCAGTTCTCGCGCGGCATCAATGAACGCGTCCAACATGCCCTCAGCCCGGTGCCGAACGACCAGGTCCGGCGAGGCATTCCGAACAATGCGATAGAGCACCGGAAAAGGCCATGTCAGCGCATTTCCCATATCACCGGGGATGCGTGGGAATTGGGCGTCCAGCATCAGTATGCCCACCGACGCTCCGTAAATGGATTTTCCACCTTGGGCGATCATCCGTGCGCCTCCTCGATAATGCGGGCCGAGATGTCTTCGGACCCTTCCATGTAGATGCTGGATATCCCGTGGCGCACGGCGTCCTGCACCTGATCCATACGCTTCGAAATATGGGCACCCAGTACGCGCGCGGCCTCGTCCGCGTCGCGATCCAGCAAGGCCTGCATGACCCGTTTATGTTCATCTTTCGAGCGTTGAACCCGATCCAAGCTCATGGAAACCCAGCGGATGTATCGGATGCGTTCGTTGATACGGGTCAGGGTTTGCACCAGCTCGTTGTTGCCAGACAGTTTGGCGATGCCCAGATGAAAGGCCTCGTCCCTGCTGACGGCTTCTTCGACGGTCAGGCCGGTGATGTCGATGCCGGTGGCGTAAAGCTCATTGCGAAGTGATTGAAGGTCTGCGTCTGACGCTTTTTTGCAGGCACTGCGCGCGGCAGCAGATTCGATGATTTGGCGCAATTCGAACAGATCAAACACGCTCTGGGCGTCGAGCGGGCGGCAGAAAAACCCCTGACCGGGGCGAAAGTCGAATAAGCGCTCCGCCACCAATCGGTTTAGAGCTTCGCGCAGCGGGGTTCGGCTGACACCCAATTCTTTCGATAGTGCCACTTCATTCAATCGATCACCCGGCCGCAGGCGAAACGAGACGGCCATCGCCTTTACCTGTTCATAGATGTCGTCAACGCGTGGACCCGCCATAAGTACTGCCTTTTTCGTTTTACAAGGCGTGCCACAGGTCGTTCTTGAAATCAATATACAAAACTGTATACAGCTCTGTGTGCAGTTCAGAATCAAGGGAACCAAGCCATGACAGGGACGAACTATCTGACGGGAGCCGAAGCAATGGTGCGCATGCTGGAAGCGCATGGCGTGAAGCACATGTTCGGCCTGTGTGGGGATACAACGCTGCCCTTCTATGACGCATTGGCGCGGATGGATCATGGTATTCAGCACATTCTGACCCGTGATGAACGTCACGCGGCCTATATGGCGGATGGATACGCGCGCGTTACTGGCAAGCCGGGCGTCTGCGAAGGCCCGTCCGGAGGCGGGGCGACCTACATACTGCCGGGTGTGGTTGAGGCCAGCGAAAGCTCGGTTCCTATTTTGGCGATTACCTCTGATGTGGCGACGACAAGTCGGGGAAAATACCCGTTGACTGAGTTGGATCAGGCCGCGCTGTTCAAGCCGTTGGCAAAGTGGAATGCGTCTCTGGACGACGCCTCGCATTTGCCTGCGATGGTGCGGGCTGCGTTTCGTGCAATGACGACCGGAACGCCAGGCGCCACACATCTGGCGCTGCCCTTTGATACGCAGAAAGGTCCGGTGGACGCAGCTGAGGTTTGGGCAGATGCACGCCACCGCAGCTATCCCGCTGAACGGGCTGGACCGGATCTGGATGCCATTGAAGCGGCCGCGGATATCCTGGCCAAAGCCAAATCAGCAGTCATCGTTTGCGGCGGCGGGCCGGTTCTGTCCGGGGCCGAAGAGGCATTGCACCGTGTTGCCACCCTGTTGGATATCCCAGTTGCCACAACAGTTTCCGGTCAGGGTTCCATTGCCGAAACGGATCCGCTGGCCTTGGGCGTCGTTGGCTCGAACGGTGGTGTTCCGGCCACGCGCGCCATTGTGGATCAGGCCGATGTGGTCATATTTGTCGGATGCCGCGCGGGGTCGGTCACGACCGAACGCTGGCGCAGCCCCGGGCGGGATCCCACCATCATCCATATAGACAGCGACCCTATGGTGATCGGCGCAAATTATCAGACCGAAGTCGCCATTTGTGCCGATGCCCGGTTGGCGCTTGAGGCTTTGGCGCGGTCGCTGGAGACGCGGCACGATCTGCCAGGTTTTGGTGGAGCGGCCCAAGCCCGTGCCGCTTGGGAAGCCAAGCTGGCCGCGTTCGCTCCGCTTGCGGCCAGTCGCGACACCCCGATCCGGCCCGAAGCGGTAATGGCGGCTCTTGCAGACATCCTGGACGATGATGCGATTGTTGTCGCTGATCCGGGCACCCCGTGCCCTTACTTCAGCGCCCATTACCGCTGGCGCAAACCGGGGCGGCATTTTATCACCAATCGGGCACATGGCGCGTTGGGGTATTCGCTTGGTGCGGCCATGGGCGCCCATGTAGGTCGGCCATCGGTCAAGACATTGTCGGTTATGGGGGATGGATCGTTTGGCTTCACTTGCGGTGAGTTTGAAACGATGGTGCGGCACAAAATGCCGATTACCTCGATCGTATTCTCGAACTCGGTCTTTGGTTGGATCAAAGCAGGTCAGGATGCAGGCTTTGGGCAGCGTTACTACAACGTCGATTTCAATCGGACCGATCACGCCGCCGTTGCTTCGGCGTTTGGGGTCAAGTCGTGGATAGTGAAAGACCCGGACGATCTGCACAAAGTGTTGAAACAGGCTGTCGAGCATGATGGCCCGACACTGGTCGACATCCACTCACAACAACTTCACGAAGCTGCAGCACCGGTGTCGGAATGGGTGGCGTAAGACGCGATGGACGGGGTCAGTTGGGCAAGAAACTCCTGCGCAATCATTGATAAAGGGCGTCCTTTTGCGGTGATTATCGCAAGATCAAGAGTGACGGCTGGTGTGAAAGGGCGGGTCTGATATCCGCCCTCTTCATCGAATGTCACTGTGAACGGATCAATCATCGCCACGCCCATGCCCTGTTTGACAAAGCTCAGCAGGTTTTCCGACAAGTGCGTGTGAATTCGCGTCTGCCATGTACGCTCTGCAGTCTGAAAAATGTCGCGGGTCCTACGATGGGTTTGGTGCTCGGGGCCCATGACGATGAACGGCTCATTCTCCAACAGCTCAGGTGTCAGAACGTCATGGGCCGCCAAATGGCTACCCTCGGGGAACGTAGCCATCGTTTCAAAATGGAAGACCTGATAGTTCAGCGTATCGTGGAGTATTGGCATCTCGACGATGCCGATCTCGAACAAGCCCGAGGTTACCCACTCCTGTATTTTCGAAGAATACTGGGACTGGAAGCTGACGGATAGATTGGGGCGTGACTTGGCAAAACGGGCAATCTCCCGCGGCATGAAGCCAAACGACAATAAATGGGGTGCCGCGACCTGCAACTGCCCGGGATGTTTGTTCTGAAGATCCGACACGGCCTGCGCGACGTGATCCAGCCCGCGGACCACGGTATCGACCTCTCGATACAAAAGCTCGGCCTCTGGCGTCGGCAAAAGACGTCCTTTGTTGCGTTCGAACAAGGGCAACCGGGCCTCGCGTTCCAGCTGGGCCAACAGATTGCTGATACCCGGTTGCGAGATTCCCAGAACCGACGCGGCCCCGGTTACGGTGCCTGTTTCCATGATGGCGTGAAACGCCTGCAACTGACGAAAGCGCAGAGACATAGCTTAACCTATCATTTCTTATGATGGACTTATGAAAACATAGTATTTGAAATGATACGCAGGTCAAGGCAGGCTTCCACCTACCGTTGGGGAGGACGAATGGTCGATCTGTCACAAAAAATCATCGGCTACGACCTGTGGCACCTTGAACTGCCCGTCACATCCCGCCGGGACCACGGCATTGGATCTGTCGAAGGCGTGTGCGAGGTCGTTGTCCTTCGCCTGACGTCCGAGGATGGTAGCCACGGATATGGCGAAGCCTCGCCCTGGTCCGTATTCACCGGAACGCCAGAGGCGACATACGCCGCCCTGAATCGCTACCTCCGTCCGTTGGTGTTGGGGGCCAAGGTTGCCGACAGGGCTGCGATCATGGCGCAGGCTGCATATGCGGTGGCGCATTGCACCGAGGCTAAAGCGGCGTTGGAAGCAGCATTGCTTGACTTGACGGGTAGGATCAGCGCCGTTCCGGTTTGGGCCTTGTTGGGAGGGAAATGCCGCGACGCGATCCCGCTAAGCTGCTCTATCGCTAATCCCGATTTTGCGCAGGATATAGATCTTCTGGCCCGTTTGCAGGACGACGGTGTACGGATCGTGAAGTTGAAGACTGGGTTCAAGGACCATGCCTTTGATATCATGCGGCTCGAGCATCTGGCGCAACATTTTCCGCAGTTCTCCGTGCGGGTGGATTACAATCAAGGCCTGTCAATCGATGACGCACCAGCGCAGGTACGGGACGTGGCATCGTTCAATCCCGATTTCATCGAACAACCGGTACGCGCACATCACTACGGCATGATGGCGAAGCTACGGCAAATGACGGATGTGCCGCTACTGGCCGATGAAAGCGTTTTTGGCCCCGAGGATATGGAACGGGCTGCGCGTGAGGGTATCTGCGACGGTGTGTCGATCAAAATCATGAAATCCGGAGGTCTGGTGCGCGGGCAAACAGTCGCTCACATGGCCGCCGCACACGGCCTGAGTGCTTATGGCGGAGATATGTTCGAGGCAGGTCTGGCGCATCTGGCAGGCACTCACATGATCGCCGCCACACCGGAAATCACGCTGGGCTGCGAGTTTTATCAGGCCGCTTATTTCTTGGCAGAGGACATTCTTGAGGAGCCTTTCGAGGTGAAAAGGGGCCAGGTCATAGTCCCTGACACACCGGGTCTTGGAGGGAAGCCGGACGAGGCAAAGCTGAACCACTATGCTGTTTCCAAAGCGGTGGCGGCATGAGCGAGAAAAAGACCATTGCCATTATCGGTGCTGGTATCGTTGGTGTCTCGACCGCCGTCTGGCTGCAACGTGACGGACATGATGTCATCCTGATCGACAAGGCCGGCCCCGGAGAGGGCACCTCGCATGGCAATGGGGGTGTGCTGGCCTCTTGCTCGATTATTCCGGTCACGGTGCCGGGGCTTTTGAAAAAAGCGCCCAGGATGCTGTTTGACCCGTCGCAGCCTTTGTTCATGAAATGGGGCTATGTACCCAAGCTGTTGCCGTGGTTGACGCGCTATCTTAAACACGCAAACGCAGATGACGTCGAACGTATCGCGACCGCACTAACCCCCATAGTCGGAGACAGCCTGAACGATCATCAGGCCCTGGCTCAGGGTACGGCGGCCGAGAAATGGATTGTGCCATCCGACTACCTGTTCCTCTACGAAAACCGCCAGCATTTCAAAGGCGACGCCTTTGGTTGGGGTGTTCGGCGCAAGCTCGGTTTCAAATGGGAAGAACTAGAGGGGGCCGCATTCCACGCCTACGACCCGATCTACAGCAAAGACATCGGGTTTGCTGCCAAGCTTTCTGATCACGGACACATCACCGATCCTGGGCGGTACGTGAAAGACCTCGCCGCACATGTCGAGGCCAACGGCGGCAGGGTCATCCGTGCTGCTGTTGAAGATGTCGTACACGATAACGGCAAGGTCACCGGCGTGCGGACCGCTGGTGAGACAATTGCTTGTGACACTACCATTGTCACTGCGGGCGTCTGGTCCGGGCCTTTGGCCAGCAAATTGGGCGTTTCTGTTCCTCTGGAGACAGAACGTGGTTATCATCTTGAATTGGTGGAACCTTCCGCGATGCCAAAAAGTCCGGTTATGGTTGCTTCGGGCAAGTTCGTCGCCACGCCGATGGATGGCCGCATTCGGCTGGCCGGGATTGTCGAATTCGGCGGGCTGGACGCGCCGCCTTCGAGGGCGCCGTTCGAACTGATGCGCAAGAATGCCCGGGCGGCCTTTCCGGGCGTGACATGGAAGGACGAAGTAGAATGGATGGGGCACCGGCCCGCACCGGCAGACTCGATCCCGATAATCGGCGAAGTGCCGGGAATTGACGGAGCATTTATGGGGTTTGGCCACCATCATATCGGTCTGACAGGCGGGCCAAAAACAGGACGTCTGCTCGCGCAGATGATCGCGGGCAGGACCCCAAACGCAGACATGAGCGTCTATGCGCCGTCTCGCTACGCGACTTAAGAAATGTCCGGTAACACATGCCGGCAAAACAAAATTAAACAGGGAGAAAAAGATGAAGATATTGACAAGCCTTCTGGCGGCAACCGCTTTGACAGCCGCAGCAACCGCACCGGCGATGGCCGAGAAATGGGATATGCCCATGGCGTATTCGGCATCGAACTTCCACTCGGCCACGGGTGCCGAATTTGCCAAATGCGTGACCACAGGCACCGGGGGCGAGGTTGAAATCGTCACGCATCCGTCCGGGTCGCTGTTCAAAGGCGCCGACATCAAACGTGCCATTCAGACCGGTCAAGCACCGATTGGCGAGCGTCTGTTGTCCGGTCACCAGAATGAAAACGCGCTGTTTGGGTTCGACTCAATCCCATTCCTGGCAACGTCATTCGATGACAGCGCCAAGCTTTGGGAGGCCGCAAGACCTTCGATTGAAAATCTGCTGGCAGAACAGAACCTGACGTTGCTTTATGCCGTGCCATGGCCGCCGCAAGGACTGTACTTTAAAGACGAGGTGAACTCGGTCGCCGATATGGAAGGCATCAAGTTCCGGTCTTACAACAATGCCACGTCGCGTTTGGCGGAACTGACCGGCATGCTGCCTGTGACAATCGAAGCCGCTGAAATCAGCCAGGCCTTTGCCACTGGTGTCGCGGACTCGATGGTGTCGTCGGGTTCGACCGGGTATGACCGCAAAGTATGGGAAAGCCTGAATTATTTCTACGAAGTGGACGCGTGGCTGCCACGCAACTACGTCATGGTCAACTCAGACATCTGGGCTGGTGTTTCTGATGCCAACAAGAACGTCATCAAGGGCTGTGCAGAGCTTGCTGAATATGCCGGCAATTGGCGCGCCAAGGAATACACCGGATTTACCCTGCAAGGTTTGCGTGATGGAGGCATGACAGTCGGTCCGGCGTCCGAGCAGATGACCAACGAGTTGAAAGAGATCGGTGTCACCATGACCAATGAGTGGCTTGAGGCCGCAGGCGACGAAGGCAAGGCCATCGTCGATGCGTTCAATTCGTCTCAGTAATTGGCCAAAGATGGGCGGCGGATCAACCCGCTGCCCGTTTCCATAAAATAACTAATAATGGGGACAGCATGGCGGCACTTCGAGGGCTCAGGTCCGTATTGGATTTCATTTATCAGGCAGCAGGGGTTCTGGCTGCACTTAGCCTGATTGCTATTTTGGTGCTGATCGTTGTGCAAATGCTGGCCCGCTGGACCGGAGAGGTTTTCCCGGGCGCGCCCGACTATGCGGGCTATGCCATGGCTGCCGCGTCCTTTCTGGCCTTTGCCAATGCGCTGAACCGAGGCAGCCACATTCGTGTGTCGATCCTGCTGAATGCAGTCCCTGACCGGCTTCGCCGCATCCTTGAAATATGGTGCTTCACAGTTGGTGCGGCGGTGATGTGGTACTTTTGCTGGTACGCCTACCGCTTTGTCTACTGGAGCTGGAAATTCAACGATGTCAGCCAGGGACAGGATAAAACCGCGCTTTGGATTCCGCAGTCAACAATGCTGATTGGCGCAGTCATCCTTGCAATCGCCCTGACCGATCATCTGATCCACGTCGTATTTAAGGGCGATCACCGCATCGTCCGTGATCTGGCCGATCAGAGCCACGGGGAGTGAGAGCATGGAAAACGTATCAGTCATCATCCTCTTCCTCTTTGTCCTTTTCACTCTGCTTGGGACCGGTGTCTGGGTTGGCCTTGCCCTTATGGGCGTCGCGTGGGTCGGGATGGAGCTTTTCACGACACGCCCTGTCGGAGACGTGATGATCACGACCATCTGGTCGGCCTCATCGTCATGGACACTAACCGCGCTGCCGATGTTCATCTGGATGGGCGAAATCCTGTATCGAACGCGATTATCCGAGGACATGTTCAAAGGTCTGTCGCCGTGGATGGCACCTTTGCCCGGTGGATTGGTGCACACCAATATCGTGGGATGCACAGTCTTTGCCGCCGTATCCGGATCGTCGGCGGCAACACTGACGACGGTTGGCAAGATGTCGATCCCTGAACTGCGTAAGCGCAATTACCCCGAACGAATGATCATCGGAACACTGACCGGCGCGGCGACACTGGGTCTGATGATCCCACCATCGCTGACGCTGATCGTGTATGGCGTGACCATCAATGAATCGATCACCAAGCTGTTCTTTGCAGGCATCCTGCCCGGATTGGTGCTTGCGACGATGTTCATGGGATACGTCGCAATTTATTCGAAGTTCGGGAAAGACTGGAACCCAAACAGGGAGAACAAACTGAGCTTTTCTGAAAAGCTCAGGAACTCACGCTTCTTGTTGCCTGTAATCTTGCTGATCATGGTGGTGATCGGGTCGATGTATCTGGGCTATGCCACCGCGACCGAAGCTGCAGCGTTTGGCGTAATCGGTGGTCTGTTGCTGGCCGCAGGGCAGGGGTCGCTGACCTGGAAGACGTTTACCGAAAGCCTGATGGGCGCCACCCGGACCAGTGCGATGATCGCTCTGATCCTGGCAGGGGCCGCGTTCCTGTCTTTGTCCATGGGATTTACGGGCCTGCCGCGCGGTCTGGCTGACCTGATCGCCGGGTGGGAGCTGACGCGGTTTGAGCTTTTGATGGTCCTGCTGGTCTTCTACATCATTCTGGGCTGTTTTCTTGACGGCATTTCCTCGGTTGTTTTGACCATGGCCGTGGTGGAACCGATGATCCGGGATGCAGGTATCGATTTGATCTGGTTCGGTATCTTTATCGTGGTTGTCGTTGAAATGGCGCAGATCACACCACCGATCGGCTTCAACCTGTTCGTGATGCAAGGCATGACGAACCATGAGATGAGCTATATCGCCCGCGCGGCAATTCCGATGTTTCTGATCATGGTGGTGATGGTCTTCGTCTTGATCTGGTTCCCGGAACTGGCCACATGGCTGCCGGAAAACCTTAGGCAAAGCCCGGGCGGGTAGGGGGCATTGAACCCACTTCATCTGGCGGCGCGTAACGGTCCTTATGTTCTGGTCGCAGGGCTGGCCGCCGGATTGCTGCTGCCCGCGCTGGCCGAGCCGATGCGGGCAGTATTGCCGCCGCTTGTCGCACTACTGCTGTTTCTGACGGTCCTTAGAATTGAGCCTGCTTTGTTGTTGGGGTCCTTGGTCGATTTACGCCAGGTGGCAAACACAGTGATCGCGTTCCAGTTGGTTTTACCGCTACTAGTTGTGACTATTGGCATAATCGGTGGATGGACCGGTACGCCGGTCTTTTTGTCTCTGCTGATCATGGCCGCGGCTCCGTCCATCTCGGGAAGTGCCAACATGTGCCTGATGATGGGACATCCGGCAGAACACGCCATGCGCCTGATGGTGATAGGGACCGCCGTATTGCCGTTGACCGTGTTTCCCATATTCGTTCTGATGCCCGAGCTGGGCGACTTTCAATCCGTTCTGATCGCCGTCTTGCGCCTGTTTTTGACAATTTCGGGGGCGACTGTTGCAGCCGTGTTGTTGCGCCTCGCATTTCTGAGACACCCTTCCCAAGCGACGCTAAAAAATCTGGAAGGGTTGGCAACAATCACACTCGCCGTATTTGTGATCGGCTTGATGCCGTCAGTGACCTCGACAGCTCTTGTTGACCCCGGTCTTGCAATTTTTTGGGTCGGGATCGCATGTCTGGCCAATTTCGGCGCGCAACTGGCGATGTTTTTTCTGACACGCAATCGAGTGGCTGCCGACAAAGGCACCGCTTTATCCATTGTCGCCGGAAACCGGAATGTCGCGATTTTTCTGATTGCGTTACCACCCGAGGTGACATCGCCACTTTTGGTGTTCATCGGGGCCTATCAGATCCCGATGTACCTGACCCCCATTGTAATGCGCCTTTTTTACCATGCCTCGGGCAGGTTGGGGTAAAGCGGGCGCGGCAACATTCGCCGCGCCCCCTATTTTACTAGAAATGCACAGAACGGGCAGTACCGGGAACTTCCATCGGTGGTGCAAATTTGGTCAGGTCGATGCCTTCGACCGCAACCTTATATTCCTCCAGCGTCGGCGTACGACCCAGAATGGCTGACAGAACAACAACCGGAGTTGAACCCAGAAGGGATTCACCCTTCTTTGTCTCACTGTCCGCTACAACACGGCCTTGGAACAGACGGGTGGACGTGGCCAGAACGGTGTCGCCTTTGGCAGCTTTTTCCTGGTTGCCCATGCAAAGGTTACAGCCCGGGCGTTCAAGATAGAGGATATTCTCGTACTCGGTCCGAGCGGTTTGCTTGGGGAACAGGTCATCGAATTCAAAGCCTGAATACTTCTGCAGAATTGCCCAATCACCTTCTTCTTTCAGCTCATCAACGATGTTGTACGTCGGTGCAGCAACAACAAGCGGGGCCTTGAACTCGACTTTGCCATACTCGTCTTCGAGATTGCGCAACATCTGGGCCACGATCTTGATGTCACCCTTGTGCACCATGCAGGAGCCCACAAAGCCCAGATCAACCTTCTTTTCGGCCGCATAATATGAGATCGGGCGGATCGTGTCGTGAGTATAGCGCTTAGACACGTCGGCATTGTTCACATCGGGGTCGGCGATCATCGGTTCGACGATCTGATCCAGATCCACAACGACTTCGGCAAAGTACTTGGCGTTGTCATCAGGGCGCAGGGCCGGTTTTTCACCCGAGCGAATTTCGGCGATACGTTTGTCGGCGATGTCGATCAGGCCCTGCAGCATTTGAACATCGTTGTCCATGCCCTTCTCGATCATGATCTTGATCCGCGACTTGGCGATTTCCAGCGATTCAATCAGCGTATCGTCGTTCGAGATACAGATCGACGCCTTGGCCTTCATCTCGGCCGTCCAGTCGGTGAAGGTAAAGGCCTGATCCGCCAGCAGCGTGCCGATATGCACTTCGATGATGCGACCCTGGAATACGTTGTCGCCGTGTTGCGCCAGCATCTGCGCCTGCGTCGCGTGCACCACGTCGCGGAAATCCATGTGCGGTGCCATTTCGCCCTTGAACGTCACCTTGACGGATTCCGGGATAGGCATTGTCGCCTCACCCGTGGCCAGCGCCAGCGCAACCGTGCCCGAGTCCGCGCCAAAGGCCACGCCTTTGGACATCCGCGTATGGCTGTCGCCGCCGATGATGATGGCCCAGTCATCCACGGTGATGTCGTTGAGCACCTTGTGAATGACGTCCGTCATCGCGTGGTACACGTCCTTGGGATCACGCGCAGTAATCAGGCCGAATTTGTGCATGAACGCCATCAGGCGCGGCGTGTTGGCTTGCGCCTTGAGGTCCCAGACCGAAGCTGTGTGACAGCCGGACTGATAGGCACCATCGACACTGGGTGACAGGACGGTGGCAGCCATAGCCTCAAGCTCCTGGCTGGTCATCAGACCGGTGGTGTCCTGAGAGCCCACGATATTGACTTTGGCGCGCACGTCAGAGCCGGCATGTAACACTTTGCCCGGGGTCGCTCCGCGCGCATTTGCATTAAAGATCTTTTCGACAGCCGTTAGCCCCTGACCTTCATGGCTGACTTCCTTCGCAGGGGCGAAGGCCGACTTCAGTTCGATGCCCAACGTCTCACATGCAAATGTCTGCAGTTTCTTGCCAAAGACGATGGCATAAGAGCCGCCGGCTTTCATGAACTCCATCTTTTGCGGGGTGAATGAGCCGGCCATGTCGACCAGTTCTTCACTGCCATCCGCGCTATAGAGCTTTTTCTTTTTCGTGTTGATGGTCAGCACGTTGCCGGTCTCAACCGAATAGCGCTGTTCCAGAATCGGGTTGCCATCGTTGTTGAGGATCGCCTTGCCATCCTCGTCCACTTTCTTGACCCAGTTCTTCAGGTCGACACCGATACCACCGGTGACTCCCACGGTTGTCAGAAAGATGGGCGAAATGCCGTTTGTGCCGGCCACGACAGGTGCAAAATTGACGAAAGGTACGTACGGGCTGGCTTGCTTGCCGGTCCAAAGCGCCACGTTGTTGACCCCCGACATCCGCGACGAACCAACGCCCATAGTGCCTTTTTCCGCAACCAGCATCACGCGCTTGTCGGGGTGCTGCAACTTCAACGCTTCAATCTCTTTTTGTGCGGCCTCGGAAATCAGGCATTTGCCATGCAGCTCGCGGTCGGAACGCGAATGCGCCTGATTGCCTGGCGACAGAAGGTCAGTGGAGATGTCACCCTCGGCTGCAATATATGTGACAACTTGGATTTCTTCGTCCACGTCGGGCAGCTTGGTGAAAAATTCGGCTTTGGAGTAGCTCTCAAGGAGATCCGCAGCGATCTTGTTGCCCGCCTCATAAGCGGCTTTCAGGCGGTCTGTGTCAGCCTCGTACAGGAATACCTGAGTTTTCAGAACCTCACCCGCCTGAACCGCTGTGTCCTGCTTGTCGCCCAATGCAACATCCAAAAGCACGTCAACCGACGGTCCGCCCTTCATGTGGGACAGAAGTTCGAACGCGCATTCTGGCGAGATTTCCTCAACAGTTACCTCGCCGACGATGATGGACTTCAGGAACGTTGCCTTCGCACCCGCAGCACTGGTTGTGCCGGGCAACGTGTTGTAAATCAGGTGGTGCAGCGAATCTGCGCGATGCGGATGACCAGTATCCTTGATTTGTTCGATGATTTCCTCGACCAGCGCACCATCGTCGATGGGTTTCGGGCTAAGCCCTTGTTCTTTGCGCGTTTCAATTTCATCCAAGTAGTCTGAATACTGGCTCATGGCTGTTTCCGCTTTGTGTGAGTCTGCTGCTGTTGAGAGGCGTGGGGCAACCCGCTTGATCGTATTTGTATGCACCGGTATACAATTGTCGCCCAGGTTTCAAGGTACCGCTTTGGAAATTTACCGGTTTTGTTTCATCACTGTACCCAGTTCAATTTCTGAATGCCGGGCGAAACCTTCTTCAAGACGATTAGAGCTGGCAGGAGAAATAGCCTATCCGCGGATAGCACTTAAAACAAAGCTTTGTGGCTAATTCGGACACAGCAAGAAGCTCTTTTCTATAGAGGATCGAAAACAAATAATCGCCGCAAGAACGTGGAAAACTAACTCAAATATGAATCCAACTTCGACAGCACCTGGCACTTTTTGGGGATTGCAACTTGATCCCATGTAAGGATTGGAATAGCTTGTTCCGTGCCTCAGTTGCATGCGCAAATAACAAGAAGGCTTAAATGTGAGGGAGGTCTCTTTCCCGGTCGATGACTTTCCCGTTGACCATGATCGGTCTTGGTTCGCAAGCAGCGATCATGCGAGCTAACTCTTCCCCATTAATTCAACTGTTGTGTCCTTAGCAGGCTCTCCTTATTCAATTGTGAAACCTGGCGGGAAGCAAATATACTTTTTCTTTCATGCCCGGTTCATAGTGGCACGCAATGTCCGAAGGTCTTTGCGTGCCGTGCTTTTGCTAGACGTGCCTACTAACCATCGAAGTCTTGATGGGCCTTCCAGCATTGTTTTTTCATGTGCCATTCAACGTACTCATCCTCCTTGTCCTGCACGACTTAATCCCCCCAAAAAGCCCAAAGTGGTCTTTAAGTTGGGCAACGTTTGCAGCCATTGAGCCAGAACAAGTTTCTGGATTTTTTCGCCAAATTGGGTCGCACACTGATTAACCAGCCAAGCTATTGTCGGACGGGTAAGTATCTCTGGTTTGGCAAGTATTTGGACTAAATTTCCGTGTGCCGCGACTGCCTCCTTTTGCAGCTTTGTACCATGGTACTTCCGAAGCGTCTTTCCGTCTTCAATCCGGCAGATTGGTGTTGTTGAACAGACCTATTATCGCTGGAAGAAAAAGTACGGCGGAATGGGCGCGGATTAATTGAAGGAACTCAAGCGCCTTCAAAAAGAGAATGAGCGTCTTCGTAGGGCCGTCTCGGATCTTACCCTGGACAAACTGATCCTGACGGAGGCGGCCAAGGGAAACTACTGAGCCCCGCCCGTCGCCGTGCCTGCATCAACCATGTGCGCCACAAACTGCGTGTCTC
>NZ_CYPU01000017.1 GCF_001458195.1 Ruegeria atlantica | reverse complement strand
ACGGATTTTGTGAAAGCTTCAACGGTCGCATGAGGGACGAGCTGTTGAACGGGGAAATCTTCTACTCGCTCAGAGAAGCGCAGATCATCATCGAAGAATGGAGGAAGCACTACAACACCAAACGACCACACAGTGCACTGGGTTATCG
Source organism: Ruegeria atlantica (assembly GCF_001458195.1). Lineage (GTDB taxonomy): Bacteria > Pseudomonadota > Alphaproteobacteria > Rhodobacterales > Rhodobacteraceae > Ruegeria > Ruegeria atlantica. The sequence goes on along the minus strand of NZ_CYPU01000017.1, from coordinate 119,335 downwards.
CCCTCCGGCACCAGAAACCATCATCCCGATGGAACACAGGCCGATCATGCACTAACAATCACGTTGGACCCGTCAGATAGGGCTGCTCACCTGTCGCCCGGATGAACAACCAGAAAGGGAATTCCAGTGTGCAATGCAGCTTGAAAGTACCTTGCTTAAACAAGCGAGCAAATATAATATGTCTTGGTGCCTGATCATGGGTCCCTAAATACACTGAAATTGCTGATCGTGGTAACCACTCAGGAGACCCCCCTTCACGTGCTGCCTTCGCTTTTTAAACGTTTTGCGCACCGCGCGGTCTTTCCTGCGCCCCTGCCGGATACGCCAACCTGCGTGATTGGTGATGTGCATGGTTGCATAAAGCAGTTGCAGAATCTGTTACGTCAGATTCCAAGGGATCATCAGGTCATCCTTGTCGGAGATTATGTCGATCGCGGCGAAAACAGTGCTGACGTTCTGCGTCTGATCCAAGACCGCCCGGATTTCATCTGTCTGAAGGGAAACCACGAAGACATGATGTTGAATTTCCTGCGTGACCCTGAGGAACATGGCCCGCGCTGGCTGCACTATGGTGGCCTGCAGACACTTGCTTCATTTGATGTGCGGAACGTGCGCGCAGAGATGACCGCTGCCGAGCTGATCGCCTGCCGTGACAATCTGTTGGCGGAAATGGGACCTGAGCTGGTCCAATGGATCACGGAACTAAAGGCCTTTGACTATTCCGGAAACGTTCTTGTGACACATGCTGGCGCAAATCCGAATACGCCCGCCGATCAGCAATCCGAAAAAACCCTGATATGGGGCGACCCAGAATTTCGGACAACCGACAGGCGGGACGGCGTTTGGGTTGTTTACGGACACACAATTGTCGATCACCCCACAGCCCGGCGCGGACGGATTGCCGTGGATACCGGTGCCTTTGCCACTGGCGTATTGAGCGCAGTCTGCCTAGACGGTGGTGAGCCTAGATTCATCAGTGCCGGCTCTTAGCGAGTTTAACGCAAATACACTGTTGAAAAAACTCGAAAATTTTGAAGGTGCGCAGTTTCGGGCCCTCACCGGCGTTCGCGGCACAGGACATCCTTTTTTTCGGCCAAATCAAGCCGAGCCTTGTCAGGTCATGACGGTTTCAATAGGAAAATTAGGAACCGCGTCAAATTATTGAGCATTTTATGTTGATCTGTCCTGTCCTTCTTTGCGGGGGCTCCGGTACGCGCCTCTGGCCCTTGTCTCGAAAGAGCTACCCGAAGCAATTCGTTCCATTGGTCGGCGAAGAGACTCTGTTTCAGGCATCTGCCCGCCGGTTGTCAGGGGCAAACGCGGAATTGGAATTTGAACCGCCGGTGGTTCTGACCAACTCGGACTTTCGGTTCATCGTCGCGGAGCAACTGCAAGCTATCGGAATTGATCCCGGAACAATCATGATCGAACCTGAGGGTCGCAACACGGCGCCAGCGGTACTGGCGGCGGCACTGTATGCTTATGCCAAGGATGAGGCCGCTGTATTGCTGGTTGCCCCTTCCGATCACGTTGTACCGGATGCTGCTGAATTTCAGGCCGCTGTTGCCCGTGGTCTGGAGGCGATTGCGCAAGGCAAACTGGTGACGTTTGGCATTACTCCGACACATGCGGAAACGGCGTATGGATACCTTGAGCTGGCCGCTGGTTCGGGCGGTGACGGAGCGCCTGTTCCGTTGAAGAAATTCGTCGAAAAGCCGGATGTGGCCCGTGCGACCGAAATGCTGGAGGCCGGGAATTACAAATGGAACGCGGGGATTTTCCTGTTTCGTGCGGCGGATATCATCGCAGCCATCCAGGCCCACGCGCCCGATCTGATAAAGCCGGTCAAGGCAGCGGTGGAAAAAGCAAAGCAGGATCTGGGGTTCCTGCGCCTCAACCCTGAAAGCTGGGCGCAGGCCGAAGACATTTCGATCGACTTTGCCGTAATGGAAAAAGCAACAAACTTGTCGGTCGTGCCTTTCAGTGCTGCATGGTCGGACCTAGGCGGTTGGGACGCTGTGTGGCGTGAAAGTGGCCCGGACGCACAAGGCGTGGTGACCAGTGGGGAGGCAACGGCGATTGATTGCCACAACACCCTTTTGCGGTCGGACAGCGAGCAGCTGGAAATCGTGGGTATCGGACTGGACGCCATCATCGCCGTGGCGATGAATGATGCGGTTTTGGTTGCCGATGCATCGCGGGCGCAAGACGTCAAAAAGGCGGTGAGCGCGCTTAAGGAAAAAAACGCGCCCCAGGCAACGGAATTCCCAAAGGATCACCGCCCTTGGGGGTGGTTCGAAAGCCTGGTGGTTGGCGAGCGTTTTCAAGTGAAGCGTATCTATGTGCACCCTGGTGCATCGCTGAGCCTGCAAAGCCATTTCCACCGTTCCGAACACTGGATTGTTGTCGAGGGCACAGCCCGCGTGACTATTGATGATGGTGAGCAATTGGTGACCGAGAACCAATCTGTCTATATCCCTCTTGGGGCCATGCACCGGATGGAAAACCCTGGAACGGTCCCGATGGTCCTGATCGAGGTGCAAACTGGCACGTATTTGGGTGAGGATGATATCGTGCGCTACCAAGACAAATACGCGCGCGGGCAAGGGGCCAAAGGCTGAACCACGTCTGAGAGGTTTCAGTGTGACGTTCATTTACAATTGCGCGGCGGGTATCACCTGTTCTTCCGCGCAAATTTTCTAATTGATGTGCCAAACTGACGGCGCAACGCAGGGTGCAATTGAGGATCGTTAAGCGGATGTACCCAACGTGCCGCTGACTTGCGCGGACAGCGAGATAACCACAATGACGACCAATCCATCGAACAACCGGGGCTCCTGCCTGTTCGGCCTTGCGCGCGACATTTTCCCTATTGCCGCTTAAGACATCTCCGACCTGGCCGGTGTGCCAGTCGGTCTTTACGTCGAAACTGTCGTCGCGGTTGTTCTAACCTCTGCTCAGGGCGAAACTCGTACAATTTATGTATCGGATTTTGATTCTGCCGGTGGGTTTAACGCGCGTACATGCAACCGGCACCACACCATCCGGCATCCACGCGATGGTACTGGCTAAAACGCGGTCAAACCAAACAATCGCCTATCGAAAGGTGTAAACACCGCCTCTGTCGCTCCGGTCGGAGCAGCAGGTCTTCTGACATTCTACAGATTGCCACCCCGGTGGGACTGCACTCGCGCCAGTTTTCACCATCAAACAGCTCAGCTCGTTGGAGTTTGGCCGCAACAAAAAACAAATCAATCAGGTCATCACACAAAAGCGCGGAGCAAGTGAATACCATTTAGTCCGCGCCAAACAAATCCCGGGTAAACACCTTGCCTACGACATCCTCAAGTTCGGGGCTGTGCCGGTTGGCCACAATCAAATCGGCTTCGGACTTAAAGGCTTCGAGATCTGTTACGACCCGAGATCGGAAAAACTCGCCTTCCTCTAACGCCGGTTCATAAATAATGACCTCGACGCCCTTAGCTTTCAGCCGTTTCATGATGCCTTGTATAGAAGACTGACGGAAATTGTCGCTTCCGACTTTCATGACCAGCCGGTGGATACCAACGACGCGTGGGCCTTTCATCAGGATTTGATCAGACAAAAAGTCTTTCCGCGTCCGGTTCGCGTCCACGATGGCACGAATGAGGTTTTGCGGAACATGGCTGTAATTGGCCAACAGCTGTTTGGTATCTTTCGGAAGGCAATAACCGCCATATCCGAAGGACGGATTGTTGTAGTGGCTACCAATGCGCGGATCCAATGAGACACCTTCGATGATCTGGCGGGTGTTCATGCCACCGGCCATTGCGTAGCTGTCCAGCTCGTTAAAAAAGGCTACCCGCATGGCGAGGTAGGTGTTGGAAAATAGCTTTATCGCCTCGGCTTCATCCGGGTCGGTGAACAGGACATCCACATCTTTGGTCACGGCACCTTCAAGCAAAAGACCCGCAAATACCCGCGCCCGGTCCGAACGTTCGCCGACGATCACGCGGGACGGGTGCAGGTTGTCATGTAGCGCCCTCCCTTCACGTAGGAATTCAGGTGAGAAAATGAAGTTGTCGCTACCCAGATCGGCACGTAGCGCCTGAACGAAGCCCACGGGAATCGTCGATTTGATGACGACGGTGGCTTTGGGGTTGATCGCATTCACCTGCTGGGCGACGGCCTCGACACTGGAGGTATCGAAGTAGTTGGACTTGACATCATAATTCGTCGGGGTTGAAACAACGACGAATTCGGCATCTTCAAAAGCCGGTTCCGTAGTTGCCCTAAGCGAAAGCGCTCGGTTGGCAAGAAAGTCTTCCAGTTCGGCATCAACGATGGGGCACTGGCCGGAATTGACCATTTCTACCCGCTCTTTTGAAATGTCGATTGCCGTGACATCGTGGTTCTGTGCCAATAGCACCGCATTGGACAATCCCACATATCCGAGACCTACAACAGCAATCTTCATTCCTTTGCCCTCATATTCGCAAGCCAGTGAGTACTTCAACTGCTGTATTGCTTACCGAATGTAAATGCGCATGTGCGATTCGTCCTAGATACTAGCTTATGCATTGCCAATCGCCAGACATGGATCCGCTTTTATAAACACGACCATAGACACGGTCAGAGTTCCGGGTTTTCTGTGTCACCAAAGCGGTTGTCTTGTTAGGCTGATTCCATCCCGAACAAGAGCGTTTTTTCATGCTTTTTATCACGAACAGATTCCCGACCCAGAGTATTCGCACCCGTAAAGGACGCCGTTTTACCTTTGATCTGGACAACAACGCGCCTTCAAACTCTGTATTCTACTGTGAAAAGGGCGAAGATGAACATCACACCGAAATCACCAGCAAAGAGCTGTTGCGGCGGGTGCGTGACAACAAATGCCGCCAGATCCTGCTGTATCTTCACGGGTTCAATAACCTGCCCGAGGATGTGTTCGAAACCACGGCTGAGCTTCAGCGTCTGTGCGATCAGGCCAAACCCGGTGAAGTGATGGTGTTGCCTCTGATCTGGCCCAGCGACGCCAAGCAGGGGATCGTTCAGAAATACTGGGATGACCAGAAATCCGCAGACCAAAGCGGCTTTTCCTTTGCGCGGGTGCTGGAGCGTTTCCTGGAATGGCGCAACAGTGAGGATAACGAGCCCGAATCTGCCCCCTGCCTGAAACGGATCAACCTGCTGGCGCATTCGATGGGCAATCGGGTTTTGCGCCAGACGTTGATGGAATGGGATCGGTATGATCTGGCGTCGGGCGTGCCGCTGTTGTTTCGCAACACGTTCATGGTTGCCGCAGATGTCGTCAATGAAACCGTGCATGAACATGAGCCCGGTGTGCTGGTCAGCCATGCGTCGCGGAATGTGGTTGTTTATTTCGCATCCGACGATCTCGCGCTGCGGGCCAGCAAGGCAGCAAACCTCAAGAACAAAGTGGCGTCTCGCCGTTTGGGTCATACGGGGCCAGAGAATATCGATCGAACACCGCATAACATATTTCAGGTCGACTGTGACGATATCAATACGGCCTATGACACCCCCACCGGCCACAAGTATTTTGGTCCGGTTTCGCCGGGCGGCGAGGCAGGCCTGGTGTTCCGGCATATTTTTCAATGCGTCCAATCCGGGCGCGTTTTCCCGGATGATCCGCATCAGCGCTCGGTCATTCTGCGCTGAATCGGGTGTTCGCGATATGTCGGCTTTTCAAATTTGATCGGAAATCCAAATAGTTCACAATCTGGTGTTGCAACCTTCAGAATGATCTGGATGATCAGCACTACCAAGACCGACAAAACCGGTCTGCCGTTCCACGGAACGGTACTAACGAAAAAACGGGGAGATTATAATGATCCTGAAGAACTTGATGATCGCTGCCAGTGCGACCGCATTGATGGCGGGTGCCGCATCGGCGGAAACGCTGCGATGGGCACGTGCTGGTGACGCGCTGACGCTGGATCCGCACTCGCAAAACGAAGGCCCGTCACACACAATACGGCACCAGATGTACGAGCCGCTGATCATTCGCGACGTAACAGGCGCGTTTGAACCTGCGCTGGCGACCGAGTGGGGGCCCAAGGCGGATGACCCGAATGTTTGGGTCTTCAAACTGCGCGAAGGCGTGAAATTCCATGATGGCGCGGACTTCAACGCCGAAGACGTGGTGTTCAGCTTTGAGCGGGCCAAGCAGCCGAATTCGGACATGAAAGAGCTGATCGGTTCGATCACCGAAGTGCGCGCGGTGGACGATTACACAGTCGAGATCGTCACCGATGGTCCAAACCCGATCCTGCCGTCGAACCTGACTAACCTGTTCATTCTGGACAAAGGCTGGGCCGAGGCAAACAACACTGTCAATGTGCAGGATTTCGAGGGTGGCGAGATCACCTTTGCCACCACCAACGCCAACGGTACGGGGCCTTATGTCCTTCAAAGCCGCGAGCCTGACGTCAAAACCGTGATGGTGCGCAACGACAACTATTGGGGCATCGACCAGTTCCCCATGGAAGTGACCGAAATCGTCTATACCCCAATCCAGAACGCTGCGACCCGCGTGGCGGCGATGCTGTCGGGTGAGGTGAACTTCCTGCAGGATATGCCGGTTCAAGACATTGACCGCGTCAATGGCGCCGATGGCCTGATGGTCAAGCAAGCACCACAGAACCGTGTGATCTTCTTTGGCATGAACCAGGGTGCGGACGATATCGAAGCAGACAACGTAGACGGCAAGAATCCTCTGGCCGATGTGCGTGTGCGTCAGGCGATGTCGATGGCGATCAACCGTGATGCGATCAAGCAGGTCGTTATGCGCGGCCAGTCGCAGCCTGCGGGCATGATCGCACCGCCTTTCGTGAACGGCTGGACCGAAGCGATGGACGGCGAATCCGCCACTAATCTGGAAAAAGCCAAGGAACTGATGGCAGAGGCAGGTTATGCCGATGGCTTCTCGCTCCGGTTGGACTGCCCGAATGATCGATACATCAACGATGAAGGGATCTGTCAGGCGGCCGTTGGGATGTTGGGCCAGATCGGCGTGACCGTGAATCTGGACGCAAAGCCCAAGGCGCAGCACTTCCCGCTGATCACCGACGGCAAGACTGACTTCTACATGCTGGGTTGGGGTGTTCCGACATATGACTCGGAATACATCTTCAACTTCCTTGTCCACGGTCGCGAAGACGACATCGGCACATGGAACGGAACCGGCTATCAGGACGACGCGCTGGACACGAAGATCAAGTCGCTCGCTTCGAACACCGACTTAGACGCCCGGAATGCCGACATCGCGGACATCTGGCGTGTGGTGCAGGACGAAGCGCTTTACATCCCCATTCATCACCAGGTTCTGAACTGGGGCATGGCCGACGGTGTGGGTATCGACGTGGATGCCGAAGACCAGCCCAAGGTCAAATACTTCACTATCAAATAAGTCAAATCTGTTGACGGTTAGACAGGGCGCGATTTTCGCGCCCTGTTTTTTGTTGCGATCTGGGATTTCCTTGCGCATGCGGCAAAAACCAAGAAAACTCGACCACGGAAACAGGGAGACATAACAATGATCCTCAGGAACAGCGCCATTGGCATTGCAATGCTGGCTGCCACCAGTGTTCAAGCTGCAGATTTCAAATGGGCCTCGACCACCGACCCGCAAACCATGGACCCGCACGCGGTCAATTCGGCTCCGGTTCTGGGATTTCTTAACAACGTCTACGAAGGACTGGTCCGCCGCGACAAGGACATGAGCGTTCAGCCCGCCCTGGCCGTCAGCTGGGAGCCGATTGGCGAAGGCGACGGCTGGCGCTTCAAGCTGCGTGAGGGCGTGACCTTTCACGACGGCAGTACCTTTGACGCGCAGGACGTTTTGTTCAGCTATCAACGCGCCTCGGGCGAGGCCGCGGATACGCGCAGCTGGTTTGCGCCCATCAGTGAAGTCATCGTCGTTGACGATTATACCGTAGACTTCATGACGACCGCGCCGAACCCGTTGTTTCCATCCTCGATTGCCAACTGGATGATAATGGATCAGGGCTGGACCGAAGCCAATGATGCCGCCGTTCCGGACAAAGAGGCCGGAAATTTTGCGACCATCAACGCCAATGGCACCGGGGCATTCAAGGTCACCGAGCGTGAGCCTGGCCTGAAAACCGTACTGGAACCCCACGAAGGTTGGTGGGGCGACGTCGAACACAACATCACCCGCGCCGAGTTTAACCCGATCCAGAATCCCGCAACCGCCGTTGCGGCGTTGTTGTCGGGCGATGTGGATATGATCAACCCGGTGCCAATCCAGGACGTCGCGCGCCTGCAAGAAGACAGTGATGTCGAAGTCATCAAGGGGATCGAGGCCCGCGTGATCATGCTGGGCTTTGATCACGAGGCTGAGACGCTGAAGTATACCGACGATGAGGGCAAGCCCAACCCGTTCCGCGACCCGCGCGTCCGCAAGGCAGTGGCGCAGGCCGTGAATGTCGATGCCATTCTGGCCACCATCATGCGCGGCAATGCCGAAGCGGCCTCGCAATTGGTGAGCCCAGCCATGAGCGGCTATTCTGCGGCCCATGCCGAACGTCCCGCATTTGACGTTGAGGGTGCCAAGGCTCTGCTGGCCGAGGCAGGATACGCGGATGGATTCTCATTTGGACTGAAATGCCCCAATGACCGCTATCTGAACGACGAAGCGGTGTGTCAGGCAGTTGTCAGCATGCTGGCCCAGATCGGGATCACGGCTGAGCTGGAAGCGATGCCTGTGCGCAATTACTGGCCCGAGCTGCGCGAGGATAACTATGACATGTACCTGCTGGGTTGGAGCCCGGGCACATTTGACGCCGAGCATCCCGTCCGGTTCATTGTCGCGACCCCGAACGAAGAGAAAAAGCTGGGCAGCTGGAACTTCGGCGGCTTCTCGAACGCACGCGTGGATGAACTGCTGCCTGCCATCCAATCCGAGCTGGATGAGACTAAGCGTCAGGCCATGCTGGACGAAGTGGCTAAGATCATTCAGGACGAACAGGTCTATGTGCCCATGTATGTGCAGCCACTGGTCTGGGGCACGCGCAGCAATGTCGAGCTGACACAGCGCCCCGACAACTTCTTTTTGCTGCGCTGGGTGACAGTAAACTGAAGACGTTTTAGCATTGGATTGGCGAGGGCCGGTTCGGCACCGCCAATCCGCATCGTACCCTGCTCAAAGCCGATGACGCAGGAAATAAGGATCGCTCTGATACCATCCCGTTAGCGATACCTTGACCATTTAGCCGACCCGTGCATAGAGAAGCGGATCAATGGGGAAAGTGAATGTTCGCATATATCGTCCGAAGGATGCTCCAATCCGTGATCGTACTGCTGGTCGTGGGTCTGGTCGCATTCTCTATGTTCCGGTTTGTCGGCGATCCGATCGACAACATGCTTGGTCAGGAGCGTACGCAAGCCGATATCGACCGGCTGCGGGCTGAACTGGGGCTGGATCAGCCGTTTCCGGTTCAGTACTACAAGTTCCTGAAAAATGCCGTTCAAGGCAATTTCGGTGTGTCTTATCGTCAGGGACGTCCTGTCTCGACCATCATAGCCGAGCGCGCGCCGGCCACGCTGGAACTGGCTTTTGTTTCCGGCTTTCTGGCAATCACAATGGGGATTGCGCTGGGCGTGTTCACAGCCATCCGACGACAAGGGATTGCTGCGAATGTCATCATGACCGTTTCCCTGATCGGGGTGTCCCTACCGACCTTCCTGATCGGGATCTTATTGATCTACATTTTCTCGGTTGAATTAGACCTCTTACCCAGCTTCGGGAGGGGCGAGACCGTTATGATTGGCAACTGGTCCACCGGCTTCTTGACGACTTCTGGCCTCAAGGCGCTGATCCTGCCCGCGATTACGCTGGGTCTGTATCAGATGACCCTGATCATGCGCCTGGTCCGGTCGGAAATGCTTGAGGTGTTGCGCGCCGATTATGTCCGGTTTGCACGCGCTCGCGGTTTGTCGGACCGGGTGATCAACTTCCGCCACGCGCTTAAGAACACTATGGTTCCCGTGATCACGATCACCGGTCTGCAGCTGGGCTCGATCATCGCGTTCGCCATCATCACCGAAACGGTGTTCCAGTGGCCGGGCGTTGGCCTGCTGTTCATCAACGCGATCCAGTTTGTCGATATCCCTGTCATGGCCGCTTATCTGATGTTGATTTCGGTCATGTTCGTTTCGATCAACCTGATCGTCGATCTTCTTTATTATGCCATTGACCCGCGCCTGCGTGTCGACGCGAGGGCCACATGACCGATACCATCGAAACCCCGACCGCCCCAACCAAATCGCGATTTACCAAGTTCTGGGACAGCGATTTTGCGTGGTCCTTCCGGCATTCTCCGGTTGCCTTGATCGCCTCACTGGTGGTGCTGATCCTTTTGCTGGCCGCCGTTTTTGCCCCGGTCATCGCACCCTATAATCCGTTTGATCCGGCATCGCTGAACCTGATGAACGGCTTTACGCCGCCGGGCACGCCCAATGCCTTTACGCAGGAAACCTTCTTTTTGGGGACCGACGATCAGGGACGCGACGTATTCTCGACCATTCTATATGGCATGCGCATCTCATTGTTTGTCGGCGTGTCAGCCGTGATGCTGGCGCTGATCATAGGTGTCATCCTTGGGCTGGTTGCAGCGTATTTTGGCGGTTGGGTCGAGACGCTCATCATGCGGATTGCCGATGTGCAGCTGACCTTCCCGGCCATTCTGGTTGCGATGCTCATCTTTGGTATCGCCAAGGGCGTCACGCCTCCCGAATACCGCAACGAAATGGCGATTTATGTTCTGATCATCGCAATTGCCCTGTCTGATTGGGTGCAATTTGCGCGGGTCGTACGCGGCGCTGCGCTGGTGGAAAAGAACAAGGAATACGTACAGGCCGCCCGTCTGATCGGGCGCGGGCCAATTCCGATCATGTTCCGCCATATTCTGCCCAATGTCCTCAGCCCGGTTCTGGTTATTGCCACGATCTCGCTGGCGCTGGCAATTATCGCCGAGGCAACGCTCAGCTTTCTGGGCGTGGGTGCGCCGCCGACCCAGCCGTCGCTGGGAACACTGATCCGTATCGGACAGGGCTTCCTGTTCTCGGGTGAGTGGTGGATCCTGTTCTTCCCGGCCTGCACCCTTCTGGCGCTGGCCCTGTCTGTCAACCTGCTGGGCGACTGGCTGCGCGACGCGCTGAACCCCAAGTTGCGGTGATTACATGAGCCTTCTGACGATCAACGACCTGACGGTCGAATTCCCGACGCGCCGCCAATTGTTCACCGCCGTGGACCACGTGGACCTGTCCGTTGAACCGGGCGAGATCCACGGTCTGGTGGGCGAATCCGGTGCGGGCAAATCCACAATCGGAGCGGCCATCATGGGTCTGCTGGACCGGCCCGGCCGGATTGCCAGCGGCACCATCAAGCTGAGCGGTGACCAGATCAGCGGTCTGGATGCCGTCGCAATGCGCGGCCTGCGCGGCAAGAAAATCTCGATGATCTTCCAGGATCCTCTGACCTCGCTGAACCCGCTGTTTACCGTGCGCGAACAGCTGACCGAGACGATCCAGGCCCATCTGGGCGGAACGGATGCCGAGGCGAACCAGCGTGCCCGTGATCTGATCGACCGGGTGGGCATTCCTGACCCGGACACGCGGCTGGACCAATATCCGCACCAGTTCTCAGGCGGGATGCGGCAGCGTGTGGTCATCGCTCTTGCGCTGTGCACCGAGCCGGACGTGATTATCGCGGATGAACCGACGACGGCGTTGGACGTGTCCGTTCAGGCGCAGATTCTAGACCTGATCAAAGAGCTGGCGCTGGAACGGCAGGTTGGCGTTATCCTGATCACTCACGACATGGGCGTTATCGCGGATACCACGGACAAGGTGACGGTCATGTATGCGGGCAAGGTGGTGGAAACCGGCCCGACGTCTCAGGTCATGGGTAAGCCCACGCACGAATACACCAAGTCGCTGATCGCCGCCGTTCCGCGCCCGACTCTGAAGCTGCACCGCTTTCCGCAGATCAGCTATGGTGGGCGCGAGACCCGTTTTGCCATCGACGATATGGCCCGGCACTGGCCTAAGGTGGACAATGACACCAGCAAACCGGTGTTCGAAATCCGCAATCTGACCAAGAAGTTCCTGCAGCGCAAAGGCCTGCTGCCGTGGGACCGCACTTATTTCACTGCCGTTGACGATGTCAGCTTTGACATCCGTGCGGGTGAGGTGTTCGGGGTCGTGGGTGAATCCGGCTCTGGGAAGTCTACCATCGCGCGGATGATCGCGGGGCTGTACCCGGTTGATGGCGGTACGATCACCTTTGAGGGGCAGGTGGTTAGTGATCTGACCAACAGGGCCGCGTTGGATGCCTATCGCAAGAACATCCAGATGATCTTCCAGGACCCTTATTCGTCGCTGAACCCCCGGATGCGGGTCGACGATATCGTGGCCGAACCGATCCGCCATCATAAGCTGATGGAAGGGTCTGACATCAAGCGCCGCGTGAACGAGCTGTTGGATCAGGTCGGGCTGGGCCATGAGGCCGGGCTAAAATACCCGCACGAATTCTCGGGTGGTCAGCGACAGCGGATCTCGATTGCCCGCGCGCTGGCGACGCAGCCGCGGTTCCTGATCTGTGACGAACCGACCAGCGCCCTGGACGTGTCAATTCAGGCGCAAATCCTGAACATCCTGAAGGATTTGCAGGAGCATCTGGGTCTGACGCTGCTATTTATCAGCCACGACCTTCCGGTGGTGCGTCAGATGTGCGACCGGGTGGCCGTGATGAAGCAGGGCAAGGTGGTTGAACTTCAGGAAACCAACGAACTCTTCGCCAATCCGCAGACCGAATATGCAAGCGAGCTGCTGCGGTTGATGCCGAAACTGGACGATCTGTCGACGGACGGGCTAGAGGCCGAGATCTAATTCCAAAAACCCAATTGCCCGTCACGCGGGCAATTGGGTGTGCATATACATTAAAATATTCAAACTTTGCAGACTCATCCGAGTTTGTTGTGCTACGTCTGTCTATGGAGTTGGGGGCTTCAGAGGGGCGAAATGTCTCAGGACCTTAGGGACTGGCTAAGCGCACTTGGATTATCTGACTACGCGCAGGCCTTTTTGGATAACAAAATTGATTTTGGAATTTTACCCGATTTGACGGGTGAAGACCTGATCGAAATCGGAGTCACTGCTGTCGGCGACCGCCGACGGCTTTTGCGCGCGATTGCCGAGCTTGAGACGTTCGAAACCGCTCCGCCATTTCAGCCTGGGGAATCGCTGGAGCCTGCGAAGCGACAGGTGACAGTCATGTTCGCCGATCTGACCGGATTTACCCGGTTGACCAGCGAACTGGATGCCGAAGACATGCACGCGCTGCTCAACGCGTTTTTCACCAGGGTGGACAAAGTCGTCGAAAAATACGGCGGCCGGATCGACAAGCATATTGGCGATGCGGTTATGGCCGTGTTCGGCGCGCCGATCTCGCACACGAACGATACCGAACGGGCCGCGCGGGCCGCGCTGGAAATTCACACGGTTCTACCGGGCCTGAACCCGCCGCTGACCTGCCATATCGGGATTGCATCAGGACAGGTCATTGCCAGTACGACAGGCAGTCAGGCGCATACGGAATACACCGTGACCGGTGACGGTGTGAACCTGGCGTCACGCATCACCGACATGGCGGCGCCGGGGGAAACTTTGGTTTCACATGACATTCAGCGTGCGTTAGGGCCGCTTTTTGTCGGTGAATCGATGGGCGAAAAGGCGATCAAAGGCCTTGGTGATCCGGTTGAGCTGTGGCGGCTGGACCGGATGGCGCGCAACATCCGATCGCGCAGGCATCGCTTTGTGGGCCGCGAGCGAGAGCTGTCCCTGTTTTCGGCAACGTTTGATCGATGCCAGCGGCACGGTAAGGGTGAAGTCCATATCGTACTGGGCGAGCCGGGTATTGGCAAAACGCACCTGTCCGAACAGGTGGCTGAGTTGGCCGACAGCCTGTCCTATTCCGTCCACAATGGCGTGGTCATGGATTTCGGCGCGCGCGAGGGGCATTCAGCCATCCAATCCGTGACGCGCAGTATTCTGGGGCTGGAGCCGACGGATGATACGGAAACCTGTGCCTCTGTCGCGAAAGATGCAATTAGTAAGGGTTGGGTAACAGCGGCGAATGCCGCGCATCTGAATGCGCTGCTTGAGCTTGAGCAAGACCCCGGTCTGGCCGAGGTCTATGCGGTTATGGACAATGCAACCCGTCTGCGGGGGCGGCGTCAGGTCGTCGACGACCTGATCTCGGCCCACAGCCAAGAAACGCCTTTGTTGATCCATATCGAGGATATCCACTGGGCTTCACCCGAGATCCTGACAGCTTGCGCCCATATCGCGGCGATGACGCGAAATCTGCCCTGCGTGTTGCTGATGACCAGCCGCGTGGAAGGCGATCCGATCGACCGCGAATGGCAAATTGCGACGGATGGCGCCCTGATATCCAAGCTGGAACTGGCGCCGATGGGAGACGAACAGGCCCGGCAACTGGTCGAAGAGTTCACCGGGATCGACCCGGAACTGTTAGACGCCTGCGTGAAACGCGCCGGGGGCAATCCGCTGTTTCTTGAGCAGTTATTGCGTAATATCGATGTGCTGAAACAAGAATCTGTTCCCGGCAGCATTCAGGGCATTGTTCAGTCCCGTCTGGATTCGCTGGACCGGACCAGCCGGACGTCGATTCAGGCGGCATCTGTGCTGGGGCAGAGGTTCTCGCCCGAAGTTTTGAATTTTGTTCTGGGTGAAGGGCATCTGGACACCTCGACCCTGATCCGCTCCGCCCTGATCCGCGAGGCTGAGGCCGATCTGATGTTTGCCCACGCGCTGATCCGCGACGGATCTTATGCAACTTTGGTGAAATCTGAACGCGCGCGCCTGCATCGTCAGGCCGCGAGTTGGTTTGAGGACCGTGACGCCACCCTGCGGGCACAACATCTGGATCGCGCGGGTGCAACCCATGCGGCCCAGGCTTATCTGGAAGCCGCGGACAAGCTGATACAGGTTTTTCAGTTCGACGATGCCAGCCCGTTGATCGAACGGGGGCTGGAACTGCCAGCACCCGCAGGGGTTCGCTTTGATCTGTTCTGCGCCCGGGGTGAGACGCACCGGTTGCAAGGCCTGTCCAATGATGCCCTGCGTGAATTCAAAGAGGCTGCAGAACTGGCCGAAACGGATGAACAAATCTGCCGTGCACAAATCGGCCTGGCGCAGGCTGCGCGGCAGGCCAGCCTGTATCAGGAAGCACTGGAAAGTCTGAATATTGCCGAGGCAGCCGCAGAACGCTGCGGGTCTGACCGCGACATTGCCCAGATCAACTATGTGCGCGGCAATGTATACTTCCCGCTGGGGCAGGTGACAAAGGCGCTTGAGAGTAATGAAAAGGCTCTAACACTGGCCAGAAAGCTTGAATCCGCACGACTTGAAGTTGGCGCGCTCAGTGGATTTGGCGACGCCAATTTCATGAATGCCACGATGCAGACCGCAACGGGGTTCTACACGCAGGCGGTCGAACGGGCGCGGGAAAAGGGTTTGGTCCGTGACTTGGCCGCAAACCTGCACAATCTGAGCGTCGCGCGTAGTTATACCGGCGAAATAGCGCAAGGAAAGCTGGATGCGCAGGAAGCCATTGAGGTGTCACAGAAGTATTTTGCCTTTGTGCCGGAATGCGTTGCGCAGACCTGTTTGGGCGTTGCGCACACCTTTTTAGGAGAAATAGATCAGGCGCTGGACGCCTTCACCCTGTCTGCCGAGATCGCAAACCGTGTTGGTGCAAAACGCCTCGAGGCGCAGGCGCTTGAACATCTTGCCCGCACACACGTCTATGCCGGGCAGCTGGAACAGGCGCGCGAAACCGGTCGCCGCGCGGTCGATATTGCCCTTGAGCACGGTCGGAATTTTGTCGGACCAAAAGCGCTGTCAGCTTTGGCCATGGCCGAAGAGGACCCAACTGCGCAGGATGAAAACCTAAAGCTTGGCGAGAAGATCATCGCCGAAGGCTGTGTTGGCCATAGCCACCTGCATTTCTATACGGACGCCGCTGCCGTCATGCTGGCGCGCAAGCAGTGGGACGAAGCCACACGGTACGCAGATGCCCTGGCCGATTTCACAGCGGATGAGCCCTTGCCGATGGTCGATCTGTCGATCCTGCAGGCTCGAACACTGGCTGAATGTGGGGGTTGGGGCATTCCTTTGACGGCACACGAGGGTTTCGATGAATTGAAGGCGCGGTTTCAGAACCTGGGCATCAAGCAATCGCTGGTCGGGCCGCTGGACTAATCAGGTGAGGGGCTGAATGAGCATAGAAAAGAAAGTCTGGCTGATCTCGGGTTTTGTTACGCTGGGTCTGGCCCTTGTTCTGTTCAAACTCTGGATTGAACTGAACCATTTCGACGAGGACCCGACGCAATTGCCAGATCAGGCGTCGGTCGACGCTTACCTGCAAGACCTTCCAAATTTGCCTAGCTATCAGGTCAAAACTGGCATATTTATCAAATCCTTCAGTTTTACCGGTGCCAGTGATGTGCATGTCAGCGGCTATATCTGGCAGCATTATGAAGACGGTGTGCATGACGCCATCAAACCAGCCGAAGGCGAAGTGGGGTTCATCCTGCCGGAAGCTGCCGAGGCAGCGAGTGGCCTGATTGAAGAAGCCTACAGGATAGATCAGGGCGGGTCCGAGTTGATCGGCTGGTATTTTGAACAGACCTTGCGCCAGGCCTTTGACTATACCAGTTATCCGTTTGACCACAAAACCGTCTGGGTCCGTTTCTGGCCGGGCGAGTTTGATGTAAATGTGGCTCTAATCCCTGACTTTTCGGCCTATCCGGCCACGGGGCCGAACGATATCTTTGGCATCGACAACCGGATCGTCATGGGAACGTGGGAGCGTGAAAACACCTATTTCGACTACCGGCTGTCCGATCTGGATACGACCCTTGGCATCGGCAAGAACGAATATCAGACCAACCTGCCTGAGCTGCACTATAATTTCGTCATCAAACGGAACTTTGCGAATGCTTTTATCGTCCACATGATCCCGCTGATTGTTGTGACGATGCTGCTGTTCGGGGCTGTCATGACAGTCACGCGACGCCCCAATCTGGTGGAACGGCACGATTTCAGTACGTCCAGCGTTATCGGCACCTGCTCAGTCTTGTTTTTCGTGATCCTGCTGGCGCATGTGCAATTGCGCGAAGGCTTCGCCGGATCTCCTGTGATCTACATGGAATCGTTCTTTTTCCTGATGTATTTCCTGCTGCTGGCAGTGTCGGTAAACACCTACTTCTTTGCAGCCGAGGCCGTGCCGTCCCTGTGGTTCATCCACTATAAAGACAACCTGATTCCCAAGGCCTGTTTCTGGCCCTTTGTCCTGTCGTGCATGGTGATCATCACGGCCTATAACCTCAGCCTCAAGGACAGCCCTAAGGATGAGGTCGGGATACAGGTTCAAAACTAGGCGGGTGGCTGCCACCCGGGTTTTAATGTGCCTGTGGCCATGTCCAGCGTGTATTCCCCGACAACCCCGGCTGCGCCTTTCTCCAACTGATCCAGATACTTGGTGGGCTGCGCGATCACATAGGCATATGCGGGTTTCATTACGCCCTCGATCAGCACGTTGATCCGCTTACGGACGTAGACGTTCTCGGGTGATCCGGGTCCGTGAAAACCTTCGAGCTTGTCGAGTTCATTCATACCGGACGAAGTCACCCGATACACCTCTCCGTGGATCGGTTTGCCACGGCCTTTCTGGTCGACCAGCGTGGCCATCCGATGCAGGTAACCACAATTCGGATTGTCGCAATGCGGCTCATGCGGCACGATCAGGGGCATTCGCTGTCGGGTCACGGCCTTGCCAACGAAATCATCCAGCACATCTGTGTGGGCCTCATGGTTCGGGAAGCCTTTCTTTAACGAGCCATAGGTGAAGTAGAGATAGGTACGTTCACGGTCATCTACGACATCGTCTTCGCTCTCTTCCTCGATCTCCGCAAGCGTGTGGCTGTTGGCCCAGTCATCCAGCATGGCCAGCACTTTACTCGAGATTTTGGCTTCATTGACGTCCTCGGCGTTTTTGGGGCTTTGCAGGAAGTGGATGCACGAACTTGCGTCAATGCCATCTGCAGCCAACAGTGTTTTGACCATATCAACCGAGTTGTTCATCACCGCCACGTGCAGGCTGGTAAACCCATGGTCGTTGGTCGCATTCACGTTGATGCCGCGCCGTATCAGCTCTTGCGCGGCCTCAATGTCAGGTTTGCCCAAGCCCTTTCCGTTTTCATGCAACTCACCTTCGCCGCCAGCTGCGTAATGCAACAGCGTATCGCCATTGTGCTCATCCACGATGTCGATCCCGGCCATCCCGTTTTCAATCGCGTCGAAAACACGGCGCCATTGCACGAACTCATCCGAAGCTGCGGCTTCTTGCGCCCATTTGCAGATGTTGTGTTCCTGATCGGCTAGTTCTTCGAACGCTTCGTCCAGAACTTCCATGATCTGGTCCGGGGTCGCCATCATACCGATGCCCATCATGCCGTTCGACAGCCGCCCTTTGCGGGGACCGACCAGATCAACACCCAGATCGCGTAGCTTTTCGACATTCCTTTGGGTTGTGACGTTGTTCCACATGTTGGTGTTACACGCCGGGCAAAGGATCGCCGGTTTGTTCCGGTACTGCCAGGCGACAAAGACCGAGGTCAAAAGGTTGTCGGCAATCCCATTGGCGATCTTGCCCATTGTATTGCAGGTCACGGGCGCCACGATCACGCAATCGGCCCAATCACACAACGCAAGATGCGAGGCGCGCAGCGGCATGCCAAACTTGGTGTAGCGGAAGTTCCATTCGTCGTCGTCGCGGTAATAGTCGTTGTGCGAGATATAGTCCTCGACCTTTTCCGGCTCATACCCCCTTTCAATCTCGACGCCCTTTTCGATCTCTATATCGCGAAAGAACCTTTCAGCGGACACTGAAGGGATCAGTTTCACATTGTGGCCGGCATCGGTGATTTTCTTCACCAGTTGCGGCACCTTGTCCGCCGCCGATGATCCGCAAGCACACAGCAATACGTTGCGCTTTTCGCTGGGAGCATCGGTCAGCCCGCCCTTGGGGTACCCAAAGATGTTCTTGTCCAAGCTGGGGGATTCATGACGCAGCAGAACAGGCAACCCGGCCTTTTCAACGTCCTTCTGAAATTCGCCTTTCAGGATACTGTCCACGATGTCGTTTCGCCGGCCCAGACAAACGCCATTAAAAAACAGATACGGAACGGTTTCCTTACCGGTTCGGGCGATCAGTTGCCGGCGCATTTTCATAACGTTTGCACCATGCCCCTCGACATCAATCAGCTTGATGTCGGTGATGCCGATATTGGCCAGGATACTGCGCAGCATGTAGGACCAGGGGTCTTCATCCGCATAAAAAAGAACAAGTGGGTTGTTTTTGACGATCTGGTCTACGTCGCTGGGGTCTTCGGGTGGGTCCTGTTTTTCGATCACGAGCAAGGCCGGGTCCTTGAGGTCCCGAAGGCCGCGGAACAAATGCCCGCGCGGTGCCTGCCATACCTGTGAGGTCGCGGGACTCATGTCCACAACCGTCACCATATCGGTGGCCTCTTTATAAGCGATACACAGGCACCAGAACTCCTCCAGCAGGGCCGTTTCACGGAACGCATTCTTTGGGGGGCGAATGACCTCAGACCCCAGGACTTTATTGAAATCGATATTGATCATCAGATGACGAAGATCTTTGTGTTCGTTCAGACTTTGCAATTGGTGGTGGAACCAGTCTTCGGGTGAACTGACGTTTTTGTCTGAACGTTTGGCGTAGCGGCGGAAAGTGCTTCCCAGATGCACGTCCGGTTCCTGACTGAGGTACCGTTGCGCCATCGCGTGCATTTCCCGGGCTGTCGACACACGACTAAGCGCCTCGGCCAAATCGGTTTGCGTTGCCCTCAGCAGTTTGTCTTCGTCAACCTGTTCATCCCCAAGGATGGCCAGGCTTTCGGCAAGAACGCCCATCGAATTCATGTTCGGGCTGGCCCGCCGGAACAGGTTGCGCCGCTTTTTGGGGTCCTTGGCCAGGTATTGCGTACTGTCGACATAATTGCAGTCCTGCTTCAGGGTTTGCAGGTATGTTTTGACAGCGTCTAGCGCCGAAAACCGCAGCATCCCCCGTGATCGCATCGATGTTCCATCGCGGTCGGTCATCCCGGCCCACAGTCGATCAATGGTCGTCACCCATAGCTTGCCGTACTTTTCCGGGTGAACGTCCATCATATGCACAAGGCCGGTACTTGGGTTGCACTTTGCGATAATGGCAAAATGGCCCCCCGGCATGTTCTCCTTGCCATGTGCGACACCGACTTGAAAGTTCGCCACAAGGATATCGTTCTTTCCACCCAGCCGATTGGATTCGTCTATTGCCTCAAGCAGCAGATCCACGGATGTCGTGGCCTCATCCATGAAATAGGCCTGCACCTGAATGACATCGCGCAGGTCCTGAGTATGGATGAATGTGCAGGCAACATCGAAAAGTTCGCCCAGCGATATTCCGTCGTTTACGACAAACGAGGTCGGCAAGCCGCATTCGCGAAAGATGTCGTTGACTTCGTAGCTGAATCCAAGCGCCGACATGCTAAGGGCTGCAGCGGTCACGCTGCAGCAATTGATCGGCTGTTGATAGTTCTTCAGATGCACACTGACCAGATCGCCAAACAGCGTATCTTCACAGGCATCCTTGATCTTTTTCGGGATTGCCTTCCATTGGTGTTTGGGCAGATAGGCCAATCGGGTGCCCGGAGTGGCCAGCGCCTGAAGACTGACGGGAATGTCCTCGATTTCGAGATGTTCTTCGTAAAAATAGTCCCCGGTGTCTGCGGTCGCCAGAACCGCTTTGTCCTGCCGGAGCTGAACCATGCCGCCAAGGACCACGAACATACCTTCAGAGGGCAGGACCATCTCTTCGGATACTTCGTAGAACTCGAATTTCGAATGAATGACTGATGGATCCTTGGATGGCAGGACCTCGTCTATCAAGTTGAGATCGTCTTGGGATGGATTGAATGATTGAGAGTTTTCAATTGGATCTTTAGGCACGTCTTGTCCCCCCTGAACTTCGCCGTGAAAATTATCAAAGACCCAACGCAGAAGCTTGTTTTTGGGTCAGGCACCCATCGGTCATACGGAATAGAAAACCGGCCTGACGTAATTTTCCGCGCTGGGCGGACCGATTGAACACATTGATATGCGCGAACAAAAAGGTCCAATTGAGCGCACTGTATAATATCTGAATATAAAAATCACTGGCGTTGTTGATTGGGTCAATTGCGTTGCAGCCATAGGGTGATCATGTCGTTCATCGTGCCGCCGAGCGTGGAAGCTCGCACAGCTGGTACGACGAATTGACAAAAATCTTGTCAATATGACAAGCTTAACCACGATTTCGTCAAGATTGCCCCTGCGTTTCGGACAGAAGCGGCCTCATACTTTCAAAAACGAAAGAGGAGGCGCGTTTTGAGCTGGAACATTTGTGTCATCGGAGCAGGCAAGATCGGTCAGATGATCGCGACCTTGCTGAAGTCATCGGCCAATTACTCGGTCACAGTGGCCGACCGGGATTTGGCTGCGTTATCAGCTTTGAACAAGCAGGGCATTTCGACCCGGCAAATCGATGTGAGCGACGAAGCGCAACTGACCGAAGGCCTGGGTGGGTTCGATGCCGTAATCTCCGCGGCCCCGTTCTTTCTGACGCCGAAAATTGCCAAGGCGGCCAAGGCCGCTGGTGCGCATTATTTTGACCTGACCGAAGATGTCGCGGCGACCAATGCCGTGCGCGAACTGGCGCAGGACAGTGAAACTGCATTCATGCCGCAATGTGGCCTGGCGCCGGGTTTTGTTGGTATCGCGGGGGCATCGCTGGCGGCGGAATTCGATGAAATCGACAGCCTGCATATGCGGGTGGGGGCGCTGCCGCTCTATCCGACCAACGCGTTAAAATACAATCTGACCTGGTCCACTGACGGGTTGATCAATGAATACTGCAACCCTTGCGATGCCATTGTGAATGGTGAACGGGTCAAGACCGCTCCGCTGGAGGATTATGAGCTGCTTGGCCATGACGGGGTGGAGTACGAATGCTTCAACACCTCTGGTGGGTTGGGAACGTTACCCGAAACGCTGGACGGCAAGGCGCGGGCAGTGTCTTACCGTTCGATCCGGTACCCGGGCCATTGCGATATCCTGAAATTGCTTCTCAAGGACCTTGGCCTGGAACATCGCCGCGATCTGCTAAAGGATATTTTTGAGACCGCGCTGCCACGCACCGACCAGGATGTGGTGCTGGTCTATTGCACCGCGAAGGGCATGATCGACGGCGCGCTGCGCGAGAAATCCCTGATCAACAAGAGCTTTGCCCGCACCATCAACGGACAGGTCTGGAGCGCTATACAGGTCACCACGGCCGCAGGCGTTCTGGGTGTGGTTGATTTGATGCGGACCGGCGCACTGCCTGCGAAGGGCTTTATCCGGCAAGAACAGGTGAACCTGTCCGATTTCCTCAATACCGAATTTGGCCGGCTCTATCGCGCCGGCGACGTAACCGAACAGAACAAGGCGGCCTGAGATATGAAAGACATCGTGATGACAGCCCAAACAACCCTCGCCAATCTGGATCTGACCGAGGCCGAACTGACCGGCGGCACGCTCAAAGTGACGTCTCCGATTGATGGCAGCGTGTTGGCCGACGTGCATGAGACACCCGTTGCCGACATGGACGCCATCTTTGCCCGTTCTAAAACGGCGTTCAAAGAATGGCGGACAGTACCGGCCCCGCGCCGGGGTGAGCTGATCCGCCTGTTGGGAGAGGAACTGCGCGCCGCCAAGGACGATCTGGGTGCTCTGGTCAGTTGGGAGGCTGGCAAGATCACATCCGAAGGCTTGGGCGAAGTGCAGGAGATGATCGACATCTGTGACTTTGCGGTCGGTCTTTCGCGTCAATTGTATGGTCTGACCATTGCGTCGGAACGTCCGGGTCACCGGATGATGGAGACGTGGCATCCGGCAGGCCCGGTCGGGGTGATCTCGGCCTTCAACTTCCCGGTAGCGGTTTGGTCTTGGAATGCGGCACTGGCGCTGGTTTGCGGTGACCCGGTGATCTGGAAGCCGTCCGAGAAATCTCCGCTGACCGCGATGGCTTGTCAGAAGATTTTTGAACGCGCGCTGGTTCGGTTTGGCGATGCGCCGGGCAACCTGCTGCAAACCCTGATCGGTGATGCGGCGCTGGGCGAGGCCTTGGTCGCAAGCGAAGACGTTCCGGTTATCTCGGCCACAGGGTCCACCCGTATGGGTCGCGCCGTGGCACCTATTGTAGCACAGCGTTTTGGCAAGTGCATTCTGGAGTTGGGCGGCAACAATGCAATGATCGTTGGTCCTTCGGCCGATCTGGAAATGGCTGTCCGTGCGGTTGTGTTCTCGGCCGTAGGTACGGCCGGTCAGCGCTGTACCACGCTGCGCCGCCTGATCGTACATAACTCGATCCGCGAAGAACTGGTGGGCCGTCTGAAAAAAGCCTATGCAGGATTGCCCATCGGCAACCCACTGGTCGAAGGCACGTTGATTGGCCCGTTGGTAGACGAAGCCTCGGGCACGGCCATGACCGCAGCGCTTGAGGCTGCCAAGGCCGAAGGTGGAGCCGTGCACGGTGGTCGTCGCGTGACCGAGGGTGTGCCTGCTGGTGTCTATATGGAACCGGCCATTGTCGAAATGCCTGGCCAGACGGCGGTGGTAAAAACCGAAACCTTTGCGCCCATCCTCTACGTCATGGGCTATGACGATTTTGATGACGCGATTGAGCTGCAGAATGACGTCCCCCAAGGCCTGTCCTCTTGCGTGTTCACCCTGAATATGCGCGAGGCAGAGCAGTTCCTGACTGCGGCCGGGTCGGATTGCGGGATCGCCAACGTGAATATCGGCCCATCTGGTGCCGAGATCGGTGGAGCCTTCGGTGGTGAGAAGGAAACTGGCGGCGGGCGCGAAAGCGGCTCGGACGCGTGGAAAGCCTACATGCGTCGTCAGACAAATACGGTGAACTACTCGGCTGAGTTGCCTTTGGCACAGGGCGTCAAATTCGATATCTGAACCAATTATCCAGCGGCGCTTCGGCGCGCCGCTGGACGATCCGCGTTAATCCGCAAAAAGATAGTCAAGGCTCATGATGGCTTGCGCCTTGTCCAGCGACACGCCCAGAAACTCGGCAATCGCGGTCTCATTCTCAATATTTGAGTTGGTCTCGCGGATACGCAGGTATCCGTCGAACTCTGCCTCGCGGATCAATTCGGATTCGTGCACCAGTGAACTGCGCAGTGCTGGGATCAGACGGGCCACGGATTCCCGAGGACTGCTTTCTCCGGCCAACCCCACGCGGCGGGCGTGGCCGATCAGATAATCGTCGGAGTACTCGCACTCGATTTCCAGAACATGGCTACGGGCCTGAACCGAGCAGAAATCCTGAATGATATCCAGATCTGCGGGATCCACGCACAAGACCAGCTTGTTGGAATCAAAGCTTTCAAACAGCATGCGCGCCACCGCGCGCCGGTGCCGCGTGCGCTTGGCCAGAGACGATTCAATGCCGCCCAGATCAGGCAAAGAAGTGTCTTCTTCGTTGAACAGGTATTCCACGCAGGGAATGTCGGTTTCCGAGACGATCTGATCCACCAACCTCTTGGCAACATGCCATTTCTTACTCACGATCAGAAACACTTCGCGCTCGGGGCCCAGTGAATTGCCCGCCTCCCAGAACCGTAGCGCATAGCGCCGCCCCACCCGGCCACGCCCAGTCAGAAAGCTGTACAGGTTGCGGCCTTCGTCCGAGATGTGAAAGGTCATCCCTTCGGTTGCGTACATCTGACCCAACCTGTCCTTCAACTCATGGGCTTCGGGGCTGATCTTGCGGGCGAACAAGTAATCTTGGGATAGCAGCAAGTCATAGTGATCGTTGTAGAACGTCACCGGCATGCCATAATCCGAGAACATCAGAAATGTGGGAGTGCGGTTGTCGATCTCAGTCTTAGGGATCAGATGGCGCACCAACGTCTGAAAAAAGGTCTCGTCCGGAATCCAGGTGGTCGAGAAAAACCGTTTCACATCCGGGCGCTTTTGCAGAAAATCCAGGATCATTTCGATGGTTCTGCGGCGCAGGCACCACCATTGGCTGCCGATCATTATCTGAACATCTGACGGAATCTCGCGCGTCAAACCAAACCGTTTTTGCAGATTGTACGACCCGTAAAACAGCTTGGCCTGTGTGCGTTCGTTGAAATAGTGCCGATAGATCAGCCGGTCCTCGACCATGCCGGTCTTGATCCAGTTGCTTTCCAGGAAATCATGGCTTTCGACGAAATCAACGTCGTGCTGGTTCAGAAAGTCGTGGATGTATTCAGCCGATTTGATCGGCATGCAGTCACCTGACACCATGTAGAAATGAGTGGCGCGGGGAAACGCATCCACAGCGGCCTGCAGGGCGTTCAGCGTGGCCTGAACCAGTGACCAAGCCCCCCAGCCGCATTTGATGCGCTTGCTGGCAAACGTGACATTGGGGTTGTCTTTCAAAGCCTCGCGAATGCGTTCGAAAGCGGCCGCACTGGCCCGCGCGTCAAAGTGGATCGCCATGCAATCCCCGGCTGCGGTCAGTTGCTCGGCCTGCGCGATGATTGCGTCAGGGTCTTTGTGACAAAGCAATATGTAGGCAATTCTTGCCATATTGGCCTATTGTTTTCCGTTTCTGCCCGTTTCCAACCGTGATACTGAGGATGAGCGATTGAATAAATAGAATATTTTTGGTTTTTTGGTTTCAAATGCTGGCGCGTCAATTTTAAGACCAGATCAGCAAAGGAGGCACAGCAGATGGGTTTTCCCGGTACATGGATGACCGAAAGCGAAAGCATGGTTTACCGTGTGGTGCCGAAATGCGCCTGTTCGACCATTGGTCAGATCATGTTTTATTCCGATCACGGGCAGTTTTTTGATGGGGATATCCACGACGCAAAAGACGGGATGCACAAATGGGCCTTCGGTCCAAGTCAGGATCAGATCTCGGGAAATGTCCGCAATCACAAGTCCTTGGCCTTTACTTGCGTACGCAATCCCTACACCCGAATTCTAAGCTCGTTCTTCGACAAGATCTGCGGCATTCAGCGCAACGGCAAGCGGTATCGGGGCAATTTGGTGCCCACGCTTATCTATAATTACGGGATCGAAGTTGGCGGCGACGATGGCAAGGGTGAGTTCGATCAGATCGCCAGTTTCCGCCGGTTTTTGCTGTTTGCACGTGATACGATCCGCTGGCGGCGTCCGATGGATCCTGACATTCACTGGTCGGCCATGTCCGGGCATGTTTCTACCTTCATCGTGAATGGTGGGCAGTACGATCAGATTTTCTGGACTGAGCAGTTCAACGAAGGAATGCAAAGTGTCCTTGATCGGTTAGAGACACCGCACGCTGTGAATTTGTCCGAAATCCCGCGATTCAATGAATCCGAAGGCCACGGGCCCAAACGTGCGCATCCGGTCGAGGACTACTTTGACGACTTTTCGATGCATCTGGTCTACGAAATCTACAAACACGATTTCGAGTTGTTCAAATACGATTTTGAGAACCCGGGCAACAAGATGCCAATCGGTGAGATTGATCTGGACGAAGTTCATGCCAAACTGGGCGACTAGGCGAACGAGTCAGCGATTGATCAGGCACTCTTTCAGGCCAGACGGGTATAGCTCTGGGCCGCCGGTATCCAGAGCATCCAGACTGAACCATCCTGCTGTCCAGCTCAGGCCATTGTCTTCGGTGAATGAAATAGGCGCGTCGGGCCAGTTCAAAAGCTCGGGGCACTGAATCTCGGCCACAAAGATGATCTCATGCCCCTGATGCCCTTCATGCTGGTACAGGTTCTCAATCACCAGCGGTTGCCCTCTGACTTCAACCGTCACATCGAGTTCTTCGCGGAACTCACGTTTCAGGGCGTCATGCCATGTTTCGCCGAATTCGACCGATCCGCCCAACGGGCGAACACCCTTGATGCGACCGTCGTCATTTGGGACTTCAGCAACAAGAAGGCGGTCCCCCCGCCAATGCAAGCCGATGGCTTTGACACGGATACCTTTGTGCGGGCGCCAGAATGTCATGCTTCTCACCGATTGTGCTATGGATATCGTTGAATACAAAAGAAAAAGGTCTCGCTAAACAAACTAGCGAGACCTTTGAAGTTATTGCAGTTTGGAAACCGCTTCGTCAGACTTGGCGCACGGCACCTTTCGCGGCACTTGTCGCCAGCTTGGCATAGGCCTTGAGCGCGGTTGACACCTTGCGCTTGCGCGGTGCGGCGGGCACCCATCCCTTTTCGTCCTGCTCTTCGCGGCGGGCGGCCAGTTCTTCGTCAGACACGGCCAGATGAATCGTCCGGTTGGGGATGTCGATCTCGATCTTGTCGCCTTGCTTGACCAGCCCGATTTCGCCACCCTCGGCGGCCTCTGGTGAAACGTGGCCAATCGACAGACCCGAAGTGCCACCCGAAAAACGCCCATCGGTCAGCAGGGCACAGGCTTTGCCCAGACCCTTGGATTTCAAGTAAGACGTCGGATAGAGCATTTCCTGCATCCCCGGACCGCCGCGCGGGCCTTCGTAGCGGATCACCACCACGTCGCCCTCTTTGACCTTGCCGGTCAGGATGTCGTTCACGGCCTGATCCTGGCTTTCGCAGACATAGGCAGATCCAGTGAACGTCAGGCTGTTGGGATCAACGCCTGCCGTTTTCACGATACATCCTTCGCGCGCGATGTTGCCGAACAAGACTGCCAGACCGCCATCCTGACTGAACGCGTGTTCCTTGGACCGGATCACACCGCCTTCGCGGTCGGTGTCCAGTTCCTTGTACCGGTTCGACTGGCTGAACGCCTGCGTCGTGCGTACGCCGCCGGGCGCGGCCTTGAACAGGTCCTGCGCTGCGGGGTTGTTGGCGACCTTGATGTCCCAATTGGCAATCGCTTCGCCCATGGTTGCCGAATGCACGGTGCTGCAATCTTCGTGCAGCAGCCCGGCGCGGCTTAGCTCGCCAAGGATCGAGAAGATGCCACCGGCGCGGTGCACGTCCTCCATATGAACATTCTCGGTATTGGGCGCGACCTTGCACAGACACGGCACCTGACGGCTCAGGCGGTCCATATCGGTCATAGTGAAATGCACTTCACCCTCATGTGCAATGGCCAGCAGGTGCAACACCGTGTTGGTCGAACCGCCCATGGCGATATCCAGGCTCATCGCGTTTTCAAAAGCGTCGAACGTGGCGATTTCACGGGGCAGGAAGCCTTTTTCGTCCAGATCATAGTGCCGTTTGGTGATCTCAACGATCCGACGCCCGGCCTCGAGAAACAGCTCTTTACGATCGGCGTGTGTGGCCAAAGTTGAGCCGTTGCCCGGCAGAGCAAGACCCAGCGCCTCGGCCAGACAATTCATCGAGTTTGCGGTGAACATACCGGAACATGACCCACAAGTTGGGCAGGCGTTTTCTTCGATGTGCTGGACCTGTTCGTCGGTGAACTTGTCATCGGCGGCGGCGACCATTGCGTCAACCAGGTCGATCTTCTTGGCGTCCAGATCGGCGATGTCGATCTTGCCAGCCTCCATCGGGCCGCCCGAGACAAAGATCGCCGGGATATTCAGGCGCATAGCGGCCATCAGCATGCCGGGGGTGATCTTGTCGCAGTTCGAAATACACACCATCGCATCAGCACAGTGGGCGTTGACCATGTATTCGACCGAATCCGCGATCACTTCGCGCGAGGGCAGAGAATACAGCATTCCGTCGTGGCCCATGGCGATACCATCATCGACCGCGATGGTATTGAACTCTTTCGCAACACCTCCAGCGGCTTCAACCTCGCGCGCGACCATCTGGCCCAGGTCTTTCAGGTGCACGTGGCCCGGCACGAATTGGGTGAAAGAGTTGACGATAGCGATGATCGGTTTGCCGAAATCGTCGTCACCCATTCCGGTGGCGCGCCACAGGCCGCGGGCACCAGCCATATTACGGCCGTGGGTAGAGGTTCTGGATCGGTACATTGGCATGATGCTGTTTCCCTTTTGCCCCGGTTGCGATATTCGGGTTGCGTACGTTATAGCGCACGTACCACATGTGCGCTATAACGCACAAGGGGATTCAAGAGACGATCAAGATGGCACCGGACGAAATTACGCTAAAACTACGCGATGTGCGAGCGGCCTCCGGGCTGAGCCTGTCCAAAGTGGCCGAGATGACGGGTGTCAGCAAAGCCATGCTGGGTCAGATTGAGCGTGGCGAATCCAGCCCGACCATCGCAACGCTGTGGAAAATCGCCAAAGGGTTTCAGTTACCACTTAGTGCATTGATTGGAACGGCGGCGCTGCGGGATACCGCCATGCCCGACGTGTTTCACACGGTGACCTTTCCCGGCAGCATCGAGGTCAAGATCGTCTTTCCCTTCGATCCAGCGCTGGGCGCCGAAACGTTTCACGTCGACCTTGCCCCAAACCAAAGCCACGAATCCGCAGCTCATGCCGCAGGTGTGACCGAAGAAGTGTTTGTGTTGAACGGATCGCTTGAGATTCTGCGCGACGGTGATTGGGTGCCGCTGCAGGCCGGGCAGGGCCTGCGCTTTGCAGCCGATCTGCCGCATGGCTACCGGGCCGGGACGAATGGCGCTGCGTTCTTGAACATGCATCACTATGCGCAACCAGCCGACGTCACCTGAGGAAGCGCGCTCGCTGGAAAGGGTGGGCGACATGAAACAGATAAGTGACCCAAGTACAAAGCGATGGCTTTGTTTCGAGGTGGTACACAGCGCGGGTCGCGGTGTGTATGGGTTCTTTTGCACGAATCGATCAGTTCGACGCGGATTGCAGTTTTGAGCTGTACTCGGACAGCGAGCTGGAAACGATATCGTACCACTCGCCCGACTGCCGCATTTCGTTCAGGCCATTGTTCAACATCGAGATATACTGCAGCCCGTACGGGTTGGATTTATGGGCCAGCAGGGGAATGGCGGACAGATGGGTGAAGTTCTCATTCTGAACCACCTCGTTCTCCAAACCCAAAGCCGCAATTGCACCATTGGCTTGCTGGATGGCCATCCCGGTGGCGTCCGCCGTTCCGTTCATAACCGCCTCGATGCACTCTTCCGGGGTGCGGGGGCGAACAAGCGTAATTTTAGGTTCTACCAGACCGGCCTCTTCCAGGTCATTGGTAAAGAACCCGCCCATACGACAGAAAACGGCCCCTTCCAGCTCTTCGATGGAGGCTGCGCCAGCATATTTGCTGTCGGGCAGAGTGAAATACCCAGCGACCGATTCATACAATGGCTGTGACGCGTAGAACCCGTTACAGCGATAAAGGCTGTCTTCACCCATGGCATGGGGGTTTTTTGTGCAATCTGGCACAACCCAGGCAACGGCGATGTCATACGCTCCGGCGGGCAGAAGTGTATAAAGATGCGAGTTGAAATCGTTCACCCAACCCTGGTTGTATTCGCGCTTGTTGCCAGCACGATGCAGGGCCGTTGTCGACAACCGCATCAAAAAGCCGCCACCCGAAAGACCTTCGTCCGTATCGGGTGCCCAATCATTGCCGGCCAAAAGAAGAATCGGTGGTTTATAAACGTTTCTGGCTTTGATCTTCG
The DNA here is from genome assembly GCF_001458195.1 of Ruegeria atlantica. Classification (GTDB taxonomy): domain Bacteria; phylum Pseudomonadota; class Alphaproteobacteria; order Rhodobacterales; family Rhodobacteraceae; genus Ruegeria; species Ruegeria atlantica. The sequence goes on along the minus strand of NZ_CYPU01000017.1, from coordinate 88,600 downwards.
CGGCCTTTTCTTCCTCTCGCTCGACAACTTCGTTGAACTGCGATGCGGCGGTCAAGCGGCCGTCGGCGCACGGCAAATTCAGAACAGTACCAGGCGTCAGGTTGTTCGGATTTCCGGCAATGACGTTTCTGTTCGCGTTGAAGATGATCTGGTAGTCCCGAGATCCATAAGCCGTTTCGGAAATAGTCGCCAGTGTTTCACCTGCTTCTACTGTATACGGTTCGCACGCGACCTGCGCCGCAGCGCCTATCGGTGAGATCAAGGCAGCCAGACCCAGGGCCTCTAGGCCAAACTTAGTTCCAGGGGTATTCATTTCGTTCTCCTGTTGAGTGAGTGCTTTGACTTGCGCCATGGTCCGGGTTGTTTGGTTTACTACCCTGGCGGTGGTATTTTTTTCACTTACAAAATGTTAGGAAAGGTGTTCCGCGCTGCTTCAAATTTTTCAGACGGCGGGGGAGTGCATCTATTATTTTTCCAACTTGCCCGTTTCTCTTGGCTCCAGCACCGATGTTGTATTGGCTGTTTCACGGCCTGAACATGGGCGCTTTCACAGATAATCCGGGGTACAATGACGTAGGGAAAACCGGCCATTTTCTGGCGGAAAGTGTGTTTTTCGTTCAACCCCTAGTGGAGTGAAAAGTATCATGCAGGCGCAAGTCCACAAAGCAGGACGGCACTCGTACACCCATGACCATTTCCGGTGGTTACAACTCTAAATGTGCATATGGGCAAACCGTGTGCGGAAGTTAAACTGAGTTACAGGTGCGCTTGGGCCTGTTGGTTTTGCTCAAATTGGCCCCAATGCCCGGAACCGCAGGATCAGAGGCGTCTGTTAGCGTCATCATCCTATCCAGTCTTGAACCCGCATGCGCGCGCGTATAGGGAAAAACCAAACGCGTTTAGGGGAGGCTTTTATGCAGGATGATCCGAAAACCCTCGTTTCTACCGAATGGCTTGCTGCCCACCTCAAGGACCCGGATCTGCGGGTGCTGGATGGGTCATGGTATCTGCCACAGCAAGGACGCGACGCAAAGGCCGAATACGATGCCGCTCATATCCCCGGCGCACGGTTCTTTGATATCGATGACATTTCGGACCACCGCTCGGACCTCCCGCATATGGCACCTCCGGTCGAAAAGTTCATGTCCCGCCTGCGGGCGATGGGTGTAGGGGATGGCCATCAGGTTGTTGTATATGACGGGGCTGGCCTGATGTCCGCGGCCCGCGTCTGGTGGTTGTTTCGGCTGATGGGGCAGGAAAACATCGCCGTTATGGATGGCGGTCTGCCCAAGTGGCAGGCCGAGGGGCATGATATCGAAGATCTGCCGCCGGTGATCCGCGACCGCCACATGACCGTCCGGGTCCAGAACTATCTGGTCCGTGACGTCACGCAGGTATCTGCCGCGGCCAAGCTCGGAGATCATGAGATTATCGATGCACGCTCTGCCGATCGTTTTGCCGGAACCGGAACGGAACCGCGTGAAGGTCTGCGAACGGGCCGCATTCCCGGATCGCGCAATGTGCCCTTCGGCACGTTGCTGAACAAGAACGGGACGATGAAATCACCCGACGAATGCCGCGCCATCTTCGAGGCCGCTGGCGTCGACCTGTCCAAACCGGCGATCACCTCTTGCGGGTCTGGCGTGACGGCTGCGATCCTCAGCCTTGCGCTTGAACGCATGGGCAAGAAAGACCACTCGCTTTATGACGGCTCCTGGGCTGAATGGGGTGCCTTCCCGACCCTGCCCGTCGCAACCGGAGAGAACTGATGTTCGAAAACCTCAAACCGCAGCCTGCCGACAAGATTCTGGCGCTGATGCAGGCGTATCGCGAAGACCCGCGCGATCAAAAGATCGACCTGGGAGTTGGCGTTTATAAGAATGCCGAGGGCGTGACCCCGGTGATGCGTGCGGTGAAAGCGGCCGAAAAGCGCATCCTGGAAGAGCAAGAGAGCAAGGCCTACACCGGATTGGCGGGCGACCCGGCCTATGCCGACGCGATGATTGGCCTGATCCTGGGCACCTCGGTTCCACGCGGCAACATCGCTGCCGTGGCGACGCCCGGCGGAACCGGTGCCTGCCGTCAGGCGTTTGAGATGATCCGCATGGCCAACCCATCGGCCCGCGTGTTCGTGTCTAACCCCACTTGGCCGAACCACTTGTCGATTCTGAACTACCTGGGGATGGAGACGGTCCAATACCGGTATTTCGACGGTGAAACCCGTGGCGTAGATTTCGACGGCATGATCGAGGACCTGAAAACCGCGAATGCGGGCGACGTGGTCCTGCTGCACGGCTGCTGCCACAACCCGACCGGCGCCAACCTGAACATGGTGCAATGGCAAGAAGTCGTGAACCTGATCAACGAGCGTGGCCTCGTGGCGATGATAGACATTGCCTATCAGGGCTTTGGTGACGGTCTTGAGGAAGACGCGCAGGCAACCCGACTGGTGGCCTCATCGGTCAAGCGTTGCCTGATTGCAGCGTCCTGCTCGAAGAATTTCGGTGTCTACCGCGAGCGGACCGGCCTGTTGATGGCCATCAGTGATGACCCGGCGCAGACAGCCCTTAACCAGTCCACGCTGGCCTTCCTGAACCGTCAGAACTACTCGTTCCCGCCAGATCACGGCGCGCGGGTCGTGACGACGATCTTGAACGACGAAGCCCTGCGCGCTGACTGGGCGGCTGAGCTGGAAGAGGTGCGCCTGTCCATGCTGGGCTTGCGCCAACAACTGGCAGACGAGCTGCAGGCCCAAAGTGGGTCCGATCGTTTTGGGTTTGTCGCCCAGCACCGAGGCATGTTCTCGCGTCTGGGGGCGGCACCGGAACTGGTCGAAAAGCTACGCGCGGATCACGGCATCTACATGATCGGTGACAGCCGGTTGAACATTGCTGGCTTGAACGCGACGACGGTTCCGATTCTGGCCAAGGCGATCGTTGACGTCGGTGTCTGACTCAATCCAATAAATCAGAAAACCCGGGCGGGAACGCCCGGGTTTTTTTGTTTTCCGGTGGCTGGCTCTTAGCCTTTCGAAAACTCTGGATAAGCTTCCATACCCAGCTCTGCCATGTCGAGGCCGTTGATCTCGTCTTCTTCGCTGACGCGGATGCCGACCGTCGCCTTCAGAATTGTCCACAGGATCAACGCGCCAACAAATGTGAACACACCATAAGCTACGATACCGGTCAGTTGGGTGATCAGGTTTGCTTCGCCGTAGAAGATCACGGCGATGGTGCCCCAGATGCCTGCGAACAGGTGAACCGGGATGGCACCGACAACGTCGTCGATCTTGAACTTGTCCAGCATCGGAACCGCGAAGACCACGATGATGCCACCAACTGCACCGATCCACAGCGCTCCGAACAGGGTCGGGGCAAGCGGTTCTGCAGTTATCGAGACCAGACCGGCCAGCGCGCCGTTCAGCACCATGGTCAGGTCGGGTTTCTTGTACAACACCTGCGTCATGATCAGGGCTGCGATAGCACCAGATGCGGCGGCCATGTTGGTGTTGGCGAAGATGCGCGACACGTCGGATACGTCACCCACGGTGCCCATCGCCAGTTGCGAGCCGCCGTTAAAGCCGAACCAGCCCAGCCACAGGATGAACGTTCCCAGAGTTGCCAGCGCCAGATTGGAACCGGGCATCGGGTGGACTTTGCCGTCTTTGTATTTGCCAATGCGGGGGCCAAGGATCAGGCAGCCCGCCAGAGCGGCCCAGCCGCCGACCGAATGCACAACTGTCGAACCGGCGAAGTCGGAAAAGCCCATGGCATCCAGCCAGCCGCCGCCCCATTTCCACGATCCAGAGATTGGGTAGAGGATACCAGTCAGCACGATGACGAAGACCAGGAAGGGCCACAGCTTTATGCGCTCGGCCACGGCACCGGACACGATGGATGCGGTTGCCGCCACAAAGACCAGCTGGAAGAAGAAGTCCGAACCGATAGACGCGTAATCTAACGCCGCGTCCGCAGGCGCAACACCCACGGCATCAAGCACGGTCGGGCCGCCAAGAGCAAAGAAACCATTGAAGTCGCCCGGGTACATCGTGTTGAAGCCGACCAGCCAGTACATGATCGCGGCAATCGAAAACAGCGCGATGTTCTTAATCATCTGCATGGCAACGTTCTTGGAACGCACCAGACCGCCCTCGAGCATGGCAAATCCTGCTGCCATGAAGAAGACAAGGAAGCCTGCCATCAGGAACAGCAGGGTGGTAAAAATATACTGGGTGTGCAGCGCGGCTTCGCCCTCGGCGGCCTCTTGCGCCAGACCCATCTGCGGCAGCACGACAAGCGCGGCGGCTGGGATGAGAGATTTCATCAGGTTCATTGTCAGTCCTCGAATGCTTTGGAGTGGTGGCGCTTACAGCGCCTCTTCGTTCGTTTCCCCGGTCCGCACGCGCAGCGCCTGCTCGACATCAAGGACGAAAATCTTGCCGTCACCGATCTTGCCGGTCTTGGCGGTTTTGGTGATGGTCTCGACAATTTGGTCGGCCATCGTGGCGGGCACCACGATTTCAAGCTTGATCTTGGGCACGAAATTCACCGCGTATTCGGCCCCACGATAAATTTCGGTGTGGCCCGATTGCGAGCCGAAGCCCTTGATCTCGGTCACCATCATGCCGCGCACGCCGGCTTCGGTCAGTGCCTCGCGCACCTCCTCCAGCTTGAACGGCTTGATTGTCGCAATGATCAGTTTCACGTCTGTCCCCTCTTCCTGTCCGGCGGAACCGGTTTGTTTGCACCTGCAGAAAGAGAGCGTGACTGACCGCAGTAAGAAACGGTCAGGGCGGGAGAACGCAGGGTAAAAGGGGGGTGAGGTGCACAATTTTTGCACAAAAAAACGTTGATGCCCAAAAATCAGGCGAAATATTGAGGCCGGTTAGCGGAATTTCATACCTCTACTTCGCGCCAGTGGCAGGGTATGGTGCCTCAAAATGATAACCGGGCAGAGTTTGAGCATGACTGAGTCCAGGCGTCGCAAGACATCGCTTGTTGCAGACAAAAGATACCCTTCGAAGGGGCGTAAACCCGCTGCAACAAAGCGGACGACAAAGCCCACCGGCAAGAAGGCGACGGCGCGCAAGACGTCGACTCGCAAAACCACCCGGAAGAAAACCCGCAAGACGTCCGGTGGTGGAGGCGGCTTCTTTCGACGCATGTTCCGTTGGATATGGCGGTTGATTTGGGTAGTGACCTGGCGTGTGGGCGCGGTGGCCGGGATGCTGTTGGCTTTGGCGGTTGGCGTTGTCTACTCCTCTTTGCCAGATGTCGATGCCTTGTTGGACGGTCGTGCGCGCGGATCGGTGACCCTGCTGGATCGGGATGGCAAGGTCTTCGCCTGGCGTGGGGACCAATTTGGTGGGGTGATCACGGCGGATACTGTCTCGCCGCATCTGAAGAACGCCGTCGTCGCGACCGAGGACAAGCGGTTCTATCGCCATTTCGGCGTCAGCCCGCGCGGTGTCGCAAGCGCTGTGCGCATCAACCTGAGCGAAGGGCGCGGACCGCTGTCGGGGCATGGCGGGTCGACCATCACGCAGCAGACGGCCAAGCTGTTGTGTCTGGGTGTGCCTTATGAGCCCAGTGAATGGGAATCCGAAGCTGCCTATGAGTCCGATTGCCGTCAAGGCTCGCTTTGGCGCAAGGCCAAAGAGGCGGTCTATGCGATGGCGATGGAGGTCAAGTATTCCAAGGACGAGATCCTGACCATCTATCTGAACCGGGCCTTCCTGGGCGCGGGTGCGCGCGGGTTCGAGGCCGCAAGCCAACGCTATTTCGGGATTTCGGCGGCTGAGGTCAGCCCGTCGCAAGCTGCTATGCTGGCTGGTCTGCTGGTGGCCCCGACGCGCTATGCGCCGACGAATAACCTTCAACGTTCGCAGGATCGGGCGCGGCTGGTGGTTGGCCTGATGGAGGCACAGGGGTATCTGACCTCGGCACAAGCAAGCAGTGCGCGCAGCAATCCCGCGCAACTGTCCGAAGCCGCTGCTGCGCGAGCCGGCGGTTACTTCGCCGATTGGGTGATGGCCAGCGGACCCGAGTTCTTTACACGCAACACGACCGAAGATGTGGTGATCCGCACCACACTGGATCAGCGTATCCAGAAATCGGCCGAAGAGGCGCTGCAGTTCATCTTCCAGGAGAAGGTCCGCGAAGGATCAAAGGCGCAGGCCGCGATCGTGGTGATGTCGGCGGACGGGGCTGTGCGCGGCATGGTTGGCGGGCGCAAGACCCGCGTGTCCGGCGCATTCAACCGAGCCACGCAGGCGCTGCGGCAAACGGGGTCTTCCTTCAAACCCTTCGTTTATGCCACCGCGCTTGAGCTTGGCTATTCGCCATTGGATACGGTGGTGGATGAGCCCCACTGCGTGAACATTCCGGGCTCTGGCCAATGGTGTCCCAAGAACTACACCAACAAGTTCTATGGGCGCGTCACGCTGGCGGACGCGTTAAAGAACTCGTTGAACATCCCAGCGGTGAAAGTGGCTGAGATTGCTGGGTTGGACAATGTCCGTACCGTGGCCAGCGAGTTTGGCATCGATAGTGATCTGGCGCAGGGCCCCGCATTGGCGCTGGGCGCGTCGGAAAGCACGCTGATCGAGATGACGGGGGCCTATGCGGGTATCCTGAACGGCGGCTCGGCGGTGGAACCCTATGGGCTGACCGAATTGAAGCTGTTGGGCGATCAAACCCCGGTCATGGTTACGACAACAGGCATTGGTGAGCGGGTCATCAACGACAAAGCCGCTAAGCAACTGACGTGGATGATGGAGCGTGTCGTGTCCGAAGGCACTGGTGCGCGCGCTCAGTTGCCCGGATGGCAGGTCGCGGGAAAGACAGGGACGACCCAGGCCGCCCGCGATGCCTGGTTCATCGGTTTTACGGCAGACTACGTGACGGGCATCTGGATGGGGTATGACGACAACACCCCATTATCCGGTGTGACCGGAGGCGGGTTGCCGGCTGAAATCTGGAAAGAAACCATGCTGCGTGTGACCGAAGGCATGACACCGACGCCGTTGCCGATGTTGGTCCCGGACCCACCAGTCAGAACAGCGCAACCGCAGCAGCAGCGCCGAAAGAACCAAACCGGGTTGGACCGGGCCATCAACAACCTGCTGAACAACATTTTCGGTGGAAATTAAAAAAGGCGGCGCGCTGTGCACCGCCTTTTCAATTGAATGTGGGTCCGATCAGAGGCTGTCGTCGAGCGCGCCCAAAATGGCGTCGCCCATTTCCGTGGTCGAAACCGGCGTGACGCCTTCGTCGGCCAGCAGATCACCAGTACGGACCCCGTCGACCAGTACCTTCTCGATTGCGGCTTCCAGACGGTTCGCTTCTTCAAGCTGATCAAAGCTGTAGCGCAGCGCCATGGCAAAGCTGAGGATACAGGCGATTGGGTTAGCTTTTCCCTGACCTGTGATATCCGGGGCCGAGCCATGGACGGGTTCGTACATCGCTTTGGGGCGGCCATTCGCCATCGGAGCACCCAGCGAGGCCGACGGCAGCATTCCCAGCGAGCCGGTTAGCATCGCCGCGCAATCCGACAGGATGTCGCCGAACAGGTTGTCTGTCAGGATGACGTCGAACTGTTTGGGCGCACGCACCAACTGCATCGCGCCATTGTCGGCATACATATGGCTCAGCTCGACCTCGGGGTAATCCTTGGCCACACGGTTCACAACTTCGCGCCACAGGATGCCCGATTCCATGACGTTGGCCTTCTCCATAGAGCAGACCTTTTTGTTCCGGCGCATTGCCAGCTCAAAGGCCGAGCGCGCGGCGCGTTCGATCTCAGATTCGGTGTAGCGTTGGGTGTTAATGCCAACACGCTCATTACCTTCTTCAAAGATGCCGCGCGGCTCGCCAAAATAGACGCCCGAGGTCAGCTCGCGCACGATCATTATATCGAGGCCAGCAACGATGTCTTTCTTCAGCGACGAGAAATCGGCCAACGCGTCAAAGCACTGCGCTGGGCGCAGGTTCGAGTACAGGTCCATCTCTTTGCGCAGGCGCAGCAAGCCGCGCTCGGGCTTGAGGCTGAAATCCAGATCGTCGTATTTTGGGCCGCCAACAGCACCCAGCAGAACCGCGTCAACCTCTTGCGCTTTGGCCATCGTCTCGTCCGACAGGGGCTTGCCATGCGCATCATACGCGGCACCTCCGACCAGATCCTCGCTCACGTCGAATTCCAGGCCGCGTTTCGCACCGAACCAGTCGATGACTCTGCGCACTTCGGCCATGACTTCGGGGCCAATTCCGTCTCCGGGCAGGATGAGGAGCGAGGGGTTGGACATGAAGGATCTCCTTGCGTTTTACAGCACAGGCCCTAGCGCCTGCGCGGCATCGGGTCAATGAGACGATCCCGCCTGACGGCAAGGAAAATACAGGTTTGTTTCCGTTAGCGTCTGAAAATTGCGTCAGGTCTGCTTTGCAGGCCAGATCATGGCGCAAAGTGCCGTATCAGCGAGGCAGTGTCAGGTCGACCCAGATCAGCCGATGACGGCTGGCGCTTTCGGCGGTTTTGCGTTCTTCGGAGCCCGCAGCGGGCCAGTGCACCCCGGAATCCACCACCTTCCATTGGGCCGATGGCAGGACGTAATCGACCCGCATTGGACCAACCGTTTTCCAGACCACCGTTGTCAAATCGCCTGAGGGGTCTGCGGGTGAAGGGTCCTGAAGGCGGGGGTCGTTCAAAAACTCTCGGATCGCCTCCTTGCGTCCATCACCTCGCACTGGGTCCAGATTGGCGTCACCCGCGATGACAAACAGACGATCGGGTTTGCGCCCGACTTCTCCGTCCATGACTGCGGACCAAAGACGGATCTCGTCCTTGTTCCTCAGTCCATTGCGATCCTCTGGTCCGTCAAACACCGGGGGCGAGGCGTGGAAGGTCATCAAATCCAGCCGCCCTGCCGGAGCTTCGATGGGCACAACCCAATGCGCCACGGATGAGAGGCGCTGAACGTTCTGCGCCTGTTGTGAGGGGGAGGGGCCTGCGTCATGTTGGGGCAGTTCAGCACCGGGCAGTTCCTGCCATAGCAGGTCGGACAGGTCCTGAATCTGATCCGAAGCGATGGGATAGCGGGACATCACGGCCAGCCCGCCCTGACCGGTGAACCGATCCCAGCCTTGCGCGTCGCCGGGGCCGTTGGTGCGACCATCTCCGTCCAGATCCAGATCCGTTTCCAGGCCGGAATTTGGTTGGGCTGCGAAAGTGTAGGGGTAATCCAATCCGGCCTCGCTCAACCGATTTGCCAGCGCCGCCAGCGCCAGCCCCTCGAAATCCCAGTCGATCCCCTGCAACGCAATGATATCGGGGCGGGTTTCCGACAAAACCGCAGTAACCGCCATCACCTGATCATCGCCGCGGCGAATATCGCGCAGCAGCAATCCCGGGCCATCGCGGCTGAGTTCAGTGTTGTAGGTGGCAATACAGATCGTCTCTGCCTGCGCCACAACGGGCAACAGCAGCAGGATCAGGATGCGGATCATGCGGTCTGGGTAGACTCAGCTGTAGAATAGGCGCGCCGTTTTTCGACGATCAGATTGGCAATGCGCAGGGTCGCCATGCCACGCATGATCATGCTGGCCGGTAGGAAGGCCCAAGCGCTGAGCGTCCAGATCAGGGTCTGGGGATCGCTCAGAGAGATCGGATCGGCATAGTCAGTCAGCAGTTTGATCAGCGCCGGGATCAGGAACGGCAGCAGAATACCGATGCAAATGTTCAGCCGTCCGTCACGCTGCAGGCGGGTGACCACGTCACCGCCTTTGGTGGGGTCGAACAACGGAAGATTGGTCCAGACATTGAAGGCACCGTTTCCGGTCGGCCAGCCGCGCACTTTCACTGCGTAGGCAAAGCTGGCGATCGTCACCAAAGCAGCGACATACGCGACGCTGGCAGAAATACGGACAAGTTCGATCAGGGGCGCACTTGCGTTAGCCGGCAGCATCAGGATGATCAACCTTACCGGCGAATAGGGGAAGTCGACGACATTCGCGGCGCCCAGGCCAAAGGAATAGAAGGTCGTCGTCAGGCCGGTCGGCGTATACGCGTTCTTACAGATCAACGTCAGGAACGTGATCATCGACATCAGCCCAACAAAGCGCAAACGGTTCACAGGTGGCGCATCGCGGAATTCGATAAAGCTGGGAAAGGCAGAGTTGTATTCAGCGAACGTCAGAAAAAACGCGAGAATGGCGAGAAAGACGACTATCTCGGTCCCATTCGTAGACGTTACAGGCAGGTACAACGCGGGTGTCAGCACCATAAGTGCGACCAATAATCCCCGAATCGCCGCCCCTGTTGTGCGCGCAATCACTATCCAAACCCTTTCAAAACGGATTGTCCGTTTCTTTTTCTTTGGCGGCTTCGTCCCATCTTGCATCCGGCGTATTTAATGCCGGAGACCTCTATTATCGCCAACATTGACGATCAGCGACAATCCGCTCAAGCCAAGGTGCAGAAAACATGTGATTTTGGGCAAAATGATGGCAAAACTGGTGCGCCGTTGCATCATTTTTGTCGCAAATTCGGCGTGTATCAGAGGGGGGGGACCACATGTTGTGGTTGCCGGGTCAACAACCCCAAGAACGAGAAAGGGGTCGCCCAGGCGACCCCGATAGGTTGAGTATCCACAGATTCGTTCTTGGAATCACACCCAGGGGCGGGCCTGGCTTGCGTGATCCTCGAATTTGTCGATGTGGTGATCTTTCTCCATCGTCAGGCCGATATCGTCCAAACCATTCAGCAGGCAATGCTTGCGATGTGGGTCGACGCTGAACTCGATCACAACGCCATCCGAGGTGGTGATCTGCTGATCCTCCAGATGCACGGTCATGCGGGCGTTTTCGCCTTTATGCGCATCTTCCATCAGGATCGCGTGGTGTTCTTCTTCGACCACGATGGGCAGGATGCCGTTCTTGAAGCAGTTGTTAAAGAAGATGTCGGCAAAGCTGGTCGAGATCACAACCTTGATGCCGAAATCCTTGATCGCCCAGGGCGCGTGTTCGCGCGACGAGCCGCAGCCGAAATTGTCACCGGCAACCAGAATCTCTGTCTGACGATAGGCGGGTTTGTTCAGCACGAAGTCTTCGTTTTCGCCACCATGTTGATGGTAGCGCATCTCATCAAACAGCACGACACCAAGGCCGGACCGTTTGATGGTTTTCAGATGCACTTTCGGAATGATCATATCGGTGTCGATATTGATCAGCGGCATTGGGGCGGCCACCCCGTGGACTTTGTCAAACTTTTCCATGTCTACACTCCTGCGAGAGTGGGCCGCGCCCATGTCCCGAGTTTAAGCTTGTTTCGCTTCTGTTGTTGCGTCGTTGGGTGCGTTCCGGATGAAGAACGCCATAAAGACTAGGCCGAACCCGTTGAACAGCATCTCAATGCCCAGGAAGATACCCAAAATGCTCAGCAGCACCTGAGGATCGCTTCCCACATATGTCCAGATGATGCCCGCGAGGACGATCGACAAGACGCCCGAGATCATCGTGGGCCAGAAAAACTGTGTTCCCTTCATCTGGAACGACAGAATGACCCGCGCGATGCCGCCTGCCATGAACAGGATCAGCATCACGGTTGCCAGTGTCAGGGTTCCCTGCAGCGGGTGATCCAGAAAGGACCAGCCCAGAAACAGCATCACCGCACCCATGATGAGTGACAGAATTTTGTTGCCGGTGCCTTCAACCGTAAAGCCGCCAACAACTTGCAGCACGCCCGAGATCAGCAGCAACACACCGGTTACCACCGTCACAGCGACAGACGCCACAACTGGCGCGCCCAGTACAAAGATACCGAACGCTATGGACAGAAGCCCCAGCAGGAGCCATTTGACCCAGTCACTCATATTTTCAATCCCTCAAATATCTAGATGTGATGGGACCTTACATCAATTCACGCACATCTGTCAGCCGTCCTGTTATTGCCGCTGCGGCAGCCATTGCAGGGCTCAGCAAATGGGTGCGTCCGCCCCGGCCCTGACGGCCTTCGAAGTTGCGGTTTGAGGTCGCTGCACAGCGTTCGCCCGGCTGCAGTTGGTCGGGGTTCATCGCCAGACACATCGAACATCCGGCCAGACGCCATTCGAAACCGGCATCCTTGAAAATCTCGGCCAGACCTTCTTCTTCGGCCTGCGCCCGAACCAGACCCGAACCTGGCACGACCATGGCACGCATGCCGTCCTTGACCTTTTTGCCCTTCAGGATCTCGGCAGCAGCGCGCAGGTCTTCGATGCGACCATTGGTGCAGGACCCGATGAAAACAGTGTCAATCTCGACGTCGCTCAGCTTTTGACCGGCTTCCAGACCCATGTACTCGATCGAGCGGCGGGCTGCGTCAACCTTGCCACCTTCAAAATCTTCGGGGTTCGGTACAGTTGCGGTGATCGGCAGTACGTCCTCGGGGCTGGTGCCCCAGGTCACGACAGGCGCGATGTCTTCGCCGCGCAGGGTGATGACCTTGTCGAAATGCGCGTCATCGTCGGTAAACAGCGTTTTCCACCATGTCAGTGCTGCTTCCCACTGGGCACCTTTCGGCGCGTGGGGGCGACCTTTGACATATTCATAGGTGGTCTCGTCCGGCGCGATCAGGCCCGCACGTGCACCGCCTTCGATCGCCATGTTGCAGACGGTCATGCGGCCTTCCATCGACAGATCGCGGATCGCTTCGCCGCAATATTCGATAACATAGCCGGTTCCGCCGGCAGTACCGGTCTCACCGATCACAGCCAGAGTGATGTCCTTGGCGGTCACACCCGGCTGCAGCTTGCCGGTGATTTCCACCTTCATGTTCTTGGATTTCTTCTGGATCAGGGTTTGCGTGGCCAGAACATGTTCAACCTCGGACGTGCCGATGCCGTGGGCCAAAGCACCAAACGCGCCGTGAGTGGCCGTGTGGCTGTCGCCACATACAACTGTCATGCCAGGCAGGGTCCAGCCCTGTTCGGGGCCGACGATGTGCACGATGCCCTGACGAACGTCATTCACCGGGTAATAGTGAATGCCGAAATCCTTCGCGTTCTTGTCCAGCGCTTCGACCTGAATGCGTGATTCGGGGTTTTCGATCCCATTCACCCGATCCGCAGTGGTCGGAACGTTGTGATCCGGCACGGCGATGGTCTTTTCCGGCGCGCGTACTGGACGACCCGCCATACGAAGCCCTTCAAAGGCTTGCGGGCTGGTGACTTCGTGCACCAGATGGCGGTCGATATAAAGCAGGCAGGTGCCATCATCGGCTTCGTGCGCGACATGGGCATCCCAGATCTTGTCATAGAGTGTTTTGGGGGACATCGGTCCTCTCCCGTTTGTAATGAGAAATAGCTGGCGAGTGGCTGGGCGCCGCTTATAGGCGGGCCAGAACCGTGCGGGCGGCCCCAAAGAACCGTTCACGCAGGCGCGTGCGGTCTTGCAGTGTCGGAGCAGGGGCCAAATAGACTCTCATGCGCCTCAGATATATCGCGTGTGCCCGTCAATCAAGGTTCAATCCGGCCTCGGGCTTGCATCACCCCGAGTTGCTGTCCAAGCTGCTGTTCAGGAGACCTGTATGAACCAAGACCTGATCCCCAGCTCGCTGTCGGAACTCTATGAAAACATGGTCGCGGGGTTTTCCGTGCAGTTCGGCAAACTTGTTGATCTGATCGTCACGCCGGGTTGGCGGCGGCACCAGTTGATCATCATTCTCGCTCTGTGGGCTTTGGCATATGTGCTCAAACTGGTTACGCAAAACCGGTGGGAAACCTGGGCACGTGCCCGCACCGGCTGGCCCAAATGGCGGCTGCGCACTCTGGTTCAGCTGATGCAGCGCCTGACGCTGGTCTATTTCGTTTTGTTGTCCTGGCCGCTGTACCTGTTCATGCAGAATGTGACCTGGCCGTCGCACAGTTACATTATCGGCGTGATCGCGACATTGGCCGCCGCATGGCTGGCGATCGCGCTGGTGGCGCGACTTGTCCGCAACCGTACGCTGCGGCGGATCTTCAAATGGGCAATGTGGGTCTATGCAACACTGGTTGCGCTGAACTTGACGGATGATGTGGCCGAGTTTCTGGACGGCGTGGCGATTTCCATCGGTGATCTGCACATCTCGGCCCTGGGGATTCTCAAGGCCGCTTTGCTGATCGGCGTGCTGCTGACGTTGGCCCGCATCGGGACCCGCACGGCCGAGCGGGGATTGCAGAGGAACGACGACATCACGCCTTCGATGCAGGTTCTGTTGGCCAAAGGCATTCAAGTTCTGCTGTACGGAGCTGTCTTTATGGCGGCCATCCGCACGCTTGGATTTGATCTGACAGGTATCGCGCTTTTGTCAGGTGCGATCGGCGTGGGCATCGGGTTTGGCCTGCAAAAAGTGGTGTCGAACCTGATTTCCGGGATCATCATCCTGATGGACCGCTCGATCAAACCGGGCGACGTGATCTCGTTGGGTGACACATTCGGATGGATCAACGCGCTAGGCGCGCGGTATGTATCGGTGGTCACGCGGGATGGGCGTGAATACCTGATCCCGAACGAAGACTTGATCACCAATCAGGTGGTGAACTGGTCGCATTCGGACCGTTATGTGCGTCTGGACCTGGACTTTGGCACCAGCTACGACGACGACCCGCATCAGGTGCGCGCAACCGCGATCCGGGCAGTCAAATCGGTGAAACGTGTTCTCAGCGGCGGTTCACATGAGCCGGTCTGCCATATAACCGGGTTCGGCGACAGCAGCGTGGACTATGTGCTGCGGTTCTGGATCAGCGATCCGACCAAGGGGCTTACCAATATCAGAGGCAATGTTTACCTCGCCCTTTGGGACGCTTTCAAGGCCGAGGGGATATCGATTCCTTTCCCCCAGCGCGAGGTTCGGCTTCTGCCCGACGGCGCAGACTCGCAACAGATCGCCAAAGAGTGAGCACCCGTGCGGCCGCAAAAGCGCCCGTTCATTGAAATGTTGCATTCCCCTTGTTACCTTATTAGTACCCCTGCGCCGGGGTTTGGCGGCGCGCAACAAAGGAGGACTATGTCCTGTCTCTACATACACAGGCGGGTTTGCCCGCCGATGATGGGGCCAATGTAATGGCCCACTCTCAGTCAATCAGCGACAAGCTGCTTGAACGTATCCTTTCCTCACTTTCCGATGACAAGGCCGAAGACGTCGTGCAGATCAACCTGCAAGGTAAGTCTTCTGTTGCGGATCACATGGTGATTGCCTCGGGTCGGTCGACCCGTCAGGTCTCGGCCATGGCGGAAAAGCTGACGGATCGCATCAAGCAGGAATTCGGTTTCACCTCGAAGGTCGAAGGCAAGGATGCCGGCGACTGGGTGCTGATCGATACGGGCGACGTAATCGTCCATATCTTCCGCCCCGAAGTGCGTGAATTCTATCAGCTGGAAAAGATGTGGCTGCCTCAGGGCGGCAGCGCCTCGGCCAACTGAGGCGCTATCCCGGCCTGCATTAACAGGCCGGAGGCGAGAGAAATATGCGTATAAGCATTTGTGCGGTCGGGCGATTGCGTGCCGGACCGGAGAAGTCCCTGCTTGACGATTATCTGACCAGATTTGACCGGACGGGCCGTAGCCTGGGCCTTGGTCCTGCACAGGTGATCGAAGTTGAGGACAAGAAAAACGCAGGCATGGGGGCTGAGGCCGTGTTGCTACGCAAGGCCCTGCCCAAAGGCGCGGTGATCTGCACGTTGGACGAACGTGGGCGGGTGATGTCCTCGCCTGATTTTTCAAAAAAACTGGGTGGCTGGCGCGATGCCGGGCGGCAGGATCTGGCATTGATCATTGGCGGTGCGGACGGAATAGACCCTGATCTGCGGGCCGAGGCCGATTTTTCCATCTCATTCGGGTCGATGGTCTGGCCCCATATGCTGGTCCGTGTGATGCTGGCCGAGCAACTTTACCGGGCCGCGACCATCCTGTCGGGCGGTCCCTATCACCGGGTCTGACATGGCGCAGCTTTTGATCGTCTACCATTCGCGCACCGGCGGATCCCGTCAAATGGCCCAAGCCGCCGCGGCAGGAGCGCGGGACGAAGCGGAAACGGTTCTGAAAACTGCAGATCAGGCGACCCCTGAGGATTTGTTGGCCGCGGATGGGTATATTTTCTGCGCGCCCGAGAATCTGGCGGCGATTTCAGGTCTGATGAAAGAGTTCTTTGATCGCTGCTACTACCCTTTGCTGGGCAAGATCGAAGGACGGCCCTATGCCCAGATGATCTGTGCCGGGTCTGATGGCGAGAATGCGGCCCGCCAAACCGCGCGGATTGCCACTGGGTGGCGCTTGAAAGAGGTTCAGTCGCCGCTGATCATCAGTACCCATGCGCAAACGCCCGAGGCTATTCTGGCCGAAAAGACCATCCCGCAAAACCAACTGGATGAGTGCCGTGATATTGGGGCTGCGTTGGGTGCGGGTCTGGCGCTGGGTGTGTTCTGAAGATCAGTTCAGTGTGACCAACGTCGTCTCGTCACCCCAGCCATCGACACTGCACCGCGCCTGAATCTGAACCTGAGACACGCCATCTGGAATCGCCACCCCGGATAGTGAGCGTGTAAAGGGCTGCTCATTCTCATGTGGATGATGCAATACGCGCATGCCCAGTTCATTGCCGTCCATGTCTAAAACACGCCAGCCATCAGCATAGTGATCCCACCCGGTATCGGGATGGCGGATCGTCACGTCGAATCGCCACGTGTCACCGCTTTGGCTGGCCGCCACTTTTTCAATCACAGAAGGGTCGGCAAGCGCCGGGCTGGCGAGAAGAAGGCTGAGAATCAAATACCGCATGTGGCGATCCTAGGCTGTGTCCGTCGGCTTCGCGATCACGAATCCGTGTCGCCCGGTTGGGACAGCAGGACCAGCCGGGAATGCGACGCAAACTCGCGCCGGTATAGGACACCGAACGTGATCGCCGTGCCCAGCAGCAGCGCCACAGGCCCAAGTATCCAGGCAACGGATGCCAGGGCAAAATAAGTCACGCGCAAACCGCGGTTAAAGCTGCGCGCCGCGGTGACGCAGATCTCGGCCGCTTGTGCTGCGCGCGGATAGGCTTGTGGGTCCGACGGTTCATTGGGCACCGAGGCCATCAGAACCGCGCAATAGCCAAACAACCGATGTGCCCAGACGTATTTCAGGAATGCATTGGCCAGAAAAAGGATGATGATCAGAATCTTGATCTCCCACACCATGGCCGGTGCGCTGCCGATGGCCAAATCATTGGCGACTCCGGCAAGGCGTTCGGTATTGCCCAGCAAAGCCAACCCGCCCCCGACAGCGATCATCGTGGTCGAGGCGAAGAACGTGCTGCCCTGCCGCATCGCCGCGACCACCTGCGCGTCGAACATTCGGGGCTGTCGAGTGACCATTTCCCGCATCCACTCTCGACGATAGTCATCCATCATCATCGTGACAGAACTCTTGGTAGGGGAGGGATTTTCGATCCGCCACCCGATCCAGAGCCAAGCAACCAGCAACACGGCAATTGCCGCATAGTCCAGCGGTGAAAAAAGTTGTGCCCGATCAATCCACGTCATGCGGCGACCTTAGGGCCAGACATGAGAACTTGCCAGATGGAGAAATTGGTAATAATATTTTACCAAATGGAGGATCAGCCATGGAAATGCCAACGCCAAATCCTGACGTTCTGCGCCGCAAGGCCGTGGTTCTTCAACGTTTGTTGCAGGTCTTGCCCGAAGAGGCGGTTATTCATGAACCGTCCGAGACACGTGCTTATGAATGCGACGCACTGACGGCGTATAGGTGCCCTCCGATGCTGGCGGTGCTGCCGTCGACCACGCAAGAGGTCTCGGACGTTCTACGCATTTGCAACGAGGAAGCCGTTCCAGTGGTTCCGCGCGGGTCGGGCACTTCCTTGGCAGGTGGCGCGTTGCCAACAGCGGATTGCGTCATCCTTGGAGTCGCCCGGATGAACGAGGTGCTGGAGGTCGACTATGACAACCGCTTCATTCGCGTTCAATCAGGCCGCACGAACCTGAGCGTGACCGGTGCGGTCGAGGAAGACGACTTCTTCTATGCGCCAGATCCGTCCTCACAGCTCGCCTGTGCCATTGCTGGGAACATCGCCATGAACTCAGGCGGGGCGCATTGTCTAAAATACGGTGTGACCACCAACAACCTGTTGGGCGTAAAGATGGTGCTGATGGATGGCAGCGTGGTCGAGATTGGCGGCGCGCATCTGGACTCTGGCGGCTTGGACCTGCTGGGTGTCATCTGTGGGTCTGAAGGGCAGTTGGGCGTGGTGACTGAAGCCACGCTGCGCATTCTGCGCAAACCCGAGGGCGCGCGACCCGTGCTGATGGGGTTTGATGACAACGAGGTCGCCGGGCAATGCGTCTCGGACATTATCAAGTCGGGCATCCTGCCGGTTGCGATCGAATTCATGGATACTCTGTGCATCAAAGCCTGTGAGAATTTCGCCCATGCCGGTTACCCCGACTGTAACGCTTTGCTGATTGTCGAGGTCGAGGGGTCCGAGGCCGAGATGGATTATCAGTTGTCAAAGATCATCGAAATCGCCAAGCGCCACAATCCGGTCGAACTGCGCGAAAGCCAGTCGGCCGAAGAAAGCGCGAAAATCTGGCTGGGGCGCAAGTCGGCCTTTGGCGCGATGGGGCAGTTGAACGACTACATGTGTCTGGACGGCACGATCCCGGTGTCGTCCTTGCCGGAAGTGCTGCGCCGGATTGGTGAAATGAGCGAAGAATACGGCTTGCCGGTCGGAAATGTGTTTCATGCAGGCGATGGCAACATGCACCCATTGATCCTGTTCGATGCCAACAAACCCGGTGATCTTGAGAAATGCGAGGCGTTCGGAGCCGATATTCTGAAGCTTTGTGTTGATGTGGGTGGCTGCCTGACAGGTGAGCACGGCGTTGGGATCGAAAAACGCGATCTGATGTCCCACCAATACGCGCCTGCGGACCTTGAGGCTCAGATGGTCATCAAGGATGTGTTCGACCCGAATTGGTTGCTGAACCCCGCCAAGGTTTTTCCGTTGAGTGCGTCTGAATCCCGACGCATCGCGCGAATTGCTGCTGAATAGTCGGCTCTAACAAAGAAGAATTTCCATGAATCCAAAGACAGAAGCCGAACTGGCCGAGATGGTGGCCGGGTTAGATGAACCAGTTCGAATTACTGGGGGCGGTACGCGTGGCGTCGCGGGGCCGGACATGGCGATTCAAACCAGCGGGCTGACCGGGATCTCGCTGTATGAACCCGGCGCGCTGACGCTGGTGGCGAAGGCCGGCACGCCGATTGGAGAGATTGAGGCCGCATTGGACGCTGAAGGTCAGCAATTGGCCTTTGAGCCGATGGATCACCGGGGACTGCTGGGAACCAGTGGCACACCGACCATAGGCGGTGTTGTGGCGGGCAACATATCTGGGCCCCGGCGGGTACAGGCTGGGGCATGCCGCGATTTTCTGCTGGGCGTGCGCTATGTCGATGGCATGGGGCAGGTCGTCAAGAATGGCGGTCGGGTCATGAAAAACGTTACCGGCTATGATCTGGTCAAACTAATGGCGGGATCCCGGGGCACTCTGGGAGTTTTGACCGAAGTGTCGTTGAAGGTACTGCCAAAGCCCGAAGTCGCCGCAACGCTGTCTGTTCAGGTATCTGATGTGACCACCGCAGTTGCAGCGCTGTCCGCCGCATTGAAATCCCCTTTTGAAGTTAGCGGAGCAGCGTACGACCCGGATATGGGAAGCGCCTTACTGCGCCTCGAAGGATTTGCGGGTTCGGTGTCATACAGGTCGGATCAACTGAAATCCCTACTGTCTGGTTTCGGCGAAGTTGCCGAACTTGAGCATCCCGGCACATTGTGGGCCGACCTGCGTGATGCAGCCGGTTTCCACGAACAAAGCGGTGATGTCTGGCGCATTTCGGTCAAACCCTCGGAAGCGCCGGACATCGTTGCGCGCATCCCGGCAGATCGGACGTTGTTTGATTGGGGCGGTGGGTTGATCTGGGCCTTGGTGCCGGTTGGAACTGATCTGCGGGCGCAATTAGGCGCGTTTGACGGTCACGCAAACATCGTGCGGGCAGGGCAGGAAACACTGGTCGAACTGGGACGTTTTCAACCGGAGGCGTCCGGGATTGCGGC
Organism: Ruegeria atlantica; assembly: GCF_001458195.1. GTDB lineage: Bacteria > Pseudomonadota > Alphaproteobacteria > Rhodobacterales > Rhodobacteraceae > Ruegeria > Ruegeria atlantica. The sequence continues at coordinate 68,479 of NZ_CYPU01000017.1, read as the reverse complement.
TCTAACCAAGGGAATTCGTCAAAAATTCGACCCCCGCGGTTTGTTTAATCCGGGGTTGTTGGGGTAAGCCGATGCAGACGACATTCACCGAAGAGCAGTTGCAAGATCCCGCGATCCAAAGATCAAATGAAATCCTGCGAAACTGCGTCCATTGTGGGTTTTGTACAGCCACATGCCCGACCTATCAGGTGCTGGGGGACGAGTTGGATAGTCCACGGGGGCGCATTTACCTGATCAAGGACATGCTGGAAAACGAGCGTGTACCGGATGAGAAAACGGTAAAGCATATAGACCGCTGCCTGTCATGCCTGGCCTGTATGACCACGTGTCCATCGGGTGTGCACTACATGCATCTGGTCGATCATGCGCGGGAATACATCGAAGAGAACTATAAACGCCCCTTCTCGGATCGTGCGTTGCGTTGGGTACTGGCACAGATCCTGCCTTATCCGATGCGGTTCCGCTGGGCTTTGATCGGGGCGAAGCTGGGGCGACCATTCCGCTTTCTGATGCCCGACGCCCGGTTGCGTGCCATGCTGGACATGGCGCCCAAACATATCCCGCCCGTCAGTCGCAATGACGACCCGCAGAGATTTCCGGCCAAAGGACCGCAGCGCAAGCGCGTTGCGCTGATGACGGGTTGTGCGCAAAAAGCTTTGAATACTGACATTAACGACGCAACTATTCGACTTTTGACTAGGATGGGATGCGAGGTCGTCGTGGCCGAAGGGGCAGGGTGCTGCGGCGCGCTGACCCATCACATGGGCAAGACCCGTGAAAGCCATGAGGCCGCAAAGGCCAATATCAGGGCCTGGACGGCAGAAATGCACGGCGACGGGCTGGACGCCATTGTCATCAACACCTCGGGCTGCGGCACGACTGTCAAGGATTATGGCCATATGTTTCGCAACGATCCCATAATCGAAGACGCGGCGCGGGTGTCGTCGATTGCAATGGATATCAGCGAACTGCTGGTCCAGCTGGAACTGCCTGTAGGTGAAGACAGGGGCCTGACCGTTGCATATCATGCAGCTTGTTCTCTGCAGCACGGTCAAAAGATCAAAGCTCATCCTAAAACTCTGCTGAAACAGGCCGGTTTTGCTGTGTTAGAGCCTATAGATAGTCATCTGTGCTGTGGCAGCGCGGGGACTTACAACCTGATGCAGCCCGAGATTTCGGGCAAGCTGAAGGACCGCAAGGTCAAAACGCTGGAAGCCAAAAAGCCGGACGTGATCGCGGCGGGCAATATCGGATGCATGATGCAGATCGGCTCTGGCACGGACATTCCCGTGCTGCACACGGTCGAGCTTTTGGATTGGGCAACCGGCGGTCCGGTGCCGCGGGCATTGCGTGAACCAGCCAATCGTAAGGTTCCGGTCCTTAGATAGACCATGCTGATGCAACTGCGCACCACTCGCCCCGTTAAACGGGCGCGGGCGTCATCGCCCTATTTTTGCCGCACCGGAGACGTAGGAAAATACGTCAACAGCAAAGCCGGAGTGCCGTTTGCGAAACTGGATCACAGCATTGGCGCTGGCTTTGATGCCGTTGTCCGCCGCAGCCCAGGATACCGGGTTGAAAAGCCTGGACACCACCGATGCGGGGCGCGCGTGGATGGCGGTCGGGCGCCTGGATATCAAGGACGGCGCCGGGTTTTGCACCGGGACACTGATTTCTCCGACCCAGGTTTTGACGGCTGCCCATTGTCTGTTCGATAAGGTAACTGGTCAGCGGATCGACCTGGCAGAGGTCGAGTTTCTGGCCGCCTGGCGTCTTGGGCGTGCATCGGCCTATCGGGCCGCACGTCGCGCTGTTGTTCACCCGGACTACGAATACAGCACCGAGGCAACGGCCTCGCGGCTGTACAATGACATCGCGCTGATCGAGCTGTGGCAACCGATCCGCAATACGAGCGTAATTCCGTTCGAGACCGGAGACCGCCCGGCCCGAGGTGCCGAAGTGGGGGTCGTGTCCTACGCGCAGGACCGGGCCGAGGCCCCCTCGTTGCAAGAAGTGTGCTCCGTCATGACGCGCACATCCAACGTTTTGGTGTTGTCCTGTGACGTCGAGTTCGGGTCGTCGGGCGCACCGGTCTTTTCCTTTGACGGGGACCGGCCGCGCATCGTTTCGGTCGTCGCAGCCAAGGCCGAATTCAACGGGCAGCGCGTGGCTGTCGGCACCGCAGTCGAAGATTCATTGAAACTGCTGCAGGCAGAATTGTCGGCTGGCCGCGGATTTGGCGTATCTTCCTCCCAAGGAGGGGCACACCGCAATATTGGAGCAAGGTTCATAAAACCATGAGTCGCTTTTTTCTGAATTTTCTTTTGTTTCTTTCAATTTCCGCTTCTGCAACTTACGCCCAGACAGCCAAGCGTAAACTGACGGACCGCGATGACCTTTACGGGTGGGAGGCGGTTGGACGTCTGGACATCGGCGATGACGGGTTTTGCACAGGCACCCTGATTGCGCAGGATCTGGTTTTGACCGCTGCGCACTGTGCGTTGGACAAGGCCACCGGCGAACCGTACCCGCCGGGAATGGTGACTTTTCGGGCGGGGTTAAGCGGCGAGGACGCATTAGCCGACCGCAAGGTAATTCAAATCGCGGCGCACCCGGATTTCGTGGCAAACGGCCCGGTGTCGGCACCGCGGGTGAAGGTTGATGTGGCTCTGATGCGTCTGGACGAGCCAATCCCATATTCCATCGCCGATCCTTTTGCCCTGCATCAGGGTAGGGTCTCGGGAAATGAGGTCAGCCTGGCCTCATACGGGCGCGGCCGGTCCGAGGCGATTACACGTGAAAGGTCCTGTCGGATATTGGATCGAGACCAGGGATTGATTACTTTCAACTGCGATATCACCTTTGGGTCCTCCGGTTCTGCCTTACTTGCCAAAAACGGCCCGCGTTGGCAGATTCTGTCTGTAGTTTCCGCAGTCGCGTCCAACGGGTATCAGAAAGTAGGATTTGGCATGGAACTATCTGGAATCGTTGCCGAACTAAAGGCGGACCTGCGACGCGATGCGCCGCGTCCACAGGCAACGATCCGCCGGTTGCAGGTCGGGTCCGGCAAGTCGAATTCCGGCGCGAAATTCATCAGCTCGGGCGGGGGTTGAACTCGATCAAATTGCTACCCATGTGAACTGTATCGGGTCGCCACGAACGGGGCCCGTATCAACCAGATGCCCGTCCGAACGGAGGGCAGAACACAGATCGCTCTGATATGAGGATATGACACATGCGTAGTTTTGATTTTGCACCCCTGCACCGTGCCACCGTTGGTTTTGACCAGATCGCCGACATGATGGATCGCGTGCTGACCAATGATGTGGCTCAGCCGAGCTACCCGCCTTACAACATCGAAAAGACCGATGCCGACACTTATCGCATCTCGGTTGCAGTCGCCGGTTTTTCGGAGAATGACCTTTCGGTCGAAATGAAAGAAAACGCCCTTATCGTTGCTGGCAAGAAAGCCGCCGAGGACAAAGAGCGCAGCTACCTGCACCGTGGCATCGCCACCCGAGCGTTCGAACGCCGCTTTGCTTTGGCCGATCACGTACGGGTCATCGGCGCGAGCCATGAAAACGGCATGCTGAACATCGACCTGAAGCGCGAAGTGCCCGAGGCATTGAAACCGCGCCGGATCGAGATTTCTTCGGCCAATGCCATCGAAAAGGACGTGGTCGACGCCAAAGCCGTGAACTAAGGCGACTTTGATACGCCGCGATAATCGTTCCTCTCTGGATTATCGCACCATACGCCCCGCGTTCCTCCAGACGCGGGGCGTTGTTTTTGTAGAACCGGAAGGTCCGCTAAGCGGACAAAGCCGCCGTTTCCAATTCTGTTGACCACAGCAAGGTTACTTGTTTCCATCGATTGAAAATACTGGAAGATCAATTTGCTCAAGCGCTGCATCTTTATTGCTTTACTATTTCTCGGGCACATTTCTCACGCAGATGATGGGCCGTTTGCTCTTCTTATCGATCACTCTTTGATAGGCAACTTAGAACGTGACGGTGAATGGGAAGTGACATTCTTTGAATCCACGGTCATGTATGAATGCCTGAAATGCGACGGTTCCGTTAAGGCGTAAATCGAGGTTTTTCCGGTAAGCGGCAACGAAAACCTCGCTGGATTTCAAGAAAGTTACCTGTACCAACGGAAACTATTCTGCGCAAATCTTGTAGTTGAAGGCATTGGTCGGTGTTTGGACACTCAGCCGAGGAGCATACGGCTTGGCATGCTTTCCGGTTTCCGCTCAAGCCAGATCATCGGAAGCCGGAAGGAATTCGAAACTGCTTTGTTTAGCCTTGACTGGGACAATAAGCCTATCGCTATGAAGGCTACCGTTTACTCGGAAATTGAGTCAGATGCATCCGTTGACATACTTGATACGCTAGAGTGGCATATGCGCAGGTTAACACGTTTTTGGTAGCTTTGGGCTCATAGCTTACGTCTGAAGTTAAATGACCCCGCACAATTTCGTGCGGGGTCCTTCTGTGTTTTTCCTGTTGAGTTTAGTTCCCGCCAGTCACTGACCCGATCGACCAGAACATCGTCTCACCCGAGGCGTCGTCGACGCCGTCATTGTCGGTCATCACAAACGCCTCGCCCGAGGGCAGGATGGCCAGGCCTTCGATCTTGTCCAGAACGTAGCCACCGGTCGAGGTCAGGTCAGGCAGCAGGTCGCGGACCTCTTGCTTGCTGACCACGGGCAGGGGACCGCCTAACGGGGCCGGGGTCATCTCTGACAGCGGGATACGGTAGACCTTTTTGGTCACGGCGCGGTGGTCATGCTGATTGTCGCGCTCGATGACATAGACGTGGTCGCCAAAGGCCACGATTTCCGACAGGCCAACCCAGCCCTCTTCCGGGTCCGCTTTGGGATAGTGCACCGCGCCCCATTCCTTGGTCTCAAGGTTGTAGGCCACCAGTTTCACGTGGTTTTCAGGGCCGTCCTTCCATTCGCGCTGAACGGCCGTCCACAGGGTGTTGCCAACGCGGGTGATGCCTTCAAACCCAAAGCGCTTTTCGACGGCCATGAGCTCAGGTGGCAGGCCGATCTCGCCTTTGCGATCCTTGATCAGGCCATCAGCGGACACGTGGTAAATCGCATGCGGGATAACACGGTCCGTACGCCCTTCGGAGGCGACGTAAAACCCGCCTTTACCGTCCAGCGTGATGCCCTCCAGATCCAGCTTCTGTGCCGGGTTGCCGTCCTGACGGTGGATGCGGATCACATCCACAATGCGGGCCGGTTTATGGCTGGGGTCGATCTTGAAAATCGAAGGCTGGAAGCCATAAAAGCTGTCGTTGACCGCGTAGATCATGCCGTCCTCATCAGACACCAGACCGGACAGCGCGCCCCAGCCGATCAGCTCACCCGTGCCTGCGGACGTCAGATGCGGATAGGTGGCCGGGGCGTCCTGATATTCGTAGATCATCACGTGTGCACGCGGGCCACCGTCTTCGATCAGGTCCTTTTCATTAGCCGAGATCAGCAGGTTACGTTCCGGAATCGCAACATAACCTTCGGGACCAACGCCTGAAGGCAGCAGCTGTTTCAGAACTGGGTTGGCCGGATCGGTGGCGTCATAGACACCCACGACCGAGGCGCGCTCGGCTCCTACAAAGATCATTGGTGTGTCACCGAAGGTCGCTGCGGTCACACTTTCAGGCTCAACACCTTTGGCGTCCGAGCGTTTGTCGGGATAGTGACCGATCTGGATGATGGCTTTCTCGAAACCGGTACCGTTTTCGTAAACTACGGCGCCGTCCTTGTGGAAGATCGTCCAGCCACGCGAACCGCCCTCGTAGTCGCCTTCGTTGGCGGTGCGAAGTGGTTCTCGTCGACCCATTTCACCGCGTCCGGTTCACGCAGACGGCCCGGCTGACTTTCGGTGAAAACCAGTGCGCCGCGCTCATCGGTGGCGTCGATACCATCCAGGTCTACGCTACCGGCCGAGAAATGGCTGATCACCTTGCCGTCTTTGTCCACGACCGCGATGTGGTTGTTTTCCTGCAGGGTGACGACAGTTTCGCCCAGACTATTGATGTCCACGAACTCGGGTTCGGGGTCGGTGGGGGCAACGTCGGCCAGACCGGTCAGCGAGGCCATCTTCATGCCCGCGCAATCCAATGCGCCGTCTTTCAGCGGCACCAGAGCCAGTGTTCCGGCAGGCAGCTGAGGGAGGACCCCGTCGTTCAGGTCTTCGTCACGCTCATTCTCGATGGCTACGGAAACAAAGTTGCCATCCGGGGCAATCGCGACACTGTCGGGCTGACCACCCAGGTCACAGGCACCGGTTTCCACCTTGCCCGCAATATCGACCGAGATCAGCTTGCCCGAAGGGACAGTATAGCTTTCCGAAGTGTTCACGCCCACAAAAGCCGTCGTGCCAACAATCCCCACGGATGTTGGCTCACCACCCACGTCCATCGCACCCAGTGGCGCGGGGTTCGCGGGGTCGGTGATATCGACCATACCAATCATACCCAGCGGGCTGTCCGTATAGACCAGCGTCATGCCATCAGCAGTCGCCGCGATGATCTCGGGCGAGGTTTCGCGGGTGGTATCCGCCCCCTCGGCCATATTTTTGACGACGGGGAAAGACGCAATTCGGTTGAAATTCATTTCTGCCGCTGCCTGACCGGCAGTCAGGGCAAGGGCAGATGTCAGGCAGACACAGCGCAATGACATCGGGTGGTATCCTCTCTCACTTGGATGAGAGGGGGATGAACGCGGGTCATTGCAGGGATGTGACGGTTTGTTTGCAGTTTTGTGACAAACGTAATGGCCCCGGCGCGCAGCACCGGGGCCTTTTCAGATCAGACCGACAGGCAGACGTACTTCATTTCAAGATAGTCTTCCATGCCGTGATGGCTGCCTTCGCGGCCCAGGCCGGACTGTTTGACGCCACCAAACGGGCCAAGCTCGGTCGAGATGATGCCGGTGTTCACACCAACGATGCCGTATTCCAGCGCCTCGGCCACTTTGTAGACGCGGCTGAGGTCCTTGGCGTAAAAGTACGAAGCCAGACCAAAGATCGTGTCGTTGGCCATTGCGATCACGTCATCCTCGTCTTCGAACTTGAACAGGGGCGCCAGCGGGCCAAAGGTCTCGTCCTGCGCCACCATCATGTCCTGCGTCACGCCGGTCACGATGGTGGGCTGGAAGAAGGTGCCGCCCAGATCATGCGGCAGACCTCCGGTCAGAACCGCGCCGCCCTTGTCGGTGACGTCTTTGATGTGTTCCTCGACCTTGGCGACCGCTTCTTCGTTGATCAGCGGACCGGTGGTGGTGCCATCGGCCAGACCGTCACCGATTTTCAGCGCTTCGACGGCGGCTTTCAGTTTGGCCGCGAATTCATCGTACACGCCCGCCTGCACATAGATCCGGTTGGCGCAGACGCAGGTCTGGCCGTTATTGCGGAACTTGCACATCATCGCGCCTTCAACGGCTGCATCCAGATCGGCATCGTCAAACACGATGAACGGCGCGTTGCCGCCCAGTTCCATCGAGCATTTCATCACCTGATCAGCGGCCTGTTTCAGCAGGATGCGACCCACTTCGGTCGAGCCGGTAAAGGTCAGCTTGCGCACGCCGGGGTTTTCGCAGAATTCCTTGCCAATCTCGCTGGCGCTGGAGGACGGCAATACGTTAAACACGCCAGCCGGGATGCCAGCCTGTTCGGCCAGAACGCCCATGACCAATGCGGACAGCGGTGTTTCCTTGGCCGGGCGCGCAACAAAGGCGCAGCCTGCCGCCAGTGCCGGAGCTGCCTTGCGGGTGATCATCGCATTGGGGAAGTTCCAGGGCGTGATCGATGCGGCAACGCCAATCGGCTGTTTCAGCACCATGATCCGCTTGTCGCGCTGATGGCCCGGGATCGTCTCGCCATAAACGCGCTTGGCCTCTTCGCCGAAGAACTCGATGAATGACGCGCCATAACCGATCTCGCCAACGGCCTCGGCCAGCGGCTTGCCTTGCTCGGCGGTCAGGATCTTGCCCAGATCTTCGGCGTTTTCCATCATCAGGTCGTACCAGCGACGCAGAATCACGGCGCGTTCCTTGCCGGTCAGCTTGGCCCATTCCTTTTGCGCGGCCTCAGCTTGAGCGATTGCACCGGCAACCTGTGCGCGGCTCAGGTCTGCAACTTCGGCCACAACGTCGCCACGTGCCGGGTTGGTTACGGCGAATGTGCCATTGTCACCGTCAACCCACTGACCACCGATATAGGCTTTGGTCACCAGCAGATCGGGGTTTTTCAGGATTGATTTCAGGTCGGTTGTCGCGTCCAGCATGGGTCAGCCTCCGGCAATAAAAATTTGTTAGCACTCAAACATGTGCCTCCCGGATTGTCTATGGCCACCCGTGGGGTCAGATCAATCCAGTTTTCGTATGGTAAACGTGACGTTTTTTGCCTACCGGAGCGCATTCATGCGATCTGAGGCCAAAGTGTCAACCCGCCTATCTTTTTTTGGCGGAGTTTGCCAAAGTTCCACAGGATTGGATGCCCAAGGGGATGTAAATGATCGTAACATCTCCTATCTTGTTGGGTGCATAATTAAAAAAGGAATAGGACAGATGTCGAACCAGCAGTTTGATGCGTTGATTGAGGAAACGCAGCAAAAAGTGCGCGAAAGCCAGTCTCAGATCGAAGGGCTGACATCCCGGATTGAAGCCGCGCGTTCTAAGATCGGCTCTGCCGAGGCCGACATCGACATCGAAAACGCCACGCTTGAGGATGTGCACGCCCATACCGAGGTGATGAACGCCAATATCGCCGAGCTGATCATGGGTCTGGACGACGTCACCAGCGCCTTTTCCAAGGATTTCGACGAGATGCGCTCGAAATCCGGGTGGGAGACGTTTGTCGGCATCTTCTCCAAGGGCAAGTCTGAATCGATGCGGCAGGAGCGCATGCGCACCGCCAATATCGACGACAAGCTGCAGGACCTGATCGCCAAATCCGACGTAATCGTTCAATTGCTGCAAGGGCAGCTATCCGTGTTGGAAGAACAGCGGGTGAAGGTCGAGGAAAACCTGACCGGTACGCTGGACGACCGCGAGGCTACTGTTGCTGAACTAGAGGCGCTGCGGGCTGAGATTCAGGATATGGATCCGACGATTATCACTCTGGAAAACAAGATCAGTGTCGAACAGGACGCCGCCGCGCGCACGCAGCTGGAAACCGAACTGGCCGAGCTGAACAAGCAATACAATGCCAAGGTTCAGGAAGAGCAGGTCAAGCTGGCCAAGTCACAAACGCTGGAGCGCTATATCGAAAAGGGCAAGACCTGGGTCGACTCCCTACAGAACCAGGCCGCGACACAGATGGTGCTGATCAACAAGCTGCAGACAGACACGCAACAGCGTGTGGTGCTGTATGACGCCCTGACCAAATCGCTGAAAACCGCGCAACAGCAGGACGTGGCCCACCGCATCAACGAGATCGGCGTGCAGACCGACCAAGAGGCGCAGACGGCAATGGCCGCCATCGGCACCGCGACCAACCAGAAAATGGCCGACATGCTTGAGGCGCATGAGGACCACATGGTCTTTGCCCGTGATGTGCTGGAGAAAAAGGCCAAGGCGGATGAACGCTTTGCCCGTCGCTTCGCCTCGATTGTCGAGAAGCATGATAAGAATTTGTATGGTGGGTAAAAAAGAGTGGTTGCGACGAATGCCATTTTTCTTAGAGCAAGACAAAGACAAGACTTGGGTAGAACGGAACGGTGAGCTTGTTTGGGGTGCAATTGGCCTCGTTTTCCTCATCTGTTTTCTGACGATGATGGCGAATGGGTTTTACCTTTTGAGTGGCGTTGGTGTTCTCGGTGCTTTGTGGTCGGGCTATCGACTGGAAATGTTTCGCAGATCGCAAGGAATTAACAGTGTGCCAACTAATGTCCAAAGCGACGGCAGTCAGTCACCTGGCCCGGACCTAGGTGGTTTTGGTGGCGGTGATGCATGATTGACCCCACTAAAGACCATGTGGGACTAACCGACACCTTCTCCTCGCGCCGCTATTTTCGAAAATTCGAGGTGATCACCGTTCACTTGTTGCGCGTGGCCGCGACGATGGAGGCGGAGGGCGCGATCAGCAAGCAAGAGGTGCGGATCGTATCGCGCTACCTCTCGGGACTGCTCTACACCTTCCGCGCGCTTTCCATGAAATACCTGCTGGTCGGGCGCGATACCGGACGGTTCTTTGGCAGCCTCGCCATGGACAAGCGCGACAGCGGATTTCCGGTGGCGGCCGAACTGCTGACCATGGCCAATGACGCGCAGCAGGCGCAGGTGCATCTGGCGAATATGCCCTCGGAAGATGACCTGAAAACCGACATGGTACGGACGATCATTGGCGATCAGGAAATCCCGACCAAGCTGCAATTCGCCCTGTCCCAAAGGCTCTATTACGAGGAGTTGCTAAAGGGAGAGCTGTTCTGGGCCCGCAACGATCCCGAATGCCACTGGATCGGGAATGAAGGCGAGCGGCGCAAATTCATGATCCACTGGGCGGTATATGACAGTCAGATCAACCTGCCGGTCATCTACCTGATGCAGCTTGAGGACAGCGGCAAGACAGCCTTACCCAAAGACCAGCGCCGCTGGCCCGAAGTGCAGGCGCATCTGATGGCGCAGTCTTTGGGCGGGCTGAAACTGGTGACCATCGCCAAGGGATTTGATCAGGACTTCGACGACCTACACCCCAAACACCTGCGCCGCATCCATGTGGGGCCGATGTATTCCTCGGCCTATACCGAGCAAACCGGCCCGTTGCGGCAGGTGCTTGAGGACGCACAGGCACCGCAGGGTCAGGACTGGGCACTGGCCTGGACCACCGAAGAGCTGGACAGCGAAGAGGTGATCGAAGAACGCGCCGGGTGGTTTTCCACAGTCGAGCGCGAGGTTTTTGCGCTGGACCCGTTCGGCGGACAGGGGGCCGAGACCGGGGCTACGCGCACCCAACGGTCGATCATCCTGCCCCAACGTCCATTTCAGGTGCTGGCTGAACGCAACCCACCGGGATTTGGGGATGTGCGCAAATTCGTGGTCAGCAAGAGCGGGCAGGTGCTGCGCTATTAGTTTGGCCTCCGGCGGGAGTATTTTTGAAAAGATGAAGCAAGGGCGGTTTTGAAATGAGTTTGACGTCAGATCAGATGGAATTGCGCGAAGACGATATTCGCAAGCATTATCCGGCAGCGACCGCCTTGTTGAACGGTTTCGAACACGCGCCGCGGATTGCCAAACCTGTTGAGGTGGCGACCGAACGGTCTCCGGGCGTTTCAACTGGGCGGCGGTTTCGCTCCACGACGCCGGGGCTGGTGACACGCCGAACCGTGCGCGCAGCCGGAGTGCATCTGGTCGAACGGATCGAAGCCTCGGATGATGGCGATACGCTGGTTTCACCACCTCAGGCGACCACGCAGCAGGCCATCCGCCGCGCCATTGCCATCGCCTTGGCTGTGGCTGAGACCTATGCGCAACAGACCTCGCTGGCTGATCTGAAACGCGCGAATTTGGCTGGAGACTTGCCCGCCGCGCGCAAGACCGAATTCTCGGAACTGCTGACGGCCGAGGCGCTGATCACCTCGCACACCTTCGGCAATGCGCTGGCGTACTTGATGTCCTCGCATCTTGGAGAGACCACTGTCGATATCGGTGAGGTCGAAGAGGTCTTGACCGACAACGGCCAACTCGCCCTGCACGGCGCACTGTGGGAGCTGGACCAGACACTAGCAAAACACGCCCCCGACGATGCCCACCTGATCGCGGCCACTAGTGCCTATGCCGAACAACTAATGGAAAAGTCGGCCCTGCGCGCGCAGTCAGCAGGCCATCTGGCCCCGTTCCAGAACGCCGCATGGCACATCGAGGCTGATGATCTGACGATCCGGGGGTTCGAACCGGCCTCCAAGGCCAAATCCACCACCCTGACCATGACGTTCAAGAAACCGAACGAGGTGGTCGGCAACCATATCGCCAAGTATCAGGCCATGAAGCTGGCCAAGATGGTGATGGCTTATGATTTCGACCGCCGCCTGAACCCGTTTGCGGAACTCGGCGGGTTCATCTTTACCTTCATGGGCGACGGCAAGCCGGGCACCGGTAAAACCACTCTGATCCAGATGATGGCCGGGCTGATCAACGACTATTGCCAGAACGCGGGCTATCCGTTCCGCTACCAGAACCTGAGCACCGACAATATCGACAGCTATCAGGGCAAATCCGGCCAGAATGCCAAGGCCTTTATCAACACGATCATCGACCCCTCGGTCATCGGCTTTGGCACCATTGACGACATCGACCAGCTTGCGGGCAAACGCGGCGACCGGCAGTCGTCAGCCGGTCAGCTGGAAATCACCGCCGTGCTGATGGAGAGCTTTGCGGGTGCCAACACTGTCGTGCGCGGCAATTGTACCTTTGGCATGTTCTCGAATTACCCCGAGAATGTGGACGACGCCTTGCGTCAACGGGCGGGCGCGCGGTTCCTGGTTGACGGGCCGCAGACGCGCGAGGATTACATCGATATCCTGCACCTGCTGATGGGCCGCAATCACGACATCCCGCTGGGCGAACACGAGGCCTATGCCGCGCAGGAAATCAAAAAGGCTGTCGCTGCCAGTTTCGAAAGTCATTCCCGCCCGCACGAAGAGACTCTGCTGCAGGTCTATGACCGGGTCTCCGGCGATATCGGCCAGATGGATACGATTGCCAAGATGGGCACCTATCTCAAGGCAATCCAGCAGGCGGATGAGCGCTTTACCGGCCGCGCGATCAAGAACATCACCGATGCCGTCAAGGTCCGCGCGATGGATTTCGAACTGCCCGACGAATGGATGGAAAACCCCGACCTGTTCCTGTTCCGCGACTACGACACCAAAAAGGCTATGATCGAGGACCTGCGCCAGCCGATCACGGTGGAAATGGTGATGCAAGAGATCAACCGCTACGCCGACAGCGAGTTCCGCTATGCCGACAAGAGCGACGAGGTCGCCATCGAAAACGCCATCCGCGAGATGGGTCGGATGGAAGAGGCTAAACGGCGGTATCTGGAGGGCAAAACATGATCGGCGGCCTGATCGCTTTCCTAGCGTCGCTGATCGCCATCTGTCTGTTTTTGGGCATCGCTGTTGCCCGTCGCAGACCGGCCTCTCGACGGGCCTTTGCCATGCTGGTGCTGATCATCTTCGCCGTCACATACATATGGAGTGCCCTGTTTGAGATTTGGATAAACAACGCATCCTTGTTCCGTCCCGGCTCACTGCTCAACGCCTTTGGCCCAAATGAAATGCCTTCACATTTTCTTGGTGCTGCGTTGTTCTGGTTCGTGCCCGCACTGATCTTGGCTGCAGGCGCGTATCTAACAACGCGTCGTCGGTCAAAGGAGGCACAGACGTGACATTGACACTCGCAATCACCGGTTTTGCCCTTGTTTTGGGTCTGATCCAACCCCTGCGCTGGGGTTTGCTCGGCTTTCTGGGTGCGGTGGTGGTTCTGTTCCTGACCCAGTTCGGTGTGAACGCCGGCAGCGGGTTCGAGGGCACCACATGGGAAGAATCGCTGATCCTATTTGAGGGCAGCTTGGCGTCTTATATCGGGTTCAATCTGCAAATCACGGCACGGGCGTTTGCATTGCCATTGTTCGCGTTGGCCGCCGTATTTGTTGGTAGGCTCAGCCAGAGAGTAAACTGAGTGCAACACACGCTCGATCAGTTTGTAAGGAGTACCTGAGTGCTTGATGTCGTCTTTCTGATAACATGTGCTCTTCTAGCCTATGCTGGAATCAAGTTCGTCCGCTGGGCTTTTCGTTTTAGCTTGCCAGTTCCTTTGGGTAGATTCATGTGGCTGCGATTTTTCTTCTGGTGGACCCTCACTCTTTTTATGGCAGTGGCCGCGTATATCGGTGTGATCGCCTCAGTGGCTTATTACCTTTTCGAGATTTTGAATTTGGACGAAAGGTTGGATTCATCAGTACTGTTGCTGGGAGGGTTGGTTTTGACTGCGCCTTACTGGGCAGGTTTGATAAATGGCATCAATTTGCAGGCATCGCATAGGTGGGCCGAATGATCCGCCTCATCAAAAAAGGCCTGATGTTCGGCAACCTCGTCCACATCTCCAGCCCGGCCTTAGTCGAGCGGTATAACCGTGCGCTGCAGCATCTGGCGGGCAAGACCACGGCGTTAACGGATTTCCATGTCGATATCTCGGGCTATTCGCCGGAGGTGGGGATTGAGTTGGAGGATGAGCTCTACCTCAACCCCAACGGGGTCAACCGGCAGTTCATCCTGCTGACGACCGAACAGAAACGCGCGCCTTTGCTGAACGTCAAATTCTCGACCTCTCGCGATATCCTGCGCGAATTCATCGAGATGAACGAGGCGCAACTGTTTGCCCTGACCGCCACCGATTCGGTGGCCGGAGAGCTGGTGAACTCGGTCATCAAACTCACCACGCCCCGCGATCTGCTGAACCTGCGCAAGATCGAGATTGAGGCCGACACCGCAGGCGGCACCCTGCGAAAGGCACAGCAATTGGCGGGCATGGTCGAACGATTCAAAACCGAAGAGGACGCCTGGTTCGACGATGTGCTGATCGCCAAGATGATCGAAACGGCCAAGGAAACCGGCGACGTAACCCGCAACCCCGTCCGCCTGCGCCATACCGCCTTCGAACAGCGCAACTTCTGGACAGCGCATTTTGGCGGACTGTACCTGTTTCCGGATCTGGATCATCCGGCGGCGATCTGCATGGGCGAAAAACCCGACGATATGCCGATCAAATACGTTTTTGAATCGTCGCAGCGGAACCAGATTGCCAAGTTACTGGGGCTAAACGGCTTGGTCGAAACGATCATCGAGGCGCGCGGCGTGAATTCCGCCGCGATCTTGCAGCAAAAAATGGACTTTCTGACCGTGGATGCCGCTGCCGATGCAGGCGTTGACCTGACAGGGTTGGATCGCGGTGACATGCGACGGCTGGCGCGAAACCATTCGGATCGTCTGCCTGACGCTTATCACGGTTTGGCGCAGCTGTTGCGCTGGGCAAAAGATGGCGGGCCGTGGCCGCGTATCACCTCGGATCACCCAGCCTATTTCTATACGCTGCGGGCGACAAACACACCGAACCGCGATCTGGTGAACATGTTGTTGGCGGAACTGGCCCCGTTGGACCCGCGTCAGGTGTTCATTTGCCATAAGGAACTGTTCTACCGCACCTATGCGATTTGGCCCGAGGCCAAAAAAGCCTATGTTGCCGACTTCCTTGCGCGCGAGTATCAGGTGGATAAGGCTGGCGCCCGGGCCGCACTATTCGGCCACGAACCGGATATGAGCGGCAATGACCGGATCAGCGAAGACATCATCGCACGCGTCGGCCCCTGGGGCGCAGTAGGGAGAAGTTAAATGTTCGTCGCACTGCGTTTTTTGATCCCGTTGCTGGTCGTTCTGACGGTCATTTATGTGGGCGTATCAATCTATTCCCGCTGGGTACGGCGCAGTAAGCTGATCGCCCATTGGGAGAAAAAGGGTCTGACCGGCGACCGCGATGCATTTGTCCAGCGCGGGCTAAAAAAATACGACGGATCGTTTCGACGCAAACTGATCCTTGGGATTTACGTGGTGCCGCTGGGCCTGATCGCAATCCTGATTTATGTTACGAATTTCATGTGAGGGTTTCGCTGATGCGTTACGTCAAATGGGCTATCATCATCCTGTTTTGGGGCACGATTGCGGCGGTGTTGAATTACACCCTTCCGCAGCACGATGTGGTTCGGATTTCGGATACCTATGAGAAACGGATCGACCCCGGTGAGAACAGCATCTTCTGGTCGGTTCATGACGTCGGCAGTGATGCGACAACGGCAAACCGCGATGTGTTTTTCATTCAGACCCGCAAGACCAACGGCAAGGTCATGGTGTATCGGAACGAAGACACGGGCTGGGGCTGGCCACCTTATTTTAAACTAAACTCGTCGAACCTGCAGGCCGAAGCCGCAGACTTGAAATCAACAAACGAAGCGCCTCGCTGGGTGGTTGTTCGCCACTACGGTTGGCGCAGTGAGTTCCTGTCGATTTTCCCGAATGCAGTGAAGATTTGGTCAGTAGACAGCCAAGACGTTCGGATTATTCCCTGGTTCAATATCATTTTCCTGACCGTATTCTTCGCGATAGCTTGGGCCCTTTGGGTCCGCTGGCGCCGGTTTCGCGAGGCGCGGGTTGATCCCGTGATCGAGAATATGGAAGATGGCCTTTATGCCGCTGGCGACGCCATAGAAGAGCAGGGCAGCAGGTTCCGAAAGTGGCTGAACAGTTGGAAATCCAAATAGGTTTTGGTGGGGCCGTTTGGCGCCTCCCTCAGCCTTGGCGGTGACCTGTTGGGCTGAGTTCCTCAGCATACGATAAATTCGGCGTGCAGCGCTCCGGCGGCTTTGATCGTCTTCAAAATGTCGATCATGTCCCGGGGCGACACCCCAAGCGCGTTCAGACCTGCCACAACTTCGGACAGGGTTGCCGTGCCAGCGGTAGTTGATCTGGAAGCACCCGATATCAAAGCTGCGTTTGCCTGCTTTGAAGATGTCGAACACATATGATTTTGCCTCGAACTCTGAGGTGAACCAAATGCCCTTCCCTTCGACATTGATCGTCCGGGCCAAGCTAGCTGTGTCAGGGTTTACAGAGGGTTATCGGCCGCTCAGTTTCGATCGATCCGGCGGCCGAACACGACACTAGTGTTGGTTCGCGAAACCCCGGGGATCTTTGCCAATTCGTCGACCAGTATGTCCAGATCCTCGATCCTGGGGGCTTCGGCGGACAGCAGCAGGTCGAACTCCCCATTGATCGACAGGCAAAGTTTGACCTCGGGATAAGTTTCCAGTCGCTTGATAATACGTTTGGTCTCTTTTTGCTGAACCTCAAGCAAGACAACGACCTGAACGCGCGGGGCGTCTTCAGGGGCGCTCAGAACCACGGAATACCCGGCAATCACGCCGCGTTCTTCCATCCGCTGAATGCGTTCATGCACGGTGGTCCGGGCCACACCCAGTTTCGCCGCGATCTTGGTCGTAGATTCGCGGGCGTTGTGCTGCAGGGCTGTGATGATGCGGCGGTCAAGCTGATCCATAGGGCCAAGGTGTAGTGCAAATACCTTGGGATGCTCAAGGTTTGTCAGCGTGTTCGCCCGACGTGATTTTCTGCTTGGAGCGCGGCCAGATCAGAAGCGCAACACCAAGCCCCGCAAGGGCTGCAATAGTCATCCAGATCAATGTCTGTTCGGTCCCTTTGGTGGTCATCAGCCACCCGGCCAACGGGTACAACACCAGCCAGCAGGCATGGGACAGCGTGAACTGCGCGGCGAAAACTGCCGGTCGGTCTTCCGGGCAGGCTGTGCGTGTCAGCAGGCGGCCGGACGGTGTCAGAGTGGCTGAATAGCCAAAGCCAGCACCCGCCCATAACACCGCGAGCCCCCACAAAGTCATCTGGGTCGAGGCGAACAACCCCGCTGCAACGGCCATCGTGAGTGTCCCGAATGCTGCACCAGCCAGCATAACGCTGCGATCCTCATAGTGATTCAGAAGAGACGGCAGGATGAAGGCAGCCACCATCGAGCCGCCGCCATACCCGGCCAATGCAACGGCCACAGCACTTTCCGACAGTCCAAGATCGGCGCGCACGATGACGACAGTGTTGACGATGACCATCGCGCTGAGTGACGCGGCAGTCCACGTCAGCGCCAGCAAACCGCGCAACCGTGTCGTACCAAGGTATAGGCGAATGCCCCGGGTTGTCCGGTCGTAAACCCCCCTCCGTTTCGTCGGTTTGGGCGAAGGCAGGGCGACCGACACGACAAGTATTGCCGAGGCAACGAACCCAAAGCTTGTGCCCCAGAACAGGTTGTCAAAGCTAATGATCAACAACAGCGCTGCAGCCAGAGCGGGACTGAGCAGGCTTTCGAGGTCATAGGCCAGCCGGGACAGCGACAAGGCTTTGGTGTAGTCCTGCTCATCTGTCAGAACATCCGGGATCGTTGCCTGAAAGGCAGGAGTGAAACCGGCAGATGCCGATTGCAGCAGGAAGATCAACACATAGATTTGCCATATCTCGGTTACGAACGGCAGGCAAAGCGCGACGGCGGCTCGCACCAGATCTAGCACCACCAACATTTTGCGTCGGTCCAGCCGTTCCGCAAACGCAGCGGCGAGCGGGGCGACAACCACGTAGGCCACCATCTTGATGGTCAGGGCGGTTCCCAGAACCATACCCGCCGCGTCACCGGCCAATTCAAAGGCGAGCAACCCCAAGGCAACCGTCGCCAGCCCGGTTCCCATCAACGCAACCACCTGAGCCGCCAGTAAATGGCGATAGATGCGGTTCTTCAGGACGCTCAGCATCGGTCAGAGGTACTTTGTGATGGTTTTGAAACCTTCCGCGTCCGGGTCTTTGGTTGCGGTCGTTGGTGACAGGCAGTGATCAATATGATCGTGGATCAAAGTCCGCTTGGCGTTGGTAATCGCCTTTTCAACCGCAAAAAGTTGCTGTGCGATGTTGGTGCAGGGCTCTTGATCTTCGAGCATGGATATTACCCGGGCCAGATGCCCGTGTGCCCGTTTCAGACGCGCGTGGATCTGCGGGTGCGATTCGTGTTTGTGCTGTGTCATGCAATAACCCTATCCCCCCCATGGGGATGAGGTCAACGTAACCTGCGGGTCCCTGCCGCACTGTCATGGATAGCGTTGAGTTTAGAGACCAAACCTCCTATCTCGGGGGCGATACCGGACAAAGGACAAGCCCCGTGGCAAACCATCTTTACAAAAACGACCTGCCGGACGGGTTCGATATGGGCCCTGTTGTGGCCATTGACTGCGAGACTATGGGGCTAAACCCGCATCGAGACCGGCTGTGCGTGATCCAGATGTCGGGCGGCGACGGAGACAGCCATATTGTTCAGGTCGAAATAGGCCAGACCGAGGCCCCGAACCTTTGTTCGATGCTGGAAAACCCTGACGTGCTAAAGCTTTTCCACTTTGGCCGTTTCGACATTGCTGCGATGTACCACGCATTTGGCGCGTTGGCCGCTCCGGTCTATTGTACCAAAATCGCCAGTCGGCTGGTGCGCACCTATACGGATCGACACGGGCTGAAGAACCTGTGTCAGGAGTTGATCGGTGTCGATATCTCAAAACAGCAGCAGATGAGCGACTGGGGGGCTGAGACTCTGACAAATGCGCAGCTGGATTATGCGGCCTCGGACGTACTGTACCTGCATCAACTGCGCGAGGCGTTGGACGGGCGCTTGGCCCGCGAAGGCCGCACCGAAATGGCGCAGGCCTGTTTTGACTTCCTGCCGATGCGTGCGAAACTGGACCTCGCCGGTTGGCCCGAAACGGATATTTTTGCGCACTCATGACCGATACCGAAGCATTCCTGAGAACCGCACGTCAGGTCATCACCGACGAGGCCCGCGCGCTGGACGTGCTTGGCGAAAGCCTGAATGAAGATTTTGCCGAAGCCGTGCAGAAGATCCTGCAGGCTCCGGGCCGCATCATCATCAGCGGTATCGGCAAATCGGGTCATATTGGCCACAAGATTGCCGCCACGCTGGCCAGCACTGGCACGCCGGCCTATTTCGTACACCCTGCCGAGGCGAGCCACGGTGACTTGGGCATGGTGTCGAAGGGAGATGTGGTTCTTGCGATTTCCAATTCGGGCGAAGCGCCGGAGCTGGTCAATCTGCTGGCCTTTACCCGCCGCTTTGGCATTCCCTTGATTGGTTTGTCCAGTAAACCGGAAAGCACGCTGATGAAACAGGCGGATGTGCATCTGTTGATCCCGTCGCTGGGCGAAGCTTGCGGTTTTGGCATGGTGCCCTCGATTTCAACCACTTTGACGTTGGCGATGGGCGACGCCTTGGCCATTGCGTTGATGAAGTACCGTGATTTCAAGCCCGAGGACTTCCGCGCCTTCCACCCTGGCGGCAAGCTGGGGGCGCAGCTTTCAACCGTGCGGGATTTGATGCACGCTGATCTGCCAGTTGTGTCTGAGGGCACCCCCATGAGCGAGGCGCTGCTGGTCATGAGCCAGAAAAGCTTTGGCGTTGTCGGTGTGTCGGATGAGACGGGCCGCCTGATTGGCATCGTGACTGACGGCGACTTGCGCCGAAACATGGACGGCCTTCTGGACAAGACCACCAAAGAGGTCATGACCACCAATCCGCTGACCATTTCCCCGAACGCAATGGCGGAAGAGGCGGTGGCGATCATGAACGACCGCAAGATCACTTCGCTGTTCGTGGTCAACCCCGAGACACAAGGCCCAGCCGAGGGGCTGTTGCATATTCACGACTGCCTGCGCGTCGGATTGGGCTAAGCGGAGGGTAGTGCGGTGGACGGACACTCACGCAGGGTACAGTTCTTCAAGGTGGTGCTGCCGTTGGTGGCTATCGCTATGCTGTCGACTGTGTTCCTGCTGTCGCGCAGCATCGAAACCAATGTGTCCGTGCCCTTCAACCAGCAGGATATCGATGAACGTTTGGCGGATCAGGTGGTGACGCAGCCCAATTACCAAGGAACGACCCGCAAAGGCGAAGACGTTCAGATCGAGGCAAGCCGGGCAACGCAGGGTACTGAGGGCGAAGCGCCAACAGCGGCCGAATTTCGGGGCCGCTTTGGCCTGCTGAATGGCGGCGTAATCACTTTGGATTCCAATTCTGGCATGATCCGTCCGGACAAGAATACGGCTACCTTTGTCGGGGATGTGGTTATAACAACAACGGACGGCATCATCGTCACAACGGATCTGTTGAACACCGCGCTGGACGAAATTCAGGGCGACACGCCCGGTCAGGTCGACGGAACCGGTATTATTGGTGATTTTACTGCGGGCAGAATGACATTTGGGACTGAAAAAAAAGATGGACCGGTCCATATTATTTTTACAGATGGCGTGAAGTTGGTGTATGAGCCTCAAAAAGCAGAAAGATAACCTGTGTTCTATTTTCGATTAGCCCTTGTAAGCGCTGCTCTGGTAACTGGTGCGATCTCTGCGACAGCGCAGGAAACTCAGGTTGCTTTCGGTTCGGCTAATGCCGACCCAAGCCTGCCGGTCGAGGTGACCTCGGAAAAGCTGAACGTAAATCAGGAAGACGGCTCGGCCGAGTTTCTGGGCAACGTGATCGTCATTCAGGGCGAAATGCGTCTGACGGCGGAACGCGTGCTAGTTATTTATAACGAAGACCGTTCAGGCATCGAACGGATGGAAGCGACCGAGGATGTGATTCTGGTCAGCCCTCCGGATGCGGCCGAAGGCGACTGGGCGGAATACACCATCGATTCAGGTGAGATCGTCATGAAGGGCAACGTTCTGCTGTTGCAGGGGCCAAGCACGATCAGCGGCGACCAGATGAACGCCAACCTGACCACTGGCAAAGCGACGATGACCGGCAACGTGAAGACCATCCTGCAGCAGGGGGCCAACTGATGGCTCAGCCAAACCTGACGGTAGCCGAAGGCACCTCTGGCCTGAAAATCGAAAAGCTTCGCAAGTCTTACCGAAAAAAGACAGTGATCCGCGACGTTTCCATGACCTTGGGCCGATCCGAGGTGGTTGCACTTTTGGGCCCGAACGGGTCAGGCAAGACCACCACATTCTATTCGGTCGCAGGCCTTGTGTTTCCTGAGGCGGGCACTGTTACGATTGACGGTCAGGTTGTCACAACGCTGCCTATGTATCGCCGCGCACGTCTTGGGATCGGATATCTGCCGCAAGAGATGTCGATTTTCCGTGGCATGAGTGTCGAGGACAACATCGCCGCCGTTCTGGATATCACCGTCAACCACGCCCACCGCCGAAAAGAGCGGCTGGAAGAGCTGTTGTCCGACTTCTCGATCGAACACCTGCGCCGCGCACCCGCGCTGGCCCTGTCGGGCGGTGAACGCCGCCGGGTCGAGATCGCGCGTTGTTTGGCAGCAGATCCGAAATATCTGTTGTTGGATGAACCCTTTGCGGGGGTCGACCCGATCAGCGTCGGGGATATCCGCCACCTGGTTGCGGACCTGAAAAAGCGTGGAATCGGCGTGTTGATCACCGATCACAACGTGCGCGAAACTCTAGAGATCGTGGATCGTGCCTACATCCTGCATGACGGTCAGGTCCTGATGTCCGGCACACCCGATGAAGTGGTCGAAAATGAAAACGTGCGCCGGGTTTACTTGGGCGAAAACTTCCGTATTTCATGAGCTTGCACAGATTTTCGCCGGGCGCATAGCGGAAATCTCGTATATACACGCCTGTTTTGATTGACTCTCCCGCCGTCTCTTGCCTCAATTGGACTATGGCATTTCTTCGGTTCCCGACTGGATCACGACGCCCCTTCCTCGAAGGGGGGCCGGTGCGGTTACCGCAGGATTTGCCGATGTCCCCCACCCGATAAAAACAAGCGCGTCGCATTACGTGACGTCAGAAATGGGTGTGAATTGTGAAGGAGATTACATGCGTTACCAAATCAGCGGAAAACAGATCGACATCGGTGGGGCCCTGCAGACTCATGTGCAGACCGAACTGGGCGAGGTCGTAGGCAAATATGCCCAACGTCCGACAGATGCCAACGTCGTCTTTTCCCGTTCAGCGCATGAATATGTATGCGAAACCACAGTGCATCTTTCCACTGGTCTGACCGCTCAGGCCAAGGCACACGCAACCGAGATTTACGCGGCGTTTGAGGGATGCTGCGACAAGATGGAAACGCAACTGCGCCGTTATAAGCGCCGACTGAAAGACCACCACAAGGATCGGTCAGAGCCTGTTGAACTCTTCGGAGCGTCGTCTTATATCCTCGCCTCTGACGAATCGGAGACGGCTGACGAGCCCGATACTCTGCAGCCCATGATCGTGGCTGAGATGGAAACCAAGATCCCATCGCTGAGTGTTGGAGAGGCGGTCATGCAGATGGAACTTGCCGGTGCGCCGGTGCTTGTGTTCCGAAACGAAAACAAGGACGGATTGAATGTCGTGTACCGTCGCGAGGACGGTAACATCGGCTGGATTGATCCGTAACAGGCAAGACTAGCAAGGCACGCCCCTGCAATTGCAGGGGCCCCGCCGTGGAGCGTGATGATGGAGCTTTCGAGCATATTAAAGCCCGAAGCAGTACGTGTGTTGTCCGCCGCTTCTAGTAAGAAGCGGTTGTTTCAGGAAATTGGTGATGTTGCCGCCGGGACTTTGCACCTGGATGCGCAGACTGTCGTCGATTGCCTGCTGGAGCGCGAAAGTCTGGGGCCGACCGGGGTTGGGCATGGTGTCGCCTTGCCGCACGCTCGGCTGACAGATCTGGACAGTGTCTCGGGTGTGTTTGTAATGCTCGAAAAACCGATTGATTTTGGATCGGTCGACCGGCAGCCGGTGGACATCGCGTTTGCACTGTTTGCGCCGGAAGAGGCGGGTGTCGATCACCTTAAGGCGCTTGCGCTGGTGTCGCGTACACTGCGCGACACGTCTGTTTGTACAAAGCTGCGGGCCAACCCTGATCCGGTCAAGCTCTACGCAATTCTGACCGAAGCGCAGTCCATGCAGGCCGCCTGACCTAGCTGAAATAAAAAAGCCCCCGAAAGCCGGGGGCTTTTACCTTCGAGGCGGCTTTTGGTTACCCACCTGCTCCCATTTCCAGCGTCCACCAGATTTTCCCGCCACTTTCCTGATGCCAGGAAAAGCCCATTTGTGAGGCTTTCGGGTCCATGATCACGGCTCGGGGGCCAGGTTCCTGCATCCAGGCGGCCAAGGTTTCGGTTTCGGTCTCATAGGTTTCCGAGATCGCCTCACCCAGGAAGGTTCCGTAGTAACCGACGCGTTGCGCGCGATCTATGGGCGACGATCCGTCCGAACCGAAGTGCCATGGGCGGTTCTGACGCGCCATGTCCTTAGAGTGGGTCGCGGCCGCGGCATTCAGCTGCGAGTTCAGCTGCACCGCCTGCAAACCCTGAGCTTGGCGCAGGGCGTTTACCGAATCCAGCATACGGAACTGGAGCTTTTCGGGGTTGCCGCGGATTTTGTAGACCGACGGCAGTGGACGGCCATCCGATCCGTAAGTTGGGGTGCTGCTTGGGGTACATGCAGCCAGCGCAACAAAGCAAAGAAACAGTAATGTGATAATACGCGTCATGATCGACCTGATTATTGTGTCGACATACGGCATAGCGCGCCATGCAGCCTTCGGCAAACCTGCAATGGCTGATTCTTGCATGTTTCTGCCGGTTTGATTTGCGATTGACGCATTCTGGCAATAAAATAGGTGAAAATTTCAGGACAACTTTCGCAAAGGACCGGTCACTATGGTCAAGAAACCCATTCATTCATCTAGCCGCCGAGCATTTCTGGCCGGTGCTTCGGCCTTGTTGGCAACGCCGGCGATTGCCCAGTACGTTCCTGGTGACCCACTGCGCCCAGCCCCCGAGGCCGAGCCAGACGTGCGTCGCAATGTCTCGGGGTTCCGCGCCCTGGATTGGCAGCCTTATTTCTCGAATACGAGAAATGGGGCCATTCTGGTCGATACGGTGTCCCGAGCGCTGCATTATTGGTCAGATGATCAATCTGTATACAAACTCTACCCCTCATCCGTTCCGCTGACCGAAGAATTGACCCGCCGGGGCCGCACCAGCGTCATCCGCAAAGTTGAGGGCCCCAGTTGGTCACCGACACCTTCTATGAAGAAACGAAATCCCGAATGGCCGGATCACATTCCGCCGGGCCCTGATAACCCATTGGGAACACATGCTTTGTACCTGAGTTGGAAATACTACCGGATTCACGGAACGCATGACACGCGCAAAATTGGTCGTCGGTCGTCGAACGGATGCATCGGCCTGTTCAACGAAGATATCGCTGAGCTGTTCTCGATGGCGAAGGTCGGCACGCAAGTGTTGCTTATTTGACGACATTTTCGCGTACGAACCCGCTTGTGGCTCAAGTTGCAATTGCATTCCAGCCATATAGCTGATTAGAAAAAAACCACGAGGTAAGTCTTAGGTGTGCGGATCCGATTGATGGAGCCGTGCAAACTCTGGAGGTTAATATGAAAAAACTCGTTCTCGCCGCTGCATTGACTGCTGCTGCTTCGACCGCTTATGCCGGTAACCTGGAAGAGCCGGTTGTTGAAGCACCGGTTGTTGTAGAGGAAACTCAGGGTTCGTCGCAGGGTATCATCCTGCCGCTGATCCTGCTGGTCGTAGTTGCCGCAGCTGTTGCAGCAAGCTAATTTGACGAGCTAAATCTAGAGAAAAGGCGGTGGAGCGATCCACCGCCTTTTTTCATTTCTTGATGATGGGAAACGGTCAGTCGAGCCAGCCCTTAAGATTGTCTTCGATTACCTTGCCCAGTGCGCCAATGTGCGAGTCATCGTCATTGAGGCAGGGGATATAGGTAAAGGTCTGACCGCCGGCCTCTTCAAAGCTTTCCTTGATCTCTTCGTTGATCTCTTCCAGCGTCTCGATGCAATCGGCGGAAAACGCGGGCGCTATAACGGCGATGTTCTTCTTTCCCTGCCGCGCCAAATCAGCCACGTGATCCACGGTATAGGGTTTCAGCCATTCCTCGGGACCGAATCGCGATTGGAAGGTTGAGACCAGCTGATCGTCCGACCAGCCCAGCCGTTCCTTCAGCAATCGGCTCGTTTTCGCGCATTGGCAATGATAGGGGTCGCCCTGCTGCAAATAGCGCTCTGGCATGCCGTGATAGGAACAGACCAGGACATCCGGTTTGGTCTCCAGCGCCGCATAGGCTTTTTCCACTGACCCGGCCAAAGCGTCGATATAAGTAGGCTCGCCGAAATAGGCGGGAACGGTACGTGAGGCGGGTTGCCAGGCTTCGTCCATCAACGCGCGGAAGAACTGATCATTGGCTGTTGCCGTCGTCGCGCCAGCGTATTGCGGGTAAAGCGGGAAGAACAGGATGCGGTCGCAGCCCGCGGCAACCATCTCACGCACTTTGGATTTGGTAGAAGGGTTGCCGTAGCGCATACAGAAATCGACCATCACCTGATCGCCATATCGTTCCCGCATTGCGTCGCGCAGCTTGGCTGTCTGATCCTTGGTGATCGTCATAAGCGGGCTTTCGCCCTTGTCGTGATTCCAGATCGACTTGTAGGCCTCGCCCGAACTGAACGGGCGCTTGGACAGGATGATGCCTTGCAGAATCGGCTGCCATTTCCATTTGGGATAGTCGATTACGCGCTGATCCGACAAAAACTCGTTCAGGTACCGGCGCATCGGCCAATAGCTGTAGTCATCCGGCGTACCGAGATTGGCCAGCAGAATGCCGACGCGGCCCATTTTGACCTTGGGGTGGTCTGCGGGGGCATGATCGGGGCGAGTGGCGTCAAACATCTGATGCTTCCTGAGATTTCTCTATACTAGCCTGAGATAACCGGAAAAGCCCGGTCGTCAATTGGACAGTTTACCTTCTTTTGTACCCAGCGCATCCGCAAGCCGCGCTTTGGCCGATCCGGGGCGTAACGGTTTTTGCTGGCTGTCATCAGGCGACCAGCCTGTCAGGCATATCAATTCATAGGTGGCGGCCAACCGCCCCGCGGGTGTTGAGAAGTTGTCGGCATAAACCTGCTGCGCGCGGGTAAAGACCTGTCGCTTGGTGGGTTGTTTCATGCGCCCGGACAGGCTGTTGGTCTCACCCATGGCGCGCAGATCATGCATCAGGTGCTGCATGTCGCGGTATTCCGCCGTCAGGCGCGCGGTGTCGGCGACCGGCAGCGCAAACCCCGCCCGTTGCAGCAACCCGCCAAGATCGCGCAGTTCGGCCATCGGGACGATACGGGGGCTGAGGCCTCCGGTCACTTCGATTTCGGCCTGTCCCAATGCGGCGCGCAATTCGTGCAGGGTTTCTCCGCCCAGACACACGACCAACAGCAACCCGTCGGGGCGCAGGGCACGGCGACATTGGATCAGTTGCCCGACGGGATCATTGGCCCAATGCAGCGCCATGGCGTGGATGACCAAATCATGCGCGCTGGGGGTCAGGGCCAGAACCTCATCATCCGCAACGATCCGCGTCCCGGGTAGCACGTCCTGCCAGATATGCGCAAACGGCGTCACGATCGCCGGGGCCGTAAAGGTTTTGTTAACCATGGAGAGCCGATCCTGCACTTCGTCCACAGCGGCACGATGCAGGAACAGGGCCTCATCCTTCGCGCGGGCGCGGTGCCGGGTAAGGACCTGGCGATCAAACAAAGAGGGTGTATTGGACTCAGGCAGTTTCATAGGGCGCAATTATCGCATGTGGCACCGGATTCAAACCGCTGTCGCGCTGATCTATCCGCCGCGCTGTCTGGGATGCGGGGAACTGACCGAATCGGATTTCGGGCTGTGTGGGTCATGTTGGCGCGAGACGCCCTTTATCGGTGGAGTTGTTTGCGAAAGCTGCGGGGTGCCGTTACCGGGGGTTGCAGACGGTCACCGGATTGAGTGCGACGATTGCTTGGCTGTGCCGCGCCTCTGGCAAGATGGGCGTTCGGCCCTTTTGTACGATGGCAAAGCGCGGTCGCTGGTGCTGGCCTTGAAACACGGTGACAGGCCCGAACTGGCGCGCCCCGCCGCACGCTGGCTAGCGCGGGCCGGGCAAGAGCTGTTCCGGGAAGGCATGCTGCTTGCACCGGTGCCTTTGCACTGGTCCCGGTTGTTGAAACGCCGGTACAACCAGTCCGCCCTACTGGCACAGCACCTTGGGAAAGAGGCAGGGCTTGAGGTGTGCCCGGACCTTTTGCTTCGCCACCGAAAGACGCCTGTTCTGGATGGCAAAACAGCCACCGAGAGGGCGGAAGTCCTTGAACACGCGATCATCGCCCATCCAAAGCGACAAGACCAAATGCAAGGGCGCAATATCCTGCTGGTGGATGATGTGATGACCTCCGGCGCGACACTGGCGGCTTGCGCGCGTGTCTGCCGTGCATCCGGAGCAAATCATATTTCCGTGTTGACCCTAGCGCGCGTTGCCAAGGATGCCCAATTCGCCCAAGATTATGCGAAACGCGAAGGTACGGAATATGAAACCGGTAGAAATCTACACCTCGCCGCTGTGCGGTTTTTGTCACGCGGCCAAGCGGCTGCTGAAGCAGAAGGGCGTCGAGTTCCAGGAAGTGGACGTTCTGATGCACCCCAAGCGCAAGCCCGAGATGATCCAGCGCGCCGGTGGCAAACGAACCGTGCCACAGATCTTTATCGGTGCGCAGCACGTGGGCGGCTGTGACGAACTGTATGAGTTGGAGCGTCAGGGCAAGCTGGATCGCCTGCTCGCGGCCTGATGAAGACCGCGCTGCTGCAAATCACCTCGTCGGATGATCCGGCCGAAAATCTGGACAGGGCGCGCGCCATGATGGCCGAGGCTGCGGAACAAGGCGCGCGGTTAATCCTGACGCCCGAGGTGACGAATTGCGTGTCCACCAGCACCACGCGGCAGCGCGAAGTCTTGCAGCACGAAGAAGATGACCAATCGCTGGCCGGCCTGCGGGATAAGGCCGCTGCGCTGGGTGTCTGGCTGCTGATCGGGTCTTTGGCGATCAAAACCCATGATGCAGACGGTCGGTTTGCCAACCGGTCCTTCATGATCGACCCGCAGGGGCAGATCGTGGCGCGGTACGACAAGATACACATGTTCGACGTGCAGGTCACCGAAACCGAGACCTTCCGCGAATCCAAAAATTACCGCCCCGGCGACAAGGCGGTGATTGCCGACACCGATTTTGGCAAGGTTGGCATGACCGTTTGCTATGACGTCCGGTTTCCGGCGCTCTATTCGGCGTTGGCGCAGGCAGGTGCGCGTATCCTGACGGTTCCGGCCGCGTTTTCGCCGGTCACAGGCGCGGCCCATTGGGAATCGTTGCTGCGCGCCCGGGCGATTGAGACCGGCTGTTGGGTTCTTGCCCCCGCACAAACTGGCGAACACCCTAAAACCCGCGGCAAGACGCGCTATACCTATGGCCACAGCATGGTTGTCGCCCCCTGGGGCGAGGTCGTCATCGACGCAGGGACCGATCCGGGCATTCACATTTTCGATATGCATGATAGTTCTGTGTCTGAGGCGCGCCGTCGCGTGCCCTCGTTGACTCACGTCCGTCGCTTTGATGGACCCTGATCCAGAACCGGACCATGACTGACGAACACAATGCCCTTGCGGTCACGCTGTTCAGCGAAATCCTGACCGCAGACCAGCTGTTGCGTAATCGGCTTAGCCGGGTGCTGCCCAAGGGTATGGAGATTTCGCATTTCTCGGTGCTCAACCACCTGGTCTTTGTCGGGAACGAGCGTAGCCCGGCACAATTGGCCGATACGTTCCACGTCACGCGTGGTGCGATGACCAACACGTTGGCCAAGCTGGAATGGGCCGGGTACATCCATATCCGCCCCGACTGGGACGATGCCCGCCGCAAGATGGTTGCGATCAGCCCCGCAGGTCGCCGCGCAAGGGATCAGGCGATTACGTCGATTGCCCCGCTGATCAACCGTGTGGTCGGAGAGCTTGGGTTGGAACGGGTCCGCAACACCTTGCCCGTGCTACGGGATTTGCGGTTGCAGTTGGAGGGGGAGTAGGGCTTGGAAGCGGTGCCGCGTCAGGCAATAGAATTCAACCGATTGGCAATGCTTTACGAAAGAGCGGGTTTAATCGATCTGCCCGGCAGGAATTCGAGGATGAGCAATAATGCCGTGGATTTTGCATGAGAGTATTTCAGACCAAGAAGATGTGACGTGGGCGTTGCGGAATCCATCGACCGGCGCTGACAGGACGACGCCTAAGATTTACATGCCGACAGTGGAAATTTCCGAAGGCGAATACCCTTTGGATTTTCAACAAACCTCATCGCACACAGAGCTAACGGATTTCATGAGAGGAGGAAGTCTGGGTGTTGTGCTTGTCAGCCAAGCGTTCCGGGACTTGATCGAAGAAATGGATCCGGGGCACAGCCTTTACTATCCAGTTGTTCTGCATTGCAATGATGGGCGGATTATCAAGGACAAGTATTTTCTTCATAAGTTCTCAGACTTTGTCGACGGCGGCGTCATAGTTGACGAGTCTGACGTTCAGCCCGTTATGCGTAAAGGCAAAGTTGGGTTTTACAGTAGCTCGGCCTTGCCCAAGTTGATTTGGCGCAGTGACAAAATCAAGGATCGCCACGTATTCGCGGACAGATATTTGCGTCGCCGTTTCTGTATTTCCGATGCGTTCTTAGAGGCGGCTGAAGACAAAGGCTTCAAGGGTTTCCAGAAAATCGAGTCCTTTATCCACTACGTTTCTTAACAAGCGTAGGATGGGCGCTTGCACCCATCCTACCTCAGCTTAACGCTCGCCGTCACATAATTCACGCTTAAGTCCCGGTCCGAGATCGACCAGCTCCACAGGATCGGGTTGAACACGAACCCTTTGCGATCCACCGGTTCTAGTCCAGCCCGACGCAGCAGGTCGAACAGCTCATCGGGGGTGATAAACTTGGTCCACTCATGCGTGCCGCGTGGCAGCCAGCGCATGACGACTTCGGCCCCAAAGATGGCCATCGCATAGGATTTTGGATTGCGATTGATGGTCGAGCAGATCAGCAAGCCGCCCGGCTTCAGCAATTGCTGCGATGCGGTCAGGAAACCTGCAGGATCGGCCACATGCTCGACCACTTCCATGTTCAGCACCACGTCGAACTGTTCGCCTGCAGCGGCCATGTCCTCGGCGGTGGTGTGGCGGTAGTCGATGTCCAGCCTGGATTGTTCCGCATGGATGCGCGCGACGGGCAGGTTGCCTTCGGCGGCATCCGCTCCGACCACTTCGGCCCCAAGGCGGGCCATCGGTTCGCTCAGCAACCCGCCGCCGCAGCCGATATCCAGCAAACGCAGGCCCTCGAACGGCTTTGGCGACTTCAAATCGCGATCGAATTCGCCCGCGATCTGCTGTGTGATATAATCCAGCCGACAGGGGTTGAGCATGTGCAGTGGTTTGAATTTTCCATGCGGATCCCACCATTCTGCGGCCATCGCTTCGAATTTTGCGATCTCAGAAGGGTCAACCGTGTTCGGATGCGCTTGCATTCCTGTCTCCGTATGCTCTTTTACGCTTAAGGACTATATAGGGCCATAATGGACAAGTACCCGGACCAAAAGCGCGCAGTTCAATATCTGTACCCGCCGATCGATCCTTTCGATCAGCGTACGGTCGATGTGGGCGACGGACACCGTATCTATATGGAACAATGCGGCAATCCCAACGGCATTCCGGTGGTGATTCTGCACGGAGGCCCGGGCGGTGGCTGCAGCCCCGCGATGCGGCGCTATTTTGATCCGGACGTTTACCGGGTGATTCTGTTTGATCAGCGCGGATGCGGACGGTCACGCCCGCATGCCTCGGTCACGGACAACACCACTTGGCATCTGGTGGACGATATCGAACGTCTGAGAACCCTGCTGGATATCGACGACTGGATTGTCTTTGGCGGCAGCTGGGGGGCAACGCTTGCGCTGGTCTATGCGCAGTCCCATCCGGATCGGGTCAATCGCCTGGTGCTGCGCGGTGTGTTCCTTGCGACGCAGGCCGAGCTGGACTGGTTTTATGGTGGTGGCGCGGGCAAATTTTGGCCCGAGCAATGGGCGAAGTTCACCGCTCTGCTGTCGGAAAGTGAACTAAGCGACACGATCGGCGCATATAACAAACGCCTGTTCTCGGGTGATCGCGCGACCGAGATTCTGTATGCGCGCGCCTGGTCCAGTTGGGAAAACGCGCTGGCTTCGATCCATTCGCATGGCGCAACTGGGGAAAGCCCGGGGGAATACGCGCGCGCCTTTGCGCGGCTTGAGAATCACTATTTCATCAACCGGGCGTTCCTTGAACAGGACGGGCAGATTCTGGACCAGATGGACAGAATCGCACATATCCCCGGCCATATCGTGCAGGGTCGGTATGACATGATCTGTCCGCCTCAGGCCGCGTGGAACCTTGCCCAGCTGTGGCCCAATGCCGAGCTGAAGATGGTGCGCCAGGCCGGGCATGCGCTGTCCGAACCCGGAATTAGCGCGGAATTGGTTCGCATCATGGACCGCGTGGCGGAGGGCGCAGTATGACCCGCATCGACCGTCGTGCTCTGTTTGCTTCCGGTGCTGCTGCCGCTCTGCTTGCGGCGACCGGTGCGTCTTTAGCCGATACGCCCAAAGTGGGTGGTACGCTGCGCCTTGCCGTGCCCCGCGATGACAGTTTGGAGCAGGTTGCCCGTGGGGCCGTGTTCGACACCCTGACCGAGATTGCACCCGACGGAACCCTGCGCGGAGAGCTTGCGACCGGTTGGCAAACTGATTCCCAAGCCCGCATCTGGAGCTTTGATCTGCGCGAGAACGCTCGTTTTCACGATGGCGCGGTCCTTGATGTAAGGGATGTGATGGCGGTTCTGGGCGATGTCGGGCAGGTCGACGCCTTGTCAGATAATCGCGTGCGTCTGGAGTTGGCTCAGGCCAACCCGGGTCTACCCTTCCTTTTGGCCGACAGCAGGTTCGTCATTTCGCGCAACGGGCAAGGTGTCACGCCCTTGCAGGCGGCGAACGGCACCGGATGCTACCGAGTTGAACGGGCGGAGGATGATCGTCATTTCCTTGGGCGCCGTGTGGCGGGCCACTACAAGGATGGATTGGCTGGCTGGGCCGAAACCCTGGAAGTTATCGTGATTCCCGACGCTCGCGTGCGTACCGAGGCACTGCGAGACGGATTTGTGGATATCGCGGCACTGCCGCAGGGCGAAGGGTTCAGCCCGCACCGCGGATTGCGCTTTTTTCCAAGCGAATCCGATATGGCGCTGGCTGTTGCAGGGCATGTCGGCATGCCCCGTCAGATCGGAACGGATCGCCCCCTGGACGACGGCCGCATTGCCGAGCGTTGGTGGTTGATTTAAACGCCGAAAATTCGCCTGACTTCTACTTTGTGCATAATTTTGCTATTGTACGCGCTGTATTAGCTTAATTGTTTCGAAAGTGGGAGAATTCCCATGAGGGTTGAAGGTTTAAAGAATATATCAATCTCTATTTTGTCCGTAGCATTGGCGGTTGTTGCGGTGTTTGCCTTGAAATCAGGTAAAGACGTTACCGTAAAAGTCAGCAAAAACGGAACGATAGAGCTGGATGCCCGCGAAGGGCAGTCTCTGACTCAGTTGCTGGACAAGGGTTTTGAGGCCGTAGAGGCGAGCCCCGAAGATAGTGCAGAGACGACAGCGCGGAAACTGTCCGATATGCGGGCTCTGACCCGTACGCTGAAGTCGCATGGTTACTATGCGTTGAACGATTCGGATCTGGTTCACGAGATTAGAGGGCTGGAAAAGGAGGATCCCCTGTCGGCCGGGCTGCGCGACGTTCTGTATGATCTGGAAGGTCCGTTTTCGCTGCCCGGAACATTGCGTGGGGCGGATTCACGGATGTGGCAGGCGATCGCTGATCTGTACGAGGGTATAAAGTCCGAACCACGTGGTGACAGCCAGCTATTTGCGACGCTTTACACCAACTTCATTCAGCAAGAGACCGTGTTCAGCCCCTTCAAGCACGAGGTAACGGCCGAGGGCGTGTTGTTGCATGACGCAAATGGGACCGAAAAACCGATGGTGTACACTTGCCCCGACAGTTTTTTGAAACCGGGGATTACCGTCCTGATCAAACCGACCGGGGGGTCATCCAATATCATGCGTCAGTTCACGGTGCGGCAAGATCCTGTTTTTCATGCCTGCGCCGCGCGGACACCGTTCGAGTTTTTGTCGGGTTCGGAAATGAAGCTGGGGCTGAACCGGGTGGCCTTTGATCAACTCTTCCCACCGCGGACGGCGAGTGCCGAGCAGTTTCAGGGCAGGGGCACTCTTTCGGTGATTATTTACCCGCGCAACACGCAGCCTGCGCTTTTTGCATCTTCAGCGGAATAGGAGCATTCAATGAAAAAATTTGCTGTTCTGGCTGCCACTATTGCACTTGCGACCTTCGCTCTGTCAGGCGTGGCACATGCCCAGGGACGTCAATGCCTGTTTGACGGCGAGGTCTACGAAGACGGGGACCGCGTTGGTCCTTACCTTTGTGAAAATGGCGAGTGGATTCTGTCAGACTGATATTGTGATTGCCCATCCTGGCGCTTGGGCTTGCAATCTTGCAGTCGCTTGGCTATATGGCCGTTAACAGCGGCGTGTCGGGCTTCGGTCCGGGGCTCCACCGGAAAAGATCGACGGGCCGCGCGCCCGTTTTTTTGTGCCCGACTGACAGGGTAGAGTACCAGATGACAAATGACCTGATAGCCAAAGCAGCCATCGACCGGCGACTGGCCGAGATCATCACCCCCGTGATCGAGGATCTGGGGTATGAACTTGTGCGTATCCGCCTGATGAGCGGCAAACAGACCACGCTGCAGATCATGGCTGACAAGCCAGATGGCGGTATCGAAGTGGATGATTGCGCAGAAATCTCGAACGCGGTCAGCGCCACGTTGGATGTCGAGGATCCGATCCTTGACGCCTATGCGCTGGAAGTGTCCAGCCCCGGCATCGACCGCCCCCTGACCCGTCTTAAGGATTTTGAGGCGTTCGAAGGATATGAGGCCAAGATCGAAACCGCCGAACTGATCGACGGACGCCGCCGTTTTAAGGGTGAGCTGGCCGGGATCGAGGGCGATGAGGTCTTGATCAATCTCGCCGAGGGGGACGAGACGATCACCATCGGACTGCAATTCGACTGGCTAAGCGATGCCAAGCTGGTCCTGACCGATGACCTGATCAAGGAAATGCTGCGCCAGCGCAAAGACGCCGGTGCCCTGAACGAAAACGCTTTCGACGAGATTGAGACCGAAGGGTCCGAAGAGGAGACGAACTGATGGCAATCACCTCAGCCAACCAGCTGGAGCTGCTGCAGACCGCCGAGGCCGTGGCCCGCGAAAAGATGATCGACCCCGGTCTGGTTGTCGAAGCGATGGAAGAATCGCTCGCCCGTGCCGCCAAGAGCCGTTACGGCGCCGAGATGGACATCCGCGTCAGCATCGATCGCAAGACCGGCAAAGCGACATTCACCCGCGTTCGCACCGTGGTCGAGGATGAAGAGCTGGAAAACTATCAGGCCGAGATGACCGTCGAGCAGGCCAAACAATATATGGAAACGCCTTCGGTTGGTGATGTCTTCGTTGAAGAAGTGCCGCCGGTTGAAATGGGCCGTATCGCGGCACAATCCGCAAAGCAGGTGATCCTGCAGAAGGTCCGCGAAGCCGAGCGTGACCGTCAGTACGAAGATTTCAAGGATCGTGCAGGCACTATCATCAACGGTGCGGTCAAGCGCGAAGAGTTTGGCAATGTCATCGTGGATCTGGGCGGTGCCGAGGCCGTTCTGCGTCGCAACGACAAGATCGGTCGCGAAAGCTATCGTCCGAATGACCGTGTGCGTGCCTATATCAAGGAAGTGCGCCGCGAAGTTCGTGGCCACCAGATCTTCCTGTCGCGCACCGCGCCGGAATTCATGGCTGAGCTGTTCAAGATGGAAGTGCCGGAAATTTATGACGGCATCATCGAGGTCAAAGCTGTTGCCCGTGACCCCGGTTCGCGTGCCAAGATCGCCGTGATTTCCTATGACGGTTCGATCGATCCTGTTGGTGCTTGCGTTGGTATGCGCGGCAGCCGCGTGCAGGCCGTTGTAAACGAGCTGCAGGGTGAAAAGATCGACATCATCCCGTGGAACGAAGATCAACCGACCTTCCTGGTGAACGCGCTGCAGCCTGCTGAGGTTTCCAAGGTGGTTCTGGATGAAGAAGCCGGAAAAATCGAGGTTGTGGTTCCCGAGGAACAGCTTTCGCTGGCCATCGGTCGCCGCGGTCAGAACGTGCGTCTGGCCAGCCAGCTGACCAATCTGGATATCGACATCATGACCGAGGCCGAAGAATCGGCGCGTCGTCAGAAAGAATTCGAAGCCCGCACCCAGCTGTTCATGGACAGCCTGGATCTGGATGAGTTCTTTGCCCAGTTGCTGGTATCCGAAGGCTTCACCAACCTCGAAGAGGTAGCCTATGTGGAAATCGAAGAACTGCTGGTGATCGACGGTGTTGACGAAGGTACCGCGCAAGAGCTGCAAACACGGGCGCGCGAATATCTGGAAGCACAGGCCAAGGCTGCGTTGGAAAGTGCCCGCGCGTTGGGTGCCGAAGACAGTCTTATTGAATTCGAAGGCCTGACACCCCAGATGGTTGAAGCGCTGGCCAAGGACGATGTGAAGAATCTGGAAGACTTCGCCACCTGCGCTGACTGGGAACTGGCCGGTGGTTGGACCACGGTCGACGGCCAGCGAATCAAAGATGACGGTGTTCTGGAACCTTTCGGTGTAACGCTGGAAGAGGCGCAGGATCTGGTCATGACCGCTCGGATCATGCTGGGCTGGGTCGATCCTGCTGAGTTGGAGCAGGCCGAAGAAGAAGTTACCGAAGAGGAGGCCGAGGCCTGATCTCAGGCTTCGGGTGGCGCAAATGGGTCGCGGTGGCGTCCATAAGGATCGGTCCGAAGGACCTGAACGCAAGTGCATCGCCACGGGCGAGGTTCAACCTAAATATGGGTTAATCCGCTTTGTGACGGGGCCGGATGGTCAGGTCTTTCCGGATGTCGCGGCAAAACTGCCGGGACGTGGCGTCTATGTCGCGGCGGATCGCAGCGCGCTGGACAAGGCCGTGGGCAAAAAGCTGTTTGCACGTGGTTTCAAGGCGCAAGTCAGTGTGCCCAACGATCTCGCGGATGAAGTTGAGCGTCAGATTGCGCGCCGTGTGATCGAGTTGGTGAGCCTTGCGCGC
The DNA here is from genome assembly GCF_001458195.1 of Ruegeria atlantica. Taxonomy (GTDB): domain Bacteria; phylum Pseudomonadota; class Alphaproteobacteria; order Rhodobacterales; family Rhodobacteraceae; genus Ruegeria; species Ruegeria atlantica. The sequence goes on along the minus strand of NZ_CYPU01000017.1, from coordinate 31,678 downwards.
AAATCCGGTGATGCGATCGCCGGTTACGAAAAGGTCAAGACGTGGCTGGACCGGGAAGAGGCCCAGGTACTGATACAAGCCTCTGATGGATCAGGGCGCGGCAAGTCGAAACTGAGCACGCCGCACTTCGGAACATACATCGGCTGGCTGACGGCGGACGAGCTGGGACAGGCATTTGGGCGCCAAACCGTGATTCATGCGGCGCTCGCCTCTGGCGGACTCGCCAAACGTGTTGTAGAGGAAGCGCAGCGCCTGCGTGGCTTGCGCGAAACGGATGACGGCGGCAGGGGCCGCGCGGAAGGGTAAGAAGCTTTATGAGCGATAATGACGGCAAAAAGACATTGGGTCTTCGTGGCGGGGCACGCCCCGGAAATGTGAAACAAAGTTTCAGCCACGGACGTACCAAGAATGTCGTGGTGGAGACCAAACGCAAGCGCGTGGTGGTTCCCAAGCCGGGTGCCGGCAAGCCGGGTGGCGGAGCAACGCCCTCGGGTGATCCGTCGCGCCGCCCTGCCGGGATTTCCGATGCGGAGATGGCCCGCCGGATGAAGGCGCTGCAGGCCGCGAAGGCCCGCGAGGTCGAAGAGGCCGCCGCCCGCGAGGCAGCTGAAAAAGCGCGTGAAGAAGAACGCGCCCGTCGTCGTGCGGAGCAAGAGGCTAAGGAACGCGAACAGCGTGAGGCCGAAGAACGTGCACGTGCCAAGGCCGAAGAAGAAGATCGCAAGCGCAAAGAGGCTGAAATTGCGGCCCAACGCGCTGCCGCTCCGGCTGCTCCGGCAGAGCCCAAGGCGGCTGCTCCGCGCAGCCCGGCGAACAAGCCAGCACCGGCTGCAACGCCGCGGAAAAACGATCGCGAGCGTGAACAGCGCGGCAATCGTGGCAAAGGCCGTGATGACAACCGCCGGTCCGGCAAGCTGACACTGGGTCAGGCCACGGGCGGCGAAGGTAATCGACACCGCTCTATGGCGGCGATGAAGCGCAAGCAGGAGCGGGCGCGTCAGAAAGCCATGGGTGGTACGGTCGAGCGCGAAAAGGTAATCCGCGACGTACAGCTGCCCGAGGCGATCACGGTGTCAGAGCTGGCCAACCGTATGGCCGAGCGTGTGGCAGACGTTGTCAAATCGCTGATGAACATGGGCATGATGGTCACGCAGAACCAGACCATTGATGCCGATACCGCTGAACTGATCATCGAAGAATTCGGTCACAAAGTGACCCGTGTCTCTGATTCGGATGTCGAGGACGTCATCAAAGAGGTCGAAGACGACGACAAAGATCTGAAATCGCGCCCACCGGTCATCACCATCATGGGTCACGTTGACCACGGCAAAACATCGCTTCTGGATGCGATCCGCGATGCGCGGGTTGTGGCAGGCGAAGCGGGTGGCATCACCCAGCACATCGGTGCCTATCAGGTGACAACCGATAGCGGCACCACGCTGTCTTTCCTGGATACGCCCGGTCACGCGGCCTTTACCTCGATGCGCTCGCGCGGTGCTCAGGTCACCGATATCGTGGTTCTGGTTGTTGCCGCCGATGACGCGGTGATGCCGCAGACCATCGAAGCGATCAACCACGCGAAAGCGGCCGGAGTGCCGATGATCGTGGCGATCAACAAGGTCGACAAGCCGGGCGCGAACCCGGACAAGGTGCGCACCGACCTGCTGCAGCACGAAGTCATCGTCGAGAAAATGTCGGGTGAAGTTCAGGACGTGGAAGTCTCTGCCATCACCGGTCAGGGTCTGGATGAGCTGCTGGAAGCCATCGCGCTGCAATCCGAGATTCTTGAGCTGAAAGCCAACCCGAATCGCGCCGCCCAGGGTGCCGTGATCGAGGCGCAGCTGGACGTGGGTCGCGGCCCCGTCGCCACTGTTCTGGTTCAGAACGGCACGCTGCGTCAGGGCGATATCTTCGTCGTGGGTGAGCAATACGGTAAAGTCCGTGCGCTGATCAACGACAAGGGTGAACGCGTCAAGGAAGCTGGCCCCTCGGTTCCTGTCGAGGTTCTGGGTCTAAACGGCACGCCTGAGGCTGGCGACGTTCTGAACGTGACCGAGACCGAAGCACAGGCCCGCGAGATCGCGGAATACCGCGAACAGGCCGCCAAGGACAAACGTGCCGCCGCTGGCGCCGCAACGACCCTTGAGCAGCTGATGCAGAAGGCCAAGGAAGACGAGAACGTCAACGAACTGCCAATTCTGATGAAAGCAGACGTTCAGGGCTCGGCTGAGGCCATCGTTCAGGCGATGGATAAGATCGGCAACGACGAGGTACGCGTGCGCGTGCTGCACTCGGGCGTAGGTGCGATTACCGAAACCGATGTCGGCCTTGCCGAAGCATCCGGTGCGCCGATCCTGGGCTTCAACGTGCGTGCCAATGCGTCGGCGCGGAACACCGCGAACCAGAAGGGCGTGGAAATCCGCTACTACTCGGTAATCTATGACCTTGTGGACGACGTGAAAGCCGCCGCATCCGGCCTGCTGAGCGCCGAGATTCGCGAAAAGTTCATCGGTTACGCCGAGATCCGCGAAGTCTTCAAGGTTACAGGCGTCGGCAAGGTTGCTGGCTGTCTGGTCACCGAAGGCGTGGCGCGTCGTTCCGCAGGTGTCCGCCTGCTGCGCGACAACGTGGTGATCCACGAAGGCACGCTGAAGACGCTCAAACGCTTCAAGGACGAAGTGGCCGAGGTCCAGTCGGGTCAGGAATGCGGTATGGCGTTCGAGAATTACGACGATATCCGTGCAGGCGACGTGATCGAAATCTTCGAACGCGAAGAGGTCACCCGGACGCTGGATTGATCCGGTAGTACAGTAAAACAGAAAACAGCGGCTCACTCGGGTCGCTGTTTTATTTTTGTGAATGATTGCAAGCCTTTGATTGTGCGTTTGAGATTCTCTGAATCCAGTCAGTACGGTGCGTTTTACAATCCTGCCCTAATTATGAGATGAGTCTGACTTCAAGGTCGGCTATGTGAACAATGCTGTCGTTCGCTCGAAGAAAATGAACGACCGATCTTGAAGGTAACACATTTTAGGGTTGTTCAAACGATCCTATCCAGTGGATCGAAATGCAAACACCCTATTGCAACTTCGGAAGCGGTCGGCGGCGCGCCGCGTCTACAGCCTGATCTAGAAAGCGAATGTAGTTCGCCATGGAGTCGAGGTGATCCTCCATCGGGGGGCCACACTTCCATAGTTCGGTGAACGCGCCATTGGTGAAGACGCTGCAATCCCAACCACGCAAAGAGAATTGAATCAGCTGTTTGAAATGGAGCGTATTCAAGCCTTCATCCTCCGCAAAGCTGACGGTTTGCATGTCGCACCTGTCATTACAGAACAGCACGACATATCGACCCTGAAACATACGGGATTTTGACAAGTAAACACGGCGCTGGTTCTCAAGTGAGCTGTGGCCACTAATATCGAAGTCTTGCGAAGCGGGACGCAAGAACGCGCGCAGCGAGGCATAGGTGGGTTTGGGGCCACCCTCCCAAAACCACGCCGGGCCCAAAACCTCACGAAAGACGTTATTACGATTAAGTTCTTCAGACCCAAACTGCCCTCTGTAGAAAACAATGTAATCTTCCCATCTGGTAAAGGGCTTGGTGCGATCTGCACACTTGACAAAATAGGGGTTCGCGCGATGGTTCAAAGCCGCCCCACGGAGCACCTTGCCGTCTAAGTATTCGGTTTCATCATAGCTATCAGTCGTTAACCGACAGGTGTCTCCGGTAACCGGCTGGGCATAGTGGATTAGGTTTAGGGTCTCCTGCCCGATGTTCTTTACGACATATCCTTCTGGTATGTCATAGCAGTCGTACTGCGCGCAGAAATTCGTCCATTCCTCGGCTTTCCTGCGGATTTTCTCTGCCCGCTCAGCCTCGACCCTCTCAATGTGCGTCGGAGCGGTAAACACCAAATACGCAAAATAGCCAATCCAAACCACCGCGATGAGAATTGCCACGGCGATAAACGCGACTACCGCGGAAAGGAGGTAGCGAAAGAAGCGTTTCAGAATCATAGAGTTTCGGCCCAGAACCACATCGTTGACAGCTTGTGTCAGCATTCGGGCGAAACTTTGACCCATTTCCGGGTCACGGGGGTCACTTTCCCAGTGTGGCGAGCAGGACTTTCTAACGACCTTCGAACCAAAGCTATCGGTGTGAGTTTTGGCAAGCAGAGATAACTAAACCCGACATTGGAACTAAGCCCGGGATTGAGCACTTTGATCTCGAACCGGGCGTTCGAACCTTGGCCACAAAGGTAAGGTTTGTAATGCTCGTGTTAATTTCCGGGGAAAATACCAAATCAGTTGATTTTCAATGCCTATGACTACCGATTTGCCGGCAAAAACGTCCCTCGATGCATGATAATATCGAAGTGCTGCATGCCCTTTAGCAAATCGAAACTGACCGAATGCCCGCCTTTGCGCAGGGCTTCCGCATAATCGCGACTTTGGCGGATGAATTCCGGCGTGTCCCGTTCCGCCACTGTCACGTGATAGCGAGGACCGGGGGGTGGCAGGTGCAGGATCGGGGACAGATCGTGCACCTCGACCGGGGTCAACTGCAGCGGGTCGTTCACCGAGGTCAGGCTGATCGGTTCCAGATCATAGACGCCGCTGATCAGAATAACATCGCGCACGCGCAATCCCGCGCGGGCCAACGCATCCGCCGAGGTCGCCATGACCATGGCCACCAGATGCGCGCCAGCACTGTGTCCCGATAGCGTGATCCGCGACGGATCAAAGCCCAGGTTGAACGCGTTCTCTGCCAGCCAAAGCAGGGCATCGCGGCATTCGTTGACCATCTGATCCAGCCGCGAATCCGGGGCCAGCGTGTAATTCAACGTGGCAAAGGATTGCTCGGCCTCAATCAGTGCGGGGGCCATCATCGCCGATTCGCGCTGGCTGAGCGCTTGCCAATACCCGCCGTGAACAAAGACGTGCAGAGGCGCGCCTGCTCCTTTCGCGGGAAAGAAATCCAGCACTTGCTCCGGCGAATCGCCATAGGCGACGTTTTCCTTCACGTCCATCCGCGCCCGGTGCTGCGCGCTGAGTGCGGTATAGCTGTCTAGATAGGGTGTCAGATCGCCACCGATCATCGAACTAGGGGCGTATTCACGCTCCAGCTCATCCTGAGAGAACCCTCGATACAGCATCGCCTACTCCTGCCCCGCATACATCAATTCGGTGCGCACATCGTAGAGGTCGTGGAAGAAGCGTAAATTCAGGGCCTTGCGCAGAAAGGACACGCCGCTGGATCCACCCGTGCCGGGTTGGTTGCCGATGACACGTTCCACAGCCGTGACATGGTCAAAACGCCAGCGTTGGAACAGGGATTCGACGTCCATCAGCTTTTCGGCTAGCGCGTATAGGTCCCAATACTGGTCCGTATCGCGGAAAACCTGCCCCCATATCTTCACCACGCGGTTGTCGCCGGAATAAGGCTGCGCATAGTCCCGGTTCAGTAAATCATCGGGCACATCGAAACCCTGACGGGACAACATATGCAGCACCTCGTCATACAAGGACGGTTTCGTCAGTGCGGCGTCTAGCATCGCCATCACTTCGGGATCATGTGCGTGAACCTTCAGGGTCGAGGCATCTTTGTTGCCCAGAATAAATTCGATCTGACGATAGCCGTAGCTTTGGAAGCCCGACGAACTGCCCAATGCCTCGCGGAAGGTCATGTAGTCGGCCGGCGTCATGGTCAGCAACGTCTCCCAAGCCGAGATCAGCTGGCGCTGAATCGCCTTGACCCGGTCGAGGTTCTTCATCGCAGGCCCGAATTCATCCTGTTGCAGGAACCGGCGCACCTCGACCAGTTGGTGATGCATCAGTTTCAGCCACAGCTCGCTGACCTGATGGATTATGATGAACAGCATTTCATCCGGCTGCGCAGGGTCCTGAAACGTTTTTTGCAGGTTCAACAGGGTCTTGAGCTGCAGGAAGTCGCCATAGCTTTTGCGATGGGTTTCCGCGAAATCGGTGACCAGAGTGTCCTCGATTCCGCGTTCCAGATACCGGTCCTTGTCGCCCATGTGCTCCTCCAAACGCCCGAGTTCACCCCTGTTTAGGGTCTGACCCCGCGCAATTCCAGAGCGTTAAGTCCAGTCCAGAACAACTTTGCCGGACTGACCTGATTTCATCGCGTCAAAACCTGCGGCGAAATCGTCGACCTTCATCTCGTGCGTAATGACTCGGCTGACGTCCAGACCGTTCTGCAACATGGCGATCATCTTGTACCATGTTTCGAACATTTCACGCCCATAAACACCTTTGATGGTGATGGCCTTGAAGACGATACGGCTCCAATCCACTGGGGATTTGCCGGGGGGAATGCCCAGCAAGGCGATTTTGCCGCCCATCACCAGTGCCTCGACCATCTGGTCCAGTGCGGCTTGCGAACCGGACATCTCCAAGCCAACGTCAAACCCCTGCTGCATACCAAGCTCGGTTATGACATCTTGCAGGTCTTCCTTGCTGACATCCACGGACCGCACGGTGGGCACGACGTGTTCAGCCAGCTTTAGCCGATCCGGGTTGATATCGGTTATCACCACATGCCGTGCGCCTGCATGCCGGGCGACAGCGGCTGCCATGATACCGATAGGGCCTGCGCCCGTGATCAGAACGTCTTCGCCCAGCAGGTCGAAGCTGAGCGCAGTATGAACGGCGTTGCCCAAAGGATCGAGGATGGCACCGATTTCGTCAGGGACGTCTTCAGGCAAGGGTACCACGTTGAAGGCAGGAAGTTTCAGGTATTGGGCAAAGGCCCCCTGTTCATTCACACCAATGCCACGTGTACCAGGATCCAGATGGAATTTGCCCGCGCGGCTTTGGCGACTGTCGGTTGTGATCAGATGACCTTCGCCAGAACAGCGCTGGCCAATCTCAAGCCCCGTTACATTGCGCCCTATCTCAACAATCTCGCCCGCGAATTCATGGCCCGTGATCATCGGGATCGGCACCGTGGCTGCAGCCCAGTCATCCCAGTTCCAGATATGAATATCCGTTCCGCAGATGCCGGTCTTGTTGATGCGGATCAGAACCTCGTCCGTGTCGATTTCGGGCACAGGGGCCTGCACCATCCACAGGCCTTCTTCGGGTTTGGATTTCTCCAAAGCTTTCATTGTGTTCGGGCGCATCAGATCACTCCCAATTCTTTGCCGACCTTGCCAAAGGCGGACAGCGCACGGTCCAATTCGTCCTTTGTTAGAGCCGTATTCATCTGTGTTCTAATCCGTGCCTGACCACGTGGGACCACTGGGAAAAAGAAGCCCGAGACATAGACGCCTTCGTCGAACAGGCGCGACGCCATATCTTGCGCCAGTTGCGCCTCGCCCAGCATGACAGGGATAATTGGATGCTCACCGGGCAGGAGGTCAAAGCCCAGATTTTCCAATCCTGCACGCCAGTATTTCGCGTTGCCAAAAAGTTGTGCGCGCAGCATGTCGCCCTCTTCGACCAGGCGGATTGCTTCCAATCCGGCGGCGACGATGGAAGGTGGCAGCGAGTTTGAGAACAGGTAAGGCCGCGCCCGCTGCCGCAGCAGGTCGATCACTGGCTGCGGCCCGGCGATGTAACCGCCGATCGCCCCCCCAAGTGCCTTGCCCAAGGTTCCCGTCAGAACGTCCACGTCGACACCGAAGTGATCCGGCGTCCCCGCCCCGCTTGGCCCCATGAAGCCGGTGGCGTGGCAGTCATCCACCATGACGATCGCATCGTATTTGTCCGCCAGCTCGCGAATTTTTGGCAGGTTGGCCAGATAGCCATCCATTGAGAACACGCCGTCGGTCGCGATCATGATGTGCCGCGCACCATCCTCACGCGCTTGTTTCAACCAAGCCTCAAGATCGTTCATGTCATTGTTCATGTACCGATAGCGCTTGGCTTTGCACAACCGCACACCGTCGATGATCGACGCGTGGTTCAGACTGTCTGAGATGATGGCGTCTTCAGGCCCTAACAAGGGCTCAAAGAGGCCGCCATTGGCATCGAAACAAGCTGCGAACAGGATCGAATCGTCCTTGTTCAGGAATTTGGCCAGCCTCTGTTCCAACTCACGGTGAATGTCCTGCGTACCGCAGATGAAACGGACCGACGCCATGCCGAACCCCTTGGGTTCCATCGCGCCTTTGGCTGCCTCGATCAAAGCAGGATGATCGGCCAGGCCAAGATAGTTGTTGGCGCACAAGTTGATGACCTTCCGGTCGCCCACCGTAATCTCACCGCCCTGAGGCGAGGTGATCATTCGTTCGCGCTTATACAGACCTTCTGCTTCGATCTGCGCGAGGGTGTCCGTAATGTGGGACAAGAATGCATCTGCCATGGCGGTCTCCGTTTGTCTGAGTCGCATATCTAACATAGCGGACATAATTCCCAAATAGGGGAATTACAATATACGGGAAAAATTTCCGCGAATACGGATTTTGCAGGTGTCAGGCGTTTTTAACGATCAGGAAGACCCGCGCTGCCCCGTTGGCAACAATCGAATGCGCGACATCCGCCGCATAGCGTGCGGTATCACCCTTCTGCAGATCACTGACAGCCGTACCGGAGGTCACACGAACGGCACCTTCCAGCACGGTCAACTGTTCTCTGGCTCCACGGGCGTGAGGCTGGCTGTTTAGTGCGCCGTCTTTGTCAAACTCAATATCGTAGACCTCGTGACCACCGGCTTCCTCGGGCGGTGAAAGAATTCGAATCCGGCAGTTTTGGCCCATGTTGTCGATGCTGGGCACCTCGGATTTCCTAAGGACTTCGATCTGGTTCGTGCTGTTCGCTTCCTCCAGAAGACCCGCGAAATCCACCTGTAGCGCACGGGTCAGGTTCCACAGGGTCGAGATCGTCGGGCTGCTTTCGCCCCGCTCGATCTGACTGACCATCGATCTGGATACGCCGCTAAGATTTGCCACGGCTTCAAGCGACAGGCCCTTGGCCCTGCGCGCCTCTTTCAGGCGTGCGGGCAGGCGTGTCAGGATATCATCTGGGTTTTCCGTCATGACGGAATCTCATGCGCGTTTGTCCGTCATATGTCAATTCTGCTTGTGACGGTACGTTCCATGGGACAGCCTGATGCCGCAGATGCATAGTGCCGTCAAATTCCGGAGGAGTAGAGACATGAAAGACATCGTGATTCTTGATGGTGCCCGCACCGCGATTGGTACGTTTGGCGGGGCGCTGGCATCAACCGCGCCGATTGATCTTGCGACAGTGGTGACGGAAGCGGCGATGGAACGTTCAGGGGTCGAACCGACCCAGATCGGCAGCGTTGTTTTTGGCCACGTGATCAACACCGAGCCACGCGATATGTACCTGTCGCGCGCCGCTGCAAAACAAGCGGGCATTCCGAACGAAACACCTGCGATGAATGTGAACCGCCTGTGCGGGTCGGGAGCGCAGGCGATTGTGTCCGCTGTGCAGTCTCTGATGTTGGGTGATGCAGAATTTGCGGTGGCCGGAGGTGCCGAAAGCATGTCGCGCAGCCCCTACATCGTTCCTCAGGCGCGCTGGGGTGCGAAGATGGGGGATGTTAAATCGCTCGATATGATGCTGGGTGCCCTGAATTGTCCCTTTGGCACCGGTCATATGGGTGTGACAGCCGAGAACGTGGCAGACGAACATCAGATCACGCGTGAGCAAATGGATGAGTTTGCCCTAGCCAGCCAGACCCGTTCGGCAGCGGCGATTGGTGCCGGCTATTTCAAAAGCCAGATCGCGCCGGTTCAGGTCAAAGTCAAACGCGACATGGTCGATTTCACGGTCGACGAACACCCCAAGCAGACCTCGGCCGAGGCGCTGGCAGGATTGCGCCCGGCGTTCAAGAAGGACGGTCGGGTGACGGCTGGAAACGCGTCCGGCATCAACGACGGTGCCGCCGCGATGGTTCTGGCTACGGCTGAAGCAGCTGAGAAAGCGGGTCTGAAACCCAAGGCGCGCATTCTTGGATATGGTCACGCTGGTGTCCGTCCCGAGGTTATGGGGATCGGACCGGTTCCGGCCGTTCAGAACCTGATGGCGCGTACGGGCCTGTCGATCGAGGATTTCGATGTGATCGAAAGCAACGAGGCCTTCGCGTCGCAAGCCTTGGCCGTAAACAAAGAACTGGGGCTGGATGCCGCCAAGGTGAATCCGAACGGGGGGGCAATTGCTTTGGGGCACCCGGTGGGCGCTACAGGCGCGATCATCACCCTTAAGGCGTTGTACGAGTTAGAACGCATCGGCGGGTCCAAGGGCCTGGTCACGATGTGCATTGGTGGCGGACAGGGTATCGCCATTGCCTTCGAGCGGATCTGATCCGGATCGGGTAAAGGGGGGCTGTCTGCCCCCCCATCGCGCTTGCGCGATTCCCCCCGAGGATATATTGGCCAGGTGAAACTGGCGGATTTGCCTTAGGTGAAGGCTGTTAGGAGCAGGACAATTGCAGCGCCAGCAGCGGCGCCGATGGTTGCCGGAAGAATGGCGGCCGATAGGCCTCTGTTTTGAGTGTCGTCCTTATGCGTCTGCGCGATCAGCGCATTTTCCACCAAAGCGGGCAGGCGCGGGCCGAAGCGGGCCAGCACCATGGCGGTTTTGCTAAAATCCCGTAGTGCTGCGCGGGGGCCGATGGATTGCTTGATGTAATCTTCGACAACCGGGCGGGCGACTTCCCAGATGTTGATGCGCGAGTCCAGTGACCGCGCCACGCCTTCGACGACTACCATTGTCCGTTGCAGCAGGATCAGTTCCGTGCGGGTTTCCATGCCGAACCGTTCTGTCACCTCGAACAGGTAATTCAGCAGGCGTCCCATCGAAATATGAGTGGCATCCATGCCAAAGATAGGCTCTCCGACCGCGCGCAGGGCGCGGGCAAACTCGTCGACGTCCCTGTCGGCAGGGACATAGCCAGCTTCGAAATGCACTTCGGCCACGCGTTTGTAGTCGCGGCGAATAAAGCCAAAGAGGATCTCGGCATAAACCCGGCGGGTGTATTCGTCGATATGACCCATGATGCCATAGTCGTAGGCAATAATGTCCCCGTTGGCCGCGACCTTCAGGTTGCCCTGATGCATGTCAGCGTGGAAGAAACCGTCACGCAGCGCGTGCAGCAGGAACAGGCGCAACACACGTTCCGCCAAGTCACCGCGGTCGTGCCCGGCGGCGTCCAGCGCGGCATTTTCGCCCAGCGGAACGCCGTCAGCCCAGCTGAGCGTCATCACACGGCGGGCGGACAGCGACCAGACGACCGGGGGCAGCCAGAAGCCCGCGTCGTTCTTGGTGTTGGCCGCATACTCCGACGCGGCGGCGCTTTCCAGCCGCAGGTCGAGCTCGCCGCGTACGACGCCGTCGAAATGTTCGATCACCTCCATCGGGCGCAGGCGGCGCGCACCGGGGGCGAATAGCTGCACGATGCGTGCGGCGAAATAAAATGCGTCTACATCTTTGTGGAAGGCGCGTTCAATGTTTGGGCGCAGAACTTTGACGGCGACGTCTTCGCGGGTGCTAACAAGCTTGGCCTTGTGGACCTGAGCAATCGAGGCCGCGGCGATGGGTTCACTGAATTCGCTGAACACTTCGGAAACCGGCTGGCCCAGTTCCTTTTCAACCTCGGCCATGGCTTCGGCTTTGGAGAATGGGGGAAGCTTGTCCTGCAGCACGCGCAATTGTTCGGCCAACTCATCCCCGACCACATCGGGGCGGGTCGACAGTACCTGACCAAACTTGATGTATGCCGGTCCAAGCGCCGTTAGCGCCCTTGTGGCGGGGGGCATGTCAGGATCGCCTTTGTAACCCAGCCATTGGAACGGTTTTCCCAAAGCATGCGCCAGAAACCGGATTGCGCGCGGAGCCTCGAACGCGTCCAGCACAACGTTCATGGCGCCTGTGCGCTCAAGAGTGGCGCCTGTCCGGATCAGGCGAATGATGTTGTGTGGTCCCCGCATCAGATTTTCCAGCCGGAATGCAGCGCGGCGATGCCCATGCTCAGGTTGCGGTACTTGGCATTTTCAAATCCGGCCGCACGGACCATGCCCAGAAACGTTTCCTGATCCGGGAAATTGCGGATCGATTCGACCAAGTATTGATAGCTGTCGTAGTCATTGGCGATGAGTTTCCCCATGCGGGGGATGACGTTAAAGCTGTAGAGATCGTAGAGCTTTTGCAGCCCGTCATTAGGCAATTGACTGAATTCCAGCACCATCAGGCGGCCGCCGGGTTTCAACACACGGAATGCTTCGTTCAGGGCCTCCTGCGGGCGGGTCACGTTCCGGATACCAAACGAGATGGTGTAGACGTCGAATGTGTTGTCGTCGAAGGGCAGAGCCATCGCGTCGCCGACCACCCAGTTCAGGCTGTCGGCCATCTGGTCGGCCTCGGCGCGCTGTCGGCCTTCGACCAGCATCGGTTCGGTCAGGTCCAGCACGGTAGCATGGCCATAGCCGGCGCGTTTCAAAAAGCGGAACGAGATATCTCCGGTGCCACCTGCGACATCCAGCAGGCGCTGGCCTGGGCGCGGCGCAAGCCAGTCCATCATCGCGTCTTTCCAGACCCGGTGAATGCCCATCGACATGACATCGTTCATCACGTCATATTTCGAGGCGACCGAGTTAAACACGCCCTGTACACGCCCGGCCTTTTCAGCCTCACGTACGGTTTCGAACCCAAAATGAGTGGTCTTGTCGCTGTTGTCGGACATTAGCCTTGCCGTTTTTCGAATTTCGCCTCTGTTATAGGGCTCTGGAACCGGGGCACAATGCGGCCCTTTGGAATAGGAGCCGTGTAATGCCGGAATTGCCCGAGGTCGAGACAGTAAGACGCGGCCTGAGCCCAGCGATGGAAGGCGTGGTGATCGACCGGGCAGATGTGAATCGCCCCGATCTGCGCTGGCCTTTCCCTGAACGGATGGCCGAGCGGTTGACCGGGCAGACGGTTCAACAACTGCGCCGCCGGTCAAAGTACATCCTTGCCGATCTCAGCAGTGGTGAAACCTTGTTGATTCATTTGGGCATGTCAGGCCGGATGACCGTATCCGGCGATCCGCTTGGGCAATTCGTGCATGAACATCCGATAACCCAAAAACATGACCATGTGGTCTTTCACATGGCCAATGGCGCACGTGTCACGTTCAACGATCCGCGCCGGTTCGGTGCGATGGACCTGTTGCAGACAGCAACCGCGGACGATCACAAGCTGCTGTCTGTCCTCGGACCTGAACCTTTGGGTAATGATTTTCACGAACAACATCTGATCGATGCGTTTCGGGGAAAGAACACTCCGATCAAATCGGCGCTGCTGGATCAGGGAATCGTTGCCGGCCTGGGCAATATCTACGTGTGCGAGGCGCTATTTCGAGCCGGAGTGTCGCCACGTCGCAAAGCCGGCCAAATTTCTGCGACCCGAGTCGCAGCACTTGTTCCGATCATCCGGAAGGTATTGCAAGACGCCATCGAAGCAGGTGGATCTTCCCTACGCGATTTCCGCCAAGCCGATGGAGAACTTGGATATTTTCAGCACAGCTTTGACGTCTATGGCCGTGAGGGAGAACCCTGCAGGACTGACGGTTGTGGGGCTCCAATCAAAAGAATCACCCAGTCCGGTCGCTCATCCTTCTACTGTGCGCAATGCCAAAGATAGCTTGATCCAGCGAATGCGCGTGGTAAGGAATCGTACCTGAACGGAACAACCGGAAGCTTTCACCTCATGGCTTTTGAGACGATCATCGTCGAAATCGAAGACCACGTCGCCCTTATCAAGCTCGACAGGCCCGATGCGCTGAACGCGCTGAACTCACAACTGGCGCAGGAATTGTGCTCGGCATTGGAAGATGCGGATAGCAACGACAAAGTGCGCTGCATCGTCATCACCGGGTCGGACAAGGCGTTCGCTGCGGGCGCGGACATCAAGGAAATGTCCGAGATGAGCTTTGTGGACGTTTACAGCTCGAACCTGTTTGGTGCTCTGAACGACCGCGTGTGCGCGATCCGCAAGCCCATCATCGCTGCCGTAGCCGGATATGCGTTGGGCGGCGGGTGCGAACTTGCGATGTTGTGCGATTTCATCATCGCAGCGGACACTGCCAAATTTGGCCAACCTGAGATCAATCTTGGCGTCATTGCCGGGCTTGGGGGCAGCCAGCGTCTGACGCGGTTTGTCGGCAAGTCCAAATCCATGGACATGAACCTGACCGGCCGTTTCATGGACGCAGAAGAAGCTGAACGCGCTGGCCTTGTCAGCCGCGTCGTTCCCGCCAAGAAGCTGATGGATGAGGCGATGGGCGCAGCCCAGAAGATTGCCGAAAAATCCCAACTGTCCGCTATGGCAGCCAAGGAGTCGGTAAACCGCAGCTATGAGCTGCCGCTGAGCGAAGGCATGCTGTTCGAACGCCGCGTGTTCCATTCAATGTTCGCGACCGAGGATCAAAAAGAAGGTATGGCCGCGTTCCTGGAAAAACGCGCCGCGCAATTCCGCGACAAATAAGCGGTTCCCTGATCAAATCGAAACCGGCGGGCCTTTGCCCGCCTTTTTCATACCAGCTATGCGCATCAAAAGAATCGCCTTGGCAAACCCGGCCAACTTGGGTAGTACCCGCCACCATACATGCGCGTGCGGCCCGCTTGGCCCGACTCACACTCGTGATTCCTGATCTGGTGCGGATATTCCGTGGCGCGCAACCCTAGACAACGTACCGAACCAAAGGTCAGAGACACACATGGCTAATTCGCCCCAAGCAAAAAAACGCGCTCGTCAGAACGAGAGCCGTTTCGCAATCAACAAAGCACGTCGTTCGCGCATCCGTACCTACCTGCGTAAGGTAGAAGAAGCGATCGCATCCGGCGACAAGGACGCTGCAACCGCAGCACTGCGCGCAGCTCAGCCTGAACTGATGCGCGGCGTCACAAAAGGCGTTTTCCACAAGAACACAGCGTCGCGTAAAATGTCGCGCCTGTCGGCTCGTGTAAAAGCGCTGGGCTAAGGCCCGGGTTGACCTTGGGTCAACCAAACAAGGTGAAATGATAGAAAATGCGCCGCGCCCAGCGGCGCTTTTTTTTTGCTGTTGCCGGAAAGCCGCGCCTTCACAAAACCGAGAGATTCTTTCGGCGAAAGATACGAGTCAATATCAGAGTTTCGTTGCCGGATGCCTTGGCCTCTTGCTACCACTGTTACAGCGATTCACTCGCTTGGGGGGACAGGCTGTTCCAACGACTAAACTGACGGGCATCAGGACGGTCAGGAACGAATGTTGGCAACTGGTTTGCTAATCTGCTGCGGTCCTTGGGTCACCAGGGAACCAAGCCCTGTCGAATTTGAGATTGCGTTGCGCAACCCTGTTTTCAGGGCGTTCCGGGTATGGAGCGCCGGCAAGTAGGGATGTGCGGACTTTCTAAAACACACCCGCCAAACTTCTGCGGTTTGGCGTTGTGTATCCCTTTGCGTGTGAAAGCATAATCCGGGCAACCGGAAAATAGCAATAAGGCCGACAGGCCAATAAAGAATGGGATGCGTGAGGCGCTTAATGACACAAGAGAAATGGGGACTACTACGTAACAAGTTGCTCAAGGCTATCGGAAAAAACAACTACACGACCTGGATTGAACCTCTTGAATTCCAAGAGTTGCAGGACGGCGTAGCGGTGTTTTCCGTGCCGACTAATTTCATGGGCAACTATGTCAGTCAGAACTTTGCGGATCTCATACTGTATGAGATGAACACCGCAGGGGAAACGGTTCAACGACTGGCCTTTCGCGTCGCTGCTAACTCACCGGCGCGCCCTAAAGTAGACACCGAATCCGAGCCGACTGTTGTGCGGGATGCACCTGTTGCGCCGCAGATGGAAGCCGCGAATGGCGCGTTTGAATCCTTGCAGGCCGCGCCATTGGATTCCCGCTTTACCTTCGACAGTTTTGTTGTTGGTAAACCCAACGAATTGGCCCATGCCGCGGCGCGTCGTGTGTCTGAAGGTGGTCCTGTGACCTTCAACCCGCTGGTTCTTTACGGTGGCGTTGGTCTGGGTAAGACGCACCTGATGCATGCCATCGCATGGGAGCTGAAAACAAAACACCCCGAGTTGAACGTGCTATATTTGTCGGCGGAACAGTTCATGTACCGTTTCGTGCAGGCCCTTCGCGAGCGCCGGATGATGGACTTCAAACATTTGTTCCGGTCGGTTGACGTGTTGATGGTGGACGATGTGCAGTTCATCGCGGGCAAAGATTCGACGCAGGAAGAGTTCTTCCACACATTCAATGCACTGGTGGACCAGAACAAGCAGATCATCATCTCGGCCGACCGCGCCCCGGGTGAGATCAAGGACCTAGAGGATCGGGTGAAATCGCGTCTGCAATGTGGTCTGGTGGTTGATTTGCACCCAACCGACTATGAACTGCGCCTGGGCATCCTGCAAAACAAGGTGCAGCAGTACAGCAGCACATATCCCGACCTGACAATTGCCGATGGTGTCCTGGAATTCCTGGCGCACCGGATCTCGACCAATGTTCGCGTGCTGGAAGGTGCTCTGACCCGTCTGTTCGCTTTTGCCTCGTTGGTGGGGCGCGAGATCGATATGGAGCTGACGCAGGACTGTCTGGCCGATGTGCTGCGCGCATCCGAGCGCAAGATCACTGTCGAAGAGATTCAGCGCAAGGTTTCGGACTATTACAACATCCGCCTGTCCGACATCATTGGACCTAAACGCCTGCGGTCTTATGCCCGCCCGCGTCAGGTTGCGATGTATCTGTGCAAGCGACTAACCAGCCGGTCCCTGCCGGAAATCGGGCGCCGGTTCGGAGGACGTGACCACACGACTGTCATGCACGGCGTAAAACGCATCGAAGAGCTGAAAACCACGGACGGCCAGATTGCCGAAGATGTGGAAATGCTGCGGCGCGCGCTGGAAGCCTGAGCTCCTACTCATATCACTTGAGAAACGCCCCGGACCCTCACGCCCGGGGCGTTTTCTTGTGCGCTATTTTCCACGGTTGGAAATGAACTGTGCTTGCAGGGCCACGCGGCCCTTGACGCTTTGGGCAATCCGACCGAGAAATCCATAAAAAATCCTTGTGCCTCAGGGCGGAACCGCTAACGTGCCAGTCCCGCCCATTTCGGCACGCAAGTCAGAGGAATTAAGGGTATGAAGATCAGCATCGAACGCGGCACCCTTCTCAAGGCCGTTTCCCAGGCCCAATCTGTTGTCGAACGTCGCAACACCATTCCCATACTTGCCAACGTTTTGATCGAAGCCGAGGGCGATCAGGCCATGTTCCGGGCGACCGACTTGGATATCGAAGTTGTCGACAAAGCGCCCGCACAGGTCGAAAAGGCCGGGGCCACAACGGTGGCCGCAACGACGTTGCATGAGATCGTGCGCAAACTGCCCGATGGAGCGTTGGTGACACTGACCGCCGACAGCGCCGCAGGGCGTCTGACGGTTGAAGCAGGCCGGTCGAATTTCTCATTGGCGACGCTGCCAAAGGAAGACTTCCCTGTGATGGCGTCTTCGGAATACCAATCGAACTTTACCGCCTCGGCAGCCTTGCTGCGCCGGTTGTTCGATAAGTCGAAATTCGCCATCTCGACCGAAGAGACCCGGTACTATCTGAACGGCGTCTATATGCATGTGGCCGACGGGTCCGAAGGCGGCAAGGTGCTGCGCTGTGTGGCCACCGATGGCCACCGCCTGGCACGCATCGACGCGGATCTGCCGGATGGCGCTGCAGACATGCCCGGCGTGATCGTACCGCGCAAAACCGTAGGCGAACTGCGCAAGCTGCTGGACGACGATGAGATGGATATCGCAGTGTCGGTCAGTGAAACGAAAGTGCGCTTTGCAACCCCGGACATCACGCTGACCTCAAAAGTGATCGACGGGACCTTCCCGGATTACACACGTGTGATTCCTCAGGGCAATACGCGCCAGCTGGAAGTCGATGCGGCCGAATTCGCAAAGGCGGTAGATCGGGTTGCAACAGTGTCCTCTGAGCGGTCTCGAGCGGTAAAGCTGCAGCTGGATACAGATAAACTGGTGCTTTCCGTCAACGCCCCGGATAGCGGCGCGGCCGAGGAAGAACTGGCCGTGGCCTATGGCGACGAGCGGCTGGAAATCGGATTCAACGCCAAGTACCTGCTGGAAATCGCCTCTCAGGTGGATCGTGAGAACGCTGTGTTCCTGTTCAATTCAGCGGCTGATCCGACCCTGATGCGCGAAGGCAATGATCTGAGCGCGGTATACGTCGTCATGCCGATGCGCGTCTGATCGCACGGACGTGCGATGCCTCCGGCAGGAGTATTTTTGAAAAGATGAAGGGAGGGGTCATGGGTTTGGCCCTGACCGAGCTTACCGTCTCGCATTTTCGGTCCCACAAGCTGGCGCGACTGTCTTTGGATGGTCGGCCTGTTGCGATTCACGGACCGAACGGGGCGGGTAAGACCAACATCCTGGAAGCGGTGTCCCTGTTTTCCCCCGGTCGCGGAATGCGGCGGGCCAGCGCGGCCGAGATGACCCGACGCCCCGAGGCGTTGGGTTGGAAACTGACCGGGGTGCTGCAGGCGCAGGGGCGACAATACGAGATTGAAACCTGGTCTGAGGGCGGTGTCGCGCGGCAGGTTCGCATTGACGGCAAGGCGTCCAGCCAGATTGAACTGGGAAAGCTGGCGCGGATCGTCTGGTTGATCCCGTCGATGGACCGGATTTGGATCGAGGGGGCCGAAGGGCGTCGGCGTTTTCTGGACCGGATCGCGCTGAGTTTCGACCCCGCCCATGCTGAAGCATCTTTGACCTATGAAAAGTCCATGCGCGAACGGAACCGTCTGCTGAAAGAGCAGGTGCGCGATGCGCATTGGTATGCAGTACTTGAAGCGCAGATGGCGGAGACGGGGTATCGTATTCACGCTGCGCGGCTTTCGGCGCTTGATCATCTGCGCGCGGCGCAGGATCAGGCGGAAACCGCGTTTCCATCGGCGGAACTGAAGCTGGTACAGACCGAAGGTGCGATGCCGGAAACGGAAGCGGATCTGCGCGAAGCGCTAAGTGAAAGCCGGTTCCGCGATCTGGCGGCCGGACGTACGCTGGTGGGGCCGCATCGGTCGGACGTGTACGGGGTGTTCGCTGCCAAAGGCGTTCCGGCCAAGGATTGTTCGACCGGTGAGCAGAAGGCTTTACTGGTCTCATTGATCCTGTCGAACGCACGAGCCTTGGCGAGTATGATCGGCGCGCCCCCGATCGTGTTGTTGGACGAGGTGGCGGCGCATCTGGACGCGGATCGGCGCGCGGCGCTGTATGATGAGATTTGTGCGCTGGGTGCTCAGGCCTGGATGACGGGCACCGGGCCTGAGCTGTTTGCGGAACTGGGCGACCGGGCCCAATCCTTGATCGTGAGTGATGGCTCGGAGGGCTCGGTCGTGTCCGCTTAGGCCGGCTCGCCGACTTTACGTTCCCACAGGAAGCCGCGCATGACTTCGTCGACAGGGGTTTTTGCCATGTGGTTCACGTAGTTCGACATGGTTTTTTGCGCGAGGCCCAGCACCACATCCAAAACAGCGCGGTGAGAGTAGCCCGCATTAAAGAACGCCTGCAGCTGTGCTTCGGTCGGGTTGCCGCGGGTTTCCATCATTTGCAGGGTGAAGGTGCGCAGTGCTTCAAGCTTGGCCGAAGGTAGCGGGGTTTCATTGCGCAGGGCTTCGGTGATTTCGTCCGAAACCTTCATCATCTTGGCGATGCCGGTATGAGCGGGCACGCAATAGTGGCATTCGTTTTCCACATTGATGGTCTGCCAGACGACGGTTTTCTCATCATTGTCGAAATCGGTCTGCATGAACAGGCCATGCAGCACCTGATAGCCTTCCAGATGCTGGGGGCTTTCGGCCATGACCTTGTGCAGGCCGGGCAGGCGGCCAAAAGCGGCTTGCGATTTTTCCAGTAGCGGTTTGGACCCTTCGGGGGCGGATACGAGATCATGTGACGGGAAATTGGCCATGTTGGAACTCCTTTTCTGGCGGGGTAAGGCAGAAATAGTCTTTCTTGAGTGATCACTCAAGTATATATTTGAGCAATCGTTCAAGAATTGGTGAAGGTTATGCCACGCAAACCCGAATATGACCGAGATGACCTGATTGCCCGGGCCAGGGATATCTTCTGGCGTCAGGGTTGGGCTGGCACATCCCTGAAAGACCTTGAGCGCGAGTTGAAGTTGAAACCCGGCAGTTTCTATGCGGCATTTGGGTCCAAGGACGCGCTTTATGGGCTGGCGTTGGACCGCTACGCGCAAGAGGGTGTCGCGCGGCTGAGGGCATTGGCTGACCGGGTAGGTCCGCTCGAGGCTTTAAAGGCGCAGCCGCGTTTGGTTATTGAGGCAAGCGGAGCGCCCGCGAAGGCTTGTATGTTGGCCAAGACCTACGCAGAATTGCAGGCCAAGGATCACGAGCTCGCCGGTCGGGCGGGTGTTCTCATGTCCGAGATGAAGGCTTGCTTTGCAGATTTGTTCCGTCAGGCACAAGAGACTGGGGATATTGCCCCAAGCCACGATCCGAACCGGCTGGCGATGCGTTATCAATCCGAACTTTTGGGGCTGCGATTGTCGGCCGAGCGCAGTGATGTCGACGCCCATGAAATCGCGGCAGATATAGCGGCCGATATCGACCGTTTGTAGGGATTCGGCAGTCAGCTGCCGAAAGAAACTAAATCACGCAAGACCGACACAAAATGTTGGGGTAGCGCGTGACAATCCCCCCCAGAAAACGTATAAGTTACCAAAATAATATAGGTACTGACGGCATGTCCGAAGACGCACAGGCACCCCAGGAATACGGTGCAGATTCCATCAAAGTTCTCAAGGGGTTAGAGGCAGTTCGAAAGCGCCCCGGCATGTATATCGGGGATACGGACGATGGCTCGGGTCTGCACCATATGGTGTATGAGGTCGTTGACAATGGGATTGACGAAGCGCTGGCCGGTCACGCGGACCATGTAACCGTTAAAATCCACGCGGATTCCAGCGTCTCGGTCAGCGATAATGGTCGCGGAATTCCCGTCGACATTCACCCCGAAGAAGGTGTGTCCGCAGCCGAAGTGATCATGACCCAGCTGCATGCTGGCGGCAAGTTCGACAGCAATTCCTACAAGGTGTCCGGCGGTCTGCACGGCGTGGGCGTTTCGGTGGTGAACGCACTGTCCAACTGGCTGGAATTGCGTGTCTGGCGCAATGGTAAGGAGCACGTTGCACGGTTCGAAGGTGGTGAGACGGTCGAGCATCTGAAAGTTGTCGCCGAGTGCGGTGATCGGACCGGAACCGAAGTGCGGTTTCTGGCTTCGTTGGATACGTTCTCAAATCTGGAATATTCATTCGAGACGCTGGAAAAGCGTCTGCGCGAACTGGCCTTCCTGAACTCGGGTGTACGGATCATTCTGATTGATGAACGCCCGGCTGAACGGTTAGAGACCGAATTGTTTTACGAAGGCGGCGTCAAGGAATTCGTCAAATACCTGGACCGCTCCAAGACCTCCGCGATGCCAGAACCGATCTATATCAAGGGTGAGCGCGACGATATCGGTGTCGAAATCGCCATGTGGTGGAATGACAGCTATCACGAGACAGTCCTGCCCTTCACCAACAACATCCCACAGCGCGATGGCGGAACCCATATTGCCGGATTCCGCGGTGCGCTGACCCGGACCATCAACAACTACGCCCAGACCAGCGGGATCGCGAAAAAGGAAAAGGTCAGCTTTACCGGCGACGATGCGCGCGAGGGTCTGACCTGTGTGTTGTCGGTCAAAGTCCCCGACCCTAAATTCTCGTCCCAGACCAAGGACAAGCTGGTGTCATCCGAAGTGCGCCCTGCAGTCGAAGGTCTGATGAACGAAAAGCTGGCTGAATGGTTCGAAGAAAATCCGAACGTGGCCAAGATTATCGTTGGCAAAATTATCGAGGCTGCTCTGGCCCGTGAAGCGGCCCGCAAGGCGCGTGAGTTGACACGCCGCAAAACGGCGATGGATGTGAATTTTCTGGCTGGCAAGCTCAAGGATTGTTCGGAAAAAGATCCGACCAAAACCGAAGTCTTCCTGGTTGAGGGTGATTCCGCAGGCGGATCAGCGCAAACGGGCCGCGATCGGCAAACTCAGGCAATTTTGCCTCTCAAGGGTAAAATCCTGAACGTCGAACGTGCTCGGTTTGACCGGATGTTGTCATCTCAGGAAATCGGCAACCTCGTCATGGCGCTGGGCACCGGGATCGGGCGAGACGAGTTCAATATCGAAAAACTGCGCTATCATAAAATTGTCATTATGACCGATGCGGACGTCGACGGTGCACATATCCGGACGTTGCTGTTGACGTTTTTCTACCGGCAGATGCCTGAGCTGATTGAGGGCGGTTACCTCTACATCGCCCAACCGCCGCTTTACAAAGTGGCGCGCGGTAAATCCGAAGTGTACCTGAAGGATCAGGCGGCGATGGATGAATACCTGGTTAACCAAGGTGTCGAAGGGGCGGTGCTGAAGCTCGGTTCTGGCGAAGAGATCCTGGGTCAGGATCTGACGCGCATTGTCGACGAAGCGCGTCAGTTGAAGCGCGTCTTGGACGCCTTCCCAACCCACTATCCACGCCACATCCTGGAACAGGCCGCCGTAGCAGGTGCCTTTGTGCCGGGCGCGGTTGATGCGGATTTGCAAGGCGTTGCAGACAAAGTCGCCGCGCGTCTCGACCTGATTGCGCTGGAATACGAACGCGGCTGGAAGGGCCGGATCACGCAGGATCACGGCATCCGTCTGGCGCGCATTCTTCGCGGTGTCGAAGAGGTGCGTACTCTAGATGGTCCGATGCTGCGTTCGGGCGAGGCGCGCAAGACCGGCAGCTTTACCCAAAGCCTGCAAGAGATCTACAACACCCCGGCAACGCTGGTCCGTCGCGACCGGTCACAGGCTATTCACGGCCCGTTGGATCTGTTGCGCGCCATTCTGGAAGAAGGTGAAAAGGGCTTGTCGCTGCAACGCTACAAAGGTCTGGGTGAGATGAACCCGGATCAGCTCTGGGAAACAACGCTGGACCCGGACGCACGTACGCTTTTACAGGTGCGGGTGGACGACATGGTTGAAGCGGATGACCTATTCACCAAACTGATGGGCGACGTGGTGGAGCCTCGCCGCGAGTTTATCCAGCAAAATGCTCTGAGCGTGGAGAACCTGGATTTCTAGGATATTGTAGGGGAGCGCACAAACCTTCACGCACCCCATAAGATTGCACGATTTGCCCATAAGTCTGCATTGTTTCGCGATAATGGTGCAGAGAAAAGTGAGTAAATCGTCTTATGCGGGTGTTGAAGGATAGATTTTAATTTCTCAAGGATTGAACACCTGATCTCGATGCCAGATCAGGTTCTCCTTGTGCCCAGCAGTTAGACCAGAGATCCGCTTGGAATGTCCGGACAACGAGCTCATTGCCGGCGCGGACAGTTTACTCGAAAACTCAGGTGTCCCGTCGTCCTTGAAAGTCACCAGACCCTTGTCGAATGCTGCGTCCCATAATGCTGACAGCAAAATTCCGTTGTGGACGTCCAACCGCTCAGCATCAGTTTCGCAGTCTTTCCACGGCTTAATGTGTGAGGCTCTAAGGAGCTCAGTGTCAGAAATGTCCGAAATCGGGCAGCGACCCTGCCAATAAGAGATTAAACGATTTCTGAAAATATCCTGACCAATGCGCTGCTTGACCAACCGCTCTGCTTCGGTTTTCTCCGGCAAACCATCGGTTGCAGCCTGAAACTCCTCCAGAGGGCCGTCTGGCAGGCTCACGGACAGCTCATAAATACGTGTTAGCACTGGATACAGCTCGGACATGTGTGCGGCGCTGTAGGCGGCGATACCGGGGTGTGTGACGCAAGCTTTTGGAAACGGAAGCTCCGCGACAACGCCTGGGTGGTCGATTGCGACATACCAGGATCCGTTATCACTGCCCGACGCTAGAAAAATCGTTCCTTTCGCTGTTGTCGATCCGAAAGCCGCCCATCCATTTTCTTGGCCGAGATTCTTGCGGAAGCCGTTCTGCCACGCCGCTTGTTCGCTGGCGGAGTAAGTTACAAAGGATTGGGGAGACTCAATTGCCATAGCTATCCTTCACCAGTAACGCCGTGGAGGGTGGCGCTGCAACAACCCGGCCAATTCGCGGTACTCGCGCAGAAACCACTGGCGGTCTTCTTCCCAATCCGCAACAGCAAACCGTTGGTTGTTTCGACCTCGCCGCAAATCGGCCAACATTTTCAGATGCTTCTCAATTGAACGGAACCGTTGGTATGTCGCAGGTGCGCCCCATCCCTGGTATTTTGGATCAAGGTCAGAAGGGATCTCGATCCGGAAACAGACATCCAGACGCCTTTGCCTTTCACGGCTAGCAAGCCCACGTGTCTTTCCAACCCTGTATCCGACATAGGCCAACGGCGAGCGGTCTTCACCAACGAACGAGCCATCCAGAAATGCGCGCATATCCCGCTTGATGTCTGGGGGGATTGGCCGTTCGACCAGCTCATCATGTTCCTTCTGCGCTCTGTCGCGCTCTGCACGCGCGCGGGCTTCGACCTCGGCTCTTTTGCGTTGCGCTTCCACCTCGCGTCTTTCCCGTTCCGCCTTTCTTTCTGCAAAGAACCGCAGGATCGGTGAAATGCCTGGCACGTTGCGCTGTCCGATGAAGCGTCCTGCGCGCTCAAACGAGATATTGGTGTCCCAACCGATCAGGCGCGCCCCGCTGAGGATTAGCGCCAGCAAGAGCCAGAGCAAAAAGACCAGCAAAGCGAGGACGAACAACGCGGCCAGCAAGAATTCCATCCTCTACATCCCTATCGCGCTGAAGTCGCCGTTGGCCTCCATCCGGTCCCAGGCTTCTAGGACGAGGCGGCGGGTGCGGTATTCGCCGTGTTGGCGGATTTCCTTTTCCTTGAGGACGCGGAAGGTTTCCGAGGGGTAGTCGGGGCCCTTCACGTCGGCGGGGTCGAGGATGTAGCGCAGCTCATCGCGGGTCAGGCCGTAGGCGCGGGCGTAGAAGGCGTCGAGATCGGCGCGCAGCAGCGCGCGGCGGTCCTCGTCCCAGGCGAAGGGCGGGCCGTCATGTCCCAGATCGCGGGCGAAGGGGGCGAGGCTATGCGAGGTGTAGGTGAGTTCCAGCACCTTTGGGGTGATGAAAGCAAGGCGGGGTTCGGTGTAGAATGAGGGAGGCAGTATTGGGAACTGATCGACAAAATAAAAACTTACATTTACGCCGCTGACCTTTTGTCGTGCTAGGTAGTCAAGAGGAAGCGAATTGAGGTTTGCTAACAGTGCCGCCGATTTTGATCCGGTCTCTTTGGGGGCCAAGCAAAATAAACTGTCGCCAATCCCAAAGCTTTCCGGTAGTGCGCAGCAAATGATCGTGCGCTCGTCTGAATTTCTGGCATTTCGACGCCAGGAAATTGACCATGGACGCTTCCAATGCAAATCTATCGTAATTTTGTTGACCTCCTTTTCTTCAACAATATAGCGGGGCAGGACTTCAGTGCAGGGCCCCTTAGCTTCTGAAGACTCGATGTCGTCCGACGCACTACCGACCGCAGAGCTCCATCTGTGGTTATACTGATGCATCATTTTGGCTTCATATAGAGGAACCCACCCCTTCGACTTATGAATTTCAAACACCTCATCGGTCTTTGGAGAGGGTAGCTCCAAGAAGAGGCCGCTGTCGGAAGTCATATTGAATAGCCCCTGTGACATCTGAACGTTCCATTTGTCAGAACCACCATGGGCTAAAACGGGGATCTTTTTGTACACCTCCGCCGTGATTTCGGCGTCTATCCGGGATTTGAAGACGGAGGCAGTACGAGTGAGTGGGTTGAGCCTAGAAATGTCATCTCCACTCAGCTCGAATACTCTCCTGTCATCGTTCAAATCAGAAATCGGCTTGGCATCGAAAACAAACTTAACCCTGCCGAGATTGCGGCCCAAGGTGAGCAGACAAAATGAGTTTTTGTCATCCGTTTGCGTGAACCAGTACCTTGTTTCGTAGAATGAAAGGACCGAGATGACACGGCCATCGGATATGTTCCGCGCGAAAAAAGCTTTGTTCGTATCTGCCGTCGCTATGCCGGTTGGAACTATGATGCCCACTCTCCCCTCGCCGCTGACAAGATTTGCTGCAAGCTCACAAAACAGAGAGTAAGTGTTCATCTTCCCAGTCGCGGTCAACTCGAAGCGGTTGGATGATCGAGCAAATTCGTTAGAAGAATCATGGTTTCTCTTTGTTTCTTCATAAGAGGCAAAAAGTTGCGGCTGTGCGACCTTGAGTTTTTGGATTGCGGCTTTTCGCTTCACGCCTTTCAAGGTCGCGATATCGGGTGCTCGTGATGCGAAGAATTCGCGTTCTGAAAGCTGCATTACCTCACACGGCGGGTTGCCCAGCACCACGTCGAACCCACCGTGCTGCATGATGTCCGGGAACTCCAACGGCCAGTGAAAGGCGCGGGCGCGGCGCGCTGCCTTTGGGGCGTCCACCATCGCCTGCCGCATCTTACCCTGATTGAGGGCCATCCACAGCTCCTCGGTCGTCGGCACCGTGCGAGCCGAGGGGCCAACGGGTGCGCCAACCACCTTGGGCAGTAAGAAGGCCGCGACATAGAGGTTCGCCGCCGCCGTCGCCCGCACGAAGCCCTGCTTCTTGCGCAGTTCCCTGAACCGTTTGGCCTTGGCCCCGATCTGCTCCACCGTATCCTAGGGCAGATCGCGGAATCCCGAGAAATCGAGCGCCATCGGCTTCATCTCGGGCATTGCTGCTTGCCCGGTGCCAAAATCGAAACCACCTTGCCCAGATGTCGCTGCGCGGTTGGCTTGCAAGTAGTAGCGCGCCGTATCCCTATCGTCGCCGGTCAGCGGCTTAAAGGCGGCATCGGGAATCCCTTCCTCCAGCACCGTCAGGTCGAACACCCCCAGCAAAGCATCGCCGCAGCGGATTTGCGCGTCGAAGAAGCCGAGGGGAAGGCCCGGGTCTTCATTCACCTTGCGCGCTCTGATCTCATCTGCGGAAATCGGATCAGACAGTTTTGCCCGGCCAAGTGTGATCTCTACTTCTTGCAGTGCTAAAAGAGCTCGGGTCAGTGGATCAATCTCGACGTCAGCAATGAGTTCATCAAACTCATTTGCGCTGCTGATCGGATCAGACAGCGGTGCTTGTCCGGCGAGAAACTTGGCCTTCTTCAACTTCAGGAACGCGTAATGGGAAACCCGGCTGCTTCAAGCACGACACGCTGGAATGCGAGATCAAAAGTATGTTCGGGCTTTGCGGAAGTTCCGCTCTTGATCTCTGTCAGAACGTACCCATCGCCACTGCGGCTCACGATGTCGGAGATGCAAGTTATGGTTCCATCTTCATAGCGTCCCTGCGCCACGGCGTTTGCACCGTTCCTCCAGGTTTCCAAAGTGCGCGCGGGCAGAGCCTGGTATTCTGAAAAATCTGAAAAACCGAGGCGAACGAGATCACCAAATAGCTCTTCCGCGTAGGGCTCAAACGCGTGCCCCTCGTCAAAGCGTGCTTGCAATGAAGGGTCAATCGGCGGCAACAGATGCCTGGCATGCTTCTTGATCCATAGCCAGGCGGGGTGCCTGAGAAACAACATGTAATCAGATTTGGATAGCATCGTATAATTTGCATTCCAGAATTGGTGAAATCAGTGGAAGACCATCATGGTCAGCTATTGAGAGTAACTTTTCTTTGGTGCAGTCGGCGTCACCACTCTACCAAAGCCTCATGTAAATCGTACCGATAGCTCGGTGTCCATCACGCCACCAAAACCAGCTGACCATTCTTCACCCGGAGACACTGGCCATGCGTCTGTCAATGTGCCAGTTGTGACTAGTTCGCCTCCCTGAAGCTGGTCGGCGTCAGAGAGCAGAGACACAAGATGAGCCAGGACTTCGATTGGGCCTCCAAGCGCGTTTTCACCTTTGCCGGACTCGATGGCCTCGGCGCCCTTGAACAATGCTACTGGCACCTCCGCCAAGCCGGTCAAGATATCATGCGTCGCCGCGATTTTGTCGCCAAGAACAAGGCAGCCGTGCAATCCTTGTGCTGCTATTGAGTCCTCGACTGAGAATTTCCAGTTGGGATAAATCGATTGGACGATTTCAAATCCTGGAGCGACCCACTCCACGCAACCTGCCAACTGCTCATTGTTCATTTCAGCTGTTGGTGCACAGCCAAGGCCCAATACAATTTCTGGTTCAATCCTCGGTTCTGAATACCTTGCCAAATTTACCGGCTGATCAGTCGAAAACAGCCCATCTGAGTGAACCGCTCCCCAAATGGGTTGATCCACACCGTAAACAGGCCAAATCGTGCGGTTCGTGAAGCCAACCTTTCGGCCAACTCTCTTTTTGCCCTGAAGTTCTCGGACACGACTCGCAATCGAATATGCTTCATCCAGCGTCAGCTGTTCTGCCTCTGAAGACAGTTTAGATATCTGCTGGGCAGAGGTCAGGGCATCAGCGATTGTCTGAGCGTTAGCTTCAATATCTCTGGTCATATTTGCATTATACGCACCGGCGGCTGGATTGCGATGCAATCGAGGTTTTGAAGAACCAGGCCCCTCTATTCACAGGCAAAACAAACGATGCTAACTATTGGTCCATCCCCTAGGAGTCCTGACATGACCAGACTTCGCCTTTTTGGTATCGTCAGTCTTTTCTTTGCTGCACTAAGTGGGCTTTCAGAGCACCTGTTTTATGGCGGTGTCGGCCCAAACGGCGTTCTGCACGAAAGCTTCTTTTTACCGCTGACTTTCATTCTCGCAGCAATTGGCGTCGTTGTAATTGTCGCTTCTCTGTTCCAATCGCGGCGTGACTGATACACTTCCGTCAGTCAGAACGCTGTTCCATAATGCAAATTGGGTAATCGCCAGGATGGCGACCTCCGCCCAAGCCTAGGGTCAGGACCTATGAAGTAACTCGAACTTAAACGGCAGTTTCTACCATCAGCGGACGTTCGACATAATCAGGGCAACGACTGAGCTGCGGACAAAACCGCCATTGCCCAGCAAGTGAATGGTTCCGAACTACGACCGCCTTCGCCTAAGAATATTTGACTGAAATCACCGGTTACGAGCTCTGCTCAATGTGACGGGCGTCATTCCCAGGTATGAAGCAATGTGGAAATGGGCAAACAGCGCTTCATACCCCGGGTGTACCTTTCGAAACCACTCTAAACGTTGCCGCGCGCTCAAAGCTGCAAGGCACCATTCGCGTCCGACTTTGCGGGTCAACTCCTCGCGCATTAAGTTATTACCCCATTCGCATATGCTTTCGAAATTCACCATTAGGTCCATCAACTGCGCAGCTGGCATTGTCGCTGCAACGGCGTCATCCAAAATCTCAATATCCACCAACGAACATCCACCTGACGTTCTGGCCATGTTGGGCGTTATCACCATTGGAGCGGCGTACAAGTTCAGGGTTACCTCCGTACCCTCGGCATCGGTGACTACGCTTCGCGCACGTCCACCTAGTAGGAAATACTCATTCTCGTCTCGCTCACCTTGGCTCGACATGTAACTTCCGATTGGCCAGTTACGTATTTCGAATGCATTTACCATTGTCTCCCGATCTTTGTCCGGGAGTTCCATCATGAATTCTTCGATGGTTTTCTGATGCATTTCCACTCCATGCGCCCCTAGCTCACGTTATCAAATGATAATGCTTGAACCGGCCGCGCACTGATAGTCCAGCATCGTCAATGTTGGAGAAAATCTATGAATAACGCACTTTCCTACCCACATCATGGTTCACGAATCCTGCTGTTCTGGTGCGCCGCGATGTTCGTCTACTTTCTTATGGTCTTCGGTTCGCTTGCAGATATTGAACGGATCACCGGGGTTAGGGCATTCGACATGCGACCAAACGGCTATTCCTACGCTGATGCCTTAGCACTCATTTCCGCACTCGGAGAAGAAGGGCGACGAGTTTATCTTACCATGCAAATTCCACTGGACACGATGTACCCGGCTCTATTGGCGATTTCGAGCGCCAGCTCGCTTTATTGGTTGTCGCAATCCTTTGGCTCGACTGCTCGATGGTATCGAGCCGTTGCCGCTGTAGCTTATCTTGCGGCAATCGCGGACTATGCCGAGAATGGGTTGATCGTCTGGATGCTAAATGCCGGTCTTGGCGTTCCCGAAGCACTGGTTACAGCGACAAGTTTGGCGTCGGTGAGCAAGTCTATCTTTTCTACGATTGTGTATACCACCTTGCTGATTGCTCTAGCCGAGTTCGCTATAAGGAGAATGCGTCAGCGACCAAAGGTCAGTTGAACGTCCGCTTCGGGCTCGGTACAGTCATCCGACTGTTTTTCTCAGATGACAGTTAAGCGCCGCTGAGCGGTCGTCCGGTCACGCAAAACCGAACTTTCTGCTTCCAATGACCGCTTTACGCGATAGCAGACGCTGGTGAAAAATGACGCTATGACCGCTACGCGGACGAAGTTGCCGTTCATTTGTCTTGACTATGTCAACCGCAATTTAGCGTGTTAGTTGTCAGCAATGAACCAACTAACCTCAGCCAAGCGGAACGCAATACCCTATGCCCTTGCGGTCGTTGGTGTGCTTTTTGCATCCATTTGTTTTGGCCTTGTACCCTACTTTAGCCGTGGGCTCACCGATCAGGGTCTCGCTCCCTATGCGGTTGCCTTTTATCGGTACATCTTGGCAGCGGTTGTCCTTTTGCCCGCACTTGTAATGCATCACTCAAAGTGGCGGGAAATCATCTGGGGTATGGTTGCAGGCGCAGTGATGGGCCTTGGCTGGGTCGGCTATGTTACTGCTCTTGAGACTGTTCCTGCATCGACGGTTGGTGTTCTCTACATGACCTATCCGGTGTTTACGATTGCCATCGCATGGGCGCTTTTTGGTGATCAACCAACACGGCGTAGCCTTATTGCGGCTGGATTGATCGTTGTTGCTGCGATATTCGCAGGTTCTCCGGCATCGGTGCCTCCGGACCAAATTCCAATCCTTCTCGTCTCATTAGCGGCACCTTTCGGTTTTGGCTTCGGCATATGTGTTCTCGTGCACCGCCTATCACGTATTGCGCCTTTAGCCAGAATGGCGTCAGTCTCGCTTGGGTCGGTCATTGGCCTTGCCCCTCTCATTCTTTCATCCGAGGTCGGCGAAATCCTACCAGAAGGTGGGGGCGACTGGTTTCTGGTTGTCGGGTTTGGCCTTGTGACCGCGCTTATTCCGCAACTGATTTACACGATCTGTTCGCCTATTATTGGGGCAACGCGCACTGCTGTAGTCGGAAGTATTGAACTACCCACGATGTTTGCTGTTGGCGTTCTTGCATTCGGTGAAGTAATCACGGGTGCTCAGGCGTTGGCCTGCGCGCTAGTTTTGGGTGCGATTGCTCTCACTCAAAGTCGCTCAACTCGAACTGTGACGACCGTGATCAGCAAGGAGCCTGAGAGTTAGCTTTGGGCGGCGGACTCAACGGATCGCCGCAACACTTCACTTTGGAAGCAAGGATGGAGTGTTGGTATGGCTTATCGTCGTCGGATTTATTTTACGGAGAAACAGAAGGCAGAGATTTGGGATCGCTGGCAGCGCGGAGAGTCGATGAGCTCGATCGGTCGGTTGTTTGATCGAGGCTCGTCGTCGATCTATCCCCTGCTTGCGAGAACGGGTGGTATACGGCCACCAGAGCGGCGGCGAT
>NZ_CYPU01000016.1 GCF_001458195.1 Ruegeria atlantica | reverse complement strand
GGGGGAATACGCCAAATTGGGGGCCAGATGAAACGCTTAGGATAAAACGTACCCTATTGCCCTTGTGGGGGATATTGCCGGCATTCTGGTTTTAGCGTCTTAAAAAAAAGAAAAGCCCGTGGAGGAGGTGAGCAATGGTCCCGACAAAAGTTGGACGGGGGTGGTTGNGGGNGGGCGCANCCGCCGTTGTCGAACGCAGTTAAAATGCATGATTAAAGCGTATTCCTTCTGAAAGCAGACGTTCCCATCAAAACACTTGTATGACCGCTTTGAGCGGCGGACTCAACGGATCGCCGCAACACTTCACTTTGGAAGCAAGGATGGAGTGTTGGTATGGCTTATCGTCGTCGGATTTATTTTACGGAGAAACAGAAGGCAGAGATTTGGGATCGCTGGCAGCGCGGAGAGTCGATGAGCTCGATCGGTCGGTTGTTTGATCGAGGCTCGTCGTCGATCTATCCCCTGCTTGCGAGAACGGGTGGTATACGGCCACCAGAGCGGCGGCGATCACGGTGGGCGTTGACAACGGCAGAGCGCGAAGAAATCTCACGCGGGCTTGGAGCCGAGTTGTCCGTTCGTACAATTGCGCGTCAGCTGCGCCGATCTCCATCGACGATCAGCCGGGAGGTGCGGCGCAACGGGGGGCGTCAGCATTACCGGGCCACCCAGTCCGATCAGGCAGCCTGGGAGCGTGCACGGCGTCCGAAGCCCTGCAAGCTGGCGGAGAGGCCGGCGCTCTGTCACACAATAGCTCAGAAGCTCGAACGCAAGTGGTCGCCGCAGCAAATCGCGGGTTGGCTGAAGCGCGAGCATCCCGACGACGAGGGCGAGCGTGTGTCTCACGAAACGATCTACAGAAGCCTGTTTATCCAGGCCCGTGGCGTTCTGAAGAAGGAGTTGCTTGCACATTTGCGCGCGACACGTGCCATCCGCCGGTCTCGCCATGCTAGCCTGAAGCGGGATGGGCTCGGTCAAATCAAGGATGCGATCTCGATCCGGGAACGCCCGGCCGCTGTCGAAGACCGCGCCATTCCCGGCCACTGGGAAGGTGACCTGATCGCCGGCTCGAAGAACAGCTTCATCGCGACGCTGGTGGAGCGGCGCACGCGCTATGTCATGCTCGTGAAGGTGGGCGGGAAAGAAACGCAGACTGTCGTGGCTGCGCTGACCGCACAAATCCAACATCTGCCGAGAGAGCTTCGCCAGACGCTGACCTGGGACCGCGGCAAAGAGCTTGCCGATCACAAGAACCTGGCACTGGCCACCGATCTCGACATCTACTTTTGCGACCCGCACAGCCCGTGGCAACGCGGCACCAACGAGAATACCAACCGTCTCCTGCGCCAGTACTTCCCAAAGGGCACCGACCTCTCAGTGCACAGCCAGGAACATCTCGACGCAGTTGCTCGTGAACTCAACGAGCGGCCAAGAAAAACGTTGCATTACTTCTCACCAGCAGAGACGTTCCATGAATGTGTTGCGGCGATCGGTTGAAACGGCAGCTCGAAGCGGACATCCGACGGTTTCAGTCGGTGATCGGGCCAGTCCAGGCCGCATCAAGGTCGGGAGTGCGGACAAAGCCGCCGGTCAACAGTCTCAGCCAGCGGACCGCTCACTGCGCGTTGCAGACCTTACTCGTTTTAGGCCACGTCTGCTTTTGGGAGTTCGGCGGGCACTAACCCTGATGCGGCGGGAGCGTAAATGTGGCGCAGCGTAAGGTTGCGACGGCGGTTTCTATATGGCCCGGAGATTTTCCTTAACTGCGGGCGAATTTCGACCTGGGTGCTGGGTGTCTAATGGCTCGAACTGCAAAAGGTTGAATTGTTTGGGTTTATGAACCAACCTTGCTGGATCAACAATTAAGGACATTGCTATGAAGTTTTTTACGATTATCGCAGTAGCAACCTTTGCCGCAGGAGCAGCAATGGCCGAGGACCAAAGTGCGGATGACGTACATTGGCACATCACTATGACAGTCAATGCCGGCCAGGAAGACGCTGTGAAGCCGCTTCTGGATCGGATGGTTGCCGCAACGCAGGAGAACGAACCGGGT
Organism: Ruegeria atlantica; assembly: GCF_001458195.1. Classification (GTDB taxonomy): domain Bacteria; phylum Pseudomonadota; class Alphaproteobacteria; order Rhodobacterales; family Rhodobacteraceae; genus Ruegeria; species Ruegeria atlantica. Next base: position 35,295 of record NZ_CYPU01000016.1, on the reverse strand, counting down.
GCGTTAATCTACGACTACATGGGAGACGGCGATCAGGTGCACATCTCCGAACGCTATGCCGACAACGCGGCCGCGATGACGCATATGGGGAATTTCGGTGCCAACTTCGCCGAAGAGTTTATGCAGACATTCTCGATCACTTCTGTCGCTGTGTACGGGCCGGCAGGCGACGATCTGAAGGAAGTGCTTGCGCCGTTTTCGCCGACATACATGCCGCAGATCAGCGGCTTCGCTCGCTAAGATCGACGGTTGGTACGATGCCGTTTCGTGGTTCTTCAAACGCACAGAAACTGCTTTTCCGATTTGGCCAGTACAATGCGCGGCATCTTCGCGCATATTGCCCAAGAACCAGTTCCCAGCCCGGGTGCTGGTCTTTTTACTCGTAAACCGGAGCCATACGCTCCTTGGCATTGTGGAGGGTGGACCGGGCAACGGAAACCGCACATCGGAAGAAAACTCTCGGATGACCGCGAAGTCGGAATTCCCGCCGTTAGCGCATGTCGCAGCATCGGTGGAGATGGGTTCTAAGCAGACATTGGAGCATTTGCTCAGATGGTCACTCAGGGCGGAAAGCAGTCAAAGCAGACCTAGGCAAAATTTTAAATTGATCTGTTCCTTCATCGCCTTACGCTGGGGACACGGAGGTTCAGGTCATGTACCGCACATTTGTTTCTTCAATTTTTGTGGCCATTGCCACAACCTGCTTAGCCCAGGATTACGATATCGTCATAACGAACGGACGGGTCATCGACCCAGAGACAGGTTTGGACGCCATCCGAAATCTAGGGATAAATGGCAGCGAAATAGCCGCCATTTCTGAGTACGCCATGGAAGGTTCGGTAGAGATCGACGCAACTGATCTTGTTTTAGCGCCGGGGTTCATCGATTTGCATGCACACGGAATGAACTTGGGCGACATGCGTATGCAGGCGATGCAAGGCGTAACAACCGTTCTGGAGTTGGAGTCCGGTATCCTCCCTATTGCAGATTGGTATGCAGAAATGGAACGGCGGCAGACGCCGCTGAACTATGGGGCGTCTGCGGCTTGGACGTTTGGCCGAATAGCTGCGTTCACAGGTGAAGGGCCTGTTGCCGAACTATCCTATTTTCAAGATGCGCAGAGGTTCGACGATTGGAAGACACAAATCGCCGATCCGCTTCGCATGGCGGAGTTGTTGGACTTAGTTGAGCAAGGATTGAAAGAGGGGGCATTAGGTATAGGCGTTAATGCAGGATACGCGCCTGGATACGGACAAAAAGAGTACTTTGCGTTGGCAAATATGGCCGCCGGCTACGGCGTGGCTACGTATACGCACGTGCGGTACGCATCGAATTTGGAACCGCAAGGGTCTTTTGAGGCAATAAAAGAATTGATAGCGAACGCCGCGCTTACAGGCGCACACATGCATATCTGTCATATCAACAGCTCTTCATTGGAAGACATCCACGCCACCCTTGATTTGGTGGAACGGGCACAGGCTCAAGGCATTAACGTCACAGTAGAGGCCTATCCTTATGGTGCCGCGAACACCGTTGTAGGAGCCGCGATGTTCTCGGGTGACGGATGGCGTGAACGCATGAGCTCTACGGCTCAGAACTTTCAATTGGGCGCAGATCGCATGACAGAACAGGAGCTCGCCGATTACCAGGACAACGAGCCTGGCACTTTTGTCACGTGGCATTTTCTGGACGAGAACGATCCTGATGCACTCGCGCTATTGGATGCATCCGTTACCCACCCAGCAGTCATGATTGCGTCGGATGCGGTGTTCTGGTCCTACTTCGACGAAAGCGGGGCTGTTCTGAACTATGAAGGGAGTGATTGGCCACTTCCCGACAATGTATTTAGTCACCCGCGGTCGGCTGGAGCGTTTACCAAAATCCTTCGATCTTATGTGCGCGAACGAGGCTTATTGTCACTGGAGGAGGCAATTCGCAAGATGTCCTTGATGCCAGCTCAAACGCTCGAGGAATTCGTTCCACAAATGAGAAAGAAGGGGCGGCTGCAAGTAGGAATGGATGCCGACATTGTCGTCTTTGACCCTACGACCGTATCAGACCTAGCCACCTACGAAAACGCGAACCAACCTGCCAAAGGTGTCCATACCGTTCTCGTAAACGGCTCATTAGTCGTTGAGAATGGTGAACTCAAAATAGACGCTGATTCAGGTCAACCAATCCGCCGCGAGCTCGAAAGATAAGGTGACCGCTTTGGGCTGATTGTGTTGAAAAACTCCGAATTTCAGATGTCGCAATTTTTCGGAAAGAACCCGCGATACCGAAAAGTCAGATGAGATTTGCCATGAGGCGCAGTGAGCTGCCCCATGCGCAGCAGAAGACCAATTTGGCCGAACCTCTCGCCTTGAAAAGTTGGTCGGGCTGTACGGATAGAAAAATCACCGATTTCGTCAAAAACGGAGTTTTTCAACACAATCGGCTCAGTGTTGCCGTTCTCCGCAGCAAGCATGATTGGCTGGTCGCAGCCCAAAGCAGCCCTTGGTCGTGGCTGCAAAGAACGGCTGGAGCACACAAAGGGCACCAAGATCAGCGTGCTTTCTTAATCTTTATTTTATCAAGTTTGGCTCTACTCTTGGTGGATTCCTCAGAGCGCATGAGAGCTTTGGCAATGGCCTTCAAGCCCATCCCCTTTGAAACCAGTAGGTGCAATTTTTGAATTTCCTCTTGTGTCCAAGCTTGACGGTGGCGCTCAAAACGTTCTGCCATGGTTTTCGTTTACCTCATCAATGTGCCTGAACTATCATAAAGCATGGTCGTCGTGTTGACGCCAGTTCAAGGGCGATCACGCGTATTTTCACTAAGCAACGGTGATTACAAACGCGACAAATGACGGCACCCAGCCCGAAGCGGACTTTCATTGCTGAACTTTGCAAACACTAAGATGCGGACAATTCCGACTTTCGACACAAAAGCCCCAACTGGTAGATCGGGCCCTGACCGGACATTCGAGAATCTTGCTGCGAATGGCTGGTTGGTTCCCAAAGCAGCCGCATCATCACGAACTAAAAGACGCGGCTGCTGCTCTGTGCCAATACAGATGCCGGGCGGCTAGCCCAGCACCTTACTCATTAGTCCAGCGTGTTCTTGTATATCACACCGTCTTTCATGATCAGATCCATAGCGGGGATCTCGCCGGGTTTACGGTCTGGTGCATCGAACAGTTCTTTGCTGCCACCAATCAAAGTGATGTCTTCCAGCGGGTTGCCATCGATCAACAAGATGTCGGCATATGCGCCTTCCTCGATGACACCGAGGGAACCGGCAGGATAAGGGTTTTGGCCACCCGTGAGAGCGGCGAGATCGCCGCCGATGGAGGTCATAGATTTCAGTGTCTGCAAATTGCCAAATTTGTCGGCCCAAAACCAGATCTCGTGATCGCGGTTGCGGATCGCGTTCGCTGGCGTAACCGTGACGGTATCCACGCCAAAGGTGGTCTTTTCCAAAAGCTTCGGAAACTTCAGAAGAATATCTGGAATCCGTGCCATACCCTGAGCAACAAGCAATGACTTGGCTTTGTTCACTGACGGCTCAGGTCCAAACGTGCGCTCGATTGCTTCGAGAGAAGAAACCGAGAGCTGCGGATTATAGAACACGCCTGCTTCGACCATCATTGCGGCTGTCTCCTCATCGAGAAACTGCCCATGCATGATCTCTCCCAGGCCGAGGCGCAAACCGCGTTGAATATCGGGTGGGTTGTTCACATGCGCCGTCGCGTAAGTGCCCCAGTCATTCGAAGCACGGACGACGGCTGTCACTTCTTCGTCGGTGCCCTGTATCGTATGCAAGCCGTCCTTCGACGAGAAAACGCCACCGCTCATCATCATCTTGTTCAACACTGCCCCGTTCGCGAGGTTCTGTCGGGCGGCACTCAGCGACGCATCGTACCCATCAACGACATACGCCAGGCCAAGTTGCGCGACTTTGGCCGCCGCAAAAAAGTTCGACGATGATCGTTTGATATGAGTTGCGTCGTCAAGCGCACGTCAGACGCGAGACCGCGACGAAAAGAGAGTTATTGGTCGAGGGTGAATGGCAACTATGTCCGCAGTGCGGTTTCTCACGACAATTCGACGAATGACCGCTTCGAGCCCAAAGTTTCACTAGTCGGTACGCAGTTTTGAGAGCATGGGGCAAGAGACATTCCCGCTGTTGCAGTTGGCTGTGAGTTCGTTCAGCGCTGCTTCCAATCGCTTCAGTTCGTTTATCTTTTCGAGCCTCTAACTTTACGTTCAGCCGTTACTTGCAAATTCGTCTTCCGCCTCTCCCCCCGGGGTTTGATCTACTTCCTCCGGTTCCCCATCAACATCATCGTCCTCCTGGCCGTCGGCATAAACGCTTCCGTCATCCGAAATGCCAAGTGTGGCTTTTACCGATTCTTCATCGGGATTGGAGGCGCGGACAGCGCCAAGGACGCGGTCTTGCTGTTCCTCCGCGACGATTCTGTCTTCAGAAAAGTCGCCTTTGTAATACCCCAACAAATTGGCCTCCGCGTCATGCACCGCCTCCGCAGCCGCCAACTGATCGTCCGTCGGTTGCCCTATCTTATTTCCGTCTTCATCTGTTGTTACGTCGTGCGCATCTTTCACCGCTTGTGCGACTTCCAAATCTTCAGGTGCAATCGCATCGGGAGTGGCCGCGTCATCGGCAAGAACCTGTTCAGCTTCCTCCAGCGTCATTGGAGCCGTGTCCAAATAATCATACGCCGCAGCAACTTCCTTCACTTCTTCAGAGCTCAAGTCGTAGTCTTCACCCATGACATGACTGAAATTTGCGTCGGCTACGGCAAGGCCAGCGGCTAGGCTTACCGGCCCTGTACCTTTCGCATACTGTCCGTTCGCGATATGCGCGAGTTTTGCATTTACACTGGAGTTAATGGCACCATTCAGTTTGCCAAGGTTGTGCGGGGCGAGTGTAACATCATCAAGGAGTTTTGCTTTTCTGCTTGGTGGTCTCGGGGATTGCTTAACACTCGCTTTATTTGTTCGTGTGGTGGTGGTCCGAGCCTTGTTCCCGTTGAATAGACCTTTGACACCGTTTTGCTTTAGGTTGCGGCCTAAAGCCTGGAAGTCTTCCTTCACAGCCCGACCTAAACGACTAGCGCTCTTTAACTTATGACTTTTGCTCGCAGACTTCGTGTTTGTCCCGTTGAGAGTTTTGTCTGAACCCCATCCCTTTTTGGCACCTTTTTAACCGCTGTTGCCACCCTTTCCGCCACCCTTGCCACCTCCGTTATCCCCTTTTCCGCCGCTGTTACCTCCACCTTTGCCGTTGCCATTTTTGGCGTATGCGTAATCGGTGGCGAAAACGGTCACGATTGGCGCGACTACAAATGCAGACAGTACGAGTGCGGAAACGCTCACTTTAAGGAAGTTCAACACTGCAGAAATCCTTTTCGTTTTGAGAAATACGGGTCAGCGGCGGCGAACGAATGCCATCCCTAAGAATGTTGCTCAAACAGGGCCGTAATGTGGCAGCTCTCCGACTTTCAGAAGTTGTTATTTTTAATTTAGTATTAAAATCTTAGCCTTTGTCTCCAAAAGAATCACTTGGGAATATAAGACTGTTAACAATAGCAGTAGTTTTAAAGTTTTTGTCTCCAGCAGCGATCAAAATAAACCACTAAATCGGAAATAATAGGAGCGTTAACACTCGGTTAATGTGAGGTCTGAAAAATAGCAAATAGTTTATTTTTACGAGTTGACTATGGTTAAGCAAAGCAAAAGGGAGCTATTCCCGCCTTTAAACAACGCCGAGGTCGAAACATTTGGCCCGGACAAGAATAGCTCCCTAAAACCTATGATAATAAAAGCTATATTTGCTGCCCCGATTTTGTTGATTTTTCTTCTACTGGCCTTTTTTCTAAGTAGAGCGTCCGCCGCTAGCTATATATCGATCCTGTAGTAGAAGAAGGCTTTTGCCGTGAGATAGACAATGAGGGTCCGCGCTTTTAGACGAGACAGCGAAAGATAGTTCTGTTCGTCCACTCCGCCTACTGAGCAATACTTCATTTGGTTCCGGAGCTCTGCGCCGCAGCAAACGGCAGCCTTGCCCGCCAAGCGGTCAATCGCGACAAATTCGTGAACGTCTGCCTCGAGCCCGCTCCGGTACTTTCATTTTTAAAGCTGGTTGACACGAATAAAAAGCTGTTCGTCCCCCCGTCTTGTTTGGGCCATCACGCATGGATCTGAGTGGTCTCGGTGCACGGGATTTGGAAAAGTCCGCTTTTGCAGGGTAAGTTGGTGGTTTAGTCCTCTCGACCGAAGGGAGGCCAATGAGAGGTCAATCAAAATGAACGACGTCCCAGAAGACGGCGCCCCACCTTCAGGGCCACCATGGATAGTTCCGGAAATTCAACAAAAGATCGCTTGGAGGGACGGAGATGTAGTGATTTCTGTTCCAATTAAAAGCGGGACAACCTGGACAATGAACATCGTTCATCAGTTATTAACGGGCGGGGCTGATGATTTTCGAGACGTATACGAAGAAGTGCCTTGGATTGAATTTTTGGCCTTCCCCGGGCAGCCCCAGGAAGTCGTAGTTGAACGGGTAACAGCCATGCCAACCAACACGCGCCGCGCTTTCAAGACGCATTCGCCGCCACCTGCGGTGCCGTTTCAGAGCGTCGGGTCGGGCACCGACGTCAAATATGTCGTAATCATGCGAAATCCGGAGGAGGCCCTCGTTTCATTCAGGCCATTCCTGAACAAGCACTCGGACGCATGGTATGAACTCTGGGGCGTGCCAAGAGAAGCCCTTTGTCGACCCGACTTTCCATCCTTCTATTCTGATGTGATTGACGCCAACGGTATGCAAGGCGCAATCTTTGGCTTTCTCGCCGCGTGGTGGCCGCTTCGGAATGAACCAAACGTTTTGTTCCTGCACTTCTCTGACATGAAGAGTGATCACCAAGGATCAATCCGAAAGATTGCCGAATTCATCGGTGAAGAGCTGACCGAAGAACAATGGGCTAATGTACTGGAGTTTACATCCTTCCCATGGATGAAAGCGAATGAGGGAAAGTTTGAAGGGCGTACGGTCTCAGAGATCCCGATCCTTAATTCCGGAGCCATGATCCGCAAGGGCGCCGTTGGCGAGGCAAGAATGGATGGAATGACGGAGGAGATTTCCCGGCACCTGCGCGAAGTTGGTGGCCAGATTTGCCCGGATTCCGCCGCCATCAAATGGGTTTACGAGGGAGGCACTTTACCCAATTAAGTAGCGCATGTGCGGCGAAGCAAATACGGAAGAACTGGCAAAATTAAGGACCAATGGGCAGATCTTTGACAGTCTGCCTTGTCCGCAAGTTTAACGTTAGGCTCTAGTGCTTAAAGTAACCTAAGTTTTATAGGCCCTCTTATTTGGCGAGGTCTCCAACGATGCCAACTGCGTCGACGACCGTTGAAAGGTCATCAGTAACTTCCAAAATCTCATCGTTGACGCGTATGTAACGATTGCCTTTTCCCGGAGGTTTTAATTTCCAGTCAACAAGGTCTCCAATGTCCGTGTAGTCCAAGTCGCTGGGAAGCTTGGCGCCCCTTGTATATCTCTTTATTTGTCCTGGTGGCACAGCTTTCTGGCCCTTGCCTGGTTTGCCGTCCAGCTGAACTTTTTTGTCTTTTGAGTTTCCGCCTTTCTCTTTGGCGGATACCAAATCAACGCCTCCAAATGTCAAGCTAAGAGCAAGTAACCAAACGAATACGGAATAGATCTTCACGCGATGTCCCTTCAATTTCACAGAGCTCTTACTAACAATGCACAAGCCACAATTGCTTTGGAAGCATCAAATTATGAAGCAATGATCGATAGCGTTCCAAACCATTACGCTTGTCGGTCTGACTTTGAAAACGCCTAGACAGCAACAGCTGCAAAGCGTCGTCACAAACCCAAGGACGTTCTGGCGTTGGGCAGAATTAGAACAACCTACACAGGTTTGCTCAATCTGATCGACACGCCATTGAATCTCTTCACTCGTAGCCTGGTTGCAGCCCGGACCCTCATAGACGCGCAAGCCTCCCCATTTCTGTTTGATCTGAACGATGGACGGGTGTTCATCACCAAACAGGTCGGGCTGCTCGTCGATCAACCTCTTCACTTTCCCAATTGCAAGCGTAAGCTGCTCCGCCCAAGGTAGAAGCGACGCAAACAATCTGATCGAGGTTGATTTGACAGTAGAACTGCAGAACCTGATGCTAGGACAGCGAAATTAGGAGTGTTTGTATGTCCTTCAAACAACAGTGCCAGGAGGTATTCGACCACTATGTCGCCTGCTACCAACAAGGGGACGCCAATGGATGCGCTTCAGTGTTTGCAGCGCAAGCAGAGATGTACTCTCCTTTCGGCCCACCTTCCATTGGAAGGCAAGCTATTGAAGACACACATGCAGAGTGGGTCGCGGAAGGTGGAGAAGACAAAAAAATCACTGTCTCTAGTGCAGGTCGAGACGGCGAACTCGGCTGGTGTCTTGCAGAATTTAGCGAAGGCACGACAGGTGAAGGCGTTTCGCTAAATGTGCTTGAGCGACAACCAGATGGTCGATGGCTAATCACCCGATGCAGTCTTAATGAGACGCATCCCTAGAATTTAAACAGCTTGCTGCCGTCTGATCCCATGCGTCGAATTGCCGATGTTAAATAGTTTTTATCTAAACTTACCGAGCCGAGCTAAATTGAAAGGAATCTACCATAGCCTCGCAATTGAGTTGTTTTGTTCGGTTTTGGGTTGAATTGTTCCAAGAATAACGCACTTTTGGCTGAGTTATGGTGCGTTCAAGTTGATCAAGCCACTGTACGACAATCGACAATTGAGCGCGTATAGTGAACCGTGCAATCTTATGGGCAAAAAATGCAAACCTATGCGCAAATGCTGTACAAAATTCTGGGCGAAGACACCCAGATTTTCTGAATAAAATCAATGATAAGAATGCAGCGTTATGCGCGTCCCTACAGATTTTGTAGGTTTGCGCATAACACTTCGCGCACCCCATAAGTTTGCGTAGTTTGCCCATAGTTTTGCGCTGCGCGATTGTGTGCCTTAGCGATGAATTCAATCAGTTTTTGACGTAGCCGTTGCGGTTATGGCCCTTTGCAGCGGTCAACCCCGCAAAGGGCCTCCCTAAGGAACCTTGGGTTCCATGCGGCCTTTTTGCTTGGATTCTCGTTAAGGTCTGCGATGCGCAGAAAGCGGGCTTTGCAAAGTTTGGCGAACAGCTCTCTTCTGACATCCAAGGGTAGGTCTTTATTCTGCGGTCGCAGATCGAATTGCAGCCGTCCGCTGCAAGAGCAATGTTTTGGGTTGGGTGAGCTCACAGTCCGCGGGCGAAGCTACCTTTGAGGCAGGTTACATCTAATTCAGATCTATGAACAAAACCGACCTTGTCCACAGCATGGAACAACTCTTGAGTATTCGTGGGAATTTGCCGAGACACGTTCAAACACTGGCTGCGAGACCTCAGTGATCGTTTTTGCGGAGTGATGCAAGCGCCGTCTTAAGTATCTCTAAGCTTGCAGCGCGTTCTTCTGATGTCATCGAGCTCGGGTCCAACACCATTTGAAAATTCGGGTTTTCATATACAACTTTTTCTGCGCGCGGTCTCGATTTCTTTTGACCCAAGACGCGGTATGTCATGACAGGTTGAGCCACGCCTTTGACTTGGATAGCACCGACTTCTTCGGTCTCTATTTCGTGGTTCACGTGCGCCCAGGTTTCGTACGAGATGTAAATCTCTCCTTCCTCGGCCTGATGCTCCAACCTTGATGCTACGTTCACAGCGCCGCCGATAATGGTGTAATCCATTCGGTCGTCACTTCCAAAATTCCCAACCGTACAAAAGCCTGTATTGATACCTATACGGCATTGTAAATGTTGCCTTATTCCTTGACGGCTCCATTTTGCCCGCAACTCTGTCAACTTGTCTCGCATTGCAATTGCCATTCTCACGCATGCCATAGCATCTTCCCGCACCCCTTTAGTCTCCGGATCTCCAAAGAAGACAAGGATTGCGTCGCCGATAAACTTATCTATCGTCGCACCGTGGTTCAGAGCGACTTCCGCCATTTCGGTCAGGTAGCTGTTCAGGAGTTCTGTTAAATCTTCCGACTCCATCTGATCCGTAAGCTCTGTGAAGCCGGCGACGTCCGAGAAAAACACTGTCAGCTTTTTTCGCTTACTCGCGAGTTTAACTTCTTGGCGACCGGAAAAGATCGAGTTGTAGACTTGAGGCGATAAGTATTTGGCAAGCTTTCCTGACAATGCCTCAAGCTCTTGGTTTTTTTGGGTAACTTCTTCGGCGGCGATGCGCTGTTTTTCGGCTAATGCATTCAGTTCCCGCTCGTTACGATCACTTAATCGCATCATGCGCCGTGTGGTTCTGAGCAGCTTTCTGTATTCTCCGACAAGGTTTTCAATTGATTTGCGTGTTTCATCATTCGGAAATTGTCCACTGTTTAAAGCTGCTTCCGCGACTTCCAAAGCCTCATTCTCGCGAACAAAGAGATCGTCGATAGTCATCGATCCAACAACTTTTCCAGTGTGAACTTGGCATGTTTCAGGTCTTCCCCAAACTCCTCCCCAAGTTCTTCCATGGTTTCGTCTTCGGGGTCGTGAAACCAGTAGACGTCAACACTTTTCCCCGCCTCAGCCGCGGAATCCAAAAGCTCCATGATCAACATGATGGCCTTGGCGCTGGACGAATTGAAATAGATGAGTTCAAAGTCAAAACGACATTTGGATATTGAACCATCCGACAACCAACTTTTTAAAGCATCAAACAACGGGTTGTAAAATGTCGTAACATCCTCAGGGTAGGATTCCCCAATCAGTTTGAGGTGGCCAACGTCAAAATCGAACGCCACGGCCGGGGTGCGGTTTGTTGCCGGGATATCAATTTTCTGCATTCGTACCCTCTCAAACCGTCGCTTTGAGTGCGAAGAATGCGTGCTGATCGTCAATCCGCATAAAATCAAACTCGATTGGCTTTGACGCTCGGCGCGCAATTTCAATTAACCCGATACCTGCACTATTGCTGACGGCGTCAGTTTCTGACCGGAGTTGGCCTTTGTACGCAGCCCTAAGTTCCTCACGATTCATGGCGCGTAGTTCGGAAAGTCGTTTTCGCATGTTGTCTACGTCACTCAAAAGGATCAGATTGCCCGCATGAACGACATAGCCGTCGGCCTCGTTTCCTATGGTCACGATGCCGTAACTTATATCCAGTACCTCGGTCTCACCGTCGGCTGGTAGTCGTTCGACTGAATATCTGATGATGTTCTGCATTTGCTCTACGAAAACAGCGAAAACGCTTCGGAGAGTTTTGGTGTCGGCATCTTCAGACACTAATTTCTGCTTTAACGCATCGCCAACACCACTGAGGATACCTTCGGTTACATACCCACTGTATGCAAAGACAACGCCTTGTCGGCGCAGGTTGGCGCGTAGTTCGTAGACTTCGCTTGCAAGCATCTGTTCCCCTTGGTCATGCTTGGGTGGCACCAAGTTCAATTCAGGTCTTAATATCATAAGATACACATTTATGCATTTTTAGTGTATCAATTGTGCAGTGTTGTTAGTGGGGAGGTTAATATGATTAGGCTATTGTGTGTGGTCGCCGTAGTAATATCGTCCGACCCGGCTACAGCGGCCGACATTCCGACTGAGGTCAAGGCAAAGCTCCAATCCGCCATGATTTCGCATGTCGATGGGGTCATGGTCGACGGTTCTTACACGTATCTGGACACGACCACCAACGCGTTTGAAACCGTTTACCCTGCAAATGTTCATCCCATGGTTCTTCTTGCGGGAAATGACTATTTCGTCTGCTCTGAAATGATAACCGAAGATGGCGACACCGTGACCGCAGACTTTCTAGTGCGTGAAGTTTCCGGGGACTACAAAGTTGTACAGATGATCGTTAACAATCGTGGCGCTCTTCAGGCCGCGATGAAGAACATCGGGAACTAGATGCCGGACACTATAGAGGCATTTATTGCGTAAACTCTGGACATTCTTGAAGCGCCGAATATTTCTGAAGCATATTCTGGCGACCCTCCTGCTCGGAGGCGTGTTAAATGCCATTGTGCTTCTTTTTTACTATGAATTTAAAAAGAAAGCTCAAACGGATCAGGTTGCCGCAGAGGTTGCAACGATTGCCAATCGTATAGCACGCCCGTTGGCTGAATTGGTTGAAGTAGGGAATTTTGCGCAAGCAACGAGCCTGCTCGCCGTCTATTCGGGTTTTCCTTACATTATTTGCGCTGAACAGAGGTTAGAGCGAAGCTCGGAATCTCTGGTTTCCTGGCCTGCTATTGGATGCGACAAGATAAAAAAATCTGGTCTAGATGTCGTCGTTTCTGTTCCGACGGCCGCAGGGCCAGCCACGATGTTGGTCCGAATTGATCAGGAGATCTTGAACGATGAGTTAAGGACAGAAGTGGGGGTTGTGGTCCTTCTTGGAATCCTCGGGGGATTTGCACTCATCTTAGCAGGTGCCGCTGCATTTTTATGGCTCATTAACAGACCTCTCGGCCAAATGTTAAAAGCCATCGAAAGGTTCGAGCAATACGATGACCCTAAAATTGTCCCATACGAGTCGGAAGATGAGATTGGCAAGGTTGTTCAAAGCTATAACTCAATGCTGGATCGCGAGGTTGAACGTGTCAATGAAATCCGAGAGGCGCACCATCAGATCGTCGCAAGCGTAAACTATGCCACGCGAATTCAGCAGGGTTTGTTGCCTACGACAAGCCAGTGCGAGGACGCCTTTGCTGATTTCGCTGTCATATGGGAACCACGCGATTTGGTTGGTGGGGATATCTACTGGATCAAAACGGACGGCCCAATTACGACGCTCGCCTTAATTGATTGCACTGGACATGGCGTTCCCGGAGGCTTCATGACGATGTTGGCAATCGCTACACTCGAGCGGCTTTACTTCGAAAATGAAACGCTTAGCCCGTCGCTGGCACTGTCCAAGTTGAGCGATTTGACGCGTGCACTTCTAAATCAGGATACTGCAAACGGGACTTCCAACGACGGCATGGACGCCGCGATTTGCCAGATCGATTCAGCAAAAGGGGTGGCGACGTTTGCAGGTGCGCGTATGTCTCTTTTGGTCAAATCCAAGATCGGCATTGACCGAATCCGAGGTGATAAGCTGAGCATTGGGTATGTGGACACTCCTATTGGTCCAAAATTCTTGGAGCACGAAGTTCAAATAGATCAAATCACAGATTTTTTTGTTTCAACTGATGGGTTGATTGACCAATTAGGTGGAGAAAAACGCTTAGGTTTTGGTTTTCAAAGAATTGTATCTGTATTTGAACAGGAAGAGTGGTCGTGTTCCGAAGATCTATTGTCGGCTATTCACAGCGCTTTTCAAGATTATAGTACGAATGAAGAACGTTTGGATGACTTAACCATGATTGCTTTTCGCACTGCTCGAAATACAGATTAAGGTGTGTTTGTGAGGTGCAACGCCCTCCGCTTATCCGTAAACGTTGATGTCTACTCCTGTACTATCTAAGGCTTTGTTAGGCGTTATTAAAACTGAGGTGACGTCGATTTTTCCTCGCTGAACGGACGCTACAGTGGACTGACCGTTCTACAGGGCGCTTCGGTGACATAGGTGCGGCCGCGGGATCGTCGAGATCGTCATACTGAACCTGAATGGCCGCTTTTTGAGTTTCCCATGAATGACTTTGCGACTGCAAAGAACGGCAGTTCCCGTCTCGCGTGTTGCTGTGGCATGTCTGGTTTGGGCTGGGCAGGAGACAGAAAATGGTAGATATGACATTCGGACCCAAAGGTTGGACACCCGCGCGCCTCGGCGACCAGTATGGTAAGACCTACATCATAACTGGCGCTAACGCGGGCGCAGGCTTTCAAGCCGCGCGCATTCTCCTGAAGAAGAACGCTAAGGTGGTGATGCTGAACCGCTCAGCCGAGAAATCTGAGGCGGCAATCGCGGACCCAAAACAGGAACTCGGTGCGAAAGCTGATGTTAGCTTCATCCGCATGGACCTGTCTGTTCTGGCCAGCGTGCGCGAGGCGGCCAAAGAGGTCCTGAAGACTGTGCCCCGCATCGACGCACTGATCAACAACGCGGCCATCGCGCAGGTGCCGACGCGAAAGCTGACCGTCGACGGGTTCGAAAGTCAACTTGGCACCAACCACTACGGACATTTTCTACTGAATGGCCTGCTCTTTGATCGCATCGCGGAAAGCAAAGGCCGGATCGTGGTCGTCGCGAGCCTTGGCTACAACCTTGGGCTCAAGACCATCAAATTCGACGATATGAATTGGAATGAGGGTTATGGCGCTAATACCGCCTATTCGCAAAGCAAGCTGGCGCAGATGATGTTTGCCTACGAATTGCAGGAACGTCTGGCCGCTGTGGGGCGCAAAGATGTTGAAGTCTTCGTCTGCCATCCCGGCTCATCGGCGACGTCTCTGATCACAACAAGCGGCAGCCGCACGATGCGTTTCATCTGGTGGCTGATGACCAAAACGCCGATGGTCCAGACCGCAGAACAAGGCTCATACCCCGAAATCATGTGCGCTACCGAAGGGGCATTGACGGAGCAGCGCGCCCTCTACGGTCCGACGGGCCGCTTGGAAGCGGTCGGTCCGGTCGGCAAAGGGAAACTAAACGCTCACGCCCATGACAAGGTTGTCAAGTCGCGCCTCTGGGGGGTGTCCGAAAAAGCCGTTGGGTTCGAGTGGAAACTCTGACAAATTTATAGAAGTCGACTGCCAGCGCACCGGCCCGGAAAGCGGGCATAGGTGCGATGTGCGGCATCGGGCGGGATGGGCTCGCTGCCGCCATTAGGTCGGCCACAGCATGTTCACTTTTTAGATCGTGTCAAACCAGCAGGGACTCGTCTTGCCCCGTTTCAGTGGACGGTTTCAAAAGATCCGGCTGACCGCTTTTCGAAGTCAGCCGGGCTTACGTTGCCAAGGTAACCATGGCGACGGTTTCGATTGTAGAACACCTCGATGTACTCGAACAGATCTGCGCGTGCCTCGTCTCTGGTGCGGTAGCGAACACGGTTGACGCGCTCGCGTTTGAGCACCCCGAAGAAGCTTTCGACAACCGCATTGTCGTAGCAGTTCGCGGCCGCACTCATGTTGCATTCGATACCATGCCGGGCAAGTTCCTCTCGGAAATCGTCACTGGTATACTGGGCGCCTCGGTCACAGTGATGAATGAGATGTCCGCCCGGTCGGCGCGCCTCAATGGCCATGCGCAAGGCGCCAAGCACGAGGTGTCGGCCCATCCTCTGGCTCATTGACCAGCCCACAATCCGGCGAGAGAAAAGATCCAACACAACCGCGAGGTAGAGCCAGCCCTGCTTCGTCGAGATATACGTCATGTCAGCAGCCCATCTCTGGTTCGGCTGCCGCGCCTCAAAGCTCCGTTGCAGCAGGTTCTTTGCAACCGGATGGATCGGGTCACGCCGCGTCGTGACCCGGAAACGGCGTTTGGGACAGCCTCTCAAGCGTTCAAGACGCATCAGGCGGGCAATCTTGTTGCGCCCGGCTGTGACGCCTTCGGCCACCAGTTCGGCATGTACCCGAGGACTGCCGTAGACACCCTTGCTGGCCTCAAAAATCCGCCTGATCTTCGGCATCAATTCTCTGTCCTGTTTTGCACGGGTGCTCTCCGGACGTGTGCGCCAAGCGTAGTATCCGCTGGCTGAAATGCCCAGCAGCCTGTACATCATACGCACCGGATAGTGGTCTCGCCGGAGATTGATACAGGCGTACTTCACTTCGACAGCCTGGCGAAGTACGCCGCCGCTTCCTTTAAGAAATCACGCTCCTTCTTCACCTCGGCCAGCTCGCGCTTCAGCGCAGCCATCTCTTCGTCGCGCGGACGACCCTGGCCAGGGAACGCATCCTGGCCCAGCATCGCCATCTCGCCGTGCCATCGCCGAAACTGCCGCGTGCTGATCCCCAGCTCATCGCAGACAGCCTTATCCGTCATCCCTTCTTCCGCAGCCCTGCGCAGAGCTTCCCGTTTGAACTCCACGCTGTACCGCTTGTATCGTTTCGGCTTCGTCATTCGACACCTCCCGGCGCTATCCGCGCCTATTTTAGGTGTCCACCAAATCAAGGCAAAACCAGACGGCCCATATAGGCATTGCCAACATTCGCGTGCGATCCTGCCGCCAGTGTGGATGAGGATCTGGCGCGATTGCGCAGGCAGATGATGGCTGTGTTTGAGCGGTGAAGTCTGTTTGACAGAAATATGCAGAAACCGAGTTTGTTGAGTTTCCGCTATGCGTAGCGGCAGATAACAGATTTGCAGAGCAGTTGTACTTGTCGGAAGGGTGTTCTCCAACGGGTATCGATATTCGAAGACCTAGTTAGTACCCGTATTTCAGTATGCTCTTGGCCATTCGTGTTTATGGGTACGCTGCTTGGTATTGTCTCTGAATTCTCAGAAGAGAATGGACATTTAAGTGCCCTGATCTCGCTATTCTTGCCGGAGGCAGAAAAAGCAGGGGAGACACGAATTTGCCAGATGCTGTACGACGTATGACTGACCAAAAGCTAACACTAAGCTGCCATCAGACCACCAGCATCGCCTGCGATACCGACTATGCAATCATCGCCGATCTGAATGCGATTTGCCGGGCTTTCCCCTCCGAGTTCCAGTTTGGGTGAGGTTAACCAGAACGCGCATTGCCACGGGGTCATTCCACGTGGCAGGGCTTTCAACACTTTTTCCATCAAAGGAAGCGGGGTTCCATCCTTAGCAAACTGGAAAGATGGATAGGCATTGGCCCCTTTGTAAGGCAAAGAAAGTACCTTCCCGGTTCGTGTCCAGATGTCGGCTATCCGCGTGATCTGCCAAGAGCCCTTCTGCCATTGTGCGTGCACGCCGGCATCGTCCAGCAACGGATACTCACGCGCAAAATCATCCATCCGGATGTCATTGACCGCGCAACAATGCCCCTCGAAATTATGCAAATACATCTATTTACTCACTGAACTCACTAACAACTCATGAAACGATACTGCCAAAAAATCGTTCTAGCCAAAGTTAAGAAGTTCACATTGGGCAAACTTAACATCAGCTAACCTCGCTTTTTTAACCTAGCGCGCTGAAATTATTGTTGGTTTGCTTACAATGGCCCGCCGTACTGATGCTCGTAAAACCAGTTCTGAATTCGTGGCTTTGTTACTCATTGGAGTAGTAATCCTCACAAGCTGAGGGCATTGGCCATGGATCTACCGAACCAATCTCTGGTTTGTGAGTGATCAACATCAACGCATTGGACAAAGCCACAAGTCAATCTGTCCAGTGTTGGAAACTAGTGCTGAGGATGGACTCTCTTTTCTACGATCTCGATCCTCTTCGTCTGACACTCCCGCAAAAAGACAAAAGGTCCTGATCCTAAGACTGGCGTGACGCCAAGCGCGACGGGAAGGTTTTGTATTTCTACCGACCTAAATTCCTTTCTCTGGTCACAATACGGACTGACCATTCCAAAAATTCTCTACCGCCACCTTGAATTTCTGGACCGACCGTTCCACATCCTGCTCATGAGCAAAGAAACTCACGCATTTGGCGACATCAAATCACCCGCAGGCCCGGGTAGGCCTCGCGCCTTTGACGAAGCTGAGGCTTTGGAAAAAGCCTTGTGCGTTTTTTGGCACAAGGGCTACGAGACCGCTTCTGTGGATGATCTGACCAAGGCCATGGGTTTGAGCCGGTCCAGCTTCTATGGAACGTTCGGCAACAAGCAGGCTTTGTTTCACAAAGCTCTCAGGCACTATTCAAGGCGTGGTTTAAAAAATCTGCGTGACGTTGCAGATGCGGGCGGAAATGACCCCGTTGGTGCGATAATGGAAGCTTTGGCGAACCCGCAAGGCGGGCGTGACGGCTGCATGCTCATCAACTGCCTGACGGAACTTGCCCCGCAGGATGATGAAGTGGCGGGTCTCGGGCGACGCCATTTGGAGAGTATTGACGAAATTATTGCGGGAGCGCTTGAGCCTTCTGATCCGGGTCTGGCTCTCGACAAAGCGCGCGCTTATGCCTCCCTTGCAATCGGCACGTTGGCATTGCGCAAGGCGGGCGTTCCCGCTGAGCAGATATCGCAAACCCTGAAACAAGCCCGGTTGGTGATTTCGCCCTAAGGCCTCCCGCCACCATAAGGAAATGAAACCTAAAACAAACTCAATCAAGAGACAGTGACCCTAATATTGGACTGATTGGTCCAATAATATCTGAACGAAGTTTACCAAATAAGGAAGCAGCAATGGCTGATGAAAAACTGTTCTCCGGCATCAAAGCTGGTGCAATCGAGCTGAAAAACCGCATTGTCATGGCGCCACTGACCCGCAACCGGGCAAGAGCCGAGGATGACAGTGTCCATGAATTGCAGGCCATGTACTACGCGCAGCGGGCAGATGCTGGTCTGATCATCACGGAAGCATCGCAAATTTCGCCCCAAGGCAAAGGCTACGCCTGGACGCCCGGCATCTATTCCGAAGGGCAGATCGACGGCTGGAAAAAAGTGACTGAGGCCGTCCATGCCAAGGACGGTAAGATCGTAATCCAGCTTTGGCATGTGGGCCGGATTTCGCATTACAGCTTGCAGCAGGATGGTGGCGCCCCTGTTGCACCATCCGCAATTGGAGCTAAGGCCAAGACGTTTGATGGTGAGCAGTTTGTTGAAACATCTGAACCGCGGGCTCTGGCCATCGAAGAAATTGCTGGCATCGTTGCGGACTACCGGAGGGCCGCGGAAAACGCCAAAGAGGCCGGTTTCGACGGTGTCGAGGTTCACGCAGCCAACGGATACCTTATTGATCAATTCCTGCGGGACGAATCCAACAAGCGTGAAGACGCATACGGCGGTCCTGTCGAGAATAGAGCACGGTTCCTGAAAGAGGTCATGGACGTGGTTGTCGATGTCTGGGGCGCCGACCGCGTTGGTGTCCGCCTCAGCCCATTCTCGGACGCCAACAACATCTCCGACAGTGACCCGCAGGCGACATTCACCCATGCGGTCAAATTGCTGAATGGCTATGGGCTGGCCTATCTCCATCTCGTGGAGGGACAGACCGGCGGCCCGCGCGATATTCCGGAAGGTGGCGATCTGAAGGCGCTCTATGAATTGTTTGACGGTGCGAAAATGGGCAACAACGCTTATGACCGGGAAATGGCGGTTGAAGCGGTTGAAACCGGAGCCGTCGATCTGGTGGCCTTTGGCCGGCCGTTTATTTCCAACCCTGATCTTGTCAACCGGTTGGAGAAAGGCGCCGCTCTGAATGAGCTCGATCCAACTACACTCTACGGCGGCAATGAAAAAGGGTACACCGATTACCCGGCACTAGCAGAGGAAGCGGTTGCCGCAGAGTAATACATCGCTCTAGCCTCCGTAGTGACAGGCAATACCAAATAGAGTGAGCGCGCCGATTTGGACGCGCTCACTTCGCGG
The DNA here is from genome assembly GCF_001458195.1 of Ruegeria atlantica. Classification (GTDB taxonomy): domain Bacteria; phylum Pseudomonadota; class Alphaproteobacteria; order Rhodobacterales; family Rhodobacteraceae; genus Ruegeria; species Ruegeria atlantica. The sequence continues at coordinate 15,829 of NZ_CYPU01000016.1, read as the reverse complement.
GCACGGCAATACCCTTTCTTGAAGCCGGGATCTAACACAAGCCTGCGAGTGAACTGCTTCCCTATGATCAGGGTTGAATATTTCCAATTAGAATGCACTCTTGATTGAGAGGCGCCCGGTTTAGTTGAAGAAGATGTGCGGTGACAACCATTAATTGAACGCGTTTCTCGAACAGCGCAATGTTATGGGCAAATCGTGCAAACTTATGCGCAAATGGTGCGCAATATTATGGGCGAAAGTCTTCAATTTTTGTGTGTAATATCAATGGCGGGGATGCAACGTTATGAGCGCCCCTACAGATATTTGTAGGTGCGCCCATAGCTTTGCATTTCGCCTAAAGATTTGCATCTTTGGCCCAAAACTCTGGGCGCCGTAACGGTCTTTCGATTTTGGAGTTCTAGTTACGTTCCGGCTGACGAATTCTTGACTGGTTCTGTGCGAAGACTGTGAATCCGACGAAGCTTGTGCACTCGCTGATTCAAGCCCGAAGCGAACGCAAACCGCTGGAGAGTGTGTCGGAAAGCGGAACTTCGCTTTAGTTGATAGAGCAGAAATTTTGATCGGCCAATGCAGATATCCGTAGACTTCAGAAACTGACTTTCATTCGGCACAAATCTGTTTGCATCGAGTTCTTCGCTGCTGCATGTTCATGGAACATTTCTTCAAAGGGTTTTCAATGAAGTATTTGATAATATTGGGAAATGGGTTTTCCATCGATCTGTTGCATCACATGGGTAAGTTCGGGGATTATCCTCTGACGAACCTATTGTCATATGGAGACAAGTTGCGCTGGCCAGCAAGCGATTCTAATGCGTTTATTTCGTTCAGGCATACACCGAATTTGTGGTTGCTTGGGGTCAGGTCGAACAACCCGACCGAGAAGAATATGCAAATTGTTGAAAACATAATTACGTGTGCCAACGCGATACAAATGAAGTGTCTGACGTCAGCGCTTAGGGTATCAGATCTCTGATCTGGCCAGACTAACAGCAGGATATGGCTATTCAGTTCGCTCCAACGGCCAAGAGCATGGCCTCGGTGCAAACTTAAGTGTTCGGTTCTGATTAGGGTGGGCCAACGAAGAGGAGTGGTAAGCTGGCTGTAACAACTTGCGGAAGCTATCGTGGCGATGTGAGCTTCATTCTCTAGTGATCAAAATTTGGGGATATTAAAAACATAAAGCCGTGATTTCTTGGCGTCGTCTGTCAGGATGTAGAGAAGCCCTTTGGTTTCATCGAGAGCGATTCCTTCGGGATGTTTAACTTCCTTTTGTTTGCCATCTTCTGTGAACGTCAAACTGATAGACTTTACTGACTTGGATTTTGGATTGTAGACGAAGATCTGACGGCTTTTGTCACTCACAATCCAAAGAGAACGCGAGGACCTGGACCATGCCAGGCCACTCAAATCCAGTTCATCATCATCTACACGCTCGGAGATAAAACCTGCATCGCGGGCTAAAGGAATGATCTCAATAATTTCGTCTAGCTCTGGCGATAACACCATTAACAACCTTGGTTGTCCCTCAATGCCAACGAAGACCCGCCCAGATTCCGGGTCAACGGCGATGCCTTCGGGTCCCTTATTCAAAGGGTTGCCGACGAGTAATTCAGCGGCGGTCGGGTAACCATTAAGAGATGCGAGAGGTATTGTAGTCAGTTGAATGGGGTCAGTCGGGTGAACGACTAGGATTGATCGGTCAGTTTCTTGAAGCACCAAAACAGAACCATCTTTTCGAGGTGCAACACCCTCTAAATCTGATCCTGCCAATGCTGGCAACTTGAAAGAGTTTCCTAATACCCCGTCGATTCTAAGTAGGTGCAGTTTAGGTTCGGCATCACTTACAGACCACAAGAAGCCTTCAGCGTTAGACATTGCTAAACCGGAAGGCTCTGAAAATCCCTCTGATTTGTCTGCCACCTTGAATTTATCGACCAGAACCAAACCAGCACTTTCGGCGCAGGCAAAATCGGTCCAAGGCAAGAAGGCTGCCGCAACCAAGCTGGCCGCAAAAGCGAGTCGTCTAAGTTTGCAGAAACAAAGTGAAATTTCAGCTTTTGACGAAAACACTGTGTTTTCTGTCATTGGATTCTCTCGCGCTTGGACCACATCCCCGTGTCAGCGTTCGTATCACAGTCCGGATGCGATGTCCGAAGAATGCACGGTAATCTCTTTACCTGATCCCGCCTGTTGCGATTGAATTGGACAAGATGTGCCTTTGTCGGAAGGCAATCTGCTAGAGTAAGCAGGAAGGAAGTTAAGTTGAACAAGACTTTCCCACTCCTGGCCGTGCTATTAATGGTACTGTTGCCAGGCGTTGCGGTGTCACAAGTCGACCCCGCAACCATGTTGGCCGGCACTTCAGAGTCGGAAATACTTATCGAGCGACGTTGGACGCAGTTTCGCGGCAGACAGGAACTGTATTTTTTTACTCTCGACGTCATCGTAACTGTCATATTGACTGGACTGATCGTTTATCACCCTGTGAGGCGGAGAGCCCGGAGAAGTGTCAGCGATATTGTCATGCCGCGACTGTTCTTCCTATACGCGCTTGTCGGCATGGCGGTAGGGTTTCTGGTCGTACAGCACGGATCAATGATCGGGTTCGTGATCTTTGGAATAGGAGCCCTGTTGAGGTTCCGATCAAATATGGATGACCCGGTCGACACGGTGGAAATGATTATAGTCACCGTGCTTGGGCTGGCGGTAGGGCTGGGTTTGCCGTTGATGGCCACACTGGTGGCGGTTGTGTGCTGGTGTTTCATTTGGCTCGGTGGGCGAAACAAGGGCGTGGAGATTTCGCTCAAGGCTTCAGACGAAAAGCACTCATTGAACGTCAGCGGTGCCATTGAAGCTATGGCGGCAGACGCTGGCTGGAAGCTGGTCAGAAAACATCACGTTCCGGGCAAATCTCGCGTTTCATTGCTTTTCATCACCTCGGGTGGACTTTCAGAAGCCCGGATAGAAGAGATGATAAACGATCTGGTCCCTGAAAAAGTTGAGCTGAAACTCAACCTCTAGTCATTTCACAAGGTCTAATCGTTTCAACACCGCATTCGGGGATCTGATCTCTTTCGGAAGCGACTTGAAGTTGACCGACCTTTCGAAATCAGGCCCTCGATATACTGCTATCCCAAACTCGCCGTTCGGCTGGAACTTAACATGAGTGAAGCTGTGAGGTGATCTGGCGCTATCGCCAATAAGCCGTCGCGGGCCACCTCCCAAACAAGCTTGGGAGACATAAGCCACACCGTCTTTCCAACCGGGGTAGAAGGCATGATGGTGGCCTGACAGGTGCAGAACAACACCGCTTTCCAGGTAGATTTTTTCAAGCGTTGGGTCACCGATGATTTCGCGTTCGCGCTGGGTCGCGAAGGGCCAAAGCGGGAGGTGACTGAACGTGACAATCGGGTCTCCGTCTGCACCCAGTTCCTGTAGGCGGTCCTGCTGGTCACCGGATAAGGGTCCTAGGGTTGTTGCATCCAGAGACGCAAAAGTAATGCCCTGCATCTCAAATGCGTAGAAGAACGGGTAGTCATCTGAAACCAAGAAATCGACGTCTGGTTTTCTCGGAGTCCATTCCTCTGCGTATATTTTTCTTTCACGCTCGAAGCCACGGTACGCAGAGGCATCATGGTTTCCTGGCGTGACCGCAAATGGAATGCCGGCAGCCTCTAAAGGATCTGATACTGCCTCCTGAAACGCCTTCCACATATCCCTGACCTGTTTGTCGGACAAGTTGGGAATGCGCTGTCCCGCAACCATATCTCCGGTCGAAATAACCAGATCTGGATCAATCTCGATTATGCGCTCAATCGCTTTGTCGACGCGGGCATCGTATTTTACCGAGCCATAGCTTCCGTTCAGATCCGATATGACGATTACATCCAATGCCGCGGCCTTGCAGGTTAGCAGGGCGGTCCAAATGAACACCGCAATAAGAGCAGAACACCTACGGTTCATAACAGTCCACAGCCTCTACCTCGGTGCCGTTTCTCAAAAAGAATGCGACAGGATCCAAGTCGAACATCAAATCGCCATTTGAACAATTGCTCTGGAGGATGGACGTTGCCAGCGCAGAATTTTTGACAACTTGTGCAATCTGACTGTCTGACAACCCAAAGCTTTGCGATAGCCAGTCATAGCCCGGGCCTTGGGTTTGAAGGTCACTATTCAATGTAACCAAGCGCCGGTACGTGCTTGGAGAGAAGTGGCGAATTTTCTCCAGCATTTGAGTAGATTTCGCGAAGTTGGCATACTCGACACGCCCGCCAGCATCGTTGTCGTTTAGATTGCTGCGACGGATCAATAATGCGCCGGTGGGAACGTCTCCATCGTTTGGCTCATGGTGCTTGGCTTTCTTATGCTTCAGCTTTCCGTCTTCGACCCAATACCAATAGGGTGTGAAGTCTATGTTTCCTACGCGGTCCTGCTGGCTAAAGATGAAATCGAGGAGAACAATCTCGGTAAGTTCTTGCATCCAAAATGCCATCTGTTGGTCGCTGACATCGGGACCGAGATCCTTGTTGATCATCCGGTCTTTTCGACCTTCGCCGACGCCCTCTACAATGGCCTCTGGCAAGGGTTTTGAAGAACGCAAAGCCAAGAAAGCAGGAGTTTCCTGAAAATCGCGGTTCTGACCTTTCCCCCAACCAGATTTACGGGTGCCGTTGATCTCCGAGCCGTATCGATGCCCAGGGCTATCAAGCAGCACACCGTATATTTGCGTTCGATCTGCGGTGAACAGATCGTCGGTTGGCTGGTATGAGTTCGGGTCAGCATCCGCAGCTGCGAAGACCCGCCAGCCTTCGTGGTTCATGCGCCCGCCATGAGAGCCACCAGAAATCGCAAGGCCAGGCTCTGCGACTTCGGAAAAATGCGCCTGGGCGTCCATGCTACGCCAAACAGCGACTGGAACTTTGACAGTCGCATCGAAATATCTGGAGAAATGATAGTAAAGCAGCGACGAGGTGGAAAACGTTCCGCTGGTGCCCTTTTGGTTCATGGTGGACTTGAACTTGGCCACTCTGTCCTTGGCCAGATCTTTTGCCGACTTCCCCTCTTTGCAAGCGTTTCTCTCGAATTCGGAACGGTTCCCCGTGTAGGGTCCTTCCGAAATATCGTAGACTGCCATTCCTGGGCTGGTGCTCCAGGTTTTTGGGCAAATAGCAATTTCGGAGGCATAGAAATCGATCTCGCAATAGGCCGTTTCTTCCTCAAGATCGCTTTTCTTATACTCGCCCGTTGGAACTTTTTCGATCCGAATACAGCGTTCAGTAACGCCGTTGGGACTATCAAATGTCGTGGCTTCACCGAGAACATCGTCGCTCGCCCACAAGACCGTGGGTGCAATGAAAGCAAGTGACCCCAGAAGATTGAACTTCATTTGGATAGTCCTCCCAATATCATTTGGGGCAAATCGCTGCCTGTTGCTCGTTGGAGATCTTCAATTTTGGGTCGACACTGAAGTTGGAAAATTTTGATTCAATCCACTGGTCGCACCCGCCTGAACAAGGGGCTCCGTTTCGGGCATCATTCCAATATTCCTTGGCCCTTTCTTCTTTCCAACCGCAAAACTGAACGAGCGCCATCGCCGACAATGCACCTGAGGAATGAACGCCCCACATGCAGTGCACCAGAACAGGGCCCTTTCCAGGGTTTTTAATCACCTCGTGTATGGACGACATGACAGCATCGGGTCGGGAGGATCTGGCGCTCTGATAGTCAAAGGATCCGTTTCCGCAGCTGGTGCGACCGTATTCAGTGTTTTTGCCGAAGTCGGCATAAAACCCGGTTGAAAACCCTTCACCGCACAGAGTTTCGCGTTGACCTTCACTTAGGCCAGTTCGATCCTTGTCGCCGCCCTTGAAACCGGATCGATACAACACTCCGCTTAAGACTGGGCGAAAGAAAGCGACACCATCAATGCCTCCGTCACCACCCTTTGAAAGCATTTGACTGTTGCTTGGACCGCCATTTCGACTGGTCACGTCAGAATTCGCAGCGGTTGCGAGAACACCAATGAATATGAGGGACGCCAAAAACCGCATGCCAAATCCTTTCTATTCTTGAACCTTTAATGCTCAAACTCTTCTCACTTGGTAATCTATTGGAGCGGCTCATTCTCAGCAGCCGTATCAAGTGCGCGATAGACTTTCCGACCGTAAGCTTTAAACCGGCCACACCAGATTGATGATAAAGACGACCACGAAGTAGGCCAGAAAAACTTTCCAGTTCAATTGGTGTTTGTTTTCTTCGTTTATCACGCCGGCCGATTTCAATGCCAGTTTTGTTACAATTAGAGCGGATACGATTGTTTGAGGCTCTCGCGTTTGGGCAGCCGACAGAACACACAGCGTTCCTGTGACTACCTTTCCCAAAACTTCCCGCGGGGGGCTTGGTCGGCGGGAAGATATTTCGTTGACTATCGGGGCCGACAATAACGTGGGATGACCGAATGAAGTCACAGGCAAAAGCTAGAGCGAACTCTGGAAAGAGGGCGAGTACGTTAAGTCTAAGCATCGCGCCCTCCCAACGACTGATCCGTGTAAAGTGCCTTCCGGCTGCCAGCACTCACTCCAGCGGCCGGAAGGGCTCGGCAAAGCGAGCAGCAACGACAACAACGGAGGTAAAATGAAAGTTGTGTCGAATTCGCATGTTTGAATCTAATTATTAATAAATCAATATTTTTTCCGCGCGCAAACTTCGCTACCTTTTCATAGGATAGTTTTTTGGCGTTCAAACACAAAAGGAAGGTGGGAAAACCCAGAAGGGCAAGTCTGTTCCTTTAGGTAGCGAGGCGTTCTGAGGCCGCACAGAAACTTAGAAAGGGTTGAAAATGGGGTTTGTGGAAGCAGTTAAAACCTGTTTATCGAAATACTTCCAGTTCTCCGGACGGGCTATACGTTCAGAATACTGGTGGTTCTTCTTGTTTGTGGTACTTGTGAGTGCTGCTTTGGCTGTATTGGATACGATCCTATTAGGGACCGACCCTGAAACAGGGCAAGGATCTCAGGTTCTGTCCTTTGTTTTCCAATTGGCTGTTCTCATACCTATGCTGGCCGCCGGTTGGCGGAGGCTACATGATACAGGACGACCTGGCTGGTACTTGCTGCTGCCGATGGCGCTCAGCATTACAACGCTTTTTGTTATGCGGGGTGGCGTGGCATTCTTTTCGGTATTGGAGCAAGGTACGGAAAACCCCGATGCATTGCGAGGACCCGCGGCAGTCCTGGGCATGACTGGTATTGTTGTTGTCTCAATTCTTCAATTGGTTCTGTCTGTCCTGATGATCTGGTGGCTGACGCGACCTTCCCAAGAAGGCGCAAACGAATACGGCGAACCTGTTTCCTGATCTGGTTGCACAGGTAACGGGCCGGAATCTCTGCTGAATGACTGCGCGAAACGTAACACCATGGAGAGAAAAAATGAGGTTCAAAACGATTTCCATTGGAGCGTTGATGATGGGAATGGCGACCACAGCATCGGCGGAGTGGTCGGTCAACTCCGGGCCTAATCCCAATGCATTTATTCAGACCGGAAACATGACGCTGGAGCTTCAGTGTGACCGTATCCGCTTTGCTCCGGCTGGATATGAGGACAGCCAGGACATTGTGGAGAAGCAGGGGCTTTCCATTCGATTTTTGAAGAACGGCACCACCGAAGTTGGAGCATTTCAGGTTGGCGCAGAAAACGCGGCTTTGCAGATCGTCGACAATTATCCTGTCGAGGTCAGTTTCAATAGTCAGCAAGACTATGGTTTCGTACTGGACCAGCTTGCGGCCAATGCATCGGTTAATCTGTCGATGATTGATCAAGATGTCAGCTACGGAATCTTTGACTTGAAGGGTTCCAGCGCGGCAATTCGGTCCCTTCGTTCCGCCTGCGAGTCAGATAATAACCAGGGGGCCTCCTACGAAGCGCCCGAAGGCATCGTTTATTGTGGTGGCGGAGCGATAGAGCGCGTGATCGAACCCGTAATTTTGGACAATCCAGAGGGGGAGTGGGACGCGCGAGTAACGGTCAACGGCGAGTCGATCAGAGCCATGACGGCCTACAGTTACTTTGGAAACTCTGTACCGCCCGCCGGATTTGTCGTCGCCCTGCTTGGGGAGGACAGGTCCGAGTTTCTGATTTTTAGCGAACGCTCGGCAAACTGGCTGGAATATGGGGACTACAGGTATGATCAGTGCAATTGATACCTCCTTCCAACCAGCTTCCCAAATAGCGCGTCAGATGAAATGTTTGGTCGCCGGGGTTATGCTTGCTTCGGGCCTTGTTTGGACCTCACCAGCTGTCGCGGCAGATGTATCGCAACTTCCGCCCGGTTTGCAGGCGAAGGTTGATCTGGCGGCACGAGCCTGCACGTCGTTCAACGACGGTCAGTTTGACATAGCCTGGGGCGCGGTTGAAAGGGTCGATCTCGACGGAGATCTACAACGCGACTGGGTTCTGAATGAGTCTGGTTTTGCGTGTTCGAGCGCCGCATCTCTTTACTGCGGAACTGGCGGATGCATGTCGCACTTCTTGATTGAAGAAGAGGTTCAATCCTTGCTCAACCAGGGCTGGACGGTTGTTGATTTTGGGCGTCAACGCGTTGTTGTTGCAGATATTCATGGATCCAATTGCGACGGAATAAACCCAACGCCTTGCGTCACCGCCAGTGTTTGGGACGCGGACGCTAAGACGTGGCGCTCGTCTGCTGGCGATTGGGAATAAGTTGCATTTGAGAATTGCGGATAAGCCATAGGAGCTGGTTTGTTCGATGGGTTCTCTGTGGCACGCAAACTTATGGGCAAATCGTGCAAAGTTATGCGCAAATACCGCGCAAAGTTATTGGCACGCTTCCAAGATTCTCTTCAATGAAATCAACGTCGGAAATGCAGCGTTATGAGCGCGCCTACAATATTGTAGGTTTGCGCATAGCACTTCGCGCACCCCATAAGTTTGCGTAGTTTGCCCATAGTATTGCGCTGTGAGTTTCTGTCTGCCGCTCCGACGGATTAAATTAACTCAGGGCGCAACTCTAGCGGTTCTCGACTTTCTGCGGCTATCGACCTGAAGCGGATACTGCCTGAACAGCTAAGTATGAAATTCAGCTAGTTGCGTATTGAGAAAAACTTTTCTTTGGTGCAGTCGGCGTCACAAATCTACCAAAGCCTCATGCAAATCGCACCGATAGCTCGGTGTCCATAACGCCACCAAAAACAGCTGACCATAGTTCGCCCGGCGACACAGGCCATGCGTCCGTCAATGTGCCAGTTGTGACTAGCTCGCCTCCCTGAAGCTGGTCGGCGTCGGAGAGCAGAGTCACAAGATGAGCCAGGACTTCGATTGGGCCTCCAAGCGCGTTTTCACCTTTGCCGGACTCGATGACCTCGGTGCCCTTTAACAATGCTAGTGGCACTTCTGCCAAGCCGGTCAAAACATCATGCGTCGCTGCGATTTTGTCGCCAAGAACAAGGCAACCATGCAATCCTTGTGCTGCAATTGAATCTTCGACCGAGAATTTCCAGTCGGGATAAATCGATTGAACAATTTCAAATCCCGGGGCAACCCACTCTACGCAACCTGCCAACTGCTCATTGTTCATTTCAGCCGTCGGGGCATAGCCAAGGCCTAGTACGATTTCTGGTTCGATTCTCGGTTCTGAATACCTAGCCAAGTTTACCGGCTGATCAGTCGAAAACAGCCCATCTGAGTGAACCTCTCCCCAAATGGGTTGATCCACACCGTAAACAGGCCAAATAGTGCGGTTCGTGAAGCCGACCTTCCGGCCAACTCTCTTTTTGCCCTGAAGCTCTCGGACGCGACTTGCAATCGAATATGCGTCATCCAGCGTTAGTTGTCCTGTCTCTGAAGACATTTTAGGTATCTGTTGAGCAAAGGTCAGGGCATCAGCGATTTTCTTGGCGTTAGCTTCAATATCTCTTGTCATATGCGCATTATACGCGCCGACGGCTGGATTGCGATGCAAGCAAGGTTTGAAGGACCAGAATAGTGATCTCCGCCTAAGTCTAGGTTCAGGACGTTTAAAGTGTTTCGAACTTAAACGGCATTTTCTACCATCAGCGGACGTTCGACATAATCGGGGCAACGACTGAGTTGCGGACGAAACGGTCAATTGAGATCGCTGTCGCTACTTGGAGTATTTCCAGACTTTTACTTCAGACGCTCTGCCGCGGATTTTCTGAAGACCTGCATCAATCAAGGGATCAAGATTGGCGTTTGGGTTATGCTGTTTGATTGCACAAACCAAATCGTCGCTCACAACCAGCCGAGTGTTCAGTTGTCTGGATAAGTGCTCGATCCTGCTTGCGATGTTCACAGTGTCGCCAATCACGCTGTATTCCAAGCGCCGTTCATTCCCTATGTCTCCGGCGACCACGGCGCCCCAGTGCAGTCCGATCCCAACACGGATCGGATCGTCGCCGGACAACGCTCTTTCCGTGTTCCACTCGTCCAATGCTTCGAGCATTTCATAAGCGCTGTTTAGTGCGTTTTCAGGGTCGTGAGGGTTCGGGTTGGGAGTTCTAAAGGTCGCCATCAGCCCGTCGCCAATGTACTTGTCCAAGGTGCCCGAGTTTCTAAACACCGCTTTACCCAAACGGTCATGATAGCCTCTATGAAGCTCAATCACCTCATCGGCAGTCGCTTTTTCGCAAAGTTTTGTGAACCCGATGATGTCCGCAAAAAGTACGGCAACTTTTTGGTGTTTACCGGTCGAAAGACCAACACCTGAACTGCTTAGTTGGTCGACTACATTTGGTGAAAAGTATCTTGCCAGACTGGCCCGATTCCTCTCAGTCGAAAGGAGACTGCTAACGAGCCGCCGAGATCGCGCAACAACGATAGCAAACCCCGCAGACAATATCACAACAACCAGCAATTCTGTGGCGGCATATCCCAGAAACAGAAAATTAAGGTCAGTGCCTCCATCAAGCCAAGCTTCAACTGTCTGTTCCGGCAAGTCCAGATTACTGTACGAACCTGGTAGGCTCAAAAACCATACCCACATGCCGATACGAGCAATCGCTATGCTGATACCGCACCAGACAACCAAGAAAGGTCGAAAGCTGAAGGATGCCTGCATCAGAAACATCAAAAAGTATAAGAAACGCGCGGAGTTCATCGAAATGGCTGGCGGCCACGAAATGTCGGAAAACGGCGAACCGAGACTAAAAACTACCGCCAGAAACAGGCCGTCTAACGTAACGAACACGTACTGAATGCTGCGTCCGCCAAGACGCGAGTATGCTGCGATGTACTGCAAACCACCGAGCAAAACAAAAGCGAAGATTTCAAGAAGAGCAAAATAATATGATGGCCCAGCTTCCGGGCTATCAATGGCTTGCCACAGTAGAACAAGTGCAAGAGCAATAGTTCGGACCTTTGCGGCGAGCATCATGCCTTGGCGTTCTTCTTCGGCGAAAGCCGCGCCGCCGCGTGATCGTACTCTTTCTTGAACGGTTTCTGACATGCGCCAGACAGTCTAACCTATTCACGCCAAATCGCTAAGTCACTCTCTCGCATGGACGGAAAAGCAATACAACTCCGTCCGCTTTGGGCTCGGTGCTGCCGTTCTCTGAGGTGAGCATCACTGACTGCTTGCGGCTGGAAGCGGTTACTCACTAGCGGGTCTTGCGAATCCCGAGAAACGGAACAGAACCGCAAAGATTTTGCACCATATTTTTGCCAAGATTTATCGAATCCGTCACAAGATTGAGAACATATTTGGACGGCTGAAAGAGCGGTGCAGGGTCGCGACAATTGATGACAGGCACTTTAGAAACTTCATGTCTACCATCGCCCTCGTGGCTAAGGTTTTGTTTCTGTTGTAAGTCGAAAATCAAGGAAATCGCCGTCGAACAGATCATGCCCGATCCAAAAGTTCTGGCCAAATGGGCCAGGCGAGTAAACCAACCGGTAACGCTGTGTGAGCTTACTCTTGCGACGATCCTACGGTTAAAATCTTCCCATTACTCCAAACCAGAGCCTCATAACAAACCTCGGCTCCTGCGCCTCCGCACCAACCACCGTCTCGTCCAATAAGCAGTATACGGTCAGGTCCCCAGTCAATAAGACGCCAACCCGTTGCCTGCCACGACATGGTTTCTCCGTCGACGATAAGATTGAGCATGCAACCCCCTGTTCCGCAGTACATAGAGGCAGCGGAAGAACAGGAATACTGGCTTTCATCTACGAGTTCAGCCTTAGCCGTGCCAAACTGCGAGCGCAGCTCGATCTCGGTCACAGCGTCACCCTGATCAAACTCTCCATTCTCGAAGTCTTTGCAATCAGCAGCCGCGCTTTCGATGATCCGTTGTGCTTCCTGAGAGGAGGCCAAAACTGTTGTGGCGCAAAACAACACTGCGACCATTGATGCCAGAAGCGCTGCCAATACAAATTTCGCCCTTTTCATTCTGTCCTCTTCGTTTGAATTCAGTGATATCCCGCCAAAGTAGCTTCGTAAGAGGCGGTTTCGCCGAAGTTTTCCATCACCCAATCCGGATCGTAGTAGGTGTCGAGATAACGGTTTCCGTCGTCACACAGAATAGTGACGATGGAGCCAGATCGTCCGGCCGCCTCCATCTCTTGCGCAATTTGCAAAGCCCCCCAAAGGTTTGTGCCTGTTGATGGGCCCGCCCGCCGCCTGATCCGATCTTCAAGCCAGAGCATTGTCGCAATGCTTGCGGCATCTGGCACTTGGATCATACGGTCGATTACATCTGCCAAAAACGACTTCTCTACTTTGGGACGTCCGATACCTTCGATACGACTTGAACAAGAGCGGGTCAGGGTCCTTTCTCCGGTTCGAAAACTATCAAAAAACACTGAGTTTTCTGGGTCCACAACAACCAATTCACTGTTAAAGCCTTTGTAGCGAATGTACCGCCCAAAAGTTGCTGAAGTTCCGCCAGTGCCCGCGCTCATCACAATAACCGATGGAATTGGATGTGGCTCTCGTTCCATCTGACGAAAAAGGCTTTCTGCAATGTTGTTGTTGCCTCTCCAATCCGTCGCCCGCTCGGCGTAAGTGAACTGATCCATGAAGTAGCCACCGACTTCAGCTGCCAGTTCAACCGAGGCCTGGTGCATGTCCGGCGCCGCATCGACGAAGTGGATTTCCCCACCTTGGAACCGGATTAGGTCGATTTTGCTCTTGGCGGTAGATTTTGGGAGAACCGCGGTAAAAGGCACTCCGATCATACGGGCGAAGTAAGCTTCTGAAACGGCAGTGCTGCCAGACGAGGCTTCGATTACACGTGTCCCTTCCCTTATTTTCCCGTTTACAAGCGCATAAAGGAAAAGCGACCGCGCCAATCTGTGCTTGAGACTGCCGATCGGATGGGTACTTTCATCCTTGAGATAGATGTCTACGCCCTTCAGCCCCCGAACGGGTAGCTTGAAAAGGTGCGTATCGGCAGAGCGGTGTGCATCCGCATTGATCTTAGCTATCGACTCCGAAATCCAATGATCCATGCCTCTACTCAATATCCCCGCTTAGCACCCGTCAAGCTCGGGAAAACCGTTTTAGGATTTATGGGGATCCAAGTATGCGCCACCAATTGGTCAGACTGTCCATCTAATGGGCAGGAATGCCTATCGTGCCAGAACGTGCTTCAATGAACAGCCAATGATTAAGAGGGAAAAATGTTAAGGTACTATAGGCGACAACTTGAAGCCCAAAGAGAACCAGGCCGAATACATGGATGAGTTCACGCATTCGATCTTCATAAACAAGCATAAGAATTGACACGATCTGGCCGATGCAAATTGCAGCAACAAATATTCCAATATCAAAAACCAAAAAGTTGCGCTCAAGTATCGCTGTGTACGCCGTGAATACTGTCACAATCAAAATAGCAGTAGTTGCAAGGCTAAATCCCTTAGCGCTAAATACGTCCCTTCTTGTAAGTCGGGGTGGAAGCGGCATTAGGCAGGCCCACAACAATCCTGGCCAAAAAGCCAGCTTTAAGTGCTCCCAAATTGACTCGTTGACAGCTGCCACAAGCGCCATTGGCGTCCAACCTCCTAGCAAAACAAATGCAAAGTGAAGCCCGGACCCGAGTAGGATCATTAGGATCGCCCCTATCGCTTCGAGCCAAACTATTCGGGGCGAAGCTTCCAGCATGTTTGGATCTCCCAATCCTGATTGTCGAATACTCTGCTTAGATTCACAAAAGTGAAATGCCCACAGACATAGAAGGTCTAGAAATAGCTTTCACCGCCATAGTGAGCGGCAATGTCCAAGTCCTTGTCAGATTTGTAAAATTGACCCTCACCGACTTTAAAGCCGCAGTTGCGGTCATTGCCATGCGCTACAATAGACCGTAGGTTGGATTAAAAACCGGGGTAGAGCATGCACGCTACAAGGTGGGTTGTATTATCGGCTGGATTTTTTGCTCTGGCCACAGCGTCGTGTACAGATCTGTATCCTGACGCCGACGTCATGCCCACCCGCGCTGATGGGGCGGCATTTTTCTCAGAAAACTGTACTTCTTGTCATGGTGTGGATGGTAGAGGCGGTGGCCCGGCAACCAGCGATCTTTCCGTTTCGCCAACAGATTTGACAACATTGAGCGCGAAGAACGGAGGCACTTTCCCTCAAGCACGGGCACTAAGTTACATTTATGGCGACACAGAAAACAGCCATCTTGCTCGGGTTATGCCGGAGTTTGGCGGGGAAATGGCGGAAGACCTGGTTCCGGTTGAAATCGAGGGTGTCTTGACGCCCACCCCGCGCGAGTTAGCGGGGTTATTGTTTTTCTTAGAAAGCATCCAACAGTAGATTAATGTTCTTGGCGCTAGGTCAGCAATTGACCGTTTGTCGGTGTTCTGGACTTGCACCTTTTTTTGACCCGGTGACAATTGCAGGCCTAGCATTGTGAAGCGCCGTGCTCTGCTAGGCGTAAGCAGTCATTCAATATCATATGGCCGAATTGGCGTGTCGAGTCCAATTCTGGCAGACTGCGAGGTGACATATGATTTATGTCAAAGAGCCGAGCGCCTTCACATGCTAAATTTCGAATGTTAAACGGTGAAGCTGTTCTGAGCTCGTTGCTGCCTGTCCCCATCAATCGGTTTTGGGCCACAGGATAGCAAATGTTATATGGTAAAGGACCGACGTTGACCGGGGGAAGATGTCGGTCCATTTCTGTTGTAGTAAACTCTCGTATTGCAAAGGACCTCCGGCTTATGAGGCACTTTATGATCGTTGCAAGCATGGGCATTTCTTCGGTTGCGACGATATCTGCGGCCGATGAGTTTTCGGACCTTGGCAAAGACCTCTTTGTTGAGCATTGCGCCAGATGTCACGGAATCGATGCATCCGGAAAAGGACCTGACGCAGCTGCTTTGAAAACAGAGCCAGCTGATTTAACAAAGATTTCCGACCGAAGGGGGGGCGTGTGGCCCATGTTGGAGGTCATGTCGATCTTGGACGGTTATTTGAAAGTTCAAGAACCTCGCGATGACATGCCGGTAATCACCGAATTGAATGACGGCCCTGCTGTCGAATTCGATACGGGGAATGGTTTGGTTACGCGTATTCCTTCCAGACTTATCGAAATTGCTGAGTATTTGGAGAGTATTCAGTCTCCGAAGCCGGAACGTTATGTTCCGTGAAGTTCTGATCAGCATTTGTGTACGCTAAAGAGTGCTGCGTTGGGCGAGTGCCGTATCTGCCAAGAAGCAACGAATATGCGGATCGCGTTGTGGACGATGCCGTCGCGGTCTGGTCTAACTTGCTTCAATATCAGGCCTCGCGCTTCACAGCGCTCTAATCCAAGACTTCTTGTAGTACCTCACCGCTCGCACCATTAGGACG
>NZ_CYPU01000015.1 GCF_001458195.1 Ruegeria atlantica | reverse complement strand
TGAAGCCCTTGTAGATATGGGAATAACGCCTTGCATCCCCGGGCGAAAGTCACGCGGCAAGGCCGTCAAATATGACAAACGCCGATACAAACGCCGCAATCGTATCGAGATCATGTTTGGCCGCTTGAAAGATTGGAGGCGCGTGGCAACCCGCCATGACAGATGCCCCAAGGTGTTCCTTTCGGCCATCGCTCTCGCCGCAACCGTAATTTTCTGGTTATGAGTCCTGAGCCTAAGCATGCAAGCGTAAAATCAGGAAGCATAAGCGTGCAATGAAAACAAAGAACAACACCACTGGAAGTGCCAGAACATGCCGTAAATATTGAAACTATACTAGGACATCCCAGATTTGACGGCTTTCGCGAGCATTGCATCTCGAAGACTTTTCGAAGATTCCCCATTACTCCGAAAGCGGATGTTGAGATGGCTCCGGTCAACCTCTGCTTTTTGCGGGCAAGATACGTTTCGCCGTCGCGAAGTATCCCGACTGTATTATGTCAGTTATGCGGACAGACGCTCATCAATGACTCAGAGAACGGCAGGAGCGAGCCCGTTCTTACCGAATGCTGCGAAGTGCATCGATAGCAGCAAAGCCTACTATGCAGACATTCAAAACTAACAAACGAGGGCCTAGCAGGTGTAGATACTGTCCTCCAAGAATCCGACCTCAAACGGACCTTGTTATGCCGCCGTCAACACGGATGTTCTGACCAGTGATATACGCTCCGCCTTCTGATGCAAGAAATGCCACAACGCTGGCGATCTCGCCAAGTGAATTGCCATACCGACCCATCGGGATCATGGAGCGGAACTCTTCTTTCTCTGGCAAGCTGTCTATAAAGCCCGGCAGGACGTTGTTCATCCGGATGTTTTCAGCCGCGTATTTGTCGGCGAAAAGCTTGGTAAAGGCGGCAAGGTCAGCGCGCATGACGCCAGAGGTCGGAAAGACCGGGTTTGGTTCAAACGCCGCAAATGTCGAGATGTTGATGATCGCGCCACCGCCCTGTTCTTGCATGATCGGTGTGACCAGACGCGACGGGCGCACGGCGTTAAGGAAGTAGACCTCCATGCCTTCGTGCCAATCTTCGTCCGTCAACTCTAAAACCGGCGCGCGAGGTCCGTGACCCGCCGAGTTGAAGAGCACGTCGATCCGGCCCCAATGGTTCATCGCTGCGTCGAAGAGTTTTTGGAGGTCTTTTTGAGACTTGTTCGTTCCGGTGACGCCAACGCCACCGAGCTCCTTCGCCAACGCCTCGCCCTTGCCGGACGACGACAAAATTCCGACCTTGAAACCATCCGCGGCCAAAGCTCGGGCAGAATCCGCGCCCATGCCAGAACCGCCGGCCGTGATCAAAGCTATTTTGTCCATGAGTTCAGTCCTTCCCCGTGTCATCTGCGTTCAAGTTCAGGTGGGCCATGCCACTGTTGCCTAATTCAACGGCGGCAAACGGGCCTCCGTGGTGTGTATTTGCCGGTTCGTGAGGATCGAGCGGCCCCTCTTCAGCGTAGATTTCCGCCGCAAATTGCTCGGCATTGTGCTTGGGCCGGTAACCCAAGTGTTGTGCCTTGGCGTTGTCGACCGGTGCGCGGTCGTTGTTAGAAACACCATAAACGACGCTAAACCCTGTGATCGGCGTGGTGATGGCGCGTTCGACCATGTGAATCATGTCATCATAGCTCAGCCATGTTCCCACAGCGCGCGAATTGGTCGGCTGTGCGCAGGACAGGATGCGCATGCACACGGATTCCAGTCCGCGCTTATCCCAGTAGAGGCTTGCAAGGTCCTCGGCAAAACACTTGGCAAGCCCATAGAACGTGTCGGGCTTGTGCGGCGCGTCGACGCCAATGAAGTCCGTTTTCTTGTGCATGCCCACAGCGTGGATGGAGGAAGCATAGACAACACGCCGCAGCTTGTTGCGGTAGGCTGCTTCCCAGACAGTATAGGCACCATAAAAGTTCGGGCCCCAGAGTACTTCCATCGGGGCCTCATCCCCGACGGCACCGAAATGCACGACCATGTCGGCACCTTCCAACAACGCGACCATAGCATCGAGATCAGTGATATCGGCCTTCACATAGGTTTCGTTTGTACCAAGATTCGAAACGCTTTCAGCAATGTCGGAAGATACGAACTCTTCGCACATCTTCGACAAGGGCTCCCGTAGATAAGAACCAAGGCGACCAGCGGCGCCGGTGAGGACGATTTTCTTCATGGGTGTATTCCTTCAAGGTCGGCAACAGCAGCGGCGATGCGATCCATCGCCGTGCTCAAAACCTCTTCCGAGGCCGCAGTTGAGATGCGAAAGAACGGCGACAGGTCGTATGCGCTGCCCGGCACGGCGGCGACACGTGCCGCTTTCAAAAGATAGGCCGTGACGTCAGTGTCATCCGTGATGGTGTCGCCATCAGGGGTTTTTGCCCCGATTAGGTCGGCGCAGCCAATCAGGCCGTAGAATGCACCGCCCGGTGCCTCGAGCGTTAATCCCGGGATGTGCGCAACGCGCTCCACCACGAGGTCGCGACGTCGTTCGAATGCAGCGCAGAAGCGGCGGACATCCTCTTGCGGTCCATTCAGTGCCGCAGCGGCTGCCGCCTGCGCAATGGAGCAGGCTCCGGATGATATCTGACTTTGCACTTTCGTCATGGCCACGATCAAGTCTTTTGGCCCTGCGCCATAACCGATGCGCCAACCGGTCATGGCATAGGCTTTAGAGACGCCGTTGACCGTTAGCGTGCGGTTTTGGAGGTCCGGACAGAGTGCTACGAAGGATCGGAAGACACGGTCGTCAAAGAGAATGTGTTCATAGATTTCATCAGACAGGATCAAAACGCTCTCATGATCAGCAAGCACAGCCCCAAGAGCTTTGATTTCGTCATCCGAATAAACTGCGCCCGAGGGGTTCGAAGGCTGGTTCAGCAGAATCGACCGTGTCTTGGGCGTAATCGCCTTGGACTGTTGCTCAGGCATCAGGCGGAACCCTGCCTCCTGTGGGTAAATCAGCGGCACGGGCACTCCGCCCAAGATCGTTGTGATGTACTTGTACTGTCCAAAATATGGCGCGCACAGCAATACCTCACCGCCCGGCTCCAAGGTTGCCATGAAGGCGTTGAAAAGCACCTGCTTGGCACCGTTTGAGACAATGACCTCGTCTAGGGCAAAATCCAGATTGTTCTTGCGCCTCAGCTTATCCACGACCGCTTGCCGCATGGTCAGTGTCCCATTGGTGGGCGGGTACTTCGTTTCGCCGCGAAGGGTGGCTTGATGTGCTGCCTCCTTGATGTGACCAGGCGTGTCGAAATCCGGCTCACCCAGCCCGAGGTCAATGACGTCCTCGCCGCGCGCTTTGGCTTCTTTCGCCGCCTGGCTGACCCAAGCGGACGCTGACGGCTTGACCTGTGCTAAGCGGGACGCGGTAAAGCTCATGTCAGCGCGCCTTTGGTCTGTGCCAAAGCTGCATCTGCAGCCCGCGCCAAAAGCCCTGTATCTGTCGCGATGGCCACAAAGGTAAAGCCCTCGTTCAAGAGCTCTGCGGCAAAGCCAGGGTCTGTTACCAAAGTGCCAACCGGCATGCCCTTGGCGATCAGCTTTTGCGCGGCAGGTTTGATCAGCGCCCAGACCTTTGGGTCCAGAGGTTTGCCCAGCTTGCCAATGTCAGCAGCAATATCGGCAGGGCCGAAGAATATCCCACTTACACCGTCCACAGCACTGATGGCTTCTGCCTGTTCTACAGCGGCACGCGTTTCAAGCTGCAAGAGCACGGCGGTTTCTTCTTCAACGCGGGCAGTATAGTTGGAAATCCGGCCAAAGGCTGTTGCCCGAGTCGCCCCTGATACGCCGCGGATGCCACGTGGCGGGTAGCGCGTCGCGGCAACAGCCCTCTCGGCTTCCTCAACCGATTGGATCATCGGAAACAGCAGCCCCGGCGCGCCGAGGTCCAGCAAACGTTTGACCGCCACGGCGTCGTTCCATTCGACGCGAACCAAAGCCGTTGTTGAAGATGCGGCGAAGGCTTGAAGCTGACCAAGAACGCTGAAATAATCGTTGGCGCTGTGCTCCATGTCGATGAGCGCCCAGTCATAGCCTGCGGTGCTGACGACCTCTGCCGCGAAGTTGCTGCACAGGCTGATCCAAACGCCGATTTGCTTATCCCCCGAGGCGAGGGCGCGCGTGAACACGTTGGAAGCGAATTGCATCAGATCACTGCCTTCTCAATGATCGGACGCCCAGCCGGGATCCGCTCAAAGTTGAACGGGTTCATGTCGAGCGCGCGGTATTCACCGTAAGTCAGCCATTCCGCTGTGCCGCGCCCCATGGCAGGGGATTGCTGCAGCCCGTGGCCAGAGAAGCCATTGAGGAAGATAAAGTTCGACACCTCGGTGTGTGGCCCCATGATCGCGTTGTGGTCAAAGGTGTTCATCGCATAGTGCCCGCCCCATTCGGACTGTACTTTGATGGCCTCGAACTTGGGGATGCGAGTCGCGAGGATCGGCCAAACGTGGTTTTCCCACATGGAATGGTCCATGACGTAGTCGTCATAGTCGACGGCAGGGTCGTAGTCGGAATGGCCGCCGCATTGATACGTCCCGCCGCCATTTTCGCGCACATGCACACCCGACGGGTCGATTGTTAGCGGCAAGTCCTGATCAAGAGGCTGCTCGGCTTTGAAAATCCACGAGAAACGTTTGCGTGGTTCAACCGGCACCTCGATCCCTGCCATCCTCGCTGTGCGATCAGCGCGCGGACCGGACGCGTTCACGACTTGACCGCAAGATATAACCTCGCCCGAGGCGAGTGTTATGCTTTCCACTTTGGTGCCCGAGGCATTGCGGGTCATGGCGACCACTTCGTTCTGGATCCACTCAACCCCGCGTTCGCGGCTTTGCCTGCGCCACCAGTCGTTGACCGCCGCCCCGTCCCAGTACCCTTCGTCCACAAGGTTGATCGACCCAAGCACGATGTCATCGACATTGTAGAACGGATAAGCCGCCTCGATCTCGTCTGGCGTCATCAACTGGGTTGCGGCACCGGCCGCCAGTTGCACTTGTTGGCTTTCACGCAGCACATCAGCGAAGCCTTCATTGTCCGCAAAATACATGTAGCCAAACGATCGAATGCCAAGTTCCGGCACGCGTTCGTCACCGCCCATATAGCTGCGAAGGTTTTTAACGAAGTCAGCCGCAAACTGACTGATCCGAACGTTGAGCTCGGTCGAGAACTGCTGCCGCATGCAGGAATTCGTGTGGGTGGTGGAACACGCTTCAAAGGTCATGTCCCGCTCAACCACGAGGACCGAGCCGTCGAAATCCTTGTTTTCGGACAAGAACCAAGCGGTGGAGGCACCCATGATAGCGCCGCCAATGATGACAATATCGTAGCTCTTTTGCGTTGGGCTTTGGTTGTTCATAGGTTCTCTCCCTTTGCCACGGCTGCTTGAACCGCTGCGATGTCGCCTTTCGACAAACCGTAGTCTTGTTGCGCTGTCTCGGGCGAAATGTATCCGCGCGCCAGATCGCGTTTAACAAGGTCATTGGACCGCTCAGATGGATCGCCGTAGCCAGCTCCGCCTGGGAAAGCCATGATCACCCGTTCTCCATGCGTTACGAATTGTTTGCCTTTGACATGCATTACCGCACCGTCACTGCGTTCAATTGTTGTGTTCGCACCGTTATGACCGCCGCGCCGACCTCGTGCAGGATAGGTCCCGCGGTCGAACATTGCCTGAATGTCAAACTCGTGGCCCTCTTGCGCGCCGACCTCCATGTATTGCCCAAGACCACCGCGTGTCTTTCCCGCGCCGCCACTGTCAGGACGCAGCTCTTTGCGCCAGATAATGACGGGGCCTGCGTGTTCCGTGGCCTCAATGGGCATAGTCATAACTCCTGAAGGAAAGGCGGTTGCGTTCATCCCATCATGTTCAGGCCGCGCGCCGGAGCCGCCAGAGTTGAATGTCAGAACCTCTGATCGCCGCGCATCTGAGGGTGCGGGCGCATCGCTCCGGGGGCGTAGGCTGACTTGAAAGTTGCACAAGCACCCTGCGCCTTCAGCGGGCACGAGGCCCGGCACGATCTTGTCGAAGGCGTCATAGACCGCGTCTGGCACGAAATGCCCCACGATGTGGCGCAGGGCGACCGGTGCGGGGTGCAGCGCGTTGACGATGGAGTTTTCCGGCGCTGTGATTTCGAACGGGGCAAGCGAGGCAGCGTTGTTCGGGATCTCGGGCGCAATGGCGACTTTGAGCGCATAACAGGCATAGGCCTTGGTGTAGACCAGCGGGCAGTTGATGCCTTTTTTGTCGAGACCAGATGTACCGGTGAAATCGGTCACGATCCGGTCCCCTTCGACGCTGACTTTGACCTTCAGCGTGATCGGCACGTCGAACCCGTCCATCGTCATTTCGCCTATGGCTGAGGTTTGCGGCAAAGCTGCTATCGCATCGAGCGTCGCGCGACGGGAGTTTTCGAGGATGAAGCTTGCAATGCCGTCCAGATGGTGCAGATCAAACTCTTCCATCATGTCGATCAGGCGACGGTGGCCGATCTCGTTACAGGTAGCGAGCGCGTAGATGTCGCCGATCAACTGATCGGGCTCGCGGACATTGCCCCGGATGATCCGCACCAATGTCTCATCAACTTCACCTTTGTCCGCGAACTTCATGATCGGAATATAGAGACCTTCCTCATAGACGCTTTGCGCATCAGCGCCAAAGCCACGCCCGCCGATGTCTACAATATGCGCCGTGCAGGCGAAGAATCCGACAAGTGAACCCTTGTGGAACGACGGCGTGACCATCGTGATGTCATGCAGGTGTCCTGTGCCCTCCCACGGGTCATTGGTGATATAAACATCGCCCTCAATCATATTCTGCCGCCCGATCCGGCGAATGAAATGCGCAACCGCATCCGCCATAGCGTTCACATGGCCGGGTGTGCCGGTCACCGCTTGGGCGAGCATATTGCCATGGGTGTCATAGACCCCTGCGGAAAGGTCTCCAGCCTCGCGAACCGATGTCGAAAATGCCGTCCGAACGAGTGCCTGCGCCTGCTCCTCAACGACAGAGATTAGGCGGTTCCACATCACCTGATAGGAGACTTTGGAGTGGTCCTGGCTCATTGTGCTACTCCTTTCGTCACCACGTCGATACAACCGTCCGGTTGGCGAATGGCATCCCGGCTCGCAGGGACAATGATCGTCGTTTCCGCTTCGGTCACTGCGGCAGGGCCACTAGCCCTTTCGCCCGTTTCCATGGAATTTCGGTCAATGACCTGCGCATCGAGATACGAAGTGCTCGCCGCGTCAAAAAGCTGCCGTGTCCCGTTCAATGCCACGAGCGCGCTTCCACCGGTTTCGGAAATTTGGGACACCTCCTCAGGCGGCGTTGTGGCATTCACGGACCAGACGGTGATCTCGATATCCATCCCTGCGACCGGACGACCGAAAAGTTTCGTGTAGTCTTCTTCGAACCGCCCCTCAAACACGGCGGCATCCGGATTCATCGCCTGTTCTTCCGTCAGATCGATGGGGATTTCCCATCCCTGACCCGTGTAGCGCATATACACTTTGAACTCTGACAAGATAGGGCTGACCTCGTCGCAAGTACGCACGAACCCTGTCGCCTCGGCTTTGAGATCGGTGAGCAGGCTCTTGATCTTCTCACCATCAAAGTCGCTGAGCTTCATGTACACCGAGCGATTGGCCTCGAAGCTGAACGGCGCACGCAAAAAGCCGATAGCCGAGCCAACCCCAGCCCCGGGCGGCACCAATAGGCGCTCCACACCCAACTTCTCACAAAGACGACCCGCATGCAGCGGGGCTGCTCCGCCAAACGCGATCATCGTGTATTCGCTCAGGTCCTCACCATTCTCTACCGCATGCACGCGCGCGGCATTGGCCATGTTCTCATCAACAACTTCAGCTACGCCAAAGGCAGCCTCAACCGCGTCCATCTCCAGCGTGTCGCCCACATGAGCGGCAAGGGCCGTTTTGGAATTGTCGGGATGCAACTGGATCGAACCACCGGCAAAATTGTTTGGGTCCAGCTTGCCGAGCACCAGATCGGCGTCGGTCACTCCCGGACGCTGCCCGCCTCGTCCATAGCAAGCAGGCCCCGGCTCCGATCCGGCGCTTTCCGGGCCGACGCGGATCTGCCGCATGCCATCCACATGGGCCAATGATCCACCACCAGCCCCGATTTCTACCATGTCGATCACCGGAATCGAGATCGGCATACCCGACCCCTTCTTGAAGCGATAAGTTCGGGCCACCTCGAACACACGACTGGTTTTGGGGGTCTGGTTCTTGATCAGGCAAATCTTGGCCGTCGTACCGCCCATGTCGAAGGATAGGACTTTATCGAGGCCGTAGCGCGCCGCGATATGGGCCGCGAAAACTGCGCCCCCCGCAGGACCACTTTCCACTAGTCGGACCGGGAAATCGGCGGCATTCTGGATCGAGATGATCCCGCCTCCTGAATGCATCAGGAAGATTCGGCATCTCACACCCTCGCCGCTCAGGCGGTCTTCTAGCCGCCCAAGATACGAGGCCATCAAAGGCATGATATAGGCATTTGCGACAACGGTATTGAACCGCTCATATTCCCGCATTTGGGGCGATACTTCCGAAGAAATCGACACAGAAACATCGGGTAGTTTTTCGGCCAGCACCTCGCGTACCAATTCCTCATGGACGGGGTTAAGGTACGAATGGATCAGCCCCACGGCGACGCTTTCAAACCCCGCTCCCGCGATCCGGTCCACCACTGCCTCAACATCCGCGCGATCAAGATCGACGAGGATTTCACCCTTCGCGTTCACCCGACCCGGAACCGTGAACCGCATCTGCCGGGGTAGCAGCGGGTCGGGTAAACTCAGGTTCAGGTCATATTGCTCAAACCGGCTTTCTGTCCGCATTTCGATCACATCGCGAAATCCTTCGGTTGTAATCAATGCGGTTTTTGCCCCACGCCGCTCAATCAGGGCATTGGTCGCAAGAGTCGTGCCGTGAATGATCTGTTCGATCTCGGATGGTTCAACACCTGCCTTTGCGCAAACCTGATGCATGCCGTCGATAATGGCGTTTTCCGGTGCGGCATAGGTCGTCAGGACCTTTGTGGAGTGCTGTTCACCGCCCTTTTCGAGGACGACATCCGTGAAGGTGCCGCCAATGTCGACGCCCATGCGAATAGATTCGGCCTTCATTATGATCTCCACTGCAACACTTGAATTCAGGGCAGTAGGTCCTGCGAGAGAGCAGAAATCAAATCAATAGATTTTCTATACCTGATAAATTTGAGTTATCTTACTTTTCCGCTGGCCGAACGGATGCAGCAATCTCACAAGCCTTGGCAACGAAGCGCGGTGCACGATCCGCGTTGAAACGGGCAAAAAACGAAAGCGGTGGCGCAATCCAATCCGACTTGACCGATTGCAAACGTCCGTCTTTCATCTCTTCGGAGACCAGCGACCGGGGCAGTAACGCAACCCCCAAGCCTTCATTGACCATTGGAAGACACGCGGACAGAGCGCTTGAGTGAATGATCTTGCCCGCGTCATAGCCACCCGTCGCAGCCAGCTCGTGCAGCGCACGTGCCGCGCTCGTATGACGGGCATGGGTCAAGACGGCCTTGTCAAAGAAACGCGCGACCGATGCCCCGCCGGCTAGCTCGTTCGCAAGGTCTGTGTTGGCGACCCAAACATAAGGTTCCTCGGCCAACGCCTGTTCGCCGGTGGCTTGAAATGCAAACGGACCGTTCTGCAGCGCCAGATCGATCCGTCCTTCGCGCAAGCGCTCCTCAATCTGAAGGGATAGATCGACCTCCAGCTCGACGCGCAGGCTTGGGTACTCCTGTCGCAAAAGCCGCAGGAACGTTTGCAGCCATGTGCAAGCGACAAGTTCTGTGACACCAAGCCGAAGGCGTTCTTCGATCAACTCTTGCCGTCCCGCTGCTTCCAGCAGGGCTTCTCCGGCGCGAAGAATGTCTCGTGTTAGAACGAGGAGCTCCCGACCCTTCTCGGTCAGGCGTACGGAACCTGCATCTCGATAAAGAAGCGCAACATCCAAAGCCATTTCCAGAGCAGAAATCCGGGATGAGATATTAGGCTGCGTTGTTCCGAGAGCAGTCGCGGCGGCTCGGAAGGTGCCAGTGTCCACGACAAAGACAAAAGCTTCGAGTTGCTTTAAAGTGATCTGACTTTTTATCATTACGGCCTGCAGGATCATTTTTCATGATCATGCATGACATTTCGCCGTAAGCAACTGGCATGAAATGCCACACCTGCCATATAGTGACTACCGTCGCGATGGGCCAACAGCAGACGTTAAGAATTACGAACGAGAGGTCGGCTTTGTCCCGCACAGCAGACATTGGGCGGACTCCTCTGAATGTCTACTTTGAGCCCAATGCGGAAACGAATATAACTCGCTCAGTGGCCCCACAAGCCAAATACAAAGCTGAGTTCGGGCTTGCTATTACTGGAAACTTCTCATGTCAAAAACTAAGGATCAGATAGAGGCGGGATGGTGCGTAGATACATCACGATAGCCTCAAGGTCTTCGGGCGACATCGTTGCATAGTAGGCGTAGCCCATCGGCGGTTGCATTCGTGCCCCGCCTGGGCGATTACCCGAAACGATCATGGTTTTCAGCTCTTCATCCGTATATCCGACAAGCCCGTCTTCGTGGCTCGTGATATTGGGAGCGACGGATACCCCCCACGGTCCATGAAACTCGAACCCTCCTGCACCAAGATGAGTTTCGAACATAGGACCCTTGGGTCCAAATGTAGTATGACATTCCGTACAATGTGCAACTGGTCCGGCGAGGTATTCACCGTATTCGACAGTCGCGCCTTGAGGTGGCGCCGAAACAGTATCAATCGGCGGACCGTAGTCCGGAGGAAGTGGAAAGCCATACGTTGAAACAGGCGTCTCGTTGCCACTCGCAGGCATTGTTCTGAGAAACATTACCATCGACATAACGTCGTCATCACTCAGACCGCGATATAAGCCGATCGGCATAGGCGGTCCTATGACCGTACCATCCGGACGAATACCTTCGCGTATCGCTCGGGTAAGCTCTTCGTCACTCCAATCCGCAACCCGGCTACCGGGTGTTATGTTGACAGCCCAGGCCTCCATCATGTCGTTCTTTTCAACCATCATACCGCCCAGCTCGTTGGACATATCAGGCCCGTTTGGTCCTTGTGGTGTATGGCAATTTCCGCACGCCGCAGGACCTCGGACGAGATATTCACCACGTTCCAAACTTGGTTCGGCCATGGCTGCAAACGGAAAAGAAATAGCTGAAATAGCTATGATTAGTTTTTGCATATTTTCCCCCCCAACGTTGGGTGTGAACCGGTCAACAATAAAATACTCGTTTAAAGTCCCAACAAATTGAGATCATACATTACTTTGAGAAAATCCAAAAACTTTGTCGCTCCACGTTCGCTTCATTAACGAAACTTCCGTTTGATCTGCAGGCAAAAAGTGATTTGTAGAGTTCTTCCCAACCTCCTCAAGCCGATTGCATAGGGCGAGCGTTCACCCATGATGAATCCCATCATGAGGTTGGACTTAGGTAAGCCTAATTTGTGGGGGCTGGTCCTTGTCCCGCATTGGCGACAACCAAACCAAGTTCTTCGTCTGAAACCGATCCAGAGTACTTGTCCCGCGGAGGCATAGGTCTGGTTTTCCAATGTGGTTCAAACGTGAAGCTGGACATATTTCGACCGTCCACCAATGCACCGTTCCCAGCGCCCAGTGCGTAATCATAATATAGTTTGAGAATCTCTTCTTCCGTCACCTGTTCAGTCGCTGCGTGTTTCAAACAGGCAGCCCTCCATTTTTTGACACGGGCATAATCGTCGCCAATCGGCAATTCGAAATCCTCATAGTAGTCAAGAAACCAAAAACGCTTGAATACCGGCGTAAAAACCGCCTCTGCTAATCCAAAATCATCAAACAAGAATACTCCGTCCGAATTGTGGGCAAGCAGGAAGTCGTTGAGATCGCGGTACAGTGCAAGCAGTTTTTCGTTGTGCACATCTTTCTGCCCTTGGTCCTGGTTCATGACATAGACATAGCCTGCCATCGTGAATGGACCCTCCTTGGCAATCAACATAGACTCTACTGCGTGTTCGCCAGGGTCAGAGCGCCGCAGTTTTGGCCCCTCAAGTACTTCGTCAAGGTAACGAAGAATAACCAGACTTTCCTTTACAATCTGACCTTCTGCGGTTTCGAGAACTGGAAGCGCGGTTGTTCCTCGTGTTTTTCTTAGAAGCTCTGGATCGCGAGGTTTCGTGATGTCCACGACGCGGAATTCAACTGCATCTTGCAGACCTCGAAGTGCCAACAGAATC
Source organism: Ruegeria atlantica (assembly GCF_001458195.1). GTDB lineage: Bacteria > Pseudomonadota > Alphaproteobacteria > Rhodobacterales > Rhodobacteraceae > Ruegeria > Ruegeria atlantica. The sequence continues at coordinate 2,395 of NZ_CYPU01000015.1, read as the reverse complement.
TCAAGACGCTGAGAAAAGGGGCATACAGGGATATGATAGACGGTATGCTTTGCCATGTTGATTAATCCAGTGGAGAGCCAATGAAGGTCACGTCGTGTTGCTGCCACTTTAGGCTAAGGATTGTTTGCCACAAAGAAAAAGTCTGCAATGTCTTCAAAGTGGACTTCTGACACGATTTGGAAAATGTTCGCATCGAGCCTCGAACGAGCTTCTTTACGTCTCTTTAATCCGGCAATCCTGCGGCTTTCAGGCCCGCCACAATCTTTAGTCTGTGCTCTTCCTTTGCGTAGGGCAATTGGGAATTAAGTGTGGATACCGTAGCTACAGGGATCAATTCGAGAAGTCTCGAACCGGCTTCCTCTGCTTCTTGTAATTTGCCCTGCGCCGTTTTTACCGCCGACAAAAATATATAGTTCATAGGAAACTGAGGCGCGTTTCGTATTGCTGCCTGCAAATATTCGATAGCTTCTTCATAGCGGTCAAGCTGCAACATTAGGTGACCATAATTCAGAAGGTAAATAGGTGGGGTATGTGGTTCTAGCCGCATAGCCCGGTCCATTGGCGCAATTGCCAACTCCGGTGTTCCCGCGTAGATAAGTGAAGATGCCTGCCACAGGTGTCCATCAGAGGAATTAGGGTCCAGTGATAAGGCTGTTGAATGCTCAGAAAGAGCTCTTTCGAACCCTTCGCCCCACATATGCATCCAACCCAGAAAAGCATGAGCGGCCGCTAGGTTAGGGTCGATTTTGGCGGCAAGCTCAGCCTCAGCCAACGCCTCTTCGAACGCATTCTGGTGACTGTTCCACTTGAAGAACCAAGCATGGAATTTTAGGTAGCTTCTAACGGCCATGGCGTAGGCAAAGTTTGGGTCGGCTTCTAAAGCTTTGGTGAACAGTACCTGCGCTTCGGCGTTGGCTTGCGGACCCGGTTCACGATAGCGCTGCCGGCCTTTGAGAAACCAGTCACGCGCTTCAGTATTACCTGTGTATTGGCTACCAAGACGCGTTTCCTCGCCTTCCCGTAATTGAACAGACAACGCGTCGACAATTTCCCGTGTAATCTCGTCTTGCAAATCAAAAACATCTTCTAGCGTTCCGTCCCTGCGATTGGCCCAAACGTGGCTTCCATTTCCGGTTTCAATTAGCTGCGCGTTCATACGAATTCGGTTGCCTACCCTGCGGATACTACCCTCTAGGACGTAATGCACGCCCAACTCTTTACCGACGAGTCGCAGATCTACTGCCTTGCCTTTGTAAACAAAAGAAGAGTTGCGGCCGATGACCAACAAGCCGGACAATTTTGAGAGGTCGGTGATTAAGTCCTCTGTCATGCCGTCTGCGAAGTACTCTTGCTCTGCATCGCCTGACATATTGTCAAACGGCAAAACCGCAATAGACGGAATTTCTGGCAAGCTTGGGGTTGAAATCAACCCTGAATCTGAGGTGGGCTTTTTAGTATTTGCGTCATCATTTGCCGAGTTCGTCCATTTCCAGATGCGGATTGGCTCTACAATGTTTTTAACCTGCTGAGCTCCTGCATCTTGAAAAGGCACATCCAAGCGGTGCTTGATCTGTTCATGGACTGAGGCCGAAATGCAAATCCCGCCAGGATCGGACAGCGTCTCCAATCTTGAGGCCACGTTTACTCCATCGCCATGAATGTCATCACCTTCCACCACAACGTCACCGATATTTATGCCGACGCGAAAAGTTATCTCCTGATCGCCCAAGGCTTCTCTGTTTCGTGAATGGATAGAACTTTGGATATCATAAGCGCATGAAACTGCGTCGACGGCGCTGGCAAACTCCGTCAATACTCCGTCGCCCATCCATTTGACTACTCGACCTTCGTGTTTTGCAACGGAGGGCTCTACAACATTTTCCCGAAGTTCACGCAATTTCTGCAATGTTCGTTCTTCATTGGTGCGGACAAGGCTTGAGTAACCAGCGACATCTGCCGCAAGTATTGCGGCCAGTCTTCGTTTCATAAACACACCCTCCAAAAGTTGGGAGACTAAACTCACTCAAAACTGAAATCCAGTTTTGAGTTACATCTAGCGCTCAACAAGACTGGCAGGGTGAAAGGGGCACGTAAGCTGGTTTCACGGTGGCTGCTTTGTCCGCAAAACAGACGTTGAGCAGATTTAGCTTAATGTCCGCGTTGAGCTGCCGTTTCAACCGATCGCCGCAACACATTCATGGAACGTCTCTGCTGGTGAGAAGTAATGCAACGTTTTTCTTGGCCGCTCGTTGAGTTCACGAGCAACTGCGTCGAGATGTTCCTGGCTGTGCACTGAGAGGTCGGTGCCCTTTGGGAAGTACTGGCGCAGGAGACGGTTGGTATTCTCGTTGGTGCCGCGTTGCCACGGGCTGTGCGGGTCGCAAAAGTAGATGTC
>NZ_CYPU01000014.1 GCF_001458195.1 Ruegeria atlantica | reverse complement strand
GTGTGCCCGGGACAGAGCACTTTCGAAATGTCCTGCGCCACGATGTCGAAACCGCACCTACGGTGTTGACGCTGCGCATCGACGAGAGCCTTTACTTCGTAAACGCCGGCTTTCTGGAAGAACTGATCTTCAGTCGCCTTGCCGAGCGGAAGAAGGTCAAACATGTTGTTTTGATGTTCTCCGCCGTTAACGAAGTGGACTACTCAGCGCTGGAAACTCTCGAGGCGATCAATCACCGCCTCAAAGAGCTTGGTGTTGGCCTACATCTGTCCGAAGTTAAGGGGCCTGTCATGGACAGACTCAAACGGTCTCATCTTGTCGACAGTCTGAACGGCAGGGTTTTCTTGTCCCAGAACGATGCGTGGACAACGCTCATTGCAGAAGCGTGCGAGTGACTAAGATCAGCTTGGTTTGTGAACGTGATCAGAACGAGCGCTTTGGTCCGCATAGCGAACGTATGAGCGTTTTTGATTAATGAACGCCTCGTTCCCATATGTGCCATCAAAGGCAATCGCTTTCTGAATAAAAGAGAACCGCCGAAACGGTCCTTCACTCGTGAATTCTCGTTTGAACTGCGACCTCAACGCTCAGTTATGAAGGACAGCCCAGACACGAGTTGTTTCAAGCCAAGCGCCGCACCGGCGAATATGGCAGCGAATGTTACAGGCGCGCTGTAGGCCAATAGTGAGAAGGCAGATATACCTTGTCCGACGCTGCAACCGACCGCGACGATCGCGCCTGGCCCCATAATCGCCGCGCCGAGCATTTGACGCTTTAGTTCACGTGGATCCTCGCATGCTTCCCATCGGAAATGACCTTTGGACCAGGACCCCAAAAATGCACCAATGAGAACGCCGGAGACTGATCCGACCGCAAAGGACAAAGTGTTTCCGGAGGCTGTCATAAGATAGAATATTGTGTCGCCAAGGGGTGCAGCGAAAGTATGGGTTTGAACCGGTTCACCATCGAAACCGCGCGTCGCAACCCAATTCGTGCCGAGCCACCCTGATACGATCGCCAGCCCAACTACAGATCCCCAAAATACCTGTGCGGGAGCGCGGCGGAAGCGCCGGTTTGCCAAGGCGAAAATCACCAACGCAATGCCGATGACAGCGCCAATGAGCCAAGCTGGGATAGAGGTCAGTTGTTCGGCAAGGAAGCTAATGCTTTTAGGGCCTTCAAGATCCATTTCCTCGGGGAAGACCCATACGCGCAAATATGCAAGGGGCCCGGACATGACAACGTAAGCAGAAAGACCCATAATCAAAACGATGACGAATGATCGAAGGTCGCCGCCTCCAAGCCTTGCCAGCGCGCCATAGCCACAGTTTCCGCTGATGGCCATTCCGTAACCGAACATGAGACCACCTATTATCGACCCAAGTGGGTTCCAGGTCTGTGCAAGATACCTTGTTCCAAGAGGGTCCAGCCAACCTAAAGCCATAGCTAAGTGGCTGCCGACAATTGCTACGCCAATCGCAATTGCCCACATACGCAGCCGCTGGTCATCATCTGCGTAAAGGTAGTCTTCGATTGCACCCAACGTGCAAAAACGCCCAATGCGTGCGGCCAAGCCCAACACAATGCCACCGATCAAACCGATCAGGGCGACGGCGTTGGCGTCTCCCAATGCTTCAAACATTGCCAGTCTCCTCCCAAAGCTGGCGGGTGTTTTGGCGGCTTCTACTTCTCCCTGCAGAACAGATCGTAAACGACTTCCAGGATCTGTGTCGATCGATCATCCGCCAATCTGTAGTAGATCGTTTTCCCCTCGCGTCGCGTTTTGACCAAGCCCTCAAAGCGTAGGCGAGATAGTTGCTGAGACACGGCGGCCTGGCGTGCCGAGAGCATTTCTTCCATCTGCGCGACAGATTTTTCACCTGAGGACAGATAGCACAAGATCATCAAGCGCCCTTCATGGCTGATTGCCTTGAGGAAACTTGACGCCGTCTGAGCATTTTCCATCATTCTGTCCATGTCTTCGGCGCACATGTCCGGGGAGAACACAGGCAGTTTCGAAGATTTGTCCAACAAGATCGCCTCGCTTTCATAGCTTCACGCATTCATAACAGTTTATGTAATGCGCCGCAGTTTATCCAGAGCTCTCAATCGGTACCCCCGCGTCACGCAGCAAAACGCCCAGCAACCCCCAGAAAAAATCTTCGCCGGGATAGCCTTCGATCCGGCCGACCTCTTGGCCATCGTCCAGCAGAACAAAGGTTGGCGTGTAGTAGAGAGGCCGCTCCAATGCCATGCCTTCAGGCATAGCCGCGTGGATATCGATGCGTTGAAGTGGAGCGGCATGTCCTTCCGGTGTCTTGGGGTAGATCTCCGAGATGTCGGTGTCCCAACGTGCGCACCACATACACCCATCTTCTTCCGCCATCAGAAGAGTCATTTCTGCTCGTGAAACCACGGGAGAAACAAACAAAGTAATTGCAATCACAAGTAGAAGTAGGTGGCGCATCTCAAGCTCCGATTGACCGCAGCGACATATCTTTATTATTTTGAATGTGTGAATGATAGCGTGCCAGGACAGGTTTGAACATGCTCGACATTACATTTGCGGGAGCTTTAATTGCAGGGCTATTGTCGTTCTTGTCGCCCTGCATCCTACCTATAGTACCGTTTTATCTCAGCTATCTGGCCGGCGTCGGGATTGATCAGATATCTGCGGGTTCTACAATTCCCGGCGGCGTTCGTCGCAAGGCAACGCTTTCTGCGATAGCATTTGCAGCCGGGATCATAACGATCTTCATGGCGCTAGGTGCGACGGCTTCGATATTCGGGCAGCTGGTACGAGAGTGTTTCGACATCCTGCGTTGGATCGCTGCGGCCATCATCATTGTGATGGGCATGCATTTCTTGGGGATTATCCGCATCGGGTTCCTGTATCGCCAATTTCGTGCGGATGTTGGTGATACATCAAATGTGAGCCTTGTTGGAGCATATGTTCTTGGATTGGCGTTTGCTTTTGGCTGGACCCCCTGTGTTGGGCCGGTGCTCGCTGCGATCCTGTTCACAGCGGCCGGAACCGAAACGGCCTGGCGTGGAGCGGTGCTTCTATTCGTCTACGGTGTTGGAATGACCGCACCGTTTGTTCTGGCGGCCTTCCTGGTCCGCCCCTTCATGCAGTGGATGGTACGGTTCAGAAAGCACTTGCCCCTCATCGAAATGGCAATGGGTGGCTTTCTGGTGCTCTTCGGCATCCTCATCGCAACCAACTCCATCAATCACATCGCACAATGGATGCTCGACCATATGCCTTGGCTTGCAGCCATTGGATAACTCGGGAGGAAGACATGAATCGAGTTTTGTCAGTATTGATCGCTTGTCTGATCGGCGGGGCAGTTTCCGCCGCTGAACTGGGCGACGACGGTTTGCATAAAACGCCGTGGATGCGCGACACCTTCAAAGACCTTCGTGAGGATCTTGAAGAGGCGTCAAGCGAAGACAAGCGGTTGGTTTTACTCATTGAGCAACAAGGCTGCATCTATTGCAAGAAAATGCATGAAGAAGTGTTCCCCCAGCCTGACCTTGCAGCGTTCATCGAAGAGAATTTCTTTGTCGTCCAACTGGATTTGCATGGCAGCACCGCGGCCATCGACTTTGACGGTGAAGAGAATGAGCAAAGAGCGCTGATGCGAAAATGGGGGATTCTGTTCACCCCGACGCTCGTATTCCTGCCGGAAGAGGTGCCAGAGGACGCTACAGCCATCGATGCTGCGGTCGCTGTTATGCCCGGAGCGTTCTCAAAAGGAACAACCTTAGACCTTTTCACTTGGGTCGAGGAAAAACGATATGAGCTTGAAAATGGTGAAGATTTCCAACGCTATCATGCGCGGCGCATTCAAGAGCGAAACAATGGTTCTCAGGATTGAGCGCTGCTGTTATAAATAAAAAAATTCATTATTATGAATTTAATGTTGCGACAAGCGGTACTCGTCGACTACGGTACACAAAGGCTTTGGGTCGCAAGGCGCCGTCGGCGCGTTAGCAAATGGGAGGGATCATGAAGCTGAGACTCTTAACATTGGTCTGCGCAATGACAGGCGTTGCCGCAATTGCGGCAGAAACAGACCCGCAAGACGTAACCTATGACGACTATGGTGCCATTGAGGCTTCGTTGACCGGTGCTGCTGGCGACGCGGCGAATGGCGCGCTTATCGTTGGGGACAAGTCAAAAGGCAACTGCGTTGCGTGCCACGCGGTTTCGGCTTTGGCTGACATCCCGTTCCATGGCGAAGTTGGTCCGATGCTGGATGGCGCCGGTGATCGTTGGACCGAAGCAGAACTTCGCGGATTGGTCGCAAATGCCAAGATGACGTTCGAAGGCACGGTGATGCCTGCGTTCTACAAGGATGACGGTTATATCCGCCCGGGCGACGCCTATACCGGAAAAGCCCCAACCGCGCCTTTGACGTCGATCCTGACAGCACAAGACATTGAGGACGTGGTCGCGTTTCTTGCGACCCTGAAAGAAGAATAGCTGCGCTTTCGGGCGCAGATTTTCGAAGAATCAAAGGAGATTGAAAATGGAACTCTCTCGCCGCGAGACACTGGCCCTTGGGCTGGGCGCCGCGTTCCTGACAATTATGCCGCTTCGGGTAAATGCAGCTGCTGAAGATGCCATTGCGGCATTTACAGGCGGGGCAGATGTGGCTGATGGCGGTGTTACGTTGACTGCACCGGAAATCGCAGAAAACGGAAATACTGTACCTATCGAAGTGAGTGCCCCGGGTGCCGCTGCAATTCTGATCGTAGCTGCAGGCAACCCCGAACCAGGCGTCGCGACATTCAATTTCGGCGCATTGGCGGCTGAACAAGCCGCATCAACCCGCATCCGTCTTGCCGGAACGCAGGACGTCATTGCCGTGGCGAAGATGGCAGATGGCAGCTTTGCCAAAGCGTCCGCGACCGTAAAAGTGACAATCGGCGGCTGCGGCGGCTGATCGCCACGCGCCCTGAAGAACAGGAGATTAACCAATGGCATCCGGTGTGAAACCCCGCGTCAAGGTTCCAAAGACAGCCGCTGCTGGTGAAACCATAACGATCAAGACACTGATCAGCCACAAGATGGAAAGCGGCCAGCGTAAGGACAAAGAAGGCAACGTCATCCCGCGTTCGATCATCAACCGTTTCACCTGCGAGTTTAATGGAGAAATGGTGGTGGATGTGACGTTGGAGCCGGCGATTTCGACCAACCCGTACTTCCAGTTCGAAGCGACTGTGCCCGAGGCCGGAGAGTTTGTCTTCACTTGGTACGATGATGACGGCTCTGTCTACGATGAGAAAAAAACGATCGAGATCGCCTGACGGCTCGAACACTAAGGCAGATCAGCGCTGGTAGGAGGAGTTGGCGCTGATCCACCAAGGGAGGAACGCAATGAATACCAAGGCACTTACGGCGATCGCGGCAATTCTGGTTTTCCCGGCTGCAGTGATGGCTGGACCTGACGAAGACAATTTGGTGATCAATGATGAGTTGGACATGACCTCGGTCACTGAAGCTCCGGCACATCTGGAAAACTTGGACACGATCTACTCGGGTTGGCATTTTCGCACGGATGAAACGCAAGCGCTTCAAATTGATGACTTCGACAACCCCGCAATGATCTTCGTCGATCAGGCCGCCGATCTCTTCGGGACAGTTGATGGTGCCGCTGGCGAGAGCTGTGCCTCTTGCCACGATGGGGTGGAAAGCTTCAAGGGATTGCAGGCGTCCATGCCGAAGGTGGATGCCGAAACTGGTAAGCTGGTCGTCATGGAAGATCTGATCAACAAGTGCCGCACGGACCGCATGGAAGCCGATGCCTGGAAATGGTCCGGGGGTGACATGCAGGGCATGGTCGCTTTGATCGGTCTGCAATCACGCGGGATGCCAATGAATGTCGCGATTGATGGCGATGCCGCCCCATTTTGGGAGCAGGGCAAGGAGATGTATTATACCCGCTATGGTCAGCTGGAGCTGAGCTGTGCCAATTGTCATGAAGACAACTGGGGCAACATGATCCGTGCCGACCACCTGAGCCAGGGTATGATCAACGGGTTCCCGACATATCGTCTGAAACAAGCCAAGCTGATCTCGCGCCACAATCGTTTCCGCGGCTGTATTCGCGATACGCGGGCGGAAACTTTTGCCGAAGGATCGGACGAGTTTCGCGCGCTTGAGCTTTATGTGGCCTCTCGTGGCAACGGACTTTCAGTCGAAACTCCTGCAGTACGGCAGTAACGAACGACCCGCGTGGACAGTGTCCTGCGCGGGTTTTTCCAGGAAAATAACATTCACACATTTATATGTGTTATAGGAAAGCTGATAGATGATTTCTCGACGTGACTTCTTGCAGGTTTCAATGGCTGCATCGGCTTTGTACGGAGTGTCCGGGGTTGGCAACTGGGCCAGACTTGCCGCGCAGCAAAGCCTAACGCCGGATCAATTGCTGGAGTTCGAGACCTTCGGCAATATCAGCTTGATCCATGTCACCGATATTCACGCGCAACTCAAACCGATCTATTTCCGCGAACCCGAGATAAACCTTGGTATTGGCGATGCGCGAGAGCAGATGCCGCATGTTACAGGGGCGGCGTTCCGCAAGGCATACGGGATCGAAGATGGAAGCCCATCGGCCTATGCGCTGACCTATAATGATTTCTCTGCGCTGGCCAAGACCTACGGCCGTGTTGGTGGATTGGACCGGGTCTCAACTGTCATCAACGCCATTCGTGCTGACCGTCCTGATGCCCTTTTATTGGATGGGGGCGATACCTGGCACGGTTCATACACCTGCTATCAGACGGCCGGTCAGGACATGGTGAATGTCATGAACGCGCTGAAACCCGATGCTATGACCTTCCATTGGGAGTTCACGTTGGGCAGCGACAGGGTTAACGAAATCGTCGAAAGTTTGCCTTTTGCGGCCTTGGGTCAAAACATCTTTGATGCCGAGTGGGACGAACCTGCAGAATTGTTCCAACCCTACAAGTTTTTTGATCGGGGCGGTGCAAAGGTTGCTGTTATCGGGCAAGCGTTTCCTTACATGCCCATCGCGAACCCAGGCTGGATGTTCCCAGAATATTCATTCGGTATCCGGGATGAAAACATGCAGGCAATGGTGGACGAGGTTCGCGATGCCGGTGCCGATGTCGTTGTCGTCCTCAGCCATAACGGCTTTGACGTGGACAAGAAGATGGCAGGTCAGGTGCAAGGGATCGACGTGATCCTAAGCGGTCACACACATGACGCGCTACCCGAGCCGGTTCTGGTCGGTAAAACGCATATCATTTCGTCTGGCTCGAACGGAAAATTCGTTAGCCGCGTCGATCTCGACGTGAGGGACGGGCAGATGATGGGGCTGAAGCACAAGCTGATCCCGATCTTCTCTGACGTCATCGCTCCTGATCCTGCGATCACTGCTCTGATAAATGATCAGCGCGCGCCGTACGAGGCTGCGCTGAGTGAGGTGATTGGCAAAACGGATTCGTTGCTCTACCGCCGCGGCAACTTTAACGGCACCTGGGATGACCTGATTTGCGATGCCCTGATCAATGAGCGTGAGGCAGACATCGCGATGTCGCCCGGCGTCCGTTGGGGACCCTCAATCCTGCCGGGACAAGATATCACGCGCGAGGACATCTGGAATGTCACATCGATGTCGTATCCCAATGCCTATCGCACAGAAATGACAGGCGAATTCATCCATTTGATCCTCGAGGATGTCGGTGACAACCTGTTCAACCCCGACCCTTACTACCAGCAGGGCGGCGATATGGTCCGCGTCGGTGGTCTTGGCTACCGCATCGATGTGACCAAACCACAAGGGCAGCGGATCAGCGAAATGACCCTGCTCAAAACGGGTGAAGCGATTGATCCATCGAAAACCTACGTCGTGGCTGGTTGGGCCAGTGTCAACGAAGGCACTGAAGGTCCACCGATCTGGGATGTCGTCGAAAACCACATTCGCAACCTTGGCACCGTCACGGTGCAAGAGAACACCAGTGTCGATGTTGTCGGCGCTTAAGAGGCAGATGGAGACCTAAGAGATATGGATGACGCGTTCAAACCGTCCCGCCGGGCCTTCCTGAAAGGCAGTGCTGCGGTCGCCGCAGGGTCAGTTGCGGGTGCGGCAGCGGCAGACACGCCCGATCCACTAATAACAGAGCTTCAGGATTGGGCGTCTTACACGGGTGCCGGTGTCGATGAGTCACCTTATGGAATGCCGATCAGCTTCGAATCTCATGTCGTTCGGCGCAACGTGGAATGGCTGACCGCCTCTCCGATTTCGTCGATCAACTTCACGCCGATCCACGCGCTTGATGGCACGATCACTCCGCAAGGATGCGCTTTTGAGCGCCATCACTCAGGCGCGATCGAGCTACGCAAGGAGGATTATCGCCTGATGATCAACGGGCTGGTCGATCGCCCGCTGGTCTTTACCTACGATGACATCGAGCGGTTCCCTCGCGAAAACCATGTGTATTTCTGCGAATGTGCGGCAAATACCGGTATGGAGTGGGCGGGTGCGCAACTCAACGGCGTCCAATTCACCCATGGCATGATTCACAACATGGAATACACCGGTGTTCCGCTGCGTACGCTGTTGCAGGAAGCAGGCGCCGATATCTCACCCGACAAATGGGTCTATGTTGAGGGCGCAGACGCGTCATCCAATGGCCGCTCCATCCCGATGGAAAAAGCACTGGATGACGTGTTGGTGGCTTTCAAGGCAAATGGTGAAGCACTGCGCATGGAACATGGATACCCTGTGCGACTGGTTGTTCCCGGGTGGGAAGGCAACATGTGGGTCAAGTGGCTACGCCGCATCGAAGTTGTCGATGTGGCGGTCGAAAGCCGAGAAGAAACATCAAAATACACTGATGTCTACGCCGATGGCACAGCCCAGAAATGGACGTGGGTGATGGATGCAAAATCCGTCATCACCTCACCCAGCCCGCAAATGCCGATCAAACACGGACAGGGACCCCTGGTCATTTCCGGGCTTGCCTGGTCAGGCCATGGGCAAATTACGCGGGTCGATGTGTCCAAGGACGGTGGGATCACCTGGGAGACGGCGCGTCTTGGCAAGCAGGGCGACAGTAAGGCTTTGACGCGTTTCTATCTCGATACGAACTGGGACGGAGCACCAATGATTTTGCAGGCCCGGGCGATAGATGAGACCGGCTATGTGCAGCCGACCAAAGACCAGCTACGCGAAAAGCGCGGAGAGAACTCGGTCTACCACAACAACTGTATCCAGACTTGGTACGTGAGCGCAGAAGGGATCGCCGAGAATGTCGAAGTCTCTTAGTCATGTTTTCCTGCCTGTATTCGGCGGCACGGCGTTGGTGCTTGCGGCGGCAGTGGCCATTACGAACCGGAACTACGGCCAATCGCAGATAGAAACCTTGGAAACCCGGATCAGTCAGGTTGAGGCGCATGCAGCTACAGCCCAGGAAAACGCGCAAGCAGAGGCCAGCCGGGCAGCCGAACTGGCAGCCAAGGTCGAAGAAATCCAGACCGCAGCGGCCGAGCGTGTCGCAAACGGGATGAACCTGACCGCGCCTGCGCCCAACAATGAGGGCACATACGGGCTTGGGCGCCCCGCGCTGGAGCAAGAGATTGCTGCCTGGGACGTCGATGTCTTGCCCGATGGGCGCGGATTGCCGGTTGGATCAGGCGACGTCTGGACCGGAGAAGAAGTGTTTGTCGACCGGTGTGCGTCCTGTCACGGAGAGTTTGCCGAAGGCGCCGACAATTGGCCTGTTCTGGCCGGCGGTTTCGACACGCTAGCCGACGAAGATCCTGTGAAAACCGTAGGGTCTTATTGGCCGCATTTGTCGACCGCCTGGGATTACATTTCCCGCTCAATGCCGTTTGGTGAAGCGGGCACGCTTACGGCGGATGAGACCTACGCAATCGTCGCCTACATCCTTTATTCCAATGATCTGGTGGATGACGACTTCGTTCTCAGCAACGAAAACTTCGCCGATTTCGAGATGTACAATATGGACGGTTTTGTCGTCGATATTCGACCCGAGACGGAATACGCGGAATGGCGAGAGGAGCCTTGCATGGAGAACTGCAAAACAGAGGCCGCAGTTACTATGCGTTCTGTCTTTCTGGTTGAGACGCCACCAGAAGGCGGTTCGAATTCGGTCATGAATGAAGCCAGCGCGGACGGGTTGCCGACGTTTACGGCAGAAGGGCCTTCTTTCATTCCGACCGCAGCGCCAAAGCCTGAAGAAGAAGCCGCCGCAACACCGGCTGTTCAGGAAATCGACGAGGCTGATCAGACTACGGACCTGTTCGCAGCCGGTGAAAAGGTCTTCAAGAAGTGCAAATCCTGCCATCAGGTTGGTGACGGTGCTAAGGACAGCACGGGTCCTGCGCTGAACGGAGTTATCGGGGCCAACGCAGGGTCGGTTGAAGGGTTCAAATACTCCAAAGCTATGAAAACAGCTGCCGAGGCTGGTCTTGTTTGGACCGAAGAAGAAATGGCGGCCTTCCTGGCAAAACCCAAGGACTACATGAAGGGCACACGCATGTCCTTTGCTGGGCTCAAGAAACCAGACGATATTGAAGCCGTGATCGTTTACCTCAAGTCGTTCGGAAGCTGATCATGCGGTGGTTGAACATTTTGACCTGCGCGGCGGTTATGGTTGCTGTTGCCCCATCGACCCACGCCACCGAAAGCCTAGGCGACGCCGAAGCCGGGAAAGAAGTGTTCGCCAAATGCAAAGGCTGCCATCAGGTGGGCGAAAGAGCCGAAAACAAAATCGGGCCGCATTTGAATGGTGTCTTTGGGCGCAAGGCTGCGGGTCTGGATGCTTTTAACTACTCAAAAAGCCTAGAGCGTGCGGGTAACTCGGGTCTGGAATGGCACGCTGATACTCTGTCCGCCTACATCGAAAACCCACGCGCATTTGCGTCAGGCACGAGGATGAGTTTTCCCGGTTTGAAAGACCCGGAAGACCGCGCCAACGTGATCGCCTACTTGCGGGCGTTTTCTGACAGCCCTCAGGACATCCCAGAAGCGGACCCAACGGCGAAAGGCACGGATCATTCGATCGACCCGGCGATTCTCGCGATTCAAGGAGATCCTGAGTACGGCGCATACCTCAGCAGCGAATGTACGACATGCCACCAGATTGAAGGAGGCGATGAGGGCATTCCTTCGATTGTGTATTGGCCTGACGAAGACTTCGTGGTCGCCATGCACGCTTACAAGGACAAACATCGGCCACATCCGGTCATGCAAATGATCGCCGGACGGCTGAGCAATGACGAGATCGCGGCATTGGCCGCCTACTTCAATAATCCAGAATGAAAGTGCCTAAGGGGAAGAAAAGCGATGACACTCAATAGACGAGTATTTCTTGGAGCCGCCGGGGTAGTGGCCGCCGGGCTATCCGCTCCGATGGTGCTGGCTCAAGGCAAGCCCCGCGTGGTCGTTGTTGGCGGCGGTGCGGGCGGTGCGACCGCCGCGCGTTACATCGCAAAGGACAGCAAAGGTGAGATTGACGTGACGCTAATCGAGCCGTCTCGGACCTACTACACCTGTTTCTTCTCAAACCTTTATTTGGGAGGTTTTCAGGAGCTATCGGACATCGCCCACAGCTATGGCACGCTTGCCGCGAACTACGGTATCAACGTAGTGCATGATTGGGCCACTGGGGTCGACCGCGACGCTAAGACGGTGTCCTTGGCAGGTGGCGGATCGGTTCCTTATGACAAGCTGATCCTTAGCCCGGGTATCGACTTTGTTGATGATGCGGTAGAGGGCTGGGACCTCTCGGCCCAAAATAAGATGCCGCATGCTTACAAAGCTGGTTCTCAGACAGAGCTTTTGAAAGCGCAGATCATGGCGATGCCCGAAGGCGGTACCTTCGCGATGGTCGCTCCTCCTAACCCGTACCGTTGCCCGCCCGGGCCCTATGAACGGGTTTCGATGGTGGCGCACGTGCTGAAGGCAAACAACCCAACAGCAAAGATCATTGTCGCCGATCCGAAGCCGAAATTCTCGAAAATGGCTTTGTTCCAAGAAGGCTGGGGAAACAATTACGAAGGAATGGTCGACTGGATCGGCGAAGATTTCGGCGGAGGCAATGTATCCGTGAATCCGGATGCAATGACGGTGACTATCGATGGCGAAGAGACAAAGGTCGATGTCTGCAATGTAATCCCAGCGATGAAAGCCGGCCGCATTGCGGAAATGGCGGGAGTAACCGACGGCAACTGGGCACCAGTGAACGCTGCGGACATGTCCACCAAAGCCGATCCGGACTTATATGTTCTTGGTGATGCCAGCCAGCAGGGTGACATGCCGAAATCCGGTTTTTCGGCAAACAGTCAGGCAAAAGTATGTGCGAATGCGGTACGAGGTGCGTTGACCGGATCTAAAGTATTCCCGGCCAAGTTCTCGAACACATGCTGGTCGCTGATCGACACCGATGATGGCGTTAAGGTTGGCGCAACCTATGAGGCGACGCCAGAAAAGATCGCGAAAGTCGATGGCTTTATCAGTCAAACCGGTGAAGATGCCGATTTGAGAAAAGCAACTTACGAAGAGTCGCTGGGTTGGTACGCCGGTATCACGTCGGACATGTTTGGTTGAGGCAATCGGGGACTTTGACCGGTGTCAAAGACTGCTATGATCAATCTGAGAAAATGCGGTTCAGAAGGAGGACTAAAAACATGAAACACTTTATCGCCGCAGCCGCGTTTTCCACTGTTCTGGCGAGCCAAGGGCTTGCAGAAGAGATCATCACTATCCCCTTCGACGGCAGTTTTGATGATGCAACGTTCGCCGTTGAGTCCGCTATTGTAGGACAGGGACTGGTCATCGACTATGTAAGCCACGTCGGCGACATGTTGAATCGAACAGGCGCTGACGTCGGCAGCGACAAACAGATATTTGCAGCTGCAGACATCTTCATCTTCTGCTCGGCAAAAATCTCGCGTGAAGTGATGGAAGCAGACCCGATGAATATTGGCTTCTGCCCCTATGGGATTTTTGTAGCCGAAGGCGACGATGGCGTGATGGTTGGATACCGAAGCTATCCTGATGGACCAATGCAAAAAGTTCAGGCCCTGTTGTCCGGGATCGTAGAAGAAGCCGTTGGGAACTGAAATGAACTATCAGCAGTTTTTTCGTGGTCAACTCGACCAGCTTAAGGAGGAAGGGAACTACCGGGTCTTTGCGGATCTCGAAAGGCAGCGTGGCGCGTTCCCGACAGCGCGTAGCTACGCGGAAAATGGCCCCGAGAAAGTCACTGTTTGGTGCTCAAATGATTATCTGGGGATGGGTCAGCACCCCAATGTTATTGCAGCAATGCACAAGGTGATCGATGAGGTTGGTGCCGGAGCGGGAGGAACGCGGAATATCTCTGGAACGACCCACCAGCATGTTTTGCTGGAGCAAGAGGTTGCTGACTTGCATGGCAAGGACGCTGCGTTGCTGTTTACGTCCGGTTACGTTTCGAACTGGGCCGCGCTGGGAACTCTGGCGTCTCGCATTCCTGGCATCACAGTCTTGTCTGACGAGTTGAACCATGCCTCGATGATCGAGGGCATTCGCCACAGTCGGTGCCAGAAGCGTATCTGGAAACACAACAACGTGGCGGACCTTGAAAGGCACCTTGCTGAACTGCCTGCCGATGCTCCTAAGCTCATTGCGTTCGAGAGCGTCTATTCCATGGATGGCGATATTGCACCAATTGCCGAGATCTGTGATCTGGCGGATCGCTATGGCGCGATGACCTATTTGGATGAGGTTCACGCGGTGGGGCTTTATGGACCACGCGGCGGAGGCATTGCCGAACGCGAGGGCCTGATGGATCGGCTAACCGTCATTGAGGGGACATTGGGCAAAGCATTCGGCGTAGTTGGTGGATACATCGCGGCGTCGAAAGAACTTGTCGACTTTGTGCGATCCTTCGCCAGCGGGTTTATCTTTACCACTGCATTGCCTCCAGCCGTGGCCGCAGGAGCTGCTGCTTCGGTTCGGCACCTGAAGCAAAGCAATTCGGAACGACATCTACACCAGCAGCGCGTGCGCGAGGTGCGAGACAGGCTGGACGATCTGGGCATTCCGCATACACCGAACCCAAGTCACATAATTCCGGTCATGGTCGGCGATCCGGTCAAGTGTCGCTTCATCTCTGACGTGCTGATGCGTGACTATGGAATTTACATCCAGCCGATCAATTATCCAACCGTCCCCAAGGGAACGGAACGTCTACGGATTACACCTTCCCCAGTGCATTCCACCGACGACGTGGATCGACTGGTGTCTGCCTTGGGTGAGCTATGGACACAATGCCAATTGGCGCGCAGACCAATGGCCGCTCAATAACAACTTGACCGAAGACAAGGACGCGCAAGCAACCAAGTGAGAGTCTCTGTTGATGGAAAGACTCATCGATTTGTTGGGAGACCCTGGCACTTTGGCATTTGCCGGTGCGCTTGTCGGTATCTTGTTCGGCGTGACGGCCCAGAAGTCTCACTTTTGTTTGAGAGCGTCGACCATCGAAGTCGCCAAAGGCGAGCTTGGTCCTCGCCTGGCTGTCTGGCTAATCGCCTTCACCGCAACGCTCACCTTAGTGCAGGCGTTTGTCGCGTTTGAGTGGTTGGACCTTTCCGAGACACGCGCGATTGCGTCGACGGGCAGTCTCAGCGGCGCAATAATTGGCGGAGCGATGTTCGGCGTTGGTATGGTTCTGGCGCGTGGGTGTGCATCTCGCCTGTTAGTATTGGCCTCCTGCGGTAATCTGCGCGCCCTGATTACAGGATTGGTTTTAACCTTAGTGGCTCAGGCTGCTTACACGGGCGTTCTTAGTCCTGCCCGCGAATTGCTTTCCGGGATCTGGACTGTCTCAGGGGGCGCCTCGAGAGATCTTTCAGAAATACTTGGATTTTCGCCAGTGGTTTATACAGCCGTTGCAGTATTGGGATTGGTGTCGGCAATTGCATTCGCATTCCACCGGAGAGTCGCGCCAATCAGGATCGTAACAGCCGCAGGAGTTGGCGTGGCGGTGGCGCTTGGCTGGTTAATGACATTTGCCATCGCGCAAGCATCATTTGAAGTCGTGCCTGTTTCGTCAGTCACGTTCACCGGACCGGCTACGGATACACTGATGGCGTTGGTTTCCGAGCGAAACGTCGTGTTGTCCTTCGGTATCGGCCTTGTTCCAGGCGTAACAATTGGTGCCGCAGGCTCGGCCCTAACTGCAGGGGAGTGGAAGATCGAACGTTTTGGTCCGGATGCTCCGATGGAGCGCTACCTTGTTGGAGCTGTCCTCATGGGGTTTGGAGCCATGCTGGCCGGAGGTTGCGCCGTGGGTGCAGGGCTTTCAGGAGGGTCCGCCCTGTCATTGACGGCTTGGCTTGCCGTTTTCTTCATGTGGGTTGGAGCGATCAGCGCGCACAGGTTAATGCGCCGAATTCCTGTTCCTCAAACGTCCTGAGTTATTCGAATTCCATCTGCTCAAATACCCGCCCGGCATTTTTTGTCGCCAATTCCTCAAACGTGTCCAAATGGGCATACGGTGACTGATCGACATAGTAAGCCTCTGCCAGATCGCCGCCGGCATCCATGTGCTCTTGGATCTTGCCGCGCAGGTAGACTAGGTAGTCGCGTGTATAACGGCGCACCTGATCCATGTTCGTCGGATGACCATGTCCGGGGATGACATATTTGGCTCCCAAAGCTTCGAACTCGTTGTCCCATGTTTCAAGCCAATCCGCCGTATAGGTCTCTTGAAAGATCGGCAGCATTCGCTCGTGAAACGCCATATCACCCGCGATAACAAGGCTTTGGTTCGGCAACCAAATCGAGATATCGCCGGGACTATGGGCCGGCCCGAGATATTTGGCCTCAATCCGGAAATCACCCATTTCAACCACGTATTCATCCTCGAATGTCTCGGTTGGGCCTGCCAGGAAGGTTCTTTCCGCCTTGTCTTGGTTGTACCGCTGCATTCCTTCAAGGATCTGTGGGCCGTATTCCTCGAATTCAGCCGCAGCATTCGAATGGGCGATGATCGGAATACCCAGCTCTGACCAGAAGGCGTTGCCAAGCATCGCGTGCCCCTGACCATTCTCGTTGAAGACAAACTTAACCGGCTGATCCGTGATTGCCTGAATTTCCTGGTGAAGCGCTTCGGCAAGCACATAAGCCGCGCCGCCGTTTATGACGATCACGCCATCTCCGGTAACTATGAAGCTGAGGTTGTTGTTGTGACCAGAGTTCTCGTAGGTCGGTGGGGCGGTTGCGCCAATGGCGGAATAGACTCCGGGGATGTACTCGACCGGTTCGGAATACAGCACACTTTGCGGGTATTGGTCTGCAATATCCTCGCTTGCCCAAGCTGGTGTGGCTAGGGCCAAGAAAATCGCCAGCGATCGCATCATTATTGTTCTCCAATGAACTTATAAGCAGACCCAGTCTTCTCGATCCAGCCGATTCCACCATTCGGCAGGTGGAAACCAATTATTTTCATTTGCTCGTGTGAAATCTGATCCAGCAGTGAAATCCGGGTTGCTGTCGCCGCCTGCGGATCCTGATCCGTGCCGCTGTGCCAGTCGGGGCGTTCAAAAGCTAAGTGTGGATTTCCCAGCGCGTCGCCGACAATCATCACGGATTCACCGCCGCTGCGAATTTCAAACGCCATGTGACCGGGAGTGTGTCCAAAGCTCGCGCGTGCGGCAATACCGGGAAGGATCTCTTGCCCGTCGTCAAAGAATGCGACCTGATCCTCAATTGCTTCCATACGCCGTTTTGCGCCTACTGCGAACGCAGCGCGATCTTCTCCAATGGTATCCACCGTTGAGGGGTTCCACCAATAATCCCACTCACTTCGGCCAAAGTGATGCGTGGCGTTGGGGAACAGAAGGTCGTCGAAATCATCCAAAACGCCCCAAATGTGATCCGGGTGCGCATGGGTGAAGATCACGTGCGAGATGTCTTCGGGCGACAGGTCGGTTGTTTCAAGAGCCTCCAGAAGCTTACCAGAAGTGGGCATGAAATCTGGCCCAGCTCCCACATCGAACAGCACGGATTTTTGATCATCTTGATAAAGTGCCACGTTGCACTCTGGCTCGTACTTGGTCGCGTCCACCTTGTAGTTGCCCAAAAGCTGCCTGAGCTCTTCCTTCGGCATGGCGCCAAAGACCATTTCCGAAGGCAATGACAGGTACCCATCTGACATGGTTGTAATCCGAGCCGAAGCACCGAGTTGTAACTCTGCCCACCCGATCTTGGATTGAACTCCAAGCGCTGCGATACACGTGGCACCATGCAAGAATCTGCGTCGTGAAAACTCATTTCGATCCATTAACAATCAATAAAATGAATATATTAATTTGTAAATGACGAAAGGTGGGGTCTTTCCAGAAGAACTAGAGTTGAGGCGGGCAGGGGCTTTCGCAGCATTTACTCTATGAAATAAAAACTCCAATCAAGCACCTCAAGACCAGCTCCAATGTCATTCGCCTTGCGGTGGAGCTGTATACAGGCGTCAAGTCCTATGCAATTTGCTCGTCGCTCGATGTCTGCTCTGTCCGCAACTCTGCCGTACAGCAGATTTCAGCGAACGTCCGCTGCCGTTCAATGCAGACCTTCGGGCGAAATTTCTCGGAATGACCACCAACAATGACCGCTTTCCGTTCCTAAGCCGTCATCTGACTGAAAGACTCAGATGACTGCTCTGAGCCCAAAGACGACATAGATACAGATTTTGAGAGCTGCGTTCTTCGCTCAGGGCGAAAACCTGACTTTAGCAGAAATCGCAAAAACTTGCGTTGACTTTGACTGGTTTTGGGTTCCGAGTGAAATTAGAAACAGCTTACAGGACTATTGGAAGCTCAAGCGTAATGCTCGCTCCTCTTTCGACTTGGTTGATTTCGATCATTCCTCCGTGGCGCTCCGCCACTGCAGAGACGATGGACAACCCCAATCCGCTGCCCCCGGAATGCTCCAATTGAGAAAATCGATTGAATGCCGCTTCGCTTTGGTTTGGCGAAAGGCCAGCACCATCATCGGTCACAGTTAGGTTGACGTATTTGCCGTCACACCGCAGCGCCACTGAAATTTGGCTCAACATTGTGCCACCGGGCACTGTCAGAAGAAACTTATTGAGGCGGGCATGGCGAGCACTTAGCGTCGCAGGATGACAAGACGCAGCCCTTTTCGCTACTTCAAGACGAGCCCCGAGATCATCCGTCTGGCCGTCATGATGTATGTTCGGTTTCCGCTTTCGCTTCGCAGTGTTGAAGATCTTTTGCACGAGCGCGGCATCGAGATCAGCCACGAAACTGTGCGTTATTGGTGGAACAGATTTGGCCCGATATTCGCGGCAGAGATCCGCAGAAACAGGGTCAATCGGATGCGATCTTATTCGAACTGGCAGTGGCATCTGGACGAGGTCTTCGTGAAGATCAATGGCGAG
>NZ_CYPU01000013.1 GCF_001458195.1 Ruegeria atlantica | reverse complement strand
CCGATCACCGACTGAAACCGTCGGATGTCCGCTCTGCGGTGCCGTTTCAACCGATCGCCGCAACACATTCATGGAACGTCTCTGCTGGTGAGAAGTAATGCAACGTTTTTCTTGGCCGCTCGTTGAGTTCACGAGCAACTGCGTCGAGATGTTCCTGGCTGTGCACTGAGAGGTCGGTGCCCTTTGGGAAGTACTGGCGCAGGAGACGGTTGGTATTCTCGTTGGTGCCGCGTTGCCACGGGCTGTGCGGGTCGCAAAAGTAGATGTCGAGATCGGTGGCCAGTGCCAGGTTCTTGTGATCGGCAAGCTCTTTGCCGCGGTCCCAGGTCAGCGTCTGGCGAAGCTCTCTCGGCAGATGTTGGATTTGTGCGGTCAGCGCAGCCACGACAGTCTGCGTTTCTTTCCCGCCCACCTTCACGAGCATGACATAGCGCGTGCGCCGCTCCACCAGCGTCGCGATGAAGCTGTTCTTCGAGCCGGCGATCAGGTCACCTTCCCAGTGGCCGGGAATGGCGCGGTCTTCGACAGCGGCCGGGCGTTCCCGGATCGAGATCGCATCCTTGATTTGACCGAGCCCATCCCGCTTCAGGCTAGCATGGCGAGACCGGCGGATGGCACGTGTCGCGCGCAAATGTGCAAGCAACTCCTTCTTCAGAACGCCACGGGCCTGGATAAACAGGCTTCTGTAGATCGTTTCGTGAGACACACGCTCGCCCTCGTCGTCGGGATGCTCGCGCTTCAGCCAACCCGCGATTTGCTGCGGCGACCACTTGCGTTCGAGCTTCTGAGCTATTGTGTGACAGAGCGCCGGCCTCTCCGCCAGCTTGCAGGGCTTCGGACGCCGTGCACGCTCCCAGGCTGCCTGATCGGACTGGGTGGCCCGGTAATGCTGACGCCCCCCGTTGCGCCGCACCTCCCGGCTGATCGTCGATGGAGATCGGCGCAGCTGACGCGCAATTGTACGAACGGACAACTCGGCTCCAAGCCCGCGTGAGATTTCTTCGCGCTCTGCCGTTGTCAACGCCCACCGTGATCGCCGCCGCTCTGGTGGCCGTATACCACCCGTTCTCGCAAGCAGGGGATAGATCGACGACGAGCCTCGATCAAACAACCGACCGATCGAGCTCATCGACTCCCCGCACTGCCAGCGATCCCAAATCTCTGCCTTCTGTTTCTCCGTAAAATAAATCCGACGACGATAAGCCATACCAACACTCCATCCTTGCTTCCAAAGTGAAGTGTTGCGGCGATCCGTTGAGTCCGCCGGACAAAGCTGCCATTCTTTAGTCCACGGAAAGTTGCACTGAAAATGGTGTTTGTGCCGTTTTGATTTCACTCCAAGTTACCCCTCGTGCTGTTGTTTTTGGGGAGACTGATATGCTGCTTAACGACAATCAATGCATCCTGGCTCTAGGTCTATCTAAATTGTGTCAAGATATTTAACATGCTAAAAACGCAACACTAAAATTTCTCTGGATCTTTGAATTTTGAAACATCCAAGCGAGCAGCGACTTTATGAGGGCGCAAGACTGGCGTTCTCAAGAGCGGTTAAGCCAGGGCTGCGGAACGCTCGACTTTTTCTAAGCGGCGTTGAAAAACTTCCCAACCCTACCTGGCAAACGTTTTTTTTAGCTATAATTGCCCTATTGCTCTTGTCTTGTTCAGCTCCGAAAAATCTCGTCGGTATTGGATTGAAAGCCCCGCTAGATATCGCGCAAGATGCAGGCCAACACCGCCTTTTCATAGCAACGACTAGAGTGCCGTCGAGCGTTTCTGGGGAATTTTACTCCGGCGAACGAAGCCAAACCCTTAACTTTGCGCAGGTAAAGGTTTCAGTGCCGCCGACACATGTGCCAGGCAAAATTGAAAGACCTAGGCAATTACCACCCGATCCGCAAAAACACTTCACAATCAATCAACCAGTTTCATTTAACACGGAAACGCAGTTTCAAAACGAGTTGACAGCACATTTGAAAAGTCGGCCTAAAGAAAGGCGCAACATTTTATTATTTGTCCACGGGTACAACACGAACTTGACATCGGCCATTCTTCAAGTGACGCAATTTGTCGAAGACACGGGGTACGATGGTGTTCCTATTCTTTTTTCATGGGCCTCTAGCGGCAAAACACTGAAATACGTCTACGACATAAACAGCGTGCTTTCTGCGCGGGATCAATTAGTCAAAATGTTTTCGGCTTTACAGCTTGCAAGTGTCGAAAGCTACGATGTTGTAGCGCATTCTATGGGTTCTCTTCTGGTTATGGAGGCTGCACGCCAGATTATTATTACAACAGGTATAAACCCAACCGGGAAAGTTCGAAATGTTGTGCTAGCCGCTCCGGATATCGACCTCGATCTTTTTCTGTCACAACTTAGAAATTTTCCAGAAGGCGGATATAACATGATCATTCTTGTTTCATCAGATGACAAGGCATTGTTGGCAAGCCGCAGAGTGGCGGGGGGCGTATCTCGTATTGGTCAGCTTCCGGCCACTGAATTGGACAGACGTGGAATAATCGCCATCGATTTAAGTGATGTGGACGACGAGAGTTCTTACTCGCACGCCAAATACAAGGATTCTCCCGAAGTCGTTCGACTGCTTGGCGACGCTCTAAAGAATGGCAACAGTTTCTACTCGCGACCCAAGCTAACCATAGGACAGACAATTGGTGTGGGTGTCGATGGAACAATCAACGCCTTGACTCCAAATCTTAACTGACACCCACTTCACACATCTGATCTGACATAACAATCGGAGCGTTCAATGCCTTGTACGACAGGAAGGTTGCCAAGTTTTCTGAGAAATTCACTTAGCGTCTATTTGATCTGTCTGTCGGTGTCCACGAGTCAAGCGCTCGGTGCAGGTTGCCCGGAGAAGCCAGAATTGTCTGGGAGCGTTACTTTCACTGGTGAGACCAGGTCTCTATTTATCGGTGTTCGTCAAGGCCAAGGAGTTTTAGAACTTGAAGAAGGGCAGGAATTTACGTTTTCTGCACGTGGCCTAAAATTCGGGGAAACTGGCACCCGTGATGGCACGATATCGGGAAATGTCTACGGCCTACAATCACCTGATGATTTCCCAGGCCTATATCAGGGGGTTGTCGGTGGTTTTCTTGCAATTGCAGGCGAAAGCGACATTGTGCTGGTGAACTCGAAATGCGTAACTATCGTGGCGCGTGTTTCTGCGGTTGGTTTGAATATGTCTTTGGAAGCGGATCAGGCCGTTATTATCCAATTCACTGGCGATTGATTTTGTCTTACCGGGCTAACCTTTGTTTCCGAATATTTAGTATAGCTCCTTCGCCCGGACACTGTGTTGCCCCATTGGTAGTCTTACCCGTCCGCTAAGGGCTCGAAGCAGTCATTCGCTGCGATTAAGTCGGACGACTGCTATATGAACTAAACCGCCTCTTACAAGGCCGTCAATTTAAGGGGGAAAACCTCGTCTCATAATCAGAGCTATTTGCTTTTACCAACTTTCTGTACGGTGTGGTTAATTTTGGCGTAAAATCACAAGCCGTTTTGCGGAATAGTTTTACATCACCTGTGTTCCTGCGCGGGCATAAATGCCCGAACGGACAAATAGCCAGGGCTGTCCCATGACCAGACTACCCCCGCGTTGCCAATCATCCCAGGTTAGGGTGACGCGGGGAACTTTTAATCCAAGCGGCGGTCCTTGCCGTATTGAGCTTAACCCAATCCAATAGTGATTTGTGAGGGGGTAACGAGTTACGGCCCCGCCATTGAGCGGGGCCTTTTTCGTTGAGGCTAAAAAGGCCAGCTTCGCAATGCGGACTCACTCACACACTTGCATTGCGAAGCTGGCAAAAAACCCTCCGACAGGGGGATGGGTAGTCGGAGGTGGCAGCTCAATTATGGGACTGAGCAGGGTGAAATAACTACAGAATGACAGGGTGCGCTAGGCGTTCATCGGAATAGGTTAGGTATCCGAAAGTATAGTTACACTCGACCGAGCTTAATCCGCGGTACCAGCTTCGAAGGTCTTGTCAGAAGAACTTTGCTTGAGCGGGGCAGGGCGGGTGCATAGCATTTAGGAATGACCAAACCTGCCACCTTCAAGTACTTCAAAACCAGTCCTGAGATCATCCGCCTGGCGGTGATGCTGTATATTCGGTTTCCACTCTCGCTTCGGAATGTCGAAGATCTGCTGCATGAGCGAGGCATCGACGTGAGCCACGAAACTGTCCGATATTGGTGGAACAGGTTTGGCCCAATGTTTGCTGCCGAGATCAGACGAAAGCGTGTTCAGCAACTCCGAGCCTTTTCAAAATGGAAGTGGCACGTGGACGAGGTCTTTGTGAAGGTGAATGGCAAACGCCACTATCTCTGGCGTGCGGTCGATCACGAAGGTGAAGTGTTGGAAGCGGTTGTCACCAAACGCCGAAACAAAGCTGCAGCGTTGAAATTTCTTAAGAAATTAGTGAAACGCCACGGCAAAGCTGAAGAAGTAGTCACAGATCGCTTCGCATCCTACAAGGCTGCGCTCAGAGATTTGGGCGCTCTGGAAAAACAGCAGACGGGCAGGTGGCTTAACAACCGGGTTGAGAATTCGCACCTGCCGTTTCGACGACGAGAACGCGCTATGCAACGTTTCAGGCGCATGCGAAGTTTACAGAAATTCGCTTCCGTCCATTCCTCCGTATTCAACCACTTCAACCAGGAAAGATCGCTAGCCAGCCGAGACACCTTCAAGCTGACCCGCGCCGCCGCACTTAGCGAGTGGCGTCAACTTTGTTCCGGATAGGTTCACGGTTTCTGCGGCAAACTGAGACTGGTTCGAATTCGTCTGACAGCACCTAAAATATAACGTTTCAAGTTTTCTTACGCGCGATAAGAAGTTTGCGCTCGCGCGCTTGAGCTTTTCCTGCGAATTCAAATATCCAGCTCGTGCAGACAGTTGTGGCAGTGTCGTTTCGATAAATGGTTGTAGAGATGTGTCCCTGGTGTCGCGGTAAAAAGTTCAAGCCATACCGGCCACCTACGTGTGCTGAAAAGCCAATTGCAGATAGTCTGGATAGTCCCATAACCAGACTTTGGCCCGCGTTGTCGATCATCCCAGATACAGACGACGCGGGCATTTCATCAACAACTGACTTTGAGAATGTTTTTTGCAGAGTAACTGCGTCAGGTGAGTGATCGTTAATCTTTCAGCCAATGGAGCATGAAGGCGTTCAAACGGTATCGATGTCCGGCTCACGCGAAATATTTGCACTAGCACGGGGGTGCTAGAGCAATTTTTAGTGCGCAGTTTTAACCGGAAATACCGTCAGTACACGTGCGCGCTGCTTCGACTGCCGCGCTGACGCCAGTCAGGTTTACTTTGATCGGTTGCTTGGTTTTCTTTGGGAAGGCTGTCAGTGTCCCTTCCTGCATTATGGCATTCACCATGTTGTCGTCTTTGATAACGAAATAGGCGCCCTTGTATTCACCGCGCAGGTCTTTGCTTTTCATCCCACGGGCTTTGCCGTCGAATACGAAACCGTTGATGTCAATTTCGACCTTCTGTTTGTTTTTGATGTCCACATCCGCCAAAGTGAATACTCCAATGTACGCATGCTTTTTGTTATTGGTAAGACCGATCTGGACCGCGTGCCCAAAGTCATCTGTTCGCTCTATCAAACAAGCCTGACGCTCAGCATCGATGAAGACATTCCAACCTTCGACTGGATCACCGTACGGTGCAAAGCCGTCCTCAGCACCAGGAATGGGGTCTTCCGCAAAAGCCGGTACTGCGAAGGCAGCCGCTGCCATACATGAAACGGCTGTGAATTTGACTAATTTCATTTGTAACTCCTACAAAATAGATTGAACAGTGAGAGTTATTCTGAACGCTATCGAAATCCAGTAAAGCCAATTCCCACCGAAGTCTTTATGCAAGCAACTTACCGCCACGTCGAAGTCCGCTGGTTTCCTTTTTGAACGGCTGCTTGGTTCGGATTCTGTTGAAAAACTCGGAAATCTGAGAAGCTCGGATTTTCCGCGAACGGGCGATCAATCTAAAAGTCCAACTCCGGCATTGATGACAGTCGTTGAGGCGCGCTCTGGCAGCCAGCGTCGGATTTTGGCCGACCCCTCACCCGAGAATTCCTACCAGGTCTGCACGAACAGTTTTTGAGTCTGATTTGCGCAAATTCGGAGTTTTTCAACAGTATCTTCGCATAGCAGTCGTTCGACTTAATTGCAGCGAATGTCTGCTTCGAGCCCAAACTTACCAATGCTGCATGTGTCCTTAAGGTCAGCTCCTCGCAGGAAGAGGACTTTGAAAAGTCTGCCAAAATGTCAATTCTGGCCCGCTCCTACCGTTCATTGGGACACTCGAACGCTGTATTGCGGCCCGCCAAACCAGACTTTCGTTGCGCGCGCGTAGTCCGAGTTTTTTAGAGAGGCAGAGGTTGTGCAAAAAATGGGTTATCCTTTTCTACCAACCAAACAACTGTCTCGTCGTGAATCTGTCCTGCCAGATTAGGATGTTAGACAGTGCCGCAGTTATTTGTAGCATTGTATTACAAGCAACACTGTCAAAACGGAAAAGGAAATAACGGGGTCGTTTTCAATCTGCCACACACAAAAGCACTTCATGCATTTGCAGTAGCAGACCAACAGTCACCACGTGATACGGATCGGCGACATCGCCCAGACCATTGTGGCTTCTTTCTCAGTCTTGTTGCGAAAGCGGTGGGCGATCATGGATGGATAGGAAAAGCTGTCTCCTTCACGCAATGAAATGACTTCGCTCCCGAGACGTAGCTCAACTTCGCCGCTAAGGACGATGGCGTGTTGTTCACCTTCAAATGAATACCCTTCCAGTGGCTCGGGCGGTTCTCCTGCGCCGGGGCGGAACCGTGATAGGATCAAGTAACAATGGCCGGACAAGGAGCTTGAAAGCAATTCGTCCTCAAAGCCTAATTCATCAGTTGAGCGCGTATACATCGCGGACAGCGCCCTACGGTTCTCGCGGCGCACGACGTGCTTTCGCTCCAGCGGTCCGTCGCCCTCCTGTTTGGGAAAGAACCAGCCCGGGTCAACCGCAAGCGCATCGCTGATTTCGCCAAGTAGGTCGTCCGACACCTTAGCTGTCCCAAGCTCAATCCGGCTGAGATAGGCTTTGGAACACAACACCACTTCGGACAAGTGCTGTAGGGTCAGCCCACGTGCTTTGCGCACTTCGCGAATTTCACTTCCGAGCCTTTGGGCGTCGGTCTGAGACACGTCATTTTTCATGACTTCAGAATAAATGATTTCAGTTGACTTTTCGAGCGCAAATCAACTTAGTTGAAAATGAGATGAAAAATCAACTATTCTTCTACCGGCCGGGAGAACGTTATGCGCTTTGATTTGATTGCCAATTTTAGCCCTGGTGAGACGATTCCCTGGGCGCGCACGCTGGAAATGATCCTCGAACAGTGTTCGCTGACCGAGCAGGCAGGTTTCACAACTGCTTGGTTCACCGAGCATCATTTTGCCCATAACGGTTACATGAATGCGCCGCCCAACCCGATCCAGATGGGGACTCACATAGCTGCGCATTGCAAAAAACTCCGGGTCGGAACAGCCCCCATCATCCTGTCCGATTGGCACCCCCTGCGCGTGGCTGAAGATGCCGCGATGCTTGATAACATGACCCAAGGCCGGTTTGATTTCGGCGTGGCCAAGGGCATCAATGAACGCTCAACCATCCAGTTCAACGCAGATGCGGATCGGCGCGACAATGCCAAGGTGATGCGGCTGTATCAGGAGAGTCTTGAGATCATCCTGAAAGCCTGGACCAATGAGGCCTTCACCCATCACGGCGAATTCTATCAGTTCCCTGTGCCCGGCTGGAAAGAGACCAACCGGTTCTTTGACCCTCTGGACCCGCGTTATCACGATGAAGATGGCGAATACAAAGCGATGTATGTGCATCCGCGCCCCTATTCCAATCCTCATCCGCCGGTCTGGCTGATGTCGAACGCACCGCCCACGTTCAAATTGGCGGGGGAGCGCGGTTGGGGTGTGATCTCGATGGCAGCTGGCCCCAAGGCGACGCTGGCCTGTTGGGAACCCTATCGCCAAGCCCTGTCGCAACGCGAAGGGCGTGAGGTGAAGCTTGGCGAAGGTGTTGGTGTCTGCACGGCTTTTTATGTTGGTGAAAGCATGGAAGAAGCGGTGAACACGATCCGTGGCCCGATCAATGCCTATTACGAATTCCTCGGCGGGTCGCGTCCCAAGGGGGAATGGACCAAGCACGGCTATCTGGATGTCGGCGAAGAAATGTCTTCCGAAGATGAGGACATGGATTGGTTCGATTTCCTCAACAAACGCGGGATCATCGTGGTGGGCGACGCCGAATATGTCGCGGATCGGTTTGCAGAGCGGCAGGAAACCATCGGCCTAGATCACCTTATGCTGATGCAGCAATATACCGGCGTACCCT
The DNA here is from genome assembly GCF_001458195.1 of Ruegeria atlantica. Classification (GTDB taxonomy): domain Bacteria; phylum Pseudomonadota; class Alphaproteobacteria; order Rhodobacterales; family Rhodobacteraceae; genus Ruegeria; species Ruegeria atlantica. Next base: position 59,010 of record NZ_CYPU01000013.1, on the reverse strand, counting down.
ATGAGAAAATCCTGGCCAGTTGGCATCGTCTGTTCGAGCATGTTGTGCCCCGGTTCGGCACGCAGTCCATCGCCCAGAAAAGGATGCTGGAGCATGCTTGAGATTTGGGGGCGCCCCTATTCATCGAACGTCATTCCCGTGATTTGGACGGCGAATGAGCTGGGGCTGGACTACACGCTGCAACTGGCCGGGGGCAGCTTTGGCAAGCTCGACACCGAGATGTATTCGCAGATCAATCCCAACAGAATGATCCCAGCGATCCGCGACGGGGATTTTGCGTTGTGGGAAAGCCTTGCCATCGTTCGCTATCTCTGTGACCGGTACGGCGCAGGAACGCTCAGCCCGTCCGACATTCAGACCCGAGCGATAGCGGATCAATGGATGGAGTGGTCGGCCAGCCACGCCTTTGGGCCTGTCATCTACCTGTTCTTTGCAACCGTGCGCACTCAACCTGATCAGCGTGACCCGGAAAAGATCGCCAAGCTGCGCGATGAAGCGCATGAAGCCCTGACCATTCTGAATCAGCACCTCGCGGATAAGGCCTATGTCTGCGGCGACAGCTTTACCATGGCGGATATTCCCCTGGGGTGCGTGGCCTATCGTTATTTCAACGTCGAGGTCGCCCGCCCGCCCTTGCCGAACGTCGAGGCCTGGTATCAGCGGCTGGCGGAACGTCCCGCCTATCAAGATCACGTCATGCGTCATTTCGGGACCAACCCCGATGAATGGGCTGCGCTGGAAAAAGCCTGCTCCAGCGAAGGGGCTCTATGATGGACGTCCGGGACTATCGCCGTGCCCTTGGCGCCTTTCCGACGGGTGTTACCATCGTAGCCACCTATGACGCGGACGGTGAACCGTGGGGCCTGACCGCCAATTCGTTCACCTCGGTCTCGTTAGAGCCGCCTGTGATTTCGGTTTGTGTTGCAAAGTCAGGCCGGGTCTTCCCAACGCTGTCGCAATCGGATCACTTCGCGGTCAATATCCTATCGGCCGAACAGAAGGACCTTGCGATGCATTTCGCCAGCGACGTCGAAAACCGCTTTACCGATACTGAATGGACCCCGGGAACCGCGACCCCCTTGATCCCCGGCGCCACAGCGCAATTAGAGTGCACGGTTCATAGCAAGGTCGACGCAGACGATCATGAGATTCTCTTGGGCCGCGTCATCAACTACGCCCACGTGCCCGTTCCGCCACTTGTCTTTTGCCGCGGCACGTTCTTCTCCGCGCCCCAACCCGAGGCTTCGTCATGAGCGATCACCTGACCTATCACACCCGCTTCAGCGCTGATGAATTCGACGCACAATACAACCTGCGGGCCGGACGACCGGACTATGAAGTCACTGTCATTCCGAGTTGGAGCAGCAACAGCGAGTCGGCGCGCGCCTCTACCGATTGCAGTCTCGATATCCGTTATGGAGAAGGCGAAAAACAAAAGCTGGATGTCTTCCGTTGTCAGGATGCGGATGCGCCGACGCTGGTTTATGTGCATGGCGGCTACTGGCAGCGCGGCGACAAATCGGTTTACAGCTTCATTGCACCGCCCTTTGTCGCGTCGGGTATCAATACTGTTGTCATTGGCTATGACCTGTGCCCATCGGTAACCATCACGCGAATTTCCGAAGAAATCCGCGAAGCGATTGCCTTTATCTGGCGCAACGCGCGCGATTTTGGCATCAATCCAGACCGTATCACCGTGATGGGCCACTCGGCTGGCGGCCATATCACCCAGATGATGATGGCGACCAATTGGCCTGCTTTCAGAGCGGATCTTCCAACAGACCTGATCAAATCCGGCATCCCGGTTTCACCGCTCAGCTACCTCGAACCGGTGCGTCTGACTGAGGCGCTCAATTCCGGCATCCGCTTGACTCCGGAAGAGGCCGAGGCCGAAAGCCCGATGACCAACCATCCTCCGGTTACAAATGCACCGCAGCTGGTCGTTGTTGGTGGCGCGGAAACGGATGAATTCCACCGGCAGGCACGGATGTATGTCGAAAAATTTGGGACGGCAGACCGCGAGGTCGGCCTGTACATCGTCCCGGACGCCGATCACTTTGACGAATTGAATGTGCTTGTCGACCAGGCAAGCCCGTTCTTCAAACACACTTGCGATATGCTTCATGGAAAAGGACCGCAATCATGACCGCTTTGACCCGAGCCCTCGTCGACGCTGTCGGCGACGCGTTTAACGCTAACGACATCGATGCAGTGATGAAGCATTTCGCAGACGACGCCACATTTGACCACGCCGTCGGCCCGGACGAACATGGCATGCGGCTGGAAGGCGCCGAAAAGATCCGCGGTGCATTTTCTGCGCTGTTCGAAAAAGTCGAAAACGTGCATTGGGAAACCATGGACTGCGCGATCTCGGGCAACAAAGCCTACTGCGAATACCGCCGCACCGCGACGCATAAGGATGGTTCTAAAGAAGAGTTTCTGAGCGTCGACATCCTGACCTACCGTGATGGGCTGATAGTCCACAAGGACACCTATTACAAGCAACGGACAAGTTGATCGCTTATCCCCTGATGCGGCCAGACCTTCGACAGGCTTGTCGGTGGGGCGCGTCGTCGCTTAGGTAAACCCGACCACGGGTGACACTTTCGTAGCCCGCGCAACCAATGCGCGCTTTGGGCCTGTTCATTGTCGTGCGGCACCAGTTGTTTCGGCCTCTGAACCTATTTCAGGGGGCCGTGCAGTAATATTGCAATCAGCAAGCCAGACGACTGTCAATCACGATTCATGTCGTTCGTCCCTTTCACGGCGACGCGCACTTCCCGCCAATTCTGTTCTTCTTCAACAAGCACGTTCCTTGTTCAAATTTTCCAATGTACGCTTTGAGGAATGCCCGAGTTTTTTGCCGCAAAGCAGCGAATTCACACTTTTCGCCCTTCCGCTTTTTGTCTCGGAAGCGATGCGCGCAAACCGGTCTTTCGTTGTAAAATTGCGAATGGCTGCTCCGTCCGCTCAGCAGGCGTTCAACGAGGGTCTTGTCAGAAGAACTTTGCTTGAGAGGGGTAGGGCGGTTGCGTAGCTTTTGTTCATGACCAGACCTGCCTCATTCAAATACTCCAAAACCAGCCCTGAGATTATCCGCCTTGCGGTGATGCTGTATATTCGGTTTCCACTCTCGCTTCGGAATGTCGAAGATTTACTGCACGAGCGAGGCATCGACGTGAGCCACGAAACTGTCCGATACTGGTGGAATAGGTTCGGCCCGATGTTTGCTGCTGAGATCAGGCGGAAGCGGGTGCAGCAGCTGCGCGCGTTCTCGAAATGGAAGTGGCACGTGGACGAAGTCTTTGTGAAGGTGAATGGCAAACGCCACTATCTCTGGCGTGCAGTTGATCACGAAGGTGAAGTCCTTGAGGCCGTTGTCACCAAACGCCGAAACAAAGCTGCGGTACTGAAATTCCTCAGGAAATTGATGAGGCGGCACGGCAATGCCGAAAAGATCGTCACCGACCGCTTCGCTTCCTACAAGGCTGCTCTAAGAGAATTGGGTGCTCTCGAAAAACAAAGGACGGGCAGGTGGCTCAACAACCGCATTGAGAATTCGCACCTGCCGTTCCGACGAAGAGAACGCGCAATGCAGCGTTTCAGGCGTATGCGAAGTTTGCAGAAATTCGCCTCCGTCCATTCTTCCGTCTACAACCACTTCAATCAGGAAAGATCGCTAGCCAGCCGAGACACCTTCAAGCTGACGCGCACCGCCGCTCTTGCCGAGTGGCGCGAACTTGGTGCGGCATAAAGGGCAGCTATGCTGGCCTAGCTGAGACTGGTTCGAATTCGTCTGACAGCACCGTTTCAGGCGCATGCGAAGTTTGCAGAAATTCGCCTCCGTCCATTCCTCTGTCTACAACCACTTCAACCAGGAAAGATCGCTAGCCAGTCGAGACACCTTCAAGCTGACCCGCGCCGCCGCTCTTAGCGAGTGGCGTCAACTCTGTTCCGGATAGGTTCGCGGTTTCCGCGGTAAACTGAGACTGGTTCGAATTAGTCTGACAGCACCCTTTGAAGCAGCGCTACTCAAACGGGAAGCTGTCCAGCCGTTCAGCCCCTGTTTCGGTCACGAGGACCTGGGTTTCCAATTTGATGCTTTCCGAGCCCTCCTCAGCAATCAGACTCTCCACGCAGACAACTTGACCAGGCTCAAAACGCCCTGACATCGCACCTGCGCCCCAGTCCACATGCAGCGGCACCACCGGCCATTCATCGGCCATGCCAACGCCATGGATCGCCAGTGAATAGCGGTACGGCACATGGGCCTCCGGGATGCGCCAGCTTTTGTCGTTGAATTCATCAAAGCTCACGCCTGGGCGCACAAGGTCCAGATTGTGATGAATCTGCTCCAACGCTGTGTCATAGAGCCGCCGTTGCCTGTCATTCATCTGGGTGTACCCGCAGGTCCAGGAGCGTGACAGATCGGCACAATAGCCATAGGGCCCGATCATGTCGGTATCGAACGAGATCATCTCACCTTCCTGGCACACTCGGTCTGAACATTCCTGATACCACGGGTTGGTCCGTGGGCCGCATGTCAGCAACTTGGTCTCCAACCAGTCACCACCGGAGCGGGCGTTTTCAAAGTGGAGATGCGCCCACAGCTCGCGCTCGGTAACACCGGGATGGGAATGGTCGAAGATCCGGGCCATCCCGGCCTCGCAAACGCGGACGGTCCAGCGCATCAGCTCAATCTCGTCTGCAGATTTGATAGACCGCGCAATTTCGGTCATTTGCGTGCCCTCGACATAGCTCAGCCCGCGTGCCTCAAGCGCGTAGACCCCGCTGCCATCCAGACGGTCACAGGCAATACGCGTGTTGCCGCTGCCAAATTCCCGGACAAGACCGGCAATCTCATCGGCCCAAGCGTCTGTAGCGGCACCAACTTTGTCGCCCGAAGCCATGAACATCCAGGTCCTGGCAACCCGAACTTCATCAATGCCAAGCAGGCCCTCGCATTGGTGCAGACAGCCCTTGAATTCGAACATGATAGCCGGACCATCTGCCAAGATAAGCGCGTAGCGCATCGGGTTATGCAGCGTCCAGACCTGCATGTTCGAACAGTCAAATGCATAGCGGATGTTGCAGGGGTCATAGAGCAAAAGCGCCGCACAGTCCGAGCGGTCCAGTGCCGCGCGTAAACGGCCAAATCGATAGGCGCGCGCGCGGGTAAATACATCATCGTTGACCGGGCTTTTCAGTGGTTTGCTTGCGCCCTCGGCGTTTAGATAGGTGAGCTTGCGATCGTCCTTAAAGGCAGTGTTCGGGCTCATGCGGCGCGACCGTAAAAGCCGATGCGTTCCTGTTCGGAGAACTCCACGCCCGGGCGTTCGTAAAAGGAAAAGACGGCAATGATCCTGTCCTGATCGCCTTTCACGGGCGTCACGCGATGGGCCGTGTTCTTACCCTTGAAGATGTTGAGCGTTCCCGGCTCCAAAACGATGCGCTTGGGGCTGCGGTGTCCTTCCAGTAAGTCGGCCACACCGGCATAGTTCGGATCATCCGCACTACGCAGATCCTGATCATATTCAAACTCACCGCCGACTTCAGGCGCTTGCAACAGCAGGGTGGTGGTGAACTCGGAGCGGTCAAAGTGCCAGTTCAGCGCCTGTCCTTCGTGATACCCCATCACATTCACGCGCGCCAAAGGGTCCTGCATGGTGAATAGCACCGACTTGTCCATCACCGACGCTAGGAATTTTGCAAAGGGCGGCCACTCATATAGCCGGATCACCGCCGCCTGGCCCATCTGATCCGCGCAGATCGTGCGGTTCGAGGTTTCGTATTCGGTCAACGCCGGATGGTCGGCGGGCAGCCCTTCGATCTCTTTCTGGAAGTAAATGTTGTGCTTGCGCGAGTGAGTGAAAGACTGCGTCTCCAGAACGGGTTTCAGCTCTGCCACAGCCTCGGGTAGCGCATCTGCGTTTATGAACCCTGCCAAGTTGAACAGGCCGTCCTCTGCAAGCTTCGCCTTGCAGTTATCGACTAGGGTCACCCAGTCCGGGCTGCCGGGCCGGTCCAAAGGATAATCCTGCAGATTGATTAGCTCGCGCATGGCAGTGCTCCTCTTGCTCGTGAGCAAGTTACGTCCGTACCCCTTTTCAACAAACAGTATTTCTATTTATGATGCATAAGGAAAACTTTTGGAGAACCTGTGACTTACAACGCACCCCTAAACGCTCTCAAAGCCTTTGAAGCGGCTGCCAGAACCGGGTCGTTCACGGCCGCCGCGGCCGAATTGGGCGTCAGCTCCCCTGCAGTCAGCCAGCAGGTGAAGCTGTTGGAGGCGTTTTGGCAGCAGGCTCTGTTTATCCGCCAAGGCAATCGGCTGTCTTTGACTGATGCCGGGCAGACTGCCTACCCGCAGTTGGCCCAGGCCATGGGAAGCCTTACGGAACTATCGGCCAGAATGCAAAGCGACGAGATCAGGAAAACCCAGCTGGTGCTTAGCGCGCCGCACTCAGTTGTGGAAACCTGGTTGCCAAGGAAACTTGCACCACTGATGCATACCGATGACTATTCTCCGATTGACGTGCGCATTGACGACGACCCCATCGATTTTGTGCGCGACAAGATCGACATGCGGATTTTCTTTGGCCATGATCTGTATGGCGATTTCCAAACCGAAAACCTGATTGCCGACAGCCTGATCGCTGTCGCCAGCCCGGATTTCATTCGCCGTTTCGGCTCCCGGGTGCAGGATCTGCCGGATCGCTACTTGATCCACACACACTGGGGCAGCGGCTTTGCATCATCGCCAAACTGGGAAACCGTGCTGCCGGTCGGCAAAACCGTCAATCGCAGTCTGGGCATGTCGGTCAATTCCAGCAGCACCGCCTTGAACTTTGCGCGCAGTGGTTTTGGCGCAGCCTTGATACCAGCAGAGATGGCGGCGGATGATCTTTCTTTGCAGCGAATCCTGCAGATGGATACCGAGGCAAAGGAACTACCCCGAAGCTACCGTATTGCATATCCCAAGCGGCTGCGCTTCAACCCAACCATTGTTTGCGTTTTACATGCTCTGTCACACTGGCCAATTCAATCGGAGTGAGCGACAATCTTTATGCTCCAATGACGACAAAGCTGCCGTTCCTAAATCGAAGGCTTAAGTCTGCTTCGTCCCGCACAGCGGTCTTTCAGGCTGAACGCGGCGAAAGACAGCTCAGAGCCCAAACTACCAATTTGCTGCGGCGCGACGAATGTCGGCTATACCACCAATTTCGGTGGCTTCAGCTGAATCAGTTTTACCACTTCTCACAACACTTCGCGTCTCGCCCTTCGTAGGCCTCCGAAACCTTCGCCGGGTCCAGTTCGAATTGATTTTCGGTGACTAGGTCAACGCCGTCAAACGCATGCTGTTGCCTGCGCAGTTACGCGATAGAAATGCGCCGGTGGTGCTCTCTGGGCTGCGTCCGATACCAAACAGCAGGCGTTGCGATCTCAGCAGCGTCTATCTGATATGTTGGACGAGGGCAGACCCGCTTGCCCGCTATTTTGGCGGCAGCTACAGTGAAGATACGCAATGCAAATGGGGATGCTCGGATGTCTGTTCAGACAGGTTACCTGCTAATCGCGGATATTACGGGTTATACGGGATACCTGACCCGGTCAGAGTTGGAACACGCCAACCCAATCATCCGGTCTTTGCTTGAAGCAATTGTAATAGAGCTGAAGGACCCAATGAAGTTGCGGGGTCTCGAAGGTGACGCCGTTCTCGCTTATTCGAGTGGACCGTTCCCTTCAGGTGAAACTTTCCTCAACATATGCGAAAGCCTTTATCGGGGGTTTGCCGAACGCCGTCGTAACATTGTGCAGAATACGACTTGCCCCTGCAATGCATGTCGCAACGTTGCCGATCTCGATCTGAAGATCCTTGCACATCACGGGAAATTCGAAGAGCTTTCGATTGGCCCGATGAAAGATATTTCTGGTGCTGACGTCATATTGGTGCATCGCATGGCGAAGACCGATGTGAAAGAAGATACTGGTATCCGCAGCTACGCCCTTTTCTCGGAAGACGCGTTCCAGGCAATGAGCATCGAGTCTGATCTCATGCAATACAGCGCTCAGTTCGAGCACTTTGGTGACGTGCCCATGCGGGTCTACGATCTTGCAGCCGCCTGGCAAAGATACCGGGAGATCGCCGGACCCGTTCGCGTTGCCGATGAAGATGCTGTGTTCACAACCCGGCACATACTGAAGGCCCCGCCGGTCATAGCCTGGGAAATGCTTACGGATCCCCGGCTCAAGATGCGCTGGATGATGTTGAAGGACGCTTATCGGGAAGGGGATGTGTCGCGAACGTCTGCAGGCGTGCGCCTGCACTGCATTCATGAAGCAGCTCACTTTCAGATGCTGATCGTCGACTGGCATCCATTCGAATACGTGACCGATATCCTGCACAATTCTTCCATTGAGGGCCTTACAAACCTGGAGACCTATGAGTTGGTCCCGGTACAAGAAGGAACCGAGATCGTATTTCGGATGGGGCAGCTGACTGACGCCGAAGGCAAACATCATCCCGCAGAGGAATCTGCAGTAATCGATCTGTTCGAGAATTTTTATCCGGTGGCTTTCGGTATTCTGGACGAAATGGCGTTGGAGCTCCAACAAGAGAAAAAATAGTAATGAGAATGCTGCTTGGGCGACTATTAATCGGAACCGCCACCGCGAAACAGTCGGTCGCTGTGAAAATCCCTCGCTCAGGGTTGGTCAGCCGCCCAGCGATCAGGAACGAGTTGCTGTCATAATTTTCGAATATTTGCTTCGGAATAAGCGAGCTTTTTAACCGCCAACGTCAGCCAAAGCGGTCGCTGACGCGATCAGGTTGAACGGCAGAACTGTCCGCAAGGCAGACGTAGAGCGAATTTCACTGAATGACCGCTTCGAGCCCAAAGCGGAATTGCTTTGCCACGAACATTGGTAGCTAAAGAAACGCAAGTGACTAACTCCGCGGATATGAAGGTGACCGTTTGCTGAATGCGCGACAGGTATTTGAGCATTACCTTTTTAGTTGTGCGTGTATGCCTGTACCTGTGCTTTCTATTCATTAAGGCTTTTCAAAATCTGACGAATGGGCTGACAGAAGCAACCCACCGAGCTAACTTCATTGCAAAGAGGAGGGGTGAATGGGAAGACGTCTCACGACGGTATTGGCCGCCGACATTGTGGGCTATTCCGCGCTGATGGATCAGGACCGTACTGGCACAGTCGCTGCATTAAAGACCTTCCGCGAGGACACGTTTCTCCCGATCGTGGAAGATACCAATGGTTCACTGATCAAAAGCATGGGCGACGGCTGGATCGTCGAGTTTCAATCACCATCTGAAGCAGCAGCTTGCGCGATTGCAGTTCAGTCCGCCCACAAACCTGACCACATCAAACTGCGCATCGGGGTTCACACAGGGGAAGTGGTAACCGATGGCGATGACATTTTCGGCGACGGCATCAATGTTGCGGCGCGTCTGGAGGCTCTCGCGAAGCCGGGACAAGTGCTCTTTTCAGATACGTCACATAACAGCCTTGACCGTAACGATGCGGGATTATTCGACGGCGGAGAGCAAACCGAACTGAAAAACATCAAGCGGCATGTTGGAATCTGGTGTTGGCCAAAGGGTACGAAAGCCAATCTCGCGATCAAAGCGGATGTGAGGCCGGGAATCGCAGTGCTCTCATTCGACAATATGTCGGGTGATCCGGAGCAGGAGTTCTTTGCCGATGGCATAACGGAAGACATCATAACTGAGCTATCTCGGTTTCGTTGGTTGATGGTCGTCGCACGAAACTCTTCTTTTGCTTATAAGGGGAAAAGCACGGACATCCGCGACGTGGGCCGCGACTTAGGGGTTCGGTATGTACTGGAAGGCTCCGTTCGGCGTTCCGGGCAGCGCGTCCGCATCACGGGACAGCTCATAGATACCGAAAATGGGAGCCATTTGTGGGCGGACCGCTTTGACGGTGTGCTCGACGACATCTTTGATCTTCAAGATCAAGTCACCGAAGACGTAGTTACAGCTATTGAACCATCGGTGCGGCACGCTGAAACAAATCGTGCGCGTGCAAAACCCACCAAGGACTTACAGGCATACGAGCTCTACCTCCGAGCTTTATCACATTTCCACTTGCTGACTGACCAAGACAACATAGAGGCAATACGACTGACAAAACTGGCTTTGGATCGAGATCCGGAATACGCCTCCGCAGCGGGCTTGCTGGCATGGCTTCATATCCAACGTCTTGTGCAAGGTTTGGAACCTGTAGATCAGGGACCCAAGTCAGCTGTCGCGGCCGCAGAGCAGGTGCTGCGGAGCGATCGCGCGGACGGCATTGCAAAGGCTTATGCCGCACATTCGATCTCAATGCTGGCACAAGACCTGTCCCGCGCGCGGACAGCCTTTAAGGAAGCATTGTCGGAAAATCCCAACGCGGCGACGGTCCACATGCTCGCCGCTGCAAATCTTTATTTGCTGAATCGCCCTGACAAGGCGCTGGAACATGCAGTCCGGTCTGTCGAACTCAGCCCGGGTGATCCATTGCGGCACGCCGCTTTCATGGGACAGGGTGCCGCCTTGTTTCACTTGGGACGTTATGAGGAAGCCGCGCAGGCCTGTCGCGAAGCCTTGTCTGTGCGTACAACCTTCCTGATGAGCCACCTGATGCTGATTGCCTCGCTCGCTGAGCTCGATGACATAGATGCGGCAAAAACAGCAGCTGTCAAATTGAACGAAATCGCTCCGAATGCGGCTTCGATAACCGAGACAACACGTTTACCATTATTCTCTATTCCAACCTGCGCTGATCGCTGGCGCAGCGGGTGGAAAAAAGCAGGGTTGCAAGTGTGAAGGCAAACGGCACCCCCCCGGTTCCGACAACCATGCATTCGGTAAAGGATATTTCGCCTTTGTCTTGAAAATCAGTCGCTGACCAAAACTCTGCCTGGCTGGCCCTCCTCATGGACACGGAACACCAAAATGGTTGCCCCTTCGTCCCCTGAGCGAGCGGTGTGCACTTTTTTCAACGGAACGACGCCTACGTCACCTGAAAAAGCTTCTTGTTCGCCTTCGCCGTCTAGGATGAGGGTGACGCTGCCCTGCAGAATGTAGGCAAATTCTTCACCGGGATGCCAATGCATTGGTAAAGTGAGGTTTGGTGGTAGGGCAACATGGCTCACGACAACCTCCAAGCCCTCAGTGCTTTTGAGCGACTCGGTTAGCAAGTCCTGAATAAGCGGTTTTTGCAAAGTCGCTGGATCCCGCACATCGTGCGACATAGCCGCTGCGGCACCAATCACGACAATCAAAAAAGCAAATATAATTGGTTTCCACATCTAATCCCCTCCTACTTTTAGAAGATGATGGCATTGGGACCTTTTCGAAATCAATGCTGGTGTGCACGCTGTTAACTGCGGCGTTCCAAATTGTTGTGTCAAAGGCTGTTCCAGGGTCCGCAAAGTTCGCGGAGCGCTTCTTAGTGGACGGTGCGGCGAGTGGCGGCTTAGTCCGCAACTCGGACAGTCGTGCAAGGTGCTGCGAATGACTGCTGTGAGCGCATATTGCAAGACTTCGGAAATACCGCGAATGCCGCATTATAGGCGTTTGAATACAGCTGAATTGTCTCGCAGAAATAGTTTTCTCGTTTGTCGCATCCAATTTTGGAATTTCGGTTTGTGATATGATTTGACACGTTCGCAGCACACAGCCTAGCGTTCCGAAGTCATTATTTTCCAGGAATTTGCAATGCTTGAAGAGGCTCAAAAGCGCACCAGCGCATTACAGTCCCGCATGAAAGAAAACGGTGTCGAATGTGCCGTCATCACTGACGAAAGTTCGATTGCCTATCTTGCAGGTTTTTGGGGATACCTCGGCATTGAATTTGGCAGACCAACCATGTTGGTGATTAAAGCTCAGGATGAGCCGATCGTCATCACACCGTTGATGGAATCCGAAATGGTTGCAGAAATGACATGGGTCGAAGACGTGCGTGTTTGGGAGAACTTTGGAAACCGTACCTGGGGTGCGGCACTTGCTGGCGCTCTCGGTGCTAGACCGTCTGAAATTTGGGTTGAACGCAATACCATACCGGCCATCGTGCGCAACCATTTGGATGAAAACTTCACTGATGTCCCGATCAAAGATATCTCGGTAATTCTGGGCGCAATGCGGATAGTCAAGTCGCCGTTTGAAATCACGGGGATGAAGGAAGCAGGGTCTTGTCAGAAGAACTTGTCTTGAGGCGGGCAGGGCGAGCACTTAGCGTCGCAGGATGACAAGACGCAGCCCTTTTCGCTACTTCAAGACGAGCCCCGAGATCATCCGTCTGGCCGTCATGATGTATGTTCGGTTTCCGCTTTCGCTTCGCAATGTTGAAGATCTTTTGCACGAGCGCGGCATCGAGATCAGCCACGAAACTGTGCGTTATTGGTGGAACAGACTTGGCCCGATATTCGCGGCAGAGATCCGCAGAAACAGGGTCAATCGGATGCGGTCTTATTCGAACTGGCAGTGGCATCTGGACGAGGTCTTCGTGAAGATCAATGGCGAGACGCACTACCTATGGCGGGCTGTGGATGACGAAGGCGAGGTGCTGGAAAGTTATGTGACCAAGCGCCGTGACCGCAAAGCTGCGTTGAAATTCCTCAGAAAATCAATGAAACGCTGCGGTCAACCTGAATCCATCGTGACAGACAAACTGCGGTCTTATGGCGCGGCGATGAGAGTTGTCGGGAACGGTAGTCGGCAAGAGACCGGCCGCTGGCTGAACAATCGGGCCGAGAATTCCCATCTGCCATTTCGACGACGAGAACGTGCGATGCTCCGCTTCAGGCAAATGCGATGTTTGCAGAAGTTCGCCGCAGTTCATTCTTCCGTCTACAACCACTTCAATCAGGAAAGATCGCTAGCCAGCTGAGACACTTTCAAGCTGACGCGCACCGCCGCTCTCTCCGAGTAGCGCGAACTTGGTGCGGCATAAAGGGCAGCTATGCTGGCCTAGCTGAGACTGGTTCGAATTCGTTTGACAGCACCCGTCTGACAGCACCACACCCATATTCCAATGTTGCCAATTTTTGGTATACCAAATTCCAAATACCTGATACACCATGCTCACGAGATTACGAATCGGCCCTAGGGAGTGCCGGTTTGAAACACCTAGGAGGAACTAATGAAAAACTTTCTTGCCACCGTATCGGTCGCTGCAATGGCCCTAACGGGCTCTATTGCAGGTGCCGATGAGTACCCATCCAAGACTATCGAAGTCATCACTCATGCCGGTAACGGCGGCGGCACGGATGTCACTACCCGCATGATGATGCTGCGCGCCCGTCGTGAGCTGAAAACGGATATGGTTGTCGTGAACAAAAAGGGTGGCGGCGGTGCAGTTGCCATGGATCACTATCTGACCGTTCCCGCGGATGGTTATTCGATCCTGACCTTCACCATTGGTCACGCGGCGACTGTCGCAAAGGGCAAAACCGAAATGACGCTGGATGATATCCGTCCAATTGCACGCGGTACGGATGATCCACAAATCCTGATGGTACGCTGTGGCGCCTATGCTGACGCGGACGCATTCGTTGCGGCGCAAAAAGAAGCGCCTATCAGCTATGGCACCACCCATCTTGGCAACATCGATGACGTATCGGCATTCATGTTCACCAAGAAAGGCGGCATGCAGACCCCAAAAATCGTCCCGTTTGATGGTGGTGGCGAATTGGCGACCCAACTGGTTGCCGGTGCGGTTGACGCAGCTGTTCTGAACCTTGCCGAAGCTGGTTCGCAAATCGATGCTGGCGACGTTTGCCCGATTGTTGTTCTGGCGAATGAGCGTATGGCAGGCTTGCCTGACGTAAAAACCGCTAAGGAAATGGGCATTGATGTCAGCTTCTCAACGGTACGTGGGTTCGTTGTTCACAAGGACACGCCTGACGAAGTGGCTGAACAGATCGAAGCTGCTTTGATGAACTCGATGAACCACGGGGTTTATCAGGGCTTCCTGGAATCGGTCGGTCTCGACAGCACTTCGGTTGTTGGTTCAGAAGAGTGGGGCAACCAAATCACCACTATGGTCACCGATATGGAAGCGGCTCTGAAAGAGCTGGGGTTCATCGAATAATTTGACCAGTTGGCACGGCGACTTCCCTGTCGCCGTACCGCACTTCCTTCTTCAGGAATGACATGAGATGCAAGACGCTGCTGACACCACCGATCAACCCCGCCGAGACATTTCCCGTTATGCTGTCCCATTGGGGATTATTGCATTTTGTGCTTGGGCCTATTGGTTGTCGACCCAGTTTGACCGGGTGCCGCCAATTCTGAAACGCGGAATGCAACCCGAAGACTTTCCCCAGCTTGTGATCGGTTTGATCATCATGCTGTCAGTCTGGCTCTTGTTTCGCGACACCAGCGCCGCGCCTGAACGACTGACAAAAATGGTGCAAATGACCATGGGGCTATTGATCGGGTTCTTGCTTGTCGCTGAAATCGATTTGTTTCTTGGACTTGGCCTATTCGCCGGATCGCTGTCAGCCCTTTGGGGTGAACGCCGCTTCTGGGCCGTTTTCCTCGTTGGACTGATCACCCCAATTGCCGTCTTTTTTCTGTTTGACGGCGTTTTCGAGGTCCGCTTCCCGCGCGGGCTGTTCACTAACCTCTGGTACGGATAAAGACCATGGATGCAGCTATCCTGAACGGACTGTTGGCGTTAGCTGATCCACATCTGTTGATGTTGATCTTTGTAGCCACCCTTGGTGGAGTCCTCGTGGGTGCGCTCCCCGGACTTAACGCCACTACAGGCGTCGCGCTACTGTTGCCATTTACCATCACGATGGAACCGATCCCGGCAATCGCCATCCTGACGACAATCTATTGCGCTGCCACTTTTGCAGGCGCAATCACCGCTATTCTCATCAACACGCCAGGGACTTCGGCCAGTGCCACCACTTGCCTTGACGGCTATCCACTGGCGCAACGTGGCGAGGCAGGCCGTGCGCTGGGGATGGCGGCGGTCTCCTCGACCATCGGTGGCATAATCTCGGTTGTGTGCCTGATGGCCGCTGCCCCGCTAATGGCCCGTGCGGCCTACAACTTTGCGCCTCCTGAATACTTCGCCCTGACCGTTTTTGGTCTTTCGATGCTCGCCACTATAGGCGACGGTTCTCCAGTCAAGAACATCCTGTCTGGCGCATTCGGCGTGCTGGTAGCCACAGTGGGTATTGACCTGCTGACCTCGATCGAACGCTTCACCTTTGGTATGAACGAGCTGAGCGAAGGCATTCCCTTCGTACCTGTCATGATCGGCGTTTTCGGAATATCGGAGCTTCTGGTGCAGGCCGACAACCTGCATGTGGAACGCAAACAGGTCATCATGAAAGCGATAAAATTACCCAGCCGAGAGGATTACTCGCGCGTTTGGAAGACCATTCTTCGATCATCAGGTATCGGCACATTCATTGGCATTCTACCTGCCGAAGGCGCAACTGTTGCCTCGATGATCGGTTACAATGAGGCCAAGCGGTGGTCCAAGAAACCCGAAGAGTTCGGCAAAGGCTCGCTCGAGGGAATTGCTGGTTCTGAAGCGGCAAATAATTCAGCAACCGGTGGTGCCATGGTGCCAACGCTTGCGCTGGGCATTCCAGGTAGCCCCACCGCCGCTGTGATCCTTGCCGGTCTGATGGTGCATGGATTGCGTCCGGGCCCGACCATGTTCACGGAACAGGCCGATTTCGCATTCGCCATCTTCTGGTCGATGATGCTGGTCAACATAATCTTCTTCTTCATCGGGCTCTGGGGCGCCAAGATATTTGCTCGCGTCACGTTGATCCCGATCCAGGTCCTGTGGCCCATCGTCTTTATCTTCTCGATTGTTGGGGCATATGCGCTGGAGCAATCGATGATGGACGTCTGGATCGCCATCGGTTCGGGTATCTTGGGCTTCTTCATGCGCCGACATGGTTTCTCGGTTGTGCCTATGGCGATTGGCCTGATCCTTGGTGGGATGCTTGAAACCCGTCTTGGTCAATCCATGGTCATGCTCGACGAAAAATGGTGGCTGATGCTAACCCGCCCGTTGTCGCTCTTCTTCTTTGTTCTCACAGTTTTGGCCCTGTTTGGGCCGACGATCTGGGGACGCTTTTTCAAACAACGCTCGCCGCTTAAGTCGACTGGAGAATAACAATGACAAAAATTAGATCAGTCCGCACACGTGTCTGGAACTGGAAAGGCAAAACCGTTCCGCCAACTGGCAACTTCTGCACCAACGCGAGTGACGTTTTGTGGGAAAAAGGGGATGCTATGTCGTCCTTCCGCTTTCATCAGTGGCTGACCTGCGAGATTGAAACCGAAGACGGTACGGTCGGGATTGGTAACGCAGCTCTTGCACCGAATGTCGTGAAGAAAGCCATAGACGAGTGGTTCGCGCCGATGGTGATTGGCGAAGATCCATTTGATTATGCCTATCTTTGGGAAAAGATGTATCGCCGCTCGCATGCATGGGGCCGCAAAGGTGTTGGCATGACCGCGATTTCCGCGATTGATGTGGCGATTTGGGATCTGATGGGCAAGCTGACTGGAAAGCCGGTGTTCAAACTGTTGGGCGGGCGCACCAAAGAGAAAATCCCGGTATATTATTCCAAGCTTTATTCTGGCCCGATCGAAATGATGCAGGCCGAAGCCGAGGAAGCGAAGAAGAACAATTACCAAGGCTACAAGATGCGCTTTGGCTGGGGTCCCAAAGACGGTATGGCGGGCATGCGCGAAAACCTCAAGCGGGTGGAAGCGGTCCGCGAAGTTGTCGGTTACGATGTGGACCTGATGTTGGAATGTTATCAGGGTTGGAACCTTGATTACACCAAGCGGATGTTGCCCAAGTTGGTCAAATACGAACCACGCTGGCTGGAAGAGCCGGTGATTGCGGATGATGTCGAAGGCTACCGGGAACTGAACGCCATGAACATCGTGCCAATTTCCGGTGGTGAGCATGAGTTCTCGGTTATTGGTTGCAAAGATCTGATCGAGAAAAAGGCCGTTAGCGTTCTCCAATATGACACCAACAGGGTGGGTGGTATTACGGCGGCGCAAAAGATCAACGCCATCGCCGAAGCCTTCCAAGTGCCTGTGATCCCGCACGCCGGGCAGATGCACAACTACCACCTGACCATGGCCAATACGAACTGCATGATCAGTGAATATTTCCCCGTCTTCGATGTCGAAGTCGGTAATGAGCTGTTCTACTACATCTTCGAAGGTGACCCGGATGCCGTCGACGGATACCTTGATCTGGATGACAACAAACCCGGTCTTGGTATCGAGATCTCGGACAAACACCTGCATGACTTTGAGGTGGAAGAATGAGCCGCATTTACACTGGTATCTGGCCGGTTGTTCCCACTCCTTTTAACCCCGATGGTTCGCTTGATCTTGAAGGGATGAAGCGGGTTCTGGATTGTTTGATTGATCAGGGCGCAGACGGGATCTGCATTCTGGCCAACTTCTCTGAGCAGTTTCTGATTTCCGATGCAGAACGAGAGGTTCTTGCCCGGCTTTCCGTTGAACATATTGCGGGTCGCGTGCCGGTGATCGTCACGATCAGCCATTATGCGACGCAGATCGCCATGGAACGCGCGCAATTTGCCAAGGATCTTGGCGCCGACATTGTCATGATGATGCCCCCTTATCATGGTGCTTTGCTGAAAGGCACGCCTGAACAGAGCTTTGAGCAATTCGAAGCCGTGGGCAAAGTAGGTATCCCGATCATGGTGCAAGACGCGCCGCTGTCAGGTGTAGATTTGCCCGTGCCTCTTCTTGTGCGCATGGCCAAAGAGATCGAAGCGGTCAAGCTGTTCAAGATCGAGTGCCCGCGTGCGGCTAGCAAGATCCGTGCATTGATCGAACAGGGTAGCGAGGCCATTGAAGCGCCTTTCGACGGCGAAGAGGCGATTACGCTTTTGGCGGATCTGGACGCCGGGGCGACAGGTTCCATGACCTCCGGGATGATTGTCGACCAGATCAAGCCGGTGCTGACCCATCACTACGCCGGGCGTATCGACGAAGCGACATCAGCCTATGGCCGTGTGGCTATGGCAATCAATCATGAAAACCGGCAATGTGGCTGGCAATCGTGTAAGGCTGCCATGGTCGAAGGCGGCGTAATCAAGTCGGAATTCTGCCGGCATCCGATCCCTCCTTTGCATCCCGCCATCCGCAGCCGGTTGATAGACCTGTTAAAACCTCTGGATCCAATGGTCCTGAAGTGGGGGAAATGAATTGAGTGAAAGCTGGATTGATAACCTGAAAGAAGAAGGTGGCGTGCGACCCCGTCGCACACTGGCCGAAGAAGCGGCGGATAACCTCCGGGAGTTTATTCTTCTGGGTAAACTTGCCCCCGGAACTGCTATTCCAGAACGCGATCTTGCCGATGCTCTGGGCGTGTCCCGCACACCGTTGCGCGAAGCGTTGCGGTTGTTGGAAATTGAAGGGCTTGTTGAATATTCTGCCACCCGTCGCCCGCGTGTAGCTGACCCGTCTCTGCATGAGTTGACGCAGTACATTTCCGTACTTGGCGCTCTCGAAGCGCTGGCCGGTGAAATGGCCTGTATCGAGGCTACAATGGCCGAGATCGCCGAGATCGTGCGGTTGGGTGCCCGGATGTTCAAAAATTCGTCGCGATTGGAGCCGCTTGAGTTCTTCCAACTGGACATGCAATTCCACGCCGCCATCGTTGAAGCCAGCCGGAATGAGCCCCTGATCGAAACGCACAGACAGTATAACGCACGACTTTGGCGCGCGCGCTTTCTTTCTTCACAGCAAGTCGATCGCCGGGATAACACACTGGCGCAACATGCCGACATCACAGACGCCCTGCAAAGACGCGATGCCAAGGCAACGCGCCGCGCACTCAGAGACCATCTGAAAAGTACAATCGAGAACATCGCCCGCATTCATTCAGATGACGCGGACAGAGCCCCCGAGGAGTGAGCATGAAACCCAAAATTGGCATTATCCCCGGTGACCCCAGCGGCATCGGGCCTGAGTTGATCGCGCGCTTGCTGAGTTCTGAGGGCGTAGCAGATGCCGCTGATATCCTGTTGATCGGCGATGCGCACGTATTTGAGGCCGGCCAGAACGTGGCCCAATGCCAATATGATCTGATCCCTGCCGACGTCACAACAAACTGGACTGTCGAGCAGGGCTTCGCTCACCACGCAATGGATACCATCGCCCCGGATGAGATCAGGGTAGCAGAAGTTTCTCAGGAGGGCGGTGCTTCGGTATTGCAAACGCTGGATCAAGCTCTGGAGTTCGTTCAGACCGGTGTTATCGATGCCATTGTCTTTGGTCCATTTAACAAGGCCTCCATGCATCTCGCAGGTTTGGGACATGATGATGAGTTGCACTACATGGCCGAGAAGCTGGGCGTAACCAGCTACATTTCGGAATTAAACACGTTGGACGGCATTTGGACGAGCCGTGTCACAAGCCATATTCCATTGCGAGATGTCGCTGACACGATCAGCGAAGAGCGTGTCACAGAAGCCGTGCATTTGATCCACAACGTGTTGCGCCGATCAGGTATGGAGCGCCCGCGAATTTCCGTGGCCGCGATCAACCCGCATGCCGGCGATGGCGGGAACTTTGGAACAGAAGAAATCGACATTCTGGAACCGACCGTGAAAAAGCTCGCTGGCGGACAGATGTCAATCGACGGCCCATGGCCCTCTGACACGGTGTTTCTCAAGGCTGTGGCCAAGGATATCGACGCCGTTGTGACGATGTATCACGATCAGGGGCAGATCGCTTTGAAGCTCTTGGGATTTGATCGTGGTGTAACCGTCCAGGGCGGGCTGCCTTTCCCGGTTTCTACACCCGCACATGGGACAGCCTTCGACATTGCCGGACAGGGCCGAGCAGACGTCGGTGCCACCCGCGCCGCCTTTGATATTGCCTGTGACATGGTCACACATTGGGATAACTGAACATGACATTCGAACCGCACGGAAAACACCTCATCGCTGGCCAATGGGTTGACGGAGAAAGTCACTTTACTTCCGAACCTGCACATGGACCTTCACATCACTTCTCGGTCGGGACAGCGGAGCATGTCGACAATGCTGTTAACTCTGCTGAGCAAGCGTTCTGGTCATATGGCTATTCCAGCCGCGAGGACCGCGCTGCGTTTTTGAACGCGATCGCTGATGAGATTGAAGCTCGCGCTGAGGCCATCACAGAAATCGGAACGCAGGAAACTGGGTTGCCCGAAGCACGTCTGCAAGGCGAGCGTGGTCGTACCACGGGCCAACTGCGCCTGTTCGCAGCGCACATCCTGCAAGGCGATTATCTAGATCTCCGACATGACGAAGCCCTCCCCGATCGCGCGCCTTTACCGCGCCCAGACCTCAAGATGATCCAGCGACCGATTGGCCCTGTGGCCGTTTTTGGAGCGTCGAATTTTCCTTTGGCTTTTTCTACCGCTGGGGGCGACACCGCCGCGGCGCTGGCTGTGGGCTGCCCGGTTGTCGTAAAAGGCCATTCTGCTCATCCAGGTACAGGCGAAATCGTAGCCGAAGCCATTCACGCAGCAATAGTAAAATGCGGCATTCACCCGGGTGTGTTTTCGCTGGTTCAGGGTGGAACACGCGATGTGGGGCAGGCGCTTGTGCAACACCCGCTGATCAAAGCCGTTGGGTTCACTGGGTCGCTGCCTGGTGGTCGCGCACTTTTTGACCTTTGCGCTGCCCGCCCCGAGCCGATCCCGTTCTTCGGTGAATTGGGTTCCGTGAATCCGATGTTCATTCTGCCCGAGGCCGCGTCGTCGCGTGGGGCGGAGATCGGCGCAGGTTGGGCCGGATCGCTGACAATGGGGGCAGGGCAATTCTGTACGAATCCGGGAATTGTCGTGATCCTTAAAGATCACGCCAAGGCCCTGACTGAGGCTGCGATCGAGGGATTGGAACAGGTTGGTGAACAAACCATGCTTACCGATGGGATCGCCGCTGCATATCGTAATGGACAATCACGTATCGCTGCCAGCGAGGGTGTCCAAGGTATGTTGACCACCATGTGTGATCAGCGAACCGCGACGCCGTATCTGTATCAGACAACGGCTGCACATTGGCTGGCTAACGCAGAACTGGGAGAAGAGGTTTTCGGCCCGCTTGGTCTGATTGTTGTTGCTGATGATTTGGATCAAATGCGCGCTGTTGCTCTGGCACTGCAAGGGCAACTGACCTGTACGTTGCACATTGATGAGAGTGATATGGAGACCGCGAAGTCGCTAGTGCCAATCCTTGAGCGCAAGGCTGGGCGCATCCTGATAAATGGCTTCCCAACAGGCGTTGAAGTCAGCGGTACCATGGTGCACGGAGGCCCCTATCCCGCTTCGACCAATTTCGGGGCAACCTCCGTCGGAACCCTGTCGATCAGGCGGTTCCTGCGGCCCGTGTGCTTTCAGAACATGCCGTCTGATCTGTTGCAGGAACAATTTTAGCGACGAAGCAGGCACTGTCAAAAGAAACCAGCTTGAGGCGGGTAGGTCCGTTTCGTAGCCTGCTGTGATGAGAAAACGCTCCCCTTTTCGCTATTTCAAAACCAGTCCAGAAATTATTCGCTTGGCGGTTATGATGTACGTTCGCTTTCTGCTTTCGCTCCGAAACGTCGAGGACCTTCTGCACGAGCGTGGGATCGAAATCAGCCACGAAACTGTTCGGTTCTGGTGGAATAGATTTGGTCCAATGTTCGCGGCTGAGATCCGCAGAAACAGGGTCAGCCGGATGCGATCTTATTCGAATTGGCAGTGGCATCTGGACGAGGTCTTCGTGAAGATCAATGGCGAAACACATTACCTGTGGCGGGCTGTCGATCATGAGGGCGAGGTGCTGGAAAGCTACGTGACCAAGCGCCGTGACCGCAAAGCGGCATTGAAATTCCTCAAAAAATCAATGAAGCGATACGGCAATCCAGAAGTGATCGTTACGGACAAACTCCGATCCTACGGCGCTGCGATGACGGTCATCGGCAACGCGCCAAAGCAGGAAACCGGTCGCTGGCTCAACAATAGAGCGGAGAATTCTCACCTGCCGTTTCGACGACGAGAACGCGCAATGCTTCGCTTCAGACAAATGCGATGTTTGCAGAAATTCGCCGCAGTCCACTATTCAGTTCACAACCATTTCAACCAGGAGCGCCATCTCTACAACAGGGATAATTTCAAGCTCAACCAAACCGCCGCTCTCGCTGAGTGGCGTCAACTTTGTTCCGGATAGATTCACGGTTTTGGCGGTAAACTGAGACTGGTGCGAATTAGTCTGACAGCACCGTAGCGCTTGTTTCCGTCTTGGAGAGGGCTTGTTTCAGGTAACACCGTTCCCTTCAGTGTGCCGAACTCAGGGGCAAAACACTGTCGCGCACGATCAATTCGACATCGACAGCAACAAAGTCATTGTCATCGGAATGCCCAGACAGCCGCCGCAGGAGCCGTTCGGCTGCCTGCATGCCGATCTCGTGACGGTCCTGTCGGATTGTTGTCAGCGCCGGGACATAGAATTCTGACATTTCAATGTCGTCAAAACCAACTACGGAAATGTCTTGTGGTACAGACACACCACCTTGCCGCAGGCCTGAGATCAATCCGAATGCAACCATATCGGCAGCACAAAAAACGGCGCTGGGGCGTTCCTGCATTGCCAGTATTTGAGAGGCTGCGGCATGCCCCGATTCAAGAGAGAAATCGCCCCGGATGATCCACTCAGGTCGGGAGGGCAAATTGAGCCTTTCGCGCTCTTCGTGCATGCCGGATCTACGCGCGCCGGTCAGGACATTGCCTTCGGGGCCAGTGACGTGCGCAATGTTGCGGTGACCCATTTGATGAAGATGGCGAATGGCCAATCGTGCGCCTTTGACATTGTCACTCCGAATCGAGGGGAAAAAGGGGTCCGAAGTCCACTCACAGGCGAAAACGATCTTTTCCGCGACGTTGGCGGCCCGACAGTGATCCAAGACAGATTTGGATAGGGACCCATCGAGCGAAATTACGCCATCGATGCTGCCGTCAAGGAATCGGCCAGCCAGGTCGCCTTCGAGGATTGGTTTGCCTTCTGAGTCGGTAATCAGGACTTCTAGGCCACTTTCTGCGAAGCCATCATTGATGCCGGAAAGAACCGCAGAAAAAAATGGCTTTGCCAGGTTTGGCACCAGAACAAGAATTGCTCCTGCGCGTCTCGTGCGAAGGTTTCGCGCTGCGCGATTTACTCTGTAACCTGTTGATTTTATGGCCTCAAAAACTGCTTTTTTGGTGTTTTCTGTTAACAGTTCTGGCTTGCGGAGAGCACGGCTGACGGTAGCGGTCGAAACTTGCGCGGCTTTCGCGACATCCTGAACTGTAGCGGGTTTTTTGGCCATGTGATCCATTAGCTCCTGACATATTTTCTTGACAGCAGTTATTGACTGCTCCAGTTATGTAATCGATTTCATAGTCTGAGATCAAACGAAATTGAGTGGCTCTGCGACTTTGGTTGAGGAGCGGAAAACCGGGGAGATAAGAAACTGCAATCCGTTGGGATCAAAAGCACTTGGGCATGGGATGACCTGAGGCGGCCGAAGTTGGATTTGGCATCCATCCCTCAGTGTTGGACCGCTAAGGTGAATCTTGTCTCGCGCCTGATCGTTCGCGGCAGATCCATGTTCTCGATGAAAGTGGCTTCCCCTTTTTTACAGCGAAATGTAATCGATAACATTGACGAAATTTCTCACCATTCTAATCGGTGGAGACGCTTTGAAGGGGGGCGGCAGAATGGGTGATTTCGGAACAGTTCGTGCCGCGGTCATCGGGACCGGCTTCATTGGTTCGTTGCATATCGAGATGCTGCGACGCCTAGGAGTGCAGGTGGCTGGTGTTTTGGGTTCGGACGAAGAACGCGGTGCTTTGCGGGCTCGGGAGCTGGGCGTCCCTGTAGCTTATCGTTCACTGGACGACCTGGTTTCAGATGAAGCTATCGACGTAGTGCATGTAACATCACCCAACCACGCACATTTCGATCAGGTGTTGGCGATACTGAAGGCGGGAAAGCACGTCGTTTGCGAAAAACCGTTAGCGATGACGTCGAAGCAATCAGCGGAAATGGTGAAAGTCGCCGAAGCGTCCGGCAAAATCGCTGCTATTTGCTACTGCATTCGGTTTTACGCGCTGAACCAGCACGCACATGCGATGGTCCGCGACAACGAACTTGGGGATATTCGATTTATCAGTGGTCATTACCATCAGGACTGGCTGGCGATGCCCACAGATTGGAACTGGCGTCTGCAATCCGAAATTGGTGGGGCACTGCGCTCCGTCGGGGATATTGGAACTCACTGGGCGGATCTCACCTGTTTTGTATCCGGCCTAAAAGTCGACGAAGTATTTGCCGAACTTGCTAATTTTATTCCGCAACGCGAGCGCCCTTCAGGACCGACCGAAACCTTTTCCTCCGCAAGCGGAGAGACCGAAATGGTAGCCGTGGAAACTGACGACGCGGCAATGATCCTCATTCGCTACGTGGGTGGCGCAAGAGGGGCGATGTCGACGAGCCAAGTGAATTTTGGAAGGAAGAACGCCCTTCGGTGGGACATTGCCGGATCAAAGTCTAGCGCGGCCTGGGACAGTGAAGCGCCGGATCAATTGTTTATTGGGCACCGCGGTCAACCAAATCAAACTCTGCAGCGGGATCTTTCGCTTATGAATTTCGCCGGCAAGGCTTCAACGACCTTGCCTTCCGGGCACGTCGAAGGGTTTGCCGACAGCTTTCAGGCATTTTTTCGCGCAGTTTATTCAGATGTTTTGGCCGGAGAGCGGCGGGCGGGATCAACTTGGGCGACCTTCGAAGATGGGCATGAAGAAATGCTCTTTTGTGATGCGGTGCTTCGCTCCTCCCGAGAGGGGCGTTGGGTTCAAATTAAGGAAATTCGGAGCGAACAATGAAACTTGGCATTTTGACTGCACCATTTGAAGATCTACCGCTCGAAGCGGTCGCTTCCTGGGCTGCTGAAAACGGGTTTTCGGCTTTGGAAATCGCCTGCTGGCCGTCGCTTGGCGGGGAAAAGCGTCGCTATGCCGGTACTTGCCACACTGACGTTAATGACCTCACAAGGATGCAGGCCACCGAGATCGCCGGGATGATGGCAGACGTTGGCATCGAGGTATCGGGTCTTGGGTACTATCCCAACCCACTGCACCAGGACGCCAGTCACCGCGAAGAGGTCATCGCGCATCTTAATAAGGTGATCTCGGCTGCGCAGCTTATGAATGTTCCGGTCGTCAACACGTTTGTTGGCGGCGACCGAAGGTTGAACTTGGATGACAACTGGGATCGGGCGCGGGAGATTTTCGCTCCGATTGTAGCGCACGCGCAGGAAGCCGGGGTGAAACTGTGCTTTGAAAACTGCCCGATGATCTTCAGCTACGACGAATGGCCCGGCGGTCACAATATTGCCTACTCGCCCATGGTCTGGCGACGCATTTTCGAAGAATGGGGTGACGCCGTTGGGATGAATTTCGACCCAAGTCATCTGGTCTGGCAAATGATTGACCAGGGTAGGTTCATCCGGGAATTCGGGTCGAAGATGGCACATGTCCACGCCAAGGACGTGATGATTGACCGTGAAGGTCTTTACGAGCGTGGCGTAATGAGTGCGGGCATGGGTTGGCAAGTGCCGCGCCTGTGCGGATTGGGAGACGTCAACTGGTCGGAGTTCTTCTCTGAACTCTACATGGCCGGATATGACGGCCCGATCATAATCGAACATGAGGATCGGTTGTTCGAAGGTTCGGACGAGAAGGTGAAGCGCGGCTTCGCCCTCGCTCGAGATGTTCTGCAGCCGTACATCAAATGATGAGGGTGACAAGCTCCTGAAATTAAACATCAACAGAAAGGGAAATAAAATGCGAAATCTTAAGATGACTTTGACAGCTTTGGCAATGGGTGGAGCAATGGCTTCCTCTGCTGTCGCTGAAAACTACACGATTGGTGTTTCCAACACCGTACAGGGCAATGGCTGGCGCGAGCAGATGATTTGCGCCATGCGCGCGCAAGCACTGGCCGAGGGCGACGTGTCGAACCTGATCGTATCGCACCGCAATACCGACAGTGCTGGGCAGTTGGAAGATTTGAACAACCTGATCGCCGCAGGCGTTGATGCAATTGTTCTGAATCCCTCTAACCCGGACGCACTGAACTCCGCTATCGACAAGGCGATCAGCCAGGGTATCGTTGTCGTCGCCGTCGATGCCGGCGTGTCGGCAGAAGGCGCCTATATCTTGTCCAACAATCAGGAAGAATACGCCTATCTCGGAGCCAAGTGGCTGTTTGAGCAGCTGGGAGGTTCGGGCGATATTGTCTACATGCGTGGCATTGCCGGGGTTTCGGCCGACACGGATCGCGACAATGGCTTCAAACGCGCTCTTGCCGAGAATCCAGGTATCAACGTTGTGCACGAAGTCTTTACCGGTTGGCAGCAGGACCAGGGTAAGCAACAGATGTTCGATTTCCTGGCGACGGGAATCCCGTTTGACGGCGTCTGGACCAGTGGCATCGACAACGTCATCGTCGATGCATTTGTTGAATCCGGTGCGCCGCTGGTGCCAATCGTCGGTGCCGACAATGCCGGCTTTGTCCAGTATCTGACCGAGGTCGATGGGCTGAACGGCGCGGCGGTCACTAACCCCGGTTCGGTTGGTGGCGCAGGTGTTGCGCTAGCCGTCGATGTTCTGAACGGCAATGCTCCTGCAGATAAGCTGGTCCTAGTGGACCCGGTTCTTTGGGAAAACGCCACAGATCAAGGCCGTGCCACAATCGAGGCGGCTCAAAACCCCAACCTCGACCCCGAATGGCCGGTATCCGTCACAGTGCCGGGCTGGACCGATTACACGATGGAACAGATCATCGCCTGTGAAGGTCCCGGCGCCTAACGGACGCCAACAGACCCCCGGGCCCTTCCTCCGGGGGTCGCCACATTTGCAAAGAGAACACCGATGCTGACAGACAATACCTCCCAACCTCTGCTTGACGCGGCGAATGTCACTAAGAGTTTCGGTGCCGTGCATGCATTGACAAATGCGAGCCTACGCGTGGGCGTCGGCGAAATCGTCGCCTTGATGGGCGCCAATGGTGCGGGCAAATCGACTTTCGTAAAAATTCTGACAGGTGCGCTCCACCCCGATGGCGGTGAAGTCATTATCAAAGGAAAGGCTGCGCATGTCGGGTCACCGGCGGAGGCCCGGGCTTCTGGACTTGTTCCGGTGTATCAGGAGCCATCTCTCGTGCCGGATCTGAGCGTTTTCGACAATCTACGGCTTACTGATACGCCAGTGGAAGCCTTCATAGATTTCGTCGAAAAATTGGGAATAGAAAATCTTTCGCTTAATGCGATGATTTCCGCGCTGCCATTGGCTACGCTCCGAATTCTCGACCTTGCGAGAGCCTTGGCATCGAAGCCAGATGTGTTGCTTTTGGATGAGATGACAGCGGCCCTTCCGACAGACCTAGTCGAGCGTGTGCTCTCAGTGGTGCGCGAAGCGGCCGACGCGGGTTGCGGTGTTGTTTACATTTCCCACAGGTTCGCAGAAATTTCTGCGATTTGCGACACGGCCACCGTATTGCGGGACGGAAAAACTGTTGGCGAACTGAAAATCGAGCCCGGAGTAGAAGACCGCGTGGTCGAACTCATGTTGGGCGCCAAGATCGATCTGGGTCAGCGCGAAGTTGGCAAGGAAAGCCGCATTCGCACGGTGACACCGCGTCTTAGCGTTAATGGGATCACCGCAGCGCCAAAGCTTAAGGATGTGTCTTTTGATCTCTATCCCGGAGAAGTCCTTGGCGTCGTGGCCCTTGAGGGGCAGGGCCAGGACGAACTGTTTGAAGTTTTAGCGGGCTTTGAAAAGCCGTCCGATGGGTCCATCGAGGTCGATGGCGAACCCGTGACCTTTTCTCATCCCGCCGACGCTATCGCCAAGGGGCTGACCCTGGTTCCGGGTGACCGTGCCGATGCCCTTATGGCCGAACGTTCGGTACGCGAGAATATCGCCTTGCCTTTCTCGGCGAGTATTCGGAACTGGGGGCCGTTGAGGCAGCGGCACGAAAAATCCCGTGTGGCACACGCGATCGAGCGATTGCAGATCGACACGCGCGCGCAGGGCGAAGTGCAACGGTTGTCGGGTGGCAACCAGCAGAAGGTGACCATTGGGCGATGGCTGGCCAAGGGTGTCGAAACGCTTTTGCTGTTCGACCCGACGCGCGGAATTGACGTGCGTACCAAGCGACAGATTTATCCTCTTGTTCGTGAGCTGGCAGAACAGGGTGCGGCCGTCCTGTTCTACACTTCGGAACTGGAAGAGGTTCCACTGGCCTGTGACCGCGCCGTCGTGATCTTTAATGGCCACGTTGTCGACGTGATCGATGCCAGTAAAGCCGACGAGCAAACCTTGATGCGGGCCGCCTATGGACTTTCGAAAACGGAGAGCGCGGCATGACTGCACTGGTTTCACGAAACGCATGGAGTTTGGGCCTGATCGGGCTTTTGCTTGTTCTGGTCGCAATGACGAAAATCATTCAGCCGGATTTCGGCCTGTCGGGCCTCGAAAGCTTGTCGCGCGCTGCCTTGCCATTTGCCTTTGCAACGGCCGGGATGGCTGTTGTTGTCATCGTCGGTGGCATTGATTTGTCAGTTGCCTCGATGATGGCGGTGTGTTCGGTGACTGCCGCTGTATTGATGCCGAGCCTTGGCGGGGTGGCTGGTGTTCTATTGGTGCTGGCGATTGGCGCGGCGATGGGAGCGATCAACGGTGCGCTTATCGTCCTGACTCGCGTTCCCGATATCGTGGTCACGCTGGCAATGCTGTTCGTTTGGGAAGGAACGGCCCTGCTGATCCTTGAAACACCGGGCGGCGGCGTGCCGGGCTGGCTGAGGCAGGGCATTGGCGGTTATTTTGTGATCCCTGGACTCCCCAAAGCGCTTCTTCTGATAGCGGTCATTGTCGCCGTAATTTGGATACCTTTGCGTCGCTCCAAGTCCGGTTTGGCGATTTACGCCACAGGCAGCCACGAAAACGCGGCCTTCCGGTCCGGCGTGGTTGTCGGTCGAACTCGAGTTCTGGCCTACGGAATCTGCGGGCTCTTCTGTGCCTTTGGAGGGCTGAGCTTAGTCTCGCTGACCGGGATCGGTGAGCCGGTGCCGGGGCCCTATCTCTTGGCGTCCGTGGCTGCGGTCGTGCTGGGCGGTGTTGTGCTGGGCGGTGGGCGTGGTGGCCTTTTGGGGCCGATCATCGCGGTGTTCGTACTCAGAATAATCCGAACGATCCTTACGCTGGCCGGCGTTGATCCAAACGTCACAACAATCGTCGAAGGAACAGTCATGGTGGCTGTGGTCATGCTTGCCACAGTCGTCACATATCGGAGGGTCCGAGTATGAGCATGGTGTCGGAAGAAAGAAACCCGGTTCAGTTGGGACGGTATCTAAGAGACAATCCGGTGGTACCGCTGATTGCGCTGCTCTTTTTCCTGATTGCGGTGTTGGAATTCATGAAGCCGGGCATGATTATACCGTTGCGCGGAGGGCGCGATGGCTTGGTCTCGATTTTCTGGGTTGGCAACCTAATAAAATTCGCCATCCCGCTTGCCATGCTTGCCGCGTGCCAGGTGCTGACAATGCTGACCGCGGGAATTGACCTGTCAGCCGGTGTGGTGGCCACAGTATCGGCCTTTGTCTGTGCGACGTTGTCCCCGCTGATAGGGATTCAGCTGGCCATGCTGATTGCGCTGGGCGCAGGGGGGATGGTCGGGCTAGTCAATGGTGTCGGGTCCGGCGTCGTGCGGGTGCATCCGTTAATCATGACCCTTGGAACCGGCCTGATTGCGACCGGGTGTCTGCAAGTCTACCAGCGGTTCGTCATTTCAACTGGCACCGAAATTCCCCAGATGCTGGTCTGGTTGGGCACTGGGCGTACACTTGGCCTACCCAATGGGCTGTTTTTGTTTGTACCCTTCGCCCTGGTCATCCTCTGGATCATGCGGTTTTCCGGGTTCGGCAGGTTGCTGTTCGCGCTGGGATCAAATGAAAACGCGGCCAGTCTGTCGGGGGTGCGCTCGTGGCAAGTTCTTGTCGCACTTTACACCTTGTCGGGCCTGATCGCGGCGTTGGCTGGATTGCTTTACCTCGGCATGATCAGGGCGCCATCGCTCAGCCTGGCGAACCCACTGTTGCTGCCGTCGGTCGCGGCTGCAGTGATCGGAGGAACGTCGATTTTTGGCGGCAGAGGGAGCTTTGCCGGGGCGATTGTCGGTGCGCTGATTTTGCGGGTGATCGACACGATGCTGACGCTTCTGCAGATGCCGCAAGGCGCACGCATTCTCATTTTTGGCCTGATTATTCTTACCGTGACGGGGATCTATGAACGCATCATCCGGCAGGGTTAGAGCGCTTCCGCACTCAGACGGATCTTGTTAGAGGAACTTTTCTCGAGCCGGGTAGAGGGCTTGGCTAGCGTCTCGCCATAGCTGAGTTCAGGGAAAAGATGGCATTGTCAAACTAAACCTGCTTGAGCCGGGCAGGGCGGTTTCATAGCCTCACAGGATGACCAAACCTGACCCATTTCGCTATTTCAAAACGAGCCGCGATTTGGCACTGTCAGAAGAACTTGTCTTGAGGCGGGCAGGGCGAGCACTTAGCGTCGCAGGATGACAAGACGCAGCCCTTTTCGCTACTTCAAGACGAGCCCCGAGATCATCCGTCTGGCCGTCATGATGTATGTTCGGTTTCCGCTTTCGCTTCGCAATGTTGAAGATCTTTTGCACGAGCGCGGCA
This sequence comes from Ruegeria atlantica, assembly GCF_001458195.1. Taxonomy (GTDB): domain Bacteria; phylum Pseudomonadota; class Alphaproteobacteria; order Rhodobacterales; family Rhodobacteraceae; genus Ruegeria; species Ruegeria atlantica. The sequence continues at coordinate 28,183 of NZ_CYPU01000013.1, read as the reverse complement.
TCGAGATCAGCCACGAAACTGTGCGTTATTGGTGGAACAGATTTGGCCCGATATTCGCGGCAGAGATCCGCAGAAACAGGGTCAATCGGATGCGGTCTTATTCGAACTGGCAGTGGCATCTGGACGAGGTCTTCGTGAAGATCAATGGCGAGACGCACTACCTATGGCGGGCTGTGGATGACGAAGGCGAGGTGCTGGAAAGTTATGTGACCAAGCGCCGTGACCGCAAAGCTGCGTTGAAATTCCTCAGAAAATCAATGAAACGCTACGGTCAACCTGAAGCCATCGTGACGGACAAACTGCGGTCTTATGGCGCGGCGATGAGAGTTGTCGGGAACGGTAGTCGGCAAAAGACCGGCCGCTGGCTGAACAATCGGGCCGAGAATTCCCATCTGCCATTTCGACGACGAGAACGTGCGATGCTCCGCTTCAGGCAAATGCGATGTTTGCAGAAGTTCGCCGCAGTTCATTCTTCCGTCTACAACCATTTCAATCAGGAACGCGCCCTCTACAGCAGAGACAATTTCAAGCTCAACCGCGCCGCTGCTCTCTCCGAGTGGCGCCAACTTTGTTCAGCATAAGTTCCGGCATTTAGGGGTAAACAGAGACTGGTTCGAATTGGTCTGACAGCACCCTTTAGGGAAGTCGACCTTCACCAACTTCTTCACACCTTAGAGCATAAGATACGTGCCGAAGGCCCACGCCATAACGGCAACAAGGAATGGCACCATTCGGTTGGCTGCAGTCAATACATCCGATTTATAGGTTATTGTGCGCTTGATGACGTAAAGGAAAGTTGCCGCAATGACTCCTCCAAGGACGGGAGAAATAATCCAGCTCGCCGCGATCATCCCAACCTGATACCAGTCCGCTATGCTCCAGCCGGCCGCGGCTATCCCAGCCCCAAGTACGCCACCGACGATTGAATGCGTTGTGGAAACCGGGGCACCGACAGCTGTGGCGAAATTCAGCCACACCGCTGCCGCGAGTAGAGCCGCCGTCATCAGCCACATGAATGTGTCTCAGTCCGCCACCAAGTCTGGGTCGATAATGCCTTTTTTTATTGTGCCGACAACATCGCCCCCCGCAATCATGGTGCCGCCTGCTTCAAAGAAAGCCGCAATCAGGATAGCGCCGGTCAAAGTAATTGCTTGGGATCCGACGGCGGGGCCAACATTGTTCGCCACGTCGTTCGCGCCAATGTTCATAGCCATGTATCCACCGATCATTGCGGCGACGATCAAGAGCACTCCGTCTGTTCCGCCGTCTGATCTGGCCATTGCTACCAGCATTATGCCGACGATGAAGAGCAGAGCCGTACCAAACCGGAACAGTTCTTCGCGGTTTAGGCGAACTGCTTTTTCTACTCTTTTAGTTCTCAACATGTTTGGTCCATCGGTGTCATGTAGCAAGTCAGTCCAAACATTTGGGTAAGTAGAGTTCCTACGCCATGATTTGAATCAATGAGACATGTACGTTGCGGTAGTAGAAACATCGAGGTCAGAAAGCGCCCGGGTTTGGGATGTGGTATCTCCTGAGACTCGTGGCGCTGCACGAACGTTGGTTGAGGTTAGTGTGCGGTCTTCCTGTAGGTCGAAATTCGCGCCATGCGGTGTTTTTGCGATCCAAAAATTCGGACTGATTGAATGATCAAGTACTACCTACCGGTCGCAATTGGCGCGCTACTAATTGCCTTTTGGGTAAGTCCTGACGCGCAGGTGGTTGCAGCTGGGATCGCTATCTTTTTGTTTGGCATGCTTATGCTTGAAGACGGCTTCAAGCTACTTGGAGGCGGAACACTAGAACGAATGCTTCAGCGGGCGACAAAATCCGTTTCGCGATCTCTATTATTCGGTTTCGTCTCTACTGCGTTGTTGCAGTCCAGCTCACTGGTTTCGGTCATGACGATTTCGTTTTTAAGTGCGGACCTTATTTCTCTGGTCGGTGGGGTGGGGGTAATCTTTGGGGCCAATATCGGAACGACGACGGGTGCGTGGTTGGTCGCCGGGCTAGGATTAAAGGTGAATATCGCAACCTATGCCATGCCAATTATCGGCCTTAGCATAATTCTTGTGTTTCAGAAGCCGAAGGTGCTCCGTGGGATTGGTTACGCCCTTGGAGGACTGGGTTTTCTGTTTTTAGGCATTCATTACATGAAAGAGGGTTTCGACGCATTCAAGGACCAGGTCGACCTAATGCGATTTGCTTTGTCGGGATTTTGGGGGCTGGTGGTCTATTGTTTGTTGGGGACTGCCGCAACCGTGATTATGCAGTCGAGCCACGCGACGATGGTGCTTACTCTCACCGCGCTTGCCGCTTCTCAAATAAGCTATGAAAACGCGCTGGCTCTGGCGATCGGGGCTAATATTGGAACCACGATCACGGCGATTATTGGCTCGATCAGCGCCAATTTTCAGGGGAAGCGACTCGCATTGGCGCACCTGATCTTCAATACAACGACTGCGGCGGTAGCTTTGGTTTTCATAGTCCCGCTGAGTGAGACGGTTGACCTGATCAGTGGTACCGTGGGCATCGGTGCGGAGGATTATGCTCTGAAGTTGGCGGTGTTCCATACCATCTTTAACGTGCTCGGCGTCTTGCTCATGTTACCATTGATGCGTTGGCTGATCTCCTTTCTTGAACGCAGTATCGTCGAACCAACCCCCGATGTCAGTCAACCGCGGTACCTGAACGATGCGGCCGATGATTTCCCACAAACTCTTGAGATAGCACTTCGAAAGGAAGTCATGCATCTCTACGAAAACGCGATGACGTTGATCTTGCATGGCCTGAATTTGCATAAGAAGGATGTACTTGGCGCGAACAGCGTTGCAGAGGTGGTTCGCAGCAGTCGAACACCTACCGACATGGATATCGAGGAAAGCTACCGGCGCAAGATCAAGTCGCTCTATTCTGCCATTGTCGAATTCTCGACGCGCGTCGGGGAAAAACGTGTCGAACCAGACGTTGCGGAACGTGTTTATGCACTGAGGGATATCGCCGGTGACATCGTTCAAGCGGTTAAGTCGGTCAAACACCTGCGAAAGAATATCTTGCGTCACACTGTACGGTTTTCCGGGAGTGCAACCGAACTGTATGATGACCTCCGTACTGAAATTGCCAGAATACTCGTCGAAATTCAAAAACTTGAAGACGCAGAACCGGATGAGCGTAGTGCGCTCTGGCTTGATCAGGAACGTGCACAAGTAGAAGAAGATGCCCGGACCGCTGCGCGCCGTGTAGAACAGCTCATTCGAAAAAACCAACTCACTCCCGATGCCGCAACATCATTTCTCAACGACTCGGACTATGCCTATAGCGCGATGCGTAAGCTGATCGAAGCAGCGAGAACCTTTTACATCGAACGAGACAGCGCTATGGCCGAAGTCGAACGTTTGTTGGCTTTGGAAGAAGAAGAACTGGGTGAGTATAAGATTGAAACCGATGCGCTCTCTAAGGAAGACGAATCCGAAAAACGTCACAGTAAAGTCGTAGAAAGCAAATAGCATGCTGAAATTTTGCGACGATCTGCGGGAGGGTATTAAGATGGGATTGAAAAAACTTGCCGAAAAAATGGTCGAGTACAACTTGCGTCTTGAGGCAGGCAAAGCGGAGAAAATTAAATCCAGCCATGTTCAAAAGGTACTCAAGAAGCTGCGTAAGAAGGCAGCAGGTCTTGAGGCCGAAATTCATATGGAGAAGAATTCTGATAGGAAAGCCAGGCTGGTTCGAAAACTCGGAACAGCACACGAGAGCGTCAAACGGGCGGAGTGGCTATTGAGGGAGATCGACTAATACGCTGGTCCTGCCTTTAGAAATTGGTTTGAGTCGTGCTGAGGGTCTTGTCAGAAGAACTTTGCTTGAGGGGGGGCAGGGTGGTTGCGTAGCTTTTGCCCATGACCAGACCTGCCTCTTTCAAATACTTTAAAACCAGCCCTGAGATCATCCGCCTTGCGGTGATGCTGTACATCAGATTTCCGCTCTCGCTTCGGAGTGTCGAGGATCTGCTGCATGAACGCGGGATCGATGTCAGCCATGAAACTGTCCGATATTGGTGGAACAGGTTTGGTCCAATGTTCGCTGCTGAGATACGGCGGAAGCGTGTTCAGCAGCTGCGCGCGTTCTCCAAATGGAAGTGGCACGTGTACGAGGTTTTCGTGAAGGTGAATGGCAAGCGTCAATATCTGTGGCGGGCTGTGGATCACGAAGGCGAGGTGCTGGAAGCGGTCGTCACAAAACGCTGAAACAAAGCTGCAGCACTGAAATTCCTCAGGAAATTGATGAAGCGGCACGGCAATGCCGAAAAGATCTTCACCGACCGCTTCGCTTCCTACAAGGCTGCTCTAAGAGAATTGGGTGCTCTCGAAAAACAAAGGACGGGCAGGTGGCTCAACAACCACGTTGAGAATTCGCACCTGCCGTTCCGACGAAGAGAACGCGCAATGCAGCGTTTCCGGCGTATGCGAAGTTTGCAGAAATTCGCCTCCGTCCATTCTTCCGTCTACAACCACTTCAATCAGGAAAGATCGCTAGCCAGCCGAGGCACCTTCAAGCTGACGCGCACCGCTGCTCTTGCCGAGTGGCGCGAACTTGGTGCGGCATAAAGGGCAGCTATGCTGGCCTAGCTGAGACTGGTTCGAATTCGTCTGACAGCACCCTCGCGAACGGCCGCCTTGGGTCTCGAACAGTCGTTCAAAAGCGAGCAGTTGAGCAGTCGTACGGAGCCGGGACCCAAAGAAAATCCGTGCGATTGATATGAATCAAAGCAGCTGCAGTGGCCCTTCGATAATAGTCCACCGGAAGTTGTGGGGGGATTATGCGAATTTTTGGTTTAACGGGCGTAAGCGTATTGGTCGTTGCGTCATCAATCTGTACAGGGATCGCATTTGCCCAAGATGCTTCAAACAATTTGCGCGCGCTTTTGGATGCGAAAGAGATCCCAGTCACCATCGACAACTTTATGCGCGCAGCTTCAGATATCGAGTTCAGCAAGTACCTCGCGATCAGCGGTGATGTGAACACCTGGGTGCATGTCCGAGAGCCGACGCCTGTGGAACGGCAACCCACGATCCGGATGAACCGCGACACGCTTTACAGCATTGCGGTTATCGACATCAGCGAGGGCGTGACGCTGATTTTGCCCGAAACGGGTGACCGCTACATCTCGGCGCAGATCGTCAACCAGGACCATTTCATGAATGACGTCTTTGTTGGCGGCGGCAGGTACACGCTCGACATAGAAAAGTTCGATACACCGTATGTTCTGGCGATTGTCCGAACACTGGTCGATTCCGCCGACCCTGAAGACGTGGCTGAGGTACATGCACTCCAGGATTCGATAGTGCTCGATGCCGGGTCCTCGAAACCCTTCGTGCTTCCGAACTACGACCAGGAAAGCTTCGATGCCGTTCTCAAGGCGGCCATTGAACTCGGCAGGCATGTTACGGACAGTACCCGGATGCATGGGCGGAAGGGCGAGGTCGACCCGGTTCGTCAACTATTAGGTACAGCTGGCGGTTGGGGGGGGCTGCCGGAGGCGCAGGCTTTCTACCTCAATGTTGAGCCTGGCCTTCCAGTGGGAGAATACAAGATTGAAGTTCCGTCGGATGTGCCGGTGGATGCATTCTGGTCTGTCAGCCTCTACAACGCTGACGGCTTCTTCGAGCCGAACGCCCTTGGAGCCTACAACATCAACTCCGTGACGGGCGAACGTAACCAAGACGGCTCTACGACGGTCCATCTCGGCGGTTGCGACGACGGACGGGTGAACTGCCTGCCAATCATGGAGGGCTGGAACTACACCGTCAGGCTCTATCGTGCCCAGCCAGAAGTCCTCGACGGCAGTTGGGAATTCCCGTCCGCCGAACCCGCAAGCTGAATATAGTGAGTAAACAATGAAGTATCTTGTAGGAACAATAGCGCTATGCATCTCGACCGCCGCGTACGCCGAAGAGGTCAATGTCGAGAATTTCGTGCGGGCTGAGACCGATACGATGTTTCGCGCCACTTTGGCGACACAGGGCGGCGATGTTGGAGAAGTGTTCCACCTTCGGGAGCCAACGACGCCGGATAACCAGCCGGTTATCCGTATGAATCAGGATACACTCTACACCGCCATGGTTCTGGATCTGTCGGAACCTGTGCGGATCACACTGCCCGAGATTGAGGGGCGGTATCAGTCCATGCAGGTGATCAACCAGGACCACTACATGTTTGTCGAGGCCACGCCCGGCACATACGATCTGACCGAGGAGAACGTCGGTTCGCAGTTTGCGCAGGTCTCGATCCGGACTTTCGCCAATCCAACCGACCCGAATGATGTGAGCCAAGCGCACGCAGCGCAGGATGCCATCGTCGTTGAGGGCGGTGGTGCAGGCCCCTTCGAGGCCCCGGTTTGGGACCAGGAAGCCCTCGCGGTCGGCAGACGAGCGTTGAGTGACTTTGCAGCTGGGCTTGGGTTTGAGGCGTCGAGGGCCTTCGGTCGTGAAGATGAAGTCGATCCGACCTCCTACATCATCGGCGCGGCCGCCGGTTGGGGCGGACTGCCGGCAAGCGCAGCGATGTATACCATGGATAGCGTCTCGGAAAATGACGGTAACACGCCTTATAGGGTCACGGTGGGTGACGTGCCAGTTGACGGCTTCTGGTCCGTGACGATCTACAACGCGGAAGGATATCTCGAAGCGAATGATCTGGGCGTGAACAATTACAATAGCGTGACCGCCGAACAGAATGATGACGGCTCGACGACCATACATATGGGCGGTTGCGAGGTTGGTCAGATCAATTGCATTCCGATCACGCCCGGCTGGAACTATTCAATTCGGATGTACGAGCCCCGTGCTGAAATCCTTGATGGAAGCTGGACCTTCCCCGAAATGGAAGTGGCGGACTGAATCCACAGTTGCCAACCCAGAGACGGAAGAAATGCATCTCGCAGAAAGCGTTGAAAATTCACAATTTGCAATCGGACCATGGAGGAAAAGACCATGCTAAAAACACGCAACCATCTGGCTGTGCTACTCATTACAGCACTGGGCATCGGAACTGTTTTACCGACGCCAGCAGACGCATTGAGCAAGCGTACGAAGAATACGATGGGTGGCGCAGCCATAGGGGCTGGGGTCGGTTACATTGTAGGCGGCGGCAATGGAGCGACCGGCGGTGCTGTCGTGGGCGCGATCGCTGGTTACAACAAGAAACGTTAGATCGCGAAAAGTAGTCATCAAGCTCGTCAAATGAAATTAAAATGGAGAAAGATAATGTCTCTTTTTTCGAAATGCTCCGCAACTACAGTTGCATTTGTCATCGGGTGCGTAGGCAGTGCATTTGCTGACGAAGAAATGGACCGCATTCTCAACGCGGCCATGCCGCACATGCACCACAGCTGTGAGAGCATTCTGGCCAACTATCCCGACGATGAGGAAAAAGTCGCTGAAATTGTCGGATTGATGGTGGCGGTTTCCCTCTTCAATCGCGAGTTCGACGTTGAGGCCGAGATACCGGACGAGGAGCAGCGTGCAACTCTCAGAGTTGAGTTCATCGACCGATTGGAACAGGTGTGTGAGGCCGATCCGGACACGCTGCTGGCTGGGGCCGTCGACATAGCGACAAAGGACGCACTTAACTGAGGCGTCGCGTAGAAAATTGCTCCGTTCGAGAAGCCTTGGTGATCACAAAGGTGCTGGCAGACTAATTCGAACCAGTCTCTACAAGGCCAGTGACACTGTCCATTAACTCGCGCCAAGACCACGCCACTCATCAAGAGCGGCAGCGCGGTTGAGCTTGAAATTTGGTCTCGTTGAAAGGCTACGTTCCTGATTAAAGTGATTGTAGACTGAAGCGTGGACGGATGCGAATTTCTTCAAACTTCGCATCCGCCTGAAACGCAGCATCGCCCGCTCTCGTCGTCGGAACGGCAGATGCGAGTTCTCGGCCCTGTTGTTCAACCAGCGACCGGTTTCCTGTCTGCCTGCAGCGCCAATCTCCTTCAAGGCCGCGCCATACGATGCCAGGTCTTGTCAGAAGAACTTGGGTTGAGGCGGGTAGGGTGCTCTCGTAGCCTTCACGCATGATTAAACAATCGCCATTCAAGTACTTCAAAACCAGTCCCGAGATCATCCGCCTGGCGGTGATGCTGTACATCCGGTTTCCGCTTTCCTTGCGGAATGTCGAAGACCTGCTGCGCGAGCGAGGCATCGATGTCAGCCATGAATTCGTCCGATATCCGCAATATGAGCGAGGTATTACAGATGTAGATGGCCTGTACTTCTGCGGACTGCACTGGATGCATTCACAAGGGTCAGGCCTGTTTTATGGCGTGGGCGAGGACGCGGAGTACGTAGTTGATCACTTGATTTCTACTTCGAACAAATAAGCTACGCGACAGCCTCGAGCCTAGCTTGGATCCAAGGTTTCCAACTGTAACTAGATCAGTTTTCGGACGTGTGTGCCGATACGGCTTGTGATTGCGCTTTAAGCCACTTGACGAACATCTTAGCCTCGGGACGCTGATATTCTGCTTGCGTCTGGATGTAATAGACGCCGAAGAGTGGCTCAGAGAACAACTCAATCATCCGACCAGATGACAGATCGTCCTCAAAAAAAGCTCTGGCAGAATACGTGATACCGTCACCCCGACGAACCGCAGTCATGATCAGGTTCCCTGGCATGTGATTTATGGTCAATGGCTCGGGAGGTACGACCCCATGATAGGTGAACCAGTCGGCCGCCTCGTTTGTGCCCAGTTCCTGCAACCAGGGCAGCTTCGTTAAAGAGGCCGGGTCACGCAGATCTTGGCCTTCCACCAGTGAAGGTGCTCCGATCACGACCATGTCGGAAACAAGGACAGTATCCTCTTCTTTTCTTGACATGCGTCTATCGTGATACCGAATGGCGACATCGATACCACCTGGCTTTATCTGAACCAGCTCCGAGGTTGGGTTCAGCATCAAATTGATCTCTGGATGTTGACGTTGAAACTCTGCCATTCTCGGCAATAGCCACTCTACCGCGAATGCGGGTGACATGGTCACTTGAACGGGGCGGTGCCCTGCATGTTCCGCCAGTCGTTCGACACCCCTTCCGATAATTTCAAAACCGATACCCAGTTCACGTGCCAGAATGATGCCTGGCTCTGTCAATTCAATGCTGCGCCCACGTCTGGCAACGAGAGCTACACCCAAATGCCTTTCCAACGATTTTACCTGCTGGCTGACGGCCGCTTGGGTCACGTTCAAGCGTTCAGCCGCCACGGTGTAACTCCCTGCTTCCGCAACTGCTGAGAAGGCGCGCAAAGCGTTCATCGGGGGAAGGTGCAACCAATCCATACTGTAGATTTTCTAATGTTTTGTTAGACTATTTGAGTCGCATGATATCGGTTTTCTTGACAATATTCATATCGAAATCTGTTTATAAGCTCAAAGAAAAATAGGTATAGGCATCATCACGGATGTCAGCCTAGCCGCATGCCAGGAGATCTTGATACGATGAAAAAAATTCAAGGTGGATGCTACTGTGGTGCGGTTCGATACCAGATCGCGACACCACCTGTCTGGTCGGGACATTGCCATTGTCGTTCATGCCAAATGGCCCTTGGCGGTGCCTTTGTAACTTGGGCTAAGGTAGCCGCCGAAGACTTCGCCGTTATCAAAGGCGAAATCCAACACATTGAGAAAACTCCGGGTATTCGCCGCGGATTTTGTCGGGACTGTGGAACGACGTTGACCTATGCCGCACTAAATGAAGTTGAGGGCCAAGACTGGAGCGCTGACGCGTGGTTTTCTGCTGTAACGTTGGACGACCCATCGATTGCGAAACCCAAGGCCCACGTCTTCGTGTCACATCAGCAGCCATGGATAAAACTCGACGACGGTCTCCCGACGTTTCCTGAGTTTTGATCAACTTTCCCGTCCAGAAAGAGGAGAAAATGATGAACACCGCATTTTCATATGCCTGCAAGGATTGCGAGGGCATGGAGGCCTGCCCAGGCAAAGTGATCGCAGCGACCAAAGATGAAGTCTGGAAGCTCATGGAACTGCACGCGGTGGTCGCTCATGGAGAGGACCCCAGCTCGTGGGATGCCGACACTCGGGCATATCTGGGAACATTGATAAAACCAGCATGATCAAATCAGTTAAGCTTCGAACCCAATGATATTTCGGTTTGGATCGCTTGGTGACGAATGGCGGCTTTGTTGCGAAGGACCGGCTTGGGCTGCCAACCAGCTAATCATGTAAGCTGTAGGGATAGGCAGCTCTGAGCCCTGAGGAGACATGTTTAACCTTCTGGTTGATTGGTGAAAAGCAGCCTTTCTGCTAAAATGCCTCCGTGGAAAATATGGGATGGGAGGAGAAATCATGGCTTGGAATGTTTCAGCGGAACTCGTCGAAACCTGCAATTGCAACATGCTTTGCCCATGCTGGTTCGGACAAGCTGACCTTATGCTCTTGGACCAAGGGTATTGCGCGACGTCCCTGTTGATACGCATTAGCGAGGGCTCTCATGAAGGCGTGGACCTTTCTGGCCAAAATGCGATTGTCTCATTGCATTTCCCCGGGCCGACACTGTTTGACGCCAACGGCACCGGGCGAGTGTACATTGACGAAAACGCCAGCGATGCGCAGGCGGCGGCATTGGAGACTATCTTGCAGGGTGCGTCCGGTGGCGGCATGGAGGTGCCGGCAAGCCTGTTGTCGACCTGGCTTCCAACCAAACGCGCCGGGATCAGCGTGACCGAGGCCGATGGCGAAATAACTGCAAGCGTGGCCGGTGTAGGCGAGATGAAATCCCGTCGCCTGGTCAATGACCTCGGCAACAAGATGAAACTGCAGAACGCCGCGTTCAGCCTCGCCTTCGGGCATGAGGGGCATGAAGGTGATCTGGCCCCCAGTGATGGAACCACTTGGAACGACGCGGATATGCCCGTGACCTGGGCGGGCCGGTCGGGTGTGGTCGGACAAGTCGCTTGGGCCGGCTGAGGCCGGGCCGGATCTTCAGGCCATCCTAATGAATGCTGTAGGGGTCGCACGACGAGATCGGGCGCTGGTGCTGGCAGCGCTAGTCGCGCTCACGGCGCTGGCGTGGGCCTATACAATTTACCTCGGGCGAGGTTCGTCCTCGATGACGATGGTTGGCGACATGGCCATGCCGATGATGATGCAGTGGTCCGTCGCGGATATTGTCTTCATGCTTATCATGTGGGCGGTGATGATGTTCGCGATGATGCTGCCTTCGGTTACACCCGCCGTAATGATCTACGAGCGGGTCCGCGCGAAGCGGGAGGAGGCAGGGCGACCCTTCGTGCCAACGGGTAGCTTCGTGGTGGGGTATCTGTTGGTTTGGCTGGTGTTCTCGCTGGCGGCGACGGTATTGAATTGGTGGCTGCACACGGGCGGCGCGCTTTCCTCGATGATGGGGAGGGTTGCGCCGACTGTGGGCGGCGTGATGTTGATACTCGCCGGGTTGTTTCAGTGGACGCCGCTCAAGAACGCTTGCCTGGAGCATTGCCGCTCGCCCATGAGTTTTCTGACGGCTCATTGGCACGAGGGAACCCTGGGTGCCGCGAAGATGGGGCTTCACCACGGGGCCTACTGCCTTGGTTGCTGCTGGATGCTGATGGTGCTGTTGTTTGTATTGGGCGTCATGAACCTGCCGTGGGTTGCCGTTCTTACAATCGTAGTGTTGGCAGAAAAGACGTTGCCATTCGGGCGGATTCTGAGTCGAGGATTGGGCGTGGTTTTGATTGTCTGGGGCGGGTGGCTGATCACGCTCGCCTGAGGAAACTTTGGTGCATTCACAGGTTGGATAAATGCCACCGCAGAGCGATTTTCAAAACGTCACCGGACAAGCAATTCCTGCGGGAGATTAAGTCCCGCTCCGAACCCTTTGCGGTCATTCGGCTTGACCTGACGCAAGCATTCAAGACAAGCGGCAAAGCAAGGGCCGATCACAGGAAAAATCAGGCCGGGATACCTGCCTTTGCAAGCCCTGCAAGGTAAAGTTCCATTTGATCGTCCCGCTTCAGATAGAACAGCTTCTTTTTTGCGAATGACCGCGAGAATTTCGGCTCTTCCACCATTAGGTTATGCACCATCTTCGCCAGATCTTTGTCCCGCCCGAGATTGGCAAGCGCCACGACTGCATGCGCGGTGGCCCAGTATTGGCAATTTGGCACATCGCGAGCCCGCTCTGCCCAGTCCAGAGCTTTCTCGAACTGGTGATCGAAAAGCAGAGTCAGCGCGCCATAGCTCAGAAAGGCCCAAAGCTGCGGATGGTTAGGGCTCATCTCCACGGCTTTCTCGAAATTGGCAATCGCCTCTTCGTATCGTCCCTCATAGGAAAGTGAGTCTCCCAATCCGCAATATGCTGGAGCCAGAGTCGGGTTCAATTTGATTGCAGTTTCATTCTCAGCCAGCGCGCTGCGGTATTCCCGGCGGGCCAGTTGGACTCTGCCCATCAGCATGTAGAGCAGCGCATTCTGGTTATCCATTGAAACGGCGGTGCGTGCGGCAGCCAGCGCTTCGTCCATAAGGGCAGAATCCGGTTCCGTGTCCCAATACACCATCCCGAGAATCGTGGCATAAGCCCACCAGGCATGTGCCTCGGGAAAACTGGGGTCCAGTTCGCGGCTTTGGAGAAACAACCTCTGAGCTTCACGGTTGCTTACGGCAGTAAACTTGTAAAAGTGCGCAAGCCCAAGATGATAGCAGTCCCAGGCATGGGGGTTTCGGCGCGGCGTATCTTCTAACTTGCGCCGGATCGCATTTCCGACTTCGGGCTCCAGTCTGCCAACAATTGTTTCCGTGATCTCGTCCTGAACATCGAAGATGTCTTCCAACTGACGGTCATATTTTTCCGCCCACACGTGGTTGCCAGTCGATGCGTCAATCAGCTGAACCGTGACTCGAATGCGCGCACCCGCTTTCCTGACCGAGCCTTCGACAACGTAGTCGGCGTCCAAGTCATCGGCGAGCTGCCGAACATTCGGGGATTTTCCCTTGTAGGCAAAGGTCGTGTTGCGCGCGACGACCTCGAGCCAGTGGTGTTTCGACAGAGCCGTAATTATGTCTTCGGACAACCCGTCCGAAAAATATTCCTGTTCAGGGTCGCCTGAAATGTTGTCAAATGGTAATACGGCGATCGCAGTTCCGTCAGGGGACCCAGGCGGTTCAGAATCATAAAGCGGATCTACAGACTCGGCGTCCCCCCACCACCAGACTGGCACCGGTCGATCAATGTTCTTAAGCTCACGGTTTTCTCCGCCTTGGAACGCGCAAGCCGTTTTGCTGTCCAGGCATTCATAGGCGGAGCCGGAGATGAGAACCTGCCCGGCTTCGGCAAGCGCTTCCAAACGAGCGGCGACGTTAACGCCATTACCAAATACATCATCCTCCTCGAAAACGACTTCACCTATGTGTATCCCAATTCTCAACTTCAGTGTATTCTCGCTGGCCAAAGAGTTCTGAATGGCGACAGCACAGGTCACAGCGTCAGAGACTGATGGAAACTCGACTATCCAACCATCCCCCATGCATTTCACTAAATTGCCGCGATGCGCGACTACAGAAGGGTCAAAAAGCCCAGATCGAAGCTCTCGCAACGCGCTGAGCGTTCCGCTTTGATCCGAGTTCATAAGGCGGGAATACCCAACCAGATCGGCTGCAAGTATGGCGGTCAGCCTGCGTTTCAGAGGTCATCCTCCTCCGAGCAAAGTGCAATTATCAAAGATTATCATGCGCAGGCTTGGAAAGAAACCGAAGGGCGACTTCGTCCGCAAGACGGCCGCCGGATGAGTAAAGTTGCAGCGAAGGCATGAGCAAGGCCATTGGATGTCACAGTCGTGCCGAAGCGCATTAGCAGCGCAACAGCAGCGCTACTGGCCCACGCGTAACAAGCTGAATTGGAAGGACTGAGAGCTTCCCCAAGGAGTATGGTGTGTGTGCTCCCGATGCGTGACCAGGGAAATACGATCGCCTAATACCTCGCATAGCCCCTCTGGATCATAGCGAACGATTGGCAAACCGCTGCACTTCTTCGGACCGTCGAGCGCAAACGTTGCGATAATCGCATGGCTACCTGGGAGAAGGCAGCGGTACAACTGGTCCCGGTAGGCGGAACGGTCGTCCGCATCGACAAGGAAATGAAATACGGCGCGATCGTGCCATAGATCATAGCTTCTCTCCGGGCTCCAGGTTGTGACATCGGCTGCGATCCATTCAATCTGCTCGCCTACGGCGCCAAGTTGTCCACGAGATCGATCAAGCGCAGCTTTGGATACATCGAGCACAGAAACGTCGCTCAGTCCTCTTTCGATCAGGCGTTCTGCGAAGCGTGAAGTGCCTCCGCCTATGTCTATCACAGAGGAGGCATTATCGACGCCGACCACGTCGCAGAGCTCCAACGAGATCGAGGGATCATCCTGATGCCAACTCAGCTGGGTATCGTCTTTCTCGCGGTAGGCCTCCTCCCAGTGGCTCACTCTCTCGTCTGCCATGGTGTCTCCACTAAATCCCGTCAGGTGGTGATCATGTATCTTTAGGTCAATGACTGCAATGTCCTCAGAGCAGACGATCAGTCAAATTTGTCGAGTGTCCGCTCTGAGCCCGAAATTGACCGATGCTGCACGATGCCCCAACGACAGGAATGCGCAGAAAACTGACATTGCAAACTCCATCTGTTTTCTGAAAAGCGGACATTCGTTCTGAGGTTTCGAACTTCTGATCAGAGCCATTTCGAAACGTTCAATCGACGTCGCAGACAAAAAAATCCGAATTCACTCAAATGCGCAAGCATCGACCCATAGGGGTCACATGGATCAAACAAAAGACAACGGCCCTCGGAAGCCAAAAAGCTGACCCACAAATAAAATAACCGAGATTGATGATGTGTTAGGATAACGGATGCGCAGCTTGGTCTATGTTTTGACCACTCTTAATGGCGTATTGCCAAATTCGGGCAGTGTGAAAGCCAACAGCCCACCGTCGATGCCAGCGACATCTTGGCGACCAAGTGACGCCAATTCCTGGCCATAGATCGCCTTGAACGGTTCCGACGCGATCACGGGCACAGCGAGATGCTTGCACAGACCTTCCAATCGCTCAACTTCGTTGGCAGCCGAACCGGTCACTGTTAAATCGAGCCTCCGGACTGTCCCGACATTTCCATACATGACCTTGCCGGCATGAAGACCGATACCAAATTCGATTTCAACCAGTCCATCTTCAGCCCTGGTCCGGTTTTTTTCGGCCAGCCGGCCGAGGGCATCGCGAGCTGTCATGACTGCGGTCAGACACATGTTGTCCGCAGGTCTGACTCCGTCCTCGAACGGAAAGACCGCCATAACCGCATCGCCGATCAGTTTGAGAACTTCCCCGCCATGATCGAGCACGGCGTCTGCCGTGCAATCAAAATAGTCGTTGATGGTGGCAAAATAGCTTTCGATATCAAGCTCGGCCGCCATCCTCGTCGAGTGTCTCAGGTCGCTGAACCACAAGCAACAATTGATCACCCTGCCATCGCCCCGATCGACTAGGCCATCTAGCACTTGGGCCCCCGAAGCTTTGCCGAGATAGGTCTCCAGAAGTGTCTTAGCGAGGCTCCGGTCGCTGGCCCCTTTCATGGCGAGAGCAAGCGGCGTCGACAGGCTTTTAAGGTCTTCTACTTCGTCTGCAGAAAACCCGCCAGTCCGTTTGGTGGCAAACGAAGCGATGGCACCTTCGACACCGGCAGGAAGGTCAGCCCACGTCATGGGCGTTTTGCGCCCATAAGATGCAAACAGCGCAATGTAATCGGTAATGCCAATACCGCCCAGTGTTTCAAATAACGGATATTTAGCGCGCACCTCAGGGTCATTCAGCCTGTAGCGTTCAAACGGCGTTTTGTTTTTGACCATCCGGTAGAACGGCGCGTTTTGAAACTCGGGAGTCTTGGCGGCGGTCCTGGGCACGGCTTGGCTTCGGCAATTATCGCTGAGGGCATCCCAGGTGAGATCCAGCGCGCCTAGGACAGGGTGCAGGAGCATCGAGCCAAAATTGATCCGAAATACCGGCACACCGCCCTGCACCAGCCTGCGCCCCAGACCGGCCACTGTTTCGTCAAGATCGGCATCCGTTAAAGCGCGTTCGAGCAGCCAACAGGAAATATCTCTGAACAATTCCGGTTTTCTCATAATCTCCCTACCCGGGATGGACGTTCACACCAGGTCACCCGACGACCCTTGCGAATAAGACTACAGCCGCAAAAAGAAGAAAAGGCAATGGGACGGCATGCGCGTCGCATTGCGGCTCGGCGGCTCCATTTGGCACAAAGCACCAATATGCGATACATCGCTTTCAGGATTTCCGCTGCCAAGCGCCTTGGTCAAATTATCCGCAAACCAACAAATGTGCCAAGGCGCAACAAACGTCTGCTTTCGTCATCCCCGACGTTGGAACGATTGACCGATTGGGGCTGTCTGCGGTCCTTCGGTGAAAGCGGGTCAATGGCAGCAAAGTCCGCAAGGCGGACGTTGGCGCTTTGCAACGTTGGGTCTGCTATCCGTCCAAAAGCCGACATCTGACCAAATCAATCAGCTGACCGCGTTGAGTCCAGGGGTTATGATTCAGCCGTTTTACTTAGCAAGGTCACCAACGATGCCAACGGCATCGACGACAGTCGAAAGATCATCAGAAACTTCCAAAATTTCATCGTTGACGCGTATGTAACGATTTCCTTTTCCTGGAGGTTTCAATTTCCAGTTGGAAAGGTCGCCGATGTCCGAGTAATCCAAGTCGGCGGGAAGTTTGGCTCCTCTTGTATAGCGCTTTATTTGCCCTGGCGGCACAGCTTTCTGACCCTTATCCGGCTTGCCATCCAACTGAACTTTCTTGTCTTTTGACTTCCCGCCTTTTTCTTTGGCGGAAGCCACATCGATGACGCCAACCATCAAGGTCAGGGCCAGCATCCAAACGAATACAGAATAGATCTTCACGCGGTGTTCCTTCAATTTCACTGAACTCATACTGTTGTTGCATTTGTTACATTTTCTTTGGAGACTTCATTTAATGAACCAACGAACAATCATGCCCTAGCCTGTGTTCACGTCGGTCTGAATTTGAAGGCCTCTGGAGCAGTCTGGTCATGAATTGTGTTTTTAGCGGTCAGACTTTGTGGCAATTGAAGCGAATGCCCGCTTTAAGACCAGTAGTTGTTGCAACATCTTTAAGCAAAGAACCTGGCATCTCGGTCGAAGCTAAATTGTTTCACATGAGGATCGATGCGTAGCTCGCGGCAGAAGCCTTATGAAGGCTATAGGCAAGCAAAACTGCAAGAACGCATATTGGGCCGGCTATTTCCAAAAACGCTTTGAAAGATGATTGGGAGCTATTCCCAAGGGAGAAATACTGGGAGAGCCTACTTTTTGCAGGCAATAGCTTCCATTCACCTAGTCTTAACATATTCAACTCGTTAAAAAACAACGGTTGAAAACTAACATTCATGGTCTCAGACCCGTAAAGTTTTCGCAATTTTTAGAGATTTTGCTCCAAATTCGACAAAATAGGTCTACAGTCACTACGGAAAAACGCACATTGTAGACGAACCCAAGGCCAATTGGTTGTTAAACGGCCTATGGTAAATACTTCATCTAAGTTCGACGATTTCGTAAATTGCCTACTCCCTCTGGTCGCGTTGTTTCTTGATTGTTATGAGGACAGTTTCGCAATCAATGCAGAAACGAGCTCGGCCTCCGAGTGCTTCAGTGGATCGACGATGCCGTCAGCGAGCCCAAGCATCAGTACGAGTCCCAAGGTGGCAGAGTGAATCGCAAATGCCGTCTGGCGAGCTTTTTCGGGTGGCCCGTCGAGTCTTGCAGCTAAGGCGTCATACAATTTCGATGTGGTAACGTGGATTTTCTCGAGAACATCGCTGTTTCGTACCTCTTGCATTCCTGCCTTCAGCGTCTGGGGGGCGAGGTACATCATCCTGTAGCGGTCAAGGTTGGATGTATGGAACCGCGTGATTGACCGAACGAACGCGTCAATGGCCTCATTTGAAGTTTTTACAGATAGCAGGCTTGTTTCGGCCTCATTGGTTTCTTCGCCCAACCAATCGAGAAACATGGCGGCAAGCAAATCGCTTTTTGTGGGGAACCAGTAAAGTACCGATTGCTTAGTAATGCCAAGTGCGCGCGCAATCGTGTCGAAAGAGACTGCGCCAAAACCACCGTCTGCCAGTAGTCTTTGCGCCGCATCAATGATTTTCCCGTCGGTTTTAAGATCGGTCATAAGTTACCCCTTGCCTGACTACCGTTGGTAGGTTATCTATTCTACCAACGGTAGGCAAGCAGAATGGGGCTTGGAAATATGGATTTGTTGAACTTAGAGAACCCAGTGTTCGTAACGTACGCAATTGCAGCCTCCCTGATGGTAGTGAAAGTTATGGGGCAGGGTTGGATGACGGTACACCGCATGCTGAAAGTAGGTGGTGGATGGGCGAGTCCTGAAGACCTCAGGACGGGCCTCATAAACAAAAACCCTGATCCATCTCAGCTCAATACTAACGACTACGTCGACCGTTCTCGGCGAATTCATCGGAACGACCTAGAGAACATTCCAGCGTTCTGGATCGCTGGATTGCTCTTTGTGTTGGCTGATCCGGCGCTGTTGTCGGCACAGCTGCTACTCTACGGGTTCGTCGCCGTGCGTTTCGCACACTTTTTGGCCTATGCGACCAAGCAATCCCATGAAATTCGAGCGACCTTTTATACCCTAGGCTCGTTAATTGTAATCTACATGGCGTTGCACATGATTTGGGTAACAATAATCTGACGGGAAATTTCAACGGCAACTAAGTCCGCAGAGCGGTCATTGCTGCACTGCGCAACGAATGACTGCTTCGAGCCCAAAGTGACCAATGCAGCGTAGCGGGCGGGCTCGTCTGGGTGACTGTCACCGGTCATGGCGCCTCCATTCGGCCGGATCACCGTCTATGGCAGACGCGAGCTGTTCATGATAGCTCTAGTGTGCCGTTGCTCTCTGGCGACTGGCAATTGACGGCAACGAGGTAGGCTGAACTTTGTCCGACATTCAAAACTGGCTCGCTGAACTCGGTTTGCAAAAATATGCTGAAGCATTTGTCGACGCAGAGATTGAATACTCAGATCTTTCGGAATTGACCGATGACGATCTGAAGGAAATTGGCCTGCCAGTGGGTCCGAGGCGCAGAGCGAGCAGCGCGATAACGGCCATGAAAGGCAATGCAAATTCTACACCCACCGACGCACCTGATGCCGCGCCCGCTGCGCCGGGCGTCCCGACCAACCGTGCCCCTGCCTCTGCTCCAGTAACCGACGCCGAGCGCCGCCACCTGACGGTCATGTTCGTCGACCTTGTCGGCTCGACCGAAATGGCGACCCGGATGGACGCCGAAGACATGCGCGATGTCATC
Source organism: Ruegeria atlantica (assembly GCF_001458195.1). Lineage (GTDB taxonomy): Bacteria > Pseudomonadota > Alphaproteobacteria > Rhodobacterales > Rhodobacteraceae > Ruegeria > Ruegeria atlantica. Next base: position 8,758 of record NZ_CYPU01000013.1, on the reverse strand, counting down.
ACGTCCTATCAGAACACGGTTGCTGGCGTCGTCAGCCGCTACGAAGGCTTCGTCGCCAAGTTCATGGGCGACGGCGTGCTGTGCTATTTTGGCTGGCCCCGCGCCAATGAGGATGACGCCGAGCGCGCAGTCCGGGCGGGCTTGTCGATCATCGAAGCCGTCAGGAAAACCAAAGCGCCCAACGGCGCGCCCTTTGCCACGCGGATCGGCATTGCCACTGGCGTGGTGATCGTTGGTGACATGATTGGTAGTGGGGCGACACAAGAGGCCGCGGTGGTCGGCGAAACGCCCAACCTGGCCGCACGGCTGCAAGGGGTTGCGCAGCCCAACCAGCTTGTGCTGCCGCAGGAAACGCGACGACTGCTGGGAAACACATACAAACTGACGTCCATAGGAGCTCAGGACCTCAAAGGCGTAGGCGCACCAGTTGAGGCGTTTGTCGTTGACGGGGAGACTGCTCTCGAGAGCCGCTTCGCCGCCCGCCAGTCAGGCGCGATGACGCCTATCGTTGGACGCGAGCGTGAGATCGAGTTGATGACCGAACGCTGGGCGCTGGCTCGGTCCGGCCAGGGTCAGTTGGTCATCGTCAGCGGCGAGGCGGGAATCGGCAAGTCCCGTATCACGCGGGCTGTCATCGACCAGATCACTATAGAAGAAGACAACATTCGGATGACCTACCAGTGCTCTCCGTATCACGCGGACAGCGCATTTTATCCCGTCATCCAGCAGATGTCCTTCGCGGCAGGGTTCGCCTCGTCGGACGACGCCGAAACGCGGCTGGACAAGCTGGAAACACTGCTCGGCGATGATCAGGATACTCTGCGGCTCGTCGCGCCTCTGCTGGGGCTGGATGGCGAGGCCCGCTATGGCGCGTTGGACCTGACGCCAGCACAGCAACGCGCTCAGACAATGAAGGTGCTAGCGAGCCTGCTTGTGCAGCAGGCCGCTGAGAAACCTTTGCTATTGGTCTACGAAGACCTGCATTGGGTCGACCCAACCTCGCAGGAACTGCTGGACATCTTGCTGGATCAGATAGCAGACCAGCCCGTCATGATCCTCGCCACCGCCCGCCCGACATACGAATATGGTTTTGGTGGGCATCCCATCGTTACGAAGTTTGCGCTGAACCGTCTGGGTAAGGATCAGATCAGCGCTATCGTGGCAAAACTGACCGACGGCAAGGCGCTGCCGGATGAGATCATGACGATCATTGCGCAGCGCACCGACGGCGTGCCGCTGTTTGTGGAAGAGCTAACCAAGACAATCCTCGAATCCGGCGCGTTGAAAGAGGACCGCGAGCGATACGTGTTGAACGGCCCGCTCAGCGCTATCGCCATTCCCACCACGCTGCATGACAGCCTGATGGCCCGGCTGGACCGGTTGAACCCAATCAAGGAAGTCGCGCAGACCGCCGCCTGTATCGGGCGGGAGTTCAGCCACGGACTGCTGTCGCAAATCTCACCCCTGCCAGACGCGGAATTGTCCGAGGCCATGGACGGTCTGATCGCAGCTGAGCTGATCTACCGTCGAGGCCTTCCACCCGAGGCGACATATCTGTTCAAGCATGCGCTGGTGCGCGACGCCGCTTATGAAAGCTTGCTAAAGGAAAATCGCCGCGCCGTTCATAATCGCATTCTCAGCGCGCTGGAGACCGACTCTGACATCGCCCCTGAAGTCCTTGCCACCCACGCGGAGGCCGCAAACCTAACCGATCGCGCCATCGATCTGTGGGCAGCCGCCGGCAAGGCCGCCATAGCACTGCCGGCTTTCGACGAAGCGATCTCACATCTTGGTCGGGCAATTGAATTGATCACCCCTCAACTGGAAAACAGCGACGTCCCGCCGTTTGAACGCGCGCTTGGCTTGCAAGTGCCTCTCAGCATGACCCTTCTCGCCCGCAAGGGGTTCACGGCCGACGAAACACTAGAGTCGTTTGAAAAGGCTTTGGTTCTTGCGGACAAGGTCGGTGAGACCCCGATGCGGTATTCAATTCTGTACGGTTTGTGGATTGGCAAGGGAGCCAGAGGGCAGCACAGAGAGGCTTTGCGAAGCGCGGAAGCGCTTGTCGAGGAGACTGCCAATGCGCCGAACACCCCCCCAATGGTGGTCGCCAATAGGGTTGCAGGCGCCTCGCACTTTTTGATGGGTAACTTTGCAGAAGCGCAACGGTATCTGGGTGTTGCCCTGGCCAACTATGACTCCATCGCACATGCGGGCCTCGCGAACCAGTTCGGGCAGGATATTGGTGTCACAATCCACGTTTTCCAGGCAATGAACTCGTTGATGCTGGGTCAGACAGAGCGAGCCACGACTCACCTGAACGAGGCTGAGAGCGTTGCCAAGTCGACCGATCATATCCAGACAATCTGCTATCTGCTGAATATGCGTTTTATATATGGCTTGGCGTCCGGTGGCCGTCATGACGTTGAGCGATGTCTTAACGAAGTATCGCCTATTGCTCAGGAACATAATCTGGCGCTCTGGTCGGCTATGATACCGATGTGTATCGAAAATTTGGCGGCATATAACGGCGACAAAACCAGTATGGAAAGATGGCAAAAGGCCGGAGCAGCAATTGACGCTATAAAGTTCAAATTGTTTATCGTGAGCTTTCACGTTGACCTTGCCCGATCAGCACTGGCGATGGGCTTTCACGGCGATGCGGCCGAACTGGCCATGAAAGCGCAAGAGTTGATCGACGAAACAGGCGAGACTTACACCCTGTCCGACCTCCACCGGGTGCAAGCTGAGATCGCCATGGCGGATGACGACTCCGAGACTGCAGAAAAATGCCTCGTTACGGCCCTCGCCGTCGCCCAGCGGCAAGGCGGAAAATTATGGGAACTGCGCGCGGCCATAGACCTTGCCCGTCTCTGGCGAGATCAGGGAAGGAACGCCGAGGCGATCTCTCTCCTCCAGACCGTCCACGACAGCATCGCAGACGGGGACTGCCCGGAAGATCGGGCATCGGCGCGTGAGTTGCTTGCGGCTTTGGCTGGGTGACGCGGCTTTAACCAAGCCCTGTCCGGAAGCACCAAAGGTACCCCCTGAACTATTGGCGGGCCACCTCCGGCGCCTGGAAGCCTCGATTGCGGCTGGCGATGATGAGGTCCGGATCGGCACGCCAGATGAAGGGTTTCGCCTCGACCTCATGGTCCTCGGCGATGAAGCGGTTGACCGCTTTCGCAAAAATCGCACTGCATTGCCGAAACTTTCTACGCGATTTGGTGGACGCGCGGCCGCGAAGTTTTCTGCATCAGCATCAGGCGGTTAGCGAAGCGTACCGTAAGTTTGAATCCGACCTTCTCCCAAATCTCTTTTATTGGCTGTCTTCCAGCATCTTCAGTGCGTCCGTTCCTGCTATCTTCTCGTTACCAACCCCGAAGGCGAAGGCAGACTCGCCCATTTCAGTCCTAGCCCCGGCATCCGCTCCTGCTTCAAGCAGGACCATGATCTGATCTTCCGATCCAAACTTTGCGGCACCATGGATGGGTGTCCAATCATTGCTGGTCTTCGCGTTCACCTCAGCCCCGGCATCCAACAGCAACCGGATATTCTCCACTGATCCCGAGGCTGCCACGAAGTGCAATGGCGTTCGATCCCATTGGTCCTTGCTATTCACGTTCGCCCCCGCCTCCAGAAGCGTGGAAATGACTTCCGGCTTTGCTGTCGCGATCCAGTGTAGCGCTGATTTCCCGACATCATCCCGTGCGTTTAAATCGACACCTTGGTCGAGCAGATGCTGAACATCGGCGGCAGTCGCTGTTGTATAAAACTCCGCGTTGCAGAGATCCTTGCAATCGCCATCTGCAAACACCGGACCCGCCGCGATCATCAACGCTAATTCAACGGCTAGAACGCATTTTCTCATAACCGCCCTCCCTTTAATCCAGCCAGTCTTACCACGGATAAGCGCCGAAACCATCAGTTGATCAGCTTTGAGTGAAGGTCGGTTTTGTCCGCAACTCTGCCATTTAGCAGATTTCAGCGAAAGTCCGCTGCCGTTTAATGCAGACCTTCAGGCGAAATTCCTCGGAATGACCACCAACAATGACCGCTATCCGTTCCTAAACCGGCATCTGAATGAAAGACTCAGATGACTTCCTTGAGCCCGAAGCGGCCAAAGAGCTGAGCCGTGCGTTAATCGCAAGTCGGGCTGTCCAATGTTGGGCGATGCTCGGATCTAGCTCGTCTGAAAAGCGAAGAGAGCCATTGATCCAGATCGCGTGCCACCGCATCTTTGTAAGGAACCAGTGAACCGAACGCACAGGGCATAGGACATAAATTGAAGACAACTGTCGGAGATTGGACCGAAAGCTTTCTTGGCACGAGAAATCTACCTCGGCGGGTCAGAGATAAGCTTCTACATGAAGCACGCGTGGTTTCGTACAAGCAGGGCCAGCAAGTTTTTGGACCCGACAACATCCCGGACAGTCTGATGTTTTTGCATGTCGGCCGCATACGCGTTTCCCAAAGCTCTGATGCCGGGCGAGAAATCGTGCTGTATCGCGTTGAAGCTGGAGAGAGCTGCGTGCTGACCACTGCCTGCATGCTGTCCGAAGAAGCTTATAATGCTGAGGGTATTGCCGAGACCGACGTTACGGCCATCACATTACCAAGAACCTCTTTTGATAGGCTGGCTGCTGAAGAAGACAGTTTTCGCGGTTTTGTTTTCTCGGCCTATTCTCGTCGGTTGATTGATCTTCTGCGCGTGGTCGACGATGTCGCCTTTGGCAGAATGGACGTTCGACTGGCAGAGCGCCTTTTGGCGCTAGGAGAAGGCCATTCCGAAATCCAGGCGACGCATCAGGCTTTGGCAAACGAGTTAGGGACAGCGCGTGAGGTCGTTTCACGCATACTGAACGATTTTCAAAAGCGCGGACTTATCCTTCAGACGAGAGGGCGGATCACCCTCCAGAACAAACCTCAATTGGAGCGTTTGGCGAACAGCGCATGAATTCTTTGCGTTAAGTGACATTGTCACTGAAGAGTAAGGTGCCGGCCGGTAATCAGGTTGCAACATGAACAACCGGAGACGCCTGATGGAAACCGCGTTTACGCCGATCGCCTCATTTGGAGGTGGGCTCGCAATTGGACTTGGATCCGTGCTTTTGATGCTCGGACTGGGACGTATCATGGGTGCAACGGGCATATTGTCCGGCTTGGCATTCCCAGAAAACCGCGAGGAATTCGCCTGGCGAACAGCCTTGGTTTTGGGAATGATGCTCGCACCAGGCCTGATCTATGCTGCGACCGGTGCAATGCCTGAACTTACGGTACCTGCCAGCCCGACTATGATCGTTATCGGTGGTGTGATCGTCGGCCTGGGTGCCAGTCTCGGGTCTGGCTGCACTTCAGGGCATGGTGTTTGCGGACTATCTCGGCTTTCTGTTCGCTCTTTTGTGGCAGTGCTGACCTTCATGGTCACAGCTGCAATCACAGTCTTCCTGATCCGTCATGTCTTTGGAGTATAATGCAATGAAACTTGTTTTTGCTTTGTTTACTGGCCTGATCTTTGGCGTTGGTATCGCTGTGTCGGGCATGATGGATCCGGCCAAAGTTCTGAATTTCTTCGATATTGCCGGGACGTGGGATCCCAGCCTCGCCTTTGTTATGGGTGGTGCGCTCCTAGTCACTTTCTTCGGCTACAGACTTGCCTGGCGGCAAACAACGGCGCTCTTTGGCGGGCGTTTTCAGATCCCAAGCGCGACGGCCGTAGACAAGCGATTGGTTGGTGGTTCGGCTCTCTTCGGCATCGGTTGGGGAATTGCAGGCTTCTGCCCCGGCGCAGCAATACCGGCACTTGGTACCGGGCGTTGGGAAGTCGCTCTCTTTCTGGTTGCCGTTCTTGCCGGGTTTGTACTGCGCAGGCTCCTTTTCGCGCGTCCTGTTCAGTCGGCGGCATAGTCACCGATTTCCCTCAGCCTCCCAGGAGTACAATCAGATGACGTATCCCGTGAATATGAACATCAAGCCGGACGTTCAGGCATTCTTCGACGAGGCGACGAACACCATCAGCTATATTGTGAAAGATCCAACCTCGAACTCATGTGCCATTGTCGATAGCGTAATGGACATTGGCTACGCGGCGGGGCGCATCACTTACGATCACGCAGACGACCTCATCCATCAGATCGCAAGCCAAGATCTGAAGTTGGAATGGATTATTGAGACCCATGTTCACGCCGATCATTTGAGTGCAGCGCCGTATATCCAAGAAAAGCTTGGGGGAAAAATCGGCATTGGTTCAAAAATCATGATCGTGCAGGACACGTTTGGAAAGGTCTTCAACGAAGGTACCGAGTTCCAGCGTGATGGCAGCCAGTTCGATCAGCTTTTCGAAGACGGCGATACGTACATGGTTGGCAATATGCAGGTGTTCACAATGTACACCCCCGGCCATACGCCGGCTTGCATGGTACATGTCGCAGGGGATGCGGCTTTTGTGGGCGATACTTTGTTCATGCCGGATGGGGGATCGGCCCGCGCAGATTTTCCCGGCGGCGATGCAGCAACGCTTTACGATAGCATTCAAAAAGTCCTGAGCTTGCCGGACGAAACACGACTTTTCATGTGTCATGACTACGGACCAAACGGGCGGGACATCGCCTGGGAAACAACCGTCGGCGATGAGAAAGCCCACAATATCCACGTTGGTGGTGGCAAATCAAAAGAAGAGTTCGTCGAGTTCCGCATGGAACGAGATGCTCAGCTGGCAATGCCGAAGCTGATCATCCCATCACTTCAGGTAAATATGCGTGCGGGTGAGGTGCCAACTGACGTGGACGGCAACCCCATGCTCAAGGTTCCGGTCAACAAACTCTGATTTTGAAAGGATGAGAGCGATGGAAATCACCCAAATTTCCGACGACTTCAGTACTTGCGGTCAATTGGAGACCGATGACTTGGCGGAAGCCAAAACGCTTGGATTTCGCTCGCTAATCTGTGTGCGTCCTGACGGCGAACAAAAGGGTCAGCCTACTTTTGGCAAGATCCAAGAATGCGCCAAGGCGCAAGGTCTTCAAGCTCGCTATGTGCCGGTCAAACCCTCCGGCGCAACAGAAGCGAACCACATTGCATTTTCTAAGGCGTTGGCAGAGCTGTCCGAGCCTGTCCTTGGCTACTGCCGAAGCGGTCAGCGCGCTGCAACGCTGTGGCGCGCACGACGAGACACTGCGGCGTAGCGGGAGGTAAGGATGCGGGCGGCGCAATATCTACCGGTTCTGAATTGGGCTCGCAGCTATGGACAGGCAGAGCTTTCTAACGATCTGATGGCGGCGGTGATCGTCACCATCATGCTGATACCCCAATCCTTGGCCTACGCGCTCCTGGCTGGATTGCCTCCAGAAGCGGGGCTGTATGCATCCATCGCGCCAATTCTTCTTTACGCAATATTTGGAACCAGTCGCGCGTTAGCGGTTGGCCCGGTTGCCGTTGTCTCACTATTAACAGCGTCGGCGGTCGGTCAGGTTGCTGAACAAGGCACGGCAGGTTACGCGGTTGCGGCACTGACCCTCGCATTTCTTTCTGGCAGTTTCCTGTTGCTTTTGGGGTTCTTGCGGCTAGGCTTCCTGGCTAATTTTTTGAGCCACCCGGTGATTGCGGGGTTTATCACAGCATCTGGGATCTTGATCGCCGCCAGCCAACTCAAACACATTTTGGGTGTGAATGCTCACGGACATACATTGCTCAAGATCCTCGCATCGATTGCTGCGCACTTGCATGAGGTGAATTGGGTTACGCTCGCTATCGGCCTTAGTGCGACGGCCTTCCTTTTTTGGGCCCGCCGATGGTTAAAACCCGGATTATTGAGGCTGGGTGCTCCGGCGGCGCTTGCTGATATTCTAACGAAGGCGGGACCTGTTGCCGCCGTAGTTGCCACTACGGTCACGGTTTGGGCACTAGATCTTGTCGAAATGGGTGTGAAAATCGTTGGGGAAGTCCCGCAAAGCCTGCCGCCGCTTACATTGCCGGTATTTGCGCCCGACTTGCTTGCAGCGCTGTTGGTTCCGGCGGTTCTGATTTCAGTGATTGGCTTTGTCGAATCCGTCTCAGTCGCGCAAACTTTGGCTGCCAAGAAACGTCAACGGATTGATCCGGACCAGGAACTTATCGGACTGGGCGCAGCCAACATAGGCGCAGCGTTCACCGGAGGCTACCCGGTCACGGGGGGATTTGCGCGATCAGTCGTCAATTTCGATGCTGGCGCTGAAACTCCTGCTGCTGGCGCCTATACTGCGCTTGGCCTCGCGATCGCCGCCTTGGCGTTGACGCCATTGGTGTACTTCCTGCCAAACGCTACGTTGGCCGCCACAATCATTGTGGCGGTTCTGAGCCTCGTTGATTTTTCGATATTGCGCAGAACATGGGACTATTCCCGTGCGGATTTCATCGCGGTATCTGCAACGGTTTTGCTGACGCTGGGTCTAGGTGTTGAAGTCGGCGTCGCGTCCGGAGTGGCGATTTCAGTACTTCTGCATCTATACAAGACGTCTCGACCGCATGTTGCGGAAGTGGGTCGTGTGCCCGGGACAGAGCACTTTCGAAATGTCCTGCGCCACGATGTCGAAACCGCACCTACGGTGTTGACGCTGCGCATCGACGAGAGCCTTTACTTCGTAAACGCCGGCTTTCTGGAAGAACTGATCTTCAGTCGCCTTGCCGAGCGGAAGAAGGTCAAACATGTTGTTTTGATGTTCTCCGCCGTTAACGAAGTGGACTACTCAGCGCTGGAAACTCTCGAGGCGATCAATCACCG
>NZ_CYPU01000012.1 GCF_001458195.1 Ruegeria atlantica | reverse complement strand
CAAGCGGCCAAACATGATCTCGATACGATTGNGGCGTTTGTATCGGCGTTTGTCATATTTGACGGCCTTGCCGCGTGACTTTCGTCCGGGGATGCAAGGCGTTACTCCCANATCTACAAGGGCTTCACGGAACCAATCCGCATCATAGCCACGATCCCCAAGCAGCCAGTCGGCTGCTGGCAGGCTACTGACAAGAGCTCTCGCCCCAGTGTAGTCGCTTACTTGACCGGCGGTCATGAAGAACCGAATGGGCCGCCCAACCGTGTCAGCCACTGCATGCAACTTTGTGTTCATGCCGCCTTTGGTACGCCCGATCAGGCGTCCGCGCCCCCCTTTTTGACCGACAAGCTGGAAGCTGTCCGGTGGGCCTTGAGGTAAGTCGCATCGATTGAAATCGTTTTATGGTCAGGGGCTTCAGCGGCAAGGCCCTCCATAATTCGGGCAAACACACCCATATCGCTCCACCGCTTCCAACGATTACAAAGCGTCTTAGGTGAACCATACTCCTTTGGTGCGTCGAACCAACGTAAGCCGTTGCGATTAATAAAGATAATACCACTCAATACCCGCCTATCATCGACGCGTGGCACACCGTGGCTCTTCGGAAAACAGGGCCGAAGCCGTGCCATTTGATCTTCGTTCAGCCAGTAAAGATTGCTCATATAACCCCCGCAGTTTGAGAGCTTGAATCACGCCGAACCGACAACCTCAATCAGATTAATAGGTCCTGAGCCTAAGCAAGATTGAATTGGGAAATGGCAAATCCAGCGTTGTCACTATCCTGTTCGCCGACATTCGCTCGTTTACATCTTTGTCAGAATCCCTCACTTCGCAAGAGTTGTTGGAGTTTCTGAATTCATATTTTGAAATGATGAACGCTCCAATCCACATGAACGGCGGGTTCATCGACAAGTTCATAGGGGATGCCATTATGGCGCTATTTGTGGATGACGATGATCCAGCAACTGCTGCCCAAAATGCTGTACGGACTGCGCTGGACATGCTGTCCGCGTTAGAAGTGTTTAACCGAAAAAGGGTGCAAGAACAGCATGATTCAGTTTCAATTGGCATCGGCATTCACACTGGCGAAGCTGTGCTAGGAACTGTGGGATCAGCTGATCGCATGGATTCCACTGTTTTGGGTGATGCAGTGAACCTTGCGTCGCGCATTGAAGCCCTGACAAAAAAGTATGGGGTTCAGGTTCTCGTTTCTTCCTCAACGCAGAAATGCATTGAGAATGTGGAAGCAATCCGATGCTGTGAGATTGGCGAAGTTAAAGTACGTGGCAGAGAAGAGACCGATACAGTATTTGAAATATTGTCCTGAGTGCTGCGATCGACAGTGTGGCGGCGACCGCGGGCCAAACAATAGTTGGCGTGCTATTGATATGGCTGAATTGGCCCATTTGAAAGTCAATCTGTACTGCCGCCAATAGCGACAATTTGCAAGGGCTGCATTCTTGGAAATACACTGAAGTGCCGTGGTCAGTTTCTCAACTTGACGGGCGAATTGCTGCGAAAATCGGCGTAACGGCATCTGGCTGCTATGTCCGAAACCAGCCGTCCGACGCGGACACAGCGCATGACGGTCTCGGTTAAAGCCAATTTGGCGGCATTCAATGACCGCTTTCGGGAAATCACGCTATAGAGCAGCGACTAGTTTCACAACTCGTTGGACGAGCCGCCGCGAAGTTTGCTGCACCCGCATCAGACAGCTCTGTCCCGCAAAGCGGACGTCGGTTGTGATTTAGTGAATGACAGCATCGAGCCCAAAGTAACCTTTGATGCAATTTGCGCTAATGTCAGCTAAGCACTGATAGGCGACTTCAATTGCAGCTCAAGCTGAGTTGGTGCGCAAGATCATTGTGCGCCCACCAAGCCCAACCGGATCAGATCATAGTTCCACAACGACTTTTCCGACCGCACCTCCATGCGTCAGATGCGTATAGGCGGCATCGACATTGTCCCACCCAAACTTCTGTTCGTCGACAATTGGCTTGAGCCTGCCAGAATCCACCAGATCCGCCAACGACCGCAAGATGTCTCCATGGGTTTGCCGCCCAACATCGTGCATCATCGGAATCAGCATGAAAACGACGTGCAGAGACAGACCTTTGAAATGTGCAGGCGTCAAATCAATCTCGACCATCGCGACCGTTGAGGCGACATGGCCACTGAGCCTGGCGGCTTCGAACGAGTTCGTCATGTTCGGCCCGCCAACGCTATCAAACACCACATCGAAGCCCACGCCGTCGGCGTGCTCTGCCACATAGTCCTCGACCTTTTGCGTTGTGAAATCCACAGGACGCGCGCCCAACTCTTCGATCAGGGCCATCTGATCTGGGCCGCGACCAGTTGCGGACACTTTGGCACCAAGGTGGCGGGCGATTTGGATGGCAATATGACCAACGCCACCGGCACCGCCCTGTACCAGCACGTTCTGCCCTTCGCCAACACCAGCACGGGTCAGCCCTTCGTAGGCGGTGATTCCGACGAGAGGCAGCGCGGCGGCTTCCCGCATACTTAGCGTCTTGGGTTTGCGCGCTATCAGACGAGCATCTGCGTTAATGTACTCCGCCAGTGAGCCCGGGAGGTCCATCAAACCACCCGCACAGCCGTAAACCTCATCACCTATGGCAAAACCTGTCACTCCGTCGCCAATAGCGACGACCGTGCCAGCAAAATCCATACCCAGCACGGCGGGCAATCGGGGGGACAGAGGTAGGTCCCCGCCCATGCTTCGGATCATTGTGTCGACGTTGTTGACGCTGGTTGCGGCCACTTTGACGACCACATGTCCAGAAGTTGCGACCGGGTCGGGCATTTCAGCAAGCTCGAACGGGGCATTGGGTCCGAAGGAGTTTAGAACCATTGCTTTCATTGAGATGTTCCTTCTGTGACGGAGTGTCAGGCCGACGTTGCAACGACGCACGCCCGACGAGTTTATTGTGTTGGGGTGTGATCAGTTGATGTCTTGCACCTGCATCACCAGATCGCCCCAATTGCGCTGGTTTTCGATGTCGTGTTCCAGACCTTGTTCATCCGCGATGGTGAACCGTTTGACCGCCGGAGTTTTGCTGGTGGCCTGATAGAGCCAATAGGCTTCGGCCTTCAGCGCCTCATCAATCGGTTTGTCGATGGATTCATAAACCATCTGTTTACAGGCATTGATCGACTCTGCTGGGAATTGTGCGATCCGTTCGGCAAGTGCGGTCACATACGGGCCGATTTCATCCGGCTCCAGAGCCTTGTTGATGGTACCTAAACGCTCTGCATCATCCGCGTCATAGTCTTGCGCGCTCAGGATGATCTCAAGCGCTTTTCCAAGGCCGGTTTGACGCGCCATGCGCGAGGCGCCGCCGCCGCAGGGCAGGATACCCATGCCAACTTCCATCTGCATGAACTTGTACTTGCCCCGCGCTGCAAAGCGCATGTCGAGGGCCAACGCCAATTCGTGCCCACCACCACGTGCAAACCCTTCCAGCTTTGCGATGGTTGCCTGCTGCACCTTACTGATCCGCTCGCAGACGGATTGAAGATCCAAAAGCTGCGCATCCTCGCGGGATACTGCCTCAGTCGACATGTCCTTGAGCAGGTCGGTGTCGTAGTGGCAGACCCAGATTTCCGGATTGGCAGATTGAAAGATTACGACCTTGGTATCGCGATCACGCTCCAGCCGCATGGCCAGACTGTTGAGATCTGCCAGCATTTTCTGGCCCTGCACATTCACGGAGCCAAAGTTGAATGTCACTGTAGCGATTCCGTTCTCAACGGCTACGTCAAAGGTTTGAAAGTTCTCGTATTTCATCAGGCAGTCCTTTCTTGGACCTCGACGCGGCATGCGCGAGGGTCAGGGGAGAGTTAATGGTGGAAGTACGAGGCGCTTTAGCGCCGCGTTGGTCAGGCAGTCTGGCTGATCAAGTCTCTTATTGTGTTCATGACGTCGGCAACGTGACCTTTGTCCATTGCCGCAGCATGCGGATTTGCGAAGGCCCCACTATCATTGTCGAAATATGCACCCGACGCACCAGCGAACCGCTCACCCAACGCCGCATCAACAAGAATATCAGCACCTATGCTCATGTCGTTCCCGGCAACGCCGAAGCCCTCTTTCACCATTTTTGAGGCCAATAGTGATCCGGGATTTACAGCGATCATAACCGGTGCCTCGGTTTGCGATCTCGCCCATTCACGGGTCCAGATGGTGATGGCCAGTTTGCTTTGAGCATAGGCTTCCATATCCGCCAGCGGAACATTACCCTGCATGGCCCGGATGTTCACCGGGGCCTGCGCCGCCGATGACAAGTTCACGACACGCCCGTCAGCAGGAATGATAGGCAGCAGCAACTCGGTCAGCAAATACGGAGCGAGCGTGTTGACGACAAAGCGGATGTCCAGTCCGTTCTCAAGCACAGTTTGCGGGGCTTTCAGCACACCTGCGTTGTTGATCAAAACATCTAGTTTGTCATGCTTGGCCCGCACGCTTTCGGCCAATTCTCGCACCGCGGCGAGATCGCTCAGATCTGCGGTATAGGTTTCGACATCCCCACCAACCACGGCAGCTGCGCTCTCCAATTTGGGTACACTGCGACCATGCAAAAGCACTTTGTGCCCATCGGCGGCCAGCTTCTTTGCTGTGCGCAAGCCAATGCCGTCGGTCGAGCCTGTAATCAGAATAGTCTTGGTCATCGGTCTAATCCTTTAAGAAAAGTCAGGCAGTACCATGTCCGCCAAATGTTCGAGGGTTGCGCCAATAGGTGCTTGATTGAACCTTAGGTTCAGGGCGACGTGATTGACCCCGAGCGTTTCAACCTCGCGCAGATAGCTGCGAAGGAAATCGGTGCCAGACTGAAACCCAAGATGGATCGGACGCGGAGGCGCAGCGGGGTCGGCAACGACATCGACATAGAGCGATTGCATAACAGGCTTATCCGGTTCGCCCGCTGCTTTCACGCGTCGCCGGTAGTCTGCGATGACTTGGCCCTGAGCCACCGCGTTGCGAGGATAGGTCATCCAACCGTCCCCGTTCTGCGCTACCCAATCGGGTGATTGCTGGCTACCACCGGTGATGAGCATCGGCAGTCGTGTGCCATGCGGCTTTGGCAATAGGTCAATACCGCCAGACAGCGTGCCCTGAGCGCTATCATACTTGGGATAGGCCGTTCCAACCGCGCGAATGTAGTCAATGCTGTCGCGGAAACGTGCCCCTCGGTCGTCAAAGCTGTGGTTCATCGCCGGGTACTCCTCGGAGCGGTCACCTGAAGCAACGCCCAACAGTAACCGACCACTCGAGAGCATATCTGCGGTCGCCGCTGCCTTGGCCACATGCGCGGGGTGACGCAATGGCAGGATGACACTCGACGTTCCAAGCGCAATCCGGTCTGTCACTGTTGCCAGAGCACCCAGATAGACAAATGGATCGAACACCTGCCCGGGATCACCAAAGCTTGGTACATTGAAGAGCACGTCGCGCAGCCAAAGTGCCGCAAACCCAAGCTCCTCGACTTTCTGAGCTGCTTTCAGGTGTCCCCGTAGCGTCGGCTCTGCGTCGACGGCATAGGCTTCGAGAGGCAACACAAGGCCAACGCTAAGTCGTCCGGGACGGAACACCCGGTTATAGGCCACATTGATTTGGTCAAACTCAACCGGCTGCGTTTCATCCAACATGTCTGACCCTCTTTCAATAGCGCACCAAAGTGCGGCTTTCGATGTTTTTGCGAATGGTAATGATGTTTGGATCCTCGACCATATCGAGGGCGCTATGAGCAATCGAAGCCAAGCCTTGATTGTCATAGATGTTGAAGACCGCTACCTCATTCGGCGTCATCTTGGATTGATAGATCCACTCATGTTTGGGGTTTCCAGCCAGCCCCATGAATTGCCCCACTCGGTCGGGATAGATTAGATCCAACAAAATCCAGCCAGACGGATCAACCGATGACGGGCGAACAAAGCCCAGAGGTGCCGAATTGATCGGATGATCCACAGGGCGCCACACATTCACAAAAGCGTAGTGACCTAGCGCCCACTCCGCTGCGGCCTCGGCTCCCAGCAAGTCGACAAGCCGTTTTTCAGCTCCGCTCTTGCTGTAGTCGCTATGAACATTGCGCGCCGGTTTACGCGTTGCCTCGGGGTCATCCGCCCGAACAGTGTGATCAAAAACCACGACCTCTCTCGCACCTAGCTTGTCCTGCAGCATTGCTTAGATTTCCGTATCGTAAACCGGTTCCCAGCTGTCGCCCGCAAAGTCTCGGACCTGCGTTTCAAGTGACACGATTTCAACGGCGTCACTCGCAAATGAAACTGGCGAGGTCGTTGTGCGATTGTCTGAAAGCACAACGGATGTCGCGGCCAGTTCAGGGGAAATCAGATTGCCTGCGACTCCGCCAGCATCAAGTTCAAAGGCTTGCCGGTAGGATTTGTGAACATGGTAATTGACTAAAGCTGTCCGTGTCATTTGCGCCTCCTGCCTAAGCTCTGCCGTATCTGTGAAAGGGATTTAACGTGGATCAAATAGAAGATAAACTGCCAAATAATGTATTGATAATTCGGAAAATGAATATAATGGGTTTAGACACAGACGCGCTTCGATTGTTCATTAGGGCAGCAGAAATGCTGAACATCAGCGCGGCGGGGCGTGACCTGGGCATGGCCCCAGCGGTCTCCAGCGCAAGGCTAGCCAAGCTGGAGCAGAACCTCGGTTTCGAGCTTTTGCACCGCACGACGCGCAAGGTTTCGCTGTCGTTGGAAGGAGCGGATTTCCTGCCCTTCGCCCGTGAGATCATTGCGCAGGAAGAGGCGGCTCTTGCTGCATTGGGCAGGCAAACGACAACGATCAAGGGTACATTGCGTTTTGCTGCGCCAAGCAGTTTTGCACAGCTTTACATCACGCCAATCCTGCCTAAGTTCCTTGAACAACACCCCGATCTCACGCTCGATTTGCGCCTGTCAGATTTGCAGTTCGACCTGATCGAAGGAAGCTATGATCTAGCACTCAGGAACGCGCCGCTTGTCGACACTAGCCTTAAGGGGCGCAAGCTTGCCGATGACCGACGCATTCTTTGCGCTGCACCGCACTATCTGGACACGCACGGCGTTCTCGATACACCAGCCGATTTGACAAACCACCATCTGATCGCTTTCCAAAACCGACAACCGCGACCACTGACAGGACCGGCAGGCGAGAACGCCATTTTCGATCCCGCATCAGCCAAAGGTCAATTGATTATCGATGACGGTCAATGCCAGGTTCACGCCACATTAGCCGGAGCCGGTATTTCCTTGAACGCTGTATGGAGCGTGCATGACCAACTGAAGTCAGGTCGTTTGATACGGGTTCTTCCAAACTTTGAGGCCAGCGAAGACAATGTCTTGTGGCTGATCTATCCCAAGTCCAACGTGCTGTCCCCAAAAGTGCGGATGTTCATGGACTTTCTGGTCGCAGAGATTGGCACAAAGCCTCGTTGGGAAACATGAGCGCAAAACTGGTCAAGCGCGCTTTCAGGCATTCTGACGCCAAGGCCGGAGACAGGCGCTGAGCGGACATGCCTTGTCCAATCGCAAACGTCTGGTTTGTCCGAATGTCTGCGGTTCGAATGCACTATTCGAAAGTCCGGAGCCGGTGAAAGCGGTCGTTGAGAAGCGATCTTTCGAGATTCCGGTCTGGAACGGCAGTTTGCTGTGACCTAACGGGCGACCATCAGAATCCAGCGGGGGTTTGCTCCGAGCCCACAACAGACGTCGTAATTTCGCGACCTGCGTGCCCTCAATGAAGAAATTTCTGCAAAAGTACGAACTGCCAAGACGCAGCGCAGCAGCGATGCCGAACTTTCGCGCATCAGGCAGAAATATCCGATGGCGAAACCCATGTAGCGCGTAATAAACCAGCCCCGAAGAATAGTATGGTTACGGATAGTTGTTTAGCTTGGCTAGAGCATTTCGTATACGGACAGCCGATGAGTGAAGACAAAACCTAACACCCAGACTAAGTTTGAAATGAAAGATTGTACTTCGGCCTCTCCAATCGGGATAAGGTGCCGACAATTTGGCATCTCCGTTCTGGAAGCTAAGTCACTTCTGAAATCATTAACCCCCCTTGCTTCACCAGGAGGTCAACAATTGCGCTAATCCCCTTTTTGTAACGAAGGGACGAGAACAAGAAAGGCCGTCCTTTGCGCATCCTGGCTGCATCTCTTTCCATGACCTCCAGTGAAGCGCCAACATGTGGCGCCAGATCGGTTTTGTTTATGACCAGGATGTCGGATTTTGTTATTGCCGGTCCGCCTTTTCGCGGGATTTCCTCTCCAGCGGCGACGTCGATCACATAGATTGTAAGGTCTGCGAGTTCCGGGCTGAAAGTAGCCGACAGGTTGTCGCCACCGCTTTCGATCAGAACGATATCAAGATCTGGATGGCGTTCCTGCATTTCAGCGACAGCGGCAAGGTTTATCGATGCATCCTCGCGGATTGCTGTATGTGGGCAACCGCCCGTTTCGACGCCGATAATCCGATCTTGGGGAAGGACCTGCATGCGCACCAGCGCTTCGGCATCCTCCTGCGTATAAATGTCATTGGTGATGACGCCCACTGAACAAGCATCGCGCAGGGCTTCAGACAAAGCAGCGGTCAATGTGGTCTTTCCGGCTCCAACCGGACCACCGATGCCAACGCGAAGAGGGCCGTTCATACTGCTCATGTTCGGAATATCCTTGAATACTGTGTTTCGTGTCTCATCGACGCGATGTCCGTCAGGAACGCAGTCGAACTTAGTTCTTCTAAACCTGCCAATTGCGCCTTTTCGGCGATATGAGCACATTGCGGTGTCAAATTACGGATCAGTTTCTGAGCGTCGGTTTGCCCCAGCGGCGCAAGACGCGTTGCGCAAGCGACCAAGTTGCTTGCGAATGCTTGTAAATACATCTTCGTCGTCAGTAGTAGGGGGAGGTTTTGCAGACGCGCGGCGTGGCCCACCGACACTGGGTAGGAAAGCTGTTGGATATCTAAATCCCAGACATCTCCTGTGACAGTCCCGAACGCCTGTCCCAGCAGTTCGGTTTCCATTTTCCTTTCGGATGACGCGCAGATAGCCCGTGCCTTGGCATCGATGCTGAAAAGTTCATCTTTGTCCCGCGCGTCGTATGCGGACACCACGAACAGAGCGTCATTCCATCCAGATCCGTGTTCCAGCGCATCTGAAATCCAGGCTTCGGCGTCTTGGGAACTGGCGACCGCTCCTTCGTCAATTGCAGCTTCCAACCCATGTGAATAAGAAAAGCCCCCCACAGGGTATGCCGGAGACAACCATTGGGTCAGCGTCAGGATATCGGCGTCAGTGGGCGTGGCCATGTGTCCTGCCATGGCCATAGGCTCCGCCTTCGGGGTTGAACGGTTCGTGCACCTCGCGCACTGTGGCTCCGATTTTCAAAAGCATGTCTCGGATCACATGATCGACCTGGATCAGCAGACGATCCTTTTCGATCTGGCACGGCGTGTGGCGATTGCCGATATGCCACGCAACGCGTGTCAGGTCCGGAGCGGAAACCTCTAGCAGCGCTTCGGGTGCAGCCTGTATTTCCACTTCGCGACCGTCATCCAGAACCAACGTGCCACCGTGGTTCAACGAGGTCGTTTGCGACAGATCGACGAGAATTTGCTCGCCACTTTCACAGGTCAGAACCTTGCGACGCAAAAAACGATCGTCATAAGTCAGCGACAGGCAATCTGCAGAGTCGCCGTGCATGTGATCCGAGTAACGGCGTGCGGTGCAGAGCAGGGCGGTCATACCGTCGCCTCCTCTGGAGCAGAAATGGTCAGAGCCAGATTGAATCCGCAAACACCCGGTGCACGATCCGTTCGCGTGATAGGCCGCGTTTTTTCAACTCTTCGTCGCTGAGCGATTGCAGGAATTCGACTTGCCGAACGCGTGATTGAGCTTCGGCCACACTGATCAGAGCCCCGGAGACTGATGCTGCGATGGACGCGATCAGACCGGGCAGCGAAAAGCGTGCGTGAGATTGTGTTGCTGAGTGTGCCATTTGGACCCTCGTAAACGTTGGTCCTCCCTTGGGCATTAATATCTGTCATATCGGCCTCACTTTGAAGTGGGTGTTTGGTCATTTCTGGGTTGCGCGCGGTGCAATGCAGCATAATTTTTAGTCAGAACATAAAGTATCGCTGTGCCATTGGCAGCACTTCGGCGGGTTGGCAGGTCAGCAACTCGCCATCTGCCCGGACTTCGTAGGTTTCTGGATCAACTTCGACATGAGGTGTCGCGTTGTTGAGCAGAAGATCCCGTTTGCCAATCTCTCGCGTGTTTTGGACAGCGACGGTCTGCTTTGCCAATCCAAGTATATCACCGATCCCGTCCGCCAGCGCGGCTTGCGACACAAAGGTGATGGCCGAGTTTTCAACGGATCGACCATAGGCACCGAACATTGGCCGACTATAAACTGGCTGCGGGGTGGGAATCGAAGCATTCGGATCACCCATCTGTGCACAAACGATGGTGCCGCCCAGCAAAACCATCTCAGGCTTCACTCCAAAAAAGGCAGGGTCCCATAGGACCAGGTCAGCGCGTTTTCCTTCCTCGATACTGCCAATCTCGTGGCTGAGGCCATGAGCAACGGCAGGGTTGATCGTGTACTTGGCGATGTAACGGCGAACGCGCAGGTTGTCGTTGTCACCGGATTCCTCCGGCAGGCGGCCTCGCTGTTTCTTCATCTTGTCAGCCGTTTGCCACGTACGGATCAACACCTCGCCCACGCGGCCCATAGCCTGACTGTCGGACGCGATGATGCTGAACGCGCCCATGTCGTGCAGGATATCTTCAGCCGCGATGGTTTCACGCCGGATGCGGCTTTCAGCAAAGGCCACGTCCTCGGGGATGGATTTGTCCAGATGATGGCAGACCATCAGCATGTCGAGATGTTCCTCTACCGTGTTCACTGTAAAGGGCCTCGTCGGGTTGGTAGAGGAGGGTAGGACATGGCCCTCACCGCAGATTTTGATGATGTCGGGGGCGTGGCCGCCGCCCGCGCCTTCGGTATGGAAAGCGTGGATAGTACGGCCCTTTATCGCGGCAACTGTATTTTCAACAAATCCGGATTCGTTGAGCGTGTCGGTGTGGATCATCACCTGAACGTCCATCGCATCAGCGACCGAAAGGCAGCAGTCGATGGCTGCCGGGGTCGTGCCCCAGTCCTCGTGCAGTTTCAAGGCACAAGCTCCGGCTCTGACCTGTTCCTCCAAAGCAGCGGGAAGCGAAGCATTTCCCTTGCCCGCAAAAGCAAGATTCATGGGAAAAGCATCTGCCGCCTGCAACATCCGGCCGATATGCCATGGGCCCGGTGTGCATGTGGTCGCCAGAGTGCCATGTGCCGGGCCAGTGCCGCCACCGAGCATGGTCGTCAGGCCAGAATGCAGCGCGTCCTCTATCTGTTGAGGGCAGATGAAGTGAATATGGCTGTCGAACCCGCCAGCCGTCAGGATGCGACCCTCGCCAGCGATGGCCTCGGTGCCGGGGCCGATGATGATGTCTACACCGGGCTGCGTATCCGGATTTCCGGCTTTGCCGATCTTGGCGATGCGCCCGTCCTTTAGGCCGACATCCGCCTTGTAGATACCCGAGTGATCCACGATCAGAGCATTGGTGATCACCGTGTCCACGGCCCCCTCGGCTCGTGTGGCCTGTGACTGCCCCATCCCATCGCGAATGACTTTGCCACCACCGAATTTAACCTCTTCACCATAGACATCTTCGCGGTGGCCGGTCTCGCTGAAACGCGCAGTCGTTGCGCGCTCCACGATCAGGTCTTTTTCTACTTCGATGATCAGATCGGTATCTGCCAATCGTACTTTGTCGCCGACCGTGGGGCCGAACATGGAGGCATAGTCACTCCGACTGATCTTGCCCGGCATCTTTCAAAGCCCCCATGATATGCATATTGAAACCGTAGATGTGCCGGCGCCCCTCAAATGGCACCAGCATAACTTCGCGAGTTTGCCCTGGCTCAAATCGCACCGCAGTGCCCGCCGGGATGTCCAGCCGCATACCCAAAGCTGCATACCGATCAAAATCCAGAGCCGGGTTTGCTTCGGAAAAATGGTAGTGGCTGCCGACCTGTATTGGTCGGTCGCCGGTATTGGCGACAATAACAAGACGGCTGCTGCGTCCTGCGTTCAGCGTCAGTGACCCTTCGGCCGGAATGATCTCCCCCGGGATCATTTCGGCAGCTTCAAAATCACGGTAATGGCGATGACCGCAATCAAGGCCAACCCAACTGCGAGCGCGGCGTAATCACTGCCATGAGCGTGAACTTGGGTATCCGAATGGGCCATGGCCGGACCAGCCAGAATGAGAGCGGGAAACAGCATACGGTTCATGGGTGACTCCTTTGGAAATTAGCGAATGGGGTTGTGGACAGTCACAAGTTTTGTGCCATCCGGGAAAGTGGCTTCGACCTGTACCTCGTGGATCATCTCGGGCACGCCTTCCATGCATTGGTCACGGGAGATCACTTCAGCCCCGGCTTGCATCATGTCCGCGACCGAACGGCCATCGCGCGCGCCTTCGACCACGGCGTCGGTTATCAACGCAATGGCCTCGGGGTGGTTCAGCTTGACGCCGCGGGTCAGCCGTTTTCGAGCGACCTCGGCGGCCATGGCGACCAGCAGTTTGTCTTTTTCTCGAGGGGTCAGGTTCATGTCAGAGCATCCAGCATCGGGGTAAAGTGTCTTTGTTCAGTCGGCGTAGAACTGGTATCAGCGTTCGCCGCAGAGCAAAGCTGTTGTCCGCCAGAATGCGAATGACCAATAGGTCTTTCCGGATCAGGGTTGCACCGGCGGTGTCCGGTAGCATTTCCCGGACAGGTTTCAGATGACCTTCGGCGGAACTCGACGCTAAGACGATTAGCGCCATCGCCCCTGCACCGTTCGCAATATGCGGCTTGGACAAATGCGTATGCCAATCACCAGAGAACCTGATCGCCTCGAGAAACACTGGTGTGTCCTCGCGCCGAATCTCGATTCTATCGCGCAAGCGGATGCCGGTCAGCGTCTCGCCCATGGCAACGCGCCCAAAGACCAGCGGCTCGACCATCAGCATTTCAGTATCAAGCCCCATGTCGATCCTGAGGCGTCGGTCCAAAGCACTGCCGTTGTACAGGATGGTCTCCTGCGGCAGCCAGTTCAGCCGGGCGCCATCCTCAACCGTCAAATGGTTTGTAATCTGACCCCATTCTTTGGGCTGGGCTTTGTAGGCGCGCTCGCAGGCTTGTGTCGTCAAAGTCAGCGCCGTGCATTTTGTTACCTTGCAAGAAAACCGGAATGAATCGCCTCCGGTCACGCCGCCGGCCGTGTTCAGAAGAACCGCATCAAGATCAGGTGTGATCGTTCTGGGGAACAGGCATTTAAAGGACCCAGACTGGCGAAATCTGTCCAGCACAGTTCTGTTGCCCAATTGCTTGGTGCTTAAGCTGACAGTGCCTGCAGCACGTGGCGGTACCGCGCTGTGCGTGGGCAATATGGCTGCAACTTGTGTAATAGGGCACCTTTAACGCGTCGTTCGGTGCCACCTGTTTCTCTATTGAAGTGTCGGAACACTAATCTGCAGTGTCGGAATCTGCTTATTTCCACATCGTGTGTCTAAATTTTAGACAGCAACCTCCGACTTAGATGAAAAAATATGCGCTTCTCGCCGATTTCCCAAATTGGGCTAAAGGTAAGTTGCCAACCTTGCTGCAATGCAGAAACCGTATGGGTGCCACCGCGGAAATGACCCGGGGGTGTGTGACGGTTGCGCGAATTGGACCTCGAACACAACCGCCACACGGAACGCAACAACAGTTGCGGGGATCAGGTAGAAGAAGAGTGTGCCTTTGCGCAAGCCCTCTCTCCCGGCCCCGCCAGGAGGATTACATGAAATCGCTCAAATCCACGCTCGCCGGATCGGTTGTCTTTGCTGCCATAGCCACCGCTGCCTTATCTGCCGAAGACACGATCAAGGTCGGAGTGCTGCATTCGCTGTCGGGTACGATGGCAATCTCGGAGACTACTCTGAAAGACACCATGCTGATGCTGATCGACCAGCAAAACGCTAAAGGTGGTCTTTTGGGCAAGCAGCTTGAGGCCGTTGTTGTGGATCCCGCATCGGATTGGCCGCTGTTCGCGGAAAAAGCGCGTGAGCTGCTAACCGTCCACGAGGTGGATGTGATCTTTGGCAACTGGACTTCGGTCAGCCGCAAATCAGTACTGCCGGTGATCGAAGAGCTGAACGGACTGCTGTTCTATCCGGTTCAGTATGAGGGCGAAGAAAGCTCAAAAAATGTCTTTTACACCGGTGCGGCCCCGAACCAGCAGGCGATCCCTGCGACCGATTATTTCCTGGAGGAACTGGGGGTCGAGAAATTCGCTCTGCTTGGCACGGACTATGTCTATCCCAGGACCACCAACAATATTTTGGAAAGCTACCTTAAGCAAAAGGGTATCGCGGACGCGGATATCTTCGTCAACTACACCCCCTTTGGCCATTCTGACTGGTCCAAGATCGTATCTGACGTCGTTGCACTAGGCGAAGATGGTAAAAAGGTTGGTGTGATCTCGACCATCAACGGAGACGCCAACATTGGTTTCTATAAAGAGCTGGCCGCAGCTGGTGTTTCGGCAGATGACATTCCTGTCGTGGCCTTTTCGGTTGGTGAGGAAGAACTGTCCGGTCTCGATACTGCGAACCTCGTCGGTCACTTAGCGGCTTGGAACTATTTCCAGTCGGCGGATACTGATGTAAATGCCGAATTTGTCGAAACCTGGAAAGCCACCATGGGTGACGAACGGGTGACCAACGATCCTATGGAGGCGCATTTCATCGGCTTCAACATGTGGGTGAATGCCGCGACCGAAGCCGGCTCGACCGAAGTAGACGCTGTGCGCACCGCCATGTACGGGCAGGAATTCCCGAACCTGACCGGAGGTACTGCTGTGATGTTGCCGAACCACCATCTGGCTAAGCCGGTTCTGATTGGTGAGATTCAGGAAGACGGCCAGTTCGACATCATCAGCGAAACGGACGTTGTGCCGGGCGATGCATGGACCGACTTCCTGCCTGAATCGGCAGTGCTGAAATCGGATTGGAAAGATCTCGGCTGCGGTATGTACAACACCGAGACCGAGAGCTGCGTTCAGACTTTGTCGAACTACTAAATCGTACGCAAGGCGGGTGTGATCGCCCGCCTTGCCCAAAGACACGCGGGTTTCACCACATGTTAAGACTATTCCTTGCGGGCCTGGCAATTCTCTTCGCCTGCCTGAACGCCAACGCGCAAGAGGGTGGCCTGCAGCCGATCTTGCAGGATCATCAGGAGATCATTGTCAAAAGTTCGCGCAAGACGATCAAACCGGCGATTGATGCGCTTGCCGCCAGTGGGCTGCCGCAAGCGCAGGTGATGCTTGAGACATGGGTCGCCAAAGACATGTGGATGCGCAAGTCTGACGGTCTGTTCTTTGCCGGAACAAAGGCCGACGGGCGGTTGTACCAACTGACCGATTTCGACACGGGTGAAGTGGTCGGCACGTTTGAGAAATCAGACTTGAAGCAATTGAAACCCAACAGCGGTGTCCGCGCTATGATCGGGACAGCTCTGGTGCAGTTTCAGTTGACCGACCCGGATCGAAAGAAGCGCCTAGCCGCACTAAAGTCCATTCAACGTGATCCCGAGGGCGCACTACTCGAACCTCTTCGTGCCTCGATCGAGGATGAGCCAGATGTGGAATTGAAGGCCCAGAAGCAACGGCTCGAACGGCTGCTGACTATAGGATACGACGAAGACATTGCGGCCCGCGTGGCTGCAATTGAAGAGATGTCGAACGATCTGGGTGTTGACGTCCGCGCGGCGCTGAACCCGCTAGTGGCTACCTCACGGAAGACCGCTGCGGACCTGCCATCGGATGTTAACGTCGCCATCATTCTGGAACCCGGTTCAGAGGCCTTGTCGCGGGATGACGCTTACCACCTGTTGGTCGCGAGTGACTTGGCTGCGCCCCATGTGTTGCCTGACGACATCCGCCTGGCTTTGGCTGCGAACATCGACGGTGGTCGCGTAGGGGGTATCCCGGTCGCGCAACTGAACAACAATACTGCGCGCAGGCAAGCCTACAACACTCTGGCTGAAGCCGGACTTGTTCCTGCGCTGGTAACTGAGGCCGATATCGACACGGCGCTGGGTGCGCATGTGTTCTTTGAGACTTATGCCGAGCCGTCCATCGAAGTAACCGCCGCTGCCGAAAAGGCGCTAAAGAGGATCGAACTGAAAGTTGGCCTAAACCAAACGCTCGACCTGACGTTGGACGCGGTCTCTCTGGCCTCGATTTATTTCCTAGCCGCAATTGGGTTGGCCATCACTTTCGGAGTGATGGGTGTAATCAACATGGCCCATGGCGAATTTATCATGATGGGCGCCTATACGGGCTATGTCGTTCAGCAGTACGTCCCCGACCATACGGTATCGATCATCGTTGCCATCCCAATGGCTTTCGCCGTCACGTTTGCCATGGGCGTCGCCATGGAGCGCTTGGTGATCCGTTGGCTTTATGCCCGCCCGTTGGAAACACTGCTGGCGACCTTTGGTATCTCGATTGCCTTGCAGCAACTGGCAAAGAACATCTTTGGTACACAGGCCCGCCCTCTGACTGCTCCGGGCTGGCTGGACGGTGCCTGGGTGATGAACGATGTGGTTTCGATCAGCTATATCCGCATTGCGATCTTCGTGCTGGCGCTGATTTTTCTGGGGCTGTTCCTTTACATCATGAAACGGACAAGGCTGGGGCTTGAGATGCGTGCGGTCACGCAGAACCCGCGCATGGCCGGATCAATGGGTATCAACCCGGGGCGGGTGAACATGCTGACCTTCGGTCTCGGCTCCGGCATTGCTGGGATTGCGGGTGTGGCCATTGGCCTGTTCGCAAAAGTCACGTCGGATCTGGGCAACGACTACATCGTGCAAAGTTTCATGACCGTAGTTGTCGGTGGTGTCGGCAACATCTGGGGCGCGCTCGCAGGCGCGGGGATGATCGGGTTCCTGCAAAAGGGGATCGAGTGGATGAACCCGTCGAACACCCTCGCGGCGCAAACCTACATGATCATCTTCATCATCATTTTTATCCAATTCCGACCACGAGGCATTATTGCCCTCAAAGGTCGCGCGGCGGGGGATTGAGCCATGGAACGTAGTTTTGTTGCTAAGAACCCATCTGTGCTGGTCTTTCTGACCATCCTGTCGCTGTTTGCGCTGGGTGTAACTGTCCTGTCCGAAGGGTTCGGGATCGGTGTGATCTCAACCAGTTTCGTCAAAACGCTGGGCA
Organism: Ruegeria atlantica; assembly: GCF_001458195.1. Taxonomy (GTDB): domain Bacteria; phylum Pseudomonadota; class Alphaproteobacteria; order Rhodobacterales; family Rhodobacteraceae; genus Ruegeria; species Ruegeria atlantica. The sequence goes on along the minus strand of NZ_CYPU01000012.1, from coordinate 11,286 downwards.
AGACCCTGTGCCTGTGTTTGATCGCTGTCGCGATGGATCTGGTTTGGGGTTTCACCGGCATTCTATCACTAGGCCATTTCGCTTTCTTCGGGCTCGGTGGCTATATGATCGGCATGTGGCTGATGTACGAACGCACTCGGCTGATCGTGGTCGAGTCATTGTCACAAGCCGACATCCCGCCAACGCCTGCCGAAGTTGTGGACGCCATCGGCACTCAGATTTTCGGCGTAGTTGGATCATCCGAATTCCCGCTGATCTGGGCGTTTTCGCACAGCTTGACGCTGCAGTTGATACTGGTCGTTGTGGTGCCTGGCCTGCTGGCACTGATCTTTGGCTGGCTGGCCTTCCGCAGTCGAGTGACCGGCGTCTATCTGTCGATCCTGACGCAAGCAATGACGCTGGCTCTGGCTTTGTATCTGTTTCAGAACGACAGCGGTTTGCGCGGCAACAATGGCTTGTCCGGCTTGCAGAACCTGCCCGGTGTTACTGTCTCTCAAGACGTTGTTTCGCTCTGGTTCCTATGGGCTTCGGCTTTGGCGTTGGGACTGGGTTACATGCTTGCGGCATGGATCGTGTCAGGCAAGTTCGGCTCAGTCCTGCGCGGCATTCGAGACAACGAGGCGCGGGTTCGGTTCCTCGGCTATTCGGTCGAAGCCTACAAGTTGGCTGTCTTCACCCTGACGGCTTGCATCGCCGCAATCGCGGGTGCGCTATATTATCCGCAGGCTGGCATTATCAACCCCGAAGAGATGGCCCCCATCGCCTCAATCTATCTGGCCGTCTGGGTCGCTATCGGCGGGCGGGGCCGGCTGTATGGTGCGGTCATCGGCGCGGCTTTTGTCAGCCTACTGAGCACCTGGTTCACCGGCGGGCAGGCCCCGGATATTCCGCTTGGCTTTTACACGATCAAATGGGTCGACTGGTGGCAAGTGCTGCTGGGTGTTTCGTTTGTGCTGGTCACGCTGTTTGCTCCGCAAGGTATCGGAGGTTTGTTCGACTTGTACACCAATCAGCGTCATCCCGATCGGCATGGTGCCAATCTGGGACCCGATGAAGGCGCTTTGCGTGAGAAAGAGGCTAGCCTATGAGCACCTTGTTAGAGGTAAGTGGCGTATCGGTTACCTTCGACGGGTTCCGCGCCATCAATAACCTGTCCTTCCAGATTGGTGAAGCAGAGCTACGTTCCGTGATTGGCCCGAATGGGGCTGGCAAGACTACGTTTATGGACATCATCACCGGCAAAACCCGACCAGATGAGGGGCGGGTCATATGGGGTGAAAAGTCCGTATCTTTGTTGGATATGACCGAGGCAAAAATCGCGCAGGCGGGAATCGGGCGCAAGTTTCAGAAGCCTACGGTTTTTGAGGATCAGTCCGTGCGCGATAATCTGCTAATGGCGCTAAAGAAAAATCGTGGCTGGGTTGGTGTGCTGCTTTACCGTCCGTCCACAAGTGATTTGCAGAAGGTCGAAGACCTGGCCACCGAAATTGGGCTGTATCAGGAACTGAGCCGGAAGTCAGGTGAACTGAGCCACGGGCAAAAGCAATGGTTGGAAATTGGCATGCTGCTTGCGCAGGACCCACGTCTGCTGTTGGTCGACGAACCCGCCGCTGGCATGACCCCGCAAGAACGCGAACATACCACAGACTTGCTAGTTCAAGCTGCAAAGACCCGCGCGGTTGTGGTCGTTGAACATGATATGGAATTTGTCAGGCGCCTGAACTGCAAAGTCACGGTTTTGCATGAAGGATCCGTGTTAGCTGAGGGCAGCCTTGATCACGTGACATCAAATCAGGACGTCATCGACGTCTATCTGGGGCGCTAGAAAATGTTGAAGCTGACCGATCTGACTTTGCACTATGGGCACTCGCAAATTCTCAACGGGATTTCCATGGAAGCTTTACCGGGTGAAGTAACGTGCGTCATGGGGACCAACGGTGTCGGAAAAACCAGTCTGATGAAGGCAATCTCAGGGGCGCATCCCCGTTCCGGTGGCGAACTGGAGCTTGACGGGAAGCAAATGGGTATTTTGCCTGCTCATCAGATGGCCTGGAAAGGTGTGGCATATGTCCCCCAAGGTCGCGAAATTTTCCCATTGCTCACCGTTCGAGAAAATCTGGAAACAGGCTTCTCCTGTCTTCCTGCCAGCAAACACTTTGTCCCAGATGATATTTTTGACATGTTCCCGGTCCTCAAAAAAATGCAGAACCGGCGCGGGGGCGACCTTTCTGGCGGGCAGCAGCAACAGTTGGCCATCGCACGTGCACTGATCACAAGACCGCGCCTGCTGCTGCTGGATGAGCCAACCGAAGGTATTCAGCCGAACATAATCCAACAGATTGGAGAGGTGATCCGGCACCTCAGAAAGACGAGCGGAATGGCAATTGTCTTAGTCGAGCAGTATTTCGACTTCGCCTTTGACCTTGCTGACAGGTTTGTCGTGTTGCGACGTGGAGAAATCCTGGTCAAAGGTTCACGAGATGACCTGACGCGTGATCAAGTATTGCAGGCCGTAACAGTTTAGCGCTGCTCCGTACTGTAGAATCCGATATAGATACATGAAAACCAAATCACGTTCTGCACTAAAGCTCGGGACATGGTTTGATCCACCAAATACCTTCTTAGCAAATGCCGCTATTTGGACCCATGGTCTGCCCAGAAACGGGCGAACAATATGTGGGCTCAGCCTATGGAGAAGACGGATTTGCTGGGCGCTGGATTGCTTATGCCAATGATGGGCACGGTGGAAACAAACTCCTGCGCTCGAGAAATCGCACCAACTATGCAGTCTCGGTTTTGGAAGTTGCTTCAACTGAAGACACCAATAGCACCGCGTTGTTGAGACCAACACAATCGTCAATAAGCCTGAAAATTAGACGCTCCTTCCCAAGACAGCATCCAACCAGTCTGAATGACTTGAAAATTCTGATCTATGCGTAAAACTAAGAGCATGAGTGAGTTTTTTGATGAAATGTTCAACGGTGATGGATCACTTAGAGGTCCATACGAAGAGATCGGGCGCTGGTTCAATACGGAAGACGCATCACGACTGAGGGCGAAACAGCGCGAAGCCGAAGAAGTCTTTAGACTGACGGGCATCACTTTTAATGTATACGGCAAGGCCGAAGCCGAGGAACGTCTGATACCGTTTGATATCGTACCACGAGTTATTTCAGCGCGGGAATGGCAGCGGTTGGAACGTGGTATCGAACAACGGGTGCGGGCAATCAACGCATTTCTACATGACATTTACCACCGTCAGGAAATTGTCCGGGCCGGGCGTGTGCCGGCAGAGATGATTGCCGGAAACGAGGCCTTCCTGCCGCAGATGCTTGGTGTCTCACCGCCTGGTCAGGTCTATACGCACATTGTCGGGGTCGATCTGGTGCGAACCGGACCGGACGAGTTTTTCGTTCTGGAGGACAACGCCCGTACGCCATCCGGGGTCAGCTATATGCTGGAGAACCGGGAAACCATGCTAAAGATGTTCCCCGAGCTCTTCAGCGCGACTAATGTTCGTAATGTTTCAGACTACCCCCGCAATCTGAGACGATCTCTTGCTGCCTGCGCGCCGGCTTGCGCCGACGGGGAACCAACCGTCGCGCTGTTAACCCCAGGCATCTATAACTCGGCCTATTACGAACATGCGTTCCTCGCAGATCAGATGGCTGTGGAATTGGTCGAAGGCCACGACCTACGCGTTGTCGATGGGCGCGTTTGCATGCGCACCACCAGAGGCTATACTCCCATCGACGTACTTTATCGAAGGGTGGATGACGGCTTTCTGGATCCGCTGAATTTCGACCCCGACAGCGCATTGGGCGTGCCGGGTATTCTGGACGTTTACCGCGCAGGAGGCATCACGATCGCTAACGCGCCGGGAACGGGTATTGCTGATGACAAGGCAATCTACTCCTATATGCCTGAAATCGTTGAATTCTATACAGGCGAAAAGCCACTACTTCAGAACGTTCCTACCTGGCGTTGTAGCGATCCCGAATCTCTGTCCTTCGTGCTGGATAACCTGTCCGACCTTGTGGTCAAAGAAGTGCATGGATCCGGCGGTTACGGGATGTTGATCGGCCCGACCGCAAACAAGAAAGAGATTTCGGCTTTCCGCGCCAAACTCAAATTACGGCCCGCGAATTATATCGCTCAGCCGACATTGTCACTGTCAACGGTTCCGATTTTCTCGCGCTCGGGTCTCGCCCCTAGACATGTTGATCTGCGGCCATTTGTTTTGGTGTCTCCCGAAGGCATCAATATCACACCCGGTGGTTTGACGCGGGTGGCGTTGAAGAAAGGGTCGTTGGTTGTGAACTCAAGCCAGGGCGGCGGAACCAAAGACACTTGGGTTCTGGAGGACTAACCATGCTGGGGAAAACTGCTGGTGGGTTGTTCTGGATGTCCAGATATTTGGAGCGAGCGGAAAACGCCGCCAGGCTACTGGAAACGGGTCAGAGAATGGCGCTGACCCGGACCAATAATTCGGCAGAGGAATGGGGTTCTGTTCTGAAAACGGCCGGCGTTCTGGACGGATATCTCGCCAAATATGATGAGGTTGCAAAGGACAACGCAATAGACTGGATGCTACGTGATGCCGATAACCCATCCTCAATCAGGTCAGTCATCAAGCTGGCAAGAGACAACGCGCGCCTTGTCCGAACCGCACTGACCCACGATGTCTGGAGCGCGGTAAACTCCACGTGGATGCAGATCGACGAGGGCATGAAACGAAGGGTAAACGAGCGGGATTTGCCGGGCACGCTGGAGCTCATTCGTCAGCAGGCTGCCTTGGTTCGAGGTGCCACTTTGGGCACTATGCTTCGCAATGACATTTTTGATTTCACGCGTATTGGCACTTTTGTTGAGCGAGCCGACAACACCGGGCGCATTCTGGACGTGAAGTATTACGTCCTTCTGCCCACCGCCTTCTCGGTCGGTTCGTCGCTGGACAATATCCAGTGGGAGAGCATCCTGCGATCGGTTGGTGCGGGTGGCGGGTATCGGATGACACATGGTCAAAAGACAAGACCATCTGACATTGCGCAGTTTTTGATCCTTGATCAACGCATGCCACGCAGCCTGCATTTTTGCTGCAGAAAGATTCAGGAGAACCTGTCTTACTTGAAGAAAGACTATGGCTTTGCCGGGCCTTCATGTGAGGCGTCCAATACCCTTTTCGAGAAATATCTGGATCTGCGAATTTCCGATGTTTTTGAATCCGGACTCCATGAATATATTCAGGATTTTCTGACCGATCTCGGCAACTTAAGCCGCCAGATCGAAATTGATTACCGGTTCTATGAGTAGCCGATGAAACTGCACATTCGACACGAGACACGATACGATTTCGACGCGCCGGTTCCATTCGGGCTGCAGCAGCTGAGGAAAACGCCAAAGTCATTTCGCAATCAGAACATCTTAAGTTGGAGTACCGAGATCTCCGGCGGGCGCAAAGAACTTATATTTGAAGACTTCCACCGCAATACGGTGGAACTGATCAGTTTCGAACCTAATACCCAAAGCATTTCGTTGATCTCCGAGGGCGTTGTTGAGGTGGAAGACACACATGGCGTACTAGGGCGTCACGAAGGGTCGACACCATTGTGGCTATTCAAAAGAAGCACACCTAAGACAATGCCAGGGAAAGGGGTCGCCGATGTGGTAGGCGCGTTGCCAACAGGCGAACCACTTGAGCAGATGCATGCCCTGTCTGAAAGAATTCGAACACAGGTCGCGTACGAGGTTGGAAGTTCGCACCCGGGTTGGAGCGCCGAAGACGCTCTCAAAGCAGGATGTGGCGTGTGTCAGGATCACGCGCATATTTTCATTACCTGCGCGCGGCAGATCGGAGTGCCGGCACGCTATGTATCCGGTTACCTTATGATGAACGAAACGGAACTACAGGACGCGACCCATGCCTGGGCCGAAGTGCATTTGGATGGTTTGGGGTGGGTCGGGTTTGACGTTTCAAACGGGATTTCACCTGACGATCGATATGTACGTGTCGCGACCGGTCTGGACTATTCCCAATCTGCACCAGTAATAGGGAACATAATAGGGACAGCGGGCGAGCAATTGGCAGTGCAGTTGCAGGTCGCACAGCAGTAACGGAGAATTTGATGACCTATGCTGTGGGCATGCGGCTGAACCGCGGACTGGTTTTCATGTCCGATACACGCACAAATGCGGGCGTGGACAATGTTTCGACCTTCAACAAAATGTTCAACTGGACAGTCGAAGGTGACCGGTCGATAACCATCCTAGCGGCCGGAAACCTGGCGACTACTCAGTCCACAATAAGCCTTCTGGAAGAGCGGACAAAAGTGCCGGAAGAACGCTCGCCGTCCATACTGGAAGCGCCGACAATGTTTCAGATTGCGCAATTGGTCGCCGCTACTCTGAACGACGTCATCGAGGAGCATGCCCGGTCCGGTCAGCAAGCCGACAGTGCCTTTCACGCGACACTCATTTTGGGTGGGCAGATAAGGGGCGGCCCGTCACGCCTGTTTCTGATTTACCCCGAAGGCAACTTTATCGAGGCTGGCGACGACACCCCGTTCTTTCAGATTGGAGAGACAAAATACGGTCGCCCAATTCTGGTACGCGCCTATGATCCGGAAATGAGTTTTCCGGAAACCGTAAAACTCCTACTTGTAAGTTTCGACTCCACAATTAAGGCTAACCTATCTGTCGGAGCTCCGCTTGACCTGCTTCTGTACGATGAAGACAGCTTCGAAAGTGGCACACGTTCCAGATTCGAAACCGACGACCAGTACTTTCGCATTATTTCCGAAGGGTGGGGCGACGCATTGAAATCTGCCTTGTCCAAACTTCCGGAATACAGCTCTTAGGGAAAACTAAACGGTTGAATGCCGGCTTTGTCCGGCGGACTCAACGGATCGCCGCAACACTTCACTTTGGAAGCAAGGATGGAGTGTTGGTATGGCTTATCGTCGTCGGATTTATTTTACGGAGAAACAGAAGGCAGAGATTTGGGATCGCTGGCAGTGCGGGGAGTCGATGAGCTCGATCGGTCGGTTGTTTGATCGAGGCTCGTCGTCGATCTATCCCCTGCTTGCGAGAACGGGTGGTATACGGCCACCAGAGCGGCGGCGATCACGGTGGGCGTTGACAACGGCAGAGCGCGAAGAAATCTCACGCGGGCTTGGAGCCGAGTTGTCCGTTCGTACAATTGCGCGTCAGCTGCGCCGATCTCCATCGACGATCAGCCGGGAGGTGCGGCGCAACGGGGGGCGTCAGCATTACCGGGCCACCCAGTCCGATCAGGCAGCCTGGGAGCGTGCACGGCGTCCGAAGCCCTGCAAGCTGGCGGAGAGGCCGGCGCTCTGTCACACAATAGCTCAGAAGCTCGAACGCAAGTGGTCGCCGCAGCAAATCGCGGGTTGGCTGAAGCGCGAGCATCCCGACGACGAGGGCGAGCGTGTGTCTCACGAAACGATCTACAGAAGCCTGTTTATCCAGGCCCGTGGCGTTCTGAAGAAGGAGTTGCTTGCACATTTGCGCGCGACACGTGCCATCCGCCGGTCTCGCCATGCTAGCCTGAAGCGGGATGGGCTCGGTCAAATCAAGGATGCGATCTCGATCCGGGAACGCCCGGCCGCTGTCGAAGACCGCGCCATTCCCGGCCACTGGGAAGGTGACCTGATCGCCGGCTCGAAGAACAGCTTCATCGCGACGCTGGTGGAGCGGCGCACGCGCTATGTCATGCTCGTGAAGGTGGGCGGGAAAGAAACGCAGACTGTCGTGGCTGCGCTGACCGCACAAATCCAACATCTGCCGAGAGAGCTTCGCCAGACGCTGACCTGGGACCGCGGCAAAGAGCTTGCCGATCACAAGAACCTGGCACTGGCCACCGATCTCGACATCTACTTTTGCGACCCGCACAGCCCGTGGCAACGCGGCACCAACGAGAATACCAACCGTCTCCTGCGCCAGTACTTCCCAAAGGGCACCGACCTCTCAGTGCACAGCCAGGAACATCTCGACGCAGTTGCTCGTGAACTCAACGAGCGGCCAAGAAAAACGTTGCATTACTTCTCACCAGCAGAGACGTTCCATGAATGTGTTGCGGCGATCGGTTGAAACGGCACCTCGAAGTAGACATTCGCTGCAACTTGCTTGAACGACTGCTTCGCGGAAAATTTTTACTAAAGCGGGAAATGCGTCTTCTTGCTTCAGGCCGTACAAGTGTCGCTAAGAACGCTTTTCTCTTAGCTGCGCGATACCCAAAGCCAGTAGTCGTCTCGCCTCGTAGAGTTCACGCTGACCAGACATCAGGTTTGGAGGCAGAGCACCTATCGTTTCAGAATGCTGGATTGATATCTCTAACCTTGAGCCTCCCCATTTGAATGGGCCCACCGTTAAGATTAGGAAACGGAGGACCAAGAATGGCAAACAAGCGACCGAAGCCGGAAGAAATTGTCTCGAAGTTGCGGCAGGTTGAAGTTCTGATGGGGCTGGCGCGTGTTACTCGTAGGAGAGACGGGGGAGAAAAAACCATGACCATTTCAAAATCAGGCTTTCTGGTCGCGCTTGCAGCCAGTGTTTCGGTCACAGCATTTGAGGTCGCGGCTCAGTCAGACATTTCCAGTGCATATGCGCCCGGTGAATTACCGGCGATGATTTTCGATGCGGAGCGCCCCGAGAAGACACTGATTACGAACGTCAATATCTTCGATGGCGTCAATAATGGCCTGACAGCAGGAAGTGTGCTCATCGAAGGCAGCCTGATTAGTGAAGTTTCCGCGGAAACCATCGATGCAGCGGATGCCGTGGTTATCGATGGGGGTGGTCGCACGCTCATGCCTGGCATGATCGATGGTCATGCTCACGTCATGATCAACGATGACTTTGGTCCGGTCGAACGTGACCTCGACATCACAGACATTAGCTACAATGCTGTCATTGTTTCTGAACGTTTTGTCAGAGACGGTTTCACAACAGTTAGGGATATGGGCGGTCCTGCGTTTGGCTTGGCAAGAGCAATCAATCTCGGTCGCGTGGTTGGTCCACGTTTGTATCCATCTGGTGCTTTCATATCGCAGACTTCTGGTCATGGTGACTTCCGTGATCGCGCCGACGCGGGCTTCTCGATCAATGATGCTGGTGACCTGTCGAACTTCGAGCGTATGGGCATTGGAAACGTCGTAGATGGTGTCCCTGAGGCTCTGAAAGCCACACGTTTGAACCTGCGCAACGGAGCGACACAGATCAAGATTATGGGCGGTGGCGGTGGCTCATCGCGCTTCGATCCTATCGACACAACTCAATTTACCGAAGATGAGATTTGCGCGATTACCGGCGCTGCCGCAGACTGGGGAACCTATGTCGCCGCCCACACCTTCACGGACCGCGCAGTTAATCGTTTGCTCGATTGTGGTGTGAAAACATTCGAACACGGGTTCTTCATCTCCGAAGAGACTATGCAGCGTATAGCGGCGGAAGGCGGATACATGGTTCCGCAGATGTGGGGCATCTCTCCTGACCTTGCTCGCAACCCCCTTATGCCCGCGGACAAAATCCCGTTGGTTGAGGAGCTGGGCAAGCAGTACGCTGATTTCGGGCGCAACCTTCTTAAGAATGGCGTGAAGGTGGTATTTGCCTCTGACTACGTTGGCAAGTTTGCGGACGCGGAACGGGCGCGCCGCTACGAAATCTGGTGGCGGACGCAAACATTCGACAGCAACTTTGAAGTTCTCAAGCAACTGACCTCCACAGCCGGAGAAATGATTGCGATGTCCGGTCCAAGGAACCCATACCAGGCAGGCAAACTCGGAGTGATTGAAGCTGGAGCCTATGCTGATCTTATTCTGGTGGATGGAAACCCGCTTGAGGACATCACGGTCATCGGTGGCACCGATCAGTGGTTCGACGCACCTGAGGAATGGGAACCAATCGATACCATTGACCTCGTTATGCTCAATGGCGCTGTTTACGTGAACGAAATGGAATAGAGCGCGACCCGATCTTCCTATTCGGCGGACGTAAACAGACGAATTTCACCTTGTTTGTATCTGGCTGCTTTGTCCGCAACTCGGTCATAGGCACTTCAGATTTTGCTGCACCGAAAACGAATGACCGCTTTCCTGGCTGCGATGCGGCGGACTTATTATGCCAACTTTTTAGCTGCGTCTGCAAACAGTGCCGCAAGACTATGTCCGGATTGGGCGGCGGTTTCAACTGATCGATGCAACACTTTAATCTTTTTGGAAAGATGGAGTGTAAGCCATGGCCTATCGTCGTCGCATATTTTTCACAGACAAACAGAAGTCAGAGATATGGGATCGATGGCAACGCGGAGAGTCGATGAGTTCTATAGGGCGGCTTTTTGATCGCGAGTCGTCTTCGATCTATCCACTCCTTGCTCGCACTGGCGGCATTCGCCCGCCGGCCCGCGTCAGATCCCGGCGCGCTCTGACACGCTGCGATCGAGAGGAGATATCGAGGGGCTTACGTGCGAGGGTCTCGATACGGTCGATTGCCCGTGCTTTGAACCGATCCCCATCATCGGTGCGACAATGCACGAAGTCATAGCTCCAGACATGATTGCTATGTTCCGGCCTGAGTCGAACACATGAACCATCGTTTAGCCAAAGCCGTCCCTTCTTGGGCTGTTTTGCAGGCACCTTCAGCCCCTCTCGTCGCCAAAGCCGTTCAATGCGCCCATCACTGACAGACCATCCAGCCTCTCTCAGCAACACCGCAACCCGGCGATACCCATACCGACCATACTGCCTGGCAAGCTCGATCATGTCGGCCACCAGCTGTTCTTCATCGGGTCGGCCCCGTGGAATACGCCTTTGCGTGGATCGGTGCTGTCCCAGTACGCGGCATGCACGGCGCTCGGAAACTTTGAACTGGCTGCGAACATGAGCGACGCAAGCACGGCGACGAGAGGGGCTTAGAAGTTTCCCTTCGATGCTTCCGTCAGGATAAGCTTGTCGAGCGTCAGGTCTGATACCGCACGCCTGAGCCGCTCATTTTCCTTCTGAAGCCGCCTAAGTTCCTTCAATTGGTCTACACCCATTCCGCCATATTGCTTGCGCCAGCGGTAATAGGTTTGCTCCACAACGCCGATCTGTCTGATCGCATCCAGACGCGGCATCCCTTGCCCCATCAGAACTTCAACCTGCCGCAACTTCGAGACAATTTCTTCCGGCTTCGGTCGCTTGTTTGCCATTCTTGGTCCTCCGTTTCCTAATCTTAACGGTGGGCCCATTCAAATGGGGAGGCTCACTTCCTTTACGAAGTCGCTAAGTT
>NZ_CYPU01000011.1 GCF_001458195.1 Ruegeria atlantica | reverse complement strand
TGAGCAGCCCTATCTGACGGGTCCAACGTGATTGTTAGTGCATGATCGGCCTGTGTTCCATCGGGATGATGGTTTCTGGTGCCGGAGGGCGATAACCCAGTGCACTGTGTGGTCGTTTGGTGTTGTAGTGCTTCCTCCATTCTTCGATGATGATCTGCGCTTCTCTGAGCGAGTAGAAGATTTCCCCGTTCAACAGCTCGTCCCTCATGCGACCGTTGAAGCTTTCACAAAATCCGTTCTCCCAAGGCGAGCCTGGTTCGATGTATGCCGTTTTGGCTCCGACAGCTGCAATCCAGTCGCGAACCGCCAGAGCAACGAACTCAGGACCGTTATCTGAACGGATGTAGGACGGTGTGCCGCGCAGAATGAACAAATCCGTCAGAGCATCGATCACATCCGCCGAGTTTAGTTTTCGCTTTACCCTGATTGCCAAGCACTCCCGGCTGAACTCGTCGATGATGTTCAACGTCCGGAAAGGTTTCCCATCATCGGTGCGACAATGCACGAAGTCATAGCTCCAGACATGATTGCTATGTTCCGGCCTGAGTCGAACACATGAACCATCGTTTAGCCAAAGCCGTCCCTTCTTGGGCTGTTTTGCAGGCACCTTCAGCCCCTCTCGTCGCCAAAGCCGTTCAATGCGCCCATCACTGACAGACCATCCAGCCTCTCTCAGCAACACCGCAACCCGGCGATACCCATACCGACCATACTGCCTGGCAAGCTCGATCATGTCGGCCACCAGCTGTTCTTCATCGGGTCGGCCCCGTGGAATACGCCTTTGCGTGGATCGGTGCTGTCCCAGTACGCGGCATGCACGGCGCTCGGAAACTTTGAACTGGCTGCGAACATGAGCGACGCAAGCACGGCGACGAGAGGGGCTTAGAAGTTTCCCTTCGATGCTTCCGTCAGGATAAGCTTGTCGAGCGTCAGGTCTGATACCGCACGCCTGAGCCGCTCATTTTCCTTCTGAAGCCGCCTAAGTTCCTTCAATTGGTCTACACCCATTCCGCCATATTGCTTGCGCCAGCGGTAATAGGTTTGCTCCACAACGCCGATCTGTCTGATCGCATCCAGACGCGGCATCCCTTGCCCCATCAGAACTTCAACCTGCCGCAACTTCGAGACAATTTCTTCCGGCTTCGGTCGCTTGTTTGCCATTCTTGGTCCTCCGTTTCCTAATCTTAACGGTGGGCCCATTCAAATGGGGAGGCTCACTCCTTCATCAGCGTAGTACTCTGCCCAGCCCCGTGAACCACTCGTGACAAATTCAGCATGTTTATCTAATCGAGTTTGTTCCCACTCCTCAGGCACCATAACCCAACTCCTTCAGGTATGCCGCCATGCGGGTTTCCAGATCGGCCATCTCGGATGCCAGTTCCTGACGCTCGGCCCGAACTGCCATCAGATCAATCTCCGCTTCTTCCTCAAATGTGTCCACATAGCGGGGAATGTTGAGGTTGAAGTCGTTTTCTTCGATCTCATCGGCCGATGCGACGTAGGCGTACTTATCTACGGCCTCACGCGCTGCAAAGGTATCGGTGATCTTGCGTAGGTGATCTTCGGTCAACGCATTCTGATTGGTGCCCGCCTCAAACTCTCGCGACGCATCGATAAAGAGAACAGTGTCGTCGCTTTTGTTCTTGTTGAACATCAAGATCGCGGCGGGGATGCCGGTGCCAAAGAACAGCTTTTCCGGCAGGCCTATGACGGCGTCGAGCAGGTTTTCCTCAATCAGTTTCTGTCTGATCTTACCCTCGCTTGAGCCACGGAACAAAACCCCATGAGGCACTACAACAGCCATGCGACCGGTGCGGGGTTTCAGGGTTTCGATCATATGCAGAATAAAGGCGTAGTCGCCCTTGGTCTTGGGCGGGATACCACGTCGGAAGCGAGAGAACTTATCAGTCTCGGCGGCCTCTACACCCCATTTGTCCAAGCTGAACGGCGGGTTGGCGACCACTACATCAAAGTGGCGCAGCATATCGTCAGAGGTGCGCAATTTGGGGTTGCGGATGGTGTCGCCCCATTCGATCTGGTGGTTGGTTTCGCCGTGCAGAAACAGGTTCATTTTCGCCAAGGCCCATGTGGAGCCGATAGCCTCTTGCCCATAGAGCGCGTATTGCTTGGTGCCGGTGGCTTCGCGCACTTGGCGGCCACATTTCATCAGCAGGGAAGCCGAGCCACAGGTGGGGTCACAGATGTCGTCACCCTGTTGGGGATGAACCAAACGGGCCATGAGTTCGGACACTTCGGCGGGGGTGTAGAATTCACCGGCCTTTTTCCCAGCCGTCGCAGCGAAGCGTGAAATCAAGTATTCGTAGGCCCCACCGATAATGTCGAGGTTGCCCACACGGGAGGGGCGCAGGTCGAGGGCTTCCTTTGCGAAATCTTCCATCAGGTGTCGGAGGATGTCGTTCTTCTGTTCTTCGTCGCCCAGCTTGTTGGAGTTGAAGCTGATATCCTGGAATACATCGCGCAGCTTGTCGCCATTGACTTCCTCAACCGCATGCAGCGCCTTGTCGATGCGTTCGCCATTGCCTGCCTCATGACGGCGAGCATAGATGGCATCAAAGGACGCATCCTCGGGCAGCTTGAAGCTTTCCTGCTCCATCATGGCGGCAACCAGATCGGGATTATCAGGGTACTGCGACTCATACCCCGCTTTGTGGTCCTTCCACACGTCAGAGACGTATTTCAGGAACAGCATAGTCAGGACATAGTCCTTGTAGATCGACGGATCGACTACGCCACGGAAGGTATCACATGCGCCCCATGCGGCCTTGTTGATCTCGGACTGTGTTACTTGGTTCATTCTCGGGTGCGCCGCAGAGCAACAAAAGCTCAGCGCCTCTCTACTCAAATTGTTGGTTTGCCGCGACCATGAGTTAATTCTCGAAAGGATTCAATTGGCTGTTTGCAAATGGCAGCTACGCACCTTTTTAGTCACATCACCTCCTGAAGCTTCAAGCGGCAGACGGCAAATCGCTGTAGTGCAGCTTTGATTGGATTGCGCAGGTTGAAGCAGTCGGTGAGCGACTTCCGTAGTACAGTTTTAGTTAACCTGATAACAGTAAGGTTTTTGGGGCGCACACAGAGGTTGCGCTCTCGCGTAAGTGGCCGCCTTATGTGCTTCAAGTCTTCAGGAGTTTTGTCATTGAGGATGTTACCGAGTTTTCGGATACCTGCTAAAAAGCACCGAGAATATTATTCGGCTGCGGCCCAGCGGAATCTGGGAGATTGGGTGAAAAACACCACATTTCACCCAGCGTGGTTGCCTCAAAGTTGCATTACGACACAATCACTCGAAATCATCAAGTGTTCAACACGACTTAAGTATATGATTTTATAAGAAACCAGTGGCGGTGCTGTCAGACCATTTCGAACCAGTCTCTGTTTACCCCTAAATGCCGGAACTTATGCTGAACAAAGTTGACGCCACTCGGAGAGAGCAGCGGCGCGGTTGAGCTTGAAATTGTCTCTGCTGTAGAGGGCACGTTCCTGATTGAAATGGTTGTGGACGGAAGAATGAACTGCGGCGAACTTCTGCAAACATCGCATTTGCCTGAAGCGGAGCATCGCACGTTCTCGTCGTCGAAATGGCAGATGGGAATTCTCGGCCCGATTGTTCAGCCAGCGGCCAGTCTCTTGCCGACTACCGTTCCCGACAACTCTCATCGCCGCGCCATAAGACCGCAGTTTGTCCGTCACGATAGATTCAGGTTGACCGTAGCGTTTCATTGATTTTCTGAGGAATTTCAACGCAGCTTTGCGGTCACGGCGCTTGGTCACATAACTTTCCAGCACCTCGCCTTCGTGATCCACAGCCCGCCATAGGTAGTGCGTCTCGCCATTGATCTTCACGAAGACCTCGTCCAGATGCCACTGCCAGTTCGAATAAGATCGCATCCGATTGACCCTGTTTCTGCGGATCTCTGCCGCGAATATCGGGCCAAATCTGTTCCACCAATAACGCACAGTTTAGTGGCTGATCTCGATGCCGCGCTCGTGCAAAAGATCTTCAACATTGCGAAGCGAAAGCGGAAACTGAACATACATCATGACGGCCAGACGGATGATCTCGGGGCTCGTTTTGAAGTAGCGAAATGGGCTGCGTTTTGTAATCCTGCGACGCGAAGTGCTCGCACTGCCCGCCTCAATAAGTTTCTTCTGACAGTGCCGATCCCGGGTATACCGGGTGTCGCACTTGGAGTTGGAATCTAGGGCGTCCCTCATTGGGGCTCTTTGCGTCCAGCGGTAAGCCAGCGCACACATCCTTTAATACGCGGCAAGCATCCAACAGTGCATCCAGATGGGATTGCATGGCTCGCGGATGCTACTGCGGGGTGGCGAATTGACGCTGCCGTAAACCAAATTGCGATCTACTGCGTATTTCCTCCAAGACAACAACTATCCGACGATTGCTCGCGACAGATGGAGCCAACCATGCAGACTGATTCCACAATGATCGAAATGGATACGCAGAACGATACGTGCGCCGCCCTCAATAATGCGCTTGCCGAAACAGCCTTGGCGACGATGCTGGCGCAGAACTTTCACTGGAATGTGACTGGTATGCACTTTGCGCCGTTGCATCACTTGTTCCAGGAAATCTACGAAGATCACTTTCAGGCCCAGGACGATCTTGCAGAGCGCATCAAGGCGTTGGACGGATACGCCGACGGCAACCTTCGCCGCATGCGCGAGCGATCGACGATCGAAGAGGGTACAGGCAATGAAAACGCGCACCAGATGCTAAGCGCGCTCTTGAAGGCCGAAGAGACCCTGGCGTCGTCGCTAAAGAGCTGTGGAGCACTGGCAGCCACTCATGGCGACACACTGACCGAAGACCTCTGCATTGCGCGTGGCCAAGTCCACGAAAAGTTCGCGTGGTTCCTTCGTTCGCATTTGCGCTGATATTTTGAGGATTAGTAAAATATGCTGGAAATCGAAAAACGACATACATTGCTTATCGTCGAAGATGACGATGCACTTCGGGATCGACTTGCGAAGGCCATGCAGCGGCGGGGCTTCGCACCGCGCACTGCATCGAGCGTCGAAGAAGGTCTCGCAGCCATCGAAACTGACTTGCCAGACTTCGCGATCGTCGATCTTCGGCTTCTGGACGGCAATGGACTGGAAGTCATTGAGGCTCTTGAGAAGCAGCACCCGAATGTCCGCACAATCGTGCTGACCGGTTATGGCAACATACCCACGGCCGTCGCGGCAGTGAGGCATGGAGCAATTGATTACATCGCGAAACCGGCGACCGCGGATGAAATCGTCGACACGCTTCTGACCCCGGCGGGCGAGGACACGCCGGTCCCGGCGGAGCCAATTTCGCCAGACGAGGCGCGCTGGGAGCATATCGAGCATGTCTACCATGAGGCGGGCGACAACGTTTCGGAGGCCGCTCGCTTGCTGAACATGCACCGGCGCACGCTGCAACGGATACTTAAACGGCGAAGGATGGCAAATGACGCAGCATAGCGAAACCGACCTTGTCGTCTTGCAAGCGGCTTGCGACGTGCCGTCAAAACAGAGTGAAGGCGGCGGCCCCACCGTCTACTTTGACGGATCCTGCCCGCTGTGCACTTTCGAAATTGGCCACTATGCGTCTCAGACGGGCGGCAATCACTTAAACTTCGTCGATGTGTCCCAGAAAGTTCCCGATCTCGGGTCAGACCTATCGGCGGACGCTGCCATGCGGCGGTTCCACGTTCGTCTCTCTGACGGCAGGCTGCTTTCCGGCGCCCGCGCCTTCGTCGCGATCTGGAACACCCTGCCCAGGTGGCGCTGGGCCGCGCGCATAGCCCAGATTCCCGGTGTAACCTTGGCGCTCGAAGGCGCCTATCGGTTATTCCTGCCTGTGCGGCCTGTGTTGTCGATGCTGGCCGCGCGCCTCGGGGCGCGCGCTGAAAACTCGCGTTAGAACTGCGGATGGGAACGTTAGACACGACGAACGCGGCCCGCCTCGCGGTACTGATGCGCGGAGCATTGCGCCCGCCACCCGGCCGCGCGAGAATCGCATTGGCCGTGCTGATGGGCGCGATGGTTCACGTGATCTTCGCGGCTGCTGTGCTGGCGATGATACTGGCGATGTTTTTTGGTATGAGCCGAAGCCTCGGAACAGTGCCATGGCCCCATGCCGCCTTAGCGAACGCGGCGCTTCTCCTGCAGTTCCCGCTGTTGCATTCGCTGCTGCTCACGCGAGGTGGATCGCGATGGATGGCCCGTCTCGTGCCTGGACCACATGGCGGAACGCTGGCCACGACGACCTATGCCATCATCGCATCCCTACAACTGCTGGCGCTCTTTGCGCTTTGGACGCCGAGTGGAGTCATTTGGTGGCAAGCCGAGGGCTGGGCTCTGAATGCGATGACCGGCGCATATGCCTTGGCTTGGCTTTTGTTGATGAAGGCCAGCTTCGATGCAGGGGCCGAGGTTCAGTCCGGCGCGCATGGTTGGATGTCGCTTCTGCAGAACATAAAGCCCCGCTTTCCGGACATGCCGACGGGTGGCCTGTTTCGCCTTGTTCGTCAACCGATCTACGTCGCCTTTGCACTGACGCTTTGGACGGTGCCGGTCTGGACGCCGGATCAACTGGCGCTGGCTCTGGCCCTCAGCCTCTACTGTCTTGCGGCGCCCAAACTGAAAGAGCGCAGATTCGAACTACGGTATGGGGACCGCTTCCGCGCGTATCAGCGCAAGGTGCCTTATGCCTTTCCCGCGTTGAACAAGGGACGCCAACATGACCAGCATTGAACGGAACAATCTCGGGATCTATGACGACGTCGCGGCCAAGTGGTGGTCCGACGACATCCGTTGGGTGCGAACTCTCAAGAACCTCGTGCCTGGCCGTCTCGCGTGGTTTGATCGGCACATTGACTGGGCAGGGCTCAGGGTCCTCGACCTAGGCTGTGCTGGCGGGTTCATGGCGGAGGCGCTGACCTTCAAGGGCGCGCGCGTCACCGGGATCGATCCGGCATCGCAAGCCATCGAAGCAGCCCGGGCGCGCGCAGAAACGATCGGCCAGTCCATCCGGTACGATGTCGGGGTCGGAGAGGAGCTTCCTTATGAGCCCGAAAGCTACGATGCAGTGGTCTGCGTCGATGTGTTGGAGCATGTCAGCGATCTGACAAAGGTGCTGTCCGAGGTCGCGCGTGTGCTCAAGCCCAAGGGCACCTTCCTATTCGACACGATCAACCGCAATCCCGTGTCGCGCTTCGGTACCATAACCTTGGCCGAGAACATCCTGCGGCTTCTTCCGAAGGGCACGCACGACCCGGAGCTTTTCATCAAACCGCGTGAACTGACACTTGCACTGGAGAACGCCGGGCTCGCGGCAGGACCAACCAAGGGGCTCGGCCCACGAGGTATCAACCGCCGGGGAGATTTCGTTTTTGGCCCCGTTCCGACGCGTAGCGTGATCTACATGGGCATCGCCCGCAAACCGAGGAACCACTGATGTTCGAGCTTTCGCTTCTTGTCACGGCACTCCTGTTCGGGGGGATGGTCCTCTATTCCTTTGGGTTCGCAGCCTTTGTCTTTACGGCGCTCCCGGCCAACGTCGCAGGCCCGCTCATTCGGCGCGCGTTTCCCCATTTTTATCTGTTTGTGTTGACCAGTTCTGCAGTTGCGGCGGCCGTTGCACTTGCGTTTGATCCAGTTTCAAGCGCGATCCTTGTGGCCATCGCGGTGACGACGATCCTTGCGCGGCAGGTCCTCATGCCTGCGATCAACGCCGCCACCGATCAGGGCGCAAAGATACGGTTCAAGGTCCTGCACACCCTATCGATCTTGATCACTCTGGCGCATATCGGCGCGGCGGCCCTTGTCCTCATAAGGATTGCTGGATCTTAGACCGAGCAATGCCTCAAACGGGGTTCTGTGCACCTGCGAAAAACATCAAATGCCCATCGCCGTCATAAATGGGTCGAATGCGTAACCGTTTTAGGAAAGGTGACCCGTCCTTGCGATAATTCAAGATGTCAATGGTGAAGCGTGTCCAAGGACATCGCCTTTGATGTTCTTGATGGTGAGGCCGGTGACGGAATGCTCGGACGGGTCGAAAATCAGGGGCTCGTCGGTCTTGGTTGGCTAGAATTGGGCGTGCGCAACGTGACTAACAATGTCCGCCCGGTTGAAACACCCGAAGACCTCAAGGGCGTTAAGCTGCGCACCATGAAGGTTCCGGCGCATGTGGCAACATTCGAGACACTCGGCGCCAACCCGACGCCGATGAACTTCGGCGAGGTTTACTCTGCCCTTCAGCAAGGCGTGATCGACGGGCAGGAAAACCCGCTGGCGATTATTACCTCACAACGTTTCTACGAGGTGCAGAAATACCTTTCGACCACGGGCCATGTCTTCGCGGTCTACATGCCGGTCGTCTCCAAGCCATTCTTTGACTCGCTGCCTGCGGAGCATCAGCAACTAATCCGGGACTCGATGGCTGCCGCACGTGACTATCAGGCTGAACTGGTCGCCAGCGAAGATGCGGAGCAGCTGGAACAGATCCGTGCCGCAGGTGTCGAGGTTCTGGAACTGACTGCAGAGCAGAGACAGGCCTTCGCTGACAAAACCGAAAGCGTTCGCCTGCAATATCGCGACGAAGTTGGCGCCGAAGCCTACGACGCTTGGGTCGCGGCGGTGTCCTCAGCAGGCGGAAGCTGACCCACGGTTTACTCAGCCAATCCGGGCACCCGTGCCGAGCAGGTTCGGGCGCCCCTTTCGTTCAAGGGGAGGTGAACGATGTCGGTTATCAAATGGATCGATATGAATGCCGAAAAGGTCCTAGCCAGTGCGCTACTAGCCGCGATTGTCGTGTTGATCTTTGGCAACGTGTTCATGCGCTACATCATGAATGCCTCTCTTTCATGGGGAGAAGAGCTAACGCTTTGGCTATTTGTCTGGTTCGTCTGGCTTGGCGTCAGTTATGCCTTCCATACCGGCGATCATGTGCGCATTACAGTCCTGCGCGATGTTCTGAGCGAGCGGGCAAGGCTTTACGCGGATGTTGTGATCGCGCTTCTTGTCCTTGGATTCCTGATCGTTCTTACAATTGAATGCATCAAGCTGATCCGGCAGCCCTTTGTGGCCAGCCAGACCTCAGTTGTTTTGGGGCTGCCAATCCCGATCCTGTATGCCTCAGCGCCGGTTGGTGCAGGCCTGTCCGCAATCCGCGTTACTCAACATCTGATCCGAACCCTGCACCTGATCGCAGAGACCAAAGCGTGAGGAACCCGGCATGCTTGCAACAACGCTTTTCCTGACGCTTTTCGCCCTTCTGCTCTTCAGCGTACCAATTGGCATCTGCCTAGGTCTTGCGACCATGATCGTAATGGTCTTCGTGGACGGCACGCCACCCATGGTTTTGCTGGCACGATCAGTGGTGACAGGCGCGGACTCGTTTCCCCTGATAGCTGTTCCTCTATTCATTCTGGCAGGCGACCTGATGCAGCACGGTGGAATGTCGCGCCGTCTGGTTGGGTTCGCCAATGCACTGATAGGTCATATCCGGGGCGGGC
Source organism: Ruegeria atlantica (assembly GCF_001458195.1). Classification (GTDB taxonomy): domain Bacteria; phylum Pseudomonadota; class Alphaproteobacteria; order Rhodobacterales; family Rhodobacteraceae; genus Ruegeria; species Ruegeria atlantica. Next base: position 179,901 of record NZ_CYPU01000011.1, on the reverse strand, counting down.
TGGCTTATGTGAACGTGCTTGCCTGCGTGTTCTTTGCCGCCATATCCGGGTCGTCCCCTGCAACTGTCGCCGCCATCGGATCAAACATGATCCCCGAGATGGAAAAGGTTGGCTATACGCGCAAATTCAGCGGCGCATTGACGGCGTCTTCAGGGATGATCGGCGTGATGATCCCGCCAAGTATCCCCTTTATCATCTACGGTGTTACTGCCGAGGTTTCGATCGGAAAGCTGTTCCTGGCGGGTGTTGTTCCCGGCATCCTCTTTGCCCTTATGTTCATGTTGGTCGCCCGTGTCCTGCTGCGAAAGGATGAGGTTGTTCAGCAATCGACAACCACGTTCTCAGGCCCGGGTGTCTGGCTGAGCTTCCGGTCTTCGATCTGGGCACTTCTGGTGCCTGTAATCATCCTTGGGGGCATCTACAGTGGCATCTTCACCCCAACCGAAGCAGGCGCCGTCGCTGTGGTTTACGCCGCCTTCATCGGCATCTTTGTCTATGGCGATATCACCGTCAGGGACCTGCCAGAGGTCTTAGCAGGCAGTGCAAAGACCAGTGGAACCATTCTGATATTGGTGATCATGGCGACTGCCTTTGGCAGACTGATCACGCTTGCAAGAATCCCGACGGAACTCGCCACAACAATCACCAGCCTGTCCGACAATCCGATCATCATCCTGTTGTTGATCAACCTGCTTTTGTTGGTGATCGGCATGTTCATGGAGACGATTTCGTCGATCATCATCATGACACCGATTCTGCTGCCGGTAGCAACTGCACTGGGTGTCGATCCGATCGTCTTTGGTGTCATTTTGACGGTCAATCTGGCCATCGGATTCTGTACACCGCCATTGGGTGTAAACCTGTTCGTGGCCAGCAGTATTTCGAAGGTCTCCATCGAAAGCCTCAGCCGGGCGATCCTGCCATTCTTTGCCGGCATGCTGATCCTGCTGATGTTCATCACCTATGTGCCCGCAATTTCTTTGGCCTTACCGTCCCTTTGGTGACCGGCTGAGGCGCTTCAAACGTTAGACAACGAAACCAGAGGACCCTGATGGATCTGGATCTATCCCACCCGTCGATAGAAGATCTTCGGAAAACTGCGCAAAAGCGCATCCCGAAGTTTGCCTTCGAGTATCTCGACAGCGCAACAGGCCGGGAACTAGGGTTGAAGGTGAACCGTGACGCACTTGATTCCATCAGGTTCATGCCGCGTGTTCTATGCGGCCGAACAAAGGCCGATCTGCAGACTACACTGATGGGTAAAACATATGATCTGCCTTTCGGAGTAGCACCTGTGGGCATGTCCGGCCTGATGTGGGCAGGTGCAGAGCGGATGCTTGCAAAGGCGGCGGTCGCGCACAACATTCCGTTTTCGTTGTCCAGCGTTGCGGTAGCGTCGCCGGAAGATGTGGCGCCCCACATTGGCAACAACGGGTGGTTTCAACATTACCCGGTGAACTCTGGCGAGTTGCGCCGCGCAATGCTGCCGCGGATCAAGGCAGCAGGGTTTCACACGCTGATTATCACAGTGGACGTACCAGAGGAGAGCCGGCGCGAACGACAACGCCGCGCCAACCTGACCGTGCCTCCAAAAGCTGACCTACACACTCTGTTAGAAATGGCTTCACGTCCCGCGTGGTGCCTTGCGCATCTGCGCGAAGGCGTCATGCCACGCATGCGGTTCTTTGACGATTATGTCCCCACACGCGGGCGCGAAAGCTTTACCCACGCGGGCGCCTTGATCCGTGGGATTCCGGATTGGGAGTACCTGCGCGAGTTACGACAGGAGTGGGAAGGCAATTTGATCGTCAAGGGTGTCCTGCGGCCTGAAGATGCTCAAAAAATGGTAACCGAGGGCGTGGACTGCATTTGGGTATCCAACCACTCTGGGCGGCAATTCGAAGCCGGGCCCGCCGTGATTGATCAATTGCCGGGTATTCGCGAAGCGGTCGGTACAGACATGCCACTTATCTACGATTCCGGCATTGCCTGGGGGTTGGACATAATGCGCGCCCTGGCGAAAGGTGCAGATTTCGTCATGGTCGGACGCGCCTTTCAATATGCTGTCGCAGCGTTTGGAGCGCGAGGGGTCGAACATCTCGTTCACATCCTGAAAGCAGACATTGAGGCCAATATGAGTCAGCTGGGTTCTGAAAAACTCGATAGCTTGTCCGAGCATCTTCTCAGGACTGGCTGATCAACCATGCCTGCACGCTGCGTATCACGCTCGCGTGCTCGCATCTTCGTCAAGCAGTCCATTTACGATCAAATCAGCGGTTGAACGCGAACACGCCATCGGAAGGTTATAGACCGTCGCTAGACGAGTCAGAGCCTTAACATCAACATCGTGCGGCATGGGTGACAGAGGGTCGACAAAGAAAATCAGCGCATCCAGTTTCTCTTCACAGATCATAGCGCCGATCTGTTGATCACCCCCGAGCGGTCCACTTTTCAGGCAAGTCACATTCAGCTCTGGAAAGGCCTCTATTATTCGGCCGCCGGTTGTTCCTGTCGAAAAGATCTGCACGCCGGACAGGCGGGACTGTTGTAAACCCACCCATTCAACGATTTCGTCCTTTCGCGCATCATGAGCTACTAGCGCGAAACGCGACGCGTCACCGGATGAATTGTTCAACGTAGTCTTCTCCAAGTCCAACTTCCGCGAAATGTTTTCGGCACAGATCAATCTTGGTAAAGACATCTTCGTAGCCAGTGACCTTGCCCCACGGATCAACATAGCACATCACGCCATTGACCTGAAAATATGTGACCATCTCTTCGACATCGTCCGGGACGACCAAAGTATGTGTCTCGCCCGGCGGCTCAAAGACATAACCCCCTTCTTCCGCCACCCAATCATGTTCCAGATAATGCCAACGTCCTTTCAAGACGAAGCCGTGGACAGGTTGCGGATGGCGGTGCCGCGAAAGAACACCAGCTTTGCGCACTTTGAGAAGATTCATCCAATAGCCTTGCGAGCGGTTCAGACAGAGCGGCCGGAACCACACGTTTTCGGCCTGCGGAACCCATAGCCTGTCGTCTTCGCTCATCGCGTTCGGGATTACGATCTCTTCTTGCGCATCCTTGGGGAACGGCAATTGATAAGGCATTCGGGCGGTGTCATCGTCATTCATTGGTATTCCTCACATAGCGAGATAGCCACCATCGACCGGATAGATCGATCCGGTAACAAAGCTGGCGTTTTCACTCAAAAGCCATTGCACAAGCGCGCCGACCTCTTCTGGCTTACCCCAACGTTTCATCGGCGTGCGGGCCATGATCCCTGCCGTTCGCGCCGGGTCTTCCCGAAGGCCTTCGGTCATCTCTGTTTCGATCCACCCCGGCGCGATGGCATTGACCCGGACGCCGTGTTCGGCCCAGCGACCTGCAAGCGCCTTGGTCAATTGTGCAACGCCGCCCTTGGAAGCGGAATAGGCTGGAACCAAAGGCCCACCAAAGGTGCTGAGCATGGAGGCGGTATTGACGATGGCCCCACCTGTTTCCGTCAGCAACGGATGCGCGGCGAGGCAGCAGCGCATTGTACCGGTCAGGTTCACATCAAGCACCTTGGCAAATACGTCGATGTTGTATTCTTCTTCACGCATAAGAATACCTGCGCAGTTCACCAAAGCATCAAGACGCGTAAGATCGCTAAACACTGTATCGACAGAGACCTGATCAGTCACATCCAGGGTCTGTACCTTGATCCCGTCCTGGGGCACGAACGCATCCAACTCGGATTGTGACGCAGATGCAGCGATGACGGACCAGCCTGCCTCGGCCAGCGATCGCGCGACACCCGCACCGATCCCTCGTGTACCGCCCGTAACAAGGGCCTGTTTCATCCAAGTTCCTCCAATACGCTGGTGAAGGCGCGCGCGCGCCTGTCGATATCATCCAATGTATAGCTCGGTTTGAACAGTGCGGAGCCCAGCCCATATCCATCTGCACCCGCAGCATGATACGACGCCATCGTATCCGGCGTTATGCCACCTACCGCAGCGACGACTGCGTCTGCAGGCAATACGGCGCGCATAGCCGCTATGGCAGCGGGGGGCACCATTTCCGCCGGAAAGAATTTGAGCACCGAAGCTCCGATATCCAATGCCGTAAAGGCCTCGGAGGGGGTCATGACACCCGGACACCAATACAGACCCCGTGCGACAGCCGCGCGCCCGACGTCCGGGTTCATATTAGGCGACACGATGATCCGCCCACCTGCATCTGCGACCGCCCCGACCTGATCCGTAGTCAACACTGTGCCAGCGCCGACTATGGCTTGAACGCCATGTTTCGCAACGATCTGCGCAATCGATTCCAGCGGGTCCGGTGAGTTGAGCGGCACTTCAATAATCCGAAACCCGGCATCGAAGAGCACATCAGACACCGGGCGCGCATTTTCTGGTGCCAGCCCCCGCAAAATCGCAATCAGCGGGTTCTCAGCAAGAGCTGCGGTGAGGTCAATCATCCGACCAACCCCGCAGCGCGAGCAATCAGAAAATGCCCTTTCGCAACGATATCATCTGGCGCGCGACGGCTGTCGAAACCTGCAGTTCGAAGCGCTATTTCGTATCGGTCGGACAAATCGCTCCGTCCAACAACAGTGATCGTGCCGACGTCTTTTAATTCGCCGGTCGCGGCCGCAACCTCGGTCCCGATCAACAAGCCCGACAAGTAGTCGGCCGTAGCAACTTTTGGGATTTTGCCCATGAGAGGAAGCGTCCGAACATGAAACAGGCTGTGCAGCAGGTTCGACTCACCACTGAGGCCGGCCTTGACGCCCATCACGAATGCGTCTTCGCTGAAGGCGTCCTCCTTCATCAAGGTTCCAAGGATCGTGTGTTCTTTCAGCGCCGAAAAGATCTCACCTGTCATGTAGGTCGAAAAGTCCACGATCTTCCCATCCGCAACCTGAACCCATTTGCTGTGCGTTCCCGGCATCACGAACATACCTTCGCTCAAACCGAGCGAAGATGCCCCAATGATCTGGGTCTCCTCGCCGCGCATTACGTCGGGTCCTCCAGCATGTTCTGTCGAAGCACCTGTCACAAAATGAATTCGCGCTCCGTTGGCCGCTTCGTGGGGGACTAACGCCCGCGCAAGACCGCCAGCACCCAGCGGCATTTCGGCATACTGCGTTTCTACCCAGCCATTGCGGCTGGTGATCATGCCAGATGCCAGGATCGGCAGGTTTTCTTTAGTGACCCAAGGGCCGATGAGACGATCAAGAACCGACTCAAACGTTTGTCCTGCAACCTGCATTATGCCTTCAGGCGACGAGACTCCATCGATCACTTCGCCTTCTGCACCAATGAGAAATGCACGGAACGATGAAGTGCCCCAATCTACGCCGATCAGCGCGGGCTCAGATGCGACCGAATTCATTCAGCAGATCCTCGACGGTTTTGCCTTGGGCCACCCATTTACGGGTTTCCTCCTCTCGGTCAGCTTGCTCTTGAGCAAGGCGCACGGTTTCTTCGGCGATTTCCTGTGGAACCACAACGACGCCCATGAGATCAGCTACAATGAAATCTCCGGGGTTTATGACGACGCCCCCACAGGCGATTGGCACATTGATCGAAAGCTCTTCTTTACGTTCTGAGAACATCGTGTGCGTACCACGTGGCGTGATCGCGCGCGTCCAGATTGGCCAGTTGATGTCTTCCAGCTCATCTGTGTCGCGCCCGGTGCCATCAACGATCATGCCGCGGATGCCACGGTTCTTAGCCAGGCCACCCATGAGGCCGCCACAGACCGAAGTTTGGCGATCACCACCCGCGTCCACGACGATCACGTCCCCGGGTTGTCCCATTTCAAGCGCTCTCAAAGGGTCGACCAGATCGCCTTTTGAAAGCTGAACCGTCACGGCCTGGCCTGTCACCTTGGCGCGGAAAGCAGGCTTGATGGCGCTGTCCATCACACCTGTTCGGTACTGCACATCCGCAAAAATGGCAGCGGCAGAGTACGCCTCCAACACCTTGTCGAATTTTTTGAGAAGTTCCGGGTTTCTTTCAAAATCATTGAAAACCCTAAGGTCCGTGCTGACGTCTGGCATTCTTGTCTCCTGTTATGCGGTAGATACGGCCAATGCGTCGGCATTGACTGTGTAGTCGGGTTTTTGTCCTGTCAGGACCTTGGCCACCTGAGTGGCCGCGGTGACCCGTGCTGCGTGTATGGATTCCTCGGAATAGTAGGCGGCATGTGGCGTTACGAGGACGTTGGGCAGTGTGAACAGCGGGTTGTTATCAGGCGTCCAGTTGGCGCGCTTGGCCGGCTCTTCTTCGGGGTCGTCGAGCCCTGCAGCAGCCAGATGGCCTTCGGTCAGCGCCCGGAACAGCGCCTTGTTGTCGACCGTTGGACCGCGTCCAGTGTTCACGAGTATCGCACCGGGTTTCATGACAGAAAATTCGGCATCAGACAGAAAGTGATGCGTGTTCGGCGTCATCGGAGCCTGCATCAGAATATAGTCGGACCTAGCCAGCAATTCGGGCTTGCTCACCAGCTCGACCCCAAGCTTCGCGGCAGCTTCTCTTGGCAAATACGGATCATAAGCGATGACCGCAACTCCGAAAGATTGCGCCCGAGCTACGATGGCTTGCCCGATTTTCCCCAGCGAGACGACACCCATCGTCCTCCCACGTAACCGGTAGACCGGCTGTCCGCTTTGCCACTGCCAGACCCCTGCATGAGTTGCCCGATCATAGTCGGGCAACTTGCGAGCCAGGGTCAGCCAAAGGGCAATCGCGTGATCGGCAACTTCCTCGGTACAATAGTTTTGCACGTTAGTGACGAGGATGCCTTGTTCCGTGGCCGTGCCAACATCCACGATATCCACGCCGACGCCATATCGTGCGATGACCTCGCAGTTGCGCATCCGCGTGATCGTTTCCTTCCCGATCCGGGCATATTGATTCATCATCGCAGCGCAATGCGGCGCGACATCGAACAGGTCTTCCTGACGCTTGGCTTGAAGCGCGATCACTTCGGCACCCGCGGCTTCCAGGATTTCCGTTTCAACGGCGACGTCGCCAAAATCGTAGTCGGTTATCACGACCTTGGGCCTGTCCGTTCTGGGGGGAAAGTTGGCGCGATCAGTCATAGGCACCCGCCGAATAGGTCAATTCATACGAGTGACTGTAAAGCTCGAAGATGTTGCCAAACGGGTCCTCCATATAGACCATGCGATAGGGCTTTTCGCCTGGGTAATATTTACGCACCTGTTGCATGCGCTGGCGGCCACCCAAATCTTCGATGACCTTGATGCGACCTTCCAGATCCTCGTCCTGCACGCAGAAATGGAACAAACCGCGCCGCCAGTATTCAAACGGACGTTCCTCTTCGACGGTTCTCGGGAATTCGAATAACTCGATGCCGACACCATCTCCCATCGACAAATGAGCGATGCGGAAGCTTCCCCAACCTTCCCCAAACACATCGTCGCACATCTGACCAATGGCGCTTTCGTCATGCAGGATTTCGGTTGGTTCCATCAGCACATAGAGACCAAATGCTTGGGAATAAAACTCCACGGCTTTTTCCAGGTCCGGAACCGTGATGCCGATATGTGAGAAAGTAAGAGCAGCCATGGGAGGCTCCTTTTGTTAGCAGTTAGAGAATGTTACGAACGATGCCGCCTTCGATCCGGTGCGCAGAACCGTTGGAGGCTGAGCTGGCCGAGATCGTGACGATCATGCGGGCGACCTCGTCTGGTTGGACAAAGCGCTGTATGAGCGATGTGGGTTCATCTGATTTGAAGTAATTGTCCACGATCGTGTCGAGCGGCTCACCCTTTTGATCGGCGAGGCCGTCAAAATAGACCTCGACACCTTCTGTCCAGGTTGGACCTGGCAGGATCGAGTTAACCCGGACTTTCGTACCTTTTGTGAGCTCTGCCATGCCACGTGTCAGACCTAACATGGCAGTTTTGGTGACAGAATAGTGCACCATCTGAGGCAGTGGTTTGACCGCTGCTTCACTGGCCATATTGATGATGGACCCTTCCCCCCGGCGTAGCATCTCGGGCAGGAAAATCCGGCTCATCCGAACGGCGGACAGGACGTTGATGTTGAAGTAATGCATCCAGTCGTCATCGGTCAGATCCTCAAACGGTTTGACCGAAAAGATGCCGACATTGTTGACCAGCACATCAACTGTACCGCGCGCTTGCGCGAAATCCGCCAGAGTATCCGCATCAGCGGTTTTTGTTAGGTCGGCCGCAATGCCTTCAACCTCGCCCAGAGATGACAGGTCATCGACGCAGGCGGACACTTCCGCCTCGGTCAGGCCATGCACGATGACCCGCGCGCCTTCTTCCAGATAGACCCGGGCAGTGGCTTTGCCGATGCCGGAACCTGAACCGGTCACCAGAACCTGCTTATCTTTAAGTCCCAGATCCATCTCAGGCTTCCTTTTTAATGCTTGATGATTGCTGTGACGACGAGCGGCCGAATATACGCCCCATGAGGGCCGAGATTTCCGCGCGCCACATGTCTATGCCAACGGCCAACAGGATGATCAGGCCCAGCACGATGTTCTGAACGGACGACGGCGCCGCGTTCAGGTTAAGGCCATTCTGGACAATAACGATCGTCATCGCTCCCATCAGTGTGGCGAGGATGTTGCCACGCCCGCCTGCAAGACTGGCGCCCCCAACTACAGCAGCAGCAATGGCCTGCAGTTCCAGCGTCTGGCCATAGTTGGGCGAACCCGAGTTGAGGCGTGCTGACATCAGGATGGCCCCGACAGCCGTCATGAAACCCGCGATGACAAATGTCGTGGTCTGAACCTTACGGACGTTGATGCCCGTCAGAACGGCAGCGGCTGGGTTGCCACCCACGGCATAGATCTCTCGGCCGAGTTTTGTGAAGTTCATCGTGAACGCGGCAAGGGCATAGAAGAACACGAGGTAGAAGAACGGCAACGGAACGCCGAACAGCTTACCGTAAAAGATCGGCTCCAACGCTGGATCCAGCGAAAAGATCGGCGAGCCGTTGTTGAAGGTCAGCGCAAGGCCTCGAAAGGCAATCAATGCCGCCAGTGTGGTGATGAACGACGGGATGCGCCCGTAGGCGGTTATCAATCCGATAAAAAGACCGAGCAACCCGCCAAAAAAGAGAATGAGTGGCAGCGCCAAAACCAGCGGAATACCGATGAATTTCAACAACTGCGCAAGGATCATGGTTAGCAAGGCCACCATCGACCCTGAACTCAGATCAATGCCCGCCGCGAAAATCACGATGGTAGATCCAATTGCGATCAACGCCACAATGCTCACCTGCAAGGACAGGTTCGACAGGTTGCCTGGGTTCAGAAAGCGCTCTGTCGTAAGGGCGACAATCAGGGCGACGATCACCATGGCTGCAAATGGCCCAATCAATTGAGTGTCAAAGATCCGCTTCATGCGAAAGCCTCCTCAGGCTTGGAATGGGGAATGTCGGCGGAAGCGCGCACTAGATCGTCATGAGTAAGCTCAGATGCATCGACCGTGCGCGCGATTGTGCCATGTTGTACAACGGCAATCCGGTCACTCATCGCCAGCAACTCGTCATGGTCCGAACTGATCAGGATGATCGATTTTCCCGCACGGGTGAGCCTGTTGATCAGCTTGTAGACGGCGATCTTGGCGCCAATATCGATCCCCTGTGTCGGCTCATCGAGGATCAGGATGTCCGAGGCAGAGAACAGCCAGCGCGCGATCACGATCTTCTGCTGATTGCCACCAGACAGGAAATTGACCGTTTTTTCTTCGGCCTGGGTCGAGATTTCCAGATCGCGGATCAGATCATGGGTGGCTTGATCTTCCACCTTAAGGTTCAAGATTCCGAACCGGCTTAGCTCGCCTAAAGACGCTGCAGTGACGTTCCCGCTTGCGCGAAAGTTGAAGAACAACCCGTCAAACTTGCGGTTTTCCGGAACGAGGGCCAATCCAGCACGGATCGCATCGATTTCCCGGCGGAAGTGAACCGGTTTGCCGTTCAGCGTTACTTGCCCGGCAATCAATTCGTCGGTCCCGAACAGCGCGCGCGCAATTTCTGTGCGGCCACTGCCCAGGACGCCGCCCAAGCCCAAAACCTCGCCCCGGCACAGTGAAAACGAAACATCTTTCACACCTGATTTTGTGGCCAGACCGGACGCCTCCAGCACAATACCATCGGTGGCGTTCTGCTCTTTGGGATAATGCTCACCAATGTCCTCACCAACCATGGCGCTGACAATCTCAGAGACGTTGATCTTGGTCTCACCACTTGCGCGCACAACGCATCCGTTGCGTAAGATCGTCACTTCATCGACGATCCGCTCAACCTCATCCAGCCTGTGAGAAACATAGAGGATGGCGGTGCCGCGTTCGCGCATATTTCGCAAAAGCTGGTGCAGGCGCTCAATCTCATCTTCGCCCAATGCCGCAGTTGGCTCATCAAGGATGATCATGCGGGCATCCATCGCGATGGCTTTCGCGATCTCGACCAACTGTTGCTCGCCTACCGACAGCGTACCGGTGATAGTTTCGGGTGAAACATTGACATCCATTTCCGCCAACACTCGGGCGGCTTCATCGTAGACCCTGGCCCAATCGATCACACCAAAGCGAGACCGAGGCATATTGCCAAGGAAGATGTTTTCGCCAACCGATAAGGTCGGCACGATCGAGAATTCCTGAAAAACTGTCGCGATGCCCAAATCGCGCGCCGCCTGCGGGTCGCTGATTGTGACAGACTTTCCATTGTACAGGATTTGGCCGCTATCTGGTTGCTGTACGCCGGACAAGGTTTTGATCATCGTGGACTTGCCACAGCCGTTTTCGCCCAGCAGCCCATGAATGGAACCGGGCATAAGCCGGATGCAGACCTTGTCGTTCGCCAAGACACCGGGATAGGCCTTGGTAATATCGACAAACTCCCAAAGGGGCGTTGCGGGTGTCATTGCGATTGCCTCGACAAAAATGAAATTCGGCTGGTTTGCAACCCGGCAGCACGCACGCGCGCCACCGGGATGCGGGGAGATGGCTCAGTATTCTTTGGACGGTTGTGGGAAGAGCTTTTCAGGTTCTTGCAGCACACTGATCGCGCCATCCTTGTCCTCAATCGATGTGGGCGTTTCGATCCAGCCACCGGGATAAGACCCGTTAAGCGCATCAATAGTGGCGTGCATTGCTGCTTTACCCATCAGGAATGGTGAAGTGTTGACTGTTGCCGTGATGTTGCCCGCCGCGATCTCTTCAAGGCCGGACGTGTCGCCATCATTGCCCAATAGAACGATGTCATTTCGGCCGAGTGCTTTCGCAGCAAAGGATGCTCCAATGATCATGTAGTCATTCGCAGCAAAGATCATGTCGAGATCGGGGTTCGACTGCAGGATATCCATGCCAGCTGTGTTGCCGCCTTCGACGTTCCATTTGCCATCGATGGATACAACGACTTCAAAGTTGTCGTTGCCCTCAATGCCGTCAAGAAAGCCACCCACCCGCTCGGTTGAGTGATACCCTGGCTGCCCTTCGATGATGCCGACCTTCAATGGTTGATCGCCATAGGTCTCGATGGCCCAATCAGCGATGGCCTGAGTACCATTGCGCTGAGAATACCCGACCACACCGTGGATCGGAGTCGGAAAGTTCGGGATGTCCGAGTTGATCATCAAAACAGCCATGCCCTTGTCAACGGCCTGCTTAAGTAGCGGCGCCGCAGCAAATTCATCATGCGTTCCAAAGATGATCGCATCCACATCCTGTGTCAGTACATCCTGGATCATACCCATCTGACCGTTGATATCCGCGCCAGACTGAGGCGCGAGCATGAAGACTTCGACCCCGGCCTCCGCAGCGACCGCTTTGATGCCCTCACCAATGGCGATGTAGTAGTTGAACTCGGTAGCCGGTGGCATATACGCGATCCGGAACGTGTCATTCTTGGGTTCAATCGCATCAATCGCAGCCTGTGCCCCGTCCTGCAACGGCACCGGTGTCGGATAGTTCTCGGCCATTGCGACCGTTGCCAGCGTGACGAACCCCGCGGCAAGCGTAGTGCTCATAAGCGTTTTCAACATTGTTTTCTCCTCCAGAAATTCGTTGGTTATCCGTTGAACGGCGTGTCGATCACGCCACGAATGCCGGGTTTCACGGCGAAGAGACCGCCGGATTCCGGTTCTTTTGATAAAGCGGCTTCGTCACTCATCAGCCGCGATGTCGTTATGAAAAGCGTGTCGAGGTCTGGACCACCGAATGCGCAACAGGTGGGCTTCCAGACCGGCACCTCGATCACGCGATTGATCGTGCCGTTGGGTGCAACACGCACAACGCGATGGCCTTCCCATTCGGCATTCCAGACACCGCCTTCTGCATCCACGCAGGACCCATCGGGCAGGCCGGGTTCATCCTCGAAAGAAACATGCATCCGACGGTTCGAAACAGATCCACTATCAGTGTCGTAGTCGAACGCCACGATTTCCCGATCCGGGGTATCGGCAAAGAACATTGTAGTTCCATCCGCCGTGAAGCAGGTCGAATTGGCGCAAGACACCCCTTCGATGATTGTGCGCACGTTCAGATCCGTGTCGACGCAAATAACCGACGAATCGGCATTACCCGAGACTTCGTTCATCCCCCCGACAATCAACCGCCCCTGACGATCAGTCCGCCCGTCATTCAACCGCGTCTCCGCGTTATTCGACTCGAATCGGGTGACGAGGGATTCTTCTTTCATGGCCTGATCGAGCAAAACGACACGATCTGCATAAGCAACGATCAGCCCTCCAGAGATCCGCGGAGCAAAGCAACATACGCGCTCTGGCATCTTATGAGACGTGCTTTTCGAAGTTACCGGATCAAATGAGAAAAGCGCGCTGCCTTCGATGTCGGTCCACCAGACAAGCCCATCGGCGGGATTCCAGAAAATCCCTTCCCCGTGCTGGTTCTTGCAGTCAACCACCAACTCTGCGCGCAATTTTTTGACCTCCATTATCGCATTCTGATATCTGATATACCAGCTTGCCTAATCTGGTGTATCAGATATCTTGCATCTGGCAACACCTTTTTTGGAGATATCCCCAGATGGCCCTTGAGAGACCCAAATCATTGCGTGAACTCGCACTGGAGCATTTGCGGAACAGCATTATCGATGGCTCCCTGAAGATGGGTCAGGTTTTGTCGGAGCGAAAAATCTCCGAAGAGCTGGGCGTGTCTAAGTCACCGGTCCGCGAGGCGCTCGCTCAATTGCGTGACGAAGGGTTGGTCAGTATCGAACCGCAAAAAGGCGCACGCGTGTTTTCCTTGTCTGAACCGGAAGTCACCCAAATCTGCGACTTCAGACAAGCGATTGAAACAGCCGCCTTCGAACTGGCATTGTCGCGTGACCCTGAAGGACTAGCGAATGAAATGCAACGCGTCGTGACGGAAATGGAGCGAGAACGGAGGCGCGGCAACGAGAAAGGCTACCTTTCACTAGATACCACGTTTCATCAGTTGATCTTCGAACATGCCGGGAACGATTATTTGACGGCTAGCTATACCCGATACATCGGTAAGATTGCAGCACTACGAACCCACCTGGCGAAGCTGCCGCAGCACACCGAACTCTCTTTTGATGAACATGCGAAGATTGCGATTGCAGTGCGCGAAGGGAACATGGCCAAGATCAAGTCTCTTCTTACGGCACATATTGATCGCACGCGGCAGGCCTACAAGAGCGCTGCAATTGTTCTCGAAGGAGCCGCTGCGCCCTGACGCATAGAGCAGCTGAGTTTTTGAAGGGGGGCGGGCCATATCGGCACCGCCCCTTTCTTGTTCCGCTTCACCGCTATCTCTTTTTGATTGACATCTGAGATATCAGATGCCAATCAAAAAGCGGGAGGAGCTTTGTATGACACCTGCAATGGAACATGGCGCACTGAGGTCACAGCCACTGATTCAACTGGAAGCGGCTGGCAAAAGCTTCGGAACGAACATTGTTTTGGACGGTGTCGACTTCGAGTTGAGACCCGGTGAAGTTCACGCGCTTTGTGGTGAAAACGGTGCTGGGAAATCCACCTGCCTCGGTCTTCTTTATGGACTTCACCAGCCTACAACCGGGCGAATCCTGTGCGATGGCAACGAGCAGCTGATTGAAAGCCCGTCACATGCGCAATCACTCGGTATTGGCTGTGTCTTTCAGGAACTCAGCCTCGCCGGTGCCCTCTCCGTAGCGGAAAACATCTTCGCAGGCCGCGTGCCCACCCGGTTGGGTGTCGTCGACTGGCCTGAATTGCGTCGTCGGGCGGAAGCGTTGTTGGCGGAGTTCGGTCTGGATATTGATGTTTCCATGCCGGTTGACGGCCTTCCGATTAGCTCCCGCCAGATCGTAGAAATTGCCAAGGCGTTGTCACTGAACTCCCGCGTCCTGCTTTTGGATGAGCCAACTTCAGCATTGGCACCCGATGAAGTGGACGCACTATTCGACGTCTTAAAGTCCCTTACAAAGAAGGGGATTGGCATCGTGTATGTCAGTCACCACATGGCCGAGATCTTCCAGATTTCAGACCGCATCACTGTTCTGCGCGACGGACGCCGCATCAGCACATTGCCCGTGTCAGAAACCTCACAGGAAAAGGTCGTTGCCGAGATGATCGGCGGCGCACATCCCGGTGATGTCACCCGTTCGGATCAAGGCGGCGGCAACGAGGTTTTGAATGTAAAGAACCTGACGCACCCCGCCGAGTTTGAAGACATTTCGTTTTCCATAAAAGCCGGAGAGATCGTTGGTATGGCCGGTCTAATGGGCGCCCGCCGCAGCGAGATTGTCCGGTCCATCGCTGGACTGATGCATGGCGCGACAGGCGAAATCAGATTGCATGGCAAGCCAGTCAGCTTTGCGTCCTTGCGGCAAGCGATGCGCGCTGGTGTCGGGTTTGTCCCCGAGGAACGCAAGACCGAAGGTCTATTTCTGGAACAATCGCTCAGCGACAACCTGATTGCAGCCAGTCTTTCCGAACACACGTCTGTCGGTTTCATACGTGCCAGCACAATCAAAGCTGCGAGCCAGGCCGCCATTAACGCCTTCAGTGTCAAAACCAGCGGGATTACCGAACTTGTTGGCGATCTGTCAGGGGGCAACCAGCAAAAGATCATGCTGGCAAAATGGCTCAAACGTGCTCCAGCTCTTCTGATCATCGAGGAGCCCACAAAAGGTGTTGATGTCGGGGCCAAATTTCAGATTCACACAGAGCTTTTACGTCGAGCCGCCGAAGGGATGGCCATCCTCGTGGTGTCATCCGATTTCCCTGAACTTGTCTCTCTCTCTTCGCGCATCCTTGTGGTTCACGACGGTCGCCTCATGGGCGATGTCGCGGCAGCTGAGGCAACCGAGACTACGCTTCTTCAATTGGCCGCCGGAAACTCTGTTCCATCGGTGGATGCAACTCAACCCAATCAATCAGGAGTCGCGACGTGACCATGACAGCTCAAGCCAATTTGCCCATGAAACCACCCCTGTTGCGCCGTGTCCTGCAAGCCTTTGTTGATATTCGTGAGTTAACGCTGATCGTCCTGATCGCCGCCATCATCATCGTAATGTCCAACATCAACCCCTACTTCCTGAGCTTCTCGAACTTTCGAGCAGTAGCTGTGGGCATGGCACCGACCGCAATCATCGTGATCGGCATGGCGATCCTGCTTGCATCCGGTGGTTTCGATCTGTCGGTTGGGTCGGTAATGGCCCTGTCTTCCACCGTCGTCGCCATGCTGCTTTTGTCCGGTATGGCAATCCCGCTCGCCGTAGCCTGCGGGCTCATTCTAGGTGGCATCGTGGGCGTGGTGAACGGTGTGCTGGTGACCGGCCTCGGGATCAATCCGCTGATCGCAACGCTCGGCACGATGTCGATCGCACGCGGTATAGCCCTCGTATTAACCGAGGGGTTTTCAGTATCCAGCCTGCCGACGTCTTTCGCCTGGATCGGTAAAGCTGACATCGGCGGCTTTCCGGTGATTGTTTTGTTCACCATTCTGCTGGTGATCCTGTTTGATCTGGCCGTCCGCCATACGCGTTTCTTTCGTCAGGTCTATTTCATTGGCGCCAATGAAAAAGCCGCGATGCTCTCAGGCATCCACGTCACACGCGTGCGCATCATTCTGTACGCACTGACCGGTGTCCTGGCTGCTCTGGCGGGTGTCTTGCTGGCTTCCCGCCTGATGAGCGGTACGCCCACGGCAGGCAATGGCATCGAACTGCAAGTTCTGGCGGCGGCCGTCATCGGCGGCGCATCTTTACGAGGAGGAGAAGGCACTATCCTTGGAGCTTTCCTTGGCGTCGTTTTCGTCGCGTTAATCAACAACACCATGACGATGCTGGCCGTATCGATCTACTGGCAGATGATCGTCATCGGCGGTGTACTCGTTACAGCAGTCGCCTTGGACATGCTGATCCGAAGCAAACGGGGCTAGGCCCGAAGCTCTCCAAAACTCAACAACAACCAAAGATCCAAAACAGGGAGACTACGATGACCGAATTGAAAGTAAATCGGCGCAAGCTGCTGACAGCGGGCACGACTGCGGGACTGGCCGCCGCTTTCGGACTGCCCATGCTGTCCAAGGAAGCCATGGCGCAAGCCGCTGGCAAGGAATACGTTTTCCTGTCCATCGTCACACAAGTGCCGTTCTGGGTAGATTATCGCAACGCGATGGAAGATCTTGAGGAGTTGATGGGCATCAAAGCCACGTTCACGGGCCCCCTAGATTTTGACACTGCAGCGCAAGCGCGCCAACTGGACGAATTGATCGCCAGACGCCCCGCAGGTATCCTCATCTTCCCCGGTGATCCGGCTACTTTGGCACCCGGCGTTGAACGCGCGGTCGAAGCCGGGATTCCGATCACGTGCTGTATAGGTGACATTCCCGACAGCCCCCGGTCCACGTTCCTCGGCATCAATGGCGTTCAGGCAGGACGTGTCGGCGGCGAGATGCTGGCGCAAGCGATTGGCGGCAAGGGGAAGGTCATCCTCGGCACGTTTCCCGCTCCTTCCACGCTGGAGCGGGTCGAGGGATACAAACAAGTTTTCGCTGAGAAATACCCGGATATCGAAGTCGTCGATGTTGTGAACGACAAGGCCGACCCGTCCTACGCGCCAACAGCCTATCTTCAAGCCATTCAGGCAAACCCGGATATTGTAGGCATTGGCGGCACAGATGGCGACAGCGGCAAAGGCGCTGCGATAGCGGTCAACGAGGCGGGTCGCAAGGACATCAAGATCGTCGCGATGGATCGTAATGACGACATGCTGCCCTACATCGAAGACGGCACCATACACGGTGCTGTGGCCCAGAAGTCCTATTTGGAGATATTCCTCGCCTTCCACATGATGCATTGGCAAAATACCGATGCGTTGAAGGTCTTGCCGGATTGGAAGGCCGCCGGGATCAACCCGCTGCCTGAACGCGTCGAAACCGGGGTGATGCCGATCACGTCCGAGAATGTCGCACAGTTTAAGCACGTCTAAATTTTCATCCCGGCGCGGCCATGTCGCGCCGGAACACCGTCAGGGAGCAAACATGCCGGACAGATGGAGTGTTCTTCAGCTACAGCAGGGCGATCTGCGACTGACACTCCTGCCAGGCATTGGAGGCCGTCTTTGGGACGTGAGTTTTCATGGGCGCTCACTCCTCTTTCAAAACCCAGATCTTGACGGATTCGAGGTCGATGACACCCGGCTCGCCGATTTGCCTACACGCTCTCCACAATTTGGCTTTCCACTTTGGGGGGGCGAGAAGACATGGATCGCCCCTGACGCGTCTTGGGAAAACGGCGCTCCGTTTCCCGTGTTGGACAGCGGCTCCTACCAGATCACTTCGAGAAGCAGCACTCGTATCGACCTGACCAGCGCCGTCTGTCCCTTATCTCACTTATCTGTTTCGCGTCGCATCACACTGACTTCTGAGAAGAGCTGGGACATTGAACATATCGTTGCCAATCATGGAACTTCCTCGCGCTTGACCGGCATTTGGTCGGTCATGATGCTTAACACCCCAACCAAGATCGGCGTCGAAATGGATCATCCTGTGTTTTATCCTGTTTTCGGCTCTGCCGAACAGATGGTTGCAACGCACGGCAGAAGCGCTGTCGTGGATTGTAGCAGGCTGCAGGAATTCAAGATAGGACTTCCGAACCCCAACAGCCGGACGCTGGTAAAGTGCGGAACGGATGGACCTTTGTTGATGTGCTCAGTACCGGAACCTCGGCAAGGTGACCGATTTGCGCATCACTATCCATTCGAGGTCTTCAATTCAGGCGATTACGCCTACTGCGAAGCAGAGTGGCACTCCCCCGTGCGCGACCTCGCCCCAAATGAAACGCTGAGTTTTAGGCAAATGTTCCGCGTCTTGACGGACGAGGACGCATCACAAATGCCTGTACGTCTCAAACGCTACAAGGAATTCCTGTCATGCATGTCCTGATCACAGGCGCCGGCGGGCATCTTGGACGCAAACTGTTCGACACGCTCGAAAGTGATCCCGGCTACACCGTATCTGGCATTGACATCCGGCCCGTCGATCATCCCGACATTCATACCGCGGATCTGTCCGACGACAGCACTTGGACAAGCCTGCTAAAGGGTGTGGACGTGATCGTACACCTTGCTGGTGACAGAGAGCCCGCCGCAACGTGGCCCTCAGCGATCAAGCACAATATGGATGCAACCCTTACGCTCTATCACCATGCGGTCGCCATGGGTGTCAGTCGCGTGGTTCTTGCCAGTTCCAATTGGATCCATGGCGACAAGAGATTCACGCATGACGCGCTTAATAGCAAGACGCCTCCTGGCCCGGTGAATGCCTACGGTATGTCAAAACTGTTCTGTGAACGGACAGGGGCTTACTTCGCCGAGCATCACGAACTGTCTGTCATTTGTCTGCGCATTGGCTGGACGCAATGGACTCATGACAACCAACCCGGCACGCATATGGCGATGGGCCGATGGGGCCAAGAAATGTGGTTGAGCGATCGGGATTTCCTAAGCGGCATGCGCGCCGCAATTGATGCTAAGGACGTTTCCTTTGCAGCACTGAACTTGATGTCGGATAACCCGGGCATGCGTTGGGATATCACCGAAACGCAGCAAGTGATCGGCTATTCGCCGAAAGATGGGAGCCCGGCGAAAATCACTGCAAGCATTGCCTTTAGGTCTGCGCTGAAGCGCCTCTTTGCAGTCTGGCTCCCCAATTATTTCACGACACGTTTTCCAGATTGGTAGAGTACAAGGTCCGGGCATTGTTGTTGCGTTGCGCAATCAGTTTCCGAAACATATCCTTAAGGTAAGCGCTGAAAAGGTCAGCGTTGTTCGCATTGCGGTTGTAGGCGACCGACGTCTCGAGCGGCAGATTTCGCAACCATTGGATGTTTGATGGTGCGATAACAATCCGCGAACATCGCTAAGCGGTTTTATGTGAAGCGATCTCTGGTTGAGTAGTGGCCATTCAGTGGAACAAGTACGAAAAGCTGCCTCGCGGGACCAAGCGCCATTTCGCTGCACAAGGCTTCAAAGTCCGGTGAAGGTGCATCAAGATCGCCGTGCCTGGCACCTGGGGTGGAAATCGGTCATTCGCTGCAATCGCAAAAATTCGCTTTGATTGTTACAGGTTTCGGGTTCCGAGTAGAAATAGAAATGAACTAGACGGCTATGGGAAGCTCAAGCGTAACGCTTGCTCCTTTTTCGACTTGGTTGATCGCGACCACTCCTTCATGGCGCTCCGCCACCGCTGAGACAATTGACAACCCCAAACCGCTGCCTTCGGAGTACTCGAGCTGCGAAAACCGACTGAACGCGGCTTCGCTTTGGTTAGGCGAAAGACCTGTTCCGTCATCGGCCACAGTTAGCTTGACGTTCCCGCCCTCACAGTGCAGCAAGACTGAAATTCGGCTCAATTTTGTACCACCGTGCTTAACAGCGTTGTCCAGCAGATTTTTGATGGCCTCAGTCAAAAACACACGATCCCCTGAGATCACGATCGGGGTGTCCGGCATCGCGACCTCAAAGTCGATCCCTTTTGCGAGGATATGAACGCCCATCTCTGCACAAGCCTCTTCCACGACTACGCGGAAATCAATCTCATCCATCTGATCCTGATGCGTAGGTTGCCGCAGTCGTTCCAGCGACAATAACTGTTGCGCCACCGTGGCCGAGTTTTTTGCTGCGGCCACAAGCTCAACAATGCGTTTGTCCCTGTCCTCATCCGTTTTCGCATCTCTCAGTGCTTCGGCCATGGACTGGACCGCGGCTGCTGGGTTTCGTAGCTGATGCGCGGCTTCTGAAATAAACACTTGATGAGCGTTGATGCTGTGTTCAACCTGCCCAAACAGCCGATTCAGGGTTTTGACAATGCCTCGTACTTCGATCGGGACCGACCGTTTGATTTCGCTGAGGTCGTCTGGCGATCTCAGCGCGATTGCTTCCTGTAAATCGAGCAACGGTCGTAGACCGCGGGCAACGCCGAACCACACGACAATGGCAAGCGTCGTCAACAAAATGCCCATCAGAATTGCAGCGCGGAGCGACAACTGGTTGGCAAATGCATTTCGGTCGGCCATGAGCTGCCACACAGTTACAGTCGCGTCCCCCACCAGATTTTCCAAAGTGACGCGCTCGGTCATTCTGAGAACCCGGACG
This sequence comes from Ruegeria atlantica, assembly GCF_001458195.1. GTDB lineage: Bacteria > Pseudomonadota > Alphaproteobacteria > Rhodobacterales > Rhodobacteraceae > Ruegeria > Ruegeria atlantica. The sequence goes on along the minus strand of NZ_CYPU01000011.1, from coordinate 159,279 downwards.
GGCACCTCCCGGTGCACAGATTCAAAAAAATGTGGACTGTAAGGGTCTTGTTGCGATGATGCAGCAGATGTTGGCGGGTACGCGTAGCCAGTGACATAGCTGCCGCCCGGACCGGTCACGTGATAGAATATCTCTCCACCGGATGCTTCGCGGATCATACTGCGCGTCGAGGGCAACAACGCGTCGCCGCCCGAGATAGCGACATCGCGCGAAATTGCGAGCCCCGCAGACAGTAAGCTTTCATCGAAAAGCTCCTGCGCTGTTTTCTGTGCGACGGTAAAGCGCCAAAACCCAAGCAGAAACGCAAGCAAAACCAAAGGCGTGAGGATCAGCAGGAACAACCTGAGCCTAAGTGATCGGTGCGGGATCACTTCTGCACCTCAAGCAAATAGCCAAGCCCGCGGGCCGTTTTGATCTGGATGCCCAGATCCTGAAGCCGCTTCCGCAACCGGGACACATGGGGTTCTACGGCCGAATCCTCGACATCCGTCCCGACGCCGTAGACGTAATCGGTCAGTTGGCTTTTGGGGACAATCCTGCCTCGGCGTTCCAGCAGGCATTCAAGCACGGCCAATTCCCGGCGTGGCAGGTCCATTACCTCTCCGTGAACGGTGACCTGCCGTGCCGAGCGATCGAATTCCAATCCGCCGATGGTTTCGCGCGCGCCATAGTCGAGGTCCTTTCGACGCGAAAGCGCACGAATGCGGGCTTCCAACTCATCCATCTCGAAGGGTTTGACCAGATAATCGTCAGCGCCCATATCCAGACCCAGCACACGGTCGCTTGTCTCTGACCTGGCGGTCAGCAGGATCACCGGCGCACCATCTCCGCGATTGCGCAAGGATTGCAGGATTTCAAGCCCGGACCGGCCTGGTAAGTTGATATCCAGAACGATCAGGTCTGCACCTTCCTGTTCCAGATAGGTGTCAGCCTCGTCGCCATCGGTCAGCACGTCAGCTGCATGGCCACGATCACGCAGGCGATACGCAATGGCGTTGGCAAGTGGCTCGTTATCCTCGACGATGACAATCCGCATCGGGGCTCCTGCAAGTTTCGCGCAAGGTTGGCCCTTCATGATTGCCAGATGGGAGGGGGAATCAACCCCACAGTTCTATTTGCGATCACGGTGGTGCCAAGAGTGCCTTCGTGGTTGTCTGGTCAATAGGGAGGAACCAATGACCATTTCCAACTTTACCCGTCGCGCCGTCGTGGGGCTGATCGCTGCCGCCGGGCTGGCCGCGCCTGTCGCTGCTGAGGTCGATTTCTCGGGCAAGACCATTGAGTGGGTCATCCCGTTCTCGGAAACGGGCGGTTCGGCCAAATGGGCCAACTTCTTTGCGCCGCTTCTGTCCGAGGCGCTGCCCGGCCAGCCAACCGTTGTGGTGAAGTTCATGCCGGGCGCAGGCTCAACCAAAGGTGCAAACTGGTTTCAAGAACAAGAGCACGACGATGGCACGCTTTTGTTCGGAACATCCGGTTCAACCCAGTTTCCCTACCTTCTTAGCGACCCGCGCGTGCGCTATGAATACAACGACTGGATTCCGGTCATGGCGTCGGGCACCGGAGGTGTCGCCTATCTGAACCCGGAAGATGGGGCCAAGTTCGACGGTTCTGCAAACGCACTGAAAGACACAAGCTTCATCTATGGTTCGCAAGGTGCCACCCGGCTGGATTTGGTACCGCTACTAGCGTGGCAGATGCTGGGCATGGATGTTGAACCAGTCTTTGGCATCAAGGGTCGCGGTGATGGCCGACTGATGTTCGAACGTGGTGAGGCCAACATCGACTATCAGACCTCATCGGGTTATCTGGGCGGCTCGGCCCCATTGGTTGAGGCCGGTCAGGCTGTTCCGATGATGACCTGGGGCGCACTGGATGCCGATGGCAACATCGTTCGCGACCCGACATTCCCGGACATAGCTACCTTCAAAGAGGTTTGCGAAGCCACCGATGGCTGTGAAACCAGCGGTGAGGCGTGGGACGCATGGAAAGCGTTCTTTGTTGCAGGTTTCCCGGTTCAGAAATTGGCCTTCCTGCCGGGTGATACCCCGCAGGACGTCGTCGACACGTACACGGCAGCCTTCCAGGCAGTCACTGAGCGTGCTGATTTTGGCGATATTTCGTCCAAGCGGGTTGGTAAGTACCCGGTGTTTGTCGGAGACGGTTCCAAAGCCGCCCTGCAAACTGCAACGAGCGTGGATGATAACGCCAAACAGTATGTCCTGAACTGGCTTAAAGACTCCTACGGCGTCGAGCTTAATTAAGCCGGGCCATCACAGCGCGTGCCCTCCCACACGAGGGCCGCGCCATCTGAATTCTATAAAATTGAATGAAAGGCGGCCGCTATGGAGGCTTTCGCCACCGCTCTTCCTGCGCTTGGTGATGCGTGGGCTCTGATCCTGCAACCTATCGTTCTAGGCTATCTTGTGCTCGGCGTTGTCATGGGGCTGGCCGTTGGAGTTTTCCCTGGGCTCGGCGGCATTGCTGGCCTGTCCCTATTGCTGCCTTTCATGTTCGGCATGGACCCTATCCTGGGTCTGGCGCTGATGATCGGAATGGTCGCCGTCGTTCCGACTTCTGACACATTTGCCTCGGTTTTGATGGGGATACCAGGCAGTTCGGCTTCGCAGGCGACCGTGCTTGACGGCTTCCCGATGGCAAAAAAGGGCGAAGCCGCGCGAGCCTTGTCCGCCGCCTTTGCCTCATCCTTATTCGGGGGTTTGGTCGGCGCGACATTCCTGACCATGTTCATTCTGATCGCGCGGCCAATCGTCTTGGCCTTCGGCCTTCCCGAGATGCTGATGATCACCATTCTCGGTCTTTCGATGGTTGCTATTCTGGCCGGGCGCATCCCGTTGAAAGGTGTTGCCGCCGCCGGGCTGGGCCTGATGGTCGGCACCATCGGCGAGGCGGATGCTGGTGGCTCGCTGCGTATGGCCACCTATGACATTCCCTATCTGACCGATGGCCTGAAGCTGGTCATTGTCGGTTTGGGTATTTTTGCCGTCCCTGAAATCGTTTCCCTGCTGCGTCAGGATCGGTCGATTGCCAAGGGGGCTTCTTTGGGGGCCGGATGGCTGGATGGGGTCAAGGACTGGTTCGCCAATATTTGGCTGTCTGTTCGCTGCTCAATCATCGGTGTGATCGTAGGCGTTATCCCCGGACTTGGGGGCTCGGTTGTCGACTGGATCGCCTACGGCCATTCCGTGCAAACAACCAAGGACAAGAGCAACTTCGGCAAAGGCGAAGTGCGTGGCGTGATCGGACCGGAAAGCTCGAACAATGCAAAAGAGGGTGGCGGTCTGGTGCCGACCCTGCTGTTCGGCATCCCCGGATCGGGTTCGATGGCGATTTTCATCGGAGCCGTGGCTTTGCTGGGATCAGGTGATATCGAGGTTGGTCCCAGCATGTTGCAGGACAATCTGGATATCACGTATTCGATCGTCTGGTTGCTGGCTCTGGCCAATGTCGTGGGCACCATCCTGTGTATCGCGGCTTCAGGCGGCATCGCCAAGCTGACCACGATCCGGTTTACCTATCTGGCACCGTTTCTGTTCATGCTGATCAGCTTTGCGGCGTTTCAGTCTGGTCAGAATTTCGAAGACCTGTTGGCCTTGTTCGTGATCGGCCTGATCGGTATTTTTCTGCGCCGTTTCGACTGGTCGCGCCCGGCGTTCCTGATTGGCTTTGTGCTGTCGAACCCGGTTGAAAAGTTCACCAACCAGGCATTTCAGATCGCATCGTTCCGCTTCCGCAAAAGCTTTGGCGAGGGCATGGAATATGTTTTCAGCCCTATTGTGATCATTCTGATCGTGGTCACGATTGTCTCAATCATTCTGGGAATCCGTCAGGCCAAGATGATCATGGCCGAGGGTGAGGTTCAGTCCGGCAGCAAACGCGCGCCGCTGGTCTTCCTGCTGGCGATCATGGCCTATCTGGTCGTTGCCCTGATCAACGCCAACATGATCCCGGACTATAACATGACCGACAAGATCATCCCTCTGGTGATTGGGTATGTGTCGTTGTTCTGCTGTGTCGTTCTGCTGATCCAGATGATACACCGACCCGAGGGCGATGCGATCTTTGCCGACAAGGAAGTTGCCGGTGAGGACGCCAGCGCGCCTCATGGATTGTGGTCCACGCTCGCATGGTTCGCCAGCCTGATCGCGGCGACCTGGGTTGTAGGCTTTATCCTTGCGCTGATCGGGTTCCTGATTGCGTTCCTGCGCGTCCGGGCTGGGTCCAGCTGGCAGATGACACTGGTCCTGACGGCCTGTGGCATCGGTTTCATGTGCGTCATGGCAGGTGCGTTGAACCGCGATTTCCCACCGGGTTTGCTACAGGACATGGTTGATCTGCCATGGCCGCTGAAATGAGCCGGGGCCTTCGCGGACACGCGCAAAACCCGAAAGGGCGCGACATGACCCAAACTGGAATTCCGTTCATATTCATGCGGGGCGGCACGTCTCGCGGTCCCTACTTCCGACGCTCTGACTTGCCAGAGGATCTGGAGACTCTGGCAGACGTTCTGATCGCTGCGGTTGGCGCGGGACATCCGTTGAATATCGACGGCATCGGCGGCGGCGCAGCCGTCACGACTAAGGTCGCGATGCTGTCGGCCAGTGATGAAAACTGGGCAGATATCGACTATTTCTTCGCCCAGGTTTCGGTTGAGGAAAAGTTGGTCGATTTCAAACCCACCTGCGGGAACATCCTGTCCGGTGTCGGGTCTGCGGCAATCGAAATGGGTTTGATCGAGCCGCGGGGCGATGAAACCGAAATCCGTATCCGCGCCGTCAACACCGGAGCGCAGGTGGTGGCGAAGGTGCCTACACCTGGCGGTGAACTGACCTATCAGGGAGATGTGGAAATTGCGGGCGTGCCGGGGCGTGCCGCGTCGATACAGCTAAGCTTTATGGGTGTTGTGGGGTCATCAACCGGCGCGTTCCTGCCCACTGGTCACTTGCGCGACATTGTGCAAGGTATCGAGCTAACCTGCATGGACGTCGCGATGCCGATGGCCATTGCCCGCGCTTCTGATTTTGGCCTTACCGGATACGAAAGCGCAGAGGAACTGGACAGTAACCGCTCGTTCTTTGACCGGATGGAGGCCGTTCGGATAGAAGCGGGATTGTTGATGGGAATGGGCGATGTATCCCAATCCGTAACCCCGAAATTCGGCATACTTGCACCTGCTCGGGACGGGGGCACACTTGCGGTCAGGTATTTCATGCCGTGGAGTACACATCCGACAATGGCGGTAACAGGGGCACAATGCATGGCCTCCTGCGCATTGACGCCGGGAACTGTTGCGGATGGGTTATTGGAACGAGCCGCATCCGGGCCTGCTGAAGTCGTGCTTGAGCACGCTTCGGGCAAAATCGATGTTCTGGTGGATTTTTCCAGCGAAGATGGTTTCACTCTCAAATCGGCGGGTTTGGTACGAACAGCGCGCAAGCTGGCAGATGGCAAAATCTATGTGCCGCAATCTGTGTGGGATGGGAGTTGAACGGGCATTAATCATTTGGTATACTGTAGTATACATTGAAGGGAGGTGTCACGATGAACAACTACTCTGAATGCCTCGATATTGCCCGGCAGGAACTCAAACTGGCGCAAGCTGCATTGCGGCAGGATATGGCGGATTATCCGACGCCAATCGCTGGCTGCGATGAGCAATTCAATCATTTGCTGGATCAGAGTCAACGTGTCCGCAATGCGCTCGCGGCGCTTGAGGCCTCGCATTTTGTTCCGACACCAAGAAAACTGGAAACCGGCGAAGGCATTGAAAGCCGATGAAAGTACACATTCTGGATGATTGGTTTGACACGCTGCGCGGCCTGCCTTGCTTCGCAAAGCTTGCGGATCATGACGTGACGGTTTGGACGGATCACCTTGAAGATATCGGTGTTCTGGCATCACGGTTACAAGATGCCGATGCCGTGGTTCTGTTCCGGGAACGCACCAAGATCTCCCGAGCGTTGCTTGAGCAGCTGCCGAACCTGCGGCTGATCAGTCAGCGCAGTGTCTATCCCCACGTCGATCTGCAGGCATGCTCCGATCACAACGTGCTTTTATGTTCTAACATGCATAGCGGAACTCCGTCTTATGCCGCAGCCGAATTGACCTGGGCCTTGATCATGGCCGGAATGCGCGATCTTCCGGCACAGATGGCATCAGTCAAGGCCGGTCGCTGGCAAGCCGGGGTGGGTAAGACGCTGCGCGGGCGTCGACTGAGCTTATATGGCTACGGGCGTATCGCCCGGGCTGTCGCAGGCTATGCCGAGGCCTTTGGTATGAACGTCATCTGGTGGTCGTCCGAAGAAGGTCGTGCGCGGGCGATGGCGGACGGTGTTGATGTCGCGTCCAGTCGGGAAGCGTTCTTTGCGGATAGCGATGTGGTGTCGGTTCATGTCCGCCTGAAACCGGACACGCGCGGAATTATCGAGGCGTCAGACTTTGCAGCTATGCAGCCGGGGTCGTTGTTTGTGAACACCTCGCGGGCGGGGCTTATTGCACCCGGCGCTCTGCTTGAAGGGCTCAACCAAAGTCGACCAGGAAAAGCGGCCATTGATGTTTTCGATACCGAACCTCTGACCGACCCAAGTGACCCGCTACTGTCGCATCCCAATCTGATCGCGACGCCGCATATTGGCTTTGTAACAGAGGACGAGTTCGACCTGCAATTCGCAGATATCTTCGACCAGGTACACGCCTATGCCGATGGCGCTCCGATCCATATGATCAATCCCGAGGTTTGGACCAACGCAAAATAAGACCCGCCGCAATAGGTGCGCCGATGATCACCAGCACGATCCGTGTCAGGTGGTGGGTGATCACAAACCCCAAATCAGCGCCCGAAACGATGGCAAGAACGGTCATCTCGGCCTGACCTCCAGGCGCAAACGCAAGAAACGTCTCGAGCGGTTGACCCAAGCCAAGTGTGGTCACAACAGCCGTGAATCCGGCAGCCAGAATGGCAAGAATAACAACGTATGCGACACCGGCAGCAACGACCCGACGTAGTTCAGTCCATGTCACGCCAACAAATTTTACGCCTATCCCGCACCCGATGAAGAACTGGGCAGCCAAAATTGCTTCGCGGGGTGGTCGGGCATGGATGAAATCGCCCAGAGACAATGCAGCCGTCAAGATCATCGGCCCAAGGATGGACGCACCAAACAGTCCAATTCTTTCGCCGCCTTTCCATCCGACAAAGGCTGCTAGAACCATGAGTAGAAGCTCATTAACCGGCAAATCGCTGACGGGCTGTCCAATGGGGTTGGTGAGTTCGGCATCGTAGAAAACCGTTAGAAACAGCGGTGCCAGCGTCACGATAATCAACACGCGTGTTCCGTGGATCAGCGACAGTGTTCTCGGATCAGCCCCGGCCTCGGTGCCAAATATGATCATGTCTTGCAGGCCACCCGGCATAGCGGCGTAAAACGCTGTCTTGTCGTCAAACCCCCAGAATTTACGAAAGAACGGCACGCCGATCAACGCGATTAGGATGATGAAAAACGGGATCAGCATGATCGACGCTGCCATTTTTGGCAGTTCGGCAAACAGGCTGGGTGTAATCGATGCGCCAACTGCGACGCCCAGAATGGTTCTGGCCGCGACCGAAATCTGTCCGAACCCTGACATTGGTGCATGAGCCAGAGCAGCAATCAGGCATGCTGTCATGGGGCCGAATAAAAACGGCAGTGGCAGATTCAACGCCCAGAAGATCAACGTGCCAAGCGTCGCAAGGCCAAGTGTCATTGACCTTTTCATCAGCATAGCTGGTTGGTTTTCCGAGCTGGGCAAAACTTGGCTTCCGGGATTATTGACTCACGATGTATCCAAATGTATACATATGGACGCAATATGCAAGCGTGAGCGTTATGAGCATCCAGGACGACCCAATACAACCCGGTCCACAAGGCAATTCCGCCTATCGGCGCCTGCTGGACGAGATTCGTGAAGGAACCCTTTTTCCCGGCGACCGCCTGAGGGAAATTGAATTGTCCGAACGGTTGGGCGTCAGCCGCACACCTATCCGCGAAGCGATCCGACAGCTCGAAGCGGACGGACTCGTTACTCATGTGCCAAGGCTGGGCGCAACCGTCCGCAGCCTCGATTACGCCGAGGTGATGGAGCTATACGAGATGCGCGCCGTGCTTGAAGGCACTGCCGCCAGATTGGCAGCACGGGCAGCCTCGGATGTTGAACTTGATGAGTTGGAGGTTCTGAATGATCGGCTGGCCGAGGCGGGCACAGGTCCGGACGCAGCCCGGATCAACCGGATTTTTCACGCCACTTTGCTGGATGCAGCCAAGAACCGGTTTCTGGCAAAGTCCATGCTGTCTCTGCAAAAGGCGCTGCTGATCCTTGGTCCATCGCAATTGTTGGACAGTGATCGGGCAGAAACTGCGGTGACTGAACATCGGCGGATCATGACCGCCCTGAAGTCGCGCGACGGTGCCGCAGCAGAAACGGAAATGCGCGCGCATATCCAGGCAGCCCAACGCATGCGTATCCGCGCGCTGCAGGAACGTGACCGCACAAGCGATCAAAGCCATTAGGAACACCGGACATGGCCACCCAAGCGGAAGCTTATGATATTGCGGTGATTGGAGGGGGCAACGCGGCCCTATGCGCGGCAATGACAGCAGCCGAAGCTGGTGCGAGGGTCCTGATCCTGGAAACCGCGCCAAAACCGTACCGCGGTGGAAACTCACGCCACACACGCAACTTTCGCTGTATGCACACCGGCCCTCTGGGCCCGTTGGTCGAGGAATACAGCGAGGATGAATACCTGTCCGACCTGTTGAAAGTCACAGGCGGCAAGACTGACGAACATCTGGCGCGTTTGGCGATCCGAACCTCGGAAGAATGCTTGCCTTGGATGGAAGAGCACGGGGTCCGCTTCCAACCGTCTCTTTCCGGAACCTTGTCCCTTGCCCGGACCAATGCATTTTTCATGGGGGGCGGCAAATCTCTGGTGAATGCCTATTACCGGACAGCCGCCGGATTGGGGATCGACGTCCGGTACGAAGCCGCAGTCACGCATCTGGAGCTGAATGGTGATCAGATCGAATGGGTGGATTTCACCTATGAAGGTCAAGAACATCGCATTACTCCCAAAGCCGTGATTGTCGCCTCGGGCGGGTTTCAGGCCGACACTGATTGGCTCACCCGCGCGTGGGGCGAACCTGCAAAGAACTTCCGGATCCGAGGCACGCCTTACAACCGAGGTGTGGTGTTGGCCGACCTTCTGGATCAAGGCATTGAGCGCGTCGGCGACCCGACCCAATGCCACGCCGTTGCCATCGACGGGCGTGCACCCAAATTCGATGGCGGGATTGTCACTCGTCTGGACTGCGTTCCGTTTTCAATCGTCGTGAACAAAAACGCAGAACGTTTCTATGATGAAGGCGAAGACGTCTGGCCTAAGCGCTATGCGATCTGGGGTCGACTTGTGGCTGCGCAACCGGATCAGGTGGGGTACGTCCTCATCGACGCCAAATCGCTGAACCTGTTCATGCCATCCGTTTTTCCACCGCTCAAGGCGAACACGTTGGAAGAACTGGCCGGGATGATGGACCTACCAGCCGACAAGCTGACGGCGACCGTCGCCGAGTTCAATGCTGCCTGCGGTGATACCAGCGGGTTTCACCCAACCGAATTGGATGGAGTAATGACCACCGGTCTGACCCCGCCCAAGACCAACTGGGCCCGCCCGATTACGGAACCGCCTTTCTACGGGTACTCGCTACGCACTGGTGTGACGTTTACTTATCTGGGCTTGAAAGTCGACGACGCGGCCCAGTGTTCGACCCGTGACGGTAAGATCAAGAACCTTTGGGCTGCCGGAGAAACCATGGCCGGATCGATCCTTGGGCAGGGCTATCTGGCGGGCTTCGGCATGACCATCGGAACCGTTTTTGGACGCATCGCAGGACGTGAGGCCGCCGCCTATGCAAACTGAATTGATCCGGGAAGCCCGCCGTCAGGCCGAAATCTGCAACGCCTGCCGCTATTGCGAAGGCTATTGCTCGGTCTTCCCATCGCTTCATGCAGAGCGCGCGTTCTCGGATGGAGACATCACGCAACTGGCCAACCTCTGCCACAACTGCCGAGGCTGTTATTACGCCTGTCAGTACACCGCCCCGCACGAGTTTGACCTGAACCTGCCCAAGGCACTGGCCGAGGTGCGGCGCGATAACTGGGAAAGCTTCGCATGGCCGCAGCCGCTGGCGCGCCGGTTCCACACGCATGGCGGGGCCATAGCGCTGGCGCTTGTGATCGGATTTGCCCTGTTGCTCGGGGCCATCCGCGCCATCGGTTCCAGTGGAGACGAGGGGTTCTACGCCGTCCTGTCGCACAACGCGATGGTTGTGATCTTCGCGCCCGCGTTCCTGCTGCCTCTGTTCAGTATAGCCATCAGCCTTCGGCACTATTGGGCCAAGGTTGACGGCGAACCGATCCAGATGTCTGATCTGATGGCTGCGTTCAAACACGCGGGCAAGATGCAGGATCTGGCCGCAGGCCATGGCGAGGGCTGTAACTTCGAGGACGAAGACCGTTTCAGTCAGGGCCGACGCCAAATCCACCACGCCATCATGTATGGCTTTCTGTTGTGCTTTGCGTCGACTTCGGTGGCGACCGTCATGCACTATGTATTCGGAATGCACGCGCCGTACGGGTTCTGGTCGTTGCCGAAAGTGTTCGGAATCTCCGGAGGTATTTTGCTGACAGTAGGGTGCGGTGCGATGGCGCTGCTCAAGCTAAAGTCAGACCGTGAACTTGGCGATCCGTCGGCATGGGGCGCGGATATCGGATTTATCCTGTTGCTCGGGTTTGTGGGGCTGAGTGGACTTGTTCTATACGCCCTCAGTTCAACAGCATTGATGCCTGCACTGCTTGCCATCCATCTTGGTTCGGTACTGACATTCTTCCTGCTGATGCCCTACACAAAGATGGCACACGGCTTCTATCGGCTTGCTGCTCTTGTAAGGGATGCCCAACGGAAAAGAGATGTGTTCCTGGTCCGTTAACAGCCCGTCGCGCCTGTGTGAGCAGAAAGAACATGCAATAGGATCAATTATGATTTTGAAGAACTCTGCGTTACAGCATTTCGAGTGGCGGTCAACGTCCGGAATGGGCCGTCCCTTGCACGACCGACGGCAGCGACGCACGCTTCGCACGTATTTGGGCCAACCGCAGCATTTGGCACTCTGGGCTTCCTTTGGAATATTCGCCGCACGCTGCACTAGGGTCCGGTTTTGATTTCTTGGAAAAAAGACAATAGCAGAAAGCCTCTGCACATCGCAGTTCGGGTGTTATATGCACCGGTCTCTCGTCAAACGCCCGATCTGCTGTCACATGCCTTCGATATTGGCATTTCAGGCCGTAGCATTTTCCTTAACGATGTACCGCAGCAAGTTATTACCCTCGGCCATAAGGTCGAGGCGATCTTCGTTCTTTTTCACTACGGATGACCACGCCATCTGATCTTGTATGAAATCATCAATGATCGCTATGCGCCGCCCACGGCCCATTTCCTTGGTTTTGCTTTTTGACACCAAAAGCCTGTCAATATGCCCAATGAGGTTAGGTGACAGGTCCTGATCTTTAATGGGTGCTGTCAGACCAATTCGAACCAGTCTCAGTTTACCGCAGAACGCGTGAACTTATCCGGAACAAAGCTGACGCCACTCGGAGAGAGCGGCGCTTCGGTTTAGTTTGAAATTGTCTCGTGAGTAGAGGTGGCGTTCCTGGTTGAAGTGGTTGTGGACTGATGAATGAACTGAGGCAAATTTCTGCAGGCATCGCATTTGCCTGAAGCGCAGCATCGCCCGTTCTCGTCGTCGAAATGGCAGGTGGGAATTCTCAGCCCGATTATTTAACCAGCGGCCAGTTTCTTGCCGGTTGTCGTTCCCTATAACTCGCATTGCGGCGCCATAAGACCGCAGTTTGTCGGTCACGATGATTTCAGGTTTGCCGCAACGCTTCATTGATTTCCTGAGGAATTTCAAAGCTGCCTTGCGGTCACGGCGCTTTGTCACATAGCTTTCCAGGACTTCGCCCTCATGGTCGACTGCCCGCCAGAGGTAGTGCGTCTCACCGTTGATCTTCACAAACACCTCGTCCAAATGCCACTGCCAGTTCGAATAAGATCGCATCCGACTGACTCGGTTTCTTCGGATCTCAGCCGCGAACATCGGGCCAAATCTGTTCCACCAGAACCGAACCGTTTCGTGGCTGATCTCGATGCCACGTTCGTGCAGAAGATCTTCTACGTTGCGGAGTGAGAGCGGAAATCGAACGTACATCATGACCGCCAGACGGATGATCTCCGGGCTCGTTTTGAAGTAGCGGAATGGGCTTCTTTTTGTCATCCAACGAGGCTACAAAACCGCCCTGCCCGTCTCAAGCTAGTTTCTTCTGACAGTGCCGACCCACGAACTCGCCCAGATAAACGCCGCCTCTGCCGTCATTCACCAGCTACGCCTTGGCGGCGCGAATTGGGGCCGAGATTTCAAAGTTCTCAGCATCACCACAATGAGCATTGCCCCGCCCGAAGGTGAGTTCAAACGCCAGCTTGCCTATGCCCGTTCCGTTCGGGACGGTCGAATAACTGACCCCGATTTTTTGCCCCTGCTGTTTACTTTCCCCCTGACCGAGCGGCCCGACCTCGACCCGCTCGACCCAAGCCAGTGGTGGCGCGGAATGCCGTCGCTGCGTACCGACAAGCAACCCGGCACGATGGATGCCGCCGAGTTGGAAAGGGAATTGAAACAGGCTGCCGATGCCGACGACCAAGAGAGTTTTGCCCTGACCCTGTCCCAGCGTCTTGGGATTGAGCGCAATGACAGCACGGCCAGCGCCGAGAGCATCTTGCATTTACATTGGGACAGATGCCCCCGCCTGATACCGAGCGGCCCCTATGATTTCGTGGCCGTGGGCATCGATGCTGGCGGATTGGATGATCCCGCCGCCGTGTGCATCGCCAGACGCCCCAAAGCGGCCCAGAGGCGGCTGGAACTCACGGTGCATCAGTTTCTCACTCAGACGGGCTATGACCGAGCACCTGGTAATTTGCAGGAAGTCTATGACGAGGCGATAAAGAACCAAACGTTACACGTTCATGAAACGACAGAGGCGATGCGAAACACCATGTTTGATTTGGTATCGCAAGCTGGCGCTGATGTGGTTGGCGGCGACGAACACGGCCAGACGGGGTTTGCCCAAGCCCTCAAGGATGCGACAGGCAAGGCGTTCTCATCCGTGCCGCAGACTTGGGTTCTCGGTGCAGCACTCGCCTCTTTGGAAGGGCGGTTGCTCGACGGCGCGGTTTCGCACAGTCACTGCCCATTGCTTATGGCGAATGTGGACAACCTTCTGGTCGAAGAACTGGCAAATGGAAACCGCAGGCTCAAGAAACGTGACAACCGTTTGAGTGGCCAAGGCTACGCCAAAATCGATGGCATCATATCCGTAATCAACGCAACGGCCCTCATAGATGAGCATGGCCACCGTGCGTTTGATGCTGGGCGACTTATTGGGTAGCGGAGAAAATCGCCAAACAAGCCAAAAATTCACAACCGGAACAAAGCAAAAACATTTGTCAAGACTATGATGTAAGAAAATCATCGTATAACCGTATAGGAAACACAAGGCTTCGTTGTCCGAAAGCCCAACAATACAATATATTCCGAGGTTAAAATGCAGAACACATCGCATGCCGTCATGGCGCAGCGCACCGAAGCTAAGGACAGCCTAGACGACTTCCCGACCCCTCCATGGGCAACGAGAGCGCTGATTGAACACGTTATCGAACCAGAAAACGGAACAGCAAATCTATCTGCACTCGAACCGGCATGTGGGCGTGGATACATGGCCCAAGCATTGAAGGAGTACTTTGGAACAGTTCACGCGTCCGATACTCACGATTACGGCTACAGCGAAGTTACCGATTTCCTTTCAGGCGTCCAAGCTACAGGCGCATACGATTGGGTAATTACCAACCCGCCCTTCCGTCTCGCCGAAGAATTTATTCAGCGGTCTCTACCTATCGCTCGAAGAGGTGTCGCTATGCTGGTCAGAACAGTCTTCATAGAAAGCGTTGGCCGATATAATCGTTTGTTCAGCATAACCCCGCCAACAAAAGTCGCTCAGTTTACAGAACGTGTACCAATGGTGAAAGGTAGGGTTGATCGAAAGGCATCGACTGCAACAGGCTATGCATGGGTCGTTTGGGAGAAGAACTTAAATACAACGCCCGCGCTAGTCTGGGTTCCACCTTGTCGGAAAAAACTTGAAAAAGATGCCGACTACGACGCAACATTTTTAACGGGCGAAAGCACTAGTGATGCGCCCTGTCAAAAGGAACTTTTCGGATAGGTACTTCATATGTCTCACCTCGTGGAAAAATTGAAACCCGAGGTAGAAGCTACTATCAACCGTTTGAATGGCAAAAAGTTTCGGCCTGATCCAATTGCTGGCGAACATTTTTCGAAGATCGTCAGTGTCATGAGCAGCGCCTACAAGCGCCACGGGTTCATTATTGAACGCGCGATACTGGAACAATTGAAAACAAATCCTGACTTTGCAGTCTGGGAGGATCGGTCATTCTACGTTCCCTCTACTGCCGATCACATCGTGGACAGCGCTATCGGCGCGCCAGACCATATCTTTGGTACTGAAACGGCATACCGAGAAGGGCCGCGAACCTTACAGGTCGATGCGATTGTCTATAATCGCCGCACCAAAGCTATAAGAGCATATGAAATAAAACGCGGATCAGGATTACATGACGCCGGAAAGCGTCGTTCCATTCTGCGCGACTTGTTATGCCTTCAAGTTTTGTTGAAATCATACGGGCAGCAAAAAGGCTACGAGGTGTCTGAAGCCACGGCGCACATCATTTTCTATTACGGTCAGTGTTCCATCAAAAAGCCATTCAGCCTTGTACGCGAAGAACTAGATCATCACTTCGAATATCCAGTGGTCGATGAAGTCGAAGGGGTTAACACTTTTTTCAAGGAACGTCTGTTTTCGATCCTTACGAGTTAGTTACCTATCAATGCTTTTAGAGTAGCAATATCCATGACTTCACCTGCTTTGCGGTGAACCATTCTATGACAATTTGGGCAAAGCGGTTTGACCTTCTTCACCGCTTTCCTCAAATCCTCTTTGGTCTCCCCGGAGCTAGAAATTGGCTTAAGGTGGTGTATCTCAATCAGCCCTTTTCCACCCTCACCATAGACGGTTGATCCTTCAAATCCACAGCCGCTGCATTCGATTTTCCCATCAGCTTTCGAATAATGCTTGATCGCATACTCGCGCAGCTTTTTGGACCTTATGACGATAGACTTGGCGACTTCTTGGCTTTGGCCCTCTTCGACAAAAACACAGTCTTTCTCTGGTGTTACCGACCGGGTCACTGATGTCTTATTAAAGCCTTGCCTAGCGTAGCTTTCTCGTGCGCCTTGAACTTTTTGAGCGTAACGCTCACCTTTGTCGGTGATGTGGTAACGCTCACCATCGTAGGTCGCAACTCCCAGTTTCTCCAGTTTGTTGTGCGACTTTAGGTTTCGCACTTTTTCGCTGAAATAGTCGTCGCCGCGAAGAGGCGAAATTTCTAAGTCTCGTCCGGAAGGCTTGAGTGCGTCGCGGAGGATTGGAATCAGTTCTGCTGTAGATAAACCGTTTGGTTTGTTCTCTGTCAGTGCCTCCAACGCTGGAATTACCAGGTCACCCTCAGACACTCTGGAAGGGTCTTTTGCCAAGAAAATCACCTTATCGTTTAAGTAAATTTTTGCAGCGCCTTTTCTACTTTAACGCCATAAGTAGTCACCGCGATAACGTAGCTGAAAGGAGATTGGAAGATGCATGTGAACTGCACAAAAGGCTCTGCGAACAACCCTTCTCACTTGAAGCGGCTAAAGGTATGCGGTCTTTCGCAGGACGCACCTGCTTTCATGGCGTGAATTGTGCAAACATCGACGTGCTGACCAATAGCTTGACATTGTGCGAAAAAAATTCTGAACACACATAAATGTCAGTTGCTCATGTGCGTTTTAGGCATTGCGTAGAACATTTTCCTAACAATACCCAGCTCGAACAATCCTAGCTTTGGCCTCTGGCGTTTCAAAGCGGCGGTACCGGCCACCTGAGTACCGTCGGCAGTCCAGCGCATGACCTGCGGCGAGAATGCTGTTGAGTTTCATATCTGTCCGCATCAATTCCGCATCACCACCACGTCGCAGCCTTCGCTTCTCCAAAGAAGCGAGGCGTTAAGTGCTCGGTTGTTTGTCCATTTCGTCCTTTCAGACTCGGAGGACGAGAGGGGAATATTGGGAACAACCTCTTTGATCCGGTCGAAGGCATCCTCGGCGCAGTAGGCATCGGTGAGGCCATAGGCGCGACCAGCCGCGAAATCCTTGCCGTCCTCTCTGTCCTGATCACTTATGCTCCACAGGGGTGAAGCGCAGATATTCCCCTGACCGGTGAGTGTGCCAGCGTCCGTGTCGACCGCGAAGTGGACCTTGATGATGTTTGTGGATGCTGTCTTTGCAAAGCGATTCATTTTGTCTGCGGCATCATTCCACGCGGCCTGATGCTCCCCGTCTGGAATACCAGCGACATGAGCGTAAACGCTGCACTGAACAGACCGCCAGGCGGTGTCGTATTCTTTGATGAGAAAC
The DNA here is from genome assembly GCF_001458195.1 of Ruegeria atlantica. Classification (GTDB taxonomy): domain Bacteria; phylum Pseudomonadota; class Alphaproteobacteria; order Rhodobacterales; family Rhodobacteraceae; genus Ruegeria; species Ruegeria atlantica. The sequence continues at coordinate 142,582 of NZ_CYPU01000011.1, read as the reverse complement.
TGCGCAACCGTCTCTGCGCCGGACTGGGTTGCGAAAACAGCAACCAAACCGGCAAGGATAATCTTCTTCACTCCAATACCTCATTTTTCGTGGAAAACCGTGCAGAACCCAGAGACGAAATAACCAGTATCAGACCGGTTGCTACGGCCAGTGTTTGGAGTGCGTTTTCGAACAACTGCAATAGTAGCCTTCATCCTTAAAGTGTCTAAGTTTTGAGTAGCTACCTGGTAAACGTCGCGTTGATTCTCCAGACGTCCTTATGATCGTATGCGGACTTTCTCATACATCACTGTCCGGCTACAAATATTGCAGTTCCTGACACAACTTGTTCATCATAAGGGTAGGCTACGTTGTCGATCATTACAAAGCCGCCAGTTTGCGAACCAGTTTGGCCAAGAATGACGCCGTTTGCCCCCACTGACGCAGCTTGGTTTTTTAGTTCCGCTACCGCGTAATCCATCGACTGTTGATCCGACCAGCCGCTGGAACTGTCGGCTTTCACCAGTGCAATAACTTCATGCTGGGTTTGAGGCTTCGATGAGTATAGCTGCACTTGAGCCGGGTCTATTGCCGGGCGTTGTTTGCCCGTTACGACGGTTGTTCCAGTGGCGTTTGTGCAAGCAGCTGCTATGGCGATACCTAATACCAGTACAGCACTTCTTACGGATGCAATTTTCATTTCTGTTTCCGAATACTGTAGACGATATCCGATCAACTAACTGAACGATGTAGCGCCGCCTAGCGGCGAACGGCCAAACAGTCGTTTCTAAGTCTCAAGGTGGCTAATTTCCCATAAAAGCGCTTCAACTATGCCCGACCGGCCCACGTAGTTCGGGTTCTGTTGGCAGCGGATGGTCTGGCGGTTCAACGCCATGCTTTTCCAACCATTCCAACCCTTCACCCCATTGGGTCTGGATGCTTGGTGCGCTGCGATACTCGCGCAACTGTTCCAACCGACATTTCAGGTCATAAGGAATCGTGCGGGGCCATTTCTTCATGGCAAGATGTTCTATTTTTGTTCTTACAGTTGTCAACAGCCCTTGACTTGCACTCGACCTACGAGGAACAACGCCAATCTAAACTTGGCCTTTTCAACTGTTGCGTAGCTACAAGATTTCTACCTTTTGTTCACGAGCACCGTTTTTAGCGCGTCCATCAGTTTGGTGATTTCCTCATGGTCATCGTCGCAAAGATGACGAAATGCCCACAAAGCGTCGTAAGTTTGTTCGATTATTTTCAGACAGTTGAGCATTATTGAAGGCATGCCACTTACTTCGATGCTCCAACCTTTCGGTTCAAAATGCGAGAAATCGTTGCGAATTTCGAACAGCCTTTTGAACGCGCGTTTCTGTTCTGCACTAAATTCCAAAACGCACCCAGCACGCTCAAAACGCTTGTCCTCTCGTCGTGCGCGTTTCAATAATTCATGTGGGTTTGCCAACTTTGGCCTTTTGGGCAATTCATCGTGGCTGCCGTTTTGCAAGGCATCCATGGTTGCTATTGCATCATCTTCTGTAAGCGCTCCGACCTGCATCGTACCTGACAAATGACAAGTCAATGCGCCGTTAACTGCGCTAGCCATGGCGATAGCAGCCCATTTCCAACAGTGTATGTTGCCCGACACGACCCGTTCCATCTGATGCAATACTTCGCTCAGCGAAATCAAAACGTCATGCGCCTCATCTGTGGAAAGGTAGTTCTCGTTGTCGGTCATCACTTTGTTGCTCCCAAATCCTGTCATGCCGAGCGACCTAAGTCCTAATTGACCGCACCGCCATCGTTATCAGCAGGTAGATAAATAGAACCAAGAAACCGACGGTACCCATCGACCCGATCGGTTTCTTTTCTATCGGGAAGGCGACGTCGAGCACACCGTACAGGTTGAGACGCAAAAGTCTTGGCGCGATCTGCCAACCGTTCAAGCGGATGCCTTGGAACCCAGTGCAAACGATTGCGCGGCTGCTGGGCTGAAACTGGCCGAGCGAATCTTACGGGATGAGTTGAAGCGCCGTGACTGACACCAGACTGACGCAGCCGTCTTTGCCAGCTACCAAATTTCCGCCAAATAATTGATTTTAATGGCGGTGCTGTCAGACCAATTCGAACTCGTCTCGGAGGGAACGGGACCCCCGTCGAACCTTCTCCACCCACTAACCCATTGAATTTACTATGCCGACCTATGGTTTGGAGTCCCGCTTGCTGCAAACGCGACTGAGATCCAACTTGAAAACTCTGATCCACTTGCCCGCTGCCGGCAGAGCAAATTCGCCAGTAGTCGACGCGCCAAAATTTCAGTCACCGGATTTGCCAGGCTTCTCATCCAAATTTCTTTCCGAAACCGGGTCTTGCGGCTCATCCGCTGAAAGCGTTTCGCCACCTTCGGCGAGTTCCTCATCGGTCGCGAAATAGTCTGGAGACCCCGGTGGCGGATACTTCAATTTGCCAGAGAGAGCCTCAAGCGCTGTGCCGGAAAAGCGCGGAAACGGCAGTTGCCGCTGCCGTCGCCAGGTCGCGACTTCCTGGTGCGCCTGTTCCGTGCGCTCAGTATCCAGGCCGGGATCGCGGCTCCAGTAGAGCGTCTGAGACGGGAATGCGAAGCCAGTACCGGACGCCTCCACGATGTCATCGATCCGCAGGAGTATGTCCTCTCTGATAGAGTAGAAATCGTTCCACTCCCTCGTCTTGGCATAGATGCGTAAATTAACATTTTTAGACGATTCACCAAACCCGATGAACCGGACGCGGATCGTTTCGGCCTCAATCCGCGGATGGGAGTGCAGCATTTCGCGGATTTTTGCGAGAACATACCGCATTTGCTCTGCATCCGTCTCGAAGCGCAGACCCAGGGTTTCGTTGATCAACATCGTGTCGCATTTGGCCCAGTTGACGATCTGCATGTCGGCGAATTGCGCATTCGGAATGGAGATCTGCGTGCGATCAATCGCACGCAGCTGGGTCGAGCGCACGCCAATGTTTTCAACGGTTCCGCTCTGATCGCCGAAGGTGCAGTAGTCGCCAACCCGGACCGGCTTATCAATGAACAGGATGAATCCACCGATCAGGTTCTCCAGCGTCGGCCTGACCGCAAGTGCTACGGCAATGCCGCCGATCCCGAAACCTGCAATCATGCTGAGAACCGGAACGCCCAATTCATGTGCTCCGTACCCCAGGATCAGGACGCCGCCGATAAACCCGATGATCTGCCCCACCAACCGGATAAAACTGTCATCGAGACTTTGATTTGTGCGCCTCGGATCCACTATGACGGTTTCGAAGAAGGCTCTGGACATGGTCCAGAAGGCCCCTGTGGCGGCGATGTAGAAGACCACGACAAGGCAAGATTCAGTCAGATCGAAGAAGCGTCCGGTGGTGTTGACCTGAAACGAAAACACGTGCTGAAGCCAGAGCAGTGCAATCATTATGCCAATCGGGCTCAGGATCCTGAGACGGACAATTTTGACCGGGTCGTCTGTCAGCCACTCAACCAGCAATCGATGCCAGACGCGCAGGACAACGCCTGATGCGATAGACAACAAGATGACTAACAGAATCTTCCAGATCGGAGTGTCGAGAATAGAGCGCTTCATGAAATTCGGCAGTTTCGCGACTCCGGCGTTTGGGATCCATGGACCAGCAAGCTGGCGGCTCGTATCGTCCCATGATGTTATCGGAAGTGACGACCGAAGCGGAAGCGTTCTCAGGCCAGCATAAAATCTGGGCGCGCTGCGGACTGTGTCCGCAGAAAACAGGTACTCCCCGGCACGGTTACCTTCGACTATTTCAACGATGCGCAGGGGTGTGCCGGGCAGACGAAATCCGGTGGTGGGTTGATCATCAAGATCGTCAGGCCCGGGAAGGACCGCAGCGTCGATGGCTTTGACCCGCCCAAGGATGTCCAGAAGGTACAAAGCCGTTTGCGATCCGGTCTCGCGACGAGAGGCTAATGGCAATTGCGACAGATCGATCAGGGCTCTGATCTGCCCGATCGCAAGTGTAATCTGAGCCGCGTTCGAGGTGTTCTGCTGCTGCCAGTATGCGCCCAGCGAAGTTTCAAGGTCATCGCGCAACTGGTATAGCGACTGCAAAGTGTTGCGCGGGCTTTCCGTCCGGATCGGGTTGATCTCGGCGGTTTCGATCTTCTCAAGCATCGAATCCAGTTCGCTGGCGACACTTCCCTGGTTCGCCTCTTGTGCTGAGACCTGAGAGGCGCAGAACAGCGAGACCAAAGCCACGAGCAGAAATCTGAAAAACGCCATGTCTTCTTCCTTGCGCCATACGCTCATTGTTTGGACCCACCATCCGCTGTGAAGGCGTTTGATGTCCAGCCTCCCAAACGACCGAGTCGGTCCCTCGGGTAAACAACTGGCGGAACATGTCCTCTGGTTTTGGTCATATCGCGCCACTCTCTCGGATCACTCAAAGAAAGCCCTGAACACGACGGGTCAAGCGCGGCATCTGCGGGCGCGCGGACAGGCAACAATCCAGAATACCCGGGCCTGGTGCCGCCTGACATCGTGTAGTTGGGATAATCAGGACATTTGGTGCGCGATACCCTGCCTGCGGTCACGCAAAAGACTTGCTCGCCACTGCTTGGGGGTTTGTCCTGTCCATTTTCGAACCGCGCGTCCAAAGTTGCTTGGGTCGCTGTATCCAAGCATCCGTGCGATTTCAGATAGGTTCAGATCCTCCCTCACCAAAAGCTGAACCGCCCTTTGTCGCCTGGAACTGTCGAGGAGCTGAGAAAAACTCGTCCCCTGTTCCATCAGCAGACGCTGGAGTGATCTGGGGCTCATACCGATCTCTTCGGCAACGCCCTTCAAGCTGGAACAGGTGGTCCGAGACGCGCACCGGACGGCGCGTTCTACTGTCTGAATATTGGTGAAAGTCTTGCGCTGGATCAAGTCGACACCATTCGGAGTATGAGAAAATCGCCCCAAGTATAGCCGAATCAAGCGCAGTGTTTGGTCCGAACACGCCATGCTTCACAATGGCAACAAGTGGCGCGAAATGATCAATATTGGCATCGCAAGTTGTCAAATTGTCGTCGATTGACTTAATAACCAGGTCGCGAAGTGTTTTTGGGGGAAGATGGACAAGATTTCGACATGCCGGGCGGCCTACCTGATCCCGTTCATTGACGTCCTGCGCGATATTGGCGCTTCGGTCGAACGTGAGTTGGCAAGGGCGAAATTGCCGACAATGGTTGAGGAAACACCGGAAGAACTTGTCAGCAATATCCTTTCCATGGACTTCCTCACCAGAAGCGCAAGGCTTGAAGGTGTAGATGATCTGGGCTGGCTTTGGGTCCAGAAGTTTTCATCGTCGAGCTTCAGTGCCGAGCTGCTGACGGCACTGCGATCCTTCCCCACTGTCAAGGCACGTCTCGACTGCCTGTCCAACCTGATCGCCCTTGAAGACTCTGATACGCGTGTTGGCCTTATCGGTTTCAATGGCAGTGCCGAAGTCTATTGTGACAGCAAGTCGTCCGAAATACCGAGCGACCCAATCTCGGAATGGACTCAGGTCACGGTTTTGATTGAGGCTGTTCGCAGTATCACCGGCGAAAACTGGTCTCCGGACGAGATCAGGTTCAAGTCTGATTTCAGCGTCTGCGACGCCGCACGCGCGGCGAACCCGAATACACGTTTCCTCACGCAATCGGCCCACACGTCGATCATCCTGCCATCGTCTGTTCTGGCGGCCAGCAAACTGACCTGCGCGGCGGCACAGGTGCCGGAGCCGAACACCCCCAACAAACTGGACGGGACGGAAAACCTGAAACGTCTGATACGTCCCTATCTGCTCCAAGTAGCCCCCAAAATCGAGGTGCTCGCAGATGTCATGGGGGTGAGTCCAAGGTCGCTGCAACGCAAACTCAAGCAATCGGGTTCCAGCTATTCAGAACTCATCGAAACCACACGTTTCGAAATGGCGGCCGAGATGTTAAGGGATTCCGACATGCCGCTGATCGATATTGCGATGATGTTTGGCTATGAAAACCAGTCCAATTTCGGACGCAGTTTTCGACGTGTCGCCGGGATCAGCCCGGGGAAGTATCGCCGCGAGATGTTTGGTCGCCAACGCGTCGCCTGATTTGGCGCGATCGGACCAAAAACGGCGCACGTTCTCCGACACCATCCAAGACATCGACTCATGCGCACAACATCGCGCGTGGGTCCCTTGGATAGCTCAGGAGAAAACACATGACAGGTCTGCCCCTCCGAAACGCGCTTTGCGGTGCCAGCATTCTGGCGCTCGTCAGTTCAGTTGGCTTACATACGCTACTACGGTCCCCTCAAGGCCTTTAACGACAAGACCTGGGTGCCAAATGATGTGGTGATGGTCGAATAGATTCGACCAAAAGATTAGTATCAGCGGGCCGGGGTCACCCTGGCCTGTTTGCATTTGGCGCATCTTCACAGGCCGCATACCGTTCCATTCACGGTCCTTCTTCGATTAAGAAGCGTGGTTTGCAATCACGGCGCTGCACGACAGAGCGCGTCCTTTCAAGTGGCGCGATCGGACCAAAACGCCCGAAGCGGAACGACCATACTTGGAGTGGATTTATCGCTGCCCTGAATTGTTCAGCTCTGCAGATGCAAAGGAGAGAGAAATGAAACCAGGTAAACACGTATCGGCAATATTGAGCGCAGGCCTGCTTGCGCTGAGTGGCGTTTCGGCACTTGCCGACGCCCCGCAAATGAAGATGACCACCGACCTGCCCGCTTCGATCACGACGCCGGACAGCGTGGACAGTTCGCTCGGGACGCTGACCTATCGGGACGGGGTTCCGGACGGCGCATCGGTCGAAACCCTCTATGAGTATCTCGACCGGTCCCGCGCGGTTGAGGTGATGCTGAACGCGATGCCAACCATGTCGGCCTATGCGCTGCGCGAAGGCCAGCGCGCGGCAGGCTGTGCAGCGGCGCACCAGATCTGCATCGTCGACACGCTGCTGGACAGCAAGGGGCTTTTCCTGACCGGCAATACGTCGACCATGTATTCCTTTGGCTTCCTGGATCTGGAACGGGACGGTCCGACCGTCGTCGATATACCGCCGGGCATGCTGGGGGTTCTGGACGATATGGCGTTTCAGTACATCACCGATCTTGGTGCGGCGGGCCCCGACAAGGGCAAGGGCGGCAAATACCTTGTGCTGCCACCGGGCTATGACGGGGATGTGCCGGACGGATATTTTGTCTTTCAATCCAAAACCTACGGCGTGTGGAACTTCATGCGCGGCTATCTGACCGACGGGGTCGCGGCCGCCTCGAAGAACATTCGCGACAACCTGAAGGTCTATCCCCTGTCGCAGGCCGACACCCCGCCTGAAATGGAGTTCGTGAATATCACCGGCAAAGAAATGAACACGATTGTTGCCACCGATGTCAGTTTCTACGCAGGCCTGAACGACGTGATTCAGCAGGAACCCGAAGGGTTTCTGGGCGTTGAGCGCACTGGCCAGCTTGCAGCCATCGGGATCGAGAAAGGCAAAGATTTCGCCCCTGACGACCGGATGCAGGCGATCCTTGAGGACGCCGCGAAGATCGGCGATGGCATCGCGCGCGCCTATACGTATTTCCCGCGCGACCCCGGCGTTCAGGTCTTTGGAGCGGACAGCGCATGGGTACTGGCCTACCCCGACCGCAACACCTTCTTCATGCGGGGCGAGGGCCGCAACCTTGATGGGCGGACGACCTATCACTACGGCTACATCGTGGTCTCACCCGCCATGGCGATCCGCGCCGCCGGCAAGGGGTCGGACTATACCATGGCAATGCTGGACAGCGAAAAACGCCCGCTGGATGGCGCCAAGACCTACAAGCTGACGATGCCTGCAGATGTGCCAGTCAAGGATTTCTGGGCGGTCACGATGTACGACACCCAGACCCGTTCGCAATTGCAGACCGATCAGCAATTCCCGACGCTCGACAGCTATACTGAGGGGATGCAGAAAAACGCGGACGGATCAATTGACGTCTATTTCGGACCGACGCCTCCCGAAGGCAAGGAAAGCAACTGGCTGCAATCCGTTCCCGGCAAGGGGTGGTTCATCGCGCTCCGGATGTACGGCCCGCTTGAGCCCTGGCTGGATGGCAGCTGGCAGCCCGGTGAAATTGAACTGGTGGAATGAGATGTCGCTTCGGGGCCGGTCGCAGGACCGGCCCCTGACAAAACACGGAGCAAACGTCATGACTGAAATTGAATACGGCCAAACCGCGCAACCTGCTGCACGGATACACGCGTCGGACGTAAGGCAACGCTGGCCCGTGGCAGCCTGTCCAAGAACGCAATCGTTTGTGGCTCTGATCGCGCTGCTCATATTGGTCCTAACGGGGAGCACTGCCGTTGCGCAATCTGCGATCACGGACAAGTCAGACCTGATTGATCTGATCCGAAGGGCCGCCGAAGGCGCGGTTTTCGATGGCCGCGTCGTCGCCGCCAACCAAACCGACATTTCAAGCACTGTTGAAAGTGTCATTACGCAGATCCATTTTTCTGCAGAGCAGAGTGTGAAAGCCGGCGATCCGCTGTTTACTCTGGATGCGACTGAATTCGAACTGAACGTCAGGTCCGCTCAAGCCCGCTTGCTTGGCGCCCAGGCTGACGTCGAATTGGCCGACAGTAACTACAGCCGGGCGCAAACCCTTTTCGACCGTGGTACTGTGACCACCGCTCAGTTGCAGAAGGCAAAAGCCGAACTGGCGTCTGCGCAAGCTACAATGGCCCTGGCTGAAGTGGCGCTTGACGCAAGTCGGGTCGATCTTGAAAGCACCGTGATCCGAGCCCCAATTTCGGGGATCGTCGGCCGCCCGAACGTGTCCGTTGGCGCCTACGTCGAGCTTGAAGCGGGCGCCCCTCTGGCCCGCGTTGTTCAGCTGGATCCTGTGTTGGTGGCCTATGAAGAACCGTATGCGCCGCAAGTTGAACTCTTCATGTCTTCGGTGCTGTCTTCCCCCGATGAGTTTCTCGGGCTTCTGACCATCAGGCTCATGCTGACAGACACTCTGATCTATCCGATATCCTCAAAACCGACCCATGCCAGCAGCACTCTGACCGAAGCGGCGGGGACTGTGACGCTGTGGGCTGAATTTGACAATCCACAACATGTTCTGAGGCCGGGCATGCAAGTCAAGGTTCTGACCGAGGTCGATGAGGACGCGGTCAGGCAAATGACGTCTGAGTAATCCAAGGTTTCCCCAGCCCCTTTTGGGGCCCAGCCATCAGGAAGACAATATGTTTCAAATAGACCCTGAGACTTGCCCCATTCGATATCGCTTTCCACGATGGGGCTTCCTGGCCGCTGCCTTGCTTCTTGAACCGAAGCTTAGAAGGAACCGGGCGCGCGATCTTGAGAACGAACGGCTTCTAAAAGATCTGGGATGGCGGATTTTGGTAATCTGGGAATGCGCTATCTCCGGCCCGAAGCGCCTTTCACCACAAGACTTGTCCCAGAAAATGTCCCAGTGGCTTCACTCGGATCTGCCGGCCCATGAGCTTGGGGGCGACGACTGTCGTGCGGTCGGCTCGAGGGGTGGATGATCATCGGATGGACCCGGAGAGCAACACCCAAACCGCTAATTGTTGAGATTTTCTTAAGAAGACACCCCATATCTTGCCACAGGAATCTTGATCCGAAGCCCACCTTCTGGTCTAACGAGGCAAAAAGGAGTCAGGCGCCAACATGTCGATCGAAATGGCGAATATCACGAGGCAACGCGCCTCGATCGAGCTCTTCGCCGGCGCGGGCGGCTTGGGCATCGGACTGGCGCAGGCCGGGTTCATTCCAAAAACGGTCGTCGAGTTCGATCGTTGGTGCTGCGACACATTGCGCGAGAACCACGGTGTTCTGGACGGAGCCGATCCCGAGGATCAGTCCGCGTGGAACGTGATCGAAGGCGATGTACGTTCGGTCGACTTCAAGTCCCATGAGGGCGCTCTTGATTTGATCTCCGGCGGACCACCTTGCCAGCCTTTCAGCATGGGAGGACGGCACCGCGCTTATGACGACGCGAGGGACATGTTTCCGCAAGCGGTTCGCGCGGTTCGAGAGGCGCGACCAAAAGCGTTCATTTTCGAGAACGTGAAAGGCCTGACACGTGCGACTTTCGCGGACTACTTCTCGTATGTGCAACTCCAGCTGGAGCACCCGGAGCTCTTGGCGCGCGACGACGAGGCTTGGCAGGATCATCTGGCGCGGTTGCAGCAACATCACACCTCCACCCGCCGTCCGGGTCTGCACTACAATGTGGTCACGAAGCTACTGAACGCGGCCAATTACGGCGTCCCACAACGTCGTGAGCGCGTGGTTTTCGTGGGATTTCGAAACGACGTGGACGCGTGTTGGAGCTTCGGAGAGGGCGAGTTCAATCAACACGCGCTGATTTGGGATCAAATGTTTGGCGACTATTGGGAGCGCCACGAGGTCCCGAAGGCCCACCGGAAACTGGAAGGGCGCGCGGCTCAGATCGCGAACAAAATATCCAGAGAAGAAAAGCCGCGGGGCAGGCCCTGGAGGACGACGCGCGACGCGATCGGTGATCTGCCGGATCCGCGTCGCACGCAGCGCGCGGCCACCTTCCACGATCACCGCTTCCAGCCCGGCGCGCGCAGCTACAAAGGGCATACTGGCAGTTTTTTGGACGAACCTTCCAAAACCCTTAAAGCGGGCGTGCACGGCGTTCCTGGTGGAGAGAACATGCTCCGTCGCGCGGACGGTTTCATACGCTACTTCACCGTCCGGGAATCCGCCCGTTTGCAGACATTCCCCGATGGCTATCGCTTCCACGGATCATGGAGCGAGACCATGCGCCAACTCGGAAACGCGGTGCCCGCCGAATTGGCTCGGGTGGTTGGAATAAGCGTCGCCAAAAAACTGGATGCGGCGGAAATGGCATGAACGACGGCTATGCGGAGCTGGAATTCGATCTGCCAAGCGCCCTCCTGAGAGACATCGTCGCCCTTCTTGATGGTATGAACGCCGCCGAGCTCACCTCGGCGAACCTGACGCGAGTTACGGACGCGCCCGGCGTTTACGCCCTGATTTCGGGCGCGACAGGGGAGCTTCTCTACATTGGAAAGGCTGAGAGCTCGAAAGGTCTGCTGAACCGTTTGACACGCCACATGCGCAAGCTGGATGGGCGGCAAAACATCAACCCTGGCGATATTCATTTCAAGGCGGTGCGGATATTCGTCTTCGCGGCGATGGATCTGGAGGCGGCGTTGATCGCTCACTATGGCGGCGATGGGAAACTCCCTTGGAACCATTCCGGATTCGGCTCGAACGATCCCGGGCAGCAAAGGGACACCACGACCTACAAACAGGACCACTTCGACACGCAGCACCCCATTCGGCTGGATGACTGTTTCGTCGAATTCAAAGTTGGGAAGCGGCCGGTCGCCGAGGTCATGCAGCATCTCAAGGATGGCCTGCCCTACCTTTTGCGCTTCCAGCGCCCGAACGCGAGCTCCCGAAACTCCTTCGAGCCCGACTTCGAGGTAAACGAGGTCGATATTCAGCGGCCTGACCTGACGACGCGAGAGGTGCTGCGGCTATGCATCGCCGCGCTTCCCCCCGGATGGCACGCGACGGCGCTTCCAAGTCACGTGATTTGCTACAAGGATGACGACCGGCGCTTTCCAAGCGGGACTTTAATCGCCCGTTCCTAGGGCTGATCGATGATTTTCAAAGCTTTTTGGATGTCGCGCTTTTTTCGCGATCTCAATTCAACTATTTCATGAATAGCGTTTCTTATTGGTGGAAAAAATGACCCAAGAATTTGATCTCACTCCTGACGCCCGCGTTTTGCAAATGCTGGGCGAGATCAATCTTCACCAATGGCGATGCGTCGCGGAGCTGATCGACAACAGCATAGACGGTTTCGTCGAGGCGGCTCGCGCGGGCACGCCGGTGGAGCATCCCGAGATCACGATCACGATTCCAACCTCCAACAAGGGCGACGCGCGTCTGTCCATCCGGGACAACGGACCCGGCATGGCGATCGATTTATTGGAACGCGCGGTTCGAGCTGGCTGGTCGGGGAACAATCCATTGACCAATCTCGGGCTGTTCGGCATGGGTTTCAACATCGCCACGGCGCGGCTCGGCACGGTAACCGAGGTTTGGACCACGCGCGCAGGCGAGCCAGAGTGGGTCGGTGTGCGCATCGACCTCGAGGGGCTTCGGGCGAGCCAGAGCTACAAGACACCGCGACAAACACGGGTGAAGCCGGACCACACCCAGCACGGAACCGAAATCATCATCACGAAGCTAAAGCCCGATCAGCGCGCCTATCTCGCGCGATCGGCCAATCTCGGAACGATCCGCAAGCATCTCGCCCGCGCCTACTCCGCGATCTTGCGCGAATCCGAAGCGGGCCGGATCAGACTGAAGGTGAACGGAACGAAGCTGGAACCCAGGCGCCATTGTCACTGGGATCCCGACCGTTCGGTGGAACTGAGCGACGGGACGGTCGTCCACGCGGTCGAGCGGTTCGACGTCGCGCTCGCGCCGCGGAGGTATTGCACCCATTGCATGCGAGCCTTGAGCGGCGATGAGGAGCAATGCCCCAACAGCGGTCCGAATTGCGAGATCGTGACAACCGAACGCCGGGTGAGGGGATGGGTTGGGCTCCAACGCTATCTGCACAAATCAGACTTTGGTATCGACTTCATCCGGAACGGCCGTAAGATCGAGATCGGCTCGAAAGACCTATTCGCTTGGAACAACGGAGACAATGCGGAGATCGAGTATCCGATTGACGATCCGCGGAGCCGCGGTCGGTTCGTGGGGGAGGTTCACCTCGACCATTGCCGCGTGAGCTACACGAAAGATCGCTTTGAACGGGACGACCCGTCTTGGGAGGAGATGGTACGCGTCGTCCGGGGTGAGGGCCCACTGCGGCCGCAGGCGGCGAAACAAAGTGGCTTCGACGGCAACACGAGCCCACTCTACAAACTGTTCCAGGCGTTCCGGCGCTCCAGCCCGCAAGGCAAGAACGGTCTGTGGTCACGGGTGCTCGTGGTCAAGGACAACGACCGGTCAGAGCAGATGGCCGAGTCGTTTTATGAGAACGACGCCGACTATCTTGACGACGAGCGTTGGTGGAAACTGGTCGAGGAGCAGGACAAAGAAATTCTGGGGGAGGGTGGCGACACCGATCTTCCAGATGGTTTCCTTGACAACGGGGAGGACGGGTCGACCGGCGGCGGCGGCTCGCAGGATGATACCGACGGTGCGGGCGTCGCGCCGGATCCGGAACCCGCCGAGCCGTCGGCCGAGCGCATCGAGATCCATGAACTGTCGCGCAAATACGTGCACCCCACATATCGTGTGGAATTCCAAGTGGAAGCCTTCGCGTCGGACCCTACGGATAAGGCGCTCACGGGCAGTCTTCCCTGGTCGTTTGAACTCGATGACGTCGCAAGCCGAACATACGCGTTTGTAATCGATCCAACCCACGACGTGTTTCGGTCGACGACGATGACGGCCTTGGACGCGTTGCTGACCGAACTCTCGGTACAGACCCTGGACTTCTTGAAAGGTCAGGTACATGACGTGACCCTCGCGAATATACTCGCCGACTACCGCTCAAGTTATGCCACCGCGACCCGACTGGAGCCGTCCGAAGTCATATCGATGGCCAATACAGGACTCGAGGAGTTCGCGAAGGCGGTGGCGAGCTTGGTCCCGGAGGGTCAAGGGCAAGCACTTTACGCCGAGCTCTCGAAGCCCGAACGGGAGCATGTCGCGAGAAGGATGGCCGCGCGCGGGGTTGTGGATGTGCCCAAGGTGATTTCTGACGGACGCTTCTGGGAATACATGGATCCTCAGGCGGTCGTCGCGACGTTCAGTCGGCATCCGGAACTGTTCTTCGATGGCAAGTACTGGCTGGACCCGTATGAGACGCTGGATTTCGGGGCCGACCATATTGACGAGGAGGCTCGGCGGCGACTCGTCACCCGCTATGAGGCCTATCTCGGCGATACCCTTTGGTTGGCCAACCAGTCGTCGCGTGACCTAGAGACGGCGAACCGGGACGAGATCATTCGAGCGACCTGTTCACTTCGTCTCATGAAGCCGGATGTGGATTTCGAATGACGGAAGCCTTTCTGGATGCCAGACGATTGCTGAAAGGGCCTTGGCAGGCCTTCGAGCGTGACGTCGCTCGGCTGTTGATCTGTAATGGTTTCCAGGATGTGCGGGTTGTCGGCGGGTCGGGAGATCGCGGCGCGGATGTGCTGGGTCGCAAGAATGACGAACTTTGGGTCATTCAATGCAAGTTCACCACCAATGGCTACGCGACGGCGGCGGCGGTGGATGAGGTCGCGGAGGCTGGGCGGTTCTATCGGGCCTCACGAATGTATGTTGCGACTTCTCGCCCGGCGAGCCCCGCGACGCGCGCCGCCATTGAACGCTGGGGAAAGCTTGGCCTGAAGATCGGGATCCTTGAACCCGCGACTCTCCTCGCCATGGCCCAAAAAAGCCCGGAGTTTCCGTCCGCCCGTAGGGATCTAAGGGACTATCAAGAAAGTGCCGTTGAGCTTTTCGTCGGAGCGCTCCGGGAGACGGGCAGGGGGCAGGTGGTCCTCGCCACCGGCCTTGGGAAGACCGTGGTGATGTCCGAGGCGACCGCGCGTCTCTTCGCGGACGCGCGAGTCCCGGATGGCCGCGCCCTTGTGTTGGCCGGTACACGTGAGCTCGTGGATCAACTGCAACGCGCGTTCTGGGATCAACTTCCAAAGACAATTCCGACGCACCGTCTTATCGGTGGCGAAACGCCGACGTTCTGGGAGGGGATTACATTCGCGACCGTTCAAAGCGCCGTCGCGCGGCTAGACGAGCTTCCGGACTTCGGACTCGTCTTGATCGACGAGGCGCATCATGTCGGCTCCGACACCTTCCGCCAAGTGACCGATCGCATGGTGGATTCTATGATTGGCGGTGTCACCGCGACACCGTGGCGAGGGGACGGCTATGACATCGACACACTTCTTGGCCCTCCCGTCATTCGAGTCGGAATCGCGGAAGGGCTGAAGCGCGGCTTTCTGTGCGAGGCCGACTACCGCATGTTCGCCGACGACATCGATTGGCAACTCGTGCGTGATCAATCCCGCAACGCGTATTCGATCACGCAGTTGAACAAGCGTTTGCTGTTGCCGACACGCGACGAGGAGGCCGCCCGCAGGATCAGGGAGGTGTTCGGCGCCGAAAGCCGCCGGTCCGGTATAGTGTTTTGCTCCACCGTTTTGCACGCGAAAAGCTTCGCGGCGATGCTCGGGCTCTTCGGGCTACGCTGCGAGGCCATCACAGGAGAGATGTCCGCCCGCGAACGCGACGAGGTAATGGCCCGTTTCAGGAGCGGCGCCCTTGACCTGGTCACGACTCGCGATCTCTTCAACGAGGGCGTGGACGTGCCTGACGTCGACCTCATCGCGTTCATGCGGGTGACCCATAGCCGCAGGATTTTCGTGCAACAATTGGGGCGCGGCCTGCGCACGAGCCCAAACAAAGACAAGGTGGTGGTCCTCGACTTCGTGAGCGATATCCGCAGGATTTCGGAGGTGATCGAACTGGAGCGAGGCGCGAAGGGCGACATCGAGCGCCTTCGCCTGCCCGGGGTGGTGGAGTTCCGCGATGCCAGCGCCGGGAGCTTCATGCTGGAATGGATGAAGGATCAGGCCGATCTTTTCTCCCGCGAGGGTGACGCGATGCTGGAATTGCCTCGGTTCGACTTCCCGGAGCCCCATGGTGGGGGGACAGTGCAATGAATATGCCCGAGGAGATCAGGCGCGCGATTAAGGAGGCGCTTTGGGCGAAGCTGGATGATTTGAGCTGGCTCACCATGTCGGACGCCGACCACTCGAACTATTATGAACAATGGACCCGCGCGCCGGAAATCGGCGGCAAGCTCGGGCATTTCATGGATCCGCGCGCCGTCCGGGTTTATATCAAGGATACTTTGATCAAGGATTACGCACGCGAACGGTTGCTTGAGAGCGCCGATCAAGTTCTTCGCGCCCTCGACATTCCTCCAGAACTCATGATCGTCCGAAAATACATTAAACCTCACGGCCTGCTCTTGAACGATGGGCGGGTGGTCTGCTGGGGAAACAGCCGGGATTGGAAGCACCTTCTGATGGCGGCTTTCGAGCGGCAGCGAGCGTCGTCTCGGGCGAAAGCGTGCTCGGTCGTCGTGATTGAGAATGGCAAAACGGTCGATCTTGATACGCGAGAACTGGTTCGAGACGCCGCCGCGCGCCTCGGTGTCGATCCGATCGTTTGGTGGGAGTGAGGGATGCGGAAGGCGCTTGAGGGATGGTATCCGAAAACGGCCGAGGAGCTTGCCAAGATATGGGCGCACGCGCTCTTCGTCCCCGACGCGAATATCTTGCTGCACTGCGTGCGGCACCCGAAAGCGGTGCGCGAGGAGTTGCTTCGCCTCTTCGGCGTCCTGCAACCGTCCCTTTGGGTGCCCTATCAGGTGGCGCTGGAGTTTCATCGAAACCGGCTCGACGTGGAGCGTTCCGGCGTGGACGCTTATGATCAGATCCTCCGGGACTATGAGAAGACGATCCGGCAGGCTCGCGACCAACTGAGACAGTTAAGGGCGCACCCCACGATCGATATCGAACGCGAGGTCTCGGCACTTGACGTCCATCTGGCGGATTTCAAAGGCAGGATCGATGCCGCGCGGAACGCGCACCCCGAGGCGGAGATCGGGACGGTGGTAGACCGCCTGACAGAGCTCTTGGAGGATCGTGTCGGCGAACGCTGGCCGGAAGCAGAACTCGGGAAGATCAAGAAAGAGGGCGAGACCCGATATGCGGCCAAAGTTCCCCCAGGATACCTCGACGCGAAAAAGGATGGTGACGAGTACCGCAAGTACGGAGACTTGATCATATGGAAAGACATGATCGAGAAGGCGAAAGTGGAGAAACGACCGATCATTTTCATATCCGATGACGTCAAGGAGGACTGGTGGTGGATCCACAAGGGCAAAAAGCTTGGACCGCGGCCGGAACTGGTCGAGGAGTTCAAGCGCGAAAGCGATCAGGCTTTTCACATCTACGAGTTTGGCAACTTCATACGGATCGCCGCCGAGCATCATCCGGAGATCCAACAAGAACTTGACGCGGTGGAGCAAAGTCTGAGGCAAGACAGTGAGGCCAGGGAACGCCTGTCGAAAAGCGAGTCTGAACGAAACCGCGCGGAGCAGTTGGTCGCGCTAGAGGATGAGCGCGACGATTTAATCGCCTTGCTATCCGGCGCTCCGGATCACCGCGCGTCCCGTGGCCCGATGTCTGATCGGGCGTCAGTTCGGCTGCGCCTTAAGGAGATTGAAGAGCAACTTTGTCATCTCGGTCTCGACACTGAAGGATCTGGTGAATGAGCAACAGAGTGGACAGCATTGGCAGAGAGACGGCACCTCGCCCAAATTTCGATCCAAACTCGCTACCACACGTGGTCATGCTATCTTCTTCAATCACATGGCGAGCTTGATCGACACCTTCGAAACCGGAAAATCTCACAGTATCAGCCGCTTCACTGTCGAATGTATAGTATATTGCGTGGTTAAATACACCACATCGTGGCCGATCTTCGGTCATGAATCTGAAGGAACGAGTAGGACTGAATCTCCAAGACGCCCGGCGTGCCAAGGGCGTCAGCCAAGAAGAGTTGGCGCACCGTGCGAATGTGAACCGCGGCTATGTCGGCAAAATCGAGAATGCCAAGTATTCCGCCTCTCTCACGACACTCGAAAAGATCGCGCGCGCCCTCAACATCGATCCCTCAGAGTTACTGAAACCCCGCAGCTAGGAGGCCGGCCGACATCCTGCTCCGGGACGGCCCGTGGATGACCGGCTCACGAAGGGTGTTCCCGTGCGCGAAGGTATCGCGATCGTGGATGGCCGCGAGCTTGTCGTCTGGCAAGAACACCTGTGGAACACTGGGAAACGGACGCGAGCATGGTTCGTGCCGCCCGAAGACGGCCGTGCCATGAGAATTGTGGAACGCGACATCGACCTGGACCACTCTTAGCGCGACGCGGGTTAGCGCGCCTTGTTCGACTGCGCGAGAACCGTCCCGGCCAAAGACTTGGTATCGTCACTGTACTTGTCGCTTTGCAGGACTTTGGACGCCTTGTCTTCCATGGCAGCGCCAGTTTGTTTGCCTGTGCCGGACTGCGCCAGTGCCGAGGCCGCCAGACTCTTGGCCGTCGCAGAGGCGTTGGGGTCACTGAGAGTTGCCGCTGCCTGAGAGGCCAGTTTGCTAGAAGTGCGTTTCGTATTCTTTCCCATGAGACTGCTCCGAAAATCGAATATGTTCCTGTTTTGTTTACACCAGCCACCTGCCTGCGTCTATCGGAATCGTTACGCTTATTTCACTTATTCCGGTTATTTCTCTTGTAAGTGAGCGGCGCGAGGTGCATCTAGAGGCTAAAAGCAGGAGGGAAATCGTGGTCGATACAGCAGAAAAACCGGCTCAGAGTGGGCTCATGGAGCGTCCGCCGACCGCCGAGGAAATCGATAGCGCCGCGCATGCCGCGACGGCGATCGCGGTCGCGATGGAATTGGACGGCGGCTTGAAGGTGTCCGGAGAGAACGGTGATCCTGTCAGCATCGCTCCGGCTGTCGGAAAGCTGATCATCGAACTGCTGGGTCACGTCAGCAATGGAAATATGGTCACGCTGGTTCCGGTCGGCACAATGCTCACGACCCAAGAGGCGGCAGACATGCTGAATGTGTCCCGCCCGCACCTCACGAAACTCCTCAAGGAAGGACAGATCCGATTTGAGGAAGTCGGCAAGCATCGGCGCGTGCCATTGAAGGCGCTCATGGAGCATCGCGAAGAGAAGGCGCAGCGCCAGGAACAGGCGATGCGGGACTTGGCACGACTGGGTCAGGAATTCGATAAGGCATGAGTTTTGTGGCCAACCCCTTCGTGGTTGTCCTTGATGCGAACGTCCTGTTCCCGTTCCGCGTTCGCGACGTCCTGCTGACGTTTACGCAGGAAGGCCTGTTCAGGGCGCGGGTGACCGACGAGATCCTCGACGAATGGACGCGCAACCTGATCAGGCTCAAACCGCATCTCGAGAAGAGCGTTCGCCAGCAAGAAGCGGTGATCAGAAGCACGTTTGAAGAATGCTTCGTATCGGGCCACCGGCCTTTGATGGCCGGATTGAAGCTACCGGACCCGGATGACCGTCACGTCCTCGCGGCGGCGATCCGTTGCTCCGCCCAAGTCATCGTGACAGAAAATCATAAGGACTTTCCAAGCGAAGTTCTGGACGAGTATGGCGTTGAGACGCTTGGTGCGGATGACATGCTCGCCAACACATACGACTTGTTTCCTTCGGGTGGCGCTCGCGCGTTGCGCAGCGTCCGCAAAAGGTACGACAACCCAGCGATGTCCCCGTCCGAGTTTCTTCTCGATCTAACCCGACACGGCCTGTCGAAACTGGCGGCTCAGGCCCGCGCTGACATCGAATACCTCTAGCAACGACAGAAGGCGTCAGTAATTGACCCAGTCGGTGTAGTCCATGGCCCCTTACCCCGCTGTCACCAGCATCGATAAGGCCGTCGTGCAGAATGACGATGGCTCCTGGGATGTCTTTTTCGGTCCGGAACGTCCGGACGGTGCGGACAACTGGATTCAAACCATTCCCGGCAAAGGCTGGAACATGCTGTGGCGCATCTATGGCCCCGAACAGGCTTGGTACGATGGCGAATGGCAGCCCGGCGAGGTCGAAGTGGTCAGCGAATAGGGCCACAGGGTTGAGACCGCCAGCCCTTTGCTGGCGGCTCAGCCCGGCAGGCTAAAATCCTGCCTGCCTGTCGTAATCGGACCAAAACGAAACCCCGGCGAATGGGATAATTCGCAATCATTCAACTTAATATAGGAGAACACCAATGAAACTCTCTGACGGACTTGCCGCACTTGCCGAAAAAGCGAAAGACGTCGAAACACGCGTTGACGAGTATACCCGTGAGGAACGAGCCAAACGCGATGCGCTCAAGGAAAAGTGGAGCGCGGAATACGCAAAGGCCGAGCAGGACTGGAACAGCGCCGTTGCCGAGGTCGACAGCAGCATGAATGCGTGGTGGTCCGGCATCCAGTCGAACTACGAAAACCACAAAGCCGAGCAGAAAGCCAAATGGGACGCCTGGAAAGCGGAACGCGATCTGGCGAAGGCCGAGAGGAACGCAGAGAACGCAGAGGCGGATGCCGCTGTTGCGATTGCCTACGCCCAGCTTGTTTCCGAAGAGGCGCAGGCCATTGCGATGGAAGCCGTCGGAGCCCGTGCCCATGCGGAAGACCTGAAGGGCGCATAGCCGGTCCAGCCCCACAACCCAAAATGAACGAAAGAAAGAATAATGCAAACGAAACAACGAATAAGAGTGCTTGGACTCGGCCTGATGGTCGCAAGCATGATGAGTAGTGCTTGGGCACAGGGCGAGCTTCCCCGGCAGCAGACCGAAGAGGAATTCCAGAGCCTTATGCCGATCACGGGCACGGTCGAAACCATGGCCGGTGATTTCGAGCTTGACCACAGCTTTCCTGCCCCTGGCGAGGCTGACAAGATCTACGACCTCATGGACCACCAGCGGGCGTCACAGCTCTATCTCTGGGGCCTGCCGATCGTGGGCATGACACGCTGGCATCTGGGCTATCTGGAGAATTACCCGGACTACGATTACAACAAGATCGTCGCAGTCAAGAGCTTCAACGAACGCAGAGGCATACTTACGGCTAACGAGACCACGGACTATTTCTGGGGTTTCGGAAATACCCGGGAAAGCGCCGTGATTCTGGAGATTCCGCCCGGCGTAGCAGTGGGCATGATCAATGACATGTGGGAGCAGAGTCCGGGCGACTATGGCATATTCGGCCCGAATAACGGCACAGGCGATCTGATTGCAGTTGTGGGGCCCAATACCCCGGCGGATATGGTGCCAGAGCAAACCGACGATTTGCGGATCATGGAAATCGGCACTGATCAGACTTACTGGCTGTTTCGGTTGATCGGCACGTCGGACGAAGTCGATGCGTTTACCAGCAAGTTGAAGATCTACAATTATGGAGATGAGGCTGCCCCCGTTGACATCATCCCGGGCGAGGACAAGTTCACGGCCGAATACCAGCCGCGCGGCCTGGCCTACTGGGAAATGCTGCATACGGCGATCAACCGGGAGGTGGTCCAGGATCGTGACCGTTTCTTCATGTACTGGCTGAGACAGCTTGGCATCGAAAAAGGCAAGCCCTTCAACCCCACCGAGCGTCAGAAAGAAATACTGATTGACGGTGCAGAGACCGGTGAACTGATGGCCAAGGCCCTCGTGTACAACGAGAGGATGGAAGGGGTTCTGCGCCAGAACAACTGGCGCATGATCCTCGGTGGCACATGGGGCGACGGCCAGAAATACACCAACCGGATGAAGTACTGGGATGCAATCGACCCCCGCGCCCGCTACACCTACGAGGCGATCACCACGTCGCCTGCCATGACCATGCCAAAGCCGGGCAAAGCGCAGCTCTACATTGGCAAGTTCGAGGACGAAGATGGCCAGCGCTTGCAGGGCGGAAATAATTATGTGATCCGCGTCGAAAAGGATGTGCCCGCGAATCTGTTCTGGTCGATAGTGGTCTACGACACGGACACGCGCACCATCATCGACAACCGGGAAGGTGCAGCCGGAGGCAAGGCAACGGCGGGCAGCAAGACCGAGGGCATCCGGATGAACGCCGATGGGTCCTTCTATGTGCTGCTCGGTCCCGATGCTCCGCCTGAGGGCTGGGAAGCCAACCACGTGCAGACCCTGCCGGGGCGCGGCTGGTTTCCTTACTTGCGCATGTACGGCGCTGAAGAATCGGCTTTCAACGATGAGTACAAGTTCCCGACCGTCAACAAGGTCATGGATTTCTCGGACTACATAGAGTAGCGAATTCGAAGCGGGTGCTGACTGTGCCCGCTTCGAACCACTTTTTGGATCGGCTGGCTCACAGCCGGTCCAACGCCAAGGCCCGAAAGCGCCGGACGGGCGAGAGGCGAACTGGATCCAGACCGTACCGGACATGGGGTGGTACATGTTGTTCCGCCTTTATGGACCAGAGCAAAGCTGGTTCGACCGGACATGGCGGCCCAGCGAGATCGAACTGGTCGAGTGACCGCGTGACCAAGTGACCAAGTGAACAAGGGCCGGAGAAATCTCTCCGGCCCTTTGTTTTGGCGCGATCTGACCAAATTGCCGCGTTGCCTGCCATTAGATTTGGAATCACTGGCAGCGTGTTTTGCGCCAAACGCAACTTGGGAGGTGCTGTCAGACCAATTCGAACTCGTCTCGGAGCGGCGGGTATTCGAACCTTGGGTACTTCCCTTGATCCGTTCCTTTCAAAACCGCATCCTGTCCTCGCGCCGTGGGCGAGATCGATGGTACAGCCCCATGCGCCTGCCTGTTTCGACATCGGTGTCGAGATAAGCATTTTGCGAGCGTTTCATATACTCCGCGAACTGGGTTAGTGCGTCCACTTGGTCGTCATTTGTTGCGTCCGGGAACGCCAATAATTCGCGACGGAACTTGTCAAACCAAGGCTTGTCAGTCGGGATGACCAGTTTGCCCGACTTAATCCAGTCTGTGTGCGGGATGAACCGGTCCAGTTTACTGGAAACGACGTTGATACCCATGTAGACGCCCGCCGTCGCCTTTCGGAATTCCTGCAGGATGGACGACCCCATGGCAGAGTCTTCAATCAAAACTCGATCAGCATACCATTTCTTGCGCTCGCGAAGAATGGCGGCCTTGAGCTCAGTGATGTTTGTCCGTTTGCGATAGACATCCAACAGATACCAGCGCTCTTCGAAATCATGCCACCCGAAGGTCAGGCCCACCGAATAATCGCATTTCGGACCACCTTTTGCTGCCGTGTCCCAGCTTTGGACCCTGCGCGTGAAGAGCGCCTCATCGGGCAGCGTATCGACCAGATGAAGGTCATCCATACTGAGATATTCGTTTTCAGCGTCGCTCGGGTTTTGCTGGTATTGAGCCTGAAACGCATAGTTGCCAATATCCGCTTTGATCTGATCCAGAACCTCCCGTGGTTCCCTATTCGGGCTGAGCAGATCGCCCGGACGCCGAGCCCAATAGCGATTGTTATAGAGGAGAATGTCCTCAGGAATCTCGGCGATCGACGGCAGGCACAAGTGCTCAAATGTCTCCTTCTCGAGCAGGTAAGCGGAGAAGTCATCGGGATGCAGGCGCTGCTGAATAGACACAATCCGATCGGTCCGTTTGTCGTTCAGCCGCGAGAACAGGGTCTGATCAAAATAGTCGCGCAACTCCTGACGATAACTGTCATGGCGCATCTCTGAAGGTTTGCCCAAATCGTCAATGATGATGAGGTTCGCACCAAACCCGGTGATGCCACCACCGATGGAGGACGACTTTCGCCCACCCCCTGCTGTCGTTTTCATATGATCAAACCGGTTGTGTTTTGGATCCAGCTTCATCCGCGGAAAGAGACGCTGATAATACCGGCTCGTCACCAGGCGGCGGAACAGCTCGGCATGCTCACGCGCGAGATCCTTGCCGTAGCTGACAACGACGATCTTCTGCGTTGGATCCCGGCCCAATACAAACGCCGGCAAAAGCACCGACCCGCAGATGGATTTTAGGTGGCGCGGCGCGATCGAGATCATCAACCGAAGGCACTGACTCGTAGCCACGCGTTGCAGCGCGTAGCACATGGCCTCGAGATACAGGGCCCGGGCAAGTTTTTCGCCCGGGCAAAGGATTGGAAACGCACCAACCAGAAAGGCATAGAGGTTCTCACGCGTGAGCGCGTCAGCAACTTCCTTGTGTGTATCAAGACTCTGGACAGTCATTGCCGACACCTTCTTGAACTGTGGCAAAGAGATCTTCCGGATCACTGCCAAACATATCAGCAAGAGCTTCCAGCACCGCGACATCCGATTGCGGGTCAGTCTGCGCGGTGCTCTCGGAGGCGGTTTCCGCCGATGTAAGTGCATCCTGCAGCTGTGGCAGAAGTTTCAGAACCCGGTCGACATTTCGCATATCCCCTTTAGCCGCGCCATTTGCAACTTGGCGGACAATAGCCTCGAGCATTGTCGCTTCGCGGCGAACACCGTTTTCAGTGATCGGAACCTTTTGAAAGAATGTATCTTCCAGAATTTTCCCGACATTCTTCGACGCCTTCGGTCGGCCCTTCGGGTTACCCGACCGACCCCTTTTGAACTGCGTCGCTTTCGGCGGTTTGCCATAGCCGACTTCATAGTCATCATCTTTGATATCATCAGACATGATCCATCTCCTTCTCGTCGGAGACAGGCACCGAGACGGCCCGCGCCCGGACGGCAAAGGTCTCGTCGGTGGCGGCTAGGACGGCATCTTTTCCAGTCAACTCCTGCCATCGCCGGATGGCGACATCGACATAGGCCGGGTCCAGTTCGATGAGCCGGGCGCGCCGTCCGGTCTTCTCGGCCGCCAAAAGCGTGGCACCCGACCCGCCGAAGGCATCCAGCACGACGTCCCCGCGATGGCTGACATCCATGAGCGCGTCAGCCACAAGGGCCGTGGGTTTCACCGTCGGGTGATCCGCGAGATCCGCCTCGCGCCCTGCCCCGAAAGTATTTACACCCGCATAGTCCCAGACATTGGTCCGGTTACGTCCATGCTTGCCGAGCTCGACATTGTTGATGTGCGCACCGCCGGGTTTCTTGAAGACGGCGACCATCTCATGCTTGGAGCGATAGAGACTGCCCATGCCGCCATTGCTCTTGTTCCAGATACACAGATTGATGAGTTCAAAACCGGCAGCCTTACCGGCGGCAATCAATTCTTCGATGTGGCGCCAGTCCATGCAGGCCATGCCGATGCCGCCATCGGTTAGCTGGTTAAACAACTTCGCTGTAACGTCTGCCAAGAATGCACGGAACTCACTATCTGTCATCTCGCCCGAGGCCATTGCGAACTCGCGATGGTCACCACCGTTACCGCTGCGAACATGTCCGTTCACGGGGACATTGTAAGGCGGATCGGTAAAGACCATCCCGCAGGGTTCTCCGTCTAGCACCCGCTGGTAACTTTGCGTCTCGAGGGAGTTGCCACAGAGGATCTTGTGGTCGCCGAGCAGCCAGAGATCTCCTGGGCGGGTCACTACCGGCTTGGCAGGATCCGGTGTTTCGACGGTCTCGGCGTCTTCTGCAGTTTCTTCACCTGCGCCACCGATAATGATGTCAATTTCGGGGATTTCGAAGCCGGTGATGTCGAGACTGAAGTCAAGCTCACCCGCAAGGCTGAGATCCATCAACTCACCCAGCTCAATCCGGAGCGCATCTTCATTCCAGTCCGAAAGCTCAGCGAGCTTGTTGTCCGCTATCCGGAAAGCCTTTACCTGCGCCGGCGTCAGATGATCCGCGCAGATCGTCGGGATAGTATTAAGCATAAGGCGTTTCGCTGCCTCTATCCGCCCGTGGCCTGCGATGACCGAGTTCTCGCTGTCGATGATGGCTGGTACAACAAAGCCAAACTCGGAGATTGAGTCCGCCAGACGGCCAATGCTCTTTTCCGTGTGAGTGCGTGCATTGTTGGGATAAGGTTTGAGATCAGAGATCGGTGTCTGTTCGATCCTGCCGCTCGTCCAGACGGGCCTGTTGCGACCGTGTTCGGGTGGTGTATTCGATTTTGCTGGCATCACTGCCTCCATTACTACGAGGCACCTTACGGTCACCTCAGAAATGGATCGCTGTGGAAAAACGGAGAGAGCATAGAAAGCAACTCTCCGGACCAAAGGATCCGGGAAGTTGCCCCTTCGAATGCTCTCTGCTGGTCTGGACTAATCCCGAACCGAATGAGTGCTGCCTGTGGGGGCAGAAGCGCCCCTCGTTGGGAAGGACAAGTTTCATATAGCGCATCACGACACATCGCACAACCCTCCACGGATGGTGGTTCAATTTTAACGTTCTGGTATCGTTGACAAAAAACGGGGGTATGGCACACGGCGCAGTTCTCAAGCTCGTTTGAAACACCACCAGAAACCACTGGACTAGTGCTGCAAAGCACGCATCAGTGCCCCCACGCCCGACGCACTGTCGGGCGCTCCTCAGTACCGGGCCTGCAATCTGCGGGCCTCAAAATGAGGAGACGGACATGACCAAACCCAAACAGACAAAGATCGCCAGAGTGCAGGGCATGCTGGAGCGCCCGTCAGGCGCGACAGTCGAGGCTTTGTGTAAAGCCACGGGCTGGCAGGCCCATTCGGTACGGGCAGCGTTGACTGGGCTGCGAAAGGCGGGGCACGTTATCAAGCGCACCGATGATGAACGAAAGGCCGGCAAGACGGTGTACCGTATCGTCAAGACGGCAGAGACACGCTCATGACGGTCGCAGAGATTGAAGGCATGGATCGAGCGGCCCTCGTTGCCGCCTGGTCTGACATCTTTCGCACCCCGGTCCCCAAAGGTCTAAGCAAGGTCCTGATGCGCCGCTTTCTCGCCATTGAGATACAGACACGGCAGATGGGCGGCTTGTCCAAGAAGACCAAAACCGCGCTGCGCAAACCCTCGGATCAGACAGCCCGGCGCCAAAGCCCAGGGTTACAACCCGGCGGCCGTCTGCTGCGCGAATGGAACGGAGTAACGCATGTGGTCGACGTAACCGACGACGGGTTTGTATGGAAAGAGACCAGATACCGCTCCCTCTCCCGGATCGCCCGCGAGATCACCGGCACCCATTGGTCGGGGCCGCGGTTCTTCGGCCTGAACGGAGCGGCGAAATCATGAGCTCGCCAAAAATCCGCTGTGCGATCTATACCCGCAAGTCGACTGAAGAAGGTCTGGATCAGGACTTCAACTCGCTGGATGCACAACATGAAGCCTGCGCCGCCTATATCGCGAGCCAAAAGCACGAAGGCTGGAAGATGCTTCCTGCGCGCTACGACGATGGCGGTATTTCAGGTGGGACACTCGAGCGCCCTGCCTTGCAGCAGCTGATGGCGGACATCGATGCCGGACGCATCGACATGGTGGTGGTCTACAAGATCGACCGGCTGACGCGGTCTCTGGCCGACTTTGCCAAACTGGTGGAGCGGCTGGAGAAAGCTGATTGTTCTTTTGTGTCTGTCACGCAGGCTTTCAACACATCTTCGTCCATGGGGCGGTTGACACTGAACGTGCTGTTGTCCTTCGCCCAGTTCGAGCGCGAGGTCACCGCTGAGCGGATCCGCGACAAGATTGCGGCGTCCAAGAAGAAGGGATTGTGGATGGGCGGTATTCCACCGCTGGGATATGATCCGCACCCCGACAAGACCCGGCGCGAGTTGGTCGTGAATGAAAACGAAGCCGAAGTGGTTCGGCAAATCTTCCAGCTTTATGAGACACACCGCTGTCTTAATGCGGTTGTACGAACTGCCGAAGAGCTAGGGATACGCTCCAAGCACCATGTCTTTGCAACCGGCCGAACCCAGGGCGGCACACCCTTCAGTCGAGGCCAGATCTATCACCTGCTGACGAACCCAGTGTATCTCGGGTTGATCCGGCACAAGGATCAGACATTTGATGGCCAGCACCCTGCGATCATCGATCAGCCTCTTTGGGACAGTGTGCAGCGGCACCTCAAATCTGCCAGCGCACGACGCCGCGGTGCACCTGCAGGCCAGTCATCAAATTCGGATGCGCCACTCAAAGGGAAAGTGCGCGATGAGACCGGTGATGTTCTGACACCCACACATACGACCCGCCATGGAAAGCGGCAGAGGTACTATGTCTCCAATCGGCTGATTTCAGGCGGGACCGATCCAACGGGATGGCGCCTCCCGGCCAAAGGTTTTGAGACAGCTGTCGTTAAAGCCATCACGGACCATCTGCGCGAGCATGCAAAACGACATACCGTTCTGGACAATTGTGACGTGAGCAAATTGGACGCCACGGCTACGGCCGTTTTTGGACTGGCCGATACTCTGGAGGCAGATGGCTGCAAACGCACGGCCCCTCTGATCCGGGCGATCGCACTCGACCCAGACACGCTATCCATTGATCTCGATCCCCACGCGGTAGCCGACGCAATAGACCTGCAGGCCTCCTCACTGAACGCCGCGCTTTGTGAAATCTCGACACCCTTCACGTGCAAACGCCGAGGTGTGGAGACACGTATTGTCGCGGGCGATCGCTGCCCCGACCCAGATCAAACCCTGATCCGCGGGTTGCGCAATGCGCACGATTGGGCAGAGGCTCTGAAGTCCGGCGAGCCGCTGAAGCACCTCGCCCAGCGCGTCGGACATTCCGAACGCTACATCAGACGCGTCACATCCTTGATCTCCCTGTCGCCTGGATTGCAAACAGCGATCCTGGAAGGCACGCAACCTGCACATCTCAATCTCGAGACACTGGTCCGCGGGAACATTCCTCTCAATTGGGCCCATCAGGATCATCTCTTTGGAACCCATTCCTGACCTTCCCTGCTCAGCGAATTGCATTCCCTGATAGGTCGCTCTGAATTCCCTGATAGTCGGAATAAATTCCCTGTTATGTGCTCTAGGGAATTTCCTTGTAAGCGACTGTTATTACTCCCGTAAAACCACCCGCAGAGCCTCGAAATCGACCAAAATGCAGGAATTTCCCTGTTAATTGGCTGTTATCAGGGAAAACGGACCGGCGAAGTCAGGCAACTGAGACAAAGGGAGATTGCTGCGGATGAAACGGCAGCACGGTCCGTCTCAGGGCAAAACGGCACCTCGCAACCGACGGAATACACGCGGGAATTCCAGCCAAAACGGACATGGGAAAATGAGACAGGGGTGGGTGGCGGACCGAGGAGGATTCGAACCCCCGACCCCTTGATTCGTAGATTGACCAGACTTGTCATTAATTGACTCTAAACACAGCATAATTTTTTCTTTCCTAAGTTTATTAAAATAAAAACATATGGTTGACTCTGTTTTACTCTGCAGCACTCTGCTGCAGATAGTTGTGCAAATTCTCGAAAACGTAAATATTTGTCTCACTTGGGTCTCATTTGGCGGCGATTGGGCCGAAAGTTCCAAATGATGATTGGGAGGGGCTTGAATGGCTATTACGCGATCGGACATCGAAGAAACACGCGCCACTGCCGTTAGATCCAATCGTAAGATAACATTGAGAGACGTCGATGGCAGCGGCAGTCGAGATCTTCCGGTCCGCGGATTGACACTCATCGTCGGTCCAACTGGTGATGGTCGCTGGGTCTATGCCTATCGAAAACGAGGCAAAGACAACAAAGGCAAGAGGCATCCTCAAAAGTGGGTGAGGATCGGCGGCGTGGAAGAAACTCCCATCGATACGGCGCGCAAGGAAGTCAGGCTTCTAAAAGAAATGGTCGCCTCGGGCCGAGACCCGCTCGCCGAAAAAGAAGTCGCCGAGCGAGAGGAAGCAGCAAGGCGAGCGGAGGAGGCCTTGATGAACCTTTCGCTTGTCGATGCCATAGAACGCTATCTGGCTCAAAAGACGTGCCGGCCTTCGTCATTGGCCAGTGAAAGGATGCAGCTGATCTTATCGGCTCGGGACATTGGCATCGAGGATGCAAGGATCAACTCAATTACCAAACGTCATGTGATGGATCTCATAGATCAGCATCGCTCCAAACCAGCCACTGCCCGACAGAGATATGGTGCTTTGAACCGCCTCTACAAATGGTTGCTGGCGCGGGACATGGTTACTTCGAACCCCTGCGCGCATATCGACAGGCTCCCGGCTCCTCCCCCGCCACGAACTTGGAAGCCCAGCGCACTAGAACTGCAAGCACTGTGGCAAGCTGCCGATGCCATCGGTGGAACACGCGGTCGATTCTTGAAGGCAATGATACTCCTTCCACTACGCCTTTCCGAAATGGCGGGGCTCGAACCATGTGAGGTTTCTTGCGGCCAAGTCACGCTGAGCGGGAAGCGTACGAAAAATGGCGACGACTTTTCTTTGCCGATCCCTCGAGCTTACTTGTGCTTGTTCGATCCTGACACCGACGCAAGAGTCTTCCAATTGGCAAGACGAGGATCCTTCAACGCGAGAAAAGGCTTTTCAGGTCAAGTTCGCAAAGTGAGCGGGGTCGAACGGTTTCATTTTCACTCCTTGCGCAAATTGTTCGTATCCGAACTCGCCGAACACGACATCGGAGATCCAGATCTTGCGGACTCACTGTTGAACCATCGGCAATCCGAAACCCGGTACGGAGTTCGAGCGGCATATTTGCAGGCGCGGAGAAGAAGGCGGAAAACCGAGGTAATGGAAGCCTGGGCCAACTTGGTGGCCTATGCAGTGGAACATGGCTCTTGGCCTAGGGAGTCGGAGACTTTACCGGAAAACGTAGTGTGGTTCGATCATGGATGAAGAGCTGCCGGAACTCAGACTCGCAGTCTTGCTGGTAGCCGATAAGATTCGACGATCCTCGGCGATCTCGTCGGAAGATAGAGGAATACTGATTCTGAATGCCGCATTGAGTTTGATGGAAGGCCTGATTCCCGATGACGTCGACCTTGCAGACGGACATGATTTGCTGGGCAAGCTTCGCGAAGAGCGGGATCGGGAACTCGAAGGGCGCAATAAGCGAAAACCGCGCCGGGAAATCGAGCGCCGTTGCTTTGCCGTAGCAGCTGTAAGGTATTTTTCATCCCAAGGAGATCAGCGCGGTATACGCGAAGCACGCAAGCGGATAGCTCGGATTTTGCAGTTGAATCCAGATTTAAAGAAGGGTGCGGATCAGATCAAACGCTGGGAGGTTCAGTGGCTAAAAAGCAAAAGTGCCGCCAATGGTTTGCAAGGAGAGCCAATCAGTCGTGGATCTTTGGTACTCGAGCAACTGATCGACCAGTTCCTCTTGCTTATCGAAGGCGCTGAAAAATCGGGATGCGACGTCGAGGTCTTTATCAAGGAATACTACGACAGCCCCTAATTAGGTGTTCTGGTAGTCGATTTGCTGAGAACACTCGAACTGCGCAATGCATGAGGTGAAGCCAAAATTGGAGGCACATCATGTTTCTTCGCAGCGACCGTATTCGTATCGATCATGCTTACGCGCCAGCAACTGCGGCGCGTCACCTAGGAGTAGATCCGTCTACCCTCGACTCGTGGCTGTACGAAGGTCACCTAGACCTCGGCGTGTTCATGTTGCCGAACGGTGAACGTCGGATCCCAGGCAGTAGATTGTTAGATGCCGTAAATGGACGCATTGACCGTTCGGAGGAAACGATATGACGGCTCCTCTCAAGTCACTGTGGTGCCCCGGCGATCCCCTTCCCCGCCGTGCCAATCGGTTGACGCTTCAGACGATCTTGTCTCACGAACTGGGCGCTAGTATCGGGCCACGCTTCGTAGAGGTTCTGGCGGTCAAGTCCAGATTGGTCGGCGGTCAGAGGGTTTGGCCAGTCGACGAAGTAATCCGAGCGGCATTGAATGATCGCCGTCGCGTCTCCCCGGCGCGTGATCAAAGCTGAAACCTATCGAAGATGGTACGCAGGTTTCCCACTGACCCGATTTTTCAGAAGGCCGCGCGCGAGCGAAATTGGCTCGCCTTTGCGATCAGCAGATCACCTGCTGGAAAACTCGAAAAGCACCCTGCCAACGCCTGGAACGGACATTCGCCGATCGCATCTGAGCAAGCGGCAATGCACACCCTCGAAAGCGTCCTGGAGGCCGTCGACGATTTGAATTCGCGGAAAACGGTCATCAATGCGATACGCTCAGAAGACGGCAAGCCTGAAGTTTCGAGTTTCGAAATCGGGTATCTCTGCCGAGCCGGCTCAGCGCTCGTTGGAATCGATCTCGATGATTGCAGATCAGCTGATACTGGAGATCTCGCTCCTGAACTCCTTGAACTCATCAAAGAGTCTGACACCTACTGGGAGTCGTCGATATCTGGAACTGGCGTGAGGATGTGGGCTGAGCGCCTCGTTTCTGATGAAAATCTAAACGGTGAACGCGATGGGTTGGGTTTCTACTCGAAACCCATGAGAGGATTGGTCGTCCAGTTTGTTCCGGATCTGAGTAGCCCCCTGAAAATCGGGCCCGCTCATCCGATACGACGGTGGTTTCGCAAGCTCAGACGCAAAATACACCCAGTGCGTCTACCGATACTCGCCGAGGACCAGGCGAGCATATCCGATGTTCCATCCATATTGGTAGATCTCCCCAACCCTGGCCGCGGTCGCGAGGAGTGGATCAGAATGGGAATGTCGCTTCGCGTCATCGCAGATCATAGCGAAGACCTTGCCCTTGCTGCTGAGATCGAGGAGGCTTGGATCACTTGGTCAAAAAAGGGTGAGGCCCATGGCTGCAGCGGTCGTCCAGACAGCCCTGAACGAGCCTGGCGCAGCTTTCGCGACGTCCGCGAGATATCATCTGGCACCTTCTGGTACCTCGCACGGGATCTGGGGTGGGCAGGACGCGATCGTAGAGTTCCGCCGATTTTCCCGATGGAACGGTCACTACTGGCGGCATCGAGTGGTAGCGAGGAACACTTGAGGCGATTGGCGCGCACACTGCTCAATGATCTCGGAGCCGGTGACATGGCGACGGATCATCTGATCAAAGCAATCGGGCGTTCTGCCGAAATCCCCGAGTCCGTGATTTTTGAAATACTGACGGCCGAACGCGCAAGATGGTACGAAATCACAGCCGAGCTGATCACGCATGCGAAGGAAACGGAGCGCATGCGAACGCTGGCTGATGCTTTTCGACGTGGCGAGGAAGAACTGAATGAAACACGCGATGAACTCATGGCTCAAAGGTTCATGGCTCTGGCACGTTCACTTCCACCTGCTCAAAGATCGAACGCGCTGAGATGGATAAAGCGGGAGTGGCAAGTTGGTTGA
The DNA here is from genome assembly GCF_001458195.1 of Ruegeria atlantica. Taxonomy (GTDB): domain Bacteria; phylum Pseudomonadota; class Alphaproteobacteria; order Rhodobacterales; family Rhodobacteraceae; genus Ruegeria; species Ruegeria atlantica. The sequence goes on along the minus strand of NZ_CYPU01000011.1, from coordinate 109,728 downwards.
CCCGTTCTCGAACAATGCCCGTGAGGGCGAGGACCGAGCACTCTACTGGCTCCGTGTCATATCAAAGGTCCCATACAGCGACGGATCCTTTGAAGCCGATGTCAGAGCGGCAATCGAAACAGAAGGTGGCGAAGTCCGAGTGAGCGACGGCTTTTTGGTCGTCCAGGATGGAGCCGAGCGCTTCAGGTTCAAACGTGAAGGCGCGACATACGTTCCGGACCCACTACCAAGCGACGCCTATAATCGCTTGAAGCCTGTAATCGGACGCGACAACCTGGACCCCTATTTGGATGAAGCTTGGTCGATCGATGACGTGTTACCCCTATCTGGAATCGCCGCAGTCTATGGGTCCCCAGGGTCAGGGAAGTCTGTGATCGTGACCGATATGATGCTCCACGTAGCAAGCGGCAAACCGTGGCGAGAAAAGCCTGTGCAAAGGGGCATCGTCATATATGCCGCTCTCGAAGGTGGCAAAAAGTTTCGAAACCGGATCGTTGCCGCGGCAAAGCATAATGAATTCGGCGTCGATGATCTCGCACTCTTCGTTTCCCTCAATGTAGGCATCGACCTGCGTAGCAGTGGTTCGGACCGAAAGTCTATGATCGATCTAGCCCTAGATCTCACCCGCGAACTCGGTTTTCCACTGAGAGCCATAGTCATCGATACGTTGAACAGGGCCTTTGGCGGAGGAAACGAAAACGAGCCTGGCGACATGGGACAACTCGTCTCAAGTCTGGACGAGATCATCAACGAAACCGATTGTCTCGTCGTCCTTGTGCACCACTCCGGGAAAGACGCGGACAGAGGAATGCGAGGTCATTCCTCGCTACTCGGGGCCGTAGATACGGAGCTTAAATGTTCCAAGGCGGAAGGTGGCCGTCGCATCGAAGCAACGAAGCAACGTGACGGAGAAACTGGAATTGAATTCGCCTTCGACGTTTCTGCGATCGAGGTCGGCACTTCACGAAGCGGAAAGAATATCTCGGCGCCATTCGCTCGCCATCTCGAAATCCATGAGGTCACCCCAAAAAAAGAAACCAAGGGCCTAGGTAAGAACCAAGTGATCGTGATGGATAGTCTTCAAATATTGGCGGCAGAACCCAGCCAAGACACGAACCCAAGTGGACCGGGGTGGCCCGAGGAAGGGTCGTTCACGGTGATTGACGCCAACGAGCTGCTGAATTTGGCCAAAGGGAAGCTCCCCCCTCCGGAAGACGGCAAGGACGACAGGCGCCGCGACAGCGTCGTCCGGGCACTGAAGGACCTGATTGCCCAAGGTAAGCTCTGCCAGAACCAAGGAATGGTCTGGAACCCCAATCGAAAAAGAAAAAAATAATCGATTGGTCACCCACGAAGCCCACAACCCTTGGGTAGTTGTGGGCTTCGTGGGGCTATTGGGCGAAATTCGAGCACCACGAACGCCGCAAACGTGGGCTTCATGGTGTATGTGGTGTGGACCCACCCCATTAGATTCTGCGACACTTCCAGCCGAAATCTTCCGACGCACAATCGCTTCGCCAAAGAGGCAAATAAGTGGGAAATGACGGTTATGTCCCCCATCGATACACCAAATGAAAAAAGGGATGAAAGTGGTCGCTTCGTCAAAGGTCACAAACCTCCTCGATCCCCGGGACGCCCTCCCGGTCCAAATGGCCTGAAGGCGCGCGCTGCCAAGCTCGCCAGTGAAGAATTGGAGCGTCTGGTCGGACAAGCCATTTCGACCATCGAAACAGGCCTCGAGTCTGGCGACACACGAATAGCAGCCTGGTTGATCGATCGTGTTCGGGGCGACAAAAAATTGGGCTTCATGGAAGTGGAGCTGCCTCAAAACCCAACGGATCCCAAAGATCTCGTGTCTCTAGGAGAGCAAGTCCTGTCAGCCGTCGGCCGTGGCGAAATACCCCTCGGAGACGCGCACAGTTTCGTCGATCTCATCACGAAAGTAGGGGGAATGCGGGGAACTCTCGAATTGGAAGAACTCAGGCGCGACCTCGACACCTTCATCAGAAATGGCACGGCTTCGGTTTCCGATCGAACACCTGAACGACGTATGAAAGAACTCGGATTTGCGTGGGGAACCGCGCTCGCGAAATGACACCAGAGTGTTTCTGTCCAGTTCTTTGCTTGGGCCAGGCACCCCTATCAGCCGACATCATCAAATCTGGTCGATGAAGCCTGCATCCAGGAGTCCTCCCAGATGGCGAAGCAAGTCTCTCGGGATGTCACCCCCGCGCACGAGGACACCAGCTTCGAGGTTCAATTCCATGGCGTGTCCAGTCAAATTCGCACTCGTCACGAAGGCAACTCTACCATCGACGACCGCGACTTTTGCGTGCACCTTGCCACCTTGGAATTTCGTGCCTTCGACGTTCCATCGGTGAAATCGGGCTTCTGGCAACTCACGTTTGAGTATGGCGGTTTGGTCTTCGTCCAGCGTTCCGCCATGCTCTTTTGCCGCTTCCAGCAAAATCTTGATCTCGGTGCCCTTTGCCGCAGCCTCTTTCAATGCGGAAATCAACTTTGGTCTGTCTTGCGCAACGAAGGCCACCAATACGATCTCGTTTTTGGCCTCATGGATCATATCCAGCAAGACCTGCTCCGTTCGTCGCGTCGCCACGGCGTTACTATCCGGCCCTGTCATAGCCAGCTCGAGTTTTTGCTCGTTCTCGGTCGAGCTCCTTACGTGACTCGCGCACTTCAATAGTAACGATCCGGCGTTGCCATCCAGTCCACTGGTTTTGAGCGCATCGAGAAAGCGCCCCAACGCAGACTTTGCTTTGGCCGTTTCCACCAAAGACATGACCGCATGGGTCTTGGGATCGACCGCGGCCTTGGCGATTGCATCGGCAATCACACGAAGCTTCGCTGGAGGCAAAAGCTCAACGAATACCGCGGTCGCATCTTCGAGTTTGGTCACAGGCTGTCACCAAAAAATGCGGCATCTTGGTTTTCCAGAGTTGGAACCACCAATGCACGGTCGAGGTTGCGGTTGCCCACCTCACAGGACGTTTCCGACACGAGGCAACACGCATGGCATGCAGCACCGTGAAGGGATTGGTCCTTGGAAGGGTCGTGTTCCGAACAAAGGGGGTCGGATGCACAGATCTGAGCTCTGCGGAGCGCTTGGTCCAAAATGGGACCTAGGCGCGCCGGTTGTCCTAAGTCGACCAGGCCGCCAAGGGTTCCGTCCGAGTCCGCTGCTGCAGTGTAAATCAAAATCCCCGCTTGGTCGCGACCGTCCTCCGTGTCCGCGTATATGCGTTCGCGAATGCTGGCGGCGTTGTAACCGCATTCTAGAGCCAGTTCTCTGATCAAGAGATGCGACAGTGTATGAAGCATTGCGTGGCGCACACCCAAATACCCCTCATCTGGATCAAGGTCACGTTTCTGACGCCAACCCCGGTAGCCTTTTTGCATGCGCTCATCGAGGCGCTTGACCGCATCTTTGGCCTCCCATGCCTCCAATGCTTTGGTATCGAATTTGAGAAAGATCCCTTCACCATGCACTTCGAAGGCCGGCACCCAAGTCGGAGCGCCTTTCCCCAACGGCGCTCTCGGAGCAGCAGAGCTTCCTGCGCCTTCTTCAGGCGCCTCCACCCTCGTGAAACCCAACAAGGCGTTGACCTCACGCAATCTCTTCAACAAGACGGTTCGTTCGATAGCCTTGTTGAACTGCGAGGGCACGCCCACCTTTTCGGCCAGAAAATTCGCACCCTCAGGAATCTCATCGGCTGTGAAAACCTCCCATTCGGGGTGCTTCAGGTCGCTTTGGTCTTCACTGTCGCCACCAGATCGGAGTGCTTCTATCGCCTTCCAGATCTCGCCCATGGAGTAATTCTCGATGCCCGGTAAAGTGCCCATGTCTTTCAACGTGTCGACCCGTATTTCGAGCTCGATCTCGTTTTTACACTTCTCGAAGACCTTCCATCCATCCTGGATCAGCTGACCCAGCGAGTCGCCTTTCTTCGGTATCGCCAAGACGGAAAGGGAAACGGCAAACCATCCGTTCGTTGCACCGAGGTTGATCGCTCGGGGTGCCTCGTCGCAAGAGCCCTCGAATGTATCTAGGTGTGGGTGACGCCCGCGGCATGCCGGTAGGTTCTGACGACCGATTTCGCCGCTCGCTTGAGCCATGTTCCTGGAGGCACCACACGTATCACATTTGACCCAGAGGTTCTCCGTTTGGAGTGAAGCTCCGCTTTCGTAGAACCTGAGCGTGCCTTTGCATGAACTTGGACCGCCATGCACGAACCAGTGCCAGGGGAAATCGTCGAGATGACCAGCACGGCAGGCGAGCAGGAACCTTGCCGGGACTGCGTCCGCGTCCGTCGGGTTCAGGTTCCCCCTGGAGCCCGTACACCCCTTATGAACGAAACGTGTTGCCTCCGGCCGGTAGGGAGACTTTTTGAGGTCGAACAGCCCTGCATCGTAGGGGGATAGCAACCCGCATTTGACGCAACGAAGCCACCGTGGAAAGGGTTTCACGGGCACACCTACCAAAGCAGCGGCATGCATCGGGCTCGTCGGTTCTTCGTCTGTCATGGGAGGCTTTTTGAGGCTTTCGACTTGAGGTCCCATCACCTTGGTCACAGCTGAAAGCAGCCTACTTTCACGCACTTCCTCACAACGCGTTTCGTCCCATTGATCGATACCCAGTGTGATCACCGACATATTGGGCAAGTCGATCAAAGCGCCAGGGCCATATGTCCAGAGCAATTGACTAGGGCGGATCTCACCAACTCTCGTTTTGTTCATGGGTTCTCTCCCCCTTGGTCAGAGGTCTTCTTTTGAGGGACCCAATCCGGGTCAGTATGAGATTTGCCGTCGGTCATGATCAGCCCGACGCTCGGCTCTACTTCTCGCATCGACATAGGCACCGTCCACCTACCCCATGCTGCTTTTCCTGGTTCATCGAGGATTTCATAATCGGTGCCGCCAGATTTCTTTTTCTTGTAAACGAGGGTTCGCCCTGCGACGCCGGCTTCTTTCACCCATTCGTCCGCACGCTTTCTTAATTCCTTCTGGCTTTCCTTCATGCGCAGTTTGTTCTCGGTGACCTCCCAAACGCGTTCACTGATCGCGTTCGATACCTCCACCATTTCCGGCTTCGAAGACGTGGTCATGGATCCAGCCGCGTCGTTGGCACGCAAGTCGACATGCCCCTGGCGCAGCATCGACAACATCGCCCCCGTCAATCCGCGGTCCATTGCACGAGGAGAATAAGGGGTAACGGATTGTGCTTCGACATATTGATAGAAAGACGAATGGAAGTGTTCGAAGCTCTCGTAGTGCGACAAGTCCCTGGGTCTTGCCCAGGTCAAAACCGTCGCGACCAATCCAGGAAACGAACGACCGACGCGCGAGCTAGCCTGAATGTATTCCGCAGTACCTTTGGGCTGACCATTCACCACCATCAGACCAAGCCGGTCGACATCGACACCAACCGAGAGCATGTTCGTCGCCAATACTAGATCCGTGGGGTAGTCTTCACCGTCCAAACGATGACGCTTCCATTTGTCCTCCTTGTCGTCGAACACAGCCTTGAAGGTCAGATCAAGGTTGTCGAGGTATTTTGGGATGTCTTGGCTGGAGACACGAGACGTCAGTTCACTTGGCTCTCTCAGCGAACGCTGTGTGAGCCCCGGTCGTTCGACGAGGCTCATCGAAACACGAAATGCACGTGTCTTGACGTCGTCTTCAGCCAGCCTGCGCATCCCACCTAGTTCTCTAAGCGAGTTGAAATAACCGACAAGCGTCATGTAGGGGTCGGCGACTTCGCCGAACCGTTCGAAACACCACTCCGATGCAGTGAGGAATGCCGTGTAGACGCGAATAAGAACCGCCGGGCGCGACGCGCCAGGTGCGCACAATCCGATGTAACGACGTCCCGCTCTCTCTGAAATCGAACGTTGAACAGAGAAAAAGTTGTCCTCTACGTCTAGGCCAGTCGGCGGAAAAATGGAGACGCGCCGCATGAACACGTTGCGAACCTGTTCTTCCGCTCGGCGAACCGTCGCGGTCGAGGCGACGATTTTGGGGCGGACCGTTTCGCCATCGAGCGTCCAAGTACTCAATTCGTCGACCGCAGCTTCATAGAGCCCAACCATCGTTCCCAAGGGACCGCTGATGAGGTGGAATTCGTCCTGAATGATGAGATCCGGAGGACGGAGCCTCGTGACGGGCATCACTCGCGCCTTGGGCAGTTTGCCCTTCTTGGTATGCCCTGTTCCGCAATCATGACCAGGCCACAAGAGGCCGTGCCGTTCGCATTCCTGGTCGGCTTTCCCGAACAAGTTCCCCACTTCGGGCTTCCATGCCATCATCGCAAACTTGTCCACTGTCGCGATCATCATCGTGGGTGGTCTGTGATAAATTTCTTCGTCGACCACTTTCACCGGCAATCCCGGATGGTCGCGATTGTGGGACTTACCTTTGGAAAAGTCACATTGATTGTACTTGTCACCGCAGTAGATCGTGGTCCGACCCAAATCGGCATCCACTTCGAGGTGCTTTCCTGGCACGATATCGGAACCGCACCACGGGCAACTGGTCAATTGAGCTGGGGAGCTGAGACCTGCTGTATTGGCCCCTTCAGTCTTGAGTTTCTGAACGGCATCTTTGGACGCAGTCGTGGTCCCAGGCGTCACGCGATTACCAACCCAAAGACCTAGTGTGAAAGGTTCGACGCCCCATTTCTGCGTATCATTCAGTCGAATGGTCTCCATAGCGCACAAGAGCGCCGTTGCCCTCTGGAATTGCTGCAGCGTCAAAAGGCGCAGAGTGTAGCGCATGATCACCGATAAGCCACGTGACCCATCTAAGCCGCCGAGATCGGATTTCAGTCTGCGGATCGACATCGCAAATGCTGCCACGCCGAGATAGGCCTCCGTCTTACCACCACCCGTTGGGAACCAAAGAAGGTCGGCAAAAGCCGCAGATGGCTTCGTGCGGTCTTGATGCTTGGGGTCTGCCAGTGAAGGTATCGAAAGAAGCAGGAACGCGAGCTGAAACGCGCGCCAGGAACGGTTTTTGGGAACATCCAGAGGTTGGAGCTGCGTTTTTGCATCCCGCCGTCGCTCTCTTGCGTAGATGCTGTGCACACGTTGTTTCGCCATCGCTAGATTGGCGAAACGAAAGGCCTCCAGAGCTTTGGAATCTTTGAAGAGGTGTTCCATACCTTCTCGCAAACGAGCGTTGGTTTCCTCGCAGCGATCCAAGACATCTCTGCCCGGTTGGTCGAAACCCTGGATCTCAGTGCCAAGCCGACCCTCTTGTTCGCGGATCCAAGCTGCATGATCGTCCAAGAGACAAGACAACGCTGTTCTGAGATCGTCCTCGCTCATCGTTGCGAGGTTGTTCATGTCGAGCCAACCTTCGTCGATCATGCGTCGCATGGCTGGCCGATCGTCAGGGTCGAGCCCTGGAGTGTCCGTAACCTCGATTTCTTGCCGCGGAATGACCTCGGTTTGAATGCGCGAAGCACGCGCTCTATCGAGATCGTCGACATCGACATGCACGGAAACGCCATGCCCGACCGCGAATTCCAGCCGGTTCCGATAGATCAATGAGAGTCGATCGCGCTCTGGGTCGTCACCTAGGTTTTCAGTGGCGGGGCGGCGACGAAAAACGGAGCCTTCGTCAGAGTTTTCCGGTCCTCGAACGATCAGCTCAGGCTGGAAGATCCACGCTTCATCTTTGTTTTGCTCTGGCTCCGTTTGAGCGTTGACCAAAAACAGAGTGACCAGACGTTCTCCAGCTTCATTCGTTCGGATGGTGCCCTGGATCCGAACATCCCCGTTTACTGGATCCACTTCGTAGGGCTGAATGGAGCCGTCTATCAAGTCGAGTTCTTTGTTTCCACCGCACTGAGTTCTGCCCCAAACCCGAGCAGGAACTTCCTCATCGGCACCCGTCTCTTGGTTCTTTCTTTTTTTGACGTAGTCGTGTTCATCGCTCGAAAGGCGCTCGTACCGGCCCCAATGCGCTTCCACGACGATCCGCTCGACACCAGGTGCAACGCAGAACGTCATGCCGAGGCTCGAAGGTATCAATGACTGATTGTTGGACGTGTCGACTTCGTCTAACGCATCCTCTTCACCGTCCACCCGACCGGAAACGGAAGCAAAGTCAGCACCTGGCTCGTGGCGCCTTTCTTCGTAACGCTCCTCCTCGAGGTCGGGTACTTCATCGGACGCACTGGTCGGTTCTGGTCTATCCTTGCTAGAGGGAAGCTGCGTCATCGGAGCAAGTTTGCCGACGAGGTAGCGATCGCGCACACTCATGTCGACGATGAACTCTTCTGGACCCCCCGCCGGTCCCAGTAGATCGTCTCGCACCGATCCTTCGAGCACGTCTCGAACATGTATGTGGTCTTCGATCTTTGGAACTTTGCGCCAGTCGTCCAGACCAAATGCTTTGAGACTGTTTTGCATGTCCTCCCAATTTGTCCGAGTAAGTGGGGCCGTCGGCACAGTAAGACCAAGCGACGTCACATCCGGTCCGCTATCGGTTTTGGCGCTTCGGTCGAGATGAATGGTGATCCCCTCACGATTTCGTCGAACACGAGCGATCCGGCCAATCTGGCGTATCCGCGCACCATCAAGTACGAGAACCCAGTCGCCATCGTCGATGGCTGACCTTCCCCCAGCTGGAAGGTCAAAGCGGTAAGTGAATTCCGTGGATTGGGCATCCGCACCAGAGAGAAGCCAAGCCGAGGGTGTACGTGAGTTTGGTTTCGTTGAATCAGTCATTCTTCTGAGCTTCCGAAATCGAGTAGCTGAAATTGGGGGCCGTGCCCTGTTGAGAGACCAGTCCTTCCGAAACCAACTCGTCGATGGCCTCTTTCCATTCGGATGAGGTCATACGAACCGATTGAAAGATGTTGGCCTTGCCGTGGCGCCCGGGTCGGTTCTTCAAAAACGACAATATGGCATCTCGTTTCGGTGGGCTTTTCTTGGCCGAAGGTTCTGGCGCATCTAGAGGCAGCGTCGGTTCGGCGGGTGTTGCAACGGCTTTGGAGCGTTTTGGCGAAGATTTCTTTTTCTCTTTCGCTTCGCCATGCAATCCCTGCTCGACTTCTTCTTGATATCGTTCGCGATTTAGTTCTGCGAGGCGTCGGAGAATTTCGCGACGCGCCCCTTCTGAAATTGTAAAGCGAATTCGGTCGCTCTCGGGAAGGTAGGGAACCGCATGAAAATCGTGCTCCAGTTCAATATCTGACCAGTCGTAGGATGCCAAAACAGCCTGGTCTATTGAGGCGTGTAGGTCTCGCATGTCTTGAAGACGAACACTATTTTTGTCCTGACTGTGCATGGAGTTATATAATTTAGTCAGCCCAATTTCCTGTGAAACCATTATGGAGTTGCGCTCTTTTTCCAGCGCCGCTCCCAAGTCTCTCATGTCATTTGCAACGACATGACGCGGAAATGGAAAAGTTTCCAAGACATCAGATCGCGAGTATCTAAGATCATTCTTTAGTTTGGAAGAATGCTGCCAAGCATAGACTGAATGTATAGAAGACTGCAGGAGTGAAAGGGTAGCATGATCATCAGTAGCAAAAATGATCGTTTGGTCTGAATAAACAGACCTCGCGTCGACCAAGCAAAAAGCCAGTGTTTTGCTCACTCGGGTAAGCGCTAGAACTCTATCAAGTTTATTGCTAGTTGGCACCCATCCTTCGGGATGCTTCTCGAAATGATGACCGCGACCGATAGCATGAAACAAGCCTGATCTCTTGCCCTCGTACAGCCACCACTCTCTCCTGAGTGGTTCTGCGCATGCGAACTGCCCATTCGCCTTCTTTCGAAATCTATCTGGCTTTGCATTTTCAGCAACATAACTGAAAGGTACTTCATATTTACTTGCACGCTCCTCAGACCAGTCCCAAAAGTTAATTGCCCAACGAGTTGCTTTCTGAAATGGATCGGAATTAAGATCACGACCATTCAGATAAGGAAAAACTACATCACAGTTTTTTGGGTCGCTAGAGAGCATTTCTCTCGCTAGGTCTTCCGGGATGATAAAACCTGTACTTCGCGTACAACACCCCTGAAACGCTAGACTTTGATTGGACTTCAGTGGAACAGGCGTCCAATTCGTATCGTCCGATAATTGCGCTGAAATATATGGCGTTTCTTTTCCAAGTAAGATCGCATTTGCATTCCAGTCCCCTTTTCGGGCGTGTACCCTACTAGTTACAACTGCTGCCGATCCAGGCCACTTTTCATTCGGATAAGCGGCATAAATCGTAAATCCCTGGCCTAGAATCGCATCCAAACCAACTTCGCGAGTGTCCCCTTCAGAGATCGTATTCACCGCCAGCAGTCCAAAACTTCCTTCATCACGGAGCAAAGCCGCAACCCTAAGAAAGAAATACGAAACTAGATCCGCCGATCCTCTTCGTCCTTCAGCAATAAATGCTACCAGCCAATCGCGGTATACGGTTCCCATTATTCCCGTTATCCGTTGTCCGCCAAGAAACGGAGGGTTTCCTATAAACGCATCGAATCCGCCGTCTTCGCGCTCAAAAACTTCTGGAAACTCTAGCGGCCAGTGAAATGGCATCCTTGGCTTGCGATTTGAAGCATCTACAGACAGATCTCGGCGAGAAGATAGCGAGAGTAAATCAACTGCTTCTGGGTTTGCACCAACTGCCTCGTCAGCATGAGCCCCTATTTCACCAAGCTCCTCCGATAGAGCGGAACCCTTTTTCTTTGCCAGAATACAGCCGACAAAAGCGTCTGAAATCAACAAGGGAAGATCGAGTAATCTACGAGACTCTTGGTCCAACCGTTCCATGGCTTTGACGTCTTCGACATCTCGAATTGGCGTTGCTCTAAGTTGCTTTCGGAGCTCGATGGCTTGATCGACAGCGGAACGAATACTGCGACCGAATAGGTTGAGCTGATCGCCGCGTTTCGGTTTCATATTCAACTCGATGACCTGATTGATGTCGTCGATGCCGAGCAAGCTGTCACCAGATCTAAGATTGTGGTCCAGGAACCCAAATGGCCGACCCTTCGCAACAGTGGTCAACCAAAGAGATAGTTTCGCCAGCTCGACAGCCATGGGGTTCATGTCGACCCCATAGAGGCACTTTTCAGCGATCAGACGCCGCGCCTCAATCGTCCGCTCTTCGATATCCAACGGCAACGGATCTTTGACGGTGTCCTGGCTTTCGTGAACGGCGCCTTCTGCGTCCACGAACCCTCCACGCTCTTCTGCATTACCCCATGCTTCTACCAATTTGACAGACAGCCAACGGCAAACTTGAACCAGGAAAGCCCCCGACCCCATGGCAGGGTCACAGATCTTGAGATCCAAGATTTCGGCTGGAGACTTGAGCTCCCAATCAGCCTCGTCGACCCCCTCGGCCGGCCCGCGATAGACGACGGGTGTCAGTGTCTCCTCGACGATTTTCTCGGTCAGGCTCTTGGGCGTGTAGTGAGAGCCGCTTTCTCTACGATCCGTGCCCCGAACGATTACGATGGCCCCGTCATGGTGAACGATGGGCATACCCCAAGGATCCACGTCGATGAGATGTACGTAGGGCAGGATGCGGTCCCTCAAGTCGGCGTCAGCACGACAACTCGTCAGCAACCTTGCCTGATCGCTAGCATCTGGCGATTTCTCGAGGTCCGACTTGATTGCGCCTTCCGATCGTTCAGTGACCTCGACGAGATGTTTGATGCGTTCGGACCCGTTCAGCCGCTCCAGTTTCTCGAGTTTGACGAGTGGTGTCTTTGCCTTGGACGCACCTTTGAGCTGCAGGGTCAGGCCGGTTACGCGATCCGCTGTCTGATCGAGCAAACCTTCATATACATGCCCGATTTGCTCGACATCCAATGCTCGGTAGGACAGTGTCCGACCCCGAAACCTCTGAATGGCTTCGAGAAGAAGCAGAACGGTCCGATCGTCGATCGGAAGGGGTTCCGCCGCTTCGGATTGCCAGGTCGACCCTCGCTTGCGACCCTCTAAGAAGGGGAACCTGTCGGGATGGAAAAGCGAGCCGCCCAATGCAGGAAGGCGGAGATCCGGGTGATCGACACCAGCATGGACGAGCCTGAACGTGGCCAGCAACCTGGACCACGCCGAGTTTCTGCGTTCGAGGATTTCCGGGTCCGTCGCCGAAAGCTGCGCGCGCAAGCTGGAGATGGCGTAGTTGGCGTCGTAAATCGGATCTCCGAGTAAAAGGAGATCCCGCTCTTCCGCCGACAAGATCACCACGAGGCGCATCATCAATGTCAGTCCGGCCTCATAGAGTGTGGTCGGCTCGACGTCAGCAAGTAGGTCGCGGTTGCGATCCTGGTCTGCACGATCGAGAGCCCGCATCAAGACTTCGATGGCATCGGCGACTTGATCACCAAGGGCTTCGGTGACGTCGCCTTGATGGGCTTTTGAAGTGTTGAACAATTCCGGCAGGCTTTCCGAAGCTGGCCCTGTGAACCTCGACAATTCGAGCAGGCTGACGAATGCTCTAAGCGTGTCACGTTCCAGGCCGAACATTCTGGCATACCAAGTTGCAAAACTGGCGATTTCTCCTTCAGGGGCGTGAACCAAGGTCCATGCCTCTCCGTTCGTGACCAAACCGAGGGGACAACCGGACTTCCGTAATGCGTTGACCATCGCCTCTTTTGGCGTCGCGATGTTCCCGTCCTTTTTTTGGGTCACATCCAGATCCAGGTCTGGTTCATGAACGCCGATCAGCAATAGAGGCTCAGTTGGCTTGGAAGGGTCGACGAGAACCATGTCCGGCAGTCGACTGGACTTGTCCGCGCTGAGCTTCAAAATTGGTCCAATTAAGCCCTCTTCGCCTCGCAGAAGCGTCTGCTCATCGTAGTCCAATCCATTCGTCAGTACTTCGTCGATCCATGCAGAATGGATCGCATCCAGAAGCGGGTCGGAAGCATCTACGGCGTCACGCCATTCTATGTAAGCTGACCTCAATCGAGGACCGACGTTTCGCTCGAGCGCGTCCAAACCGTCTGGCATGGCTTGATTCAAAACCGGCTCGGCTAGAAATGGCCCGGACAGTTCGATGAGGTTCAACCAGTCAAATCTAATGCTCATCGAATTTCTCCTTTGGCCATGCTCTCCGGAACGAGCAGCACCACGGCGACGGGGAACGTGTGGTCGGTGATGTTGGAATGTCGTGCGTCGATCGCCATGGTCTCGGCCTCTAGTTCTTCAGGGATCCGAGAAAGACGCTGTTCCAACGCCTCTCTGTCACGTGTGAGCTGAAAACGCTCGTCTTCGGTGAAGAGCGACAACTGCTGCGGTTCGTTGTCTTTTTTTAGCTCCATCTCGAGAGAGTTCTGTAACTCAGAAAGTAGCGTCTCGGTGTCCGAGATTTCTTTCTTTCGTCTATTATCGATCGTGTTGGTCAAGTTGCGCACCCTGTCTCTGGATCTCGCCTCGACGGTTGCAGTGATCGAGTCCCTGACGTCATCGAATTGCCTACTCAACCTCGTCAATTCCGCGTCATCCAGCGCAACTGGCTTCGATCGATCGAGCATCGATCTGACATCTGATACGCGCTCTATTCGACGATACCCTCGGTCGCTCAATTGACCTCCCGACTCGGTCAGTTCCTCGTGTAACCGGTGGTGATTTCCACCAACGACGACGAGGCGAGACACGACGATTGCAGCAGGTTTCGCAAGCTCCGCATCGGGCAGAGATCTTACCGCGACACGCGACAAAGACCGTTCCGTCTGTTCTTGAGTCCATATCTGGGCTCGGAGAAGGCGCAAACTCATCTGAACGAGGCGGTGGTTCAAGTGGACGAGAACGACGTCATCTCTGCCCTTGGATATCTCGTGATCGAAGGTAATTGGCCGCATCTCTCCAGTATAAGGATGCTCGAGGCCCTCTAGGCATCGGTTCCAAGAACCTGACAAAGCCGGCATCAAGAAGACGCTGCCAATGGGTGCCCCATCCAAGGCCTTGGGTTCGAGATCGGGCATTTCAGCCAGCGCAAGCGCGGTGCGCACTACGCGTTCAACGTTTTCTGGCTCGAAATTCTGCTCGGATCGCGTTTCAGAAAGCCTCTCGTGCAGCTTATTCACGCGTACGGCTATGTCTGCTTCGACTTTGACGTATTTTCTGGTGCTCTGAATGCGGGCTTTCGCCTCCGTTAAGTCGAAGTCGGAGAGCCGCCCTTCGAGAAGATCGGGGACTTGAGGAGAAATCACCGGGTTCACGCTCCCCATATCGGATCGCATCTGATCCAGCTTGCGCAGTGCCATGATGATGTCGTCGCCATGACGCCCGTCGCCATCCACTGGATGCCAGATGAAGACTTCCTTTGCTTTTTGACCATGTCGATCGATCCGACCATTCCTCTGTTCCATGACGTTGGGATTGTAAGGAATTTCGAGGTGGATCATCATTCGGCAGTGGTTCTGTAGGTCGATACCCTCGGAGGCTGCGTCAGTCGCCAGCAATATTCGGATGGGCGAATCCTTCGGATCCGCTTGGAACGCCGCCTTTACCGTCTCTCTTTCGTCGTCGTCCATGCCGCCGTAGATGAGACCGAGGCGATCGCCGCCAAAGCCACGGGTCACCAAGATTTCTTGGAGCCAAGCCTGCGTCGCTCGATATTCCGTGAAGAGAATGACCCTTTCATTCGTCCAATCGCCGTTTTTCCTGAGGTTCGCATCCAGCCAGTCGAGTATGGCATCCGCCTTTGCGTCGGTTTGATTGCGCGCTTCTTCAGCCCAGGCGCGCATCTTGTTCAGCAAAATTTGCTCTTCGTCGGACGCAGGTCGCATGCGCCGCCCCTCCGCGTCGATGGCACTCATCTCCGCTTCGTCTCTCAAATCGTCGTCGTCGTAATCCTCCATCGACTTGGCGATTGCGCGCCTCAGGATTCTGTCTTCCAACTTGCCGCGTTTCACGTCCTTCCGAACGCGGCCCTCCAGCGTATCAATGTGACGATGGATCGTCGCAGAAAAAGCCGCGGGAGAGGAAGAGAGACGTTTCTTGAGCAGCTGGTATACGAATGAACCCGACTTTCCCGATCCTCCATCGCCTCGAACACGCTCATCTATATATGCGTCCAAGACGTTTCTGATTTTGCGTTCGTCATCGGAGTAATCGACCTTGAGCGCCTCCAGCTTGCGGACGGGGTAGATCTTGTTTCCCTCTGCATCCACGAGGTCACTTTTGAGCCGGCGAACCATCACTCGAGAAAGCTGAGATTCCGAGGGCAAGACGTTGCGAGCGAAGCGTTGATCGTCGAGCAATTCTAATAGAGCCGTGAACGACTCCGTATAGCCATCGTGTGGCGTCGCAGTCAGGAAGAGCTTGTGTTGGAAATGCGGGGCAATCGTCCGAACCAACCGCGTTCTGAGGCTCTCTACCGCATAGCGCCCGACCCTCGGAGAAACGTTATGTGCTTCATCGATGACCAGTAGATCGAATTTTCTTGGGTGTTGGACGCGGGACGGCAATGCATCTCTGAACAGCCGCAAACCCTCGCCCTGCTTCACCCAGTCGATGGATGTGATCAAGCGCGGGTACGACGTCCATGGGTTAGCGTGCAAACCTTGCTCCCGACGGAGCTTGGAGACATAGGCCGAGTCCACGATCCTGAACTCGAGGCCAAACTTCTCTTGCATCTCCATGCGCCACTTTTCTTGCAGTGACGCTGGACACAGAACGAGCATCGTCCTCGCGCGGTGGCGTATGAGCATCTCTTGAATGATCAACCCAGCTTCGATGGTCTTTCCAAGACCTACGTCATCGGCAATCAGCAGGTTCGTTCTGGGCATGTCGATGGCGCGAACCAAAGGATCGAGTTGAAAGTCCTCGATACTTGCGCCGCTTCTGAAAGGTGATTGAAGATAGCCGCGATCGACGTTCGTCGCCGCCCCCCACCTGACTGCATCCAGGAACGCGTTCAAAGTCTCGGCGTCGTCCACCTTATTACTGAAACGAGGTAGTCCGGCCCCTTCGATCACCCCAGCACCCGGCTCCAATTCCCAGACGACGTTCAACTCCTCACCGAGGGCATCTTCATCTATGGAGGACAAGTTCACGAGACTCTGCTGTGCGCGACCCTTGGAACTCGGTCGAACGTCGACATCGGCTACGATCCACTGTCTGCGACGAACATTCACGAGTTGCCCCACCTCCGGTAAGTCTCGGCGCAGCGAGTTTTCAGGGGTGATCGTTTCAATCGTATTCATTCGTCTTCTCCAATTCGCGGCATATCTTATCGGCCGCTTCGTTTGGGTCTTCGTGTTCCCAGACACGGATCACTTTCCAGCCTGCTCGCGTGAGCCGCTCGTTCGTATCTGAGTCCCTTGCGACGTTGGCTTCGATCTTCGACTTCCAGAACTCCGCGTTGCTCTTCGAAGTCGATCCGTGCTCCGGACAACCGTGCCAGAAACACCCATCTACGAACACAGCGACGCGCTTGAGCCGAAACACTATGTCGGCGACGCGGCGAGGCTTGTCGATGAGTTTGACCCCGACCCGGTATCTGAGACCCCGAGCATGCAGTGTCTTTCTGAGACTTAATTCCGCGGACGTATCCCTTTGCCGCACCCTGGAGAGCCTTTCAGACGCTTCAGGCGACGAGGGTACGACCAGGCTCTTTCGCTTGGTCATGATTGTCTTCGCCTTCGAGTTGCAAGGATTGTAAGATGCTGCGACCGATCGTTTCTCCGAGCGCAACTGGCACGGCGTTGCCGATGAGGCGACCTAGTGTTTTGAATTGAACGTGCTCATCTCCAGGTAGGAAAGAGTAACTCGGTGGGAAACCTTGAAGGATTGCGCCTTCCCTGAGAGAAATGGCTCTATCCTGCTCTGGATGTCCAAAACGACCATTTCCAAATCCGAAGAATTGCGTCGTCAGTGTTGGAGAAGGTTTATCCCATTCCATGCGCGCGTAGACGCCAGGATAGGTCTTACCAGAGGATTTGCGATGGCAAGCCGCCACCAATTCCTCCGGCCAATCCCGCCATGTCCCTCCCGGCTTCGAAACTCTCATACGTTCAAGATTGAGAGGCGACAACTTGGCCGCAACATGCAATCGGTCTTTGTCGTCTGATTGGCCATTTTCCAGTGGGGGTAGATCGTATATCGCATCGCGCACGGTCTTGTGAGCGAGCGCACTCTGGTCGGAAATCTGGATCGGACCCAATAGAGACGCCATCAACACTGTTCTCTTTCTCATCTGAGGAAGATCATGGTCACGGCAGTCTACGACAGCATTCCAAACCTGATAGCCCAGGTCTTCGAGCGTCGCTACGAAGTCATGATAGACTTGGTGTTTCGATACGGAGGGAACGTTTTCCATCGTCACGATTTCAGGCCTTACCGCCCGTACCAACCTGGCGAAGTGATAGAGTAGACCCCACCGCGGCGTGCCGACGGTTTCGTAACGGTGTGAATAAGTCGAAAACGGTTGGCAAGGCGCGCAGCCTGCCAAAATGCGAATGGACGTACCGTCGAACAACTCATGCAACTTCGCCGCAGAAAGCTGGCTGACGTCTTCCAGGAGGAACTCGGCGCCGTTGTTGACCTCGAACGCGTGCCGACATTTTTCGTCGACATCGACGCCAGCGAGCACGTCGACGCCCGAGCGTCTCAGCCCACACGTCAACCCACCAGCACCACAAAAGAGATCAATCGCGCCCAGCATCTTCAATTCTGTCACCCATCCTCGTCTCGTCGTTCTTTTTCTGCGCCCATGTCGAGTTCAGATTGATTTCTCCGCATCCGGACGACCTACAGTGAAACTACCGGTTTCAACCCCGGCAATCAACAACTTACCCAAACACCCAAGAAGAACCCAACTCATTGTTTTGATTGCTATCTTGCCCCAGTCACTGCCATCAATCGAGCTTTCTCGAAACTCTGAATGCAGTCGCTTCCAGCATCCACTCATCCACGTCCCAGCTGTCCAATGCCTCCAACGTGCCTCCGCTGGCCGAATACTCGCCCCCTACTCTGTCCAAGCGTATTCCCGAGACGATCATCAGGCTCGTCGTTCCTTTCTCAGTCCTGTGCAGTTCAACTTCGTTACGCGTCATCAAGATTGCATCGGCTCGATCACTCGTCGTGCCCTTGACCTCGACTTTCATGACTAGGCCATGTCTCTTGGCCTCGAAGTCGTAAGAATGATTTGCGGAGCGATCGATTACCTCGAATCCTCGGCCTTCCAAGTCGATCCGAGCCACGTCCATCGCTCGCAGCTCGACGGCCTTTCTGGCAGCGGCAGGCAGGCCATACCCCTGACGTCGGCCCCCAATTTTCATTGGGCTGATCGCCTTCTCTAGATCAGCCTCGTCCATATCGGCCGGTGCGAGATCTCGACCCGTGGATTGCGCATCGTAAATGGCTTTGAGCCTCTCAGCCGCAGAGGCGAAGAGATCTGGAAAGTCAGTCACTTCCAAATCCTCGTATGCGACGCGTTTCGATATCGCTACTGCGCGTTGGAATGCCTTGGGCAAAGGCCTCGTAGCACCGAATTCTGCATCGTCGACGAATGGCTCCAAGGAACCAAATTCGTTGGCGACGATCGCCCTCGCCCAAGACGTCTGCGCATCGATCTCGCGATCAGGCAAGATGACGAATTCGCCCCCTTTGAACCGCGATGACCCGCAGCTGAGCGTCACGTGCACAGCGCTCCCATCCGTAGAGAAGTGAATGACACAGTAGAAACCTTCAGTTGGTCGAGGTGACATCTCGGACGAACAGAACCGAACCCAAGGAAGTTCCGTCTTACGACCGACACCGTCGGAAGCATCGACATGGAAGGAGCCCCCGAAACGCCCCAATTTGGGAGCCAACACGGTTTCCAGATCCTCGATGGCGTCCTTGACTGGGCCGCGCAACACCTCACCTCTGAGTTGCATCCGAGGTGTATTCTTGGACGAGTAATTTGGTTGAAGTTCACAAATTTTCTTGAGATCTTTCCACATTTTTGGTTTCCAATGAATGACGTTTACAAACAGATACTTCTTCTGATTTTGGTTTGAAGTGATTTGGATCAATTTTGGATGGAAATGACAAAAAGTGGCAAGAGAATGACGGATAATCGAAAACGACACGTTCCTTCACATCCGATATCCTCATAAAGCGAGTGAAAGATGTCGCCGTTACATACGTATCTAGATGTCCGACGCATTGGATATGTCGAGAATGGCGCACTTGCCGTGAGAGGAGTAGCGAATGAAATTTCCGACATTTCCAAAAGGTTCTACGAGGAAACAACGCCGAAAGATCATGTCGGAGTTCAAACAAAAATTGTCTCCGCAAGATCGCTTGGCGTACGAACTTGAAAAGAAACGCAATCGCAAAAATGGGCGAAGAAAGTATGAACCCAATCCTCTTCCAGAAACACCTTTAGGGTTCAGCAAAGAAGAACTGAAGCAAGTCGATTGGTCCAACACTTGATTATCAAACACGATCTGATGCGTATTTTTTTGTCGCGCAGCATTGTTTGGAAAAATGAGAGGTCAAACAAATGGCGGTTCTATACCCAGATTATCGAGGTGATTTTCGAAGCATCACCTCCGCTGCAGAGGTCAAGTTCTACGAAGCCTGCTCTCGACTGCCGGATGACTTTCACGTCTTTCATTCCGTAGCTTGGATCTCACGTTCGGGTGGAGTTGCACGTGACGGGGAAGCCGATTTTCTGATCTGTCACCCCGACCGGGGTTTTCTGGTGGTCGAAGTCAAGGGTGGGCGAATTGAAGCCGATTATTCGAGTGGGACTTGGATCTCGATAGATAGAAACGGCAAGCGAAACCCGATCAAAGATCCCTTCAAGCAAGCAACGAACGCGAAATACAACATTCTCTCCAAACTGAAAGAAAATCGAGACTGGGGCCGCCTCGGCCTGAAACGTGTCGCAGCAGGTCATGCAGCGTTCTTTCCAGACGTCGACGATGCGCGGCGCCTACAAGGACCAGCTGCGCCGGTAGATATCATCGGCGATCGCAGCGACATCGTGCATCTGGAAGACTGGCTTTTGAAATCATTCGATTTCTGGGCGGCCGGGGAGGAAGGTGCAAGAGTGGATCCCTTGGGGCCGGGAGGGATCCGGCTTGTCGAAAAGACGCTCGCGCGCGTCGTCGAGGCACGTCCACTCTTTTCGGCTCAGATTTCAGAGGACGAACGCAAACGCTTGGAACTCACCGAGAGGCAACTTCAGATCTTGGACTTGCTTTCACGTCAGCGCCGCGTATCCATCAGCGGTGGCGCAGGGACCGGAAAAACGGTTCTGGCAACGGAGAAAGCGCGGCGCCTCGCTGATGAAGGCTTCAAGACATTGCTGACCTGCTACAACGTCCCACTCGCTCGGCACCTCGAAGAAATCTGCGCTGGAAACGACAACTTGGACGTCTTCGGCTTCCACAAGCTCTGCAAAAGCATCGTCGATGAAGCGAATGCGGTAAGCGGAAGGGATATCCTAGCCGAAGTCAAGGCAGACGAGCCAGGCAAAGACCTCTGGGACGATCACTATCCAATCGCTCTGGCCTACGCTCTCGAAATCGTGGATCGGCGATACGATGCAATCGTCATCGACGAAGGTCAGGATTTCGGAGAGGAATTCTGGCTTCCAATTGAAATGATGTTGACCGACGGCACCAAGTCACCTCTCTACATCTTTCATGACGAAAACCAGAACGTCTACGACAGGGCCAGCACTTTTCCCACTGATGCCGCACCGATTACGCTGTCCACCAATTGCCGCAACACACTTCAGATCCACGATGTTGCCTATCGATTCTACTCAGGTAGCCCCGTCGATCCGCCAGAACTACAAGGTCGCGACATCGAAAGAATTCACGCTCCTGACATCGATCGCCAGGCAAAAGAAATCCACCAATTCGTCTCCAAACTCATGGTCAACGAAAAGGTGGAGCCCAAGGATATCGCCGTTCTCATAGGGAACCGACGAAAACGAAAAGATTATGAGACTTCGCTGAACAAATTCAAACTACCAGGCGGCTCGAACTGGAAAAACGTCGATGGCACAGGTGACCGTGACGTCGTCTTGGAGTCGGTCGCTCGCTTCAAGGGCCTTGAAGCGGACGTCTTGGTTCTCTGGGGCTTGGACGACCTGCCAGAAGACGAAAAGAAAAGCACTTTCTATGTCGGGTCCTCACGAGCGAAATCTCACCTTGTGTTATGTGGGTTGGAGAGCTCCTGTGATGAAGTCCTTTCCATTGGATGAAGGTGACGGCCCCACCACTTCAGTGACGTTTCGAAAAACCGCCATTCACCGCGTAAGCGCAAGCAAGGAATGAAAAATGAAAGCAATCGACAGGCCGTTTGCAAAGATCATAAATGGAGCAACGCAATTCGTGGTTCCCGTTTTTCAGCGAAACTACAGTTGGTCTGAGGAGAACTGTCAGCAGCTCTGGAATGACATTCTGGCTGCAGCTGACGACGAATTCGCGGGCCACTTCATCGGATCCGTCGTCTACATCGCGACCGGTGACACGGCGGCAGGTTTCACGCGATGGTTACTCATCGACGGGCAGCAGCGCGTCACGACACTTACGCTTCTCTTAATCGCACTCCGTGATCACCTCCAGAACGTCGGTTCTTCCAGCTCCGAGGACGGCCCAACGGTCAAACGGATCGAGGCATATTTCTTGAAGAACCTTCAAGAAGAAGGCGCTCGCGAAGCAAAGCTCGTTTTGCGTCGTCGGGACGATGAAACACTGAAGGCCTTACTTGCTGGAGACGAGCTGCCCGCCGATCACTCGACACTCATCAAGGAAAACTATGAGTTTTTCAGAGACCAGCTGGGGACCGTGGATCCGGATGTCGTCTATACAGGATTGAACCGTTTGATCGTCGTCGACGTGACACTCGAAAGAGGCATCGACGACCCACAACTGATCTTCGAAAGCCTAAACTCAACCGGTGTCGATCTCAGTCAATCGGATTTGATCCGAAATTTCGTACTCATGGGGCAAAAAGAAGCAGACCAGACCCGTTTGTACAAAGACTATTGGGCAAAGATCGAAGAGCTCTTCCGAGGGTCGGAAAGAACATTCGACAACTTCATTCGTGACTATTTGGCATTGCTCTCACAAACGAAGAAACTTCTGAAGTCCGATCAGGTCTATTTCACGTTTCGTCAACGTTTTCGCAGTGCGCAAAGGAACTTAGAGGAACTCGAAGCCCTGCTGTCAGATCTGCACCGAATGGCCAAGTATTACGCCGCTCAATCGATTGGCACGCCAAACGATAGGATCGGCCGCAAGGCGGCGAACCTGCGCGGCTTTGGCGATGTACTCTCCATTGTCGTGATGAAGCTCTTCGATTGCTACGATCGCTTGGGTTCTCTTTCCGAAAACGAGTTCTGCGAAGCATTGGATCTACTCGAAAGCTACATGCTCAGAAGATCCCTCATCGGCTTGCAAACCAGGGGCTATGGGATGGAATTCGCCAAATTGGCCTATAGCATCGACGATGAGACACCTTTCGAGAACTTCCTCGTTTACCTCGCAAGGATGCCGGAGACCTACGCTTTCCCATCCGACAAAGAGTTCAGGTCTGCTTTGTTGGAGACCGATGTCTATTATAAGCGGGTTTGCTTTCACCTCCTAGAGGGTTTGGAAAACAGTGGCTCCAAGGAACCTTCGCCAACCAAGAATTACACAATAGAACACGTGCTTCCTCAAAACCCGAAGCTCATCGCCGTGTGGCGCGAAGCACTTGGAGAGAACTGGGAAGACGAACAGCAAACATGGGTTCATCGGTTGGGGAACCTGACGCTTACCGCCTACAATAGCACCTATAGCGATAGGTCTTTTGAGGAAAAGAAGTCGATCAAGGGTGGCTTCTCCGAAAGTTCCGTACGGTTGAACAAGGACATTCGCGAGCGTTCCCATTGGGACGTATCAGCAATCGAACAAAGGGGGGTGATCTTGGCGGAGAAGGCATTGCAGGTCTGGCCGGGCTTATCCGTGGATCTTGAATTGATCGAAAGGGTCGAGCTCGAAGAGAAGAAATCGCTCGCAGGCAAGAGAGATCCGGATGACATTCAGATGAGCAAAGCGTCGAGGGCTTTGTTCTCGAACCTTTCAGCTCGCTTGAGATCACGCTTTCCCGAGCTTGTCGAACTTCCAGGTTCCAAATCGATCAGCTATCACGATCCCCGTTTCTTCTTGGAGGTGATCCCGAGAAAGTCTGGCCTAAGCCTGGTGATCGATTTGGACTACAGCGAAAGCGCTGCTGTTTCGGAGTTGATGTTCGATGCCAATGATCGGACATTCATAATGTATTCGGAATACTCCGGCGGTACGGTTTGCCGAGTAGAAAACGAAGGCGAAATCGATGAGATCTTTCCTGCACTTCAGCTAGCTCATTCCATTGCCAGCAGCAGCTAGCGTCTGTCGATCGAAGTGTTTGCAAGTCTCGCCATGAACTTGAAAACGGCGAATTTTCTAGGTCACGTCAATCGTGGCCGGGCAATAGCGACTTTAGGTAAGCTTCGGCTTCCTCAACTCCATAGGAAAGGTGGGTATTGGCAACCAAACCTATGAGAACAGCTCTTGCTTCATCCTTTCCAGAGCAATTGGTGACTGCGGCCTCTAGGCTCCAATCCCACCTTTCCCAATTGTCGTCCCAGTACAATTGCAAGAGTGCGAATGTTCCCTTTTCATCCGCCAAGTCTACGACGTGCCAGCTCCATTCTATTTCCCAAGTCAATCCGGGACTGTGGTTGACAAGGTAGTCATCTCGAGCGACTTCAAAAGTTCCCTGGGGCAATCTATTGAGCTCCAGTTCTTCCAATTCCCAACGCGGCCCCTCCGCGTCATCTTCATCGACGGTTGCCGTGAGAATATCTACTAATTCAGGTTCTTCTTTCTTCTCGAGTATCCGCATCGGTGCATGCCCCTTGAGCGTAAATCGGATTTCTTCATGCTGGAACAGTGACGATCCTTTCGAGTTCGACACTATTGTCTCCACTGTGAAATTCGTATGCAATCAGCGGGCCATCCGTTCCCGCCGAATAGTCCAGACAAATGGCATGTTCAGCTTCTTTGACTGGGTTTCCTGTAAGCCAATAGTGTCCAAAGAACACGGGTGTTTCATCTTTGTATTGGTAGGATTGAACACTGTCCGAAAGCGCGCCTTTGGGAAGCTGGGATGGGTTTGGAACACTTTGGGCGATTTCTCTCCAAGTATTCGCTCCACTGAGCCACCACCCAATCCGAACATGATGTCGCGGGTTTCCATCTTTGTCTAAAAAGGTATGGCCTTGGGGCAGTTCCACTTCGACGCCGGACGTGAGCACTTGCATCGCGTCCCACAGCTCGCCGCTTTTCCACTTGTCCTGCTGGAGCATTTCGAGTCCGATTTTGGCCCCGGGTAACCTCTTTCTAACGATGTCGATACAGTCATGCGCCCAGCAGGCATGAACGGCGCGAAACCCATCGACCTCCAAAAACAACGGCAAGGTTGTCATCCACTTGATGACTTCTTGCGTCTCACTCGCGCCGACGGGGAACTCATTCAAGAACGTCCTATGCTGCCGTTCGTTTTTCTCACTATGGCGCCTCAAATAGTTTGTACTGCGAACGTTTTCAGTGGCTTCGATGGGCTGCTTCTGCGTGTGGTAGTGAATCGCGTTGAACTCGTGGTTGCCCATGATCGCAAGGGCCTTCCCACCATCGATAAGCGAGCGAACGGTGTCGATTACACGACGGTTGTCCGGTCCCCTATCGATGAAGTCGCCCAAGAACATGATACGTTGCTCAGGTGACGGCCCAATCCACCCACTGGGTTTTTGTCGCCACCCCAAGTGTTCGAGTAGTCCATCTAGTTTGTCGGCTTGACCGTGTATGTCTGGTATTATGTGATACATTTCATTTCTCTATCAGACCCACTTATAGGCCTTTTCAATCAATTCGCTCGACGCGTGATTCCAACTTAGACGAAACACCGTGATTTGACTGTCCTAGGCGCGTTCGTTTTTCTTCGGAACTCGGTTTTATTGTAGCGTCTCGGACCTGGGCCCGTCATGAGGCACCGGCTCTCCGGCATCGGCTTGTTTGAAGCCGTGCAGAATCAAGTCACTGATAACGGTCATGATTTCAGCATCATTCATACCTTCGTTACGCGCGCCAGAAATGAGTACTGAAAGTGAACTTCCAACCTGAGAAGCGGCAAGACATCTGTCACAATAGCCCTTGTCATTTGCCTCCTTGAAAGCGATCTCCAAAACGTTCCCCGTGTAGGCAGCAGCATTGCTTATCAACCCGTGCTCCAAATCGTCTTCTTTACACTCGAAGGGACCTCGATCCCTGCGGCAACCGGGTTTCGCCATTGGCAATTCAGACGTTTCAGAACGAACTCTGTTCAGCTCTTTCAAGCCTTCATCCAAGACACCAATGTGTTGTTCATTCAGGCTTGATCCCGCTTCTAGCAACTGAAGATGATGGCGCGCGTTTGCCAGAGAGCCCCACAAAAGCATGCAAGACGGCTGATCGTTTGGATCGAGACCCAAGGCCTCTCCAGCTTCCAAGTAGAAATTGGCATTGCTTACCGCGATACGTTTCATCATCTCGAATTCAAGGTTTGGCGGCAATACGTTTTTCTCTGCATGTGGCAGGGCGAGCCTCATGGCGTCTACGCCAGCTATTTCTGCCTCTTGTGCAAGCGCAGGCAACTTCTCAAACGCAACCAGCTGAGTGTGCGTTTTCTGCTCTGCATCGACCACTTCTCCTTGGCTCCAACCATCGGCAAGCCGGCGTTCCACCCAGGCTCCATGCGTTTCATTAGGGGTCATTTCTGGGTTCGAAGCAAAGAGTTTGGCGGTGATGAGGTGTTGCTTGACGTCACCCTTATAAAACTCGTGCCAAAGCCGGAATTCGGCACCGCATTTGCGATAACTTGCATCTAGAAACGCGTAAGCAAGAATTGTCTCATTGACGATAGGAATTCTCCTTATCTTCTTCGGTTGATCACGCTGCGATCGCGAACGAAACAGTTCCATGGCGTGGAAATTTCGATTGATGAAAATGAGCCTACGGCCGTGAACAAGAACCTCTCTTGCAAAATGGTGTTCGACGCGCATTGCGACTTTTGAGATTTCCCCAATCGATTGCTGAAAATTGTCAGGACCAAGTATTTTGCTGATAGTTCAGGTTTGTTCGCTGAACCTGTTTCCACTGACCATCAACAAGTAATCGAGGCGTTTACCTCACCGGACGAAGGCTAGAGGACCGCGACTCGTACGAAATCCAGTTTCGCAAATGAGGCTTCATACCATGCGCTCGAGGTTCTGCGAGAACATGAGATCGAAGTTCCTACTGACAAGTCTAATGCACCGGTTCAATCAAAAGGGCAGTCTCCGGATTGGGCACCTTGAAAAACGGTGTCACCGGAGATTTCGGTTATTTTCAACTGACCTAGAAAACCTCTTTGGGCGGCGGAAACTGCGTCATGGGCTTCTTCCTCCGAAAGTTTGGGAAAGGCTTGAATGATTGCCTCTACGGCTTCGTCTCTTTTTCCGTCTCCCATGATGATAATCGTTGCAAGTCCGATTGGGGTATTGCTCGACATGTACTCACTCCTTGAAAACTTCGATTTCATTAAATTGAATGCGGGAGGGAATGGTTACCCTCAACCGGGCGCTGGTCCTTGCCTCGCGTACCCGGAGCCTGCACCATGGAGTTACCCATGGGCTTGTCGCCATGGTGATTAACCACGTAGACAGGGTCACGACGACCCACAGCCATCTTACGGCACTGGCATGCCGCCGTTCGATGCACCGCAACCGAGAGGGGATCAGCCCCTCGGCTTGTTCCTTGTTTCTTCTTTCGCGACCTGCATGAGCAGCTTCAAAAGACTGTTGTCCGATTCACGCTCCAACTTGCGTTGCCGCAACGGACGATATCCCAGTCGACCAGTGCACAAGGCATTTAGTTGGCATCTTGAGTTGCGCGCTCGGGTCCTTGCCAGCCGTTTCTTACGTTTGGTCAAATACGCCTTCGACATCATTGACCGGTTATGTTTGGCGACGCGGCTACGTCGTTTGGTGAATTGCACAAGGCTTTCAAGTTTCATTTCTTTGTCCTGCCAAATTATGGCGACCGGTGGGACTAAGGATCACCCACAACCCTCGTGCCAGCGAGGGAACCTGCAGCCGGGTTAGAGTTACCCCGACACTCGGAAGCCGCCTTACACGACCCCCAACGAGCCACCATGGCTCTGCAGCCGCCTTACCGTCCCATGCAAACGGTTGTTCGGCGCACGGCCTAAGAACCCGCGTCCGGGCTCCAATTCGTCAATTGCAGTCGCAACTCGTCCAATCCCTATTGCTCTCAGGCAATTGGATCACGAGTGGCCCCGCAATGCTGTTTCTTTGGATCACCAGGCCGTTGCATCCAATGCACCGCCAGATGCAGCAGCACCATTGCCCGGATGACATAAAGATAGTATTACGTAATACGTATTGCAAGAGAAAATGTAATACGTGTACAAGAAATTTGTATTACACTGAGTAAGGCCTTGAAATGGAAGACAAACCCATATCGATCCGGCTTGGAGCACGCCGACTACAAGCGCTCGAACACTATCTTTCTGAAAACCCGGACGAGACCAGAAACGGTGTAATCGCAGGAGCTGTCGAATCATATCTCAAGGAAACGGGGTACTGGTCGCCACCACCCCCTGTCGCCAAAGGTATAGATGACGACGCGCCAATGGCACATACCCGTCCCACTCTTTCAGAGCGCGTGAAACGTCTTGAAGAGATCATTGCTCGGCTAGAGCAGCCTTCACAGTCCAAATAAGAGCTCCAAGGGATTTCGAACCGATGCAACAGTCCCCTAATCTCATAATTCACGTTCCGCATGCATCGCTGGCCATACCTACTGAGGTGAAGTCGCAATACTTGTTGAGGGATGAGCAACTCTTTGCAGAGGCGGCGGAGTCTGCTGATTTATGGACAGACGAATTAGCTGCTGCTGCATTCCCTGCTGCCACGATCATCGAAGCGAAAGTCTCGCGCATCGTTTTGGACGTGGAGAGATATGCCGACGACGCGCTGGAAGTCATGGCAAGTGTCGGTCGCGGCATGATCTATACCCACACCCACGACGGTCAAAGGATGCGCAAAGATCTGAGCCCCGAAACCCGATTGGACCTAAAGAAGCAATTTTACGACCCCCATTGGGACGCGCTCAGAACAGCAGCGAAGTCGGGTTACCTCATCGACTTTCACAGCTACCCATTGTCAGCATGGGCGGTAGAGGCGGATCGCGACGCTCCTAGACCTGAAATAGACTTGGGGTTTTCGGACGGTGTCACCTCAGAAGCCTGGCTAGCCTCTTTGAAAATTCATTTCGAAGCGTTCGGTTACGAAGTCGGCCTGAACACTCCGTATTCGGGTGTGATCGATGTGGGAGCGCAGGACGCGGTCATGCTCGAAATCCGGAGGGATCTCATGTCGGCGTGGAAGGACGAGCGCGATGGTGGCCGTTTGCTCGACTGCCTTTCGAAAGTTCCAATGCCTTAGCGTGATTTTAGAAATCCGTAATGCCAACCATCGATGGTCGGCGGCAAAGTCACTGATCAGGGAGTTTGAATTGCTCCGAACCTCTATATGTCAGACAAGTTGAGCTGCTATGAGATGCATTTTGATTTCCATTCTCGATCCAAATAATTCAAGTCGTCTTCCCATTCAGCCACTGCTTTATCCATCGTACCGAGTGTGTTGCCGCTCGACGCGAGCACCCTGATGACACGATGTAACTTTCGAAATCGCTGCCTGGACTTTGGCTCACCCCATTCCGCCATGTGAGCAGGAGATCCGACAGGCGGCAACGTTCCAGTCAACACATAATCCAATATACGCCTCCTCACCGGCTCCTTGAGGCCGTCAGCACCAACTTTGTAGCCTACCTTGCTCAAAACACCCTCTGTTGGTGTTGCTGCTTTGTGATTACCTGCTTCGTAAGCAGCCAACCGCTTCTGCCATTCACGCTCGATTGCTTCGAGAACTGATGCGGCAGCCTCATGCAGCTTGTCGTCTTGAAGCTGGACCTGCGCGTTGAAGAACAGTCTGGAAAGCGCATTGTCATCCATGTCTGGAATTCGCTTGAGTACCTTCATGCGAAGTTGCCTTTAGTCTTTTGCAGTTTCAAGTGTATCAAACCTAACAAGCTCACCAATGATGGTCATCGTAGTGATTGTCCGCGAATGTCGTCCGGGGAACCGTCCTCTTGAAGGTCTTGCGTACCTTGCGCGCAGCCTGATCCTGTTCTGCCAATGCCTTCAAGACTTCTTCAGTGCATACCGGCGAACTTGATACATAGCCCAAATATAGACTAGGGTCTTGCGCCCAGTCGCCGTCTTCGGTTCTCGTATCGATATAGTCCTTACTGTTCTCACCGCACTCAAACTTGCCATAGAAATCGGTTGAAGTGTGTTCGATCTGCATGTTGCATTACTCCCCGTCGTTGCAGCTTTCAAAATGGAGGGTCTGTGATATCGACAGTTTCTCGCAAGCTCACGCCGTCTGACTTAGGCGCAGCCTGGAGCCGACCCTGTTCGGATTTTTTCAGGAGCCTCAATTGGCCTTTGAACGGGCGAAGGACGACTTCAGTCGCATACCGGTTTTGACTGTCGTCGTCGCTCCAGTTTCTGGTTTCAAGCGAACCTTCGACAAAAACGAGATCGCCTTTGCAGATACTGACCTCACAAAAGGAAATGATCTGGTCGACACGTACGACGATTTTGTGCCACTGCGTGATTTCCACCCATTCGCCGGTTTTGCGATCCTTCCAACCCTCGTTCGTGGCAAGAGAAAAGTAGCAAATACGATCACTTTTATCGAAGCGTCTGATTTCTGGGTTAGTCCCCATTCGCCCTATGAGTATTACTTTGTTTACGCTCGTAACCATGCCCTTTTCTCCATCCAGAAATAGAAACTCGACTCCGTTTCCCGACAGGAGTAGGTCTCATGTTCTTTTGAGTTTTGTTGCTTTTTTTGCTATCGCCGCCGAAGGCGGACCAGGCGCCGGTCGGGAAACACCCGACGTCTCCGATCGCCTCGAGTCCGCCGGTAACAAGTAACCACGCGACCATCTGATGTGACGATGGCTTCGGACTTTTGAGCGCTTTCAACGACCTCCAATGGCAACCCGTCTGCGATCAACTCTTGGACAGCTTGATCATTGAGGTACAACCGGCTGCAGCCCGCTCCCGCATCATTGTACTTTGCATAAGTGATCAACAATTTGAGATCTTGCTGAGAAACACCCCTTTGAGCGGCGCGCTCTAGTGCGTGCTTCGTCATCCCCAGAGATGAAAGACCGTGTGCTACGCCCCTCATCTTTCAATCCCAAGCTTTTTGAAAAGTGACTTGATCCGCTCTTCGCGTTCGGCGCGTTCCTTCGCAGCTTTTTTAGCCTCTTTTGGATTGGCCCGCAGCCAAGCTTCACGTTCCTTCCGCCGCTTTTCCTTTTCAAGCCGCCGGAGTTCATTCGCCGCCTCAGCCTTTTCTCTGAGCCAAACTATTCGCTCGTCTGCCAGTTCTGACAGTTCTAGATGCTGATCCATTTGATCTAGTTTCACGTCGCCATTGATGATCGACGCATTCAACGCGTCGTCGCCCATCGTAAGCTCGCTGATCGCCATTCGATCGAAATCTATACCCTGGCTGTTGGGGCATCGCGATCCAACACCCCACTCTCGTGGCAGGTCTATTCCAGTTCCTTCAGCAAGGTGTCTCAACAGCAAACAGAGTAGATTGGGCATGTCTGACTGATCGAGATCACTGATATCAATCATCGGATCGGGAACGGGTTCAAAAATATCCTGTGTCGCGGCCACTTTTATTTCGGCGGCCAAACGTTCCTGCTCGTAATTGTCAATCATCGGGCTGAAAGGCTTATCGGCTTGTTCATAAGCGTGGTGCAACTCGACCAACCTTTGCTCGGGTCTCTGCAAAGCAAGCTTTGCCAAAATGGCAAACATGAGTGGCGCCAACTCTATTAGTTGTGTTTGCGTTACCCCGTAACGCTGTTTGAGCAAGTAGTACCCATTGCTCGAAGACGTGGTAATCCTTGCACCGACTGCCACCTTCCGCGAGCTTTCCACCTCACCTTTCCAATCTTCGTCGATCTCTTCGGGCGCTATAGCCAGAACCTCGCAAATACTCTCTATTTGGTCTTGCTTCAGGCGTGACTTGGACGAAAGCCAGCGAGCTACGGTTCGCTCCCCTTTACCCAGTAGTTCCGCAAGTCTTGCTTGCGAAACACCCTTCTTCTTCATTGCCGCTTTCAGCTTTTTTTTGTCGAAAGCCATCGTTTCACCTTTCATTGATCTGGGTGAAAGATAGTCAAATTTTATTGCCAAAATAAGATGACAATTTATGGCATGTTTTCGACTTTATAGGACATATTAAGGCCAAAACGGACAGATTTCGAAAAAATTATGCCAAATTTCATGCCAATTTCAAAAAAGATACGCTGCCGTGTTGTATCCCACGGAACTGCAGATCAAGCTGATTCGTTCACCAAGTTCGCCCCTGAAACCGACTTTCAGTTGCCGGCGAAGCTTATCTCCCGCGCCGCAACGAGGCAGCCCGCTTTCAAGAAAACACTAAAGACCCATCGGGCTTTGCTTGAGGGAGTGAAGCTCCGTCTCTTTCGAACATCGCAGCCATAGCACTCTCCAAAGGCTCACCGCCAGTATTGATCTCGATCTCGGTCAACCCGCTTTGAAGCAAAGCCGCATCGCCTCTACTATCCGCAAGCGGCCAAAGGGCGGAACTCGCCAGCTTTCGCTTTCGTTGCATGAGACTATGCAAGAGGCAGTCGAATGAGCCTTCTCGGTAGCCCGGATGGATTGCCATGGCCACATGGATCTCAACTGGTTTGGTTTGCCCGATCCTGTGAACTCTGTCGTTGCATTGCTCTTCTACAGCAGGGTTCCACCAACGCGACAAATGAATGACATGCGTAGCCGCGGTCAAAGTCAGGCCGGTTCCTGCCGCCTTTGGCCCCAATACCAACAAGTCGAAGCCTTTGTCGTCGACGAGATGGCGTTGAAAACGATTTACGATGACCTGGCGTTGCTTGATCGGCGTTTTTCCGTTGATGATATCTACGCGGGGCAGCTGATACCTTTGTTTGATCAGTTCGACGAAACGATACTGCATCTTGATGTTTTCGATGAAAACCAATGCTCGTTCACCTTTCGATGCAAGCCGATCCAGGATCTCAAAAGTTGCCTCCAGTCTCGCCGAAGAATTTACAAAACTCTCTCCTGTTTCGTTGCCTTCGATATTGGGATGCACCGATACGGTCCGTATGTGATGTATCATTGCGAGCCTGGCTCCGAGTCCACCTTTCGCGAGGTTCAAACGAGCGGCATCGTAGACTGTTGCCTGAAGCTCCGGCATCAGACGTGGGTGGAGCATCCGAGTTTTGCTCGGCAAATCCTTTGCCGCTTCTTCCTTGACCCTGCGTATCGCCATCGGTGGAACCGGCGCCCCATTGCCATCGTCCTGCTGCTTGAACACCAGTTGATGAAGTTGGCTCATGTTTTCTTCGTTTGGAGAGCCAAAGACATCGTTGAATTCGCGAAGACTACCCAAGGCACCTGGAACGAGCTGATCCATGATTGACCACAGGTCTCCACTCACGTTTTCGATCGGTGTCCCAGTCAATCCGATCCGAAAATCCGCGCGAATTGCGCGCGCTGATGCGGCGGCCAAGGTGCCGGGGTTTTTGATATTCTGGATTTCATCGAATACGGCGCACGAGAACGGTATCTTCGCCAAAGAGTGCTGATAGTTCGTCATCGTCGTGTAGGTCGTCAGAATCCATACTCTGTCGCCTCTACCATCCTCTATGGCTTCATGGAGGGCATCGAAATTGAGAGTGTCCTGCCCCTTGTCGGTGTCTTTTCCAGAGCCTGATTTCCTCTTAAACCCAGCGATGGAATTGCCGTAAAGTCTGTAAATGAAACCGAGCCCATCACCACCGATATGCTTGGAAACCTCTTCTTCCCAGTTTTCCAGAAGTGACGTTGGCGCAACCACCAAAATGGGCAGACGCGCCTTGTTGTCCCGGTGCGCCATGTTAGTCTTGAGCCAAGTTAGAAATGAAAGCGTTTGAAGCGTTTTTCCCAACCCTTGTTCATCGGCATTCAGAATACCTGGAAGACCTTCACTCCAAGCCTCCAGAGACCATTCGAAACTCTTCGTCTGATGCTCTTTCAATGGTGTGGATATGAGGTCAGGAACGCGTTTCTCTACAAAGGCGCCACGTTTGTTCCTATCTGGGCGCCATTCGATATTCTCGAAATTGTGCTTGGTTTGAACGACGATTGGATCGCGGTCAGTGGCTGACGTGATTTGGTCGCGGTTTCCCTCATCCTCACCTGATCCGTCTGTCTTCTCTTGTTCTTTGCGAAGCTGCTCCACCCTGCTTTCGATCGACTTGATCGTCGACGAGTTAACTGGAACCGCTTGCCCGTCGACGTCTATCTTTGCGTCTCCCCTGGCTGCAGCTGCTTTCATCTCTTCGAGAACGGATTCTGTCTGCTTCAGGTTTTTTTCCAGAATACGGTCCACGACACTCCGAGACAGTCCCTCCGGCATCCATTCAGTGCCATTCGACCAGTCATCCCCGAGCTCCGGTCGCTTCCACTTGCCGATGCCGATCACACGCTCTGAATACTCACGCGTCTCCACGAAAGTCGCACCCGTCGCGGTTTCGATTGCCTCTTGAACTTGCGCATCATTCAACCCCGCCAATGCCCCTCGCTTTTCGAGGTCTTCCTGAATCGCCGCGGTGATCGCTGGCTTGGGGTTTTTGACGAACTCCGCCCTCTCAAAGGGAGTTGCTCTTTTCTTCTCTTCCATCACTTCGAGCGTCACTTTGGCTGAAGGATCGACGACCAGGTAACTCTTGTCACCCGTTTTGTAGGAAGGAAGGGCGCCTGATCTTTGGAAACGATCCTGAAAAACGGACAGCTCTCTTTCATCAAGCTCAGACGCAGCTTCTTCGATCACTTCATCGCCTTCACTTTGCGATAGAGTATCAGTTGCGAAAGGCACAGGCGCGAAGTCCAAGTACTCACCTTTCTCAATCGGGGAAATCGAAAAACTGTCAGCCAGACTCACTTTTAGTCCAGAAAGAAAGTTGGACATCTCCGTGTTCGCCCCGATTTCCTCCTCTGGAACGAGAGCTTTCCTGAAACGTGCAAGAGCCGTCCAGTGATCGACCTCGTCCTCATTGGGGTCGAAGCAGTCAGCGATACGGATTGCTCCAAGCATCCAACTGGGAACTCGTTGAATTCCTCGAGCCGTATTCAGGAATGCGCCAGTTCGTTTAGGTTCGACTGTTCTCCCCTGGTATTGCCATTCGTAGTGAAGCCGAAAATGCTCGGACCCCACGATCCCTTCTGCGTCGGTGTGGAGCTCAAGATCTACAAGCGGTGGAAGTCCCAAGATTTGACCAGACTTGGCACCGACTTGCGCCGCTCCGTCATGTGTCAACTCCACACGATCGTCATGGATCACAATTGAGCCGGGATATTCAGCCTCTATGGCCCTCAAGTCACCTATAGCAAAGGCGACCTGCCGCTCTTTTGGGTCGAGATGGTTCAGTGAGACTGGCGCATTCTTTCCGAACAAAGAAAGAAATCCAGTGCGTTGAGACTTGGGACGCAAAATGACTTTTGCATCATCATGGGAAAACTCGAACTCCATCAAAACATCTCCGGATACCGGCTACGCAAGTAACCTTGCCAATCACCGAGGTGCATTTTTCGCTCCTCTGGGCCGATTTTGACAAATCCAGAACTGACTCGTTTTCTTCTATCGTGTCGTATGTCCGCACAATCGTATTTGGGCTGATACAACTTCGGTGCTTCAGGATCGTTTTTTGCATAGATGTGGACTTTGAAATTGTAAGTTCCTTCGACGATGATCCTTTGGCCTACCTTCATGATGAGCAAAGACTTGTTCCCGTCGTCGCTCGCGTGAGACACCTGGCGTCCAAACGGAAGATTTTTTTCACGGCCAAGGTTCTTGCGAGCGAGCTTGTGTCCCCTGGGATCAAAAGCCACCCAGGCAGCAGAGATATTTCCCCTGTCGTATTGATCCATCCAGAAACGCCTTCTTTCGCTCCACATATGGCTATCTTGCGTGTCTGTGAGGACATCGAAGAGAAACCGCATACTCTCGCCGGTCAACCAACGGAGCAGTACTTGCTTTGCTTGTTCGCTTACGTTTATCCAAGCGCTTCCAGGATTGATCCGGATGTCGCCGTAGCTTTCGGTTAGGTGGTCGATCAGGAACCTTTTGACGTCTTCTTGGGGCTCTTCATCGAGCCAAGGCGCCAACAATGCTTCGATTGCTTCTGACGCCCCACTTTGTTTCGCCAACTGGCCATCCGGATGCAGCCAATGGAATAGTTTCTCGATATCGGTATGAGTTCTGAGATCCAATTTCTCGAGAAATTCTAGATGCGCGTGGTCAAGCAACCCCGGCGCATGTGGTTTGTTGAAGCCTAAGCTCTTCAATTCTTGGAAAGGACGCTCTGCATCCTTCATGCGAGACGCAACTTCCATAGCAATTCTATTGGAGTCGAAGAATGCTGGAAAACTCTTCAACAGTTTCCTGGAACGTCCACTGAGATGCGGAATTTGGTTGGTAAGAGCTTCAGACAGTCGACGTGTGTGAACTGCTCCTTTGACGAAGCTTCCAATGTAGACTTGCACCGCGTTTCCCAAAAACGTCCGACTGCGGTTCGTGGCGGCTTCTTCATAGTAAAACTTTCGAACATGCTCGAGATCCGCCCGAGACCTCCGCTCACGATCAAAGAGCGCTACGGCTGCTTGGTTCACGAACGAAATCTTTGCCCCGCTCCACGACCAATCATCCAGTCTACGCTTCAATTCTGCGACCAAGGTTTCGCGGTCGTTCTCGGAGGGCTCAGCAAATACATCTGGCCATCGCTTCAGCACACGATCTACGGCAGTTTCCAATCGCTTCGGAGCTGGGAGAACGACAGAAGTCGGTTCGACTCTCTGCGCGAATATCTCACTGAGTCTCATCCCCGCCTCCCGCAGCAGAATGAAGTCTGGATTTCAAGTCATCGATTTGTTCCGTGCTCGCGGGTGAGAACATTATGATCCGAAGATCAATTCGTCGGTTTTCGTCCTCTCCAGCGCGGGTCTGGTTCGAAGCAATCGGTCTATATTCACCGTATCCAGCAACTGAGATCACCGGCTGCTCTCGAAGATTGAGATGTGAGATCAACCCCGGCGCTTCCGAGGTCATCGTCGAAAATGCCGAAACCGCCCGATCGTTTGAAAGCCGCAAGTTGTATAGCTCGCCGCCCTCGCTATCCGTGTGCCCTTCGATCTGGATAGCCTCTATAACGGCGAAGGCAGGATTGCACCCTTCCTGCCAGGAGCTGTTGTCGCCAAATGTGTAGCAAGGCAGAATTTCGTTCAACATCGTTCCCACACGCTGCATGACGGCTCTTTTTGCGGGTAGAAGCTCTCGGGCTCCCTTTCCAAAAAGGCCCTCTCCTTTGAACTGCAAAGCACCGTTTCTTTCGTTCACTTTCACTTCGAGCTCGGGGAAGTCCACTTTGAGGCGCGCTTCAATCTCTTTGAGAACCTTGATCCGCGTCGCGTCAGCTTGCGCGATGTAATTCTCTAATGGATCCCGCATTTGACGCCGAAGCATCTCAAGCTGTGTCTCAAGTTTGGCAATTCTTGCCAATGCATCAGCCAATTTCGTCTCCAGATCGGAGATTCTTTGGCCCTTTTCTCTGAGCGTGTCTCGCAGCTCTCGGATCAAAGCGTCCTGGCGTAAGAGCTTTTCGCTGAGGCGATCGACCTCTGCTCTCAATTCATCGCGCTCTCTCGAAACGTCTGAGAGCTCCGCTGCGATGCGATCCTTCTCGATTGTCACGAGTTCCAGTTCTGCTTGAACGCGTTCCAACGAAGAGAGTGCGGTATCTCTTTCGTCTTTTACGATCTCATATGTCGATCGAGGAACCGCATCAGGTTCTTGATTGCCGTAGAAGCGGGCGAAAAACGCGAGCAGGATGATCACGATGAACAAGACGCTGACCGTCATGTCGGTCATGGATACGAAGGCCGACTCTTCCTCTTCCGCTACGGATCGCCTGATTTGAGCGTGCTTCATGACGCCCTCCGCGTTTGCGGAGCGAAGTCTTCAGCTTGATCGACGACGGCCTGAAGCTGATCGATACCTTCGCCGAATTTTCCCTGGACTTCACTTACATAGGTCTTGATCGATCCGAGCGCCTCTTCAACTTTCTGGTTGTACACCTCGAAAGCGCGTCCCAGTTTCTCGTCGACGTCATCCAAGCGTTCGCCCTGTCCCGTCATTTCTCGTACGACGGCTTGGACACCTTCCAGAGCATCTTCGATGCCACGACGCTTTCCATCTAGGACGTCACGAGCACGTTCCATTGTCTCATTGGCGATCTCGGCAGTCTGTTTGGCGGCTTTCAAAACGGTTTGAGCAGTCGCATCGACGTTGCGATCTAGGTTCGCTGTCGCCGTTTCGATCTTGGATGTCGAAACTTCGATCGGTGCTGCAGCGGCCAGAAGACCGTTGGAAGCCGCTTTGAAGCTGTCAGAAGCTTCAGAAACGGCGCCGGCACCTCTACCGACACTATCGGACATATGCTGCATCTTTTGCGCACCGCTGCCCAACTCTTCAGTCATCGTCTTGAGCGAATTCACCATTTCGTTCAGCGGAGCAAGAACCTCGTCGCGCCCTTCTTCCACCAATTCGGTGACACTCGCTCCCGCAGCCTGAATTTTCGACGCGGCGTCTGCGCTTGCTTCGTTGATCGTGGCTTCTGCAGTTGCGGCGCCCGTTTCCGTCGCTGTTTTGAGTTCTGCTCCGAATTGCTCTGCGGCTGATTTCATCTCGTTGGCCGCTGACAGCATCGCCGCAGCGCCTTCTTTGGTATTGTCACTGATCCGATCAAGCGAGTCATTCATCCTGCTCAGGAGTGCGTCGGCCCCCTGGTTCAGAGCTTCTTTCGTCGTATCTGCAGACGACACTGCTGAGTTCCGAAGATCTTGGACGGCCGAAGTCATTTGTCCAATCGCGCTCTCCATGCCAGAGCCCATTTTTCCGGAACTATCATCCAGCCGATCTGCCAGCTCACCAATCTTCAATGCCGCTTCTGAAAGATGCCGTCCTGAGTCTTGCAAAGCGCCCGTCACGTTGCTGGTCAAAGTCTTCGACAAACCTTCAACGACGTCGGTTAGGCCATCGCTACCGGCTCGGCCGATATCCTTACTGATACCTTCAAGTTTACCTGCTATTTCCTCGGCGAGTGCTTTGGGCAACCCATCTTGCAAGCGCGTCACGATTTCATCCATCTTGTCGTTTATCGACTCGACGATCGGGCCAGAGATACCGTCCTTCAATTGCGCTGTAAGTTCGCTGACGAGTTCCATCCCGACGGTTCTCAAGTTGTCGCGCTGTTCCTCCGCGATATTGAGTTGTCGAACGGCAAGCTCTTCCTGGCTCACGAAACTCAGGTTGTCTTCAATGAGGCCGCTCAATGCATGAACTGCCCCTTCGATCTTTCCGTTGCCTACGCGCAAAGCCACCGTGAAAACGATCGAACACAATAGCCCTGTGAGAGACATTATGAATTTCGCGGACGCAACCGACAGCAATCCACTGATTGCAGCATCGTCAATTGCTTTCCCGGTCATCGTATTCAATGCCGCAATCAAGCCTAAGAACGTGAAGAATAAACCAATCGTGACAAAGAGGTTCGGTAGAATTCGGAAGAACCCTGGTCCGAACGCCAAATCGTCTACATTGAAAAAGTATGAGGGACGTACAGAGTTTCTGGCCAGGCCTTTGTATTGAATGATCGTTTCGCCGTACTCGCCCCATGCCGTTGCAAGCGATCTGGAAGCCCGCCCCTTCGAGTTTCTTTCTATCTGAGCCGACAGCTCCTCGAAGTTCACGGCTCCATCATCAGCGTTTTTTTGACCCAGGAAGATGCGCTGGAACTGAGAAACTGCACGGGTACGACGTACGACGCGAAACGACCATGCGGCCAAAAAAACGACCATGGACGCGAGCAACACACCTGCGACGAAACCCGGCGTCCAGTCTTCTGTCAGATATTCCGCGATTGTGAGGATCAGGTCTTTGATCGTTCTACCAACAGCTGTGATCTCTTCCACGTCATAACTCCATCTACATGTGCAAATCACCCTTAGCGAGAAGTCGCCGACGCAACAACGAACGACGAAGCGTCACGTCATGGGATGCTTTACAAAGGTTGCACCCACAACACATCCAGGCACTCAACCATATGATACTATTTGATTCCTAGGTGTTTCGGACGCCAGACTTTGGCTTGTGTTTTCTTGTCAAATTCTTTCAGATTTGCGTCAATGACGGCTGACCATGATGATGTGAAAACCGATTTATTGCGCAAAAGGGGCTAAAAGGCATTCAAGGCATGATTGAAAGTCTGATCAGTTGACCAAAGTGTAAGCGCTCGCCTCTAGGACATTTAGATACTTCATGTCGTCTGCTTCGATCCGCATCATTTCGAAGAGCAAGCGATTGTCCACGCCGGCGGTGAGAAAGAGGTCGCCTAAGCGGTTCAACAGTAGCGCGCGCGGTTCAGTCGCGACCTGGCTGCAGCTGTCTCGAAATCTCGATAACGACCACCACTATACCGTGCACAGTCCAAAGCGTGGCCCGCTGCGATCACTGCAGCACCGATATCCTGCCCGTCGACGTAGCAAACTCCTACGTATCGGTCGTGTGTCCGCTCACCGGTCAACTTACACTCAACCGCTTTTCCGCGAAGGTGGTTGACCATCCAACGTCGCGCATCGCGTCCGGCCGCAGTTCCCAGTTCAGGTGCATCCACTCCCTGCAGTCGTACGGGCGTGCCATCCACAACTATCGTATCGGCGTCGCGCACCTGGACGCCGGCGGCTGTGGCGGTTGTGGCAACTAGTGCCAGGACGGCAGTCAGTCTCTTGAACAAAGTCAGGTCCTCGGTGTTGGGTGCCGGTCGATGATTTGAGAGGCTAGGCGGCCCTGGGTTTTCGTCATAACTAGCTCGTGCTCCAAACTCTTAGTCAATACAAATCGCCACATAATCACTCGACGGCGTTATTCACGCCGTCGTGCAAATAACCTCGCGATGTATGGGGCGCTTGTGAGAAAGTGTCAGATATTTGGGGACTTTGGCCATACAACGTTTCTTGGTCCGCTTAGCCGAGAGGGCTTGAAATTTCGAGAAGACAGCCGCTCCAAAGACTTGTTCACCCTCAGAGAGCGGCGGCTCTTAGAGCATTTTGCCCGCCTCTGGCACCAATTTCTGGCACCGCTCGTACTTTGCCAAATAAAATTGCCCATACACCCTTCCTGCGACAGGCTTTGGATCGGAGAACTTGCAGGACTTGCCTGGGCGTACGCTATTAGCAAGTCATGACACGTAAGACACGGCTTCAGACTTAAAAGGTTTGCAATCACAAATAATCATTCGAAACCCGATTCAGCTGATTAAAATTCCCAGGATTTCAAAGGTGAGTGTCCAACTATGAAAATCGATGCTGCTCGACTAAGGCATTTGATTAGCGCCATGGAAAAAGAGGGATGTGATCGGGAAACCGTGAACAAGATCCTTATCAAATGTGGAATATCCCGTCGCGATGCCGAACAGGCAAAATTCTTCGACTACGAAACAGAAGCAAAAATTGTTCGGGAGGCCTGCGACGCATTAGGCGACATCACCTTTGGAGCCAAAGCTGGGCTATGTTGGAAAGTATCGAATAGCGTCACCGGATACATAAGTAAGTATTCCAAAGACCTTAGAGCAGCGATCGAAAATACCTCTAGGTTTCACGAAATCATCGACCCTGCTGTATTCTATGCTTTGAAGCTTTCCAGCAACGCAGCATCCTTCGAAGTCTCATGGAAGGACGCTGGCTATTCCAAATATCACCGACACACAGAATTTTTGTTGTTTGGTGTACTGTCTCGAATGAGGCACATTACTCAATCGGCTTTCTACCCAATTGAACTCCGTTTTGATCATGAAGTGCGAAATTCAGCGCGGGAGTTTGAGAAACTCGCCGGATTTCCAGTCGTTTTCGGAGCCGAAAGCC
Source organism: Ruegeria atlantica (assembly GCF_001458195.1). Classification (GTDB taxonomy): domain Bacteria; phylum Pseudomonadota; class Alphaproteobacteria; order Rhodobacterales; family Rhodobacteraceae; genus Ruegeria; species Ruegeria atlantica. Next base: position 68,577 of record NZ_CYPU01000011.1, on the reverse strand, counting down.
TGGAGATCATTTTGTCCCATTCGACTTTGGATCTACCCATTCCCACGTACGATTTGAAGTTGAGAGAGCACCTGACGGAATACGGGGATCGGCTCCTAGCAGAGCGTCCTAAGAACAAAATGGCACTTCGATCACAAGTAGAAGGACTGCTCACGAAGTCCCTACCGTCGAAGATGCTTTCAGCCAATGATGTGGCGTCCAGCCTTGGCATGAGCGCTAGCACTTTCGCACGCCGCCTCAAAGACGACGGTACCAGTTTTCGAACGATCGTGGACGAGTTGAGGTTTGACCTTTCAAAAACGCTGATGAAAGATGGGATGACACTTTCGGAAATATCATTTGCTCTGGGCTACGCTGACCAAGCGGCATTCTCCACAGCATTCAAACGTTGGACTGGGACTGCACCGAGAGATTTCAGCATTACATCGCGAGCTGGATGACCTTCTGCTTACTATTTCCTCAAGCTCTTCTTGGGTTCATCGGACGACCTGGGAACAGACTTTGAAGAGTTCTGTTTCTGATGAGGTACTCCGAGCAACCGCTTGGCCCCCCGCCGGAAACAGAAAATGAGGTAGGCTGAGTACGACAAGCGATCTTAGAAACGATGCAACCAGATCGAAATCATGTTCGCCAGGCTGATGGATTGGCGACGAGCTGGGATCGTTTCCCGCGACTCGCCAATCTGTCACCTCACTCAAAACAAATTTCATTTTCTAGATTTGCATCCTAAGCTGAGGGATGGTTTCTTCGTCACTCCCTACAGATATTCGTCAACCCAATGGTCTCCCTTGGATTTGAAGTGCTCGATTGCAGCTTCCTTTGACCTAAAAATGCGTTCAAATTGGTAATTGATTCCACCTTGCCCCAAGCTCGGCCCTTCGAACGCGACAAAGAGCTGAGTGTCTTTGTTCCATGTATCAAAGTAACCCGAACAAAACGAGCCGCCGAGGCTTTCCATTTCCTTCTCCAACGCAATATCCCTAGTCGCCGATTTTTCCTGCGCATTAAGAACTGCGCCGTCGTTTATGGATATGGCTCGATTGTCTGAAATCTCCGGGATACGTTCTTGCAAAGCCCATCCAAGATCGTAGGCATCAGGGTAAGAAACCATGTCATCAAATGAGGTTGCGTCGGTATTGTAATAGCAACCCAATGGTTCCTCCCAAGAGCGCACAAAGATTTCCACCAGATCAGTGTCCGGTTGTTTGTTTTTCAACCAATTGATTTGGGTCGTCTTGTCAGACTTCAAAAGTTCTTCCAAGGTCATTTTCTATCCTATTTACCACCTGCTAGTAATCTGGTTCTTCGCCGTAGGGACGGCACGGGCAATGCACTCCAGCCAGTTTTTAACTACCCTAGCCCGCGTCAATCCCGCCTTCGATTTTCGACCATCCGGGTGATTGATAGTAATTGATGAATCTTGCAACCACCCTTCTGGGCAGAGTCCCAGGCGAACTGCGCGTTTTGCCACCAAATTGATGTCACCAATCATCACTCTTTGCGATTGTCGTGGCAGCGACTCGCGAGATTTATGAAGCTTCTTTAGCTTGCTCGCTTGCATTGGTTTTTCCCAAGTTATTCGGATGGTATTTTTTGTGTAGCGAGCTTTCGAACGCCGTGAGTAGCATCGAAGGCAGCCGCCCTTCCTCATACCATTTGAGAACCATTTTTCTCGCTGAAAGCTGCGATTTCAAAAGCGCTTCAAATTTCTCACCCGGATTTCGAAAAAACCATAGGGCAGTTTGAGCGGCCAGCATTTCTGGCGATTGTTTTTCATCTAAACACAGCTTGGATGCATGTGTTTTCACCGTAGAAAAGCTGAAAGCCTGATCCAAGAGTTCGTCGGCGGCCAATCTTGCAGCCCATTCAACTTTATGTTTCTTTTTGCGCCCCCCAAATCCCAGCATTTTAGCGCCCCCCCTCATCTCGTTGCAGACCTCAGTATTTACTCCGCAATTGAGGTAGAAATCGCCGGAACTATCACCATTTTTTTCTTGCCAGTTTCTTTTGATTTTGGGTCAACTTTCACCCTATCGAACAGTAGAAGACCGTCATGGCAAAGGGCAGTTTCAGATCAAAACGTCGAATGGTCAAATTGAGCTAGGGTCAGGATTCATAACCAGTAAATGACTAGAGCCGCGAGTGCGATGGCTGATAGGAAGACTTTCAGACACCTGTCGTAGCGTGTCGCGACGCGCCTCCAATCCTTGAGCCTGCCAAACATGATCTCGATGCGGTTTCGCCTTTTGTATCGGCGCTTGTCGTATTTTACTGGCGTCTTGCGTTGCTTTCGACCGGGGATGCAGGCGCGTATCCCTTTGTCTTTCAACGCATCTCGGAACCAATCGGCGTCATAGCCACGATCACCGAGTAGCCAGTCCGCGTTTGGAATGCTGCTGAGCAGAGCCCGAGCACCGATGTAATCACTAACCTGGCCAGCGGTGACAAAGAGGTTCAAAGGCCGCCTTTTGCTATCACAGATGGCGTGCAATTTGGTATTCATGCCGCCCTTGGTTCTGCCGATCAGGCGGCCACGCCCCCCTTTTTCGCGGCCATACTGGTCGCGGTTCGGTGTGCCTTTAGATAGGTCGCGTCAATCATGACCGTCTTCTTTTCGCTGTGCTCGGCGGCGAGACCGGCCATCCTCCGCGCGAAGATGCCTTTCTCGCTCCAACGCTTCCACCGGCTGTAGAGGGTCTTGTGAGGCCCGTAGGCTTCCGGGGCGTCTCTCCAGCGCAACCCATTGCGATTGATGAAGATAATCCCGCTCAACACCCGTTTGTCATCAACCCGAGGCTTGCCGTGCGACTTTGGGAAGAAGGGGGCGAGCTTCGCCATCTGCTCGTCGGTTAGCCAATAAAGGTCTTTCACGTCACCGCTCCGTTTTGGGAGCCGTGAATCACGCAGCGCAGCAAAAATCAATGCATCCTGACCCTAGACCGGACACCTTATTCTGCGGCAAGCACATTGACATGAATGTAACCCTGTTGCCGACGCAGGATGCTATTGGAACTAGAAGAGATTTTGAGGAAGACTCAAAGAGCAACAAATCAGACGCCATGCGGCCAAAGAACTTATAGGCAAACGGTTAGCGAAAATCCAATACCGACTTGCAAAAAATGCGCCGAACTGATGCTTGCCGAGCCCCAGTAGCGCTTTAAAGTCTGCTCAAATTTTCAAAACACAAATTGACATACGCTGGGCCAATCCAAAAGGAGAAGATGCTGAACACGAGGCATCAAAATCCGACTGCACTGCCGAAGAAAAGAGTGCGATAGGGTACTACAGCATTGGTCATTGCCGCAAAGAGTTCACCAAAAAAAATCCACCAAGTATCCATTCACTTGCTACATTCGATGGTATTCTGTGTTTTTGCATGATGTAATCCAGAACACCCACGGCAAATTGGACTTTCTGGATAGAGGCTTTCACTATGGAAATTAGCGGGAAAATAATTGAAATCTTGCCAGAAAAATCGGGGGCCTCGGCAAACGGAACGTGGCGGAAGCAAGAGTACGTGTTGGAAACTGACGGCCAATATCCAAAGAAGATTTGCTTCATGGCGTGGGGAGACAAAATTGACCAATTCGAAATTAGGAAAGATGAAAGCCTGACTGTTTCCATAGACCTGGAAAGCCGTGAGTATAATGGTCGCTGGTACACAGATGTTAAGGCGTGGAAAATTTCTAGGGCTGGCGCTGACAATCAACAAGATGCTTCTTATCCAGCATTTGAAAGCGCACCAAGTGGGGCTGCCAGTCACCTTGATGATGATATACCATTCTAACTTGAACTAGCCAGTCTATCTCCCCAAGCTATTATCGCCCATCTGGGTTACGCTCGCGAACCAGCGCGTTGAGTTGAAGTCGGCCATCGGACTCGAGTCCTACACCCCTTGCGACCGTTGCTTCGGATTCTCTGAATGAAGAGACTGGGCTCGAAGCTGAATTCTAGATTGTTTTCTCGGATGACAGGTTAGCGATTCATAGCGACGATTGCGAAGACCGGTCCCACCTACCCATGTAATGTGAATCATGTGCGACGGCTGGATTTTGCACGTCGCCCTTTAAATGGTTTGACTAAGAGCATCTCAACCGAATTAAGCACATTTTCCAAAGCCGCGTGAGGTTAGGGGGAGGCAACGTCCCAACATATCAGGACGCTATCAATTCTGACATCTAGGTTGGGTCGAACTTACGCAGCTAGTTTTTATACCGAGGTGACCTCTCTTCACACTCAGCAAAAACACTCCTCAGGGCACTGGATAGAAAACGGTGCACCTTATCTCGGTCCATGCTGTTGGCGGCCATTTCTTTGACCAAAGCTCTGGAGGTTAGAGAAATTGCTTCGGAAAGGCCAATGCCATTGGCCTTAGCAGCAAAGATCGCGGCCTCGATATGACCGTCGATCTTGATTTGCAGAATAACCCGTCTCTGTCTGCTCAAATTTTTGAGGTCGCTCATTTAATTGTCCTCGCAACCAATAGCGCTTCAGATAACTCAAGGACATTGTCCGGCCAATAAGCCTGCGGTCTTGGGTGATGAACTCCGACTGCGGCAACCGGTCGACAGGACAATACCGAATTTCGCCATTGCAACGGCACGGCGTCCCGTCCCTGCCGCGCGCCCAACAGGGCACCGCAAATTGCACCATTTGTATCGGTATCTCCACCAAAAGCGACTGTGCCCACTACCGCGTCCCGCAGCGTTTGCTCGGACATCAAGCAAAAAAATGCATTTTGAAAAGCCGTGAGTGCCCAACCCATCTGGTGTTGGAAGTCTTGAGGGCGGTTCGATCTGGCCGCCAAGAGCCTATTTCGAACCATGTCGGCCCCTTCATCTTCTCCAGCGTGGCTGTAGGCTGCAGCCCACATTTCCTCTTCTTCGCCCCCAGCAACGCCCACTGAGATTGCTGCAACATATGCGGCGTTTGCGGCCATCGTGATGCTGTTGGGGTGCGTCAAGGACGCGTCCTGGCGCGCGAGCAGCGCTGCAAGCTTTGGATTGCCAACGGAAAAAATCCCGATTGGACAAGCACGCATCAAAGCGCCATTGGCCTGGCTCTCGGATTGCACGAGTTCACCTGCCTCCAACGCCGAGATAGCACTCGATGTCGTATGACCGATGTCAAAGGGACCCGAGTTTCGCCAGTCGATGTAGGCCTGAGCTACGTCGTTGCTGACATATCGTTTGCGAGCGCAAATGCTTCTTGCAAGCGCAAGCGCCATTTCACTGTCGTCCGTGGGCTGACCCGATATCAGGTTCCACGTTCCGCCATCGCGTAATTCGACGACGCCCTCAGGGTGGCGATCTAGGATCGTTTGAGGGTCCAGAAACTCGACGAACGATCCAAGTGCATCGCCCGCCAGCTGCCCCAGCATTGTCCCGTGAGCGCGTGAAAGCAACGGAGCCGAACCGGTTCTGGTGCTTGGAACAGCCGGTTTCCTATCAATTCTTCCGCTGGAAGACACTTGGACCGATGACAGTCTGCAAACGATGTCAGCCGAGCCCGCAATGAAGCCTTGAAACCAGTTCGAAGCATAGTTCAGCTCTTGCCCATCCAACTGAACCATGGCTTTACCAGCACCGATAAGCAGCGCATGTCCTCCAGCAATGTCCCAAGACGACAGCCCCTGCACCAGGCTGATCGCAGCGTCGACCTCGCCCACGGCAGCCAGGGCTGCCCGATAAGCCGGGCTCGGGAGCGGTCGCACGCGAGCTCCACCAAATGAGATGTGGTTTGGAAGCGCATAGTTTGCTGCGTCGGCATTGAGAGCGATCACTGGGTTGCCGCTTGTTGGTTCAGGCTCCACAGCACGTCCATTTCGGATGAGTTCCGCGCCCAAAGCCCAAGAAATCATGTCACCGCTGTCATCGGGCGCTGTTGGTGCGTAAACGACACCAAGCACGGGCCGACCTTCACTTAGGAGCGCCACTGAGACCGCAGACCCACGTAGACCGTTCATGAAGTCTGCAGTTCCATCGTGCGGGTCTACGATCCAGATGTCGGAACAATCGACCTCGCAGCTATCCGTTTCTTCACCAAGCCAGGAAGCTGGGTGGAGTGACATCAGTTCATTCTTCAGAAAGAGCTCTGCTTCGGTGTCCACTGCAGCTTTGTGTGACGTACCGCGAGGTCCGCCTGGGCGGTGGAACTCTGCACGGATCATGGCACCAACAGTCTCGACTGCGGTGATGACTTGAGGAAGAATTGCTGCAAATGATTGAGTATCGCTGCTCATATGGAAGACTCCGTGTTTTTCGATTTCCAGGAATCTACATCGGCTTATTAAGTCGCGTCGGATGCCTCGGGATTTTGCGGATTTGGTCACTTGGAAGGTAAAAAAGAGTGGAAAAGGCGGTTGGATTTTATTGGACGCTCCCAGTCACTTGGGCGCACTTCGTCGATTTGCCGTCGGACGTAGATGAAGCCGCTGAGGTCAGCCGCACCATTCGCTACCAGAAGGAAATGATACGCAGATACGCAAAAAAGCATGACTTGGATTTGATACGCGAAGAAATATTCATGGAGATCGAACCAGATCGTGGCAGCGCATTGATCCAAGACACACTGAATGCGATGGAAGTGGAGTGCCTCGAACGAGATGCGACGGTAATCATCGTCGATTTTTCACGCGTGAAAAACTGGCGGCGTCACGGTTACATGACTGATTGGTTTGAACGAACCGAATTGACGATAGAGAAACTAGATCCTGATCCTCTCATCACCGCCGACTGGTCGTTCGACCCACACAAGCATTTTTCTGAATGGCGCCGCCGGCAGCTCGAATGGATGAATTCAAAACCTAAAAGAGAGGCCGCAGCCCTCGATAGAGCCAGGCAGTTGAAATCAAGCGATATGAGCTACGCAGCCTTGGCTGAAGCCTTGAACGCCGAACACACGCCATCTCCAAGCGGCAAGCGGTGGAGCGAGAGTAATGTCCGTCTCTTCCTGAAAAAAAACTCCTGACAAAAGCCTTCCGCGCGTCTCCGATGTCCTTAGCCTAGCACCGACTTCGCTTCTGCGTTTTCGCCAACATGTCTTCTGCATGAAAAATGTTGGCAGAAATTAAAAAGTTGCATCCTCGTTCAGTGAATAAGTGTTTGGTTGAATCAAGAGCTAAGAGAGCAGACCCCAGGCATGGAGAAGCCCTGAGTTGACCTGTTCGTACAGGTCATCAAGCACAAAGGCTCCAAAGGATTTATGTTGAGATGAAGAGAACTTGGAAAGTGTTTCGTACGATATGGATGATCGTGACCCCGTTGCTTTTGGCCGCGTCACTCGCATTCAATCTATTGATCACGGCTGGAGGTGCCGCCTTCGACGTGGCCTCGAGTGCTTTCGAGGCCGTTACCGGTAAACAGTCTGTGGCGACACACCAAGCCAATGAGAAGAAAAAGCTCAACAAACACTTGGCTGACCAAAAGAGACACAATCGTGAGCTAAAAACCAAGGTGGCGTCCTTGAGTGAAGATCTCGCAGCCCAGAAGCTTGTCGCAAAAAAGTTTGCTGAGGAGAAGATGATCGTCCACAAAGGCAAGCGCACGACTGCAAAAGCAGCCGTGCTTGCAACCACCTCGACGATTTCCAAACGGGCAGCGGCGACAGCGAGCAGAAGCGCAGGCTCGGTCGTAGGCGAAGCCATTCCTTACGCCGGCACCGCGGTAATCGTGGGAGTAACCGCGCTCGAGCTGTATGATCTTTGCGAAACCATCAAGGATATGAACGCACTTAGCCGAGCCTTTGACCCGTCGCTCGAACCTGACGCCAACGAGGCTACGGTCTGCTCCATGGAGGTACCGTCGGGCCAAGAAATCTGGGCCGCAGCGAAGAAAAAGCCATCAGAAGCGATGAGCGCAGCAAGAGCCGTTATGCCCAGCTTCGAGGAACTAAAGGCTATCGAAATGCCGCAAATCGACTGGGACAGTCATTTCGAATGGACGCAATCGAGCGCTCGGTTCTTGTATGATCAAGGTGTGGATGGCATCCGTTTTGCTTGGGACCAGGGGTCCGACGGCGTAAGCTCGATTTGGACATCCACGACGGAAGGAACGGCAAGTTTCAAAGACTGGCTGCAGAGTTGGTGGTCGGACGGCCAAGACGTGAGCGCGTGCTACATATATGGATTTGAAATTGACGGGCGATGTTTTGAGATGCAGCCAAACGGTGTCGATCCAAACAATTGATTAATGTGATATTTTTACAGAAAATCAGGAACGATTCATGGTACACACCTTTTAACCAGCGCCCGTTTGCGTGGATACAAAAAGGACTATTGAGCACCCTGGTTCACTGACATCTGACGGATCAGGCTTGTAGCTTATACCACTGGTGCTGCTCCCAGTCCCGTAAGAAGTGATCTGGAATGTCACCGCGCCCGCGATTAGCTAGATTGTAAGGCTTTGAACGCCAGAGGTCTTTGACTTCTTGTAGGGTAAGGATCCACAGGTCAGTTATTTTTAGTGCTTCGATATCCAACCTTGTGAATATCCAAAAGTCTGACCGCTCAGGCTCTGTCTGCACCCACCAAGCAGACGACGTTTTCTTTGACTTGATTTCGACAGAAAAGGTTCTGCCTGAGGGCGATGTGGTTCTCATATCAAGTTGCTTGGTATTTCCCATCACCTCGGTTTTGAATCCCCGTTTTTCCAACTCCATTGCAACCAACACCTCGCCCAATGGACCGGTCGAATGCTGAAGCATACGCCGAACCAAATCTGGTTGGCTGGAACAAATTTCGTAGATATCCATCAGTTTTGATCCAATTCGAATAGCTTGATTAGCTGTTGGATGCTTTCGTTCCTGGACAGCAGCTTGAACCGCGAAAGATGCGGCAAGGCGTAAACCGTAAGCCCATCATTGTTTCTGTAGCGACGGATCTTCACTTTTGCCCAGTTGGCCGGAATTTCAGCCTGTAGGCGGGCTCCGGTCAACTTCAGTATTTCTTTTTCGACCGTGTCCGATACCGCAATGACCTTCTTTATCCTTCCGTTGTTGACGACCAAGCTCCAAAAATCTCGGGTAATCGCAATGTTCACTTCGTCTCGTTTGCGGTCCCAATCATCGGTTCGAAATGGCATAAGCGTTGCAGCCAAAACATCTTCTGGGTCTTGGCCTATGAGCTCGCACAAACGAACATACTGATGCGCTATGGGCTTATGGTTCATACCCGGAATGGTGTATGAGCATCCACGCTCATCTGAGGCAATTCTAAGCGGCTCCTTGCCATCCGAGGGATCGCCACCTGGATTTAGGCTTAGAAACAGTGTGTGCGCTGTGCCCAGTAGTCGCCAAGGGCTGAAGAGCAGCTTGAACCCGTGCTTGTAGCCAAGGTGTTTTTCCAAACCGGTCAGGCGCTGTTGCCAATGCTCCCGGTCCATCGACAGCAACTCAAAGGGCTTGTTCATTGATGCAGCCTTTCAAAGTTCACGACGGTTCGACCATAGCGGGGCATTGCGGCTATCTTGCGGCGTCCTATCCATTGAACAAAAAGGGCCATGTGGGCAGCATCAAACCATCCAGACATTGCATTTTTCTACCCTATCAGCTCCGACGGACAGTTCACGGTGAGTACGATGAGCTCACATCCCCAACAATTCGTGATGAATTGCAACCATCGCCCAAGTGTCGCGCGTGCAATACGCCACAAGATCAGAATAGACCTTTTCGCGCGCTGGATCATCCGGTTCGGTCAGTGTCACGTCCTTCCAAAGGCGAGAGGCGCTCGCCCCCTCTTTGATGTCCAGATCATCGTATGAAAGTTCTGGCAAAAACGCTGGAAGAACGGCCTTGATAGAGGCGCTTCCGTTGAACGCGGGATCGTTGATCACTTCATCCGCAAACGGCTTCATAAGATCTACAACGCGGGCGTTTAGGCCTTCCAGGAACTCTGCATGCTCTGGGTAAGTTTCCGCCATTTCCGTATTGCGCGATTTCTCGAACGGAGCATACCAAACCAATACAGAGCCAACGTCTCCCATGTCCTCACGAAGTCTATTCAGTAAGGCTGGCATCGGGTTAGTGGCGTCTCGGTGGAGATACTCCCTGTGCTCGATTTCTCCGCCAGGCTCATGCTGGATATGCAAGGAATACTGGAAAGCCACTTGCTGATAGGGACGCGTTCCGTCCCAGGGTGGCAGCAAACTCTGAGATGTCTCGTAGTCAAAATAGTGAACCGGATAGACAATCTCGCTCAGAAACCTGCTTAACTCCTGATGATCGATAGTGCGTGCACCGTTCGCCCGAGCTCTCAAATAGCGCTGTGTCGACTTGCCCAACACAGATGGATCACTGATCTCGTCAATCTTTGTGATTCCGTCTGCGATTAGTTCGGAGGCTTTTTCCGCGTTCATGAACGGAAGGTGGTGGATGCTGTCCGGCGCGATTGGAGGGTCTAGCTTCTCACGGATCTCCAGCCATTCACCGTAGGATTTAAGGCGCGCACGTTCGGGGTACGGATCAGGCATCGTACCGCTGGCAACGACGCTCAATGCCTGATCGATACGCGTGCGTGTTTTTTCGAGCTGCTCAGTCACCGCATTCGTGATGTCAGTGATGCTGACAAGCTCTTGAGGATTGATTTCGCCATTTCTGACGTAATCACGGTTCACATGTGCCACTTCGCAGCGCGCAATGGGAAACCCGGCTGCCTCAAGCACGATACGCTGGAATGCGAGATCAAATGTGTGTTCGGGCTTTGCAGAAGTTCCGCTCTTGATTTCTGTCAGAACGTACCCATCGTCACTTCGGCTCACGATGTCGGAGATGCAAGTTATGGTTCCATCTTCATAGCGTCCCTGCGCCACCGCGTTTGCACCGTTCCTCCAGACTTCTAAAGTGCGCGCGGGCAGAGCTTGGTATTCTGAAAAATCTGAAAAACCGAGGCGAACGAGATCACCAAATAGCTCTTCCGCGTAGGGCTCAAACGCGTGCCCCTCGTCAAACCGTGCTTGCAATGAAGGGTCGATCGGCGGCAACAGATGCCTGGCGTGTTTCTTGATCCAGAGCCAGGCGGGGTGCCTGAGAAACATCATGTAATCAGATTTGGATAGCATCATACATTCTAAATTCCAGAATTGATGTGGTCAGTAAACGATCATTGGTTTAACCGCTTTATCGCACTCGCCATTCGAAGTCTTGCTGCGGTTGGAGCAACATGGGCAAACAGCGCAAAAGGGCCGGAATTAGCATTTTCTGAGATGCCTCGTCCCGAGATCCAAAGCAGGTAAATGCGTCCGGCTTCCCACCCCACATCGTATTCACATCCGCGCCACTAGCTAGCGACAAGACCATTTAGGCATTTGAATCAAGATTTCTGGCTTCGCCGCAAATGTGATACGGTTGAAGTATTTCGAGTACGAAGACATTGAGAGAGAGCGATGTACCAACTGTTTCGGATTCTTTACGGGCCGACGTTTTTGGCCTTTGGCTTTTGGTATTTCTGCACCCTGGATCCAGTTAAAGAAGTATTCTTGGGCTACGCCGCCGACATGGGAAAAAATGGCGTGGGTTTCTCGAACTTCTCCAAATTGGAACTGTCATGGAACAAACCAGTGGTCAGCTTCTGGATCAAGACCGGCCTGCTTTGTTTCATACCGATCTCTTTGTGGTCGGCTTCTCGCATCGCGCTTCACGAGTTTGGTATGGGCGACGAGCGAAAAGGCAAGAAGGTATCCATAGTACTTGGAAGCATCGCCTATTTTGGGTTGATCACCGGCGTGACCCAAGCAGCATTTAGCCCGGACGCGACTGGATTACCGAAATGGCCTTTCCTTGTATTGGTTTTGGTTTTCGTTCCACTTTTTTCCTGGGTTTATATCAAACTTCACCGGTTATTGGTCTATTTGATCAAACTAGACTTTGGCCACCTTATCGTTGCTGTGCCTGCGGCCAGCATACTATATGCGATCGACCAATCACCTGCTCTACGAGAAACAATTGGTGCCAGCGGCGTCACCTCTATTTTCTTTGTTCTGGCCGCATATGGATTGGTTACCCTAACAGTGCTTTCTCGACGCATGCCGGGTGGCTTCGAAATCATCTTTTTGTTGTTGATGCTGTCTCAAGCCTTGATGAGCCCATTCCGGGCGATCGTTTTTGCCGGAGTGTTCTTTTTTCTGTTGTGCTACGCAAATTCAAAGAAGTTTCAAACATGGTTTGGGCACGAGTGGAGGAGTACGAAACGAGACAAGGTGATCTTGTTATCGACTGCAACCGTCTTCTTCGGGATTTTTATATGGGGTGCGGTCGGCACCAAATGCGGATCACTTTCCGGGTGCAACTTGATTGCGGGGACGCCACGACTAGATGCCGCAGAGGACAGTTGTGGCCTCCGCTGCACGACACGCGACGGGCTTAGGTATTCGGAGCCTACGCCTTCTCCCAGTCTTGCGATCGTCGAATTGACGAAAAGACAAACCTTCGAACGATTGATGCTACCGTTGATCCAAGACAAATCATCGATCGCAGATCTCATTTTTCCTTTGGCACGGGTACCTAACGATTCTCGACTACAGGTTCCAACCGAGAATTCTCCGGTGTTTTTGTTCGCAGCTCAAGGCGGAGGTCTATATGCAGCCTACCACACGGCCTTTTATCTAGCCACTCGGGCGGATAAAGAGCCCGGGTTTACCCGAAACGTATTCATCGTAAGCGGCGTTTCCGGCGGGTCTATCGGAGCGGCGGTCTACTGGGCGATCCGAAAGTCTGGTGTATGCGTGTCGCCAGGTACGGACAGCGAATGCCACAGGAACGCAGTTCGCCAGATCTTGGATCGTGACTTCCTTGCTCACGCCTTGACTGGTCTTTTCTTCAGAGACAATCTCGACAATTTCGTTCCGATTTCAACCCTGTCCAAACAACCCATTGATCGCGGTAGAATGCTCGAAAATGCACTCGGGCGGTCGATAAATCTATGGCTCGACGATGTAGGCCAGGTTGACGATGGTGTAAAAGCGAATGAAAATCTTTTGGACACGCCCTTGGCAAATAGTTGGGATGAACTGCTGGGAGCTCCTCTACTTTTGTTCAACACGACCCGTGTTTCCGACGGCAAAAAAATTGTCCTATCTCCTTTCGACAGATTATCACTCAACGAGACCGGGCGGATCTTCATGGAAGATGACTTGGAGTTAACCGTCGGAAATGCCGCAGTGATGTCCGCCCGGTTTCCAATTGTCACACCTCCCGGAAGAGTGTTCGCCGGCAACACTCGACAGGATTCCATACTCCAAGTTCAACAATTGGCCGATGGCGGCTATTTCGACAATTCGGGATTGGACACATTAAATGAGTTCATCCCCTCTATTTCTCAACATTTGGACGATCGCCCGATAAATTTGATGGTCTTCCGATCTGAGGAACCTCGCTTACCGGGCGCAATCAAGGGAACCATATCCGCGCCGATTTCTGCTTTCCACAAGGCTTGGAAAGCCAGAACAGAGCAAACGGTCCGCCGCCTGACCGTCGTCTACGGAGACGCCCCCGGAGCAGACCCGACAGTAAGGGTGTGCTTCGTGGAGGCAGAGATAGAAAAAGTGAACTTTACTGTGAGTTGGTATCTCTCACAGACTACGTTCAAAGCAATCGAAGATCGTGTAGAGCAGGAACTCGGCCTAGATGGCTTGGAACCTGAAGGATCTGAGCAGCAAAATGCCGAGGGAGAAGGTGCCTCGATTGAGTCCAATGGAAACGAATGCGAATTACGGCGCGCGGTTGGCACAGGTAATTTGGTACCGCGTTGGAATCTTCCAACCAAGGGCTTTGTTGGGGTGGAACTAGACGGAAAACCAAAATGACGCCACGCTCATATTTGTATCGGTCGTCTCCTTTGGACCAACCGTTCAACCCTAAACCAGCAACCGCCCTGATACGGTTTCAAGACATTCGCTACAGATGCGAAACACTCGGGCGTAAGGACTCACAAAAAAAGTCGATTCTGCGATTTAGCTGGCGAACGCGCACGTCTGCTTCGTAGCGCATTGCAGAATTCCAGATTTGATTGCACGCAGTGTGCACGTGCGAAGCGTTTAGAATTGTAAAAACGCTAGAGGATCGGTCCGGTCCTCTAGAGAGGAGTTAAAATCGCCTCAAATCTCTTGGAAGGACAGGACATCGGGCCGAATGTTTTCCACCCTTGGCCAAAGGTATCCGTCTCTTCCCGCATCAATAGTCGGGAACTGTCGTATAGCGCCAGTCGTTCTCGTAGTGACTGTACCTGTGAATCCCATACAGGAACGACTCGTTGTTTACTCATGCCCCTGCCCCACCAACTGCGTCCGAGAGCAATACTCCTCGCACATACGCCAAGCCCTCAATCATGCTCTGTGAGATATGAGCTCTCTCGTGTTCCAAGACTCGAAATGGACCTGTCCATCGCTCCGACCGGTAGCGAGACCTTCGAGCCTCGTCGCATCACCCGTGATTACATTGCCAAGATTATGGGCTTTGCGAATCGTCTTCGTTCGCAGATCAGATCGGTGGCGTAGCCGCAGAAATTTGCTTTCGAGCTCGGCAAAACGACTCGCTTTGTCTCGCTCCTGTCTCGCTCGCAAGACACCAGAAACAACCGCCAAAACCTAAGTCATTGATTTAATGGCGGACCGAGGAGGATTCGAACCCCCGACCCCTTGATTCGTAGTCAAGTACTCTATCCAGCTGAGCTATCGGTCCGCGTTGGTGAGGCGGTATTTAGACCCGGTGTTCGGGACACGCAAGTCGATTCTTAAAAAAGTTTTCAAAAAGTCCCATCGCCCCGCGGAAGCCTGATTTCAAAGGTTGTCCCCTCGGCCCCGGTATGCGCCAATATCAGATCCCCGCCGTGCCCACGTACCAGCTCCTGCGAGATGGCAAGGCCTAGCCCAGAGCCTCCCTTACGCACCCCGCCCTGAAATGGAGTGAACAGGTTCTCACGTGCTTTGGGCGGCAATCCGGGGCCGTCATCCCTGATCTCAACGCACCAGTCGTCTCTATTCTCGCAGCCGGCGATCGTGATGTTTCCCGGTTTCCCGGATGCCACCAAGGCCTGACGCGCATTGCGCACAAGGTTCATCATGACACGGAATATCTGCTCTGGGTCTGCCCGGGCCACAAGATCTTTAGGCACGTCGTTCACGATCTCGACGCAAGCATCTGCAACTGCCAGCTGTTCGCTGGCAACAACATCGGCGGCGACATCGTGCATCCGCACCATGGTCAGTGTCGGCGCAGGTTCTTCTGCGCGTCCGAAGGCCAACGTGCTTTCGCACAACGACACTGCCCGTGTGATCGAATTCACCAGCTTGGGTGCCATACGCCGCACCAAGGGATCATCGCTGGTCTCAATCCGGTCGGTGAAGAGCTGTGCCGAAGTAAGTATGTTCCGCAAATCGTGGCTGACCTTGGCCACCGCGCCGCCCAGTTGCGCCAGCCGTTCACGTTGCTTCAATGCCTGCGTCAGCTCGGTCTGCAATTGCTGCAATGCTTCCTCGGCCTCGCGAAGTTCGGTCACTTTGGAGTTGGGCGAGATGATTCCCCTCGCGTCTTCGGGCGCCTCTGCATAGCGCTGCATATAACCAACAACACTTTTGATCGGTTTCACCAAAACGACGCGCACAGCCAAAAACAAAAAGAACGCGGTGATGATGGAAATTACGAAGGACAGCCCCAGAATGCGCAGGCCATAATCTGTCATCGCCATTCGCAGCGGCATGCTCTCTATGGTGACTTCAATCAGCAGACCTGCCCCTTTGACGGGTTCGCCAATCACGCGGATGACTTCGTTCTCAGTGGTGAACAGTCGCGCCAGCGCGTCGCGGATCAACACCCAAGGCCTTGCGTCGCGCAGATCGTAGGTCTTTGTGATCTGTTCCGGAATCGGCGAAGACAGCATAAGCTGGCGCACCTCATCGCGGCGTAGCACGACGTTATAGACACCCGCGTTGGCCAGCAGTTCGGCCTCAAGATCTTCGGCCAACATATCGTCAGCCAGCAGCGCCAAGGACGCGATCTGCGCGCGCTCAAGCCGGTTCAGCAGAAAGTCTTCGCGAAAGCGCGCGATTGAAGGAACAAAGATCAAAATCTCGGCCAACATCACGAAGACCGTCGTCAGGATCAGAAATCGGCCCGACAGCGTATTCAATCTGCTCTCCCTTCTTGGCTAGGGCATCCAGCGTTGGACGAACCTGACCACTTGTTTAACCATCTGATTCTCAAACAGCCTTGGCGAGAAATAGGCACCCGCCACCCGTTTGTTAAGCTCTCCGATCGTCGGATAGGGCGAAACCATCGCAGCGATCTGACTCATCTTCAGGTTATTGGCCAACGCAAGCGACCACAAGTTGATCAACTCTCCGGCCTGATGCCCTACGATTGTGGCCCCCACAGGCCGACCCTTTACGACCATGACCTTAATGAACCCTTTGGTTTTCCGCTCAGAGATTGCCCGGTCGTTATGGTGATAGTCAAAGCGCGCGATTTCGACCTTGTCACCATGTTGTTCACGGGCCTGAGCCTCGGTCAGGCCCACCTGCGCCAATTCCGGGTCGGTGTAGGTCGCCCAAGGGATATGTGCGGCTTTTGCCTTCGAGGGCAGGCCAAACAACGCAGAACGGATGATGATCCCTGCGTGATATCCAGCGACATGAGTGAATTGCAGACCACCAGCGACGTCACCAATGGCGTAAACTCTGCGATTCGTCGTGCGCAGCGCGTCATCGACCTTGATCCCGTTGCGGGTTGGTTCAATCCCGGCAGCCTTTAGGTTCAAACGGTCTGTGTTGGCCTTACGCCCGGCGGCCAACAACAAATGAGACCCCGAATAGATCTCACCCGCCTCGGTCACAATTTCTATGGCCCCTTTGTTGTCGCGAATCTGGGCGACCATAGCCTGTTCATGAATAACCACACCGTCGGCGCGCAAGCTGTCCAGAACGACCGCGGCGGCCTCGGGGTCATCCTTGCCCAGCGCCTTCAGGCCTTCGACAACCGTGACCTTACAGCCCAGTCGGACATGCGCTTGCGCCATCTCCATCCCGATCGGTCCGCCACCAATAATCAAAAGATGTTCAGGCTTGTCGCGCAGGTCAAAGATCGTCTCATTGGTATAGAATGGCACCTGATCCAATCCCGGAATCGGAGGCACCAACGGCGAAGAGCCGGTCGCGATCACTATGCGCCGTGCGGTGATCATGTTGTCGCCCGCCTGCACCTGTGTCGGAGAGACAAAGCTGCCGAATTCCCGGATCACATTTACGCCGAAACCTTCAAACCGTTCCTGACTGTCCATCGGCTCGATCTGAGCGATAACATCGTGAACGTGGCCTTTGGCGGCGGCGTAGTCGACCTGCGGTACCACGTCAGCCACGCCCAGCGCGGCAGAATGTGCCTGACCGTAAGCTGCCTTGCCGCTGGCAATCAGAGCCTTGGAAGGGACGCAGCCGAAGTTGAGGCAATCGCCACCCATCTTGTGACCTTCCAGCAGAATCACATCGGCCCCCATCTGGCTGGCGCCAGCAGCGACTGACAGCCCCCCCGACCCGGCGCCAATCACCAGGATGTCGGTTTTCAATTCTTGCATGATTTCAGCGGTCCTTTCGGCCACGCAGAGATTTGATGACAATTGGCAGCGTGGCCAGCACACACAAGCCGATGATCGGGCCAATCACAAATGGTTCCCATAACAGCGATACATCAGGTGTTTCGCCCCGATCGAACACACCACCCAGCCCGACGCCGATCCATGTGTAGACGATTCCGCCCGGGATAATGCCTAGCGCGGTGGTGATAAGGAAGTTGCGGAACCTCACGCCAACCAGCGCAGGCACCAGGTTGGCCACAAAAAACGGCACAACGGGAACAAGACGCAATAGAAACAGCACCGAGATCTCATTCTCGCGTAGCCCGTCTTTCAGTTTCCTGATCGTCCCTTCCGAGGACTCAAGCCGTTTGGTCAGGGATTCGCCCAACCCCCAGCGCGCCGCCAGAAAGATTGCAGAGGCTCCGATGGTTGCCGCAAACACGTTGAACACGGTTCCGGCGAACAGGCCGAAAAGAAACCCGCCGGTCATTGACGCTACTGCGGCACCCGGCAGCGAAAACGCGACGATGACAATGTAAATACCAACGAAAGCTGCCGCCATTGCCCAATAGTTGGCGTCGCGCCAGGTCAATAGCGCCTCACGATTGTCCCGCAGGGTTTCAAAGGTCAGATAATCACCCAGTGTGAAGAACCCCACCGCAGCGACGGCGAGAATCACCAGCAATGGAATATGCCGCGCCAACCCATTGCGCGGTGCCTGAGTCGTTTCGCTCATAAGGCTGTCCGGTTTGTTACGTTTCATTCTGACCCCAACATGCGCTGCTTGCGCCCTACGCAACAGGGGGCTCACGCTGCCTTGATGTTTTTGGTAGGGAATGTGAGGGTTTGGGGCGAAAATCCCGCTGTTTTGAAACGTTTTGTCCGACCCGACTACAGAATTGTTGCAAAAGCCACGAAAACCCCACCTAGGGGTTTGACTTACCCCCCACTACCCAGTAGAGGACGGGCTCCGAACACCACGGGCAGGCGAATCCGCGCCGCACCCGACCGCATAGATTGGAGACGGAGCGATGAAACGCACCTATCAGCCTTCGAACCTGGTTCGCAAACGCCGCCACGGTTTCCGGGCGCGCATGGCCACTAAGGCCGGCCGCAAAATCCTGAACTCGCGCCGCGCACGCGGTCGCAAGTCGCTGAGCGCGTAAACCGCTCACCGATCAGGTTATGAACATGACGCCGCCGGAGGCCCCTCGTGGATGGTAAGAACCAGCCCGGGGAAACGCCCCCGGCGGCGTCCGTTTGCGCGCCTGTAACTTTGACCGTTCTCAGGAAACGATCTGATTTCCTTAAGGCTGCGCGTGCCCGCAGGCAGGGCACATCCTCGATGATGTTGCAGGCTCGCAAACGTACCCCGGACGAGGCGACCGGAATTCGGGTAGGCTTTACCTGTTCCAAAAAGGTTGGCAATGCCGTAGCACGCAACCGCGCCAAGCGCAGGTTGCGCGAGGCCGCTCGGGCTGTTCTGCCCGTCATTGGACATGACGGGTGGGATTACGTTCTGATTGGTCGGGCCGAAACCACAGTCGCGCGACCCTATGAGGCACTTCTGGACGATCTGCGCTATGCGCTTCGCAAAGTGCACAGCGGGCGGAAATGACCCTCTTCTCTCATATTGTGGCTCTACCTGTAAGGGCCTATCGGCTGGTCTTCAGTCCCTGGGTTGGCTTCAATTGCCGATACCAGCCCACCTGCTCGGCCTATGCGCTGGAAGCACTGGAAAAGCATGGGGCCATCAAGGGAAGCTGGCTGGCGGCACGGCGGATTGGCCGCTGCCATCCCTGGGGCGGCGATGGGTACGACCCCGTACCCAACCGCAAGGAAGACGACAACTGATCTTTGTGACCCTCCGTCAGCCTTGACCCATTCGGACATGCGCTGAACACTTGAACCCGTACTGCCCGAGGTTCAGATGACATCCGACGCCCGCCATTCCCTGCCGACACATGACGTATTGAATCAGCCGCCTGTGCGCGCGGATTCTAATCTCTGGTCTTCAGATCCCGTTCTGCGAAACGCCGTGCATTTCACGGGCGGTCGCGAAGCGCCTTTGGCGGCTTACGGGGAAACGTTGGGACGGGTGGAAACCCGCGAGCTGGGGCGCGAGGCCAATAGGCACCTCCCCGAACTTCGATTGTTCGATCAGGGCGGTAGGCGCCTGGACGAGGTACGGTTTCACCCCGCCTATCATGAGATGATGCAGATCAGCCAATCTGCCGGCTATGCGGCCTTGGCCTGGGACGGTCAGTCCGGCGGCCACACGACCCACGCCGCGATGATGTATCTGGCCAGCCAGGTTGAGCCGGGCCATTGCTGCCCATTGACCATGACCTACGCGGCAATCCCGGCTCTTGCTGCAAATGAACAGATCGCCTCCGAGTGGCGGCCTAAGCTCATGGCGCGCAACTATGATCCGAAGACTAAACCGATCGAACAAAAATCCAGCGCCACCTTGGGCATGGCAATGACCGAAAAGCAGGGCGGCTCGGACGTGCGCGCCAATACCACTGTTGCCAGCCAGGACGGAGAGCATTGGCGCCTGCGCGGACATAAATGGTTCTGCTCGGCCCCCATGTCGGACGGTTTTCTGACGCTGGCACAAGCGCCCGGTGGGCTGACCTGTTTCCTCGTCCCCCGCTGGCTGGACGGTGAACGCAACGCCATTCACCTGATGCGACTAAAAAACAAGCTGGGCAACAGATCCAACGCCTCGTCCGAAATCGAATATCACGACGCACTGGCGTACCAACTGGGGGACGAAGGCGCGGGCGTGCGAACAATTATCGAGATGGTCCATCACACCCGACTGGATACAGCCGTGGCCCCGGCGGGCCTGATGCGCGCAGCCCTCAGCGAAGCGCATCATTGGGTCGCCCACCGCAGCGCTTTTCAGCGCCGGTTGATCGACCAACCTCTGATGCGCGCTGTCCTGGCGGATCTCGTGTTGGACTGGGAGGGCGCGTTGACGCTGGGGATGCGCGTCGCGCAGGCCTTCGACGGCCAGTCACCCGAAGACAAGGCCTTTGCCCGTATCGGTGTCGCCCTGGCCAAGTTCCTGAACAACAAGCGGTGCCCTGTCGTTGTGGTCGAGGCGATGGAGGTGTTGGGCGGCATGGGCTATGTCGAAGACACGCCCATGCCCATGCTTTATCGCGAAGCCCCTCTGAACGGCATTTGGGAGGGGTCGGGAAACGTCATCTGCCTCGATATTTTGCGAACGTTGTCCCGCGACCCGCTGGCCGCTGAGGTCCTGCAGGCTGAACTGGATTCAGCCGCGGGCAGCGACCGAGATTACGACGCCGCCCTCAAGGCACATCGCGAACGGTGGCCCGGAATTCCCCCGGAAGGTGAGGCCCGCTGGTTTGCTGAGAACACAGCACAATTGCTAACGGCCTCTCAACTGCTGCGCCGTGCGCCCCCGGCCGTTGCGGACGGCTTCATTGCAACGCGCCTGTCAGGCCACAGCGGCCGCATCCCCGGATCCGTGTCCGGGTTGGACACGGACGCCTTGCTGGCGCGTCTGGACTGACCCGGCCACTTGCCCGGTTGCCTCAACTGTTGTAGGGCCTGCGCATGTTTGACGAAGCTGACGATATCCACCCGCTCTTTGCTGGCGCGCCCTCGACTACCGAGTTCAAAAAGCTGCGCAAACGCATCGTGCGCCAGACCCGTGAGGCCATTGAGCAGTACGGGATGGTGGACGCTGCAGCGCATAACAAGGACGGAAAACCACCTCGCTGGCTGGTCTGCCTTTCGGGAGGCAAGGACAGCTATACCCTGCTGGCGGTTCTGTACGAACTGAAATGGCGCGGTCTGCTGCCCGTTGATTTGCTGGCTTGCAATCTGGACCAGGGTCAACCCGGATTTCCGGCCACCGTTCTGCCCGAGTTTTTGGAACGCATGGGTGTTCCGCATCGCATCGAATATCAGGACACCTATTCCATCGTCATGGACAAGGTTCCGCAGGGCCGCACCTTTTGCGCCCTGTGTTCGCGCCTGCGCCGAGGCAACCTGTACCGCATTGCGCGGGAAGAGGGATGCTCGGCCGTTGTACTGGGCCACCACCGCGACGATATCCTCGAGACGTTCTTCATGAACCTGTTCCACGGCGGGCGCTTGGCCACCATGCCGCCCAAGCTGGTGAACGAAGAAGGCGATTTGTTCGTCTTCCGTCCGCTCGCCCATGTGGCTGAGGCCGATTGCGAGAAATTCGCGACCTCGATGAACTATCCGATCATCCCCTGCGACCTCTGCGGCAGTCAGGATGGGTTGAAACGTCAGCAGATCAAACAAATTTTGGATCAGTGGGAAAAGAACAGCCCCGGACGCCGTCAAGTGATGTTTCGGGCCCTGACAAATGCGCGTCCGTCGCATCTTTTGGACCCAAAATTGTTTGGTTTTCAAAATCTTGCACTCAGACCAAATGAAAATGACGAAAATTCGGACGAAATTCCTCAGCTCCGTTAACGAGTGACTCAGATTGGTTTCCTAGGGTCGACCTGAGCGTTTCAAACGCAAGGTAGAGGCCCGAAGATCCGATGTGGAAACATATCTCAGTCAGCAGAATTTTTGACTCTCTTGCCATGGTGCTAAGCGGCCCGCCCGCCTTAGCCTTCGCGCCTGCGATCAGTCTGGCTGCGTATTGGATTGGTGGAGAGCAGGCATTGGTTGTCGTGGCACTTGCCCTGCCGCTTGCGTTTGCCGCGGTTTCAACCGCGCACAAGGCCAGCAACCGGGGAAAAGACGGTAACTGCCTCCTTGCTCTCGACAGGTTTGCGGCCCAGATGGAAACGCTGTTCGTGGAAAACCAACGCACCGGTCACGAAGCTACCTGTATGATTGTTGAATTGGACGGGTTTTCTAATGTCTTGATCTGCACGGAAATGCGGCCGGGAACGTAATGGCTAACCAATTCCGCAACCGGGTACTTTCGGTCATACGCTCACATGACATTGTCACTGGGCCAGGGCAAGATCGCAATCGGCCGGCACGCCGCGCAGAATCTGGGAATGGAGGCCTGCATTCAGATGTTGGAGCGCATTCAGGCCGCCGTCGATGAGCCAATCATGCTGAATGGCACCAGCGTTTACATGTCACGTTCAATCGAGTCATGTCTGCGATCCACGTTGCCGGATGTTGCGTTTGCTGAATGGATAGATGCCACCGGTGCAGCACTGGCGGAGGCGCAAAGAAACGGTCCTGCAACGATCCGCGCCTTTTCGTCGGAAACGCAGCGGCGGGCACGCGTGCGCGCCAACCTGCGTAATGAGTTTATTGCGGCCTTGGATAGTGGCGAAATCCGCCCATGATTTCCACCGACACCGGCCACGTTACCGGGTTCGAGGCGCTTGCCCGTTGGGAACACCCGCAGAAAGGCGTGTTGGGACCGCAGGTTTTCCTGCCTTTTGCCGAGCAAGCCGATCTGATGGAACGCTTGGGTCAGGTGATGCGCCATCACGCTTTTGCCGCCATGCACCAATGGAACCGTGTCGGTGTCGTCGTGCCTCGGATTGGCGTGAATTTCTCATCAGAAGAACTGCGCGACCCGGCGTTGATCGACCGTCTAAAATGGGAGCTGGATCAAAATGACCTGACGCCCGACAGATTGACCGTCGAGATTCTTGAAACAGTGTTTTCTAGGCGGCCTGATGACGTGATCACCCGCAACGTGATAAGCATGTCCAAGCTCGGCTGCTGCATTGACCTCGATGATTTCGGCACCGGCCACGCGTCCATTGCGTCGATCAAGCGCTTTGACGTCTCACGCATAAAAATCGATCGGTCGTTCGTGGCAAAGGCGGATCGGGACGCAAGCCAGCAACAGTTGGTCAGCGCGATATTGACCATGGCGGAGTGACTGAATGTCGAAACCCTGGCCGAGGGGGTCGAAACACAAGGCGAGCATGCCCTGATGGCGCAATTGGGTTGCGACCACGTGCAGGAGTTTGGAAATGGCAAGCCCATGCCCTTTGAAAAGACGTTAGACTGGATGGCCACACATCAGAACAAACTCAACGGAATGCCAAAAATCGGGCGTCAGGCACGTCCTTAGGCGCGAATTAACGCCACAGAACCCCAATCGGTGATGAATTACAGGGCGATTCCGCTTGACCTTTGGGCCCGCACTCTGTTGAACCCAGCGGGTGTCTTTCACTGCTTAAGGTGGCTGTCCCCGATGGACGATCAGAACAAGAACCTCATCCTCGCAACCGCGCTCAGCTTTCTCGTGATCCTGGTTTGGTTCGTGCTGTTTCCACCGCCCGAGCCGACGACCGCACCGGAATCTGCCGAGATCAGCGCGACTGATGGTACAGAGGTTCAGACTCCAAGCGCTGCTGGCACCAATACAGTTGGTGAAGCAACCGCAGACGCCACCGAGATCGAGCCCGACGCCCAAGCACCTCGGGTCGAGATTGAAACACCGCGCCTGAAAGGCAGCCTGTCCCTGTCCGGCGGTCGTATCGATGAGCTGTTCCTGAAAGATTACAAAGTTTCGATCGAAGAAGGCGCACCCATTGTCGAGCTGCTGTCGCCCGTTGGTTCGGAATCGGCTTACTATGCCTTGTACGGATGGGCACCGGGCGCAGGCGTCGCCGGCGCTGACGTCCCCGGCCCTAATACGCTGTGGACCGTCGAAGACGGCGAAACCCTCGGGGTCGATACTCCGGTCACTCTGAAATGGGACAACAGCAAGGGCCTGACCTTCCGCCGCACTATTGAGGTTGACCAGGACTACATGTTCACCGTCACCCAGTCGGTTGAGAACAATACCCAGGCCGAGGTCGGCATGGCCCCATATGGCATCCTGGCCCGTCACGGCATTGGCGAAGACGGCGATCTGCCCGATCTGAAAAACTTCTTCATCCTACATGAAGGCGTTATGGTCATGGCTGACGGCGTTCTGGACGAGATCGACTATGGCGATGTGCGCGACTTTGACATTGACCCGAATGAGCGTGCGCAAGCCGAAGTCTTTCAGGTCAAGGAAGGTGGCTGGGTCGGCTTTACCGATCACTACTGGATGACCACTCTGATCCCTGCAGAGGGATCGGCATTCAAGGCTGCGGCTAAATATGACGCCCGCCGCAAGATTTATCAGACCGAAACGGTTCTGCCGACGCTGACTGTCGCGCCCGGCGCAACTGAAGAAGTCACCACCCAACTATTCGCGGGTGCCAAAGAATGGGAAACCATCCGCGAGTATCAGGCTGACGGTGTACAGAAGTTCGTCGACAGCATCGACTGGGGCTGGTTCTACTTCCTGACCAAGCCTATTTTCTGGCTGCTGCACAACATCAATGCCCTGATCGGCAACATGGGTTGGTCGATCATTGGCCTGACGCTGATCATCAAGGCGATCCTGTTCCCGCTGGCGTACAAATCCTACGTCTCGATGGCGAAGATGAAAGAGCTTCAGCCGCAGATGGAGGCCATGAAAGAAGCCGCAGGCGACGATCGCCAAAAGATGCAGCAGGGCATGATGGAGCTGTACAAGAAGGAAAAGGTAAACCCCGCCGCGGGCTGTTTGCCGATCCTGATGCAGATCCCGATTTTCTTCTCGCTGTACAAGGTGATCTTCGTCACCATCGAACTGCGTCAGGCCCCCTGGTTTGGCCCGTTCCAGGACCTCAGCGCACCTGATCCGACTTCGATCATGAACCTGTTTGGTTTGCTGCCCTTTGCCGGCCCGCAGCCAGACACCTTCATGGCACTGATCTTCATCGGTATCCTGCCTTTGCTGTTGGGGATCTCGATGTGGTTGCAGCAAAAGCTGAACCCGGCACCAACTGACCCGACACAGGCGATGATCTTTGCCTGGATGCCTTGGGTGTTCATGTTCATGTTGGGCAGCTTTGCCAGCGGACTGGTTGTTTACTGGATCGCGAACAACACGATCACGTTCACGCAGCAATACCTGATCATGCGTAGTCAGGGCTATAAGCCTGACGTGTTCGGCAACATCAAATCCGGCTTCAAGCGGACGCCCAAAACGGACGACAAATGAATGCTGAAGTAACCCATATCTGGCGGCATCCGATCAAAAGTCATGGTCGCGAGGCCCTTCAGACCGTATCAGTGACCCCCGGGCAGACCATGTCCGGGGATCGCGTTTGGGCAGTCGCGCATGAGTCGTCGAAGGCGGATGGTTCTCAATGGGTGCCTTGCGCCAATTTCAGTCGCGGGGCGAAAGCGCCGCAACTTATGGCTATCTCGGCCCGGCTGAACGGCGACACGATAACTCTGACACATCCGGATCGTCCGGATCTGACTTTTAATCCGGATGGGGAACAGCAGGTCTTTTTGGACTGGGTCCGGCCGTTGATGCCTGCGGATCGGGCGGCGTCAGCCCGGATCATCCGAGTGCCGGGTCGCGGCATGACTGACAGCGATTACCCTTCGATCAGCCTGTGCAACATGGCATCGCACCGCGCCGTCGGGCAAAAGCTTGGCAGCGATCTGTCGATCCAGCGCTGGCGTGGCAACATCTGGTTCGACGGCCTGCCCCTGTGGGAAGAATTCGACTGGCTGGGTCGCGAGGTACAGATCGGTGAGGCCGTGTTCCATGTCAAAGAACGCATCCGCCGCTGTTTGGCGACAACGGCAAATCCGAAAACCGGCGTGCGCGATGCGGATACGCTGGGCACATTGAACAGCTGGGGCCATCAGGATTTCGGCGTTTATGCCGAGGTTGTCCGAGGCGGCGCAATTTCAGTTGGCGATAAGGTTCATCCGTTATGAGCACCCTACCCTTCCCACTGGTCGAAGACCCGGACAAGTTCGCGCTGGAACGCGGCCGCAAATTGTTTGCGGGACAATCCGAGTTTGTCAAAGGCGTGGTCGCCATGAATGGCCTGCCGACTCCTGACCGGCTTGAGGTCTGCTTTGCCGGACGTTCAAATGTGGGCAAGTCCAGCCTGATCAATGCGCTGACCGGCACCAAAGGTCTGGCACGCGCGTCCAACACTCCGGGCCGCACGCAAGAAATTAACTTTTTCACCCAAGGTCCCGAGCTTTATCTGGTTGACCTGCCCGGGTACGGCTACGCCAACGCCCCGGTGAAGGTCGTCGAAAAATGGCAGCGGCTGTTGAAACAGTATCTAAGCGGCCGCCAGACCCTGCGACGGGCCTTTGTCCTGATTGACTCGCGTCATGGTGTGAAGCCGGTCGATGCCGAGATCATGAAGCTGTTGGATTCCAGCGCTGTTACATTTCAGTGCGTGATGACCAAGGCGGACAAGGTCAAGGCCAATGACCGGCAGAAGGTGTTGGATCAGGTTCGCGGCGCATTGTCCAAACACCCTGCGGCATATCCGGAAATCGTGCTGACGTCGTCCGAAAAAGGTGACGGTATTCCGACCCTTCGTTCGATCATCGCACATCTGGAATGATCCGGATCGGCCGCATTTTCCCAATCCTGACGTTGCTGGCAGTTGTGCTGACCGGCATGATCCCGCAGGGCTGGATGTCCGCGATGGGCAGTGATGGGAAAGTGCTACTGGTGATCTGTACTGGCGATGGAACAGTCGAGCAATGGGTTGACCTAAATCCCGGCGATCCTGTGCACGACGACACGGATTCGCGCGCAATGTGCCCATTCGCGGGCCTGACGGCGGATACACACCTGACGTCAGTCGGCGAGATCGTCCCTTTTACGGCGAAAATCCAGCCACGCTGGATCCATCGTGATTTTACCCATCGCAGTGCCGGGTTCTATGCCCGCTATGATGCGCGAGGGCCACCCATCTTCTCCTGATTCACTTCAACACTTCTGAACCCGTGCACGCGCTGCGCGGGGCAATACTCGAATCCGGAGAACAAAAATGGCACTAAACAGCCAAAATCTGGGGGACACCCCGGCGCAGAACACTGCTGCGCAAAAATTCTATTTCGCCGCATGGCGGTGGCACTTTTACGCCGGGATCTTCGTCATCCCGTTTCTGATCATTCTGGCGGTAACCGGGCTAATGATGATGTTCATCACTCAGTTCGACGGTCGCGACGGCGAAAAAATCGCCGTGGACGTCAGCGGGCAAGCGCTACCGGTCTCACAACAAGCCCTTATCGCCCTTGAGGACGTGCCCGGCGCGGTCGTCGAGTGGATCGGTCCGAAGGCTGAGAATCTGGCCACTGTGTTTCGTATCAAAACCGAAGAAGGTCAGCGTCTTGTCGCCGTCGATCCTTATGCCGGAGAGGTTCTGCCTGTCTGTCATCTTCGTCTGCGTCTCGGGCGTTGTGATGTGGGTAAAACATCGTCCCCAGCGGGCCAGACGTCTGGCCGCGCCGCCGATGCCAGCGGAACTGCCATTGTGGAAAGGGGCCGTCCTGATCGGCTTGTTCACCGCGATGGCGTTCCCGCTGGTGGGCCTGACCTTGCTGACCGTACTGGCCGTCGATTTGCTGTTGATCAGCAACATCCCGGCGATGAAACGCGCGATAAACTGACACACAAACAGCCGCATCCGGGCAACCGGTGCGGCCCTATGCGCGATCCGGTCTTGGCAGAGCTGTACAAAGGCCCTAACACGGGTTCCCAGAGGGACTGCAGCCATGAAGACAAGAGACATGAACCGGGACTGGATCGCCACCGCCGCAACGCTGAACAGCGCACTGCCATACCTGCAACGCTATGACGGCGCGATTGTCGTCATTAAACTTGGCGGCCACGCGATGGGCAGTGACGAAGCCATGGAAAGCTTCGCCCGCGATGTCGTCCTGATGCGTCAGGTCGGGGTGAACCCGGTTGTCGTGCACGGCGGCGGTCCAATGATCAACGCGATGCTGGATAAGCTGGATATCCAGTCCGAATTCGTGAACGGCAAGCGTGTCACCGACAAAGCAACCGTTGAAGTAGTTGAGATGGTGTTGTCCGGCCTCGTGAACAAGCGCATCGTGCAGGCGATCAATGGCCAGGGCGGCTCGGCCGTGGGCTTGTCGGGCAAGGATGCGCAGTTGATGACTTGTGATCAGACCGATGAATCCCTGGGTTTTGTCGGAAGTCCGGCAGAGATGAACCCGAAAATCCTGCATGACCTGTTTGCGCATGATGTAATTCCTGTCATCGCCCCGCTGGGTGCGGGCCGGAACGGGGAAACCTTCAACGTCAATGGGGATACTGCCGCTGGTGCTATTGCATCCGCGCTAAAGGCCGATCGACTGCTGCTGTTAACCGATGTCTCGGGCGTCAAAAACGCAGCCGGGGATGTCGTGACCGAACTAAAGGCGGGTCAGATCCGCGAGATGACACTGGACGGCACCATTGCGGGCGGCATGATACCCAAAACCGAAACGGCTCTGGACGCGCTGCACAGCGGGGTCCGTGCCGTGGTTATCCTTGACGGACGCGCGCCCAATGCCGTCTTGCTTGAACTTTATACAGAACACGGCGCCGGGTCGCTGATCCGACCGGACTGAGCCTTTGGCGGAGGAGACATGACCAAACGCCATCCCCCCTCCTCTGACCCGGCAGCGCTTAGCTATGCTGATATCGAAAAGGCTGCACAGGACGTTGGCCTGATCATCATGGGCGCGCTGCACCCTCGCGTTAAAGACGCAAAGCAGTTGGAAGGCGGCACGCTGATCCTGCTAGGTGCTGGGAGTGCATTCTGGCCTGCCCTAAAATCCTCGCCTGAATGGCAAGGCAAGGACCCGGTCGACCGCTGGTCGTCGCGTGTGGTGGGGCAGATGGCACAGGACTTATCCGCAACAGCCTATTTTCCGTTTGGCGGCCCGCCTTATACGCCCTTTATCGACTGGGCATTGAAATCGGGACGCACGTTCAGCAGCCCGGTTGGCGCTTTGGTGCACGATGAGGTCGGCATGATGATCTCGTTCCGGGGTGCGCTGCATTTCATCAACGAAATTCCCATACCCGCTCCACCTGACGCGTCCCCCTGCACCACCTGCGCCGCCCCCTGCACCCAGACATGCCCTGTCGGCGCTCTGAACAGTCGGGATTTTTATGATGTGTCGTCGTGCCATGGACACCTGTCCACTCCCGAAGGGCAAAACTGCATGACCGGCGGTTGTCTTGTGCGGCTGTCCTGCCCTCTCAGCTCGGGCGCCGCGCGTGATCCCGAACAATCTGCGCATCACATGAGAGCGTTTCACCCGTCATGACCCGCACTCTGATCCTGACACGCCATGCGAAATCCAGTTGGGACAGTCCGGCCCTTGCCGATCATGATCGCCCGCTGAACAAGCGCGGGCGCAGGTCGGCCTCGGCGATTGCGGCGTGGCTGCGTGAAAACGACTGGCTGCCGGATGAAGTTCTCAGCTCAAGCTCGGTCAGAACCCGCGAGACGTGGGAGAGGATGGGTCTGCAGGCAGATACCGTTTGCTTTCAGCGAACGCTTTATCATGCCGACCCCGCAGATATGCTGCTTGAATTATCGGGCGCAACGAAACAAACCGTTTTAATACTGGGCCACAATCCCGGCATTGCCGCTTTTGCGAACCAAATCGTTAAGCACCCGCCGGATCACGCCCGGTTCTACGACTACCCAACCTGTGCAACAGCTGTGATCCGCTTTGACATTGCGGATTGGTCCGGCGTCCGGTGGCATAGCGGCGATGTGCAGGGGTTTGTTATTCCACGCGAGTTGCTGGTATAGAAAAAGGCGAGGCCAAAGCCCCGCCTTTTCCTGAATTGGTAACCGGGTTCAGTGCCCCAGAATCTGGCTGAGGAACAGCTTGGTCCGCTCGCTCTGCGGGTTGTTGAAGAACTCTTCCGGTTCGTTCTGTTCCACGATCTGACCGGCATCCATAAAGATCACGCGGTTGGCGACCTGACGAGCAAAGCCCATCTCGTGCGTGACGCACAGCATGGTCATGCCTTCCTCGGCCAGCTCGATCATGGTGTCGAGCACCTCTTTGATCATCTCGGGGTCCAGCGCCGATGTCGGTTCATCGAACAACATGATACGCGGCATCATGCACAGCGAGCGGGCAATCGCCACACGCTGCTGCTGACCACCTGAAAGCTGACCGGGATACTTATCCGCCTGCTCGGGGATTTTCACCTTTTCCAGGAAGTGCATCGCGCGCTCTTCGGCCTCTTTCTTAGGCGTCTTGCGCACCCAGATCGGGGCCAGCGTGCAGTTCTCCAGAATGGTCAGATGCGGGAACAGGTTGAAGTGCTGGAACACCATGCCAACCTCGGACCGGATCTTGTCGATGTTCTTGAGGTCATTCGACAGCTCGGTCCCATCCACCATGATCGTGCCCTGCTGGTGTTCTTCCAGCGCGTTCAGGCAACGGATCAATGTAGATTTTCCGGATCCGGAAGGACCTGCAATAACAATCCGCTCGCCCTGATTGACGGTCAGATTGATGTCGCGCAGCACGTGGAAAGATCCGTACCACTTGTTCATGTTGTTGATTTCGATGGCGACCTCGTCGCTCACCTGCATCTTCGAGCGATCGATTTGACGGTCAATTGCAAGTTCAGACATATGTTGAACTCCTTAATGGTGGCCAGTCTGAAGCTTGCGCTCCAGATACATGGAGTAACGGGACATGGAGAAGCAGACGACGAAGAACAGCGCAGCGATAAACGCGAACAGTTCCCAGTAGATGCCGTTCCAGGCGGTGTCGGCGCGGATGGCAGATGCCAGTCCGATCACGTCGAACAATCCGATGATCGACACCAGTGTCGTATCTTTGAAGATCCCGATGAATGTGCTCACGATGCCCGGAATTGAGATTTTCAGGGCTTGCGGCATGATGATCAGTCGCTGTGCTTGCCAGTAGTTCAGGCCGAGACTGTCGGCACCTTCATACTGACCCCGTGGCAGGGCAGCCAGACCACCGCGGATCACCTCGGCCATATAGGCAGCCGAGAACAGGGTCATCATGATCATCACCCGCAGGATGATGTCAAAGTTGGTGCCCGGCGGCAGGAACAGGTTCAGCAGCAACGAGGCCACGAACAGCAGCGTGATCAGCGGCACACCGCGGATGAACTCGATAAAGCCCACGCACAGGTACTTGACGATCATCAGGTCGGACTGACGGCCCAGCGCCAGTACAATTCCGATGGGCAACGAGACACCAATGGCCACGACACCCAGCAAGATCGCCAGCATGAAGCCACCGAATTGGCGGCTTTGTACGGCTTCGATACCGATTGGCAGGATCGAGTCCAGGGCACCGACGAAATAGCTGGACAGAACCAGCCACCAGATAACCGATGCTGCGACGCCCGCAATCAAGCCAAACAGACCGCTCAGTTGTTTGCTGACAAGGGTGTAGACACCCCAACCGACAACAAACCCCAACGCTGCCGCGATCGGTCCCCAAATGGTGCCGCCCCACATCAGCCAGACCATTAGGAATGGGTAGATAGCCGAAAAAATTAGCATCTTGGTAGGCAAGCGGTCCGAATACAGTACCGGAGCGAGTGCCACCAGCAACAGCAGCAGCGCGGCGATCGGACGCCAGTAAAGATGGCTGGGATAGAAGCCGAATAGCAACTGAAGCCAACGGTCGTTGATCACCGCCCAACAGGCGTGACCATGGGTCGAACCCCAGGTGGCCATCATGATTTCGCGACATTCGTTCAGCGAGTTTGCGTTCCAGACGGACTGGAAGACCCACGGCAGAACACCCGACAGAACGTAGTAGATCGCATAAAGCGAAACAAGCGTCAGGATCGAGTTGAACCAGCCGGAAAACAGGTTGTGCCTGATCCAACCAATTAGGCCGACTTCGGACGCTGGCGGAGCCTGCTCCGGCAACATTTCCGTGCGGACAAATGAAACATCACTCATATTACCGCTCCACCAATTTGACGCTGTTATTGTACCAGTTCATCACAGCCGAAATGCTCAGCGAGATGCACAGATAGACCAGCATCAGCAGCAGAACGCATTCCAGCTCGCGACCGGTCTGGTTCATAGTGATGCCACCCAGGGTCCCCGTGATGTCCATATATCCGACCGCGATCGCCAAAGACGAGTTCTTGGTCAGGTTCAGATAGTTCGAAATCATCGGCGGGATGATCACCCGCAACGCCTGCGGCAGGATAACCAGCCGCATGGTGCGACCCGGGCGCAAGCCCAGCGCGGACGCAGCTTCGGTCTGACCCTTGGAAATAGCCAGAATGCCAGCGCGTACAATCTCGGCGATGAAGGCCGCCGTATATAGCGACAAAGCCAGCCATAGCGCGATCAGAGAGTTGCGCATATGCGTGCCGCCTCTGAAATTGAATCCTTTCAGTTCCGGGTATCCAAGGTGTAAGCCAAGAACAGCCATCAGGATGATCATCGGGACGAACAGAATGCCCAGCTGGATATGCCAGATCTTAGGACGGTCGCCTGTTGATTCCTGTTTGTCGGCGGCCCAGGCGGACACTTTGCGCATGGTAAAGATGCTGCCACCCAGAACGACCAGAAACGCGACCAGATCCAGCGAAATATCAAACCGAAGGCTTGATGTTCCAAACAGGTGGATGTCACCCAAACTGCGCGAAAACAGGAACTCGGGGATATAAACACCGCGATTAGTGACAGCGACGGAATTGAACAAATCCATCGTAGCTGTCGGGTTATCGCCCCGGAATGCGTTTGGTGCTGGTAGACCCTCAATCAGAATGGCCATTGCCAGAACGATCCACAACAGAACAGGCACATTGCGGAACATCTCGACATAGACAGTCATGATCCGCGCGACCAACCAGTTGTTGGACAGGCGCAGGACACCGACGAGGACGCCGACGATTGTCGCCGTAATGCAGCCCAAAACAGCTACGACCAGCGTGTTTAGCAAACCGATAAAGGCCGCTCTCAGATGGCTGTCCTGAGAGGTGTATTCCAACAAACGTTGATTGATATCATAGCTTGCCGATTCCCCGAAAAAGCCAAACTCAACCGGTTTGCCCAGAGCCTCGAGGTTTTGAATAGTGTTAGAAATAATCCAGGCTGCCAGAAGCATGAAACCGATCAATGCAATGACCTGAATGGTCGCTGATCGGTACCGCGTATCATAAAGGAGCATGGACAGCCGGAACTGCTCCTTCGGCGGGTCAGTGAGAGTCGTCATGACCTATGTATATCCCCGTGCATCCCGTTTTTGCCGGCGAAGTTGATCTTCGCTCAATCTATCCGGGAGTGTTTGTTATCGAAGGAAAAAGGGCGCAGGTTGCCCTGCGCCCTTTTTCGTGGACTTTAGCGGAACGGAGGCGAATACAGCAGGCCACCATCGGTCCACTGTGCATTCAGACCGCGTGCCAGACCAATCGGAGTTTCTTCACCGATGTTCTGGGCAAACACCTCACCGTAGTTACCACCCGCCTTGATTGCGCGCGCGGCCCAGTCAGCGTCCAGACCCAGCATCTCGCCTAAAGTACCTTCGGTACCCAGCAGACGGTTCACTTCGGGGTTGTCACCAGCACCGGAGCTCAGTTCGTCGATATTGGCCGAGGTAACGCCCAGCTCTTCAGCCGAAACCATTGCGTTCAGAGTCCAACGGACAACATCGCCCCACTCGTGATCGCCGTGGCGGACCAGCGGGCCCAGCGGCTCTTTCGAGATGATTTCAGGCAGCAGGACGTGATCACCGGGGTTTTCGAACGTGGCGCGGGTTGCAGCCAAGCCCGATGCGTCGGTGGTGTAAACGTCACATGCACCAGCCAGATACTGCTGCTGCGCTTCGGCGTTGGTTTCGATCGGAACCGGCTCGTAGCTGATATTATTCGAGCGGAAGAAGTCCGCCAGATTCAGCTCGGTGGTGGTGCCGGTCTGGATGCAGACGGTCGCACCGTCCAGTTCCTTAGCCGAGGTAACACCCAGCGCTTTTGGAACCATGAAACCCTGACCGTCATAATAGTTGACGCCCACAAATTCGAACTTCAGGTCCACATCGCGGCTGAACGTCCAAGTGGTGTTACGGGCCAGCATGTCAATCTCACCAGAAGCCAGCGCGGTAAAGCGTGTCTTGCCGGTGGTCGGAACGAATTCAACTGCGCTTGCGTCACCCAGTACGGCGGCGGCAACGGCACGGCATACTGCCACGTCAAAGCCTTTCCATTCGCCGTTAGCATCCGGTGCAGCAAAGCCAACCAGACCGGTGGTCACGCCACAGTTCAGCTTGCCGCGCGCTTTGACGTCGTCAACGGTGCCCGCTGTCGCTGCCGCAGCAGCCAGACCGGCAACTGTGGCCACGCTCAAAATTACGGTTTTTTTCATTTTTACCTCTTCCTGTTTACCCGCCCCTATTTCGGGACGGCTCTGTCCGGCACCTCTGGCACCAGAAAGGTTACTCCAAAGGTGTCTCCCCTTTAGTGGGCATGAGTTTGCTCGCATTCATAAACAAACGTCAAGGGTCGGATCAGGGAAAACGATGAGTCAATTCAGCGATGACCGGATCTGTGTCAAAATTTGATGCTCAATAGGCTCAAATAGAGATTTCAATGAACCGTTTAGCGTGTAGAAACGCAGCTTTTTTGATCTCGGCAACCGCGTGCGCTTCGTCATCATGGCCCCACTGTTCGGTTTGCCAGATCTCGTCGAGCCTTGAGATTTCCCAGATTTCCTCGGCCGAGCGCCAATCCAGAGCGGCCGCAAATCCCAGTACCAGTGAGCCGGACAGGCTGACCAGATCGTGGAAGGCCGCAAGCTGGAAGTCGTTGAATTCGTGTACGCGGCTTCGAAGTGTGCTGAGCGCTTCTGCAGACTGTGGCTGATGCAGCACACCAACCACAGGAACCAATCGCGCGGCCAGGGTTTCAGCTGCCCAATCCAGGGCCGGATCCCATTGATCCGCCTGACGCCGCTGCAACGTTTGCGGGTGTGTTGCCCGATAGCAGAGCAGATCCGAATCGCCGTAATCGGCCAGCATGTCTGCAACCTCGGCGTGCTGATGACGCACCTTGTCGATGGCCGCATTTGCCGACCGGGTAAACGGCATCAGAGTCGGATCGACCTCTTTTTCCTGCGCATCCCATTCTGCCGCGACCGCGTCGGCCATCGCCTGCGTCGGCAAGATCAATGCGGCCTTGGCCGGTGTCTTGACCCGGCGGCCATCCAGTTCAACCGTGTATCCGTCTTCCGCTTGGACAACCGCGCTTGCGGTCCAAAATCGCTTGGGCTTCCAGTCACTCATATCTTCATGTCCAGATATTATCCAGCGCACGGGGCAACTGGTCAAAAGTTTCAATTATACAGGCCGCGCCATTCAAGGCTGATCGGTCATGATATCCCCAGGATACGCCGATCCCTGGTACTCCGGCAGCCCGTGCCATATCCATGTCGAACCGGGTATCGCCAATCATCACCGTATCCGCCGCAGATACTCCGGTTTCAGAACGGGCCGTATCGATCATCGACGGATGCGGTTTAGATGGGTGATGGTCCGCAACCTGCCGGGTCACGAAATAGCGCTCCAGGTCATGTGCTTCGATCAAGGCATCCAGACCGCGTTGGGATTTTCCGGTGGCCACACCCAGCAGCACCTCGGGGATGTCATGCAGGGTTTCGATTGCGTCCCGCGCACCGGGATAGAGCGGTGAGTTTGCAGCCCCCTGCTCCAAACGATTTGCGTGATAGGCCTGTTTGTAGCCCTCAACAAGGTTGTGTTGAATCGTTTCGCTCTGCTCGGGCGCAAGCTGGGCCATCGCATTGGGCAAGGACAGACCGACGATGGACAAAATCGACTTGCGGTCAGGGACCGTCAGGGACAGGGCCCCAAAACTGGCGGTCATCGCTGCGACAATGCTGCCCTGGCTGTCGACAAGGGTTCCGTCCACATCAAAAAGCACCAAACGCAGGAGTGCGCTCATTGCAGTTCCTCGAACGGGTCTTCCGCGGCCAGATCTTCGGTCCAGCCGAACGTGTCCCAGCTGTGTTTCATATGCCCAGGCAGCGGAGCTTTGACGGTTATGGTCTTGCGCGTGACCGGATGCTGGAATGAGGCCTGCCGCGCGTGCAGGTGCAGCTTCTTGCTGATGACCCCGCCCAGTTGCGCGCCCCAACCGTCCCCCAGATTTTCCTGCCCCGAGCCACCGTATTTGCCATCGCCAACGATTGGGTGACCGATCGCCGCCATGTGCACCCTTAGCTGGTGCGTACGCCCGGTGATCGGCTCCATCGCGACCCACGAGGCGCGCCCGGCCACGCGATATAGCGTTGCATACAGCGTATGCGCCCGTTTCGCGCCCGGCGTGTCGTTGATTTCGTTCAGATGTACGGCGATCATCTTCTCGCCCTCACCCTGTTTACCGTGACCGGATGCCTTGACCAGTCCGGTCTTGATCTCGCCCAGATACGGGGTCGGCACGCCAGCAACCAGCGCCCAATAGATCTTGCGTGTATCGCGATGCCGGAAGGCAGCTGTCAGCCCCTTGGCGGCCTCGCGGGTGCGGGCCATCAGCAATACACCCGATGTGTCCTTGTCCAAGCGGTGCACGAGGCGCGGATTTTCGTCATAGCCAAAGCGCAACGCCTCAGACAGGCCGTCCACGTGGCGGGTCTGGCCACTGCCGCCCTGCACCGGAAGACCTTGTGGCTTGTTCAGGGCCAGAACATGATCGTCGCGGTAGATTACGCAGGACTGAATCATCTTGGCATCGGCATCCGAGATGCCTCGTTTGACTTCAACCGGCCTGTGATCAGCATCCGGCAAGGGTGGCACGCGCACGACCTGCCCGACCTCAAGCCGGGTCGAGGCTTTGACCCGCCTGCCTTCCACGCGCACCTCACCCTTACGGCACATCTTTTCGATGCGGCCCTGGCTGACATGCGGGAACAGGCGGCGCAGCCACCGATCCAGCCGCTGGTCGCCGTCACCCTCTGCCACGGTGATCATTTGTACGCCGCTCATGCCGATATCCTCTGCGTCGCGCGGTTTATCCGCCCGCCAAACAAGTGTGTAAGTGCCCTAGAAAACATTCGCGTCTGTGCCGTGCAAAAGGCCAAGAGTCAAGCCGATCAAATACCCGGGAAACCCAGGCACCTGCGTTGTCTCGGCGTCGGATCACCTCTTGCTCGTTTGCACATTCGTTCTTCAGCGTATCACGCAACGGTGTGCTACTCGTTCCTCTGTGCCCGCAGCTTGGCGAAGTAATCCAGACGCTTCTTCAATTCACGCTCGAACCCACGCTCCACGGGTTTATACAATTCCGGCCGCTTCATGCCGTCGGGGAAGTAGTTTTGTCCGGAAAAGCCATCTTCGGCGTCATGATCATAGGCATAGCCCGTGCCATACCCCTGATCTTTCATCAACGATGTCGGCGCGTTCAGGATGTGTTTTGGCGGGGGTTCACTGCCTGACTGCTTGGCCAATCGCATCGCCGCCTTGTACCCGACATAGGCACCGTTCGATTTTGGGGCCAAAGCCAGATAAACCAGCGCCTGCGCTATGGCCAATTCACCCTCGGGGCTACCCAAGCGTTCGTAAGTTTCCCACGCGTGCAGGCAGATCGTCTGCGCCTGCGGATCGGCAAGACCAATGTCTTCGACCGCCATCCGCGTGATCCGCCGCGCCAGATAGCGCGGATCCTCCCCACCCGTCAGCATCCGCGCAAACCAGTAAAGCGCCGCATCTGGGTCAGATCCGCGCACGGACTTATGCAGCGCCGAGATCAAATTGTAATGCTCGTCCCCGGATTTGTCGTATTTGGCCGCGCGGCGCATCAATCTTGTCGACAACGCATCAGGGTCCAGCGGTGCATCCACCTTCCAAGCCGCAACCTGTTCGATCAGATTCAACAGCGCGCGCCCGTCGCCATCCGCCATCTCCTGCAGAGCTTCGCGGCCATTGCCCGTCAGCGGCAGGGCGCGGTCCAGCTCTTTCTCTGCGCGCTGTGTCAGACGTTCAAGGTCGGCGAGGCTGAGCCGTTCAAGGACAAGAACCTGTGCTCGGCTAAGCACAGCGGCGTTCAGTTCAAAGGACGGGTTCTCGGTCGTGGCCCCGACCAGCAGGATCGTCCCATCCTCCATGTGCGGCAGGAACCCGTCCTGCTGCGCTTTGTTGAAGCGGTGAATCTCATCGACAAACAGCAACGTGCCCTGCCCGTTCTGCCGACGGATCTTGGCCACCTCAAACACTTTCTTCAGGTCCGGCACGCCAGTAAAAATCGCACTGATCTGAACGAAATGCAGATCGGTTTCCTGCGCCAGCAAGCGTGCAATGGTGGTTTTCCCAACGCCCGGCGGGCCCCAAAAAACCAAACTGGACAGACTGCCCGAGGCCAGCATGACCCCCAGCGGCGCATCCGGGCCCAGTACCTGCTGTTGTCCGATGACCTCGGCCAACGACTGCGGGCGCAGCCGGTCCGCCAACGGGCGGTGCGGGGATGGTGCAGGCTCGCTCGCCCCGGTATCGAACAGGTCGCTCATGGAGTTACAGCCGGAACCGCAGAGATACGGCCCGTCCGCCCCGCAGAACATCCAAATTCAATCTGCGCCCCGGATCGGTCATCGCATCCACCACGTCCACAGGATGCCGGACTTCCGTTCCGTTGATGCTTAGGACCACGTCACCCGCGCGCAATCCGGATCGTCCTCCGTACCGGCCTGCATCCACAATCACCACGCCAGTTTGCGACAGCAAAAGCCCCATTTGGGTAATGATCGCCGGGTTGATGCGCGACACCTTCAGGCCCGGCATCACGGTGTTATCGTTCAGAACGGTTTCATCAGCCGGTGGAGTTTCCGGGACCTTGATCAGGGCAACCTCGATATCCGCACTGTCGTGACCCCGCAGCCGGGTCAGCACCGAAGTGCCACCAACGCCGGCGACGGACATGCGGAACTTCATCTCGGCCGGGGAATTCACCTCATCCCCATCAACATGGGTTACCACGTCCCCCACGCGCAGCCCTGCCTCACCCAGCGGACTCAGGGCGTGCAGGTCCGAGATCACAACACCCATAGGGAATACCAACCCCAAAGATTCGGCGATATCCGCACTCATGTGCTGACCAGCGACCCCGGCCCAAGGGCTGACAAAGCTTTCATTCCCGGCCTTGGCCTGGCGCAAAAATTCGGCAACCAGATTGGCCGGGATCGCAAACCCGATGCCGTTGGAGCCGCCGGATCGCGTCAGGATTGAAGTGTTTATCCCGATCAGATCGCCATTCACGTCGATCAGCGCCCCGCCGGAATTGCCCGGATTGATCGCAGCATCGGTTTGAATAAAGTACCCACGCGCGTTGCCGGTGGCCGTCCCGGTCCGCGCCAATCCGGAGATGATCCCGGAAGATACGGTTTGTCCCACACCAAAAGGGTTACCGATCGCAAGTGCCAGTTCCCCTACCTCGATCTGGTCGGAATCGCGGAAGTTCAGATGCGGTAAGTCCTTGGCGTCTTCCAACCGCAGGATGGCAATATCGCTTTCCTTGTCGCCCAGCACCACTTGCGCTGAAAATTCGCGTCGATCGGTTGTAACCACGCGGATTTCGGTAGCCGTGCCAACAACGTGATAGTTCGACACCACATAACCGTCTTCTGACAGAATGACGCCAGATCCCAGTGAATTCTGTACACGTGGGCGCGGTTCGGCAAATCCCCTGCCAAAGAACTCTTCAAAAAACGGGTCCGAGAAAAACGGATTGGCCCCGCCCTGCCTTACGATCTTGGCATAGATATTGACGACTGCGGGTGAGGCCTGTTTCACCACCGGGGCGAAACCAAGGCTGATTTCGGCCTGCGATGTTGGCACCTTTGTTTCAGCATTTGCTGACACTGCAAGTGTCGCCAGCATTAGAGAACAGAGAACTTTCCGCATGATCCATCCGTCGGTTAATCGCCTATCGGATATGCGTCTACACGGGCGGTAATGCAAGCATCCGTTCAGCGCTTTGGAGGCGTCAATCCAACGGAGCGTGCAGTCGCGTGCCTTCCGTGATGATCCCGCCGCGCTGGCCCACTTCAATTGTGCCGTAACGTTGCCTGAAAACTTCGGGCAATTCGCGATCTCCTTCGGGCGACAGCCAAAGCCTCAGCAAATGGCGTCGCTCTGCCGGGTCAGGCCAGTCCACAAACCCGGTCCGGTCATGCAGTTGCGAATGGTTGTACACGAACTGCATGTCGCCCGGTTGCAGCCGCATAGAAAGACTGAGGTCGGGATCATTCGCCAGCTCATCAAATCGGTCTAGCGCCTCAATGTGACCCGGTGTCAACCGCATCGCTTCAGGAAATCGTTGCGCACTGTCGATATATTGTCTTTGGAAAAACACCGTCAGCTTACCATCGTGCCAGGAAAACGGCGGGATCGACATAAAAGGTTCCATGCCGTCTGGCACTTCCCCGCGCCGATCGGTCGCTATTGGGTCAAACAACAGTTCCAGCAATTCCGGGCATTCTGACCGCATCCTATTAAAGATCGTCTCGGCACTGACCAGCAGCGAATCTCCACCCTCCTTAGCCTCGCGCAGGCACAGCAGGCCGACGATATCGGCGCTGTCGGTGTGAAATGTTTGGCGCTCATGCGTTTGATAGATCCGGGTATTCGGATCGTTCGCATCTGCACCGATGTCGCGCACATGGCCCAGAATGTGTCCCTGCGCGTTCTGTGACCGGGCCGAGCCAAGATGAGCACCCACGCCGCAGAAAATCGTGGCCGCGACCTGTTGCGTGTAATTCTGCACCGGAAGGCCACGGATCACTTCGAAACCGATCCCGTTGATCAGCTTCTCTCGCAGGCTTGCCAGATGCCGGTGAAACCGTTTTAGCGGGAAAGCGGGCATTGTGATCTCACCGATATCTCTTTCGAGGCTCAGGTAGTGACGGGCAGCTTGCTCGAGATCCTCGATGTCGTCCGCCGTCAGATCAATGATCCATTCACTCCGACGCGTACGCATGTCCCAACCGGTCCACACAGACGGTCCCGTGAGTTCTTTCGGTAATTTAGTTGGGATTGCCATCATCCGTCCTCCACGCTCATCGTGCAGCATGATCCGTGAGGTTCGGGGATTCATCAACGGATATTGCCGAAAATGCTCTAACCGCGACACCAAGGGACCAAAAAGAAAAAACCCCCGCGTCCGAAACGCGGGGGTTTGAATTCAGAAAGCCGGGCTTTCTTATTCTTCGTCTGCGGCCTCTTCGGCGGCAACGCGGGCTTTGTCCGCCGCGCCTTTGGCGTCCAGATCACGGTCAACGAATTCGATGATCGCCATTGGGGCCATGTCGCCATAGCGGAAGCCTGCTTTCAGGATACGGACATAACCGCCCTGACGCTCGGCGTAGCGGGGGCCCAGGATTTCGAACAGCTTGGCAACGTCTTTGTCTTGCTTCAGCTGCGATGCGGCCTGACGACGGGCGTGCAGGTCGCCGCGCTTGCCCAGAGTGACCAGCTTTTCGATGATCGGGCGCAGCTCTTTTGCCTTGGGCAGGGTTGTTTTGATCTGCTCATGTTCGATGAGCGAGCCAGCCATGTTTGCAAACAGAGCCTTACGGTGCTCATGAGTACGGTTCAGGCGGCGGTAACCACGTGCGTGACGCATTTTCTAGTTCCTTCTTCAGCGTTTTGCTTTGTCTGGCCGGCGATGCGTGTCACCGGCTCTCCTTGGGGCGGAAGTGCCCATGTAGTCCCCGGCAGCCCGGGCATTGGGGAAGACGCGCTTAGAACGCGTCTTCGAATTTCTTGGCCAGATCTTCGATGTTGTCGGGCGGCCAGTCCTCGACATCCATGCCGAGGTGCAGACCCATGCCGGACAGCACTTCCTTGATCTCGTTCAGCGACTTGCGGCCGAAGTTCGGGGTGCGCAGCATCTCGGCTTCGGTCTTTTGGATCAGGTCGCCGATGTAAACGATGTTGTCGTTCTTCAGGCAGTTTGCCGAACGGACAGACAGTTCCAGCTCGTCCACTTTTTTCAGCAGCAGCGGGTTGAACTCCAGACCATCGTCTTCGTCCTGGCGCCCAGCCGATTCCGGCTCGTCGAAGTTGACGAAGATTGACAGCTGGTCCTGCAGGATACGAGCGGCAAAAGCCAGCGCGTCTTCCGGCGTGATCGAACCGTCGGTTTCGATCTTCAGGGTCAGCTTGTCATAATCCAGAACCTGACCTTCACGGGTTGGCTGAACGTCGTAGGCAACCTTTTTGACCGGCGAATAGATCGCGTCGATCGGGATCAGGCCGATAGGCGCATCTTCCGGCTTGTTCTTCTCAGCCGAAACATAGCCCTTGCCAGTGTTTACGGTCAGTTCCATGAACAGGTCAGCGCCATCGTCCAGGTGGCAGATGACGTGATCGCGGTTCAGAACCTCGATGCCAGCGCTTTCGCTGATGTCGCCAGCGGTGACAACTGCGGGGCCTTTGGCATTGATCGACAGGCGCTTGGGGCCTTCGACTTCCATGCGCAGGGCAACCTGCTTGAGGTTCAGGATGATATCGGTGACGTCTTCACGAACGCCTGCGACCGAGGAAAACTCGTGCAGGACGTTGTCGATCTGAACGCTGGTGATGGCCGCGCCTTGCAGCGAGCTCATCAGAACGCGGCGCAGCGCGTTGCCCAGGGTCAGACCAAAGCCACGCTCCAGCGGCTCGGCAACCAAGGTCGCCTGACGCGCAGGATCGTTGCCCGGCTTGCCTTCCAGCTGGGTCGGCTTGATCAATTCAGCCCAATTCTTATGGATCATGTAATCCCTCCATTCCTGTCCGCGCCCCATGACCAACAAGGTGCAGACGCCCGAGGTTCAAAATGACGTGCTGGGGCCGTGCAAAAACACAGCCCCAGCTCAATTCTAAATCGCTTAGACGCGACGACGCTTCGGCGGACGACAGCCGTTGTGAGCGATCGGAGTTACGTCACGGATCGACGTGATGTTGAAGCCCACAGCAGCCAGCGCGCGCAGAGCCGATTCACGACCAGAGCCGGGGCCCTGAACTTCGACTTCCAGCGTCTTGACGCCGTGATCCTGCGCCTTCTTGCCTGCATCTTCTGCAGCCATCTGAGCGGCGTAAGGTGTCGATTTACGCGAACCTTTGAAACCCATGGTTCCTGCCGAAGACCATGCAATGGCGTTGCCTTGCACGTCCGAGATCAGGATCTTGGTGTTGTTGAAGGTCGAATTCACGTGGGCGACGCCCGATGCGATATTCTTGCGCTCTTTTTTCTTGGTACGAGTCTTTTCGCGTGCCATCAGTCAGACCCTCCTTATTTCTTCTTACCAGCAATGGCCTTTGCGGGGCCTTTGCGGGTACGAGCATTGGTGTGGGTACGCTGACCGCGAACGGGCAGGTTACGACGGTGACGCAGACCGCGGTAGCAGCCCAGGTCCATCAGGCGCTTGACGTTCATCTGAACTTCGCGGCGCAGGTCACCTTCAACGGTGAAGTTTGCGTCGATATGTTCGCGGAT
Organism: Ruegeria atlantica; assembly: GCF_001458195.1. Classification (GTDB taxonomy): domain Bacteria; phylum Pseudomonadota; class Alphaproteobacteria; order Rhodobacterales; family Rhodobacteraceae; genus Ruegeria; species Ruegeria atlantica. The sequence continues at coordinate 24,706 of NZ_CYPU01000011.1, read as the reverse complement.
GGCCAGAACTTCGGCGTCGGACAGTTCATTGACGCGACGGGTCGCGTCGATGCCTACGGCTTCGCAGATCGCTTTGGCCGAGGTGTTTCCGATACCGGTGATATATGTGAGGGCGATAGGTACCCGCTTTGCAGTCGGGATGTTTACGCCGGCAATACGTGCCACGTGTCACTTTCCTTTTTTGTTGCGGTTCCGTAGCTCCGGAACCTTTTTTCACAACACTCGATCTTGGCAGTGGCGCCAGAGGACCCAGTATTATTCGAGGTGGTCGGGGCATCCGGAACGAATCCCGCATGCGGTCGTGATTCCCGTTAGGGATGGGGGTCGATATGGGCTTTTCCCGTTCAGGTCAAGGGCAGAAATGGATCAGTCGTTTCCGACGTCGACGCCACCATCCAAAACCTGCGAAATCTCGTTTTGAACGGCGTCGATTTCACCCAGGCCGTCAACCCAGGACAGGTTGCCCTTGGCATAATAATAGCCGATCAGCATCGAGGTCTTTTTGTAGTACTCCATCAGACGGGTCTTGAGGCTTTCCTCATTATCATCGGCGCGGCGTTTAAAGTCGTTTTCCTTGCCACAGTTGGAGCATTGTTCATCGGCAGGGATCGGCTTGGTGATGTCATTGTAGACCTCGCCGCAGCCTCCACAGGTCGAGCGGGCGGTGATCCGTTCGACCAGCGCGTCATCGTTGACTTCCATCGCGATGACCGCATCCAGCGTTTCGCTGGTGCTTTTCAGCAGATCTCCCAACGCGTCAGCCTGCGCCAGCGTGCGCGGAAAACCGTCGAAAATGAAACCGCCTTTGGCACCTTGTTCCAGTTTTTCACGGATCAGGCCGATGACGATCTCGTCGGTTACCAGTTCACCTTTAGCCATCACCTCGGCGACGCGGTTGCCCATTTCGGTCCCGCTGTCCTTGGCTTCTCGTAGCATGTCACCGGTGCTCAGTTGCACCATACCACGCGTTTCAACCAGATGACGCGCTTGCGTTCCTTTGCCCGCACCCGGCGGGCCCAACAAAATGATGTTCATCGACGAGCGGGTCCCTTCCTGCCGCGTTTCTTGCTTTTACCGCGCAGCTGGGACTTTTCGATAAGCCCTTCGTATTGATGCGCCAGCAAATGGCTCTGCACCTGCTGGATCGTGTCCATGGTCACAGAGACGATAATCAGAACCGAGGTGCCGCCGAAGTAGAACGGGATCGCGAATTGGTTCCGCAGAATTTCAGGCAGCAAACACACCAGCGCCAGATAGGCCGAACCCAGAACCAGCACGCGGTTCACCACGTATTCAAGATACTCGGCGGTTTTCTTACCGGGGCGAATGCCGGGCACAAAACCGTTCTGTTTTTTCAGGTTGTCCGCAACATCATCCGGTTTGAACGAGACGTTGAATGTGTAGAAATAGGCAAAGAACACGATCATCGACGCGAAGAAAAGAAGATACAGCGGCTGACCGGGGCCAAAGTTGGCCAGCAGCCACGACATGACCGGGCCGTTCGTGGCACCCGACGAGAAGGTCGAGATCGTTACCGGCAGCAACAGCAAAGAGCTGGCAAAAATCGCCGGGATAACACCCGCCGGGTTCACCTTGACTGGCAGGTGGCTGGAGCCGCCCTCGTATACCTTCATACCGGCCTGACGGCGCGGGTATTGAATGTGGATCTTACGCAGCGCGCGTTCCATGAACACCACGAAGGTAATGACCACGATAACCATGACGATCACACCGATGATCACGGCGGGGCTGATTGCACCCGAGCGACCGGACGCAAAGAACTGCGCCAGAGCAGCCGGAACCTCGGCAATGATGCCGACGAAGATGATCAGAGAGATACCGTTGCCGATGCCGCGCGCGGTGATCTGTTCACCCAGCCACATCAGGAACATCGTACCGCCAACCAGAGTGATCATGGTCGACATGCGGAAGAAAAGCCCAGGATCGGTGGCCAGATCGCCCGATTCCAGCGAAACCGCCAGACCATAGGCCTGAACAGTGGCTAGGGCCACGGTGCCGAAACGGGTGTACTGGTTGATTTTCTTGCGCCCCTGCTCGCCCTCTTTCTTAAGCTGTTCGAGCGCGGGAACCATGGATGTCAGCAGTTGCACGATGATCGAGGCTGAAATGTAAGGCATGATGCCGAGGGCAAAGATACCCATCCGCCCCAGCGCCCCGCCGGTGAACATCGAAACCATGCCGCCGATGCCCTGCCCCGCTTGCTCCATGAACTCGCGCAGTGCTTGTCCGTCAATCCCCGGCACCGGAATGAAGGTGCCCAGACGATAGACGATCAGCAATGCAAGCGTGAACAGGATGCGGTTGCGCAGATCGGTGGCTTTACCAAGGGCAGACCAGCTTGTGTTGGCTGCCATTTGTTCTGCTGCTGATACCATAAATCGGTCTCTCTTATGAAAACACCGCCCGGAACCGTTTTCCGGCTCGGGCGGCGTCTTGGAAAACTCTGAGGTCTATGTAAGCGGGTCTTGGCCCGCTCACAAGCGCTTACTCTGCCGCAGCAGCTTTTGTGACCGTAAGTGAGCCGCCCGCTTTCTCGACTGCTTCAACAGCAGCTTTCGAAGCACCGGTGACTTCCAGGTTCAATTTGGCGCTGATTTCGCCTTTGGCCAGAACGCGAATACCGTCCAGCTTGCGACGAACAAGACCGGAGGCGACCAGCGCATCCTCGGTGATCGCAGCTTTGGCGTCCAGCTTGCCGGCGTCGACGAATTTCTGGATCAGGCCCAGGTTGATAACGGCGAATGCCTTGCGGTTCGGCTTGTTGAAGCCACGCTTGGGCAGACGCTGGTACAAAGGCATCTGACCGCCTTCATAGCCATTGATGGCCACACCCGAACGGGATTTCTGGCCTTTGATGCCACGGCCACCCATTTTACCTTTGCCGGAACCCGGACCACGGCCAACGCGGGTGCGTTTCGGTGTGGCGCCAGGATTGTCGCGCAATTCGTTCAGTTTCATTTCGCTTCTCCTAAGCCGGAAATGACCCGCGAAGCGTGATGGGTCAGACACGGCATTTCTTGGTTTTGATTCGTATGGCGCAAAGCCACCGCAGGCGTATAGGACTGTTGGGACAAGTTGGCAAGCCCGCAGCCCCTATACGTCATTCGTCAGACCCGTCGGCAAGGTCGTCTGTTGCGGCTTTTTTCTGCAAGGGCGCTGCGTGCGGGTCGATCCCATGCTTTTCGACCAGCCGGCCAACCATGCTTTCCGGATGTGGGATTCCGTTGAACCGATTGAGTATGAACGAACGCATGCGACGGCCATAGAAATGGATCGACATGGTGTTGTCAGTTAGAAACTCTTCGGCGTTTCCATTGGCGCGCACCATTAGCCGTCGATCTTTTTATGTTATAGGATACAAAACCTCTTGTGGTTGGGCAAACCTAGCCTCTTTGTTTAGCGTCAAAAGCCCGGTCAACGCTCGCGGCCCCCACGCCCCACGGCATATCGCTTGCGTAGGGGGGATCACCGGCCAATGCCATGTCAATTAGCGGTTGGCGGTGCTTGGGCGGCAACCAATGCGGAATGCGATAAGGATTATTGGTGTAGTCGATCAAATCATACAGCGTTGCGCTGTCCGCAGGCAAAGCCAACACCCCACCGTTGATTTCGTGCGCGGCTAGCCAACCATGCAAATGACCGTTTTCAGTTGTAAAGGGTTTGACACAATATGCGTCGGTATCGGCCCAGATTATGTCCGGCACTTTCGCCAGCATCTGCACGCGAAACTTGTCGGAATGCAGCGCGGGACTGCCCGTGCGCTTGTGTAGGATCACCTCATCATCCGCCAGTACTTACCGCGCGTCACGCACTTCGACACCCTCGGGGATGTTTGTGACCGGCCCGTAAGTATAAAGGCGGACATGTTGGCCGACATCCAGAAAGGACTTGGTGCACAACTGCTCGAGAAAGCTAAGTGGGCCTTCAATCCAAAGCATGCCAACCTGATACTCTTTCACCGGCTCCGGCCCTTCGTGTTGTTCCTGGTTACGGCGCCGACAGGTGCCCTATCGCGTATTTGGCCCATTTCCCGCTAGGTCGCAACGGTTGGGGCGAAATTCCTGTCGACTGTGCCAAGAGCACCTCAGAATCAAAAGAGACGCCCTCAGGCGTCTCTTGGTCAGGTTGTCGGTAAGGTCACGAACAATAAACGTGGTCCCTAGCGATGTCCTTTATATCGCAGCGGCGAACACCGATGTCGTCCAGTTCACGATCTGTTAGACTCTGCAATTCCGAATAAGTCTGATCATACTGAGCACGCAGGGCATTTGCCTCTTTGACGCGCTCGAAAAAGTTCGCGATGCGGGCGCTCAGGCCAAAGCCGTCGCGGGTGTATGTAGCTGTGTGAGCCATGATGTATTTCCTTTCTCTGCCCGGGGCGAATTCCCCGGCAACTGTTTGCGTTCCTTGTTTGGACAGGGCTGAGATAGGTCCGGGCGATATCGCTAACAACCGAAGTTTCGGTCTAGCCGTTATGCATCTATTGAATAGCTGAGCAGCAGGTCGCGCAGCTGTGAGACCAATTGCATGGGAGTAAGCGGCTGCTACTGGTGCAGCTACTTTCCCGCGCGTCTTCTGCGGGCAGTCATCGCCCGGCCGTCGCGTATACTCAACCCCATCAAAGTGAGGTTAGTGGCACCAGCGAGCAACTCAACGACCTGCACAGCGTAGAAACTGTTGTCAAAGGACCCAGTGCTCGCTTTCGCGTTCAGGAAGATTGCAGCGGGAACAAGGATCAACAGACCGATCATCGCGATGATCGGCATTCGCTTCTTCTTGGCTAGCGCCGGTGTGTCCTTGCGTCGACGCCCAAGGGACATGCCGGATGCACCCACGATCACCATCGCGGGCACAAGGATAAACAGCCCACTGACGATCATGGACTTTACGGCCGCGACAGTCGCATGGGTCGCAAACAATTCGCAGTACAAAGTGGATGTCCAGAACATGAATATTGTCAGGAATCCGATTATACCGGCGATAGGGTGAATTGATTTTATCATGTGCCTACTCCGCTTTTGGCATCAGGCAACGCAGTGGTTTTCGACTGTGAGCTTTCTTAGAAGATGTGGACGCGCCACGGCGCTTTCGGGATAGTCTGCAATTCGACGCTGGAACTCTGGGTGGGTGAAGGCGTCGCGAAAGCTTTTGACGTCCTGCCAGATCGCGTAGTTCACGAAAGTCGAACTGCCAGCGATCCCCTGATGAAGCTGAGTCGATATATATCCCGACTGGGACTTCATGAAGTCAGCATCATGTGCCCAGGCCTTCAACAGCGCCTCTTCGTCTTTCGCGTCCACTGTAAATACGTTGATCAGCACCACAGGGCCTTCCTCGGCCTGCATCTGATCAGCCAGTGTGACGATCTTATCCATCTCTTCGATATGAGCCATTTCGATTCCTTTCCATTCTTTTGTATAGCTTGCTATATATTATTGCATAGCTTGCTATTCAAGTGTAAATCTCAAGCATGGATTTCGAAAAAGAGAACTCGGCCGGATATCTGGTCAATCACATGGCGCGATTGTTCGCGAAAGAGCTGCAACACCACATTGCGCCTTTGGGCATCGTTGTTGGACAGTTCCCAGTCTTGCTGGAGCTTTGGCTCAAAGACGGCGTCACCCAAAAGGATCTGCTGGCCAGAATTGACGTCGAACAAGCGACCCTGGCCAACACGCTCAACCGTATGGAGCGCGACGGCTTGATCAAAAGAACGAAAAACCCCGCTGACGCCAGGGCGCAGTTGATCTGGTTAACCGAAAAGGCCGCCGCACTTAGAAACAGAGCCTATGAGTCGGCCCAGAACGTGAATTCCCAAGCCTTGCAGGTTCTGACTGAGCATGAGCAGGCGCAGTTCATGGGCTACATGCGGCGGGTAATAAGCGGAATACGTTCAAGTTGAACTAAAACCACATCGGGTGAGGCGACAGCCAACACTGCCCTTAAACAAAAAAAACGCCCCCGAACTGATCGGAGGCGTTTCTAGCTCTTAGAAGCAAGGCGCTTAGCCGCGCTCTTCGATGATCTCAACCAGATGCGGGATCTTGTTGACCATGCCGCGGACCGAGGGCGTATCCTCAAGCTCGCGGGTTTTGTGCATCTTGTTCAGGCCCAGGCCGATCAGAGTCGCGCGCTGTTCAGCGGGGCGACGGATCGGGGAACCGATTTGCTTGACGACGATGGTTTTTGCCATGGGTCGCTCTCCTTATGCTTCTGCTTCAGCAGCAGCTGGTGCTTCGTCCCGCTTGGGCAGGATGTCAGCAACCTTTTTGCCACGACGCTGGGCAACCGAACGCGGGCTCTGCTCTTTCTGCAGGCCGTTGATGGTGGCGCGGATCATGTTGTACGGGTTCTGCGAGCCCAGCGACTTGGACACAACGTCCTTCACGCCCAGCATTTCGAACACGGCACGCATCGGACCACCGGCGATGATACCGGTACCTTCAGGTGCGCTGCGCATAACCACTTTACCGGCGCCATGACGGCCTTCGATGTCGTGGTGCAGGGTACGACCTTCGCGCAGTTGCACGCGGATCATCTGACGCTTGGCTTGTTCAGTCGCTTTGCGGATGGCTTCAGGTACTTCTTTCGCTTTACCTTTGCCAAAGCCTACGCGGCCTTTCTGATCGCCTACGACCACCAGAGCGGCGAAGCCAAAGCGCTTACCACCTTTTACGGTTTTCGATACGCGGTTGATCGCAACCAGACGATCTGCGAATTCCGGAGTTTCGTCGCGGTCACGTCCACGGCCCCGGCGGTTATCACGTTCTGCCATTTTGGCATCCCTTTTCTTTGGTGACGCTTGCGGCGTCGTTTGTTCAATCCAAGTGGGCCCCGGCATTGCCAAGGCCCCCGGATCATCGGGGCGGATCGAAACCCGCCCGCAAGTCTTAGATCTTCAGACCACCTTCACGCGCAGCGTCGGCGACAGCCTTCACTTTGCCGTGGAACAGGAAGCCGCCACGATCGAAATAGGCCTCTTCGACGCCTGCCTTCTTGGCACGCTCGGCGATGGCCGCGCCCACTTTGGTGGCCGCTTCGACGTTGTTCTTGCCAACAACACCCAGATCTTTTTCCAGGGTCGAGGCCGAAGCCAGGGTCACGCCACGTACGTCGTCGATCAACTGAACAGAGATGTTCTTGTTCGAACGGTGTACGGACAAACGCGGACGACCCGCGTTGACCTTGCGAAGTTTGTTCCGAACGCGCAGGCGGCGCTTCAGAAACAGGGTTCTTTTGCTGTTTGCCATTGTTTGCGTCCTTACTTCTTCTTGCCTTCTTTGCGGAAGATGAACTCGCCCTTATAGCGGATGCCTTTGCCCTTATAGGGCTCGGGACGGCGCCATTCACGGATTTTCGCCGCGACTTCGCCCACCTGCTGCTGGTCGTTACCTTCCACAATGATCACGGTCTGCTTCGGCGCGGTGATGGTGACACCTTCCGGAGCGACGAAATCAACGTCATGGCTGTAGCCCAGGTTCAGCTTCAGGGTGTTGCCCTGCATCTGAGCCCGGTAACCAACACCCTGGATCTCCAGCTCTTTCTTGAAGCCTTCGGTCACACCGGTCACCAGGTTTGCGACCATTGTGCGGCTCATGCCCCACTGCTGGCGCGCGCGCTTGGACATACCGCGAGGGTTGATCTGAACCACGTTATCTTCGACAGACAGCGAAACGTCGTCAGTCGCAGTGAAGCTGCGGGCGCCTTTCGGGCCTTTGACTTCGATGGTCTGGCCGGAAACCGAGGCAGTTACGCCGCTGGGCAATTCGACCGGACGTTTACCAATACGAGACATTGACAGACCTCCTTAGAAGACGGTGCAGAGCACTTCGCCACCAACATTGTTGGAGCGTGCGTTCTGGTCCGACATCACACCTTTCGGAGTGCTGACAATCGACACACCCAGACCCTGACGGACCTGCGGGATGTCATTGACGCCCATGTATACGCGACGACCGGGCTTAGAGACCCGCTTCAGTTCGCGAATGACAGGGGTGCCTTCGTAGTATTTCAGGCTGATTTCGATGGCCGGATGACCGTTTTCACCGGTCGTCGCTTCGTAGCCACGGATGTAACCTTCGTCCGCCAGCACGTCCAGAACCCAACCGCGCAGCTTGGAAGCCGGGGTGGAAACGGTGGACTTGCCACGCATTTGCGCGTTGCGGATACGGGTGAGCATATCGCCGATAGGATCGTTCATATCATTCTCTCCCTTACCAGCTCGATTTCACCATGCCGGGGATCTGACCAGCAGAACCCAGCTCGCGCAGCGCGATACGGCTGACCTTCAGCTTACGGTAGTAAGCGTGGGGACGACCTGTCAGCTGACAGCGGTTGTGCAGACGAGTAGCCGAGCTGTTGCGCGGCAGTTTCGCCAGTTTCAGACGCGCTTTGAAGCGCTCTTCCATCGGCTTGCTCTCGTCATTCGCGATTTCTTTCAGCTCGGCACGCTTTGCGGCATATTTGGCCACCAGGCGTTCGCGCTTCTTCTCGCGTTCGATCATTGCTTTTTTAGCCATGTCTCAATCCTCCCGGCGCTTACGCGTTGAACGGCATGTTGAAAGCTTTCAACAGTGCCTTTGCTTCAGCGTCGGTTTTCGCTGTGGTGGCAATTACGATGTCCATGCCCCAGACTTCATCAACTTTGTCGAAGTCGATTTCCGGGAACACGATGTGCTCTTTCATGCCCATGGCAAAATTGCCCTGACCATCGAAAGACGGCTTCACGCCGCGGAAGTCACGAATACGTGGCATCGCGATGGTGATCAGACGATCCAGGAATTCGTACATCCGGTCACCGCGCAGAGTCACTTTCGCACCCAACGGCATGTCTTCACGGACGCGGAAGCCAGCGATCGACTTCTTCGCTTTGGTGGAAACAGCCTGTTGACCAGCAATCGCAGTCAGATCCTCGACAGCAGCTTTCGCTTTCTTCGAGTCTTTAACCGCTTCGGCACCACAACCGATGTTCAGAACGATTTTGTCCAGCTTGGGCAGCTGCATGTCGTTCTTGTAGCCGAACTCTTCTTTCAGAGCGGCACGGATGGTTTCAGCGTACTGAGCTTTCAGACGCGGGGTGTAGGTTGCGTTATCAAGCATCGATCACGTCCCCCGTGGTCTTGGCGAAGCGCACTTTCTTGTCACCTTCCATGCGGAAGCCAACGCGAGTTGCTTTGCCGTTCTTGTCCAGCAGAGCCAAGTTCGACAACTCGATCGGGTTTGCCTGAGGCAGACGACCACCCTGAGAGTTCTGAGTCTGGCGAGTGGCGCGGATGGCGATGTTGATACCGTCAACAACAGCTTTTCCGGCAGATGGGTTAACCGAGGTGATAGTTCCCTCTTTGCCCTTGTCCTTGCCGGCCAGCACGACGACCTTGTCGCCTTTGCGGAGTTTAGCAGCCATGATTACAGCACCTCCGGAGCGAGCGAGATGATTTTCATGAAGTTCTTGCCACGCAGTTCACGAACAACCGGGCCAAAGATACGTGTACCTACGGGCTCGTTGTTGTTGTTCAGGATGACGGCGGCGTTGCGATCAAAACGGATCGCGGTGCCGTCTTCGCGACGGACTTCTTTGGCGGTGCGTACGACGACGGCCTTACGGACGTCACCTTTCTTTACGCGGCCGCGCGGGATGGCTTCCTTCACCGAGACGACAATGATGTCGCCGACGGAGGCGTATTTACGCTTGGAACCACCCAGGACCTTGATGCACTGAACTCGGCGTGCGCCGGAGTTGTCAGCGACATCCAGATTGGTCTGCATCTGGATCATGTGGTTTCTCCCGACCTGTGGGGGCTGGTCTGGTTAGATCCCCCAGGGTTTCGACAAATGGAAAAATCCTGAAAGCTTACGCTTCCAGAACTTCCCAACGTTTCGTCTTCGATTTCGGCGCGCATTCGATGATGCGAACAGAGTCACCGACCTTGAAGGCGTTCTTTTCATCGTGAGCCCGGTATTTCTTGGACTTACGGATGGTTTTCTTCAGAACCGGATGCGTAAAGCGGCGCTCGACGGACACGGTTACGGTTTGTGCGTTGGCATCGCTGGTTACGGTGCCGGACAGGATACGCTTGGGCATAGGATTACTCCTCCGATGCCGCAGCAGCGGCCTTTTCGTTCAGAATGGTTTTGACGCGGGCAGCGTTGCGGCGGGCCGCTTTGATGCCGGCGGTGCTTTCCAGCTGACCGGTTGCCTGTTGAAAGCGCAGGTTAAAGCTTTCTTTCTTCAGGTTGGCCAGTTCCTCGCGGAGCTGGTCCGGGGTCTTGTCACGCAGTTCTTGGGCGTTCATCGCCTTTTTCCTTTGCTCAAAACACCAGAAGGCCCCTTACAGGGTCACCTTTGACCTGGTGGATGAATGATAGACATACGAATCCCCCGACTCGGCCAGGGGAACGCAAGATGCCGCTCTATAGGGGGTTCAGCAGTGGGTGGCAAGGGAAAGTTTGGCGCATGAGAATGCAAGCAAACTAGCCACGTAAAAACTATATTTGTTTGCAGGCTTCCAAAGCTTGAAGCAGGACATAAAACGTTGCGCTGATCGTCACCGCCGAAACAACCAATTCAACCGGGGTGATGTTTCGCATTCCGCGCAAACCTATGATCGCCAGAATGCTCTCTCTCACGTTCCAACCCGTTCGATAAAGTATCAGCAGAAACAGCACCAACACGCCCCCCCCCAAAATACTGGAGTAGCAGTTTCCATGGCCTGCCTGAGACACGGGTTTATACCACTTGTTGTCAAAGCTAACACCGATCACTTCCTTCGCGGCGATCTTCATCAGTGCGTCGCAGTGCAGTCAATCGCAATTTTGGCACTACCTTCCACAAACGAAAAACGCGGCCTCGTTTGCACGAGACCGCGTCTTCAACTGTCTAAGTCTAAGTGACTTACGCCAGAGCGATGTTCACAGCCGACTCGCGACCGTCACGGCCGGGCTCGATGTCGAATGTTACTTTCTGGTCGTCGGCCAGGCCGGTCAGACCCGAGCGCTCAACAGCAGAGATGTGTACAAACACGTCTTTGCCACCGGTCTCCGGTGCGATGAAGCCAAAACCTTTAGTTGTGTTGAACCATTTTACGGTGCCATTGGCCATATCCGTAGTCTCCTATTAAATTGCTGTCCGCGGAATTGCGACAGCGCGGCGTTGTAGGTCTGGATCGAGAGACTGAACGCCGAAGATTCGGGAGACAGTGGTCGAAAAAGAAAAACGTAAGCGTGCCTCACATGGTTCATGACGACACATATTGCAAGGTTTTTCGACAACTCGAAGTGAAAAGTGATTGGCGGCGGCACCGCCCTTTCGTCCCGCATTCGCTACACTGATACAATTACCGTGTCGTGAACCGGGGTTCACTCCCACTTATAGTTAAAGCTGACACTGATGCGCTCATCCTCAGCCATATTCATCGGCACCTCATGTCGCAGCCAGCTTTCCCACAGCAGGACATCTCCCACCTGCGGCTTCATATAGATGAACGGCTGCAAATCCCGCCGCCCGCCCTTTAGCCGCGTCGGTGCCGCCATCATACGGGCCGAGCGGGGGTCTTCCAGTTTCAGCGCGCTTGCCCGTTCGGGCATCGCCACATAGGTCGTGCCGGAAATCACGCTGTGCGGGTGCAGGTGGCTGGAGTGCATTCCGCCTTCGGGGAGAAGGTTGATCCACAGGTCTTCGAGCTTCAATTCACCCTCGCCCAGATCGAACTCCAGATCCTTGGCAAAGGCTGCCACATGCTGATCCAACGCTTTGACCAGATCGGCAAAGATCGGGAACCGCCAGGGCAGATCGGTCAGCGAGGCATAGCTGGTGTAGCCGGGATAGCCGTTTTCTTCGCACCATTCCTGCCCAGCCTCATCATCCTCGGCGATGACAAGACAAGAATTTTCCATTTCCTCAGGATCGATCTTGGGATCGAATTCGGAAAGGGCTGCGCGATAAAGACGGGTAACGAAGAGTGATTCAATCTGTGCCATGGGTCGGGCATAGCCCAAGCCCTGACCCAAGACCAGCCCCAGCCAGCCTTCAGTTTTTGACCGGTCCCGAACCGCAGCGCGGGATCGGTCGTCCGCCATCTGCGTAGGCCAGACACATGACGATCTCATCCGGTTTCGGCGCATCCGGAATATTCAAAGTCATGGTATCGAAATGGTCAAAGGACCACGGGTTGTCCTTGTGCCCAAGCGGCAGATCGATTGAACATCCCGGTGCCCCGAGCTTGGCATTAGACGGAATGACAGCTTCGCCTCCACCGGCTGTAGCACGCATCGGAGCGCCAAGTTTCGGGTGGATCAGTGCGCCGCCTTGTTCGAGATCGCCATTCGCACCAACAATCGCTGCTTTACCGTACGAAATCGGAGAACCGTCGAGTTGAGAAACAGCCTCGGCCGCGAGGTCAGCGCCGAGCGCACCACCTATTTTAAACAGCTCGGACAAGTCTTCCGAAAATTTACCGGCGAGTGGGTTCTGTATGACTGCCAAAGCTGCAACCCGGCAGACCGGAGCACATAGTTGCCCCAATTGGTCGGTGGTTATAATCTCTTTGATGAATACCTTCTTGCGCAGCTGAAACATATGACCCTCCCATTCACAATTGTCAGCCTATGGGGGCCATGGACAATCGTCGACTTCTTTCACGAAACGATGGGGTGGATCACAATAGGCTGACGAAAAAGAAAACCCCCGCCGGTGTCCCGACGGGGGTTAATCTTGTTACGAAGGGCTTTCGCCCAATCGCTTACCAGTCTTCGCGGATCACTACGCGGGTCTTGATCGGCAGCTTCATCGCGGCCAGGCGCAGGGCCTCACGTGCGATGTCGTCATTGACGCCGTCGATCTCGAACATCACGCGGCCAGGCTTGACTTTGCATGCCCAGCGGTCGACCGAACCTTTACCTTTACCCATACGAACTTCGATCGGCTTTGCAGTGACCGGGGTGTCGGGGAAGATGCGGATCCAGACACGGCCCTGACGCTTCATGTGACGCGTCATGGCACGACGTGCAGCTTCGATCTGGCGTGCAGTTACACGCTCAGGCTCAAGAGCTTTCAGACCATAGGTGCCAAAGTTCAAATCAGAGCCGCCTTTGGCTTCACCCTTGATCCGGCCTTTGTGCATCTTGCGGAATTTAGTACGCTTTGGTTGAAGCATATCTTTCCCTCCTTAGCGACGACCGCCACCAGCACCACGAGGTGCAGGGCCGTCCTGGAGTTCCTGTGCTTTACGGTCACGTGCCTGCGGATCGTGCTCCATGATCTCACCTTTGAAGATCCAGACCTTGATCCCGATGATCCCGTAGGGGGTCATCGCTTCGGCTTGTGCGTAATCGATGTCGGCGCGCAGCGTGTGCAGAGGCACACGGCCTTCGCGGTACCACTCGGTCCGTGCGATTTCAGCGCCGCCCAGACGGCCAGCGACGTTCACCCGGATACCCAGAGAGCCCATGCGCATGGCGTTCTGAACAGACCGTTTCATCGCGCGACGGAACGAAATCCGGCGCTCCAGCTGCTGAGCGATGGACTCGGCAACCAGCTGCGCGTCAAGCTCGGGCTTGCGCACTTCGACGATGTTCAGGTGCAGTTCGCTGTCAGTCATGTTAGCAAGCTTTTTGCGCAGCACTTCAATGTCTGCACCTTTCTTGCCGATGATGACACCGGGACGTGCGGTGTGGATCGTAACGCGGCACTTCTTGTGCGGACGTTCGATGATCACACGCGCAATACCGGCCTGCTTGCACTCTTTGTTGATGAACTCACGGATCTTGAGGTCTTCCAGCAGAAGATCACCGTAGTCCTTGGTGTCGGCGTACCAGCGGCTGTCCCAGGTGCGGTTCACCTGCAGGCGCATGCCGATCGGATTTACTTTATGACCCATTAGGCTTGCTCCTCAACTTGACGCACCTTGATGGTGATCTCCGAGAACGGCTTCATAATCTTGCCGAACCGACCACGGGCACGCGGGCGACCGCGCTTCATGACCAGGTTCTTGCCAACCCATGCTTCGGCGACGATCAGCTCGTCAACGTCCAGGTTGTGGTTGTTCTCGGCGTTGGCGATTGCGGACTGCAGGCACTTCTTGACGTCCTGAGCGACACGCTTGTTCGAGAAAGTCAGGTCGGTCAGAGCCTTCTCAACTTTCTTGCCGCGGATCATTTGCGCAACCAGGTTCAGTTTCTGCGGGCTAGTGCGAAGCATGCGTGTTTTTGCCATTGCTTCGTTTTCAGCCACGCGGCGGGGGTTCTTTTCCTTGCCCATGACTTACTTCCGCTTCGCTTTTTTGTCAGCGGCGTGACCGTAATAGGTACGAGTTGGCGAATACTCACCAAACTTCTGACCGATCATGTCTTCCGAGACGTTGACGGGGATATGCTTATGGCCGTTGTACACACCAAAGGTCAGACCCACGAATTGGGGCAGAATGGTGGAACGACGCGACCAGATCTTGATGACTTCGTTGCGGCCCGACTCGCGCGCTGCTTCGGCTTTTTTGAGCACATAAGCATCGACGAAAGGACCCTTCCAAACAGAGCGAGACATAGATTAACGTCCCTTCTTCTTGGCGTGCCGCGAGCGGATGATCAGCTTCTGGGACGCTTTGTTCTTGTTGCGGGTACGCTTACCCTTGGTGTCCTTACCCCACGGTGTAACCGGTGTACGGCCACCCGAGGTACGACCTTCACCACCACCGTGCGGGTGATCGATCGGGTTCATTGCAACACCACGAACCGACGGACGAACGCCTTTGTGGCGCATACGACCGGCTTTACCGAGGTTCTGGTTCGAGTTGTCGGGGTTGGACACGGCACCAACGGTGGCCATGCATTCCTGACGGACCATGCGCAGCTCGCCCGAGCTCAGACGGATCTGAGCGTAGCCGCCATCGCGACCAACGAACTGAGCGTATGTACCGGCCGCACGTGCGATCTGACCGCCTTTACCAGGCTTCATCTCGATGTTGTGGACGATGGTACCGATAGGCATGCCCGAAAACGGCATTGCGTTGCCCGGCTTGATGTCAGCCTTGGCAGATGCCACGACTTTGTCACCAACAGCCAGACGCTGCGGAGCCAGGATATATGCCTGCTCGCCGTCTTCGTATTTTACCAGTGCGATGAATGCGGTCCGGTTCGGGTCATATTCGATCCGTTCAACGGTTGCCGCGACATCAAATTTGTTCCGTTTGAAGTCAACGATCCGGTAGAGACGCTTTGCGCCACCGCCGCGGCGGCGTGAAGTGATCCGTCCGGTGTTGTTCCGGCCGCCCGATTTGGTCAAACCCTCAGTGAGAGACTTGACCGGACGTCCTTTCCAAAGCTCCGAACGGTCGATCAGCACCAGCCCGCGCTGGCCCGGCGTCGTCGGCTTGTACGACTTGAGTGCCATGCTTTCTGTCTTCCGTTTAGCAAGTGCGGGGATTTCCCCGCTATGTGATAGGCCCCCGTAGGTGCCAAGGGTATAGGGCCCCGAAGGTCCCCGGTTTCAAATATCATAGGCCCCGGAACGAATCCGAGGCCGTAAGATTGGATGCGTTTAGCAGTGATGGGGGTGGGTGTCTATAGGATTCAACAAAAACAAAAAAACAGGAAAACTCTAACGCTTCAAACTACGAAATCAGTAGATTTTAAGCTGCCATAGCCGACTTGGCTTCCATTGAAGCTAACCGAGACTTTACCAACGTAGCTATCTGACGATTTACGTTCCTTAACTTCACATGCTGCTTAAACTGGGCCAAGTCATGCCGGTCCATCAAGTCTACAAATGCGGTGTTCACAAAGGAAGAAGTCACATTGAAAACGTCAGTAAAATCAAGCGTAACGCTTTGCATTTTACTTAAGTTGGCATCCAGCAGAGCACTCAACACGGCGCCTTGTGCATTGGTATCACACCCGTCAACAATGTCTCGAATGTACACTACCATTCCAAATCCTCCAGATCGCCGTCTGTTCGCTCAATTGCCGACGTGTTAAACTCCAAGACAATTAGCGTCCCCGGACAGTACCCGTTTTGTGTATACGGCACGGCATTTAACAAATTGCCAACTTTTTCGAACACCACCGCACCATTCGCGGAGTTAACTTCAAGTTTTCCAGACAAATTCTGCACTACGTTTTGTAGTAAGAAATGTAGCCCGATACCTCTGTTTCTGGGAGTGCTCTGCGATGTAAACTCATCTTCAAATGCCTTTATTATGGCTTCGCTATCTGACAGGCCCTCACAAACGCGCCCAACGGTCGTCGGGATTCCAACACCAAAATCTGCAACAGCAACAATTACGCGTTCTTCTTGCGGGTACCACTGTGCAAATACGCTGCCGACGTCGAACTCTGTGTGATCATCAATGTTGTTGAAGAGCTCCGACAGACAGGTCGCCAACTCGCCAAGATCATGTTGGGCAATTTTTGAACACCCCGAAAGCCAAGGAACAAACGTGTTCCGAACCCAATCGTGACTTTCCGTGTGCCGCACCTCGATTAAAGGTTGCGTAGTTGCACGAGGGTTACTCCAAGCATTCAGCTTAGAACCCATATGCTGCTCGAAGAACAAGGAATCGTCCAAGAAACGTATCGCTTCGGACATCTTGTTCATATTGCCGTAAGTGACCGCGCACCCTTTACGAAGAAGAAATCTGGAGAGGTTGCTTAGAAACACCACTCCCGAAGGCCTCACAAAACTAAGGTACCTAAAGTCAAAATTGACTTCGGCAGGTAGAGTATCAAACTGACCAAAGCTTCTATTCACTTGAGTGAACAGGGAATGCGCTGTAAATTAACCTAGTAGTATCACGCTAACGGACATTGGCTGGCTCTTCTAAATTTCTTGTGCGCTCAAAGCAGTGACTACAACAGTCAGTTTGCCAATCAACCCAGAAATGAAGGTTTGCCACTAAAATTTCGGAATGATTGATTCCGTGGAAATTGCAGGAAGTAGTTAAAACAAAAAAACCAACTTCCTTACGCACCCAACTCCCCAAAGACGGATTCGATCAGAGACCGGTAAACACGTCGATGGTGCTCCGCTCTTCCAGGGTCGTATATGCTTTCTTAACGTCTTTCCGCTTTCCCAACTGGCCTCGCACGATCACTTCTTGTCGCGCGCGGCCTTCTCTTCTTTGGTCAGTTTGGCGTTCCAGACATTCTTGCTCAAACCCAGCTCTGCAGGCGCGGGTTTGGTTTTGCCGACGCTGACTTTGCCTCCTTTATCCAGGAACTCCTGAATAAGGGCCTCATCTGTTGTTTCTTTGGGGACATGTTTCATACGTGTATGCCTATCTGCTCTGTGCACTCGAAGCAACGGCAGCTTCGCGGGGCAAATCTGACAGAGCAAGTTCAGAACAGACATTCAAATAACAAAAAACCACCGCTTGCGTGGGGGCTTTCGTCTTTTTCCAAGGGCAGTTCCGATCAGGGGCCGAAGGGTACGTCGGTGGTGTTACCTTCTTCACGGGTCACATGTGATTTCTTGACGTCTTTCCGGTTGTGCTCCACCCGGCGGAACACCCCTCACCCATACAGCGCACGCGCCTCAGCGAAGGACAACAAACGGCGGTTATTTTCGTCCCACAGGTGCAACCGTGCATTCGCGAGGCTCTCACGGATGGTCATCTTGTTGCTGTTGGCCAGCTCATCATGATCGCGCAGCACTTCGGTCAGGCGATAGAACGGGATGCGGCTATACAGGTGGTGCACGTGGTGGATGCCGATGTTGGCGCTGAACCACTGCAGCACAGATGGCAGGATGTAATGCGAGCTGCCGTGCAAGGCAGCCTCATGCAGTTGCCAGTCCTTATCAGCATCCCAGTGCGTGTCTTCGAACTGATGCTGCACATAGAACAGCCACACGCCCGCAGTCGCGGCAATCAGGGTCGAAGGCAGAAAGATCAGCAGCACCGGCATCAGGCCGCCAAAATAGTATACGGCCACGAGCGCAGCCAGAATGGCAAGGTTGGTGCCCATCGCGCTGATCCAGAACCTGACGCTGCCCGTCAAACCCAACGGGAGGCGGTTCTGGAACAGAAACAGATAGCCGGGGCCAAGGACAAAAAGAGTAATGGGGTTGCGATAAACCCGATACCAGAACCGGTTCATGGGCGTCTTTGAACGGTACTCAGCGACTGTCAAAGTGTGAATATCGCCCATTCCCCGTTTGTCCAAATTGCCCGAGCTGTTGTGATGGTTGGAATGCGTGCGGCGCCAGACGTCATACGGCGTCAAGGTCAATACACCAATGACCCGCCCAACCCAGTCGCTGACCGACCGGTTCTTGAAGAACGCTCCGTGCCCACAATCATGCTGGATCGCAAACAAGCGCAGCAGGAAGGCCGCGTTGAGAACGGCAATCGCAAAAGCCAACCAATAGCTAACCGAAAGCGACATCCAGGACAGCGCCCATAGCACGAAGAAAGGGATAATACTGACACCCAGCTCAAAGGAGCTGCGCCACTGGTTCGGCTCGCGGTATTTGGCAAGTGTCGTAACCCAATCCCGCGCGGCGGTCACATCCGGTTTGTCCGGGGTCGAGAGATAGGGTTTTGTCATGCGCCTGCCATGTCACTTATGTTTGTAGAAACCGCATAGACTACCGATCCGGCATAGCAAGCGAATTCTGGCTGAGGCGAATGTGTCGCGCTCATTTTCTCTGGTGTTGTTGCTCAAGAAAACCTCCGCTTTCGCGGGGACCCTCACGCTTATCCGTAGGCGGATCCGATCAGAGATAGGTATTTACATCGATAGTGTAACCCTCTGCCTAGATCAAAAATGCTTTTTTTGTCCCTTTTCCGGCGACCCAACTGGCTATGGAACCGCCTGACCTTAAACCTCGCTCTGAAACACGTATCGCGAAACATGGCGATAGGTTTGACCCTTGCGCAATACCGCACTTGGAAACCCTTGCTGGTTGATTGAATCGGGCCAGACCTGTGGTTCCAAAGCGACGCCAGAATAAGGGCCGTAGGGTCGGCCGCCCAAGCCAATGCGTGGACCTTCATCCAAAGACGAACCGGAATAGACCTGCAAACCCGGCTCGGTCGTCTCGAGCTGCATCGAAAGACCTGAGGACGACCCGGTCAGCGTCGCCACAGGACGACAAGGCAGACGCTGATCGGACAGGCAGAAATTGTGATCGTATGCCCAGCCCCCCAAAGGTCGCGATGACCGCAGATCAAAGGGCGTGCCCGCAACGCTAAGCGCTTCACCTGTGGGAATGAGGTCCCCGTCAAGAGGGGTGTAGCGTTCAGCGCGCACCATTAGTTCGTGCTGGCGGATGTCTGTGCCACCGTCGAGGTTGAAATAGATATGCGGGGTCAGATTGCATAGGCTTGCCGACGTTGTCCGCGCTTCCATTTCGATACTCAATGTAGCGTCCGCCTCGACTCGGAAGGTCACCGCCACTTCCAAGTCGCCGCCAAAGCCCATGTGGCCATCAGGCAGGGTCAGCTGCAAAGTGACCGCGCCCGGTGTAACGCTGGAAATTTCCCAGACCAGACAATCCATACCTTGCGTTCCGCCGTGCAACGTATGAGTGCCCAAATAATTGCGATCCAGCTGGTAGCTAGCGCCATCCAGACTGTATGACGCGCGCGCGATCCGATTGGCACAACGGCCCACCATGGCTCCTAGGTAAGCAGTGCTGTCTTCATAGCCTGCAATCTCCGGCCACCCCAATATCAGAGGATGCTCAAAACCCTGCAAACGCAGATCCTGCAACGTTGCGCCATAGGTCAGGATACGCGCAGAAAGCGCCCCCTGCCCAATATCGATGCTTCTGACGATCTGACCATCCCGGGTTTTCCCGAAATCGCGAACCTGCTGTTCAGCCTGCATATCACCCGTCTCACTGCCTTTAGGTCACTGTGCACAGGTCCGGGCCAAATTCAACGCGGCCAGATGAGCTGCGCCAACAAAAAAAGGCCCCTGCTGATGCAGGGGCCTTTTGTTTTTGCCACAGACGGGTCCAATCAGAGACCGGTGCTTACGTCGATGGTATTACCCTCTTCCAGGGTCACATATGCTTTTTTGACGTCTTTCCGCTTGCCCAACTGGCCGCGGAACCGCTTGACCTTGCCTTTGGTGATGGTGGTGTTGACCGCCTTCACCTTGACACCAAACAGCGATTCAACCGCTTCTTTGATCTGCGGTTTGTTGCTGTCGATCGCCACTTCAAAGACAATCGCGCCGTTCTCAGACGCCATGGTCGACTTTTCAGTGATGATCGGCTTGCGGATCACGTCGTAGTGTTCTGCCTTCGCGCTCATTTCAGACGAGCCTCCAGTGCTTCGACAGCCGCTTTGGTGAGCACCAGAGTGTCACGCTTAAGGATGTCATAAACGTTTGCACCCATCGACGGCAGGATATCCAGACCTTCGATGTTGCGCGACGCCTTCAGGAAACCTTCGTTCACGGTCGCCCCGTCGATGACCAGAGCGCGCTTCCAGCCCAGGTTTGCAACCTGTTTGGCCAGTGCAGCGGTCTTGCCTTCGGCTTCGGCGTTTTCGATCACAACCAGTTCACCAGCTGCCATTTTGGCAGACAGCGCGTGGCGCAGACCGAGTTTACGGAACTTCTTCGGCAGGTCATGACCATGCGAACGCACGACCGGACCTTTGTAAACGCCACCACCCCGGAAGATCGGTGCCGAGCGTGCGCCGTGGCGTGCGCCACCGGTGCCTTTTTGGCGATAGATCTTCTTGGTCGAGTAGGACACTTCCGAGCGGGTCTTGACCTTGTGGGTGCCGGCCTGCGCGTTGTTGCGCTGCCAACGGACCACACGGTGCAGGATGTCCGCGCGCGGCTCGAGGCCGAACAGATCGGCGTCCAGCTCGATGTTGCCGGCTTTGCCGCCGTCCAGTTTGATTACATCAAGTTTCATGCTTCACCACCTTCCGCGGGAGCTTCTTCCGCAGGTGCTTCAGTTGCAGCACCTTTTACGGCTGCCGGGAAAGGCAGGCCTTCCGGTGCTTTCTTCTTGACGGCGTCCTTGACGGTAACCCAGCCCGATTTCGGTCCGGGAACGGCGCCTTTGATGAAGACCAGACCACGGTCGGCGTCGGTTTTGACGACTTCCAGGTTCTGGGTGGTTACACGGGCAGCACCCATGTGACCGGCCATCTTCTTGCCTTTGAAAACCTTGCCCGGATCCTGACACTGGCCAGTCGAACCGTGCGAACGGTGGCTGATCGAAACACCGTGCGAGGCGCGAAGACCACCGAAGTTGTGGCGCTTCATTGCACCGGCAAAGCCTTTACCGATCGAGGTGCCCGAAACGTCAACTTTCTGACCTTCCAGGAAGTGTTCTGCTGAAATCTCGGCGCCCACTTCGATCAGGCCATCTTCAGAGACGCGGAACTCGGCCAGCTTACGCTTGGGCTCGACCTTTGCAGCGGCATAGTGACCGCGCATGGCCTTCGAGGTGCGTTTTGCCTTGGCCGCACCAGCACCCAACTGAACGGCGGTGTAGCCGTCTTTGTCAGCGGTCCGCTGTGCAACGACCTGCAGGCCGTCCAGGTGAAGAACGGTCACAGGAATCTGCTTGCCGTCTTCCATGAACAGGCGGGTCATGCCAACTTTTTTTGCGATAATACCAGAGCGCATAATCTATACCCTCCGATCTTACGACTGCAGCTTGATCTCGACGTCCACACCAGCGGCGAGGTCGAGCTTCATGAGCGCGTCAACGGTCTGGGGGGTCGGATCAACGATGTCGAGCAGACGCTTGTGCGTGCGGATCTCGAACTGGTCGCGGGATTTCTTGTCAACGTGAGGGCCACGTAGAACCGTGAACTTCTCAATCTTGTTCGGCAGCGGGATCGGGCCGCGCACGTTCGCGCCGGTCCGCTTGGCAGTGTTGACGATCTCTTGCGTGCTGGCATCCAGAACGCGATAGTCAAATGCCTTCAGCCGAATACGGATGTTTTGGCTTTGCATTATAACAGCCTTTTATCAGGCGTTGAGGTTGAGAGGAGGACAAGCGCGCATCGCCAACCCTCTTCGAACCCAAAAGGCGGGAATCACCCCGCCTCGATGTTCTTGTAGAGAACTCGCGCGATTTACAGGGGTTGATGGGGTTTGGCAAGGGGGAATTGAACTGGGCTCGCTAGAGCTCTCAGACCAGCTTCAGCGCAAATTGCCTGTCACTGAAAATCAGCGTGTGGGGAAAAGCTCTCGAAACTCTTCTCGCATACGCAATCGCTCTGGATACTCCAAAAGGAATTGTTGTGGTGGTTTCCCCTCCCAGACCTGAGCGTAGACACGCATCTTGTTGCCAACATAAATCTTTGCAAGGTCTTCGTTGGAGTATCCGCGTGCCCAAAGATCATCCGTAATGGCGGCCAATATCTTGGCTAACTCGCCATTGCCTGTAGCACCATTGTTGAACGCATCAATCATGTAACCGCCGTCGTCATACATGCTGGCATTTGCGGTCGCGAACTCAACGACGAGCTCAGTTGAAAACATGTCGTCGGTAGCGATGCCCACATGATCTATTCCAACTAACTGCACATAGTAATCGATCATGTCGGCCGCTTGTTTGGGCGAAATATCCTCTGGCCAAACGCCGTCCATCATCCACTCAGTGAACGTCGGAGACACATAGCCACCAGATTCGGCAGCTCTGAGTGCTTCATCGTCTGGAATAGCTCGATAGCAACCGCGCGGTGTCGCGTTCGGTTCGCTCTGATACAAACCCGAAGTTACAGAATGGGTATAGACGAATGGAACGCCGGGATAATTGCTCTCCATATAGGCCATAGCGTCATTGGCCGTCCGAGATCCGGTGTGGCTGAGGTCCAACAGAATTCCGAAACGAACCATCTCGTCAATAACCGACTTGCCCCAAGGCGTCAGCCCGATGTCATTTCCATTGTAGGCCGCCAACTGGCCCGACCCGGTCCTGAAAATATCATTATAAGCCAAGATCATGCTTTTGATGCCCAAGTCCTTGAGCATTGCCATCTTCCTGAGATCACCATTTAGGATCGTGGCGGTCTGACTGTTCCAGATGACAGCGGTTTTTCCCTGAGCATGAGCAGCCTTGATGTCTCGCGTCTCATTCACAACCAGATAGTTTTCCGGTTGCTCAGCCATTGCCGCTCGAAAATGGTAGTGCTGCTCCAAGAGCGTCTCGAAAGACATGTCTGCAGCCGCAAGAGTCATTTCGCGCCCCGTAATTCCATTTTCGCGCGCGCGTTCAAAATAGGTGTGCAACTGCTCGTACTCCGTCCACCCGGTTCCATAAGGGCTGGCGAGCATACCCAGTACAATCGTATCTTTAACGAACTGATTTGCCGCGTCCGATGCCTCCCAAACCTTGCTTTCTTCGCTGGCAGAAACCGGAGTGATAGCTATCGTTAGAAGGCTCAATAGGACTATGGCTATTTTCACGATTGCGCTCCCAAATCTCACTGCGCCTTTTGGGATAATGCATGCAAAGCAACAATCAGGGTAGTACGAAATCTAATTTTTGAATTTAATCGGTATGAAAAAAGGCGCCCCGAGGGACGCCCTTTCTTTAGTTCAACCGATTGGGTGGCAGAGCCGCCTTACTCGACGATTTTCGACACGACGCCAGCGCCGACGGTGCGGCCGCCTTCGCGGATGGCGAAACGCAGGCCGTTTTCCATCGCGATCGGTGCGATCAGCTCAACCTCGAACGACACGTTGTCGCCAGGCATAACCATCTCGGTGCCAGCTGCCAGGGTCACGGTGCCGGTCACGTCAGTTGTACGGAAGTAGAACTGAGGACGGTAGTTCGCGAAGAACGGAGTGTGACGACCGCCTTCTTCCTTGGTCAGGATATAGGCTTCGGCTTCGAACTTGGTGTGCGGTGTAACCGAACCCGGCTTACACAGAACCTGACCACGCTCAACGCCTTCACGGTCGATGCCGCGCAGCAGGGCGCCGATGTTGTCGCCCGCTTCGCCGCGATCCAGCAGCTTGCGGAACATTTCAACACCAGTACAGGTGGTTTTCTGTGTGTCACGGATGCCGACGATTTCGATCTCGTCGCCAACGTTGATCACGCCACGCTCAACACGGCCGGTCACAACGGTACCACGACCCGAGATCGAGAACACGTCTTCGACCGGCATCAGGAACGGCTGGTCAACAGCGCGCTCAGGTGTCGGGATGTACTCGTCCACGGCAGCCATCAGCTTGCGGATCGATTCTTCGCCGATTTCCGGCTTGTTGCCTTCCATCGCGGCCAGAGCCGAACCTGCGATGACCGGAATGTCGTCGCCGGGGTAGTCATACGAAGACAGCAGCTCGCGGATTTCCATTTCCACCAGTTCCAGCAGCTCTTCGTCGTCAACCTGATCCACTTTGTTCATGAACACGACCATGGTCGGGATGCCAACCTGGCGGCCCAGCAGGATGTGCTCACGCGTTTGCGGCATCGGGCCGTCAGCAGCGTTCACAACCAGGATCGCGCCGTCCATCTGTGCGGCACCGGTGATCATGTTCTTGACGTAGTCGGCGTGGCCGGGGCAGTCGACGTGCGCATAGTGACGCGTGTCGGTCTCGTATTCCACGTGGGCGGTCGAGATGGTGATGCCACGTGCTTTTTCTTCAGGCGCGCCGTCAATCTGATCATACGCTTTGAAGTCACCGAAATACTTGGTGATTGCTGCGGTCAGCGTGGTCTTGCCGTGGTCAACGTGGCCAATCGTGCCGATGTTGACGTGCGGCTTAT
>NZ_CYPU01000010.1 GCF_001458195.1 Ruegeria atlantica | reverse complement strand
CTAGCGATCTTTCCTGGTTGAAGTGGTTGTAAACGGAGGAATGGACGGAGGCGAATTTCTGCAAACTTCGCATACGCCTGAAACGCAGCATGATGTCCACGGCAACGCAACATGACGGTTGGTGACCATCAATGAGCCCCCTTTAATCAAAAACCCGGTTCCGGTGAACTGAAATTCCGCAGGTTCGCCGGTCCCGTCCGGTTCGATCCAAGGCTGGCCAAACGGGGTTTTCAGGTTTTCTCCGTTCGGCCCCAGCACGTGCCGCAAAATCTTACCGCTTTCCACGTGGCGCAGCCCATAAGCCCCCTGAAGGAAAGCGACGGATCGAATGGAGGCAGCGATCACCCGCGTGGGTGCCCCCGCCCGTTGCTCCAAGGTTCCAAGACGCTGCTCGGTCGACAAAACCTGATTCTCAAAAGCGTCACGCAACGAAGCCAAGTCATCAGGCGTAAGTGCATCTTCTCGCGTCTGAGCGAGCATAACCGCGACCGCTTCGATCTTGCGGGACTCCTGTTCGATACTATCCGCCAAGCGCCGGTCGTTTTGGTAAAGTAGGTAACCAAACCCCGCGATCACAAGAAGCGTTGCAAGAACTGTAATCCTGAACAGTATCGTGGTCTGAGACGCAAGCCGCCGCCCACTATCGCGCAGGGCACCCGACATCTTTTTGGCGAAAGGTCGACGGCTCGTTCGGGTGTAAGCATATGCGTCACTGAGGATATCTTCGACTGTGTGGTGTGCGGGAAATGAGTGGTCGCACAATCTGTATCGAGACATAGGGCCCTTTTCGCCGAACTCGATCATGTCGCCATGCCTCAGAGACGCCGATGAAGCATTTTGCCCGTTTACCCATACATTGCGCCCTGCTGACGCGGTTATAGTGTAACCGTCGTCAGCCCACTGTAAGGTGGCAATATCGTTGTCATGCGGAGGCAGGTCGTCTTTAGGTCGAAGGCTTAACACCCTGCCATCGTCAACAGAAACAGTTAGGCCTTGATCAACAAGCCAGTTCACGGTTCCGCGCGATGGTCCGGTCAGGCTCTCCAGAAAGGCCCGTACCTCACCTTCACCAGCATGTCCTGAGGGTGTCATGCCACTCGCTTCTGGATTTCGCATTATGACCCCCTTTCCAAACGCGTGAGGGCATTCTACCACGCTGCAACACCAAACCCATGGCTTGGTGCGAATGTACATAAAACGCATTTATACAAACACTTGCGATGTCCGCCCGGATTCAATCAAAAAACATCTATCAGGCCGCAGCTCAAAGAAGGCCGATCCATGATCGGCCCTCTGCTTTGGCATTTTCAAGCCCCGTATCGAGCCAACAGACCGTCTATTTCGACGATACCTTGATCTTACGGCTTGGATCCTGAGGCTCAGTCTTCGGCATTTCGATATGTAGAACGCCTTTGTCGAATGTTGCGGAAATCTTGTCGATTTCCACAGTGTCTGGCAGCGACATGGCTCTGGAAAAACTGCCATAGCTTCTTTCGCTGACACGCAGATCGCCCGTTTCATCATGCGCAATCTTCTTCTGACCGCGCAGGATTAGCCTGCGATCCTTGATTTCAATTTCCACATCATCCTCTTCGAGCCCTGGCAATTCAGCCGTCAAGGCAATCGCAGAATCCGTTTCTTGGACATCGATTGCCGGTGAAATCGCACCTGTCATGTCAAGAGACGGAAAACCCGTGCGTTGCGCAGCCGTTTCCATTGGTAGGAAAGGTGGTCCTCCCCCGAAAAAACGCGACATCAGAGTTTCCATTTCACGCCGAAAGTTGTCGGAGAGCGGATGCGTTCCAGTGAAAAGTTGCGGGGACTTTTTGTCTTCTAGCATTTTTGAGCCTCCTCCTTTGGTCTGATTTCACGCGCGCAACATTATGACAGGAAAAGCGGTCAAGGACCTTGATCTTGCGCAAGCATGCAACCTCAGCATCAGCCAGACCGAACGCAGCGGCTGAACGAACAGAAACGGGAACCGTTGTCCAACAAACCTGCCACGTCGTGGTGGAGTTACCACCATTCTCAGTAGTCTTGATCGGAACCCCAGGTCAGCTTAGCGTTATGAAGTCCTTGCACAGCAGAACCGCGCCGGTGTTAGCATAGATTTCGGGCTCGTGGCGCTTGATCCACGCCAAAAGCGTTGGCGTCTGTGAAGGCCATGGTTTTTGCAGGCAGATCTCGTGAAACCGGTCGCCATGTGCGGCTGCCAGTTCTGACGCCAGATCTGCCGCCCGGCTGTCCAGAGACTGAATGCCCACCAGCGGCCCGTCGGATTTGTCCCGCAAATACAATCCATTGCCATGTCCCGCACAGCCAATGACCGCGATATCTGCAGCATCAAAACCAGCCGTGGCCACACATCCGCTGATCGCCTCGCCTACATTCGCCCAAAGCTCGTTCAGGTCCCGCTCGACCCGTCCCGGCTCTCAGGCATGCGTCTCGCTCATTCTCCGTTGGATCGCCTTTCCAGCCTACCCCTGTAAGAGTGTGAGCGAGACACCCCACTTACTCTTAATAGCGCTCAGAAATACCCGATAGGTAGATTGCCTAACCATAGACTCATAGAACTTGTGTTATGCGAACAGGGCCGCCTTCGCGTGTGGCAACTCCAGCAGGTATCGCCCTCCGGCACCAGAAACCATCATCCCGATGGAACACAGGCCGATCATGCACTAACAATCACGTTGGACCCGTCAGATAGGGCTGCTCACACTCTCAAACAAATCGAACGTTTGAAGTGCATCTCTGTCGAACTTTTCCCGCAATTGTCCGGAGTTCAGTGGGAATACGAATGGGGCGGCTTTGTTGCATTGACGAGAGATCATTATCCACACCTGCATGAACTCACTCCGGGGGTTATGACAGGTCTGGGATACAATGGGCGCGGCGTTGCCATCGCCACGGCAATGGGGCGCGCCCTCGCCAAATGGGCGACAGGAACCAAAGCGGACGAGCTGGAATTTCCGGTCACCCCCCTCAAACCACTCCCCTTCTCGTTCGCGAAAGAAACTCTTGTCGAAGCAGAAATCCTACGCCTTAAAATCTTGGACAAGTTGGGTCTTTAGTGAGCTGGCAAGCAACGCCGACTAGCGGTTTTTGGAGAAGAAGCGATAGGTCAACGCGATAGCCGCCAAAGAGAGACCTGAGCCGTATCCGATCCAAACGCCGTTGGGGCCGAACCCAATCAAAAAGCCCAGCGCATATCCAAGCGGCAAAGCAAAGACCCAATACGCAATCAGGGTAATGGCAACAGGAACGTGATTGTCCATCATGCCCCGAAAAGCGCCCAGCATTGTCCCCTGCACGCTATCTGCAATCTGCATTGCAGCAATCACAAGGAACATCGATATCGCGAGAGAAACAACTCTTGGATCATCTGAAAGGCTATTGGCCAAAGGAGCGCGGCCTATCAAAATAACAGTAACGACAACGGCCATCCAACCAACAACAACCAATAGCGACGCCAACACAATCGGCTTGAGCCGTTCTGTTTCATCCGCACCAATTGCCTGAGCTACACGTATCGAAATCGCAATCGAAACACCCAAGGGCACCATGTAAATGACGTCGCTGACCGCGGAAACGATTTGATGCGCGGCAAGCGCGGCGGCGCTGAACCATCCAAGCATAAGGCCGGCAACAGCGTAAGCGGCCCCCTCCCCCAGGTAACCAACGGAAATAATGAACCCTTCTTTGATCTGCGCTTTAACCTCGGACCAATCAAAACCTGCGGCCTTTAGGAAACCCTTCTTCTTTCTCCACGCGCGCAAAATCACGAATGCCACAATTAACGGCACCATCTGAGACAACAGACTAGCGATCCCGGCGCCGACGAGACCCAGACCCGGCCAGCCAGCAACTCCGTGGATCAAAGCATAGTTCGAAGGGATATTGAAACCGACGGAAAGGAACGCGAGGCCCACCCCAATCCACGGGCGATTCATGGCGTCAAACAGGGCTTTCAAAGCATAAAAAATCGTGAAGGGCACCAAAAGGAGGCTCATCGCAATCCAGTAGCCGCCAATCAGACTGACCACTTCGGGCGGCTGCCCAATCCAGGAAAGGGCAGGTTTTAGGCAGATCATTACAGCAGCCCCAACGACTCCAACGACCAGCGAAACGAC
This sequence comes from Ruegeria atlantica, assembly GCF_001458195.1. Lineage (GTDB taxonomy): Bacteria > Pseudomonadota > Alphaproteobacteria > Rhodobacterales > Rhodobacteraceae > Ruegeria > Ruegeria atlantica. The sequence goes on along the minus strand of NZ_CYPU01000010.1, from coordinate 51,986 downwards.
AAGCCCAGCGCTTGTTGCCGATGCAAGCCCTCGTTCACTCGTTTTCCCAAAGGCTTCAGCCATCCGCACACCAATTGCGGAAACAAAGCCGTAGAGCGCTGAATAAAAGATGATCAGCACCGAGGCTGTGATCGAGACCGCCGCCAAAGGAAGTGTTCCCAACGGGGCCACCATCACGGTGTCAACGACGCCAATCAAAGCAGCTGCAGCAAGAGAGATAACTATCGGAAGAGCAAGGCGCGCAAGGTAACGCGCCTCTTTCAAGATCGCGCTCCAAGATGGTCGAGGCTGCTGCGATAACCGCACGGGCGTCATATTGTTGGGCCTTTCAGTCGTAATTGACTAAGCCGTATCCCCAAGTAATTTCGGGACCAGGCGAACAAGGCAACCCCAGGCAGCCTGTTCCGCCTGCTTTCGGCTCAGGCCTTGAGGAGCGAGATGCAATCGTTGCCAATAGCCATCCGTCAACGTCTCCATCCATTCCGCCATTTGATCTGGTGAAGCAACCTCATCGTCGGGCAACAATTCGTTCCAGATTACACGCAGGGTCTCTCTTCGACGTGTTTCGAAATGTTCGGCAACTTCATCGTACTGCAGTTGAAATCGAAGCTCGCCCCAAAATGCATACCAAAGCGGCAAGACATCCGGACCACATGCATCAGGGTGGAAATCAGCTTTTATCAGAGCCCTTAATTTTTCGGCTGGCTTATCCCCTGCTCGCTCTAAAGAAGCTGTCCAGTGGTCTTCGTAGCGCTGGTAAAGGTCGCGCAAAGCTTCGGTCAGAAGACCAAGCTTTGACTTGAAGTAAAACGCCGCAACACCCTGAGAAAGCTCAGCTTCAGACGCGACCGTTGCGAGCGTCGTTTTTGCCAACCCATGAGCCAATATAGAGCGACAAGCCGCGTCCAACAGCTGCCGGCGACGACGATCTGCGTTCTCCTTCCGCTCTTTGCGGGGACGTTTACGATCTGCTTCGACCAATTGCCGCTCCTTCTACGAATACAGCCATCTACAGCGCGCAAAAAAGATGCGTCAATAGCTTAGAATTTATTTGAGCGCTCAAATAAACTTTACGAACCCGAACCTGACCTGTAAACGAGAGAGAAAGGGATGGACAAATTTGACGGTTGAGAACAGATACGACGTCATTGTGGCCGGTGCTGGTCACAACGGATTGACTGCCGCCGCCTATTTGGCACGTGCCGGCCTGCGTGTTTTGGTGGTCGAAAAGAACGACTGGATTGGAGGCGCTGCAGTCAGCCGCTCACTGCACGATGGTTGGACGTACTCGAATTGCTCGTATGTTTGCTCTCTTCTGCGGCGCGAGATCGCTCGGGACCTCGAGTTACCGAAATACGGACTTCAGGTTATTCCGTATGAAGGTGGCGCGAGCTTTACACGCGATGGGGATTTCCACCTTGGCGACAACGATTGGCGCCTTTGCTGTCAGGAACAAATGCTGACATGGCTACTCGACGCGGCTTGGGGTTTTGACGTTTCAGTCGTCGACGAAACTCACAGTATCGCTGGACTTTCGCTGCAGGGCCCGACCTCCTACGCAGTTTTGGAGGCCGCCGGGTTAGATGTCAGCCAGCTGAAGCCATTCGATCTTGCTCACGTTGACCATGATCTCATGATTTCGCGGACGGGTTTTACCGGTGATCTGGGCTATGAACTCTGGTGCGACTGGGACAAAGCAGAAGCGCTTTGGGACCGTATTTGGACAGGTGGCGCACATCAGGGATTGCGCGCGATTGGCTACGAAGCCGTAAATTTGGCCCGCATCGAAGCGGGGTTTCTGACCGCAGGCGTGGACTTTCAACCAGTTCATGCAACCGAGCGATTGCATCGGGGACAAACCCCCTTCGAGCTTGGTCTTGGCCGGTTAGTCGACTTCAACAAAGGTCATTTCAATGGTCGGCGAGAGCTGCTGTCCAAGCGAGAAAATCCAAGAAGCCTGCTCATGCGTTTCGACGTCGAAGGATTCAAACCATCGGAAGGGTCATTGATCTACAACCGACGCAAAAAAGAAATTGGGCACATAACGTCCGGAATATGGTCGCCGACCGCCAAACGCAACATCGCGTTGGCACATGTCCGTATGCCGGATGCAGGCCGGTCATCCGGCTTACAGGCGGAAATTTACACTCTGCAAGAAGGCAAATGGGACACCAGGATGGCGCGCCTTACACCTGTCACCAAAGCCTTTTTCGCACCGCCCCGCGCACGTGCCACGCCACCGGCCCGCACCTAAAGGAGAAGCAGACGTGAATACTCCAGGGAATACACCATCCGACGGCGATCTGGTCGCTTGGGATCGCGACCATCACCTGCATCCTTGGGCCGGAACCGAGGGCTTTGGATCCGACGAATACATGCGAGTAAATACAGCGGATGGTATCTACCTTTGGGATGCTGCCGGGAAGCGATATATTGATGGCCCAGGCGGTATGTGGTGCACACAGATCGGATACGGGCGTCAAGAGATGGCTGATACCATTTCCCAACAGGTTATGAAGATGCCTTACGCGTCGCCGTGGTCGTTTACGACTGAACCCGCGGCTATTTTGGCGCGCATGATCGCAGAACGCACACCGGGCGATCTGAACACCGTGCACTTTACTACCGGTGGGTCTACGGCCGTTGATACCGCGCTGCGAACCGCGCTTTTCATGAACAAACGGCTTGGCCGGCCGGAGAAGAGGATCGTGATCGGCCGGGAAAAAGGCTACCACGGATCCACTTTTCTCGCCGCGACTGTCACTGGGAAAGAGCGCTTCGAAACAAGCTTTGAAAAAGCTCAGGATCTGGTGCGTTTCCTTCCAGACGTGAATCCCTACCACCGGCCAGAAGGCATGAGTATTGATGCCTGGTGCGATGCTAAAGTCGCCGATCTTGAGGGCCTGATTGCTGACGTAGGCGCCGACCGCATTGCCGCCTTTATCGCTGAGCCGATTCTGTGTTCCGGCGGTGTTATCGTTCCGCCTCCGGGTTATCACAAGCGCACGCTCGAAATTTGCCGGGCAAACGACATTCTGTACATTTCGGATGAAGTCGTAACCGGCTTTGGCAGGCTGGGCCATTGGTTCGCCTCAGAACACGTCTTTGGCATTGTCCCTGACATTATTACATGCGCAAAAGGTTTAACCTCAGGCTACCTGCCGCTAGGCGCCTGCGTGATCTCGGACTCGGTAATGAAACGCATTGCCGAAGCACCGGGCGACGATGTATTCTACAATGGCTATACATACTCCGGGCACCCGGTGAGTTGCGCGGCTGCAATCAAAAACATCGAAATCATGGAGCGCGAAGATATTCTAGGCCACGTTCAACGCGTCACACCCCACTTCCAGGAACGTCTGCATCGAATAAAAGAGAAATTTCCGATAGTTGGGGATGTGCGCGGTGACGGGCTTCTCGGATGCATAGAATGTCGCCCCGGACTAAACGTCGAGAGCTACGAAGCGCATGTGAAGTTTGGGCAGAAACTAGACGATGCGTGCGAGGAGATAGGATTGCTTTTGCGCCCATTTGGAAACATGGCCGTATTCTCACCCCCCCTTATCATAACTCCGTCGCAGATAGACGAAATGTTCGACATCATGGAGGCTGGTATGGCGCAGGTCAGCAAGGACTACGAAGCATAACAGTCAACGCACCAAGACAAGAAGCCAGTCAGATCAGGCCGGTTTCCGACCACGGATGTGATGTGGGCAATGCTCTCCGGTTTTTAGTACGGGCTGCATAGCGTCCCAGATCTCGATTTGATGTTCGATAAACTCCGCACCATGCCGGGTTTCCCAGTCGGTTCGGTTTGGCCCAGTCAATTCTTCAAGCTCTGCAGCAGATACCTGAGCATACCAAGGGTTGCGGTTGACCAACTCTACGTCTTCAAAGCCCGCCAACTCCATAGCAGCGCGGTACTTAGAGGGCGACGCCATCTGAAACTCCAAGGCTTCCATCTTCACGTAGTGCGCCATCTCGGGTGACATCTCTCCGTCGTGATTGGTCAACCAGTCAGAAGCCGCGAAATGACCACCCGGTTTAAGCACGCGACACGCTTCCGCGGCCATCGCTACTTTGTCGGGGATATGAATGATCGAGTCTTTGGAAAACACAACGTCAAAAGTACCATCTGCGAATGGCATTGGGCCTGGGGTGACCTCTATGATTTCGATCTTTCCTTCCAGACCTGTCCGCCTAACTCGGTCTCTCGCAGCTGCGCATACTGGGGCCTCTACATCGATGCCGGTCACATTGGCAGCGCCGAGATCCTGTGCCAGCAACACCGCGATGGCCCCAGAACCACAGCCGATATCGAGGATATGCTTTTCCCTCAGATCAATCCCCTCAACAACTCGAACGACTTCTTCAGGGCCTCCCGGTGAAAGAAACCCCTCCCCCCAAAGCTCCTCCAGAAAGTTGATCACCTGTCGATCATATAGGATTTCGTCTGACATAGGATTTCCCCGCATCTGATTGTCAGTCAATCACTGTAGTGAAGCCTTTTCTCCCTGTTCAGACAAGCTTTATTGCGAAGTCGAAGGTCAGCGATATGATTTTAATTGAATGATCATTCAGTCAATAGACACTAATCATATTGAGTGATATTTGGAAGACAGAACGCTAAGATAGGAATTTCTCGCCATGGACGACACCCTTCCGACGCATGTCCAAACCGTGATCATTGGCGGGGGATCTATCGGCGCGAATACGGCCTACCACCTGACCGAGCTCGGCCATAGCGATGTTGTGGTTCTGGAACAGGGGCAACTGACATCAGGAACCACTTGGCACGCCGCAGGTCTGATTGTAGCCGGCCTTCTCAAGTCGGAAGCTGAGTGCGCCATCTACACGCATGGTAGAGACCTTTATGCGAACCTAGAGAAGGAAACCGGTATATCCACAGGTTGCCGCCAATCGATGTCACGGGCATCAACGTCAATCGCTTCTCCCGTGAAATGGCGACACCGGCTTTTCGACGCGACAGAACACCTGAATTGTGGGAAAGCTCTTTGGTCAGCATTACCACAATGAGAACTACAAGACGGCCAGGAACGTTAAGCGTTCAGTGCTATATGACCGCCTCAAACAGGCCGGAGCCTTTTTCGGCGAAGGAAATGGATGGGAACAACCTGATTGGTTTGCCCCGGCGCCCGAACAAGCCAAGGTCGAGAAATACAGTTGGTATCGCCAAAATTGGTTTGATTAGCACGCTGAAGAACATAAGGCAGCACGAGATGATGTCATCGTAATGGACATGACATCAATGGCGTGTTTCAGTGTAGAAGGCCCGGACGCATGCGCACTCCTCTCTCGCCTTTCTTGCAATGACGTTGATGTTGAACCCGGTCGCGTCGTCTACACGGCCTGGGTAAATGAACGAGGTGGATTTGAGGCTGACCTTACAGTTACCCGATTATCCGATCAGAAATACTGGGTCATCGTGGGTGAAAACTCGGCGGGTCACACCGAAATGCGCATGCGACGGCACATTCTGGACGATGAGAACGTTGTTATCACAGACATCACCGCAGGACGCTGCCAGATCAACGTTCATGGTCCAAAGTCACGCGAACTTTTGAGCAGAATATCTGGTGCTGATTTGTCCGATGAAGGTTTTCCCTTCATGACTGCTCGAGAAATCGACATCGGGTACGCCGTAGTTATGGCCTATCGCGTGACCTTTATCGGCGAACTAGGCTGGGAGCTTCACGTGCCTGCCACTCAGGCAGTACAGACCTACGATCTGATAATGGAGGCAGGTCGTGATTTGGGCGTTCGCAATGCCGGAATGCAGACCCTTAACTCCCTGCGGCTCGAGAAAGCCTATCTTGATTTCGGAATTGATGTGGACAACACAGGCAACCCGATTGAGGCCGGTCTTGGCTTTGCCGTTAAATTGGACAAACCCGGTGGCTTCATCGGCAGGGAAGCACTAGCCGCGATCAAAGCAAAAGGCACGCCCAAGAACCGAATGTTGCAGTTCCTGCTCAAAGACCCAGAGCCTCTCATGTACGGCAACGAGATGATTTACCTAAACGGCAAAGAAGTCGGATATATCCAAGTCGGTGGATATGGGCACACTCTCGGCGCTGCGGTCGGTATTGGTTTTGCAGAGATTGGTGAACCGTTGACTGCTGACGTAGTCGTAACGGGGCAATGGCAGATCGAAATTGCCGACGAGAAATACGATGCGATCGCCTCATTAAAGCCGCTTTATGACCCCGGCATGCTCAAGATAAAGTGCTGATGCATTATTGTTCGGTGCTGTATTTCAAACCGGAAAATGTTTTGGGAAAAACCGCGCCAGCGAAAGCATGCAAACATCCCTGAATTCCCGACGATCAGCCACTTTGGGATACAACATCAAGCTGAGCCAGGCCCCATCAGACATCGCCTCTACAGCCCGGGCTGTTTTTTCCGGATCGAGATCGTCGTAACCACCATCGACGATCAATTCACCACACAGCTGCAGAATTCGATCGTATCTTTCGTTGTCATATTTATTATGTATTTTTAAGTAATTAGGGCGATACTTCGCTTGACCCCAGAAAGCAAACCAGACAGCCAAGCGCTTGTGGGTGCAGATGCTTTTGTCAAAATCTGCTCGAATGATGGCAGCCAGCCTATGTGCGGCTGTAGGTTCCGCGGCTTCATAAGATTTTAGCCAATTCTCATAGTGTTCTTGCGCAAGGAAACCCAGCGCAGCGTCATACAGTGCTTCCTTGCTGTCGAAGTGATAGTTCACAACGCCATGGGACAGATTGGCAGTTTCGGTTACATGTTTAAGCGTCGTGTCAGAAAAGCCGCGCTTCGAGATCGAGTCTATGGCAGCCATAATCAACTGCAAGCGACGAACTTCAGGAGGTTCGGTGCGTCGTTTTTTCTGAAGCTCATACGTCTCCAATTTAACTCTCCTCTCGTTCGGCCATCTGCCTGTCCAGCAAATCCGCCCTTTGTTGCCGGAACATAACGATAGCTGCGATAGCGACACAAATGGTGATCACAAGGATCATGATAGTCGCCAGTGCATTAATATCCGGCCTGAGGCCTAGTCGAATGCGCGAAAAGATCAAAATTGGCAAGGTATTTGCACCTGGGCCAGTAACAAAACTTGCTATGACCAGGTCATCGAGAGACAGAGTAAACGCCAATAGCCAGCCGGAGATAAGGGCTGGCGTCAGCTGTGGGATCGTGATGGCAGTCAGAACTTTGAACGGTTTTGCTCCAAGATCGGCGGCAGCTTCTTCCAAAGTTTGCCCCACGCCGGTTAAACGCGCCTGAATTGTCACCGCCACGTAAGCCATTGAAAAGGTAATATGCGCGATCGTAATCGTCGCAAAACCACGTTCTGCTGGCCATCCGATCAGTTGGTTCAGGGAGATAAAGAAAACCAACAAGGACAATCCGGTTATCACCTCGGGCATCACCAAAGGAGCGACCAACATTCCACCAAACAACGTCCGCCCCTTGAACCGCCCAAAGCGCACCATAGCCAGTCCCGCCAAGGTGCCGAGCGCTGTCGCAAAAGTCGCGTTCACAACAGCAATCTGAAGACTGAGTGAAACAGCACTCCAGACTTCGGCAGATTGGAAGAGCTCTTTGTACCAACGCAGGGACCAACCTCCCCATACAGGTACGAGTTTGGAGTAGTTGAACGAGTAAATGACCAACAGGACCATCGGGATGTAAAAGAATGCCAATCCCAAGGTCAGCATGATGGTCAAAAAGCGGGAGCGTTTGGCGTACATTTATTGCTCCTCCGATGCTTTGCCTTGGTAGTGCTGGAACACCATGATGGGCAGCACCAGAATGATAAGCAGAACAATCGCCACTGCCGCAGCGACCGGCCAATCACTGTTTCTAGAGAACTCATTGTAAAGAACCCGACCAATCATCTGCACGTTCCCGCCCCCCAACAGGTCCGGGATAACGTACTCCCCGGTCGCAGGGATGAAGACCAACAACGAACCAGCGACAATACCGGGCATCGTCAACGGCAAAGTAACTTTGAAAAACGTGTTCGTTGGCCGGGACCCAAGATCGGCAGCCGCTTCGTTCAGGCTGTTGTCCAACTTCTCCATATTCGCGTAGAGCGGCAGGATCATGAACGGCATATAGGTATAGACGATCCCGATATAGACGGCGAATTCCGTGTACAGCATGCGGATTGGCTCGTCGACTATACCCAGCGCCATCAGAAGATTGTTGATCGTGCCTTGATCCGCAAGCAACCCCATCCACGAATAGACCCGCAACAGGAACGACGTCCAAAACGGAAGAATTATTGCAAACAACAATAGCGGTTTTGCAACTGGCCCCGATCGTACAATTGCGTAGGCGATGGGGTAACCAAACAAGAGGCACAAGAACGTGGAGGTCGCTGAAATCTTGAGAGAATTGAGGTAAGTGTCAAAGTATAGGCTGTCTTCCCAGATGTAGACAAAATTGTCGAACACCAGACGGATCGTCATGATCCCGTCGCCCGTCCACTCAATCAAACTGGTGAATGGAGGGCTTGCAATCGCCAGTTCGGCCAAGCTTATTTTGGCGACAATAAAGAACGGCGCTAGGAAGAAAACGAGCAGCCAGAGGAACGGCACAACGGTAACGATCTGTCGCCAACTGTTTTGTATACGCCGCATGAATTGGCGTGATATCGGCAGTTGTTTAACCGGAAGCGGTTCAGGCATATCCTCCGTGAAATCTGTCATGAGTGGAGCAACATGGCGCTAGACGGATCCCAGCTGATTTTCACCTTGTCTTCCCAAGTTAATCTCTGTGTGGCGTGCGTCGGACGAGATTGGTTGGGCATAGTGACGTCGAAGACTTCGTCATTGGGAAGCCTTACCTTGTAGATCGATGTTTCCCCCAAATACCCAACGTCGTCGATGATTGCCGATGTCTGGTTAGGGCCTTCAGCAACCTCATCCGATTTCTCCAGTCGAATTTTCTCCGGCCTCAGCGCAACCCAAATTTTGCTGCCAACCTTCACCGAATGACCGTGATCAACAAAAACTTCGCAGAACTCGGTCTCAACCCGAACATGGTCCGCCCCGTCCTCGGTCACCCTGCCCTCAAAAATATTTGCTGACCCTATGAAGTCAGCGACAAAGCGGGATTCAGGGAACTCATATATCTCTGTTGGCGTTCCAATCTGTTTGAACCGACCCGCGTCCATGACAGCCATTCTCGAGGACAAGGTCATTGCTTCTTCCTGATCGTGGGTCACAACGATAAACGTGACACCGACCTTGTCCTGAATGTTTGCGAGCTCAAACTGCGTTTGCTTACGCAGTTTTTTGTCAAGTGCAGCCAAAGGTTCATCCAAGAGCAGCAGTTTGGGACGTTTTACTAAGGCCCGCGCCAACGCGACCCGCTGACGTTGTCCGCCAGACAATTGCTTGGGTTTTCTCTTTTTGAAGTCTTCCAGTTCAACGAGCTTGAGGATGTCGTGAACCCTGTCCGCTAAATCGAACTTGGGGACATGGTCCTGCTCCAACCCGAATGCCACATTTTTTTCGACGGTCATATGCGGGAACAACGCATAGCTTTGGAACATCATGTTAGTAGGGCGTTCGTAGGCTGGCACATCGGCCATATCAACACCGTCGATCGTAATTGTGCCCGCATTCAAATCCTCAAACCCTGCAAGCATTCTCAGCAGAGTCGACTTTCCGCATCCCGATCCACCCAGAAGGCAGAATAGCTCTCCTTTGTAGATGTCCAGATCGACGTTATCGACGGCGGTCACTTCACCGTATTTCTTGGTTACACCTCTGATTTGAACTAGGGGTTGTTGCTCTTTTTGCTCGAGCCAAGGTGCTGCACTGACAGTTGTGGAAACGGTCAATTTGGGCCTCGCAGTCTACCAGTGTGGATTGGAGGGTGCAGTAGCAATCCGATGGGAACCGCTACTGCACTTACTAGTGTGAGTGGATCAATTACTGGCCTTGAAGTCAGTCCAGGTGCGCGTCTGCAACCGCTCGACCTTGGGAGGAAGAACGGCAGTCGTATACATCTTGGCAACCTGATCCGATGTTGGGAAAGCGGCCGGGCTGGACGTGACGGCTTCATCAACCATTGGTTTGGCCGTCAGGTTGGCAGTCGCATACCAAGTGAAGTTACTATCACTGGCTCCAACCTCGGGTCGCATCATGTAGTTGAGGAAAAGATGTGCGTCTTCCTTGTTGGCAGCGTCTTGCGGGATCAGCCAGCCATCAATCCACAGCTGCGCTGTGCGATCACCTTCGGGCAAAAAGAAGTCTAGCACGACACCGGTATCGGCTTCAGCTGCACCGGACATCGCAAGAAGACCATCCGGGCCCCAAGTGGTCGAGACACAGAACTCTTTCTGAGGCATCCGCTGATATGCATAGTTATCGAAGGTTTTGATGTACGGCCTAATTTCCGCCAGCATCTCCCCAACTTTCTCATAGTCTTCCTTGTTTGTGGAGTTCGCATCCAAACCCATATGCGCCAAAGCCATTGGAATTATGTCGCCCGGAGAATCCAAGAACGAAACGCCACACTTGGCCAGCTCTTTCATGTGCACAGGGTCGAACACCATATCCATCGAACCGATGGGGGCGTCAGGATAAGTCTCTTTCACCAATTCTTCGTTGTATGTGACCCCGTGCGTTCCCCACATATACGGAATGAAGTGCTGGTTGCCTGGATCCCACTCGCTGGCCAGCTGTTCCAAAATGGCCGGATCAATGTGCTTAATGTTATCGAGCTTCGACATATCAAGCGGAGCGACGATACCCGCCTTAATCAGTCGAGCCGTATCACTGCCGGCATGACTAACCACGTCATATCCGCTGTTTCCTGCCAGCAGCTTGGCATCAATTGCTTCGGCAGAGTCATACGGATCATAAATGACCTTGATGCCGTATTCTTTTTCGAAGTTCGAAATTGTGTCTTCAGCGATGTACTCTCCCCAATTCGTAACCTTCAACACACGCTCTTGCGCGAATGCCGATCCCGAAATTGCAGTAGCCGTTACTGCTAAAACTGTAATCCCCGCAACTTTCCTGATTGAGCTCATGATTTCGCTTCCTCTCCCTGAGTGGTGGCTGCAGCAATTTCGCTTGCCTTGTCTGCTAGACACTATTTCGAATGATCGCGCCCTGCGTCGCGGGCGCGATCATAATGCACCCCATCCTCCTCCAGCCGTCATATTTTTATCTGACTGGTCATTCAGAACGGTAGTCTGATGAAATCTTCGCTGTCAAGCGCGGCCGGGAAGATTTTGATCAAATCCTCGCAAACAGTTAGAGTTGTACAAAACTTATGCAAATACAGTGAAAATGAATATGTCAAACCGACTTTGAGATTTACCTCGAATCCATTTCTGAATGATCATTCAGTCAGAAAGTGTTGACGCACAACCCAAACTGAGTGAAACCTACAGTTACTTGAAGGGTGGCTGATCAAGTTGAACATTCAAGACTGTATGCTTGAACTCGCCTACCCATTTGAAACACTGACTGACCAAGTCAAAATTAAGCGGATTGCACAGATGCGCGACGAAGCCAGAAATACCGAAATTCCCGCCAATTGGGACCGGCGCGGGCTGCCCGGGTGGTGCTACCACAGCGCTGCTCTTCTTGAGCTCGAGAAGAGCGCACTCTTCAAAACTCACTGGCAAATCGCCTGCCATATTTCGGATATTCCGGAACCCGGTAGCTTCCTTTGTTTTGATATGTGCGGAGAACGCGCTCTTATCTTGAAAGCAAACAATTCGGACATCCGCGCGTTTCTAAACGTTTGTCGTCATCGCGGTTCTCGGCTCGTGTCCAAAGAACAAGGAAAATGCGCGAACGCTCTGGTCTGCCCATTTCACGGCTGGGTTTACAATCTTGATGGAACGCTGCGTGGCGCCGCCCGCCCTGAGTCCTTCCCAGATCTAGACAAGCACGAGTTTGGCCTGAAAGAAATCGAAATGGAAATCTGGCAGGGTTTTGTCTTTGTCCGATTCAAGCCCGGCCCCCAGCCATCGGTAGCGGAACTTCTTGCACCGATTGAGGAGGAAATCTCTGCCTACAAAATGGCCGAACATGTTCCGACGGACGGGATATGGACGGAGGAAACTCCGGTAAACTGGAAATCAATCAGAGATGTCGACAACGAAGGATATCATGTCCCACTCGCGCACCCTGCCCTTCAGGACTTATATGGCTCGACTTATGCAGACGAACCATATGTCGATGGCATCTCACGCTCCGATGGAAAATTCACTCCGACGAAGGGCCGTAGGTGGGCCGTTCGCAATTACAAAAAATTCACAAAGCCACAGCCTCACCTACCTGAGCATTTGCACAAAACTTGGCTCTACTACGGCATTTTTCCGAATGCAGTAATAGCGGTCACGCCTGAGACAACCCTGTTTTATCAGGAATTTCCAGTCACAACAGAAAAGTCCATCCTTCGAAGCGCAACATACCGAAACCCAAACGAAGACCGCCAACAAAAAGCGGCACGGTACCTTGCCGCTCGGATTGATCGAGAAACAGTGGAAGAAGATATTCAACTGACGATATGGTCAAACGAAGCCATGGCCTCAGAGGCTTTTGAGGGATTCTATCTTTCTGATCTTGAGTACGGCGTACGCTCCCATCACGACCATTTGAGGAAAATACTACCCATCTATAACTCTGAAGTAACGCCCGGAGAGGATGAAGTTGCCTCGTTGAATGACGCATTGTCCACTGAGCCGAAATCGTGACTAAAGGTATTTTCAAAACTTCGGAAGCAGAAACTCAAAGGCAGTTCCTGACAACGACGATCGGAACGCCTGGTTCTGGCGCCATAAGGTACGCCGCAGCCATGTATTTTTTTAAGATCGGCAAGCTTTCTGCGGAGATGCTTGAAGTATACCGAACATGCAGCAAGTTTGACGCAGAAGATCCGCTCGATCTAGCTGGGTACGAGGGCATTTCATTTCCAGAATTTGTTTGCAATTTAAGCTCAAGCGCCGACGCATGACTGCTTCTGCGCAAATGACAGAATTCTTGGACAATTCAGAACCCTGTAAGGTCTCAAGAAACCTAAGAAGCGGAAGCTCACTCCGGAAATTGTCTCTCAGGTCACTTTATTTTTTTTGTTGGAGCGGAATCATTGAGTGCTCATGACTTTGACGTCGTTGTCGTTGGTGCCGGAGCTGCGGGAATCGCGGCTACTCGCGCCCTCAAATCGGCAGGTCTAGCGGTAGTTTGCGTTGAGGCATCTAACCGCGTTGGAGGGCGTACACACACGGATACGGAAATCTTTGGTGTTCCGTTCGACATGGGTGCGCATTGGATGCACACCGAACATGTAAACGCTCTGAAAGCTCCAGGCCTCGCACTTGGCCTAGATCTCTATGCGGCCCCTGACAACGCGACGACATTTGGCTTGGAGGATGACGCCGTTCTTTGGGACGAAGTCGATGAAATACATGGCGCGATAAATGAGGCGGCGCGCATCGATGCAGAAATTGAAGCGAGCACCGGTAGTCCAACAGACCGGTCCTTGGCAGACATTTGGCAGAACAAAGGGCGTTGGTCATTTACGGCAGCTATGACATTCGCGTTGTCAATTGCCAGAGATTTGCCGGATACATCGCTGCGAGATATCAGTGCATGGGAGGGCGGAGACGATTGGTTTTGCCGAGAAGGCTTTGGACATCTCATCGCTTGCACTGCACAGGGGCTGCCAATAAAACTGGCCACTCCGGTCACAGAAATAAAATCTCTCACGGATGGCGTGCAGATAACAACGGCTACTGGCAAGATCAAAGCTCGAACCGTAGTTGTAACAGTTTCCGTCGGCGTCCTAGCCGAAGACATCATCCACTTTGATCCCCCGCTAGAATCCGACCGACGCTCTGCGCTCGAGCTCATCACTATGGGAGACTACAATCACGCTGGCCTCCTTTTCCGCCCCGGAGCATTGCCAGTGCAACCCGATACTTGGCTGACATACCACTTAGAACCCGACGCCAATGGGATAGCCCGCGGAGGCGGTTTTCTTTGCAACATCTCAAACACCGGCCTAACCAGCTTTGAAAGCTCTGGAAGCTTTTCCAGGCAATTGCAGGACGCGGGACCTGAAAGCGCCATAGAACACGCGCTCGAAACATTGGTTGGCTTCTTTGGCACGGCAGTCAGAAAAGCCTTCATCAAAGGCCATGCCTCCGCTTGGCGAAATGAACCTTATGTGCGTGGTTCTTACGCTGGAGCCAGCCCAGGAGGCCACGACAAACGCGCTGTCTTATGCAAGTCTCATGCTGAGCGGGTGCACTTCGCCGGTGAAGCGACACATACTAGCCAACAATGCTCGGTCAGCGGAGCCCACCTAGAAGGGCTAAGGGCTGCTGAAGATGTGTTGGCTCAGTTACGCTGAACACTTGGCAATCAACTTGCTCCAGTAAGCGGAACAATCTTAGAATTTCGAATGAACCTTTCACTACAAGTCGCAAGGCCAAGTTCATCTTTCGCGTGCTCCACGGCCAATTCAGTGTAAGCTATCCGGTCACAGACAGATGATAACAAGTTGAAAGTTTGACAGACAATAGTCGGCTATGTTTCAGCGGGGTGACTTGATGGAGACCAAATACTCTCTATCTTGAGCAGTTTTCCTGGATGTCCGCGAAAGAACGCAACCAGACTTTGTGTCGTAAAGCAACCATGTCTGCTTTGCGGACCAAGCCGACCATGCTTACCAAAACCTCCTGCATAAAACGGCAAACTCTGGGACTAGTTTGGGAGTGGCCCGAGGCCACTTAACTTGAAGATTTCCGGCGGCAATCTGGGTCGCTGCCTTAACAACATCAGGTTATCAACGAGCAATGATCCTAGCTAGAATTGCTGCTGAGACAGTTAGTGTCACAATTGAAGAGTTGGATTCCTTGAAAGTTACTACTCTAGATTTCTCACAGCTTGTAATAGCGTGCACTCAAATCGCTTGAGCGATGGCCGTGCTGTCGGACCGTAATCTCCAACTTTGTTCCGCAACTCCGGAAAAATCTCTAAAATCTCGTCCCTTGTGTCCTTTTCCAGCCTGTTGATAACGTGGTGCCCAGGGTGGAAACTCTCCGAAAGTGCATCTTCGGCTAAGATGATCTCGTGTTCTTCAAACAATATGTGAAAATATTCTACTTCGGTCGTAGGGTACTGATAGATCGTATCGCAATTCACAAGGTGCTTTGCTGCTGCAAGAACACATTGTTGACCGAAAAAGAGCTCTGCCCGCCATCCATAAATTAACATGCGATGCTGCGGGGACACCACCAGATCTCTTGACGGTTCGTTCTTGCCCAATGCGCCCGCCCGAATGCAAATCGGCCGTAGTTTTGGATTCAACCTTAGATCAACGGCAGTGAGTTTTCGCGAACCGATCCATCGAATTGGTTGAAAACCGTGATCCATTGTGTGGACCAAATCACCTGGTTGTAGAACCTCAATTGGCCGTTTTTTTGTGTCGGTTTGAATAAGCGTTCCCGATACAAAGCAAGGTATGATGTAATCGCCCCGATCAAGGTCACCTTCCTTGATTGTATTCGGCGGAACGTCCACTACTCCTTCAGGAGTAAAAACCTTCCATTGACCAGAGTTTGGCCCACTACTTGGAACGGTCTGTACCACTATCCAAGTGCTAGTCCCTTCTGTGAATGTGCCATTGAAAGTGCCAATAATAACTCCGTTTTCAAGGATTGGCTCCCCGAACTCGAAGACATGGTTTGCGTTGATGTCGGTGAGAACTCCGTCTGTTGAGTCAGAAGAACCCTGCTTGTAGTTCGAGCTGTTTCCGGCCTCGTCGTAAATAAATGAAGATGTGAAGTCTCAGGACGCCAATTAAACGATCCCTTCCAGCAACATATATTGTTTTTTAATATTATATCCTTTAGCTCTCATATCAAGTTTCCGAAGGCCAGCGAAATTTCTGCTCGGTGATTTGTTTTGTGCCCAACCGCTATTCATACTTCTTTGGGAAGCTGGCGGATCAAACCGGAAGCATACTGCGGCCTTTAAGCTTCAGTCTCGCACCGGCTGCTTCGGACTCACAGCAGTCGTTCGCTGCACTTTGCGTGAACGACTGCTACGCGAGACGAAGCCGCCGTTAGCCGCACCGCAGCGTTCGAAGACCTACCGAGGCACAGCTTGGCGGAAGATGCAGACCCAGTCGAACTGCTGCGATCAGCGGAACTGAGATTTGCTCAGACTTCCTTAGGAGCTTTGCCGATGGTGATAAGCGCGCCCTGTTCAATTCAAAACCAATCACTTAGCTTGAGCAGGCACCACACTGAGGATGAACTATGACGGACAAATTTGACTTCGAAAATAGCTGGCAACCTTCGCAGCGGTATCCAGACCCCTCCGTTGTGACGCTCGATCCGCGCTTCAATAAATACAGGCTGCCGTTGGCCGGCGTAGAACGATTGGCAACTGGTTGTCGCTGGTGTGAAGGCCCAGTCTGGTTCGGTGACGGGCGATATCTGCTATGGAGTGATATTCCGAATAACCGGATTATGCGCTGGGACGAGGTTACCGGACAGTCATCGGCGTTTCGTCAGCCCTCGAATTTTGCCAACGGTCAGACCCGGGACAGGCAAGGTCGCCTGATTACGTGCGAGCACGGTGGACGACGGGTTACGCGCACAGAATATGATGGGTCAATCACTGTGCTAGCCGAGAGCTTTGACGGAAAGCGTCTCAACTCGCCCAATGATGTGATCGTCAAATCAGACGGCAGTGTCTGGTTCACGGATCCACCGTTTGGCATCTCGGGCAACTACGAAGGTCATCGCGCCGAACCAGAGTTAGGCCAGAACGTATACCGACTGGACCCCGACACCGGAAAACTGAAAGTCGTAGCCGATGACATTCTGGGACCAAACGGCTTGGCCTTCAGCCCCGATGAGACCGTGATCTACATTGTTGAATCGCGTGGTGAACCGTCTCGAAAGATACTAGCTTATGACGTGAATACAGATGGTGCCTCGGTCCAGAACAAGCGTGTGCTAATCGATGCAGGTTCTGGCACGCCAGATGGATTCCGCGTGGATGTGGACGGTAATCTCTGGTGCGGTTGGGGCATGGGTGATGCCGAACTAGACGGAGTGATGGTCTTTGCCCCTGATGGAACTCCTATAGGTCGCATCGCTTTGCCCGAACGATGTGCCAATCTCTGTTTTGGCGGCCGTGCCAACAGCCGGCTTTTCATGGCAGCAAGCCATTCTGTGTATGCCCTTTACGTAAACGTCGCTGGTACGGCGGGAGGATAACACTGCTCTCTGGAGGGCTTCCGCGCGATTAAGAAACGGTTTCCCTACTGGGCTCTCAGATCTCCAGACCCCCTTTTTAAGTGACAACTTTGGGGGTGCTGTCAGACGAATTCGAACCAGTCTCTGGTAGGCCAGTGACGCTGTCGTTTATCCCGCGCCAAGTTCGTTCCACTCGGCAAGTGCGGCGGTGCGTGTCAGCTTGAAGGTGTCTCGGCTGGCGAGCGATCTCTCCTGGAAAAATGATTGTAGACGGAAGAATAGACAGCGGCGAATTTCTGTAAACTTCGCATGCGCCGGAAACGTTGCATGGCGCGTTCTCGTCGTCGGAATGGCAGGTGCGAATTCTCAACCCGATTGTTGAGCCACCTGCCCATCTGTTGTTTTTCCAGTGCACCCATTTCTCTGAGCGCAGCCTTGTAGGATGCGAAGCGACCTGTGACGATCTCTTCGGCGCAACCGTGCCGATTCATCAATTTCTTGAGGAATTTCAGTGTTGCAGATTTGTTTCGACGCTTAGTAACGACGGCCTCAAGCACTTCACCTTCGTGATCGACGGCACGCCGGAGATAGTGGCGTTTGCCGTTCACTTTCACGAATACTTCGTCTAAGTGCCACTTCCATTTTGAAAAGGCTCGGAGTTGCTGAACCCGTTTTCTTCGGATCTCTGATGCAAACATCGGGTCGAACCTGTTCCACCAGTATCGGACAGTTTCGTGGCTAACGTCGATACCTCGCTCGTGCAACAAGTCTTCGACATTCCGAAGCGAGAGCGGGAAAAGGATGTACAGCATCACCGCAAGGCGGATGATCTCGGGACTGGTCCTAAAGTATTTGAAAGAGGCAGGATTGGTCATGGGCAAAAGCTACGCAACACCCCTGCCCGCCTCACGACAAGTTCTTCTGACAAGACCCCCCAGGAGGCTTCAAACAATTCGGGAAGGTACGCGACCGATTCGCGCGGCGGGACTTCCTGCAGCCGCGTTGCCGATGACCTCACCGCAGCGCCATAAGATCGCAACTTGTCCGCCATGATCACTTCAGGTTGGCCGTAGCGCTTCATTGATTTTCTGAGTAATTTCAATGCCGCTTTACGGTTACGGCCCTTAGTGACATAGCTTTCCAGCACTTCACCCTCGTGATCAACGGCCCGTCAAAGGTATTGAGTTTCGCCATTAATCTTCACAAAGACCTCATCCACATGCCACTGCCAATTTGAATATGCACGCATTCGACTTGCGCGATTTCTACGGCTCGGCGGCAAACATCGGGCCAAACCGGTTCCACCAGAACCGAACGGTTTCATGACTAATCTCAATGCCAAGCTCATGCAGCGGGTCTTCGACGTTGCGAAGTGACAGTGGAAACCGAACGTACATCATCACCGTCAGGCGGATGATCTCAGGGCTGGTTTTGAAGTAGCGGAAGGGCGAGCGTCTTGTCATCCCGCGAAGCTACGTCCCCCCACGGCTCAAGCGAGTTTCTTCTGTCAGTGCCACGAAAGCCCGCTGTCCACCTCAACCCAAGTTCTTCTGACAACAACTATTTTCACACAAAACTGTTCACGTAGTTTTCCAGAATTTCCTGGCGACCAGACTTTGGTTCCGGGTTAATATCCTCATCTATGACCCGGTCGTATACTTGCTCCAGACTGCTTTCTAACATTGAGGCCGCCTTTGGAGTGTTCCAACCAGAATACCTATCCGAAAGAGCGGCATCCAAGCCACCATCTTCATTCATTGCCGCGGCAGCTTTCAAACCCCGTGCACACACGTCCATTCCACCAATATGAGCCGCCACAAGATCGACGGCGTCAATCGATTGTCGGCGAATTTTGGCGTCGAAATTTGTGCCACCGGTGGTAAAGCCACCGGCCTTCAAGATGTAATAGTAAGCTAGGGCAACTTCCGGTGTATTGTTCGGGAACTGATCTGTATCCCATCCAGACTGGTAGTCGTTGCGGTTCATATCAATCGAACCCAGCATTCCTTCTGCGGCCGCGACCGCAATTTCATGCTCAAAGCTATGCCCGGCAAGAATCGCATGGCCTTGCTCGAGATTCAGCTTCACTTCGTTCTCCAAACCGTACTTCCTGAGAAATCCGATGCAAGTAGCTGCATCATAATCGTATTGGTGCTTGGAAGGCTCCTGAGGTTTCGGTTCTACAAGAATGGTACCTTTAAACCCGATCTTGTGTTTGTACTCTACGACCATGTTTAAAAATCGGCCCATGTGGTCCAGTTCAGTTTTCAGATCCGTGTTCAATAGGGTCTCATAGCCTTCACGTCCGCCCCAAAGGACATAGTTTTCGCCGCCAAGCTTGTGGGTCGCGTCTATACAGGATTTTACTGTCGCTGCGGCGTATGCAAAAACGTCAGGGTCTGGATTAGTACTGGCACCAGACATCCAGCGACGATGACTGAACATATTGGCCGTTCCCCAAAGAAGCTTAGTGCCTGAAACCTGCATCTTTTCACCAATGTAATCGGTGATCTCTTCCAAGGCATTGAGGTTTTTAGCAAAGTTGCCCTGCTCGGGACGGATGTCAGCGTCGTGCCAGCAAAAATAGGGTTGGCCCAAAAGCTCAAACATCTCAAAAGCGATATCGGCCTTCACGCGGGCCCGTCCCATGTCGTCCTGCGGATGCCATGGGCGCTCCAGGGTGGGTCCTCCAAAGGGATCCCCCCCTTCCCATGCGAAGGAATGCCACCAGGCCACCGCAAACCTCAGATGGTCTTCCATGCGTTTACCCAAAATCACTTCATCGGGGTTGTAATGCCGGAAGGCCATTGGGTTTTGACTATCTACGCCCTCATATTGGATCCGTTCGAGGCCATTAAAAAATCCACTTGTCATACCTGACCCTATTCTGCTTTTTGCGTTGGCTGCTTGCCGAGAATGATCATCGACAAAAGATCGTCATCAGTGACGTCTGTGATATCGACCGTCCCAACCGGTTTTCCGTTCTTCATGACCGAGGCTCGATCACACAATTCCATGACGGCATGCACATCGTGATCGATCAGAAATATCCCGATGCCTTGCGCCTTTAGCTGGTGGATCAGATCCGCCACCATCTGAGTTTCATGCGGCCCAAGCGCTGCTGTCGGCTCATCCATGATCAGAATACGTGCGTTAAAGTAGACAGCCCGAGCGATCGCCACTGATTGTCTTTGCCCACCCGACAAGGCAGAGACTGGGTCGTTGAACTTCTGAAAGTTCGGGTTGAGTTGCGCCATGATCTTTCGGCACTCGGCCTCCATGGCTGCGTCGTTGACCAAACCAAAAGGCGTCGTCATCTCGCGCCCCAGGAACAGGTTTGATGTCGCGTCCAGATTGTCGGCCAAGGCGAGTGTCTGATATATCGTCTCGATATTGTTCGCCCGGGCGTCACGGGGATTGCCAATCTCGACCGGCTTGCCATCGATCAGGATCTCGCCGTGGTCCATCTGATAGGCACCGGACAATACCTTGATCAACGTGGACTTTCCGGCCCCGTTATGGCCAAGTAGACCAACGACTTCACCCGGATGGAGATCGACTGACACGTGGTCGACGGCCTTGACCCCACCAAAGGAAATCGAGATGTCGCGCATCTCGACCAACGGCGGCGCGCCTGAACCGCGCCCGGTGCCGGAAGGTTTTTTCTGCATATTTTGTGCTTGCATCATTTTGCCCCCAGTCGTTTGCGATAAACGATGTCGATATAGACGGCGAGCACAAGAACGCTGCCGACTACGATGTTCTGAAACGGCGCATCCACACCAACCATTGCCATGCCCGATTGCAGCGCCTGCATGATCAATGCGCCAAGGATCGCGCCATAGATAGTGCCGATGCCGCCGGACAATGCGGTTCCTCCGATCACTGCAGCGGCGATGACGCGCAGTTCGTCCAGCGTGCCAATGTCGTTTGAGTGGTTTGCCAGACGCGCCGAGGCGACCACAGCAGAAACGGCGCACAGGAAGCCCATAAGCGCAAAAATCTTCACGGTCAGCAGCCGAGTATTGATGCCAGAAAGCTCTGCGGCATCCGGGTTTCCGCCGGTGGCAAAGATGTAGCGTCCAAACCGGGTTTTTCGCGCCACAATTGTCAGCGTGACGGCCACGATAATCAGAATGAGGACAGAAATCGGTATGCCGTATCCTACAACTAGCCCCTCTGGCATTGTCTCGCCGCGCGCTTCGAACATACGTTGCAGCCGGCGCGTCGGAATGGCGTAGCTGTTTACGATGTAAACGTACCCAAGGATAGCAATTGCGATTATCCCGGCCAGAGTGGCCTCGGCCCAAGCGGGTTTTACCGGGAAACCATGTGACGCTTTTGCGCGGCGACCACTCCACAACGCCCAGATCGCGATTGCGGTAGCAAACAAGCCGAACAGCCAGCTTGTCGTCGTTCCCAATGTTCCGTTGGTCCCACCAAACATCAGAAATGTGCTATCCAGAGGACCAATCGTCTGGCCGCTGGTCAAGTACCACGCCACGTTTCGCCAAACCAGAAACCCACCAAGCGTAACGATGAACGCTGGTATCGTCAGATAACCAACCATCCAGCCATGAAACGCACCAATCAGTGTGCCGACAAACAGCCCAACAACAATTGTGATCGCCCAGGTTGCCGGATTGTTCAAACCCATCCCAAGTATTTGCGGTAAAAGCTCGGTTTGCGTCATTGCCATCACGGCCGAGGTTGTTGCCAGCAGCGCTCCTACGGACAAGTCGATGTGGCGAGTGACGATAATGAACACCATTCCGCACGCCATAATGGCCACTGAAACCGTCTGGATGGAGAGGTTGAACAGGTTCCGAGGCGTCAAGAACCGTCCGTCCGTGAAGATGTTAAACCCGATACACAGGATGACAAACGCGCCGATCATTCCCAAAAGTCGCATGTCCAGTTCCAGTTGCTGGAACAGGCTAGGTTTCGCTTTTTCAGGTATCGGCTGAGACGAAGTTTCGGTCATTTCCGATCTTTCATATTCAGCATTTGCCCCAGGCCCATACTAAGAGGCCTAGGGCTGAGTGGTTTAGTTACAAGGGGCAGGTCCGTTTTCAACGCCCTGGCAAAGATCTTCCAGCGGGATCCATCCGGCATCAACAACCACGGACAAGTTGTCCTTAGTGATTGGAACAGGCGCTAGGAAAACCGAGTTCATCTCGGTTCCACCTGGTGACGTCCAGCTCACTGCACCTTCGACATCAGCAGGGCTTGTCCCACCGCTCAACGCAACAGCAATTTCGCCAGCGGCCTTTCCGAGTTCACGGGCGTCCTTCCATACCGAAACTGTCTGAGTTCCCAGCGCAACACGGTTCAGCGCCGCGTGATCGCCGTCCTGACCAGACACTGGAATGCCTTCCATGCCCTGCGCAGTCAGCGCCGCAACTACGCCGCCTGCAGTACCGTCATTCGACGCAACGACTGCATCCACGTTGTTCTCATTCGCGGTCAGAATCTGTTCCATATTTCGCTGCGCGTTCGCGGGCAACCAGCCATCCGTATAGGCTTCACCAACAATTACAATGTCGCCGCTGTCGACGGCTGCTCCAATGATCTCTTGCTGACCACCGCGCAGGAAATCTGCGTTCGGATCAGTAGGAGAGCCTTTAATCATCACGTAGTTGCCTTTGGGCATGGCCTCAAAGACAGCTCGGGCCTGCATTCTGCCGACTTCCACATTGTCGAAGGTCAAATAGAACGCTCGGTCGTCCTCAATCAGGCGATCATAAGCAATGACTGGAATACCTTCGTCCGCCGCTGCCTGAACAGCCGGTCCGATGGCCTGCGCGTCCTGGGCTAGAATAATAAGTGCGTCCACACCTTGGGCGATCAGGCTTTCAATGTCCGATAGCTGCTTTGCGGAAGACGACTGCGCGTCTGCCGAGATGTACTCGGCACCCCCTGTTTCAAGCGCCGATTTGATGGCCGCTTCGTCTGTTTTCCAACGCTCTTCCTGAAAGTTCGACCAGCTTACGCCAATTACTGGCTCTGCGAATACGGTCGAAGCCAACAAAGTGGCCACAGCCGAAAAGCTGAGAATTTTTTTCATGATTTCCTCCCATTTGCCGAGCCATCGCATTTCGATTCGCGGCTCTCACAAATTTAAATACCATATTTATTTCAGTCGGTAAAATATTTAGCCTACAAGACACCATTAAATTCACTTAAGTTGGGTCCAGAGTAAGATTCGCGAGGGCAAGATGCTGAAAAGCAAAGCGTCTGTGGTTTCTTTAGACCAAAGAAACGCAACCCGCTTGCGGGTGTTGGAACAGATCAGAAGTAAGGGATCCGTATCACGGATTGACATCGCGTCCGCCTTGGAAACCAGTCCTGCCACGATCACCTCAGCAACGGCTGATCTGATCTCGGCGGGGCTGATCAAAGAGATTGAAGGCGAAGCACAGTCAAAGTCGGGAAAAAGGGGGCGACCCAGGGTTTTGCTGCAATTGGACAGCCATTCCTTCCTTGTCGCGGGCCTGAAGGTTGCACGCCAAATGATCTCGGTCATTCTCGTGGATTTTGAAGGGAACGAGGTGACGTCGCACAAGGCCCAGCTTGAAGACGCCCGAATGTCGCCGGCAAACCTTATATCGACTATCCGCTTGGCCCTTGAAGACACATGCCAACAGGTCGGTCTTTCAATCGAACACCTGGCTGGCATTTCAATCGGATTGGCTGGGCAGATTGATGCAGCTAGAAACTTTGTCCACTGGTCGTCTTCGGTGACCGAAAGAAACATTGATTTCAACCCTTTAATTGCGAAAGAGCTCCCCTGCCCTGCCTTCGTGGAAAACGACGCCAACCTCGTCGCAAAAGCCGAACAGCTTTTTGGTCTAGGCAAAGGGCTAAAGAACTTTCTTGTTGTCACGATCGAACATGGTGTTGGCCTGGGTATCGTTTTGGACGGCAGGCTCTACCGCGGGAAAAGAGGCTGCGGGGCTGAGTTTGGGCATACCAAAGTGCATCTCGACGGCGCTCTGTGCCAATGCGGTCAACGGGGGTGCTTGGAAGCCTATGTTGGGGACTACGCCTTGATCCGAGAAATGACTGTCACGGGTCACGCCGACGACATGCAAACCGTCTCGGACATCCACACTCGCGCCAATTCCGGTGATGACAGAGCCGCCTTGGTGCTTGCGCGTGCTGGGCAGATGTTTGGTCTTGGAGTGTCCAACCTGATCAATCTGTTCGATCCGCAATGCATCATTGTGTCAGGTGCGCAAATGAGCTTTGAACACCTCTGCTCAGCCGAGGTTATGACGCGCATTCAAAATGGTGTGGTGAATGTCGACGCACCCTTGCCTGAAATCAAAGTGCATCACTGGGGCGATCTAATGTGGGCCAAGGGTGCGGCCGCGTATGGGATCGAACAGGTCTCGATCCTGAAGGTAAAGGAGCTTGCGGCGAATGCGTCCTGAATTTGCGGCATTACTCGTTCTTGCCACAGCTGCTGATGCCGAAACGCAGCCTCGTTTCAAAAGCATCGACGTGCCTGTCCATATCTACGACGGCGGTTGGGAGCACTTTGTTGGCGGCGGAGTAGCGGTTTTCGATTGTAACGGAGACACGTTGCCCGAATTGTTCGTCGCAGGCGGGTCCAATCGATCTCAGCTGTTCAAAAACACCTCCCATGGCGAGATCTCTTTTCGTATTGAGACACCGGATCAACTGGCCTTGACTGGAGTAACCGGCGCCTACCCCTTGGACGTCGATGGCGATGGTATTATGGATTTGGCTGTTTTGCGTGTGGGCAAAGATGTTCTGCTTCAAGGGCAGTCGGCCTGTCAGTTTCGCCCATTCGACGGCATCGATTTCCAATCCGACGATCACTGGACGACAGGATTCTCGGCCACATGGGAAGACGGCCAGTCCTTGCCAACTTTGGCTTTTGGAACTTATGTGGATCGCTTCGACCCGGAAGGCCCCTTTGAGTCGTGCGGACCAACCCCACTCTATCGCCCGAACGGGGACAGCTATAGCAATCCCCAGCAACTGGAACCCAGCTACTGCTCGCTTTCCATTCTGTTTTCCGACTGGGCACGATCCGGACGCGCGGACCTTCGCGTCAGCAATGACCGCCACTACTACGTGCGCAATGGGCAAGAACAGCTATGGGCGATGGAGCCTGAGCCGCGGTTATACTCGTCCGAAGACGGGTGGCTGCCCTATTCAATTTGGGGAATGGGTATTGCCTCTCGCGATCTGACCGGAGATGGCTTTCCCGAGGTCTATCTGACTTCGATGGGCGACCAGAAACTTCAGGTGTTTGACCCGCATACCAACGGCCCGACGTGGCGCGATGCAACCTACGAAAAAGGCACAACAGCCCACAGACCGCATGTCGGCAACGACGGAAGACCGTCGACCGGCTGGCACGCACAGTTTGGAGACGTCAACAATGACGGCCGAGACGACATCTTCGTGACCAAAGGCAATGTCGAGCAAATGCCGGATGCTGCCCTGAACGACCCTAATAACCTATTGGTTCAGCGCTCGGAAGGTCAGTTTGTCGAAGCCTCGTCAGAGGCTGGTGTTGCTTCGATGGCGAAGTCTCGCGGTGCAGCGCTTGCGGATATGAACAACGATGGGCGGCTCGATCTGGTGGTCGTAAACCGTGGATCAAATCTTGAGGTCAGTCAAAATATCTCTACAGGCGGCAATTGGCTGCTGGTTGATGTTGCTCAGGACAAATCCAACCAGGCAGCGGTCGGTGGATTTGTCGAGGTTCAAACCGCGCGAGGTTTGCAAACCCGAGAAATAACAATTGGCGGCGGACATGCTGGTGGCGTGGCTGGATATCATCATTTTGGCTTGGGGGACGAAACCCAAGTACAGCTTCGGGTGATCTGGCCGGATGGAGAAGCCAGCACGTGGCAGGACGTGGCACCGAACCAGATTGTTCAAATGCATCGGTGACTATTGATCTACCGGCAGACCGCTTGGAACTTGGGCAGGCACACCCAGCCTCTGCGCCGGGTCTTCAAGGCTTGCCAGAAAACTTAAAAGAGCGTCGACCTCGTGATCCGTAAGAGTGGTTTTCGACAAGCTGTTGCTGTTGGCAATGGCATCCAGATGTTGCTGCTCCAGCAAGGGAGTTTCGTCTTCAGAGCCTGGGAAATCTGGCAACAAAGCCATCTCCACATTGTAGTTTCGTAAGGATGTGACCGGGTCTAGATGGTGGCGCACAATATCTTCGAGGCGCGCAAATGCTCCGTTGTGGCCGTAAGGCGCGGTGCGCATTACATTGCGGAGAGATGGCGTGCGAAATGTGAACGCATCTTCCGCACGACCTGTAACACGAAGTCGCCCATCATCGCGAACATGACTCTCAAACCGCGTGGCCTTTCCGGGCCCGATTTGCGGTAAGCCGATCGAATGAAACTTGTGATCCGTTTGAAACCAGCCCGCGTGGCAACTGCTGCACCCTGCCTTACCGTAAAACAGGTTCATGCCGAATTCGGCGTCTTCGGGCAACTTACTCTCGCCTCGCATTGCGCGATCAAAGGGGCTGTTGTCGGAGCGCCATTCGAATGCGATGAAATCTGCGATCACGTTTGCAATGGCCGTGAATGAGATCTCACTACCCGGCGTAATGGCATCAAAGCGCTGCTTGTATTCTGGGATGGCGGCAACACGGGCCGCGATCAGGTCCCACGCTCCACCTTGTTGTGTCAATAGCCCCAACCGAACCGCTTTGCTGACGTCATTTTCGGAGTAATGACCGGCCATTTCGTCTGGTGAAAGCACCGGGAACATCGCCTGTGCCGCCAATGCCGACTGAAACCCGGGCCGCATATGTGTCCCCAAAGGTGTTCTGATCCCGTTTGGTTGCGTTGGATCGGCTTCAAGACGCCCATCATGGAAAAACGTCGTGAACTCCGTCGCACCAAGATTCCAAAGTGCTGGTGAGTTTCGAGGGATGCGTTGTTCCGGAGAATTTTCGGGATCCAGCCTGCGCTCACTACCCAGACCAATCCCGCCTTCCCCGATGCCGAGCGAAAGGCCGTCCGACGTGCCAAGCTTGGGATGATGGCAAGTCGCGCAACTGATGTTCTTGTTGCCGGACAAAATCGGATCGTAGAAAAGCAACTGTCCCAATTCAACGCGGTCGAAATCAGGCTCAAGGAACGTCGGAGGCGGTCCAAGTTCCTGAGCATTGGCGCTAGTGCCAGCAATCAAAAAGCTGATGATGGGAATGAATAGCCTAACTCTCATTGCCACCTTCCGTGATCTCGAGCGAGAGTTCATGCCGGTACGGTTTTTCGGGCATCCCGATGGCTCGATGCACGAACCAGATGAACCGCGTAGTGGCTTCGCCATATTGGCAACCGAATAAACCTGTGCTCCGGGTTGGTCAGCATAAGCGGCCAGAAAAAGAGCGAACGACGCGGTGAATTTCGTGACCGGATCTGTCGGGTCAAGGGCTTGTTCAAAGCAGAAATAGTGGTCGATCGGCATCGGAACATGCCCGATCGATCTAGGTGTAGAGAAATCCAATTCGCTGTCCTTGGTCGAACACAACCCGCCGGACGGAACTCCTTGTTTCTCAATTTCTAAGTACCGCTCTGAGGCGAGTTCCAGGTCGTGTGCGTCAACACCCTTTGCGCTGCCCAAAGTATAGTAGTTGTGTTGTGAAAGGCTGATCGGTGTAGGCCGGTCAGAATGACCTTGTAGTGTGTAGGTCGACCATGGGTTCCGTTGCGTGACACTGACTTCGAACCGGACGTTCCCAGGAAAGTCGCTTTCCCCGTCGTGTGAAAGGTAACTCATTACCACTTCGTTTGGTGCGGTCTGCTCAAGGTTCCAGAATTGCTTGGAAAGCCCCTCCGCTCCCCCACGTAGAGTGTTTTCACTTTCATTGGCGTTAAGCTCAAAACAAGCGCCTTCCAACTCGAACCGCGCGCCGCCGAGCCGGTTCGCAACACGGCCAACGGTCGCGCCCAAATAGGTTTTATCGGTGAAGTATTTATTTAGGTCATCAAACCCCAAAATATGCCACACGTCCTTGTACCACCAACCTTGAGTATATGCCCCATTGTTGAGGACCGAGGCTCGCATATCCCCATCAGTCAGTATAACCGTTTCGAACCGAGAAGGTTTTCCAACTTCAACCATCATCCACCCGCCAAGGGTGCCAGCGCCTTATAGTACTGCCGATATTGCCCGAATTCCCTTTCATAGGGTTCGACCAGATCGTTGCGTGGGTCGATGCTTTCCTGAATTTTAGGCGGCTTCATAATGTCGCCGGGCTTTGCATTATTGGCGGCACAGATCGCAAGACGTGCAGCGCCCATGGCCGCGCCGAATTCGCTGCCTTTTGGAACGTCCAAAGGCACTTGCAATACCGTAGCAAGTGTTTCCAACCAAAACCTGGATCTTGCGCCCCCTCCAACAGCCATCAAGTTGGTCGGCGAGGTTCCTGTGCTTTTCAATGCTTCAAGACAGTCACGCATCGCAAAGGCAACGCCCTCCATCACAGATTGGGTCAGATCGGCGGGGCCCGATGCGACGTCGACACCCAAGAATGCCGCTCGAATGCGGCTGTCGTTATGCGGCGTTCGTTCGCCTGAAAGATAGGGCAGGAACGTAATCGAAGAAGGTCTGGCAATGCTATCAGGTACCATCGACGCCAGTTTTTCCACAGGTTGGCCGAGATTGCTTGAAAGCCAATTCATACTGTTTGTTGCCGAAAGTATGACCCCCATTTGCATCCACATTTCGGGAACAGCATGGCAAAAGCAGTGCACTGCAGTTTCAGGCGCCGGGCCATATGCATCCCGAGCAACAAGAAGAACTCCGGACGTTCCCAACGACACGAAACCCGCACCGTCCTTTACGCTCCCGATACCGCAAGCCGCCGCTGCGTTGTCGCCTGCGCCACCCGCCACGACAACAGGACCAGAAAGGCCCCACGCATGCCGCAGCTCGGTTTTCAGTTCACCAGCCGGCTCATTCCCTTCGACAAGACGCGGCATCTGTGCGGCCTCCATGTGACCCAAACCCAGCGCCGTTTCAGACCACTGCCGTTTTTCAACATCCAACCAGGATGTTCCGGCACTGTCTGACATGTCCGAGATGTACTCACCTGTCAGCCAAAACCGAAGATAGTCTTTCGGCAGTAAAACTTTGGCTGTTTTTGAGAAAACCTCGGGCTCGTTCGACCGCACCCATTCCAGTTTTGGCGCTGTGAAACCCGGGAAAACAATGTTCCCGGAAATGGTCCGCATCTGTGGAGACTGATCGAGTGTTTTTGCCTCGTTTGCAGATCGTGTGTCATTCCATAGAATGCAGGGCCTTAGAGTTTCACCTTCGGCATCCAGCAGAGTGGCACCATGCATGTGCCCGCTCAGACCAATGCCGCGCAGTTTTGCAAATGCCGATGCGTTGTCTGCACGAAGCTTCGCAATAACCCTTGTGCACGCGTCAATCCAATCTGAAGGGTTCTGCTCGGACCAACCGGGTTTTGGCGTCGATGTGAAAATGCCAGCTTCTGCGTCGCTAACGACGAGACCGGCGTCATCAATCAGAATTCCTCTGAGACCCGACGTTCCCAAATCCAATCCAAGATACATTCGGCGTCACCCTTTGATGCTTTATTTTAGTTGATAAAATTAATTATGGAAGACGCCCTGTCAAGGCGAGTAACTCGCTACTCCAACTTTACCCAAGCTGCATTTCTTGCAGAGCTTTGCACACAAGCTGCGACGAACCTGACACCATTCAACCCATCCTGAACGGTGGGATAGATCACCGACGGATCAGGCGAATTCCCACTTCGAAACGCTATTATGGCATCCGCAGCTTCACTATAGATGTTTGCAAACCCCTCCAGATACCCTTCCGGATGACCCGGAGGCACCCTGCTCAGCCGATTGGCGGCATCCCCGGCTCCGGCCCCATTTCGGGTGATCAGACGTTTTGGTTCGCCATAAGGCGTAAACCAAAGGTAGTTCGGGTCTTCCTGTGCCCATTCAAGCCCACCCTTTTCACCATATACGCGCAATCGCAGGGCGTTTTCGTTTCCAGGGGCAACTTGGGACGACCACAGCATCCCGCGCGCGCCGCCTTCGAACCGCAACAGGACATGCGCATTGTCATCGACTTTGCGTCCTGGCACGAAGGCCTGCAAGTCAGCTGCAAGGCTCTCCGGTTTCAGACCTGTCACAAAGCAGGCGATGTTATAAGCATGGGTTCCGATGTCACCGGTCGACCCCCCTGTGCCGGAACGCTCAGGATCAGTTCGCCATTCGGCCTGTTTGAAGTCCTGCTGCTCGGTCAACCAATCCTGCGGATATTCAACCTGAACCACGCGGATTTTGCCGATCTCCCCATTGGCGACCATCTCACGCGCCTGACGGACCATGGGGTAGCCGGTATAATTGTGAGTCAGAATGAACAGCGCACCGGAACTCTCTGCCGCCTTGACCAGCTTCTTGGCATCCACAAGGGTCGAGGTGAGGGGTTTATCGCAAATCACATGAATGCCGCGCTTCAGGAACTCGCGCGCGGCGGCGTAGTGAACGTGATTGGGCGTGACGATCGAAACTGCCTCTATCCCCGATTTCAAACGCGCCTCTCTGATCGCCATCTGCTTGAAATCGTCGTAGACCCGGTCGAGTCCCAACACCGCACCGCTTTCCCTGGATTTCTCCGGCGTTGAAGACAAAGCACCTGCGACCAACTCGAACTTGTCGTCCAAGCGAGCGGAAATTCGATGCACACCGCCTATGAACGCATCATTGCCGCCGCCAACCATGCCAAGGCGAATACGGCCAGATGTTTCTTCACTGCGTCCAGTTACCATCAGTCTATCCCCAGCATTTTCCGATTGGCCGCCTCATCCGTGCCACCATCTGCAAAGTCGTCAAAGGCTTTCTCGGTCACGCGGATAATGTGATCGGACACGAACTGCGCGCCTTCACGCGCCCCGTCCTCTGGGTGTTTCAGACAACACTCCCATTCGACCACAGCCCAGCCGTCAAAGTCGTTCGCCGCCATTTTGGAGAACACAGCCCCGAAGTCGACCTGACCATCGCCAAGCGACCGGAACCTTCCTGCCCGATCAACCCAGCCTTGATAACCGGAATAGACGCCCTGCCGACCGGTCGGGTTGAACTCGGCGTCTTTGACATGAAACATCCGGATCCGGTCTTTGTAGATGTCGATATTGTCCAGATAATCGAGACACTGCAGGACATAATGTGACGGGTCGTACAACATACATGCCCGAGCATGGTTGCTTGTCCGTTCGAGGAACATCTCAAAGGTCACGCCGTCATGCAGGTCTTCGCCCGGATGGATTTCATAGCACACATCGACGCCGCAGTCTTCCGCATGATCCAGAATTGGCATCCAACGGCTGGCCAGTTCATCAAACGCCGTTTCGATCAGACCTGCAGGACGTTGCGGCCAAGGGTAGACATAGGGCCAGGCCAGTGCGCCAGAGAATGTCGCGTGCGCTGATATCCCCAAATTCTTGGAGGCTGACAGCGCCTTCTTGACCTGATCCACCGCCCATTCCTGCCGGGCTTTCGGGTTCCCTCTAACGCTTTCGGCGGCGAAGCCGTCGAAAGCTGTGTCGTAGGCGGGGTGCACGGCTACAAGTTGGCCCTGAAGATGCGTGGACAACTCGGTGACGTCTACGCCGTTTTCTTTAGCCTTACCCTTGAACTCGTCACAGTAGTCCGTGCTTGAGGCGGCGGTTTCAAGATCAAACAACCGGCTATCCCAACTGGGCACCTGAACGCCTTTATAGCCGCAATCCGCCGCCCATTTGGTGATGGCGTCCCACGAATTGAAGGGCGCTTCATCTCCGGCAAACTGTGCCAGAAACAACGCCGGGCCTTTTATCGTTTTCATAATGTCTCCTCCCCAAAAACCGATGCCTCTATGGCGGCAAATTTTCCTTCAGATAGATATCGATACGAATGCGCTCTTGCGCTTTGTTGAACGGAACCTTGTCAGATGTTGCGCGCAGTAGACGAACCGCAGATCGGACCAAGTGGCCTGAATCCTGTGAGATCAACGCATCAAAAGTCCCGCGATTCAGCGCTTCGCGGCTCAGCGGCGTAAGCTCGTGAGCAATAATCACCAGGTCTTTGCTGATATTGCCGTCGGACAGAAACTGGATCAGTCCGGCGTTGCCAGCAGCGGAAGAGTAGATCCCGACGAGATCCGGGTAGGTTTCAAAAATCTCGGGCATCATCTTGTAGATTAGCTCAGGGTCATCGCGACCTTCGACCGACGCCACTACTTCGAGATGCGGAAAATCCTCGGCGATAACCAGATCAAATCCCTGGCGCCTTTCCAAATGATCTCGCGCCAGGCGCGAACCTGTCAGCACCAGCACTTTTCCCTTGCGATGCACAAAACGCCCCATCAGTTGAGCTGCCGTACGACCTGCCGAAACATTGTCAATTCCAATGAAATGGTCCCTGTCCGAGCTAGGCAGGTCAGACACCAAAGCCACCACCGGAACGCCTTTGTCCCGGGCTCTTTTCACGGCATCCCGGACCGAAGGCGTTTCGGGTCCGAAAACGGCGACGCCATCGATATCGCGACTGTCCAGCGCATCCAGAATCTCGACAATTTCCTGAGGATCAAACGGAGCCACCCGTTGAATTTTCATACGCGTCCGCTCAATTAACTGGTCGCGTGACTGTTCAACGATCTGCTTGCTGAGCGCTTCGACAAACTCGTTGTCGGTATCGGGCAGCACGAACAAGAAGTTATAGATACGCTGTCGCGCAAGGTTAGCTGCAGCGGTGTCGCGGACATAGCCAAGCTCATTGATTGCCTGTTGAACCTTTTCTACGGTCACGGCCCGAACGCCTGGTCGCCTGTTCAGGACTCGATCAACGGTTGCCAAGCTAACACCCGCAACGCGCGCGATGTCATTCACAGTTGGCTTATTCACCAATTCTAGTTTGTGTTTTTGGTCTTCCACGAGTCGTTCAGCCTTTTATCTCCTGCGCCAACCCCTCGAACAGCAAGGCGACGGCTTCAGCGCCAGGATCGTTATTTCCCATTAGGTTTTCCTCGGGAACATAGGCAGCCCGACCGGCTTTGGCACGGTGAATGTTGGCCGTACTGTCCGCACCTTCGCGTGCCGCCCGTGCAGCTTGAGCCAAACCCAAAGGCAAAGCGTCCAGCGCGGGGGCCAATGCATCGATCATCGTTCTGTCTCCAACTTTGGCCCCGCCAACTTGGCTAACACGGTTCAAACCTTCCACAAGGGATTTCGGGATCGACGCGCCACTGGCGCAGGCGTCTCCGGAAGCATTAAAAAAGATTGCAAGGATCACGCCCGAAGAACCGCCCATTGTCTGGCTGAGTTCGTTGCCCAAAGCGGGGAAGAGTTGTGTCAGATCCGCAAGGGGCATTCGGTCCAGGCTACCCTGCAGTGCCCTCGCCGCGGTTGCCAATGTGCTACCGGTGTCTCCGTCACCGGATTTGGCATCCAATTCGTTCAGGTCTTTCTCGGCATTTATCAGCAATTCGGACAATCGCGTAATCGTTTCCTTTGTGGCTGGATTGTTCGAAGGAATAGGATCAATCGGAGTCAAGCCATCAGGCAAAGGTGCAACTTGAACTGGACCAATAGAATTGACGCCGGGCCATGCCACTAGACCGACCTGAGCTTCAAGCGCCGACAATTCGCCTTCGCTGACGGGCAACACAGAAACAGAGAACCCATGCATGTCCAGCGATGTCATCATTGGCGCAGGACCAATAACGTGACTCGTCAAACCAGTCTCGGACAAAGCGTGCGTCAGCACGGACATTTCCAAAGGGGTTGTCGACCCGAGGTTGTTGACCAACGCAACACACTCCCCCGCGCCGACCCGTTGTTTTAACTTTTCCACGACGGTGGACATTGCTGTGACCGCATTGGCAAATTCCACCTGTTCGACACCCGGTTCGCCATGGATACCCAAGCCCAATTCAGCTTTTCCCGGCGCAATCCTGTTCTCTTTCGGAGACCCCGGTACAGTGCAGGTGTCCAGGCTCATCCCGATGCTGACCACTTTATCGATGACGCTTTTTGCAGCCTTGGTCACGGTGTCCAGATCAGCGCCATCTTCCGCAAGCGCGCCGGCAATTTTGTGTACGAACAAGGTCCCTGCCACACCGCGCGGTTGCGGTAGGTCCGGCAAGGCGATGTCGTCATCCACCACCACCATCTCAACTTTGCGCCCCAAGGCGCGGGCACGTTCTGCAGCGAGCCCGAAGTTCAACCGATCGCCCGTGTAATTCTTGACGATCAGCAAACACCCCGCCTCACCGGTCACGGCGAGAATACCAGCAAGAACCGCTTCGACCGATGGGGATGCAAACACCTCTCCGCAAACAGCGGCGGTCAGCATTCCAGCCCCGACAAAACCCGCATGAGCGGGCTCGTGTCCGGACCCTCCACCAGAGACCAACGCAACCTTCGATTTGTCCCAGTCCGAGCGGTAAACCACCTTGATATGCGGGTAACCGTCCAACCGATTCAATGCGCCGCCAGAAGAGGCCAAAAGGCCGTCTATCGCCTCTGTTACAAGGGTTTCTTTTGTGTTGATGAACTGGGCCATGCTTTTGCTCCTTAAGCCACGCGCGCGCCGGAGGCGTCGAAATACAACGGGTTATGAGGACGAATCTTTATCGTTTGCCCGGCAGGGTAGTCCTGGTGGACATCAATCAAGGTCACGACCGTGTGGCCATTCAAATCCAAGTGCAATCGCGTTTGGTCACCAAGGTGCTCGGCACGGATCACACGAGCATCACTACCCTCGCCTTCCAGGATGTTCTCAGGGCGCAGGCCAATCTGAGGGCCTTTGTGATCCCCACCAAACAAGTTGGATGGCAGAATGTTGATGCGCGGCAAACCCAACCGGCTGGCGACATACACGC
Organism: Ruegeria atlantica; assembly: GCF_001458195.1. Lineage (GTDB taxonomy): Bacteria > Pseudomonadota > Alphaproteobacteria > Rhodobacterales > Rhodobacteraceae > Ruegeria > Ruegeria atlantica. Next base: position 16,822 of record NZ_CYPU01000010.1, on the reverse strand, counting down.
TGCGGGGGTTTTCATAAATATCTCGAGGCGTGCCGTATTGCACCAACCTGCCCTCTTCCAGCACGCCGATATGGGTCGCCATTGTCATCGCTTCGACCTGATCATGGGTCACGTAGAGCAAGGTCGATCCCAGATCTGCCTGAATTCTTTTCAATTCGACCCGCAAATCCGCCCGAAGCTTGGCATCCAACGAACTGAGCGGTTCGTCCATGAGAAATATCTGTGGATCGCGCACCAGCGCCCGCCCAATTGACACCCGCTGCATTTCACCGCCAGACAGTTCTGTGGCTTTGTTGTCCAGTTTGTGTGGGATCTGGAGGATCTCCGAGACTTCGTTGACCTTCCTCGCGATCTCATCCTCTGGCGTCTTCAGGATCGGCGAACGCAGAGGGAAAGACAGGTTTTCACGCACTGTCATATGCGGGTACAGCGAGTATTGCTGGAAGACCATCGCCACATCGCGCTGGGCGGGTGTATCTATTCCAACGTCACGCCCGCCAATGCGCACTGTTCCTGAATCCAGTTTCTCCAGTCCGGATATCAATCTCAGTGTTGTTGTTTTTCCCGCGCCGGTCGGGCCCAACAACACCACAAAGGCACCGTTGGGGATCGTCATTGAGATATCATCCACCGCTTTAAGACTGCCGAATGATTTCGAGATACTCTCCAAAACGACTTCAGCCATTGCTCAGCACCTCGTCGTTCAGAGCGGACCTCAACGCGCGTCCGGTAGATTTTTCAAAAAGGGTTACTGCGGGTGAGCGGAACTCCAATCCCACGGTCTCGCCAGGGCTAACGACTTCGCGTGCATCAATTCGGGCTTTCAGCTCACCGTTCGGGCTTTGCAATGTCACTATCTGGGTGGTTCCCAAATATTCTGCGGCCAGGACCTTGGCCCGGTAGGCGCTTGCATCCGATAGAAAAACATGCTCGGGGCGGACACCAAAAACCAAGTCACCTTCAGCCCCTTCCATCAGTTTGGGAACAGGTTCGTCATGCCCGTTCAGGCGAACCATTTCAGTGCCAGGTTCAACCTTTCCCTGAAATGGCAGGAAGTTCATCGAAGGAGACCCGATAAAGTTAGCTACAAACATCGTAGCGGGTTTGTCGTAAATCTCCTGAGGCGTGCCGAATTGCTCGATCACAGCATTGTTCATCACTACGATTTTGTCGCCCATTTGCATGGCTTCCAACTGGTCATGTGTAACGTAAACAGTGGTCGCACCCATACGGTCATGAAGCGCGCGCAGTTCCTCAGCCATATGCTCACGAAACTCTGCATCCAGTGCGCCAAGAGGTTCGTCCATCATGAAGGCTTTGGGGTCACGAACAATCGCGCGCCCGAGCGCTACGCGCTGCCGATCGCCGCCTGAAAGTCCACCTACAGGGCTATCGAGTATGTCGTTTATCCCTAGAATTCCCGCGACTTCCTCGATTTTAGAATTTACGGCGGCGCGCGGCATACCCTGTGATATCAAAGGGTAGCTGATATTCTTACGCACATTCATGTGTGGATACAGCGCGAACATCTGGAACACGAAGGCAATGTCTCGCTCTGAGGGTGGCCGCTGGCTGATTTCTTCACCGTCCAGGTAGATTTCACCCGACGTTGGAAGTTCCAAACCTGCGATCATCCGCAGAGTCGTCGTCTTTCCGCAACCGGATGGCCCCAGCAGCATGAAGAACTCACCATCCTCAATCGTGAACGAGCTTTCGCGAACAGCCGTGAAATCGCCGAACATCTTTTTTACGTTTTTGACTATGATCTGGGCCATTTCTACTCCGGAAAGTGGCTGACGATAATGAACATAACGGTTCCGACCAGCGTTACGATGAAAGAGTAGGTGAAAGCCCAAAGGACAAAGGGCTGCATCAGCATGAAGACACCCAGTGCGATAAGGATGGTTGCGACCATCTCCCAAGGGCCGCGGCGAAGCCGCATCAATCCGGTAAGAAACTCGCTCATTTGCGTACGGCTCCGAATGTGATCCCACGCAGCAGGTGTTTGCGCATCAGGATGGTGAAAATCATAACCGGGATCAGGAAGATCGTTGCTCCAGCTGCCACGGCAGGCCAGTCCAGACCGCCGATACCGATAATGGTTGGGATAAATGGCGGCGCGGTCTGCGCATTTGCTGAGGTAAGCAGCACGGCAAATGCATATTCATTCCATGCGAAGATGAGGCAGAAGATAGCTGTCGAGGCTATGCCGGTCGCGGCTTGTGGCAGCACCACTTTGTAAAATGCCTGAAAGCGTGTGTAGCCATCTATGAGAGCGGCTTCTTCGTACTCTCTTGGGATTTCGTCGATGAACCCTTTTAGCAACCACACTGCCAGAGAGATGTTCACGCCCGTATACAGCAGGATCATTCCCAAATGCGTGTCGCTGAGCCCAAGGTTTCTGAACATTAGGAAGATTGGGATGGCGACAGCAACCGGAGGCATCATTCTTGTACTAAGGATGAAGAACAGAAGGTCGTCTTTAAGCGGGACCTTGAACCTACTGAAGGCATAGGCCGCCAAAGTGCCAAGAAAAATACTCAGGAACGTTGATCCAAACCCGATGATGACCGAGTTCATAAAGCGCTCACCGAACTTGGATGGTCCAACGATCACCATGTCGTATTGGCGTACGATCTCGTCGGCCCAATTCTGCGGTGGGTTGGCTTCCAGAAACTCCTGCGTTTGTCGCGTGCGTGTGGTGAAAAGGTTGACATAGCCTTCAAGCGTTGGGTCAAAGACCACTTTGGGCGGGTAGCTGATCGCATCGGCCGGGGACTTGAAGCCAGTCAGCAAAATCCAAACAAGTGGGATCATCGTGATCAGCGCATAAGTGATGACCAAGAAGCCTGCGATCCACTTGGACCGGTTCGAGGGTTCGGTAACGGAAAAGCTGCTCATCTCTGTTTCACCTTGTTCAGGGCTTTTACGTAGATCGACGCAAGGCCGAACACGGTGACGAAAAGGATGATCGCATAGGCCGAGGCATAGCCCGTACGCCACTTCTCAAACGCCTCCCGCTTGAGATTGATCGAAGTGAGTTCCGTTACAGAACCCGGCCCTCCGCCGGTGAGCTGAACCACTAAGTCGAACATCTTAAAGTTCTCGATCCCACGAAACAGCACCGCGAGCATCAGAAATGGCAGCACCATCGGGATAGTAATCGTGAGGAACTGCCGCAGCTTGCTGGCCCGGTCGATCTCGGCAGCCTCGTAGATATAGTCGGGAATGCTGCGCAACCCGGCTAGGCAAATTAGCATAACAAACGGCGTCCACATCCATGTATCAACAATGACGATCGCCCATGGGGCCAAAGTTACTGAGCCTAACATCTCAAAGCTCGACGGCTCCTTGCCGGTGAACCAGGACACGATGTAATTGAACAGGCCGATCTGTGGCTGATACAGGAACTTCCAGAAGTTCCCGACAACGGCCGGGGACAGCATCATCGGTAACACAATGATCGTGGTCCAAAGGTCATTGCCCTTAAACTTCTTGTTGATCAGCCACGCCAAAGTGAACCCGATCAGAACCTGAAAGAAGATCGTCCAGAATAGAAAATGCGCCGTCGCCTGCATGTTCAGCCAGGTGTCTGAGTCGGTCAGGATACGCTCGTAATTCTTGAAGCCAACGTCTTTGACCTCGCGCCCGATCCGATTGGCCTTGTAGTTGGTAAAGCTCAACTGAATGGTCCAGATCAACGGGAAGATATTGATCGCCAGCAGTAGAAATATCGTTGGGGAGATGAATATCCAGGCGATCGCGCGGTCGGATAAGCCCCTGATTTTTCGCGCAACTCGCTTGGGCGTTGCCTGCGCAACGCGATCTACGGTCCTGTCAGACATCTCTTTGCCAGTTCTTGTTGGTTTACGACTCACGGGAGAAGGTGGAGCGGGTTCGCACCCGCTCCTGCCTGCGTCCGGGTTACAGCTTGCCTTCGTCTTCGAAGACTTCCGTCCAATCTTCGATCAAAAGATCAAGCGCTTCTTGAGCTGTGCCTTGGTCGGCAACAACGTAGTCGTGGATGCGTTTCTGCATTGCCAGCAGGAGTTCCGCATAGGCAGGCTCCTGCCAGAAATCCTGTACTCCACCCATTGCTTCTAGGAAATCACCGGCAAACGGTTGGCTGTCCACGAAACCAGGATCTTCAAGCACCGAGTTATGTGCCGAATAACCGCCAAGTTCCCACCATTTGGCTTGAACTTCCGGCTGCGCGAACCACTTTATGTACTCAAGCGCGGCGTCCTGTTTGTCAGAGTAGCTGACAACAGAAATACCTTGTCCTCCCAGTGTCGAGCCTGCCTGATTTTGTGGTGGGTTCACGAAGAAATCGATCTTGTCACCACCGGTATTGGGATCGGCATAGAGACCCGGGAAGAACGCGAACCAGTTCATAGCCATGGCGACCTGACCGGATTTAAATGCATCCAAGCTCTCACCCATGTAAGAGTTCGTGTATCCCGGAGGCGTCGCCGTTTTGTAGAACTCTTTGTAGAATTCCAGAGCCTCAACCGCTTCCGGTGAGTTTACGGCGCCTTCCATATCATATGATCCAGGAGTGTTTTCGTATTTGAAACCCCACGGATACAGGGCCCCGGTGACACCCATGGTGATCCCTTCTGAGCCGCGCTCGGTAAAGATTGCAGCCCCATACACAGTCTTGCCGTCGATTTCACGACCTTGGAAGAACTGCGCGATCTGCAACAACTCTTTCTGAGACTGAGGCTCGCGCAGGTCCTGACCAGTCGCTTCTTTGTACGCGGCTTGGATTTCAGGGTTTTCGAACCAATCCTTGCGGTAGAACCAACCATTCGCATCGCCCATCGCGGGCAGCGCGTAGTAATTTGGTGTACCCTTGGGCCAGGTCGAATAGGCGTAAACTGTTGCAGGTGCAAAATCGTCCATGCTGATGCTTTCAGCATCGAAGAAGTCGTTCAGCTGGACATAGTGGCCATTCTCAGCGCCACCGCCGATCCATTGGCTGTCACCAATCAGCAGGTCGCAGAGCTTACCGCCGGAGTTCAGTTCGTTCAGCATCCTGTCCGCAAAATTTGGCCAAGGAACAAATTCGAAATTCATTGTGTGGCCGGATTCTGCTTCGAATTCCTTTGATAGTTCGACAAGCGCGTTGGCCGGGTCCCATGCCGCCCAACATAGTGTCAGATCTTCAGCATTTGCCTTGGTAGAAAGAGTAGTAGCGGCAAGGACTATTGCGCTGACCGAAGCCAGTTTTGTGTAAGTCATCCATTCCTCCCTTTTTTCGCCGTCAATCGAGGATGTGCGAATCGCGGCATACCTCCAAGGCTATTTGAGGTACGCACCTCAAGTCCAGAAATTTTTGAGGTTCGTACCTCAGAGTCGTTAAATCTACCTTGACAATGATCAATAGTAATTTGCTTTTATTACATATTTCACCGCCCCGCCCCCTCAGAATCATTATGCGAAAAGGGAGAAGGAATTCGAAATTGAACGCGTCTATGCTTTAAATCACGACGCCGAAGGCTTTAGATTGCCAACCCGAACCCACCAAAGATAGTGCCGAAACCATATTCTAGACGTTCAACCAAGGAGTTAAATTGGGATAGTTTGAAGAGCCCTTGCTAGCCCCACCGCCGGAATATCTCGACAAATCAGGATCCCACGAATGAACGAACTCACCATTGTGCGGATGAACCGCTACCCTATCAAAGGTTTGAGTCCGGAACCACTAAGCACCGTTAACCTGCTGGCGGGAGAAGGCATTCCTGGTGACCGACTTTTTGGCTTCGCTCGCTACAACTCCGGTTTCGACACCCTTAATCCGAAACCGCTGGAAAAAGACCGCTTTGTTGTGCTTTTGAATGAAGCAGGTCTGGCCGGTCTCCAAACTAAATTCGACGCTCAAAATCAGCTGCTGGAAATTAAAGTAGGAGTGAAAACTCACCACTTCGAAATGCGTGAGCCAAAGGGGCAAAGGGACGCGGCGACTTTCCTCTACAACACACTCGGTCTAAGGGACCCCGAGCCGCCAGTGTTTGTCTCTTCTTACCCACATCGATTTACGGACGTTTCGGTCGTGTCGCCAAAAATGATGAACGCTATTTCTGTTCTCAACCTGGCCTCTGTCGACGCGCTTAGTAGGCAGCTAAACGTGGAATTACACCCGGCAAGGTTTCGCGCGAATATTGAATTGGAGGGGCTACCACCGTTTTCCGAATTGGACTCTGTCGGCTTTACCTTGGTGTTTGGCGACGTGAAACTAAAAATTATCTCGCGAACAAAAAGATGCGCCGCCACTGAAGTTAACCCAGAAACAGCCGAACGAGACATGAGAATCCCGTTCCTTATTCGAAAACACTTGGGCCACATGGATATGGGCGTTTATGCTGAGGTGAAAGACAGCGGAACTCTTAACGTAGGACAACTTGGAATGTGGTCGCAGTAGGACATATTCGAAATAATCTCAGTGGTACTTTCAGACAAATTCGAACCAGCCTCAGCTAGGCCAGTATAGCTGCCATTTATGCCACGACAAGTTCGGGCCACTCGGCAAGAGCAGCGGTGCGCGTCAGCTTGAAGGCGTCTCGACTGGCTAGCGATCTTTCCTGGTTGAAGTGGTTGTAGACGGAGGAATGGACGGATGCGAATTTCTGTAAACTTCGCATGCGCCTGAAACGCTGCATTGCGCGTTCTCTTCGTCGGAACGGCAGGTGCGCATTCTTAACGCGGTTGTTGAGCCACCTGCCCGTTTGTTGTTTTTCCAGTGCACCCAAATCTCTGAGCGCAGCCTTGTAGGAAGCGAAACGATCTGTCACGATCGCTTCGGCGCAACCGTGGCGCTTCATCAATTTCTTGAGGAATTTCAGTGCTGCGGCTTTGTTTCGGCGTTTTGTGACGTCCGCTTCCAGCACCTCGCCTTCGTGATCCACAGCCCGCCAAAGATAATGCCGCTTGCCATTCACCTTCACGAACACCTCATCCACGTGCCACTTCCATTTGGAGAATGCGCGCAGCTGCTGAACACGCTTCCGCCGTATCTCAGCAGCGAACATTGGACCAAACCTGTTCCACCAATATCGGACAGTTTCATGGCTGACATGGGTGTGTTTGCCCGAATTATGGAGGGCCTTGCCGCTGAAGCCCCTGACCATAAAACGATTTCAATCGATGCGACTTGCCTCAAGGCCCACCGGACAGCTTCCAGCTTGTCGGTCAAAAAGGGGGGCGCGGACGCCTGATCGGGCGTACCAAAGGCGGCATGAACACAAAGTTGCATGCAGTGGCTGACACGGTTGGGCGGCCCATTCGGTTCTTCATGACCGCCGGTCAAGTAAGCGACTACACTGGGGCGAGAGCTCTTGTCAGTAGCCTGCCAGCAGCCGACTGGCTGCTTGGGTGAGCAGCCCTATCTGACGGGTCCAACGTGATTGTTAGTGCATGATCGGCCTGTGTTCCATCGGGATGATGGTTTCTGGTGCCGGAGGGCGATAGCCCAGTGCACTGTGTGGTCGTTTGGTGTTGTAGTGCTTCCTCCATTCTTCGATGATGATCTGCGCTTCTCTGAGCGAGTAGAAGATTTCCCCGTTCAACAGCTCGTCCCTCATGCGACCGTTGAAGCTTTCACAAAATCCGTTCTCCCAAGGCGAGCCTGGTTCGATGTATGCCGTTTTGGCTCCGACAGCTGCAATCCAGTCGCGAACCGCCAGAGCAACGAACTTAGTTCGCAACTTACGGCGGCATTGTCCGGAGGGCTGTCATTCCCGATATTTCGCTGATCGCCAGCACCGAGCCTAAACTGGACTGCAGGGTAGGGTTGCGTTCAGAAAAGATGAAAACTTGACCCTAGGCGTGGCTTCAGGTGATGAACAACCTGATCACGTACGCGACAGTGGCCAGGCACAAAACACTGCCGAACCAGATCGCGCCGAACCAGAAAACTTGTTTTAGCGTTTTCAATGGTAGTTCTCCTCTGGATCGATCTTCCCGCGGAAAACCCAGTAGGTGTAGGCGGTGTAAGCCAGGATCACCGGCAGCAGAATGACTGCTCCGACCAGAGCGAAAGCCAAACTGCTGTCTGGCGCGGCGGCTTCAGCAATCGTGAGGCTTGGAGGCAGCATATAGGGATAGAAGCTGATCCCGATACCAATGAAGCACACGACGAACAGGGCAATGGCGCAGACAAAGGGCTGATTGTCGCGCTGTTCCGTTATGCCACGATCGAGCTTCCATGCAATGGCAGTTACAAGAGCCGGCACAAGCACAGTGAAAACGACGCCGGGCCCCGAAAACCATCTGACCATATAGATCGGGTCTTGGAATGGGGTTAAAAGACTGACGAGACCGATCAGCCCGAGTGTCATAAGCATCAACGGACGGACATAGGAGCGCATCTGACGCTGAATCTTTCCAGTGGTTTTCATGTTGAGCCACGTCGCGCCCAGCAAGGCATACCCAATCACAAGGGCCACACCTGTCAGGACAGAGAACGGCGTCAGCCAATCCCACCATCCACCTGCATAAAGCCGACCTTCGACCGGGATGCCCTGAACCAGCGCGCCAAGCGCGATACCCTGGCACAATGCGGCCACGGTTGAACCACCGTGAAATGCAACATCCCAAAGCCAGCGCCCGCGTACCGTTCGCCATCGGTATTCGAAGGCAACGCCACGAAAAACAAGCGCAAGAAGCATGATGATGACAGGCACATAAAGCGCGGGCATCACTACAGAATAGGCCAACGGGAAAACAGCAAACAAACCTCCGCCGCCCATGACCAGCCACGTCTCGTTTCCATCCCAAACTGGTGTGACCGAGTTCATCATGACATCACGGTCCTTTTCGGTTTTTGCGAATGGAAAGAGGATCCCAATTCCAAGATCGAAACCGTCCAGGATCACATAGGTCAGAACGGCAAAGGCAATGATGCCTGCCCAGATTGTCGAGAGTTCAAGCATCACGCTGCCTCCGCCAAGGTAAAGATTTCAATGGGTTTTTGAGTTTTCTGGAAGTCTTCGACAGGCGGTTTTCCCATTAGACGCAGCATGTAGAATGTGCCTGCTCCGAACACCGCGAAATACACGACGATGAAGGCAATCAGAGACGCCGCAACTGCAGGCGCATCCACTTGGGAAAGGGAGTCCGATGTCCGCATCAGCCCGTACACCGTGTAAGGTTGGCGCCCCACTTCGGTGGTGATCCAACCGGCCAGTACCGCCACAAATCCGCTGGGCGCCAACAGGACGGATGCGCGGTGCAACCAGCGATCTTCCTTGAGGCGGCCCCGAACCCGCTGAACAAGCGACCACAACCCGACGCCCAGCATGGCAAAGCCGATGGCAAGCATGATGCGGAAGCTATAGAAAACGATCGCGACCGGGGGTTCTTCGTCGTCGGGAATGGTGTCCAGCCCGTCAAGCGGCGCGTTCAGATCATGTTTCAGGATCAGCGACGATAACTTCGGAATTTCGATGGCGTAGTCCACGCGCTTTTCATCTTCGTTTGGAATGCCGAACAGGATTAGCGGTGCACCTTCGGGGTGGCTGTCAAAGTGACCTTCCATCGCCATCACTTTCTGCGGTTGATGCTCCAGCGTGTTCAAACCATGAAGGTCGCCCGCGACGATCTGCAGAGGAGTAACCAAAACAGCCATCCACATTGCCATCGAGAACATGCGGGTGACCTCGGCCGTTCGATTGCGGCGTAGCAGGTGCCAAGCCGCAACCCCCGCCACCACAAAGGCAGTGGTGAGATATGCCGCCAGCACCATGTGTGTCAGGCGGTAGGGGAAAGACGGGTTAAAGACGATCGACCACCAATCCACTGGGATGAATTGCCCCAGCTCGTTGACGTCAAATCCGGCTGGGGTCTGCATCCAGGAATTGACCGAAAGAATCCACGTGGCCGATATCAGCGTGCCAAGGGCAACCATCGCCGTGGCCATCATGTGCAAGCCGGGACCCACGCGTTCGCGACCGAAAAGCATGATGCCTAGGAAGCCTGCCTCAAGGAAGAAGGCCGTCATCACCTCGTATGCCATCAAGGGCCCGATCACAGGCCCGGCGGTATCCGAGAATGTGCTCCAATTCGTGCCAAATTGGTAAGACATCACAATGCCGGACACGACACCCATCGCGAAGCCGACAGCGAATATCTTTTTCCAGTAGTTGAAGAGATTGAGGTAAGCCTTGTCCTTGCGCCAAAGCCAAAGGCCATTGAGGACGGCCAGGAAGCTTGCCAGGCCGATGGAAAAGGCCGGGAAGATGATGTGGAACGACACAGTAAAGGCAAACTGGATGCGTGCCAGGGTCTCTGCGTCAAAGTTTGCTAGTAGGTTCATTGCCGTTTCCTTTGGCGTCGGATTGCAAAGAGCGGCAGTCACCTGGGTCGCCTCGGTTGCCAGCTCGTCGATGTTATTCAGATGTGCAGGATTTGGGGCGGAGGGCGTTTCAGTTCGTTTGGGTTCTGGACGGTTGTTTTTGGATTTTGGACAAAACCCAGATCGAAAATGGCAAGAAAGGAAGCGGAATTTGAAACGCGAAGTCGGGGAACGGCTGGTGTTCAAGCGCCCCAAACAAAGTTGCCACCCGGCTCGTTTGTGAGCCGGGTGGCAACCTATCAGAAACTGTGCGAGTTCTGTTCGGGGTGGTCAGTCACGTTGCGTCTGGATGCTAACAGCGCAGGGTCGGTGGACCTTATGCTGACCGGTCAGCTTTGTTCGGCTGTGTTTCCTCCTTTTTTCGTTGCGTTTGGTATGGCGTTTCAGTCCTCGTTCCAGTCCTTATGGTCATCTTTGAAGTCGTCGCGGCGTTCTTGTGCATCGTCCTGCGCGTCTTCGAAATTGTCCTTCTGGATCGCACCACCAACGGCACCAACCGCAGCGCCGGCGGCCGCGCCGCCTACGATGCTTTCGCCGGCAATGCCCGCGACAGTTGCGCCGACAACTGCGCCTTTGATGGCTTTATCGGTGACATAATCAGCATGAGCTGTGGCTGCCATGGTGATCAGAAGTGCGCCGGAGATCGGGGCGATAAAGAGTTTCTTCGAGGTTTTCATAGGTTCATCCTTGTTCTGGGTCAGCAACCACCGCGGCTGCTGTGTGCCATTAAACTAGGTGACCCCATGGGCTGCTTTCTTTTGGGGACAGGACAAGGTTTTGTGGATCTTGGACATCTTACGGCCCTGCGCGCTGCAGAGGTCAGGAGACTTAGCGGCCAGCTTTACGAAACCTGGCTGGCGTTTCACCTGTCCATCGCTTGAACGCCACTGAAAAGGCCGCCTGATCCGCAAATCCAAGCATGAAGGCAACGCGGGCAACACCCTCCCCACTGCGAAGCATCCGTTTGGACAGGTCGCACAACACCCCCTCTAAAAGTGCTTTAAAGCTTGTTCCTTCGGCTGAAAGGTGCCGGGTCATTGTGCGTCGCGTCAATCCAAGCTCTCCGGCTATTTGATCGCCGTTTGGTATTGGACCGGGAAGACGTTCCCCGAGCATCTCTACAATGCGATCAGACAGACTTCGGACCGCGTCAGGTTGAGCCTTTAGCTGCTCTTCCCCATGCCGGCGCAAATGCCCCAACAAAGTAGGGTCCGCTGTCGGGATCCGAAAACTCATACCGTTTGGGGGCAGAGCCAACGCGTATCCGGACTTGAACCCTTCTACGGCGCACCCGGCCAACTCGGCTAGCAGCTTACAATGCTCGCCGTCGTCCGTTTCCAACTCGATTGAGATCGGGGCAAATCCGCCCGAGGTAATCTGTTGAACGCGCTTATAGAGACCGAAAACCAGCATCTCGCGATGGCGAGGATATTGATGCGCCGGGATCACGCTACTTTCCAGCGTGATCTTGGGTTCATCAGGCGCCCCTACAACATCCAGATGCAGGTCAGGGTCTTGCATTGCATAAAAGCGCTGTGTCAATGCCAGCGCGTCTTCGACCGTTTCTGCTGCCCGCACAATGTAAGCCAAAAGCGTTCCGGGACCTTGCGCCGAAAGCCCCACCCGCGCGGCAAAGGTCTTGTCTTCTAAAACACGACACACAGTTTCAACGGCACCCGCTTCATGAAGCAGTTCGACAGTGGCGTCTGGGCTGTTGCCGATATCCGAAGGTGCCCCTGCCATTTCCAGAATTTCAGGAAACGGAATGCACGCACCGGGCTCTTGCGAATAACGCAACCCGACACTTTGCAGTCTGTATGCACTGATCCGTGGCACTTTCGCTTCCTCCCCTGACGGGCACAAACGGCCCTGTAATTCCCGCAATTGTCCAAAAACCAACAACAAATGTCCAGAACCCTAAGGATCGCGGGGGCGATGACGGTTAGGTCCCAATCATCAGAAAGGACAAGGCAATGATCTACTTCGCAAGGTACTACCGCGTTTTTAAGGCAATCAACGACTCTGCCAGACAGGAATTGTCCGGAGGCAACATTTACGGCCTGCACGCTTCGTCGCTTGGCGAGAAAACACCGAGCGGGCGTCGCTGGGATCCCCCCTACGCGCAGCCGGAACAACCCTCAGAACCATCACAACAACCAACCGAGAACTGACGTTCTCAAGACACCGAAAATCTTCACGCACCGCGTGACTACGTAAATCAAGGACCTGAAACATGAAACCACCCGCGTTCCTGATGGCGCCTGTACTTGGCATCATCTCAACTCCCGCCCTCGCCGCTGGCGGCGATCCCAGATGGTGGGTCGCGCCCAATCAAACTGACACCTATGCTTGGGTCGGCCTGATTGTCCTCTTCCTTGCGATCCTACTGGTCGTACACCTCTATGCGCGCTTTGAACGCTATACGGAGCGCAAATCAATCGGCACTCCGCTGCGCACAACCATTCCGGTGATGCTTACCATAGCCTTGGCATACGAATTGATGCCCGCGCTCAGCCACTTCAGCATTCTGCTGCCAGGCGCGTTGATCCTGACTGCAATCGCCCGCGACTTCATGTTGTGGTGGCGGCCTTCGAAAGAGGAGTTGGTATAATGATCGAATTGCTCGTCACTTCTTTTCCGTTTGTCCTGCGGGTGATCTACCTAAAATGGCGCGGGATTCCAGTCACCCTCTACAACGTTCACCGGGCGCTATTCATGTGGTTCGTCCTGGCCCTGATCGTGTTCTTTGCTGTATTTTACTACTACCCCAAGTCCTACACTGGCCTTGTGCCCTTCAGAACCGTTCCAGTCGTCGCCGAGAACGGCGGAACAGTGACAGATATCTATGTGAAGGGTGGTGATCGCGTAGAACCGGGCGATCCGCTTTTTGCAGTTGAGAATTCGTCCGAACAAGCCGCTGTCAAATTCGCAATGAGAAAAGTCGAAGAGATTGAAAGCGCAAAACTGGCCGCTGAACTGCAAGTCGAAACCGCCGAGGCTATTCTGGATGCAGCCATAACAGCAAGAGAGCAAGCTGAGCTCAGCCTGATGGATCATCGCTCCCTGCAAGCCAAAAACTCTGCGGCGTTCCAAGTGAGCCAACTGGAACGTGCTCAGGCGACCCTGGATACCCGAGAAGCAGAAGTTGAAGCCGCAGAAACACAACTGGGTGTGGCGCAAGTCCAGGCAACAGCCGTTTTGCCCGCACAGCTTGCATCAGCACGAGCTTCGCTGGAACAAGCACAAGTGGAGTTGTCCAAAACTCTGACGCTCAGCTCCGTTGACGGAGTGGTTGAACAGGTCACTCTCAACGTCGGGTCACGCGCCGCACAAGCCGCAATGAGCCCCGCAATGCTCATCGTGCCAGACAGGAAAGATGTTGAACGTGGACGTATCGTTGCCGGGTTCTCGCAGGTTTCACGCACGGAATTGTACGAGGGAATGGCGGCAGAAGTGGCATGCGAAAGCAACTTCAACATCTCGATGCGCAATACCGTTCTTCCCGCAAGGATCGTACGCATTCAAGAGTCGATTTCTTCCGGTCAGCTTGCGCCCAGCGGTCGCCTGATCGAGCCGAGTGAAAAGGCAAAACGGGGTCAGATCGTTGTTCATCTTGACCTAGTACACCCAGAGCACCGTGATCTTTTGGTACCAGGCAGTGGTTGCATCGTCCAATCCTACACCACCAATTTTGAAGGTGACATGGAAGGCACAATTGTTGCTCACGGGATCCAGGCCATGGGTATCATCAAGGCCGTCGGCTTGCGGGTCAAAGCTTGGTTCGGTCTGACTTCGGGTATTGGCTTGATCGGTGGTGGGCACGCCTGATATTCCAAATACCCTCATTTTTAAAAGCACGGCTTCCGGAAAAAGTTGGGAGCCGTTTCGATTACTTGTAGCCAGAGAATACGCCAAACAAAATGAGAGCTTTTTCGCGATTTCCCGCGTCACGACAAAAGGACCGGGCGGTTCGCGCAAGCAGCTTTTTCGCAAGAATACGACGAACACATGCAGTAGCCTTGAACGTCATGATCAGCCCCACTTGTGTGGTCCAAGTTGATTGTTAGTGCATGACCGGCCCTATCCATTGCAGCAATTATGCAGCGCGCATCATCAGAAGATGCTGCAAAGGGCTTTTCGACAAAAACATGCAGATCGTAAGAGGCCAGTCATGCACAACAATCACATCGGACCAGTCAGATCAGGCTACCCAAGCCTTTCATTCGAATTGCAGCTTGGGTTGATCGAAAGCTTTACTGTAAACGATGGAGGTGTTGAGATTTCGCCACTGCATCGCGCACCGTCGGTCGGAACAGACGAAATCATGCCCGAAGGTATAGCACCTCATTTGGGAAAACTCGGCGGTGATTTCTTCTGCGCCCCATTCGGGTCAACTGAGGGGCATCGCGGCTGCATGGGTGGCCAGCAAACTCACGTTGGAGACTGGAAGAAAAGAGCGACAGTTATTTGCGTGCTTAGCTCGACAGAACGGTCTATGGAGCTAGGCTGCAAAAAGAGATTACACTGCATCGTGAGCGTCCGTTCGTCTACCAGCGTCACACTTTCATTGGTGGAGACGGCGTGGTGCCAGTTCCAAATCACGCAAACGTATCCTTGCCCAATGGCGGGGTCATTCAAACTTCCCGAAAGCAGTGTTGGAGAACGCCTAGGTTTGAACAGGAAGTTGATCCGGCATTAGGCTATTCAGCGCTTAGATATCCGGCTGAAAGCCAAACGTTGGCGTCTTTTCCCGGGAAAGACGGCGAAGTGAATCTGTCAAACTACCCTTGGTCTCCGCAGAGTGAAGACTTTGTTGTTGGATTGAATTCGCCTGAAGAGAAATTGGAGTGGACCGCGGTAACTCGCCCCGTGGAGGGCGACATGTTCCTGTCGCTCAAATCGGCTCAGGCTTTGCCGATGACGATGTTGTGGCATTCGAACGGTGGTCGATATTATGCTCCTTGGTCGAGCCGCCACTTCGCCTGCCTTGGGGTGGAGGAGGGGGCCGCTTCGCCCATCTTGGGAAATGTCGAAAACAGTTTCACGAACAATCACGGCGACATTCATCTAAACCCCGATCGCCAAGTTGAGGTTACACATGTAATCGGGGCGCTTCGTTGGCGTAGTGGAGCCAAGGTGATTGCAGTTGAGACTCTGGGAAAACAACTCTTGGTCCGAAGTACAAAAAATCAGGAGTTTCTTGTGCCATTCGACCCGCAAGCCCTGAACATTTGAACGGGTGGTGCCAGGGGAAATTGCCTTGAGACAGGCAGGGCTGTTTCGTAGTTTCGCTTAATGACAAAAACGATCACTTTTTCGCTGCTTCAAAGCCAACCCAGCGATCAATGGTTTAGCAGTGATGGTGTACGTTCGATTCTGGTTGAATAGGTTTGGCCCTATCTGTGCGGCAGAAATTAGCCGAAAACGCATAAATCGGATGCGATGTTCCGTGAGCTGCTAGGCTCAGGACCTATTAATCTGATTGAGGTTGTCGGTTCGGCGTGATTCAAGCTCTCAAACTGCGGGGGTTATATGAGCAATCTTTACTGGCTGAACGAAGATCAAATGGCACGGCTTCGGCCCTGTTTTCCGAAGAGCCACGGTGTGCCACGCGTCGATGATAGGCGGGTATTGAGTGGTATTATCTTTATTAATCGCAACGGCTTACGTTGGTTCGACGCACCAAAGGAGTATGGTTCACCTAAGACGCTTTGTAATCGTTGGAAGCGGTGGAGCGATATGGGTGTGTTTGCCCGAATTATGGAGGGCCTTGCCGCTGAAGCCCCTGACCATAAAACGATTTCAATCGATGCGACTTACCTCAAGGCCCACCGGACAGCTTCCAGCTTGTCGGTCAAAAAGGGGGGCGCGGACGCCTGATCGGGCGTACCAAAGGCGGCATGAACACAAAGTTGCATGCAGTGGCTGACACGGTTGGGCGGCCCATTCGGTTCTTCATGACCGCCGGTCAAGTAAGCGACTACACTGGGGCGAGAGCTCTTGTCAGTAGCCTGCCAGCAGCCGACTGGCTGCTTGGGGATCGTGGCTATGATGCGGATTGGTTCCGTGAAGCCCTTGTAGATATGGGAATAACGCCTTGCATCCCCGGACGAAAGTCACGCGGCAAGGCCGTCAAATATGACAAAAGCCGATACAAACGCCGCAATCGTATCGAGATCATGTTTGGCCGCTTGAAAGATTGGAGGCGCGTGGCAACCCGCTATGACAGATGCCCCAAGGTGTTCCTTTCGGCCATCGCTCTCGCCGCAACCGTAATTTTCTGGTTATGAGTCCTGAGCCTAGACTTCATGCCCGTGATGCGTCGCTTTCTTATTTCGGATGCGAACATCGGGCCGAACCGATGCCACCAGTATCGAACGGCTTCATGGCTCACAACAACTCCGCGTTCGTGCAGCAAATCTTCCACATTTCGAAGCGATAGCGGGAACCGAACATACAACATCACAG
>NZ_CYPU01000009.1 GCF_001458195.1 Ruegeria atlantica | reverse complement strand
CGCCTAAGTTCCTTCAATTGGTCTACACCCATTCCGCCATATTGCTTGCGCCAGCGGTAATAGGTTTGCTCCACAACGCCGATCTGTCTGATCGCATCCAGACGCGGCATCCCTTGCCCCATCAGAACTTCAACCTGCCGCAACTTCGAGACAATTTCTTCCGGCTTCGGTCGCTTGTTTGCCATTCTTGGTCCTCCGTTTCCTAATCTTAACGGTGGGCCCATTCAAATGGGGAGGCTCACTTGTCTCTGGATTGTGGATCCAGAGGTCGCCGGTTCGAATCCAGCAGGCGGTACCATTTTCCCCTATTTATAACGCTTTCTCAGCACTTTCCTGAGATTCTCGGCAAGAAAAAACCGGGCCAAAAACAAGCCCGGCTGCCGAATTGTTTGGTTGCCTGACTTAGCGCGCCAGGTTCAGACGGAACCTCATCTTGGCCTTTCTGGCTACTGGCAAGTGCCGGTTCAGCCGTTTGTTGATCAGCCCAAAAACACCGACAACCACTAGTGTCAGCAGGATGAAGTAAAAGGCCAGAATCGGGTAGGGAATGAACGGATTGAACGTCTTGTCGGCGAAATAGCTGGCGTAGTACAGCGCGTCGCCGCGTTGCTGCCAGGCGGGGAAGGCCGAGAAGAAGACCAGCGTGGTGGCGTGAAACAGAAAGATCGCTTCGTTCGTGTAGGCAGGCCAGGCCAGACGCAGCATGGTGGGCCAAATGATCCGGCGAAACCGCGACCAGCCCGACATGCCATAGGCATCAGCGGCCTCGATATCACCCTTGGGGATCGAGCGCAGCGCGCCATAGAAGATCTCACCGGTATAAGCGGCGGTGTTGAGGAACAAAACGATCAACGCCCCCAGCCATGCCGACGTCAGGGCGTCGAACATCGGGTAAGATTTCTTCAGCGACAGGAAGAAGAAGTAGGCAAAGAAGAACTGGATGAACAGTGGCGAGCCGCGGAAGATAAAGATGAACCACTCGGACGGTTTGCGCAGCCACTTGTTGGTGGATGCTTTGCCCATTGCCACGGCGGTTGCCAGAAAGAACCCGGTGATCAGTGCCATGATACCGAAATAGATGTTCCAGATCATGCCTGAACCGATCAGGGTGAATTGCTCGCACAGGGTAAAGTCGTTGCGCGGCAGTAGCCGCTCACCAAGGCCCAAGGAACGCAGGCCGTAGTCCTGAATGGTCTGGATGCAGCTCATGCAGTGGTCTCCTTGCGCAGAAGCTCTCCGCCTGATGTGGCCTGTCCGTGGGACAGGCGGCGCATCAGCTTTTCAAGCCCGATTTCCGAGACGCGGGTCATGCCGAGGTAGAAGATCAGCAGAGCCAGGAAGTACCACATCCGCCAGTCGCCATGGGGGTATTGGGTGAATTTCGTGGTCTTGGTCCCGCCCAATTCGCGGGCCCAATAGACGATGTCTTCGATGCCCAGCAGGAACAGCAGTGGGGTGGCTTTGATCAGCACCATCCACAGGTTCGACAGACCGGGCAGGGCGTAAACCCACATTTGCGGCACGAGGATGCGCCAGAATGTCTGGCTGGGGGAAAGGCCATAAGCGGCTGCTGTTTCCAGCTGCGCATGGGGAACCGCCCGCATTCCGCCAAACAGCACGTTGGCCGCAAAAGCTCCGAAAACGATCGAGAAGGTGATCACCGCGAGGAAGAAACCATAGGTCTCATGCACAAATTCCGGCGCGGTGCTGAGCGGCAGTTTTGCCGACTGGCAAACGATGAAGTCGTTGCCCTGGCGGATCGGGTCCGGCCAATCGGGGCAAAGGATCTTATGGCGCGTCCATTCAAAAGCCTGATCCAGAGCGATCACAAAGAACAAGAAGAAGGCGATGTCCGGCACACCCCGTACAATCGCGATATAGCCCTTGCCCAGCCAGCTGACGGGGGGGATATGCGAGCGGGCGGCCATGGCACCAACGAACCCGAAACTCAACGCTACGGGCGCTGTGACGGCCAGCAACAGCAGAACCTTCAGGAACGACAGGTAGAACGACCAGTGTACGCCGTTGGTGAGGTAGCAAGAAAACCAGCGGAACGTGCCCAGCGTATCGGGATCAGTGCAAAACGAGAAAATGGCGGGCCTCTTGAGGTGCTAAGGCTCAGGGGCGGCGCGCCCCGGTATTGAGGCGCGCAACCTGATTCAGATCAGAAGGTCGAGGACACTTCCCATTTGGTGATCAGCTCGTTCAGGCTGCCGTCGTCCTTCATGGACTGGATGGCAGTGTTGAGCTTTTCTTTCAGATCACCGTCCGACTCGCGCACACCGATGCCGACACCACCGCCAAGCGGGACATCTTCGGCGACAAAGCGCAGGTCCGCGTCTTCATCTGCAATCGGTGCAAGGAAAGATTTATCGGCCAGAACGGCGTCAGCTTCGCCATTGCGCACGGCTGCGATGGTTTCTTCGGGGCTGGCGAACTCGACCAGAGTTGCACCGGATTCGGCAATATAACCGGCCTGAATGGTGCCGGTCTGTGCCGCAACAACGCCGTTCGCGACATCTACGTCGTCGGAGGTTGCAACATAAGCCGACGGATCTGGCGGCGTGTAGTTCTGAGTGAAATCAATGACTTCATCACGCTCGTCAGTGATCGACATGCCCGCGATGATGACGTCATAGTTGCCCGACACCAGGTTGGGAATGATCGAATCCCAGTCGTTCTTGACCCATTCGCATTCCAGGTTTGCGCGCTTGCACAGCTCGTCGCCCAGCTCACGCTCGAAACCGTCGATCTCGCCGGCGTCATTGATGAAGTTCCACGGAGGGTAGGCGCCCTCGGTGCCCATGCGGACCGTATCGGCCATGGCCATACCGGCGCTCAGCGCCAGTGCTGCTGTGGTCAGAATCAGGTTTTTCATTGTTACTCCCCTTTTTGGTTCTGTCCTGAATTTATGCCGCCATGGTGGCGGAGAGAAAACCCTGAAGTCGCGTGGATTCAGGGGTCGTAAAGATGTCTTCCGGCAGGCCTTCTTCTTCGATGAGGCCTTGATGCAGGAACACCACATGGCTTGAGATATCGGCAGCCATTTTCATATCGTGTGTCACGATGATCATGGTGCGGCCTTCGGCGGCCAGATCCTTTATAACCTTGATGACTTCCTGTTCCAGTTCGGGGTCCAGCGCCGATGTGGGCTCGTCGAACAGCAGGGCCTGAGGCTCCATGCACAGGCCGCGCGCAATCGCGGCGCGTTGCTGCTGACCGCCTGACAGTTGCGCGGGATACGCGTCGCATTTGTCGCCGATGCCGACCTTTTCCAGATACCTACGGGCGCTGTCTTCAGCCTCGGCCTTGTCGCGGCCCATGACGGTCACAGGGGCCTCCATCACGTTTTGCAGGATGGTCATATGTGCCCACAGATTGAACTGCTGAAACACCATCGACAGGTTTGTGCGAATACGTAGGACCTGTTTGGGATCGGCCGGACGGCGGTTATGTGCGTTGCCAGTCCAGCGAACAGGTTCGCCCTTGAACAGAATCTCGCCCTCTTGGCTGTCTTCCAACAGGTTGCAACAGCGCAGAAGCGTCGATTTGCCAGAGCCAGACGAACCGATGAGTGAGACGACATCACCGCGTCTGGCGGTGATATCCACCCCTTTCAATACCTCAAGATTGCCAAAGCTCTTGTGTAGGTTCTTGATCTCGATGACCGGAGTGGAATCTGTCACGGGTGGTCCAGCTGTTATTGGTGTTGGTGCGGTACTAGGGCTGAAATTTCAGAGCAATGCAATGCGCAAATGACACGGAACAGGCCACAAACTGTCAAAATGACCAGACGTTCTGACCAAAGTGGTCACGGATCGATCAATTTGGCAGCCTCAGGGGACGGGTCGGGAACGGCAAGGTAATGCTCGGCTGGAATGTCGATCAGACCACGCAAGTGCAGCATCTTTTGGTCGGCGGGGGAAAGATCGTTGATGGCTGCACGAACCG
The DNA here is from genome assembly GCF_001458195.1 of Ruegeria atlantica. GTDB lineage: Bacteria > Pseudomonadota > Alphaproteobacteria > Rhodobacterales > Rhodobacteraceae > Ruegeria > Ruegeria atlantica. The sequence continues at coordinate 31,090 of NZ_CYPU01000009.1, read as the reverse complement.
CCTTTGCAATCCGGGGCGCATCCTGACAATTGGCCGTGATGTAGGGCAGGGCGGGCGAAGGTTCCGTTGCTGCGACCTCGCGAAGCTCAGGGCCCAAATTCGAGTGTTCCTTGAGTAATTCCCACGTAAGCGCATCCAGCGCGGCATAATCCGCGCGGCCTTCCGCAACAGCGGCTGCCGAAAGGGCATGACCGCCGGTTTCCAACACTGAACTTGGAAGGCGGCTGTGACGTGACAGATGAACCATGGGCGCAGCCCAACCGGACTGAGAAAGCGCTTCATTGTACGCAAAGATGCCGTCGGCAAGCTGGTCCAGATCGCGGGTATCGTCTTTTCGGGCCACGATAACAGACCGGTAGTACCCGGGCGGACAGCCTGCCAGACCGTAGTCCGGCGTGCCGACAAGCTGAACCTTCCCATGCAATCGGGTGCGGTAAGGCATGCCACACGTTTGGGAGAAAACAAGGTCGGGGCTACGCCAGACATCCCAAACGTCGGCGCCACGTGTCAGATGTGAGGGATCAAAACCAAGATGCGCCCGAATCAATGACCAGAAACGATCATTGGCTGGTTGCAGCGCGGGCATGTCATACATGCCCAGCATTGCAATCACGATTTGGCTGCCTTTTGCCGGGCCAGGGCAGAATCGACATCGCTGACACCCAGCAGACTGACCACGAGACGCAGCAGCGAATCTTCTTCGCCGGTCCGATGCCCATCGGCCAGTGCGACCGACCACATCGCCTGAACCACGGCCAATCGGTCATCGTAAGCGACAGCCTCTTTGATTGCGCGGGTAAAGCGGACGGTATCGGGGGCTTCGGCTTCTAGATCTTCGGCGCTTGCGCGAAGGGCTGCGGCCTCAAAAGGGGACAGGCCATAGCGTTCCGTCGATATCCGGTCGATTCGTGCCATTTCCGTGTCGGCATAGTCATTGTCGGATCTGGCGATGCGCACCAGAAGGGCCGTAAGGGCCAAACGGGCGTCGTTATCGGCAAGTGGGTCGAGCTGCGGCTGCGTGAGCCGGGACAGAAAATCGCTGAACATGAATTGGTTATAGAAGCGGACTACTTCTGTTCCAAGCGCGTTTGTACCCGTTCATGCGCTTCTTGGCTGTCTTTAAAGCTCAGGCCCATGGCGATGCGCGCTTCTTCGACGATCTTCATTTCGCCTTCGTCCGAATTGCCATCGGCCAGAACGACCTCCCACAAAGCGTCCAGCGCGGCCAGACGTTCCTGCAGGTCGGTTGTTTCGCGGATCAACTTGCCGAATGTATCGGTGTCTGGCGCGGCGGCGTGCAATTTTTCGCAGGTGGCGCGGACTTTGGCGGCCTCGATCGCGTTGTGCTGATAGAGCCGCGCAAGAATACGGTCGATCAGGCTGATTTCTTCCAGCTTGTAATCCCGATCTGCCTGCGCCACGCGCACCATCAAAGCACCCAAGGCCAGTTCGGCGTCAGGATCGGGCAAATGGTCGTGCTGTGGCGGACGAAACGCCTGAAGGAATTTTTTCAACATGCCGCGAGGTTATTCCATATTTTGTGGCCCGCCAAGCGCTGACTACCCGTCATAGCCGTAATGGTCACAACTTTGCCGGTATCCGCTTGTATCGGTATCTACTCGCTGGCTAGGCGCCTGACTGCAGCGCCTGTTTCGCTTGTTCCTGCAGCCAGCCCAGCATCTTCCGGTACGGCACAGGCCCATAACTGATACGGGCAACGCCCAGTGACGCAAGCGTCGCGGTATCCGGGGTCCCGGGCAGCGCAATGATATTCACAGGTAGATCAGTCGATTCGCAAAGCCGGGCGATCATGTCCTCATCCTTGAGGCCGGGTGCAAAGAATCCGTTGGCACCCGCGTCGGCATAGGCTTTGGCGCGAGCCATCGCATCGTCGAGCATCGCCTCGTCATGCGTTTCCGGCGCTGCCTTCAGGAAGATGTCCGTTCTGGCGTTGATAAAAGCAGGGACGCCAGCGACGTCGCACCCTTCGCGCATCGCACCAACGCGAGCCGCCTGGGTTTCGATGTCGTACAGGTCTTTGGTGCCGACAATCTGGTCTTCGAAGTTGAAGCCGACGACACCTGTTTCAAGTGCACTTTGGACATTGGCGATTATTCCCACCGCGTCCTCGGCATAAGCCCCCTCGAAATCCAAAGAAACAGGAAGGTCTACGGCGCTGACGATTCGACCGGCGTTGTCCAAAGCGACATCCAGCGGAATGTTCTGGCCGTCGCCAAACCCCTGCGCCATTGCAACGGGTGCGCTGCCGGTCGCCAATGCCATCGCGCCTGCATCCCGCACGGCACCGGCGCTGCCAGCGTCCCAAATGTTAAAAAGGATGACCGGATCGCCCTTTTTGTGCAGGGCCGCAAAGGTTTCTGCGTTTTGGATTTGATCGGTCATTTGGGCCTCTCCTGTCATCATTTACCCAACAGTAACCACGTGGAACTGTGCGCGAGTAGTATTTTTTGGCCTCACGCCGTCACTTTGCGGTGACGAAAGAAAATGGGCCAACATTTGTTGGCCCGAATTCTGCGACATGGTGAGATCAGTTGAAGAGGATTTAGTCTTGGCCGGCAGTGCCTGATACGTATCTGGCGCTGAACGCCGACTCGCCTAGCCGCTTGAGAAGAGACAACTCGGTCTCCAGCCATGCTTTGTGGCCTTCTTCCTCCAGCAAAATTCGTTCAAACAATGTTCGGGTTCCAACGTCGCCAGCCTCGGCCGCCTGTGCTGCGGCTTGGGTGTAGAAATCGATGGCTTCCATTTCATCCTTCAGGTCTGCGGTAAACATCTCTTCCAGGTCGTCCGCCGCCTTTGGGTTTTTCTGAAGCTCAAGCTCTGGCTTTGCGCCCAGGAAAAGAATGCGTTCGATATAGGCATCAGAATGCCCCAATTCTTCCTGCATTTCGCCGCGCATTTTTTCGGCCAGGATGTCCAAGCCCCAGTCATTCAGCACATGCGCATGCAACTGGTACTGATGCGCTGCTGTCATTTCCATGTGAAGCGCTTGTTGGAGGTTTGTGATCGTTGTCGAATTGCTCATCGGAATACTCCTGAATCTTTGAACTGCATCAAATTACGCGGCACGCGGGCCTGCTTGTTCAAATAGTTAGGAGGTTACAAGCCACAAAACAATGCGGGGTGACAGTCCGACACAGATAGCTCTTAAACGAGACGAGAGGTGTCTTTCGCTGCGCGCACAAAATCGCGGAACAGTGGATGCGGTTCAAATGGTTTGGATTTCAGTTCCGGATGGTACTGGACGCCGATGAACCAAGGGTGGTCAGACCATTCGACGATTTCGGGCAGGCGACCATCGGGCGACATGCCCGAGAAGTTCAGACCAGCCTTTTCCAGCTTGTCGCGATACTTGATATCCACCTCATAGCGGTGGCGGTGGCGCTCTTCGATATTGGTGCCGCCGTATACCTCTGCCACTTTCGAGCCATCGGCCAGTACCGCGTCATAGGCGCCCAAACGCATGGTACCGCCTTTATCGTCACCGACCTTGCGTTCGACCTTGTGGTTGCCCTGCACCCATTCTTTCAGGTGGTAAACAACAGGCTCAAAACGTTTTTTGCCCGCTTCGTGGTCGAACTCCTCCGAGCCCGCTTCGGTAATGCCAGCGGCGTTGCGGGCTGCTTCGATTACAGCCATCTGCATACCAAGGCAGATTCCCAGGTAGGGCACTTTGTGTTCGCGTGCGTATTGCGCGGCTTTGATCTTGCCTTCAGTGCCGCGTTCGCCAAATCCACCGGGAACGAGGATCGCGTGAAATCCTTCCAGATGCGGGGCTGCGTCTTCGGTATCAAACACCTCGGCATCGACCCATTCGACTTTTACGCGAACCCGGTTGGCCATACCGCCATGGGTCAGGGCCTCGGCAATCGATTTATAGGCGTCTTCAAGCTGCGTGTATTTGCCGACGATGGCGACTTTGACTTCGCCTTCGGCATTGTGGATGCGGTCGCTGACATCTTCCCATTTTGTGAGATCAGGCTTGGGGGCAGGGCTGATCTGGAACGCATCCAGAACCGCCTGATCCAGACCTTCGCGGTGATAGGCCAGCGGGGCGTCATAAATGGTCGACAGATCCTGTGCCGCGATCACGCTGTCCGGGCGCACGTTGCAGAACAACGCCAGCTTTTCGCGTTCTTTGACCGGGATGGGACCCTCAGAGCGACAGACCAGAATGTCAGGGGCCAGACCGATCGAGCGCAGCTCTTTCACCGAGTGCTGGGTCGGCTTGGTTTTCAGTTCGCCCGAGGCTTTGATGTAGGGCAGCAGGGTCAGGTGCATGAACAGGCATTGGCCGCGCGGCTTGTCCTGGCTGAACTGACGGATAGCTTCAAAGAAGGGCAGACCTTCGATATCGCCGACGGTGCCGCCAATCTCGCACAGCATGAAATCGACCTCATCCTCACCGATCGAGATAAAGTCTTTGATCTCGTTGGTGACGTGCGGAATCACCTGAATGGTCTTGCCCAGATAGTCGCCGCGGCGCTCTTTCTCGAGCACGTTGGAATAAATCCGACCTGAACTAACCGAGTCGGTCTTGCGCGCTGCCACACCGGTGAAACGTTCGTAGTGACCAAGATCCAGGTCGGTTTCGGCCCCGTCATCGGTCACGAACACTTCGCCATGCTCGAACGGCGACATCGTGCCGGGGTCAACGTTGAGATAGGGGTCCAGCTTGCGCAGACGTACCGAATACCCTCGGGCCTGCAACAGCGCGCCCAAAGCCGCCGAAGCCAGTCCTTTACCCAAAGACGAAACCACACCACCAGTGATGAAAATAAAACGCGCCATGTTTTCGGCTGCTCCCGTGAGACGTCAAAATCAGCTGCCCGACGGTTCCGAAAAACCGCTGCACCACGGGACTTCACATATAAAGGATTCGCGCCAATAGCGCAAGAGAACCGCAAGATGCTGTTGCAGTTCTCTTTCAAGTTTCTAGGTTTTGTGGATCAGTTGGCTTGTGGGATCAGCGGCGCGTTGTCGCCATCTGCCGGAGGCAGCAGATCGTCAGCCGACGGAACCGCAGGTGTGCTTTCCTCGGTCGGTGCTGGTGCCGGAACGCCCAAACGGTCGATCACCGAACTACCCGAGGATTTCTGTGCGGCCAGAATGGTCAGCGTGATTGATGTCACGATGAAACAAGCGGCCAGGATCCACGTCACCTTGCCCAAAGCAGTCGCTGCGGCGCGTCCGGTCATGGCGCCGCCACCCCCGCCGCCCATGCCAAGGCCACCGCCTTCGGACCGCTGCATCAGAACGACGGCGATCAGGCCCAGAGCCAAGAGGAGGTGGATAATGAGAACGACGTTTTCCATGGTGTTCCTGTACAGCGTGGCGTGTATCGCGTGGTACTTATGCAAGTTTTCCAGCGGGGGCAAGGGAGGAGTTGGGATCAAGAACGGTGATGTTTCAGATCACAGCAAAGGGACTGGACAGCATGGCCGCACCTCGCGCAGGCTGCGGCCATGCCACATGATGATCACGACCACCCGCACACCCTTTTGCCACCTGATCCTGCGCTGCGGGTAAAGGCGCTGGAAACGATTCTGACTCGCAAGGGACTGATCGATCCGGCGGCGCTGGATGAAATTATTGATACCTATCAGAACAAGATCGGCCCGCAGAACGGCGCGCGGGTCGTCGCCAAAGCCTGGACTGACCCAGACTTCAAAGCCGCGTTGCTGAAAGATGCCACATCGGTTGTCGCCGATCTGGGTTACTATGGGCGTCAGGGCGAACACATGGTTGTCGTCGCAAACACACCTGAACAGCACAACATGGTCGTGTGCACCCTGTGCAGTTGTTACCCGTGGCCGCTGCTTGGTATTCCGCCGGGTTGGTACAAATCCGATGCCTACCGGGCGCGGGCTGTGCGTGAGCCGCGCAAGGTTCTGGCTGAGTTCGGGGTGACCCTGCCCGAGACGTCCTCGGTTCGCGTTTGGGATTCGACGGCCGAAGTGCGGTACCTTGTGCTTCCGATGCGGCCAGAAGACACGGATGGCTTAACCGAAGACGAGTTGGCGGCACTTGTCACACGCGACAGCATGATCGGAACCGGCCTGCCAAAGGTGCCGTCATGACCAGAGTTCACGATATGGGGGGGCGGTTCGGCGATGGACCTGTGCACCCCGAACCCGATGATGCCCCGGTTTTTGCTGAAGACTGGCATGCGCGGGCATTGGCAGTCACGCTGGCTACTGGATCGCTGGGGCAATGGAATATTGATATCTCACGTCACGCACGCGAGAGGCTCTCACCCAAGGACTACACGCGATTTTCTTATTACGAGAAATGGATTTCAGCCCTGACGAACTTGCTGGTCGAAAGCGGCGTGCTGACCGAAGAAGACCTGCGTGGCGAGGCGGACAAAGAAGAACACCCTCTGGCGGGCCGCAAGATGAAGGCCGACGCGGTTGCTGGAGTGCTGGCCAGCGGCGGTCCTGCGGATAGACCTTCGAACGTCCCGACGGAATATTCGGTAGGGCAGGAGGTCGTGACAACACGTCCAACTGCCAACCGCCGCGTCGACGGCGGTCATACTCGGTTGCCCCACTATGCCGCCGGAGCGAAGGGGCGCATTCTAATGGTGCACGGGACGCACGTGCTGCCGGATTCCAGCGCTCACAGATTGGGAGACGCGCCTGAGCCTCTATATGCTGTTGTATTCCCGGCATCCGAACTTTGGACCAACCCGGAACATCCCAATGACGAGGTGGTTTTAGATCTTTGGCAAAGCTATCTGGGCCCGGTATGAGCGATTGCGTTGCCCATGCCGCCCCTGAGCCTGTTTTTGCTGAACCCTGGCATGCGCAGGTGTTTGCCGTGACGGTAGCACTAAATGAGACCGGCCGGTTTGATTGGCCCGATTGGGCTGCGCGGTTCTCGGACACCCTGAAGCGCCATGGGCTGGATCGGGAACTGAACGGCGGGAACGACTACTTTTTCGCGTGGCTGGAAACGCTTGAGGCATTGTTGGCCGAGCAAGGCACAGCCACGCCCAACGACGTAAACCGGCTGCGCAACGCCTGGGAAGACGCATATCTGACAACCCCACACGGCAATCCGGTGCAGCTAACGGACAAGTAGTCCCCGGAACTGCTCAACTGCGTCGAATTACCGGTTTCCCTGTCGCGTTACCCCCGTTATACGAGCCGAGTTTGATATCTCAGCGCAAAAGGACCGGATATGGCCAATGTGGTTGTTGTCGGCGCCCAGTGGGGTGACGAAGGAAAAGGCAAGATCGTCGACTGGCTCAGCGAGCGTGCAGACGTAATTGCACGCTTTCAGGGCGGACATAACGCCGGTCACACGCTGGTCATCGATGGTGAAGTCTACAAGCTGCATGCGCTTCCGTCCGGTGTTGTTCGCGGCGGAAAACTGAGTGTCATCGGAAACGGTGTTGTGCTGGATCCTTGGCACCTGATCAAAGAGATCGGAACCATTCAGGCTCAGGGCGTCGAAATCACCCCTGAAAATCTAATGATTGCTGAAAATACACCGCTGATCCTGCCGTTCCATGGTGAACTGGATCGGGCGCGTGAAAGTCAAAACTCGGTTGCGAAAATCGGGACAACCGGCCGCGGCATTGGTCCTTGCTACGAAGACAAGGTTGGCCGACGTGTGATCCGAGTGGCTGATCTTGCAGACGATGCAACGCTGGCATTGCGGGTTGATCGCGCCCTGGTTCACCACAACGCGCTGCGAAACGGCCTTGGGCTGGAGCCGATTGATCGTAATGCTCTGATCGCTCAGCTTAAAGAGATCGCGCCGCAAATTCTGCCGTTTGCTGCACCCGTCTGGAAAGTGTTGAACGAAAAGCGCAAGGCCGGCAAGCGTATCCTGTTCGAAGGCGCGCAAGGTGCGCTTCTGGATATTGATTTCGGAACTTACCCGTTTGTGACGTCGTCCAATGTAATCGCCGGTCAAGCTTCCACAGGCGTCGGCATCGGTCCGGGGTCCATTGATTTCGTTCTTGGCATTGTCAAAGCCTATACAACACGAGTGGGTGAGGGGCCGTTCCCAACCGAGCTGGACGACGACGATGGTCAGCGGCTTGGCGAGCGTGGGCACGAATTCGGGACAACCACAGGCCGCAAACGTCGTTGTGGTTGGTTCGATGCCTGCCTGGTGCGCCAAACATGCGCGACCAGCGGTGTGAACGGTATCTCGCTGACCAAGCTGGACGTTCTGGACGGATTCGAAACCCTGAAAATCTGCGTTGGCTATGAGCTGGACGGAGAACGTCTGGATTATCTTCCGACTGCGGCCGACCAACAGGCGCGCTGCAAGCCGATTTATGAAGAGATGCCGGGTTGGAGTGAATCCACCGAAGGGGCGCGCAGCTGGGCGGATCTGCCGGCCAATGCCATCAAATATGTGCGCCGGGTCGAAGAGCTGATCGATTGTCCCGTCGCCCTTTTGTCCACCAGCCCGGAGCGGGATGACACCATACTGGTGACAGACCCGTTTGCAGACTGATGGCAGAGGAACAGAAACAAGGCCTCAGCTACAAGGCGCGCCGCCGCTGGTCTCTGGCGCTTTTACTGATTGGGTTGCCGCTTTACATCGTGGCTGTGGTGACGGTTGTGAACTGGCTTGATCGCCCGCCGATCTGGCTTGAACTGCTGGTCTATGTCGGTCTGGGCATCGTGTGGGCCTTGCCCTTCAAGTTCGTGTTCAAAGGCATTGGGCAAGCAGACCCGGATCAGTCGGAAGATTGAGAGAGCACTTCTTTTCCTGTACAAAAAGGGGCCGATGATTGCATCGGCCCCTTTTTCTTTTGATTTTTTTATTTCAGCCTGCGGCGCGCTCATCATCGGGTCGGAACCCGATCTGCGTTGAGGCGGCAAAACGACCACCACCAGCTTTTTCGATCTTGCCGTCCCGAAGCAATTGACCGAACGAGCGCAGGCTTTCTTCGCGGTTGAAGTCGTCCTGCTTGAGCGAGCGGATCTTATTCATCAGCTGTGGGCGCGAGAATTGTTCCTGACCTTCGATGAACGACAGGTAAGCGGCGGCAGCCTCCAACAGGTCGGGCAGCGATTGTGCGCCTTGTTCCTGTGCAAACAGGGCAAAACCACCTTCTTCGTTGGAATCGCCTGCTTCGTCTTCTGATTTGGACGTAACGCGGCGCGGGGTTACCGGACCGGCATCCTGTTCCCTTACGTCGACACGCTGTTCAGCAACCAGTTTCAGCGGCGACGAGGTGTCCGACTGCGGTCGCATGCTGGTGACCTGAATCTCGGGGCGACGCGGGCTGACGACCGAGGTCAGATCGCCGCGGTATCCGCTTTCCTCGGACTCTTCTTGCTGGGGCCTGGCCTCGCGCTCAGCTTCGGTCGCGGCGACTGCCGTGCGCAGATGCGAATAGGTTTCGCGCTGCGTGATGGTCGCCGGGTCATCCATCTGGATGTCGGCCTTGTCCATCAGGCGGGACAAATCCTGATCCAAGGCCGTATCGTTCGGGGATTGAACGTCCATTGCGGCCTCGACCTTCGAGATCTCACTTAGAACATTGGCCTCATCCTCGGCGGTCAGATAACCCTCTTGGCTCTCTGTGGCATCGTCGATCTGATCCGCTTCGGTTTCTTCGCTCAGGATATTGCCGGGCTCATCGGTTTCGGCCGTTTCATCAAGATCGGTGAACAGCGCCGAGGGCGTGGGCGCCTCTTCCTCTTCCTCGTCTTCGTAGTCGGCGTCCTGCTGCATCGAGAACGGCTGCACGGGTTCTACCGGTTCTTCCGTTGTTTCGGCTTCTGCCACTGGCTCTGCCACGGCAAGGGTATCCTCGATTTCTTCCGCCTCAAAAGCTGGTGCCATCGGTTCAGCGGCTGCTTCCGGCTTGTCCGTTTCCGAAAGGTCCGACGCCTTGAGAGAACCCGCCTCAAACGCGGCGGCGACCGCATCCATCGGGGCAGCTGGCTGATTACCCAGGCTTGTGTCCTCGTCTTCTGCATAAATCACCGAGTTTTCTTCGGCATGCGAAACGACGGCGCGGATGCGCTGCAGTTTCGCTGCAATGCTGTCCGCAGCCGGGGCAGGCGCGCTTTCAACCGGCTCGGCATCAGCAAAGAACGACTCGGCCCCTTGTGCAGGGGGGGTGGCACTGGGGCTCATCACTTGGGGGTCTGCTTGTGCAGCGGTTGGAACCACAGCAGGGGTTGGCTTTGCAGCCTGCTGGGTCGCGCGCAGCAACAGGCCGGAATCGCTCTGGCTGGCTTCTACATGTTTTGCGGCGTCACGCTGTGCGATCCGGGTCAGCATTTCTGCGTCAGGCTGTGGGGGTTCAGAACCAAAATACCGATCGTCGGCAGAAAGATCACGGAAGTACTCTGCGATTGCCTTCATCGTTTCGAATGAATTGTCGAATCCTTCCAAAGTGCAGGAGAAGGTTCCATAAGAAACGGTCAATACCTTGTTGTTCTGTACCATCAGACGCACGTCCTCTACAAACTACGAGAGCCAACCACCTTATGCAGGCACACCTATTGGCTCGGAACTCTCTGCATGAACCTATCATTTTGTGGTCTCAATGTGTCCAAATCCGGGAAAAATGATCAATCTAAGTAAAAAACGCCCAATTGTACGGTCATTTGAGCCAATTGCATTGGTCGGAGGTGGGGAAATCGGCCCTGACGATCTAGAGGTGATGCTGATTCGCGCCAATACGGTCGTGGCGGCCGATGGTGGAGCCGCCCCATTGGTAGAATCAGGTTGCATTCCAGCTGCCGTGATTGGCGATTTCGATTCGCTGGACAGTCGGCACAAAGACCAAATTCCAGTGGACCGGTTGTATCCCATACGGGAACAAAACAGCACGGATTTTGACAAGGCTCTGCGCAGCATCGACGCGCCTGTTGTGTTGGGGGCAGGGTTCTTGGGCGGGAGGTTGGACCATCAGCTTGCTGTTCTTAACACGTTGGTTCAGAGACAGGATCGCCCCTGTGTCCTGTTGGGCGAGACGGAGGTCGTCTTCCACGCGCCTCCACAGATTTCCCTGTGTATCACCCCTGGCGATGTCGTTTCATTTTTTCCGTTTCAGCGGGTAACCGGTACCAGCAGAGGGCTGGAGTGGCCCATCGACGATTTGGTGATGGAACCAGGCGGGCAGGTAGGCACGTCCAACCGCGCGCTGGCGGATGTTGAACTGACGGTGGATGCGCCGGGATTGCTGGTGATGGTGCCGCGATACGCTCTGGATCAGGTTACGCAGGCGTTTCTGTCGGGGCAGACCGGGCGCTGGCCCGCTCGCGCAGAATGACATATAGGCCCGCGGCGACGGTGATGCCAATGCCGACAGCGGCCATGCCATCCGGAAGGTCATGGAAGATCAACCAGCCAAAGAACGTCGCCACTGGGATCTCAAGATACTGCATGGGGGCCAGCGTGGCGGACGGCGCGTAGCGCAACGACCACGTCATGAACAGATGCGCGACAGTGCCCAGGACACCGATCCCGATCAGCAGCAGGTGACTTTCACGCTCGGGAAAGATGAAGGACAGCTCCCAAATATTGCCGAGTGTTCCCAGCGCCAGAACCGGCAGCAGCAGAACCGTCGCCATCACTCCGGATACGGCCTGCAAGACTATTGGGTCGGTTTCCTTGGCAATCTGTCGTGTCACCAACATGAAAAGGGAAAAGACAATCGCAACGACCAAGGGTAACAGAGCGGCGGCACCGACCTGAACAAAGCTGGGCTGGATGACCAGCAAAGTGCCCAAGAACCCGACAACACAGGCGATCAGGCGGCGCATACCGACCTCTTCACCCAGCACGTACTTGCCCAGCAACAGCATGATGAAGGGCATGACAAAGGCGATGGCGACTGCGTCTGCCAGCGGCAAGTATTGCAGTGCGCTGAACATTGCCGCGATAGCAATGATGTGCAGAACCGTTCGGATGAACGCCAGCCACACAAGACGTCCACGCATGCGCCAGTGCCGCCTGGTCAGGGCCACCAAAGGTATCAGGATCAACGCCTGAACGGCAAAGCGAATAAACACCAGAACGCCGACCGGTGTCGTCTCGCCCAGCAGCTTGGCGATGGAATCGCCCATCGGTGCAAGCACGCAAAAACACAGCATCAAGAAGATGCCAAAGACGGGACGATCCTGGGTCATGCGGCGACGCTACGGGTTTTGGCACCCGGTTGAAAGCGTCTATGAAATCGGCTGCACCTTCGTGTAGTCGGGTCCGATGCAGACGGGCAGGTCGTCGTCCAGTTTCAGCCAATCCAGCCGTTCTTCATGGGCCACGTGCAGCGTGGGCTGCAATTGGTTGGGATCCTCTAATGTGGCGACATACAAATGCAGTACGTCCGACATGGCTTGGGATCGAAACGAGATCGGCGTGCCGCAATTGGGACAAAAGCTGCGCTCGACACCGGGCGAGGAATTAAAGGTTTTCGGCGGCTCGCCAGTCCAGCGCCATTGCCCGTCGCGCACGCCAAAATAGGTCGTCATCGGGGCCGCACATTGCCTGCGGCAACTATCGCAATGGCAGCTCACGCAGGACAGGACCGGAGGATCAACCTCGTAGCGGATGGTGCCGCACAGGCAATGTCCTTGCATCGTTGAACTCCATTGCTGTAACTGTCAGCAGTTTGGCACGTTTACGGCCAACCCGCCCAGAGACGTTTCCTTGTACTTCTCATGCATATCATGCCCGGTCTGGCGCATGGTTTCGATCACCGAATCCAGCGGCACGAAGTGTTTCCCATCGCCACGTAGCGCAAGTGAAGCAGCCGAGACGGCTTTGATGGCCGCCAACCCGTTGCGTTCGATGCAAGGGACTTGCACCAGACCAGCGACCGGGTCGCAGGTCATTCCCAGATGATGCTCCAATGCAATTTCGGCGGCGTTTTCGACCTGCTCGGGCGTACCACCCATCACGGCGCAGAGGCCCGCTGCAGCCATTGCCGAGGCGCTTCCAACTTCAGCCTGACACCCAGCCTCAGCGCCTGAGATCGAGGCGTTGTATTTGACCAGCCCGCCAATGGCCGCTGCCGTAAGGAGGAAGTCCTCGATATGGCTTTCCGAGGCACCCGGAACGTGATCGAGGTAATAGCGCAGTACGGCAGGCATCGTACCAGCTGCCCCGTTTGTGGGCGCAGTGACGACTTGCCCGCCAGCCGCGTTTTCCTCGTTTATCGCCATCGCATAGACGCTCATCCAGTCGTTGATGGTGTGTGGCGCGTTCAGGTTCATACCCCGTTCGGCCAACAACGCGTCGTGAATGCCCTTGGCGCGGCGGCGGACTTTCAGACCGCCGGGCAGAATGCCATCCGTCTTCAGTCCACGTTCGATACAGTTGTTCATGACTTCCCAAAGCCGGGCGGTGCCTTTGGCGAAACTGTCCGCACAGCCACGCGCGATTTCGTTTTCGCGCTTCATCTGGGCGATGCTTTTGCCGCTGGCGTTTGCCATCTCAAGCATTTCGGCAGCCGAGTGGAACGGGAAAGGCACGGCAGGGCCGTCATTGGTGGCTTTGCCATCGGCCAGTTCTTCCTCGGTCAGGACAAAACCGCCGCCTACGGAATAATAGACCTGCCGCAGGATCACGTCGCCTTGCGCGTCTGTCGCCATCAAGATCATGCCGTTGGCATGACCGGGTAGGTTGTGGTCGTAGTCAAAGATCAGATCGGCCTTTGGATCGAATTGCAGGGTCGGCAACCCCTCGGGCGTGACTGAGTGCGTTTCAGCAATAGCGGCCAACGCGGCCTCGGCCTTGTCGTTGTCATAGGTGTCAGGAACAAACCCGGCCAGTCCAAGGATCGTAGCCCGGTCTGTTGCGTGACCTACGCCAGTAAAAGCCAGCGATCCGTGCAGCGATCCGCGAAGACCGGCGAATTCAAACGGCGAGGCGCGCATCAGGTCCAGAAACCGTGCGGCGGCAACCATCGGCCCCATTGTGTGTGACGAGGACGGGCCGATGCCCACTTTGAACATATCAAAAACAGACAAGAACATATCAGGTAGCAGAGCCTTCTGGAGGGTGAGCATAAGATGGACTAGTGAAGGGGGTAACCCCCAACCCCTCGGCCGCGATGGCAGCCCGGGTTGCGGGACGGCTTTCCAGGCGCATCAGAATGGTTTGCAGGTAAGGCGTATCCGCCAATTGATACCAACTGCGATCAGCGCGCTCCGGGTAAAGGGACATCCACCGCATCTGGCAGGCAAGGTAGTATGTAAGGACCGAGGGCTGATCGGCGTGCAACCAACTGGGCGAAGTTTTAGCAACATCATCCAGAACCCGAAGATGTTGGCGTAGGCGCGGGCGGATACCGTTGCGCAAGGTTTCGGCCTGTGCCGCGTCGATGTATTTTTCGGCATAGAACAGGATGCGCAGATCGGCATGTATAGTGTTCGATGCGAAAAAGAGCCATTTCAGGAACGCAGCCCGATCCGGGTTGTCAGAGGCGGGAGCCAGTTGCGCATGTGTATCTGCCAGCCACAAAAGGATGGCGGCTGTTTCAAAGATCGGACCTTGTGGCGTTTCAAGAACCGGGATCAGGCCGTTCGGATTCAACCCTCTGTAAGCCGCGCCATTCTGTGCGTTTTGCCGACGATCCACCAAAGCCGTCTCATAAGGCAGGCCCATCTCTTCCAACACCAGTCTGATCACCAGAGAGGCGTTGTCGGGGGCAAAGTGCAATCTATAGGGCGCGTTCATGGGCTGTATGTATACATCAGCAGGGATGTCGAACGTCTCGATTGCGACGTTTCCAATAGGAAACGCGTAGTTTCGCGAAAAGTTGGCCTGTTGGATCGGCGAATTGGCGCTCGCAGTTGCGTCGGACATTCCGTATAAATTCCGCAATACCAAGGGGGAATGCAACAATGACCGGAGATTTGTCACCCATGGACAAAGCCAAATATGCCGCGGCGCGACAGGCCGCTGATATGGTTCAGGACGGAATGCGCGTTGGGCTGGGCACCGGATCAACGGCCGCCTGGATGGTCCGCCGTCTGGGAGAGCGGGTGCAGGAGGAAGGTTTGCGGATTAAGGCTGTTCCGACCTCAACCCGCACCGCGCAACTGGCTCGTGAGTTGGGGATCGAGGTTGTCTCGCTGGATCAGGTGGGTTGGCTGGACCTGACCATCGACGGCGCGGATGAATTCGACGGCGATCTGAACCTGATCAAAGGTGGGGGCGGCGCGCATCTGCAGGAAAAGATCGTTGCCACGGCAAGCGATCAGATGATCGTCATTGCTGATGCCGGGAAAGAGGTCGAAACACTGGGCGCATTCCCGTTGCCGGTCGAGGTTATCCCTTTTGGCTGGCAGACTACGCGCACGCTGATCCAAGAGGCGCTGGATACCATGGACGTTCTGGGCACTTCTGCCGCGCTGCGCATGAACGGAAAGGCGCCGTTTGTCACGGATGAGGGCAATCACATTCTGGACCTCCACCTTCAGCGCATCGGAAATGCCAGGCAACTGGCGCTAGTGCTTAATCAGGTTCCGGGTGTGGTCGAGAATGGTTTGTTCATCGACATCTGTGACAAAGTTGTGATCGGCCACGGCGATGGTCGGGTCGAGTTGCGCGATATCAACGATGGAACGATCGAACTTGATCAGTCGGTGGAGGCAGGCGAGAACTTGTTCTCAGATCTGGCGGATTAAGCGGAACAGACACAGATCGCTTTACGTCACTCGTTTTATTCGGACGCTACATTGTTTTGAGTGAAGTCGTGACCGCGAGCGATTTGGGACACGTACAATTTGGCACTTGGTTTGACCAATCCAAGACGCGGAGGCTGCCGTTGAATAAAACAATCGGAACCATATCTGGGCGTTTGTTCAGAACGCTGTTGCGGTTCTCTGCGCAAGTTCGAGAAATCGAAGAGGCCGGCGCCCCGGCGATCACTCTGGACAGCAGCGCGAGATAGAGTACACCCCATGCAAGGCCTGCGGGCGCTTGCGGAAATTTGGAAGAGGCAGGACAAATGAGCTTTGACTATGATCTGTTCGTTATCGGCGGAGGCTCAGGTGGGGTCCGGGCCGCACGTGTGGCAGCTGGTGAGAACGGTGCCAAGGTGGGGCTGGCCGAAGAAGACCGCTACGGCGGCACCTGTGTCATCCGAGGCTGTGTGCCCAAGAAGCTGATGGTCTTCGCCAGCGAATTCTCGGGTATGGTCGGTGATGCGCAAGCCTATGGCTGGGACATTCAGGCCGGTGCTTTGAACTGGGATACTTTTCACGGCAAGCTGGTGACTGAACTGGACCGGCTTGAAGGCATCTACCGCAATATCCTGAAAAACAACGGCGTTGAAAGTTCTGACCAGCGGGCGACCGTTGTGGATCCACATACGGTCGAATTGGCGGATGGGACACGCAAGACAGCCAAGCATATCCTGATCGCTACAGGCGGTCGTCCGGTCGTGCCCGAGTTCCCGGGATCGGACCTAGCGATCACGTCGAACGAGATCTTCCACCTTGAGAAGCTGCCCCAAAGCATTCTGATTGTCGGTGGCGGCTATATCGCCAGCGAATTCGCCGGTATCATGAACGGGATGGGCGTCAAGACCACTCAATTCTACCGCGGCGCGCAAATTCTGCGAGGATTCGACGAAGAGGCGCGTGGCCTGATCTGCGAAGAGATGCGCCAGAACGGCATCGATGTTCGTTTGGGCACCAATGTGCTGGAAATGACCAAAGAAGGCGACAAGATTCGCGTCAAGGCCACCGATGGCACCGAGGATCAGTTCGACGTGGTCATGTACGCCACCGGGCGTGCCCCGAATGCGGATAATCTGGGCCTCGAGGCGCTGGGCGTGGAACGTGGCCGCAAAGGTGAGATCGTGGTGGATGAGTACAGCCAGACTGGCGTACCCTCGATCTATGCCATCGGCGACGTGACCGACCGCGTGAACTTGACACCCGTCGCGATCCGCGAGGGGATGGCCTTTGTCGAAACCGTGTTCAAGGGCAACCCGACGCCTGTGGATCATGAACTGATCCCGACCGCGATCTTCACCCAACCGGAATTCGGAACGGTAGGCCTGAGCGAAGAAGAAGGCGCGGCACAGGAACCGATTGAGGTTTACGCGACATCGTTCAAACCAATGCAAAAAGCCTTTGCCGGTGGAACGCAGCGCGTGTTGATGAAGCTGATCGTCAGCCAGGCGACTCGTAAAGTTCTGGGCTGCCACATCGTCGCGCCGGGCGCGGGTGAGATGATCCAGCTGGCTGGCATTGCCGTCAAAATGGGCGCAACCAAGGAAGATTTCGACCGCACGGTTGCCGTTCATCCGGTGATGGCAGAGGAATTGGTAACAATGCGGCAACCTGTGCGCACTGCTTGATTTGCAACCGCGCGCACACAAGTTACAAGGGAACCCGTGATCACACGGTCCAACACAAGGGAATAGATACATATGGCGGGCAATAGCGGCGGCCCCTGGGGGGGCGGAGGCTCCTCGGGCGGCGGAGGAAATCGGGGTGACAACGGTGATGGGCGCAAGCCCCCCGAAGGCGATGGTCCGCAGATCCCCGAGATTGATGAGCTGATGAAGAAAGGCCAGGAACAGCTGCGCGTCCTTATGGGCGGCCGCGGCGGTTCAGGCCGAGGTGGCAACGGTCAGGGCTCTGGCGGCGGTGGCCCCATCTTCACAAAAGGTACGGTTCTTATTGGTGTCGTCGTCGCGGCGGTATTGTGGGGGGCGGCCAGTTTTTACACGGTCAAGCCCGAAGAACAGTCGGTTGAGTTGTTCCTCGGCGAATTCTCGGCCGTCGGAAATCCGGGTCTAAACTTTGCGCCCTGGCCTTTCGTTACCGCCGAAGTCATCCCGGTCACCCGTGAACAGAACGAAGATATGGGCGGCGCGCGCGGCAGCGATGATGGCTTGATGCTGACCGGCGACGAAAACGTGGTCGATATCGACTATCAAGTCGTCTGGAACATCAACGACCCTGCAAAGTTTCTGTTCAACCTGCGTGATCCGGTCCAAACGATCCGCGCGGTGTCGGAATCAGCGATGCGAGAGATTATTGCGCAAAGCGAACTGGCACCGATCCTGAACAGGGATCGTGGTGTAATCGCGGATCGCTTGCAGGAACTGATCCAGTCCACAATGGACAGCTATGATTCAGGGATCAACATTGTCCGCGTCAACTTTGACAAAGCCGACCCACCGCAGGACGTAATTGCCGCGTTCCGCGACGTTCAAGCCGCGGCGCAGGAGCGTGACCGCGAACAGAATATTGCGGACGCCTACGCGAACCAGGCACTTGCCCAAGCCCGTGGTGAAGCTGCGCAGGTTCTGGAAGAGGCAGAAGGATATCGTGCCCAACAGATCAACAGTGCGCGGGGTGAAGCCAGCCGCTTTAGCGCAGTTCTGGAAGAATACTCCAAAGCGCCCGATGTGACGCGTAAGCGTCTGTATCTGGAGCGTATGGAGCAGATTCTGGGTGACGTTGACAAAATCATTCTGGACCAGAACTCATCCGGGCAAGGGCAGGGTGTTGTGCCCTATCTGCCGCTGAACGAGCTGCGTCGTAGCCCAGCCGGGGAGAGCAACTGATGCGTAAATCACCCATTATCCTCATTCTTGTCGTGATCCTTGGCGTCGTTGGCCTGTCTTCGATCTTCATCGTGGACGAACGTGAACGCGCGCTGGTCTTGCAATTTGGTCGTGTCGTCGCGGTCAAGGAAGACCCCGGTCTGGCGTTCAAAATCCCGGTGATTCAAGAAGTTGTCCGCTATGACGACCGTATCCTGTCTATTGACGTACAGCCTCTTGAGGTGACGCCTCTGGACGATCGGCGTCTGGTTGTCGATGCATTCGCACGTTACCGGATTTCAGATTTGAATCGGTTCCGTCAGGCCGTTGGTGTCGGCGGTATCCCGGTTGCCGAGGATCGTCTGGATCGTATTTTGCGAGCCGAAACCCGCGAAGTTCTGGGCTCGGTTTCGTCTCGTGACATCCTGAGCTCGGACCGTGCGGCGCTGATGCTGCGCATCCGAAACAGCGCGATTGCCGAAGCACAGGCGCTGGGCGTGACTGTAATCGACGTGCGATTGAAGGCGACTGATCTTCCCCAGGCCAACTTGGAAGCGACCTTCGACCGGATGAAAGCTGAACGGGAACGTGAGGCTACCGATGAGCGCGCCCGAGGTAAGGAAGCCGCGCAGCGTATCCGCGCGCAGGCTGACCGGACCGTGGTCGAGCTGGTGTCAGATGCCCGTCGTGAGGCCGAAATCACCCGTGGTGTAGCGGACGCTGAACGTAACGCGATCTTTGCGGAAGCCTATGGCGCTGACCCGGAGTTCTTTGAATTCTACCGTTCGCTGACCGCGTATGAGAACGCGTTGCAGGGCGGCAATAGCTCGTTGGTTCTGAGCCCGGATTCCGAGTTCTTCAACTACCTCGGTTCGCCAACCGGACGGCAAGCTCCGGCTGCTGCGGCCTCCGAATAATGGGGCTGATCCTTCTGGCTTTCGGGCTGGTATTGATTGTAGAGGGGCTGGCCTATGCGCTGGCCCCTTTGCTTATTGAGCGCATGTTAGAGACATTGCGGTCCCTACCCGAGCAGGCGCGGCGGCTGGCCGGTTTGCTGAGCGTGGTCAGTGGCTTTCTCCTGCTATGGGGGGCCTATCAGGTTGGGTTTTGATGCTGTGACCTCACTTGCAGGTGATTTCCCCGCGATCCCGAGTTGCGGGCAAGGACAAACCGACTACATTGGTTCCTGAGAAGATTTGCCCGAGGGCAGTTTTACAAGACTTGTTGACAAGGAGTTCCCAAGTGCAGGCACAAGCACGCAGTATTTCAGTCCGGCAGGGCGAGGGTGTTGGTTTCATGCGGCTGATGTGGCTGGCCATTGCGGGGATGATTCTTGTTCTGGCCCAATCCGTCGCAGCACAGGCGCGGAGCGAAAGCCTGGCGCCACTGGCAGAAAAGATCAGCCCGGCCGTGGTCAACATTACCACCTCAACGTTGATCGAAGGCCAGACCGGCCCGCAGGGCATTGTGCCCGAGGGATCACCGTTCGAAGATTTCTTTCGCGATTTTCAGGACCGGAACGGTGATGATGAAAATCGCCCGCGCCGCAGCAACGCGCTGGGTTCGGGGTTCGTGATTTCTGAAGACGGCTACATCGTCACCAACAATCACGTGATCGCCGAGGCCGATGAAATCCTGGTGGAGTTCTTCCCCGGTGATGGACAGCCGCCGGAGGAACTGCCTGCCAAGGTGATCGGCACGGACGAGAAAACCGATATTGCGCTGCTGAAAGTCGCGGCCCCGGGCCCGCTGCAATACGTGCAGTTTGGCGACAGTGACGTCGCCCGTGTCGGTGATTGGGTTATTGCCATGGGCAACCCGTTGGGGCAGGGCTTCTCGGTTTCGGCCGGGATCGTTTCGGCCCGCAACAGGGCGCTGAGCGGTTCGTATGACGACTACATCCAGACCGACGCGGCCATCAACCGGGGCAACTCGGGCGGCCCGCTGTTCAACATGAATGGTGAGGTGATTGGTGTAAACACTGCGATCCTGTCGCCCAACGGTGGCTCGATCGGGATCGGCTTTTCGATGGCGTCCAACGTTGTGGTCAAGGTGGTCGACCAACTGCGCGAATTCGGCGAAACCCGCCGTGGTTGGCTGGGCGTTCGCATTCAGGACGTGACCGAGGACATGGCCGAAGCAATGGGGTTGGCCAAGCCGGGCGGTGCGCTGATCAGCGATGTTCCGGATGGGCCGGCGAAAGATGCTGGTCTGCTGGCTGGTGACGTGATCCTCAGTTTTGATGGGGTCGAGGTCGAAGATACACGCGGCCTTGTGCGTCAGGTCGGAGAGACAACCGTAGGCAAAGCCGTGCGTGTTGTCGTGCATCGCGATGGCGGAACACAGACCGTTCTGGTTACTCTGGGGCGCCGTGAGGATGCCGAACGGGCCGATCAGGGCGACGAGGAAACGTCTGAGGCTCCAACGGAAGAGAACGCAGCTATTCTGGGCCTGACCATTTCACCACTGACGGACACGCTGCGCACGGACCTTGGTCTTGAAGAAGACGCCGAGGGGCTGGTTGTGACCGAAGTGGATGAAGCCTCTGAGGCGTTTTCCAAAGGGTTGCGCGCCGGTGATCTGATCACCGAGGCTGGACAGCAAAAGGTAACGTCGATTGCAGACCTGGAAGCACGTATGGAAGAAGCGCGTGAAGCCGGGCGTAAATCACTGTTGTTGCTTGTACGTCGCGGTGGCGACCCCCGCTTTGTGGCGCTGAGCTTGGGCGAGTAACGCACCACATCAAACGTTGTGACAAGGCCGGGGCAATGCCTCGGCCTTTTCCGTTTCACGTGGCGCTGAAAGTAAGTGAGCCACACGCCGGGGAGGCGCATGGCTCTGGTACAGGGAGAGGCCAGTGGACAGATATCGGGGATGATTCTCTGGCCCCCTACGGTAACAACTAAGACATTAGCTATTTTGGCATGCGCCGTATGTGAAGGAGGTCACAAGGTCAGATTAAGTCGGATTCGGCCAGTTCTTTCAGGGCGTTGAAGTCCTGGATCATCAGCCCGCCGCGGGATGCCTCGACAACATTGTCGCGTTTCCAGGTTGAAATCGTTTTGAATACAGCCTCGCGCGTGGCACCGACGAACTCGGCCAATTCGCTTTGGGACAGGGTGATGCGCATTGCGGGGTCGTCCTGAAGGGCGGACAGATGCAGCAATTTGCGCGCCAGACGAATGGGCATCGGCAAGAATACCTGTTCGTTCAGCTGTGACCCCATCCAGCGCATACGCAGGCCCGCCAGACGGATCATGTCGACGGCAAGATCGGGGTGCTGGCGTATCTGGTCCATCACGTCCCTGCGGCGCACGCGCAGCACGCTTGATGGCTCGGCCGCTGCTATCGTGGCGGTCCGCGGCCCGCTGTCGAACAACGCTATTTCGCCAAACACTTCGCCCGGCTTCATAAGGGTCAAAGACAGCTTGCGCCCGCTCATCGCAAGGAATGAAACCTCAAGCGTGCCCTCAGAAATCACATACAGCGCATCGCCTTCGTCCCCCTGCTCAAACAGCACCTGGCCCTGATCCAAGGAAATCTCGGTTGCGAGTGCCGAAAGCATAGCCCTGAGTCGGTCTGATGCCTCGGACAGAAATCCGCTGTTTGGGAGTGCCTTCATGTGGTTGAGGGGTCTCCGGCTGCTGGTGTTGAGTGGTGCCTCAATGTCCCACAGCCGTGCTATTATTCCAAGGTTTTTATTGGCTTGTCTGATTGTGCGCTGTGTGACGGCTCATTATGAAAGCAAACGCTTAAGCTGCGCGCCGATTATCAGTGTTCGTCTATTGGTGGTCTGGATCATCCATGTAGCGTTGCAACAGACTGAACTGAAGCATCAGAAACGCCATCAGCGCGATCGGAAAGGCGAAAGTTTCAATTTTGACCCACAGGTCCGTCGACATGGTTCGCCAGACAAATTCATTGGCAACGGCCAGAACCGCAAAGCAGCCGCACAACCGGCGGGTCAGGATCATCCAGCCCTCATGGCGCATCGGCAGCATATCTTCCAGGACATAGGCCAGATAGGATTTCCCTTGCAGAAGGCCAATTCCAAGGATGACCGAGAAAAAACCGTAAACCAGCGTGGTTTTCATCTTGAAGAACCGCTCATCATTGAACCAAGCGGTCAGGCCCCCAAAGAAGATGACCATGAAGGCGGTGAATATCTGCATCCGGCTAAGTTTGCCGGTCAGGACCCAGAGAATGCCCATGGCGGCCAGCATCAGCGGGACGAAGATGATCGTCGCGATGATAAAGCCGGAATATTCGGTGCCTCCGATCAGGAAACTGTCGTCACGCAGGCGTAGGTAGATGAAGAAAAAGGCCAGTGGGGGCCCAAGCTCCAACGCCTGTTTCAGAAATGGATTGATTTCTTTTTTGCCTGACATGTCGGTTTCCTGATTTTTACCCGCCCATTTCAACTATTACGGCGCCCAATGCAATCAATGCCATCAGCGCGACCCGTCTTGGACCCACAGTTTCTTTTAGCACCAGCCACCCGATCAGCGCCGCGAAGACTGTCGAGGTTTCTCGCAGAACGGCAGCTTCGCCGACCTTGTCCAGACGGGTCGCCAGCATGATTGCTCCGAAGGACATAGGGGCGATGATGCCTCCGGCCAAGCCTCGCAACATCAATGGACCAACGGCTGGGCGATCGATCATGGCGCGCCATCTGAGGAATGCGTAAATCGGCATCGCAAAACCGTCGATCATGAAAAACCACGCCAGAAAGGTGAACGGGTCGGCGGTGGCCCGGATACCATAGGCGTCATAAGTGGTGTAGAGCGCGACGAACAGGCCAGTTGCGATGGCCAGTACCAGCGCGATGCCCAGCGTTTCCCGGTTGGTTTCCAGAAAACGCAAATTATAGGCGGCCAGGCCGAAGATACCGGCCAGCAGAACCAAAACGCCAAACCATTGAATCCCGGTAAACGTCTCGCCAAAGAGCAGATAGGCGCCGATGACCGTGAAAAGGGGGCCAGTGCCGCGTACGACCGGGTAGACGACAGTGTATGAACCCTTTGTATAGGCCATGGCCTGAAGGACCTTGTAGGCGATGTGGATCACCCAGACCACGGCGAAGATGGACCACATGTAGGGTTCAGGCCACGGTACCACGAAAAAGGCAAAAGGGGCGGCCATCAGGCAATAGCAGGCGTCGATTGCCCCACGGGACAGCCAGGGATCGTGGCGACCCTTCTGCAGTGCGCCAAATACCGCATGCAGGAAGGCAGCCATCAAAGCGAGGCCAAGAGCCAGCTGATGGCCCGCTTCGGTGCCTTCGAGAGAAATCAGCCAGTCGCTCAAATGTCAGTCTTTTCGCTGGGAGGAGAGGCTGGGGGTTTTCCACCCCCAGACCCCCGGAGGATATTTGGGGCCAGATGAAGGGGGGATCAGGTTTGGTCCAGGCCAGTGAGTGCGGCCGCGAACTCTTCAGGGTTGAAGGGGGCGAGGTCGTCGATCTGTTCTCCGACGCCTATGGCATGGATCGGCAGGCCGAACTTGTCGGCCAGTGCCACCAAAACGCCACCTTTGGCGGTGCCGTCGAGTTTGGTCATCACCAGACCTGACACGTCAGCGAGATCGCGGAATGTCCGGACCTGGCTCAGCGCGTTCTGGCCAGTGGTGGCATCCAGCACCAACAGCGTGTTGTGCGGGGCGGTCTCGTCGATTTTGCGGATTACGC
The DNA here is from genome assembly GCF_001458195.1 of Ruegeria atlantica. Classification (GTDB taxonomy): domain Bacteria; phylum Pseudomonadota; class Alphaproteobacteria; order Rhodobacterales; family Rhodobacteraceae; genus Ruegeria; species Ruegeria atlantica. The sequence continues at coordinate 6,881 of NZ_CYPU01000009.1, read as the reverse complement.
GGACGATCTTCGCCAGTTCCTCCATCAGGTCCGCACGGTTTTGCAGGCGACCGGCCGTGTCGATCATCAGCAGATCTGCGCCGTCTTGCTGCGCGCGGGTCAGAGCGTCGAAAGCCAATGAGGCCGGGTCTGACCCTTCGGGTGCGGTCAGCACCGGCACGCCGGCGCGGTCGCCCCAGACTTGTAGCTGTTCGACGGCGGCGGCGCGGAAGGTGTCCCCGGCAGCGATGACGACCTTTTTGCCCGCGGCTTTGAACTGGCTGGCGAGCTTGCCGATGGTTGTGGTCTTGCCGGACCCGTTGACGCCAACGACCAGCACGACCTGCGGGCGCTTGGGGTAGATGGGCAGAGGCTTGGCAACCGGTTCCATCACACGGGCGACTTCCTGGGCCAGCAATTGCTTAATCTCTTGCGTAGACAGCTTTCGGCCCAACCGCCCCTCGGCCATGTTGGATGTGACACGCAGTGCGGTGTCGACGCCCATATCCGAGGCGATTAGCAATTCCTCTAGCTGCTCAAGCATGTCGTCGTCCAACGTGCGACGGACAACTGCCTTGGCTTCGTTACGGCCAAACAGTCGTCCCAACACCCCTTTGGACGGCGCGGCCTCGGGCGGTGGTGGGGTAGGGGTTGGATCGACCGGTGCGGGTTCAGGAGTTTCGACCGGCTGTGGCACAGGGGCGGGTTCAGGTGTCTCTGGCACCGGCTGTGGAACTTCGGGAACTGGTTCTGGCTGCGGCTCGGGCTCGGGTATTATCGGATCGGGGGCGGTCGTTTCCTCGCCACCGTCTTCGACGATGGCATCCAGCCCCTGTTCGAGGCGGGACGAGGATTTGAACAGCTTGTCCTTGAGCTTTGAGAAAAACGCCATTTTTGGTCTCCGCAGGTGTTCCTCTCACCTAATGCGGATTTGCAGCAGTTGCAAAGGGTCACAAAAACGCAATCAAAAGCCCCGCCTGAGCGCCCCAGTATAGGATCCAGATCATATAGGGCGTGATGCGTAGCGCCGGATGGCCGTTAGGCAGCAGAAACTTTTCAGTCGCCAGTATCAGGTCCGACGCGATGAAGGCCAGTGCGGCGGGCAGGGCCCAGCGTAACGCGCCCGCCTCGGGCAAGGCGAGGACCGTAATGCCCATGCCAAGGATGACCGGGATATAGCCCAGAACCGGTATCTTGAGGTCACCGGTGCGGGGGGGGAGCAGGGTTGCAGCAACGATCCCGAGGATGATCAGTGACCAAAAAATACCGGGCTTGTCCAAGATCAAAGCAGTGTCGCTGGATGGGTGACTGAGGAACAGAGCGATATAGGCCAGGTGGCCTGCTGCAAATGCACCGATCCCTGCCATGAAGGTCGAGTCCGTCTCGCGTGATAACAGCGCGTCGCCCAAGGCGCACAGGACTAGCGCAAGGGTCAGTAGGATGGGGGCGCCACTTAAGACAGCAACCAGCGCCAGTAGCGCGACAGAGGCCGTCTTGAAGAGGGATCGCAGGGGGCTGGCCGGGCGCGGTGACATCGGCAAATAGGCCAGCGCGCTCGCGGCAGCGAACCAGAAAAAAGCGGTTGTCATCAAATGTCCCCCATTTGGCTTTTTTTAGCAGCATCACCGGGATCGCCATTACAACTCAAGCGGTGACGTTAAGGCAGCCGGTTTTAGGGGATTGTCTGTTGGCGATGCCGACCGGCATCTGTCAGAATGTTCCCATGCTCAGGCGTATTGCGATTCTTCTGACACTTTCTGCGCAGACGGCAGCGGCTCAGTCAGCTTTGTCTGGGGCTGAATTCGACAGTTATACGCGCGGAAAAACCATGTTCTATGGGTTTCAGGGGACGGTTTACGGCGTCGAACGCTATTTGCAAAATCGCCGCGTGATCTGGTCTTTTCTGGACGGCAATTGCAAAGAGGGTGTCTGGTACGAACAAGCGGGCCAGATCTGCTTTGTCTACGAAGACCGGATTGACCCGCAATGCTGGGTCTTTACCAAGTCTGACGGGGACTTGATCGCCTTGTTCGAGGGCAACTCGGACGCCACCGAGCTGTACGAGGCCGAGGACATCAATGAAGAAATGGTTTGTCTCGGCCCCGAAGTCGGGGTCTGAAGTCGCATTCGGCTAGAACAGCGAACCCTGGTCCGGTGCATCTTTCTTTGCTGACTTCTTAGGTGCCGCCGGTGAAGTCGTGGGCTGGCCCGTATTCAGCAGACCATCTGCGAATTCGATCTCGAATACGCTGTGCTTTGACGCCTGTTTCTTGGTTGTCAGAACCTCGCCTTCAGCTCGGACCACAGCGTAGCCACGCTGCAACGTCGCCTTGTAGCTAAGTGTTTCACGCAGGCGATCAGCGGCGTCCAGCTGTTGCCGCATCCGATCCAGGCGCGTGGCCTGAGCCGCGTTCATACGGTCGGCCAACCTGTTGATATTCTGCTTTTGTTGTTCGATCTCTCTGTGGATTGGGCGCAGAGACAGACGGGATGACAGGTTGCGTAAGGCCTCGTTTCTGGTCGAAACGAGATTGCGCAACGTCGAAGGGCGCAGATGTGCGGACAGCTCAACGACTTGCAGACGTCGGTTCTGCACGCCGCGATTTAGTGCGGGTGCCAGCCGATCCGCAATTAAGTCAAGGCGTTGGCGTGGGGTGTTCAACAAGCTATCCGGGCGCGGCAACGCGCGAGACAGGTCGCGAAGCCGTTGAGAGCGTCTTTGAACCGCGTCCGTCGCTGCACGAGACAGGCGTGCACCTTGCTCACCCGTCCAGGCCAGAAGTTCCATCCGAACCGGCGCGGCAAGTTCAGCCGCGGCGGTCGGTGTTGGCGCGCGTCGATCCGAGGCGAAGTCGATCAGCGTTGTATCCGTTTCGTGACCCACGGCAGAAATCAGCGGAATGTCCGACGCGGCCGTCGCGCGTGCAACGATTTCTTCGTTGAACCCCCAAAGGTCTTCGATCGATCCGCCACCCCGGGCGACAATAATCAGGTCGGGCCGGGGCAGCGAGCCGCCCGGTGTCAGTTTGTTGAAACCGTCGATGGCTCGCGCCACTTCTGGAGCGCAGTTGGACCCCTGTACGGCGACGGGCCAGATCAGCACCTTGCGCGGGAAGCGATCCCGCAGGCGGTGCAGGATGTCGCGGATCACAGCGCCAGATGGTGATGTCACCACGCCAATAATCTGGGGCAGGTAGGGCAGAGGCTTTTTACGTTCGGGTGCGAACAGACCTTCCGCCTCAAGCTGTTTCTTGCGCTTTTCCAACAGGGCCATCAAAGCGCCTTGCCCCGCGACCGCGACCTCATCAACGTTCAGGTTATATTTTGACTGCGCACCAAAAGCGGTCAGACGGCCGGTGACGACAACCTCAAGACCTTCTTCCGGCACCACCGAGAGGCCCGAAACCTGACCTTTCCAGGTGGTGCAGGCCAAAACGTTCCGGTCATCCTTGATGTCATAGTACAGATGCCCCGAGCGCGCTGTGAACACGCGTCCGACCTCACCACGCACACGGATTCGCCCGAACGTGCCTTCCAGCGTGCGTTTCACTTCGCCCGAGATGTCCGAAACGGAGTATTCTGGGGTGTTTTGGCCCGGGGTCGGGTCATCAAGCAGGTCGGACATTTCAGCGCCTTGTGTCAAATGCTCGGCCAGCTTAGAACGCCCGGAAGGCGAGGCCAAGCAGATCGGAGACCTTCATGAACATCCTTATTCTCGGCAGCGGCGGGCGGGAACACAGCCTCGCCTGGGCGGTGATGCAAAATCCCAAATGTGACCGCCTAATCGTGGCGCCGGGAAATGCCGGGATTGCGCGGATCGCCGATTGTGCGGCGCTGGATATCGAGAATGGCGGCGCGGTTGTCAGCTTTGCCGAAGAGAATGCGATTGATTTCGTAATTGTCGGCCCCGAAGCGCCCCTGGCCGCTGGCGTCGCGGATCGTCTGCGTGAAGCGGGTGTGCTGGTCTTTGGTCCTTCGGCAGATGCGGCGCAGTTGGAAGCATCGAAGAGTTTCACCAAGGAAATCTGTGACGCGTCGAACGCTCAGACTGCAGCCTATGCAAGGTTCACTGAGGCCGAGCCTGCCAAGGCTTACGTCCGCGAACAGGGCACGCCGATCGTGGTCAAAGCCGATGGTTTGGCGGCAGGCAAGGGTGTGATCGTCGCCATGGACGAACAGACCGCGCTGGAGGGCATCGACGACATGTTCGGCGGCGCTTTTGGTGGCGCGGGGGCCGAGGTGGTGATTGAGGAGTTCATGGAGGGCGAAGAGGCATCTCTCTTCGTTTTGTGTGATGGCGAGGACATTCTGTCCATCGGCACCGCGCAGGATCACAAGCGCGTGGGAGAAGGCGACACGGGCCTGAACACGGGCGGTATGGGGGCGTATTCCCCAGCCCCGGTCCTGAGCGCCGAGATCGAGGCGCGGGCGATGGAAGAGATCGTGCGCCCGACCATGGCCGAAATGAAGCGCCGGGGCATGCCATTTCAAGGCGTTTTGTATGCGGGACTGATGATAAAGGACGGCCAACCGAGGTTGGTCGAATACAATGTCCGCTTTGGTGACCCGGAATGCCAGGTTCTGATGATGCGGCTTGGTGCCCAGGTTCTGGACCTGCTTCATGCCGCGGCCGAGGGCCGTTTGAGCGAGACGCAGGTTAACTGGGCCGACGATCATGCGATCACTGTTGTGATGGCGGCACAGGGGTATCCGGGTTCCTACGTAAAAGGATCTGCGATCAAAGGCTTGGATGAGCTACCAGAAGACAGCAGCAACATGATCTTTCACGCCGGCACCAAGGCCGTTGATGGGCAGGTTCATGCCGCAGGCGGGCGCGTGCTGAATGTGACCGCGCGCGGAAATACTCTGCAAGAGGCGCGCGACCGGGCATATGCGATGGTTGAAAGTGTGGATTGGCCCGAAGGCTTTTACCGCCGCGATATCGGCTGGCGAGCTCTTTGAGTGGTCGGCAGGTAAGGGGGCGCCGCCAAACCGTCGATTGCAATTTTGTATGGCACCACTTCGCGCTTGCCAGCTTGGGCCAAATGTCTTGGCGCTCTCGCACATAACCGAGCGCTAAGGCAATAAACACGCTATCAAGCTAATGATGTTCAGGATATTTGGACGGCGCAGAAGGCTCTTTTTCGCTCATTGGCTATTACCGCGGCGAAAGTCGGCCCAGAGCCCAGGGCGGACATTTGATACCACTCCGAGCTATTTGCAGACTTTCCGGTAGAAGTGTCAGTCAGCGGCAAAACAGTAGAAATAACCGTTTCCACCGGTGCCTCGAAGCGCGTCAGGAGAACAACCGCGACTATCGTGAGCTGCGTTCCAAGATGTGTTTCCCCCGCCATGACGATCGTGATGTCCGACGGTCGCCGAACCATCGCCATTGGATGTCCAATTCGAGCACGTTTTGTCTCCCTCCTGCCAAGGGAAATAGGCGGTTCCATCGGCCTGAGTGCCGGTCAGAATGTCGTGTTCGTTGGGGCTATCGCCGCGGCCCTTGATTTTGTTTCCATTCTCGTCAACCGCAGTCCGGTAGTAGATATTTGGCAAGATGTGCAGTTGATCCAGGTCCGAAGCTATCAATTCGCCATTTGCGTTGTACCAAGGACCTTGCCCGATGCGACTTCTGGCGGAAATTCCGCGTTTTCCTTCTTCCTGTGTTGACAAATACGCGCGCCATTGACGTTCATCAGCACCGGCAGCCGCCGCGAGGCTTTGGCAATGGGAGTCAGCGCCTTCGAGGCCGCCGAGGTTTCCTCCGTCACCCAAGCCAACTGATGTAACAAAAAAGCCCATCGGATGAGAGACATTCGTTCCTTGTGCAAAAGATTCGGCGGCCAGAAGGCTTACCGCAACGGAAACAAACAGTGAAATTGAACGATACATTTATTATTACTCCTTGTTGCAACCACGTCGTCAAACAAGCTCAGTTTGATCCGCTCAGCGTAGTTGTTGAGAAAGAATTAGACTGAAGACGCTGCCCAGTTTGCAAGCGTTTTGTCCAAGGGGCTTTGCCGATCAAGCTCGCCCTGCTTGCAAAATCTCGTACGGCTGCGCCGTTTCGCAAGGCTGTCATTCAGGCAGAGTATAGCGAATGACCGTTCTGTGCCACAGTGTCTGACGCCGCGATGTCTTCGCATGACTACTTTTAGGAATCTGTTCCGATCAGCTCTCCCCTTTAAAGGATGACTTTTCTACTGATCTACAGGCACCCACGCAGGCAACGGTACACCACCAGTACAGTGGTTCTCAGAGGGGTTTTCCCGGAAAAGAACGTATAGATCGGTAGGATCTGAACTAAGTTCCTTTTGCAGCAGCACCGCAATGGCATCGACTAAAGCCTTCTTGCGGCCTTCGTCGCGACCTGGGCGTAGGTCAACTGTAACCAGTGGGAGGCCATCGCCCAAAATGCCGGAGACTTCGTGCACACCGACGTAGTCGTATTTGACTTCCTTGGGAGCAAGCGTGTCCAGAACAGCTTGTTTCACGCCTTTACGAATTCTCTTCTTAGACTCTTGGGGGGTGCCTTCTGGCACTTCTATGCGGATAACAGGCATGAATTTTCCTTTGTGCTACAGCAATGCGATAGCCTGTACGCGGGAAATGTACGCAGACCGTTCCCACCTCATCGGTTGTGCGTACAATCGAAATGGTTTCAGCATCTTGAGCCTCCCCATTTGAATGGGCCCACCGTTAAGATTAGGAAACGGAGGACCAAGAATGGCAAACAAGCGACCGAAGCCGGAAGAAATTGTCTCGAAGTTGCGGCAGGTTGAAGTTCTGATGGGGCAAGGGATGCCGCGTCTGGATGCGATCAGACAGATCGGCGTTGTGGAGCAAACCTATTACCGCTGGCGCAAGCAATATGGCGGAATGGGTGTAGACCAATTGAA
>NZ_CYPU01000008.1 GCF_001458195.1 Ruegeria atlantica | reverse complement strand
CGCCTAAGTTCCTTCAATTGGTCTACACCCATTCCGCCATATTGCTTGCGCCAGCGGTAATAGGTTTGCTCCACAACGCCGATCTGTCTGATCGCATCCAGACGCGGCATCCCTTGCCCCATCAGAACTTCAACCTGCCGCAACTTCGAGACAATTTCTTCCGGCTTCGGTCGCTTGTTTGCCATTCTTGGTCCTCCGTTTCCTAATCTTAACGGTGGGCCCATTCAAATGGGGAGGCTCACAAGGCCGACGCCACATGCCACATCGATCGCCGTCTCGTTTCGGGCGCAAGCCCCAAAGCGGCGAATGCATTTGGACGGTTGGCGGCGGAAGCGCTGTTGGAGGACGTGTGGTAGACGGAAACCGGTGAGGTGCGCATGCGGACAGCCTCGGCACTCCAGCTGAACTCGGTTATTATGCCTGATGATCCTTCGTTGCCATCAAAACCTCAGAGACAGGCATGACATGCCGCCATCCAACTTGGCGCAATCGGTGTTGTCGATTTGGACGACCTCATACCCAGCCTTGTCCAAAACATCTGCAGTGCGCGGGAAACCGGCCGCCATGAGCACCAGATTGTTGAAACGTATTGCATTGGCGGCCGCTTCTTCACCGTCGGCAACATGCAGAACCCGGTAACCTTTAAAGCACCCGGACGCATCCAATCGCTTGGTTGAAAGGATGGTCTCGGCATCCATCAGCGAACAATCTGTCTTGAAATGCAACACGCCTTCAGGCGTAAATACCTCGCGCAAAGCATGGCCCCACTCATTGGCGATTTCCGCCAGCTCGGCCACTCCTGCAGCGTCGGTTCGATCCGAGCGGCCGACCAGAATCTCCTTTCCGGTCACCAGGATGTCGCCTCCTTCGATATGGCCGGGACCTTTGATCTCGCGGACGTCGTTGTAACAGGCACGGATCGTCGACGATATCTCTGCCACCTCGCCTAGGCGGGAGGGCGCGCCAGGTCGCATCAGTATAGCACTTTGCGGTAGGCACAGCGCAGTGTCCTCGACGAACTGGGCGTCCGGGTACGCTTCAAGTGGATCAAGCTCGATGACTTCTGCTCCGGTGCTACGCAGAGCGCTTACATAGGCCGCATGCGCAGCCAGCATACCGTCCAGGCTAGGACTGCCGATGTCCTCGGCACGCAGGCCTTCTGCAACAGTCGAGGCAGGCTTGCGAGTTATGGCACGGGTAAATTCAAAGGTGGGATTTCGCATGATTCACTCCTGATCCGGACGGCGCCCGGCAATATCAATTTCCAGAATCGAGGGGCCATCTTGGGCATTGGCTTCCGTCAATGCAGCTGCAACAGCTATTGGGTTTTGCCGAACGCGCTTGTAGGGGACGCCAAACGAGGCAGCAGTGGCCGCAAAGTCAGGTGGGGTTGGGTCGCAACCGATCACCTCGACGCCCACGCCTTCCATGGAAGTAGCGATTTCGCCATAGCCATGATTGTTCCAAAGAACAAAGGTAATGCGCAGGTTTTGGTCCACTGCGGCCATGATCTCGGGCAGTGAGAATTGGGCACCTCCGTCTCCAGCGATGCAAATCACTGACGCCTCAGGGTCGGCAATCGCGGCACCGATGGCGGCCGGAATACCATAGCCAAGCGCTCCGTATCCAGTGGCCGCATTGAACCAACCGCCGGGACGGTCGTGGTCATAGTAGAGGTTGCCTGCATAAATCGGCTGAGTAGAGTCTCCTACAATAAGCGCATTCGGGACTGCTGCGCGTATGGCCGCCAGAATCCCGACTTGAGCGCGGTAGTCCAAACCTATCTCTTCGAACGCCGCAGCGCGGGTTCTTTTCGCGCGGTCCATTCCATCTCGCTGGTTGGATTTTCCGGGCAATGCCGACAGCAACGACGAAATAGCCTGATCGGTGTCACCCTCTATGGCTATTGCGGCTTCGTGACGGGTCAGTTGATCCGGGCAAATATCCACTCGTATGAGCCCCGACATAGATGCCATACCTCCCGTGGCATACATATCATAGTCCGTTGGGCCCAACTCGGTTCCCAAGGCGAGGACGCAATCGGCATCTTCGATCAATGTCCGGACCGCTTTTAAGCTCGGACTAGCGGGGACAGTCAGTGGGTGCCCATGCATCAAACCGCGCGCATTTACGGTTTGTACGACAGGTGCATCGAGCCGCTCTGCCAGAGTTTGTAGATCTTCTCTGGTCATTTTCGCTCCGCCACCGGCCAAGATGACGACTTTTCGCGCGGCCGACAGCCGGTCAACAGCTTGTTGGACTAAGTCACTGTCCAGTGCCTGATGAGGATGATCTTTCGAAGGCAATGCGCTTTCAGCGGCTAACCCTGCTATATCCAATGGGATTTGGATATGGGTGGGGCCCGGGCGTCCAGCGGAATAGGGTGCAAACGAGCGATCCAATGCAGCGGTCAGATCACCGGGCTGGTCCACATGTTCGGACACCAGCGCAACAGTCTTGGCGAGCGTGTGTTGGTTGGGCAGTTCATGCAAGTGTCCAAGACCCTTGTTTAGCGTGCTCTTCTCGTTGACGCCGGAAACCACCAGCATCGGAACGGAATCCGCCCGGGCCTGCGCCATCGGCGTCAGTGTATTTGTAAGGCCGGGTCCTGTAATCACAAAGGCAACGCCCGGCTTGCCTGAGACACGCGCATAGCCGTCAGCCATAAAACCTGCACCTTGCTCGTGCCTTGGGGTCACATGCTGAATGCCCGAGGCAGCAAGACCGCGGTAGAGCTCAACGGTGGGTGCTGTCAGACCAATTCGAACTCGTCTCTGCAAGGACAATATGACTGCCCTTTATGCCTCACCGAGACCGCGCCACTCAGCAAGAGCAGCGGCGCGGTTGAGTTTGAAATTCGTTCGACTTGACAGGCTGCGTTCCTGATTAAAGTGATTGTAGACCGAGGCGTGAACAGCGGCGAATTTCTGCAAACTTCGCATACGCCGGAAGCGAAGCATGGCTCGCTCTCGTCGTCGAAACGGCAGGTGCGAATTCTCCACTCGGTTATTCAGCCAACGACCCATTTCCTGCTTGTCTGCGACGCCAATCTCTTTGAGCGCAGCGCCATACGATGCCAGCCCGTCCGTGACGACCACCTCAGGTCGACCGTGTTTGCGCATTATTTTCTTTAAGAATTTCAACGCGGCTTTCTTGTCACGAGTCTTCGTGACGAAGCTTTCCAGGACTTCGCCTTCATGATCGACGGCCCGCCAAAGGTAGTGCCGCTCTCCGTTGATCTTCACGAAAACCTCGTCCAGGTGCCAACGCCACTTGCTTGATTTCATACCAGCAATACGTCGATTCCGGATCTCCGCGGCAAACATCGGGCCGAACCGGTGCCACCAGTATCTAACGGCTTCATGGCTGACATCGATGCCCCGTTCGTGCAGCAGATCTTCCACATTGCGAAGGGACAGGGGGAAACGGACGTACATGGCCTGTCTTACGATCTACGACCCTTTATCTCCGGCTACCGAAAATTCCAAATCTTCAATTTTCAATGACGACAGTCGCCGATGAAAACCAGCGCAGGTCAGTTCCGAGCCCCAAAACGGCCGAAAAAAGGCGATGCCTCGCAGTTGGTGACGCCTTTCACGCTTTGACAGCCTAAACGAAGTTCTATCTCCAGTCGCAAATCGAAAAAACTGGAGTCAACCTTCTGGCGTATACCAGATCGGCGAGGTGTAGGCGCGTTCCTGATGCTTCAAGACGCCTTCAGCCGGAATCTCTGAGCCAAGCTTGACACGGTCATAGGCAAGCCACGTTGGCGTGGGAATTTCCAGGATGCGTACATAGTAGAAGGCGCTGCTGGACGGATCGAAATCTGGGTCTTCCCAATAGGCTGCCAATGCCGCCTCTCCAATAGTGTTGGTATAGGTCGCGGTATTCAGATCGACAGTGTCTCCTACCGGGCGGTCGCAGCGATTGTTGTCCGAAATCGCTCGTTCGTCCGAGCAGGCCACGTCGTATATCCGTTCCTGAGACACTCCGTTGGCATCAAGCCAACCCTTCACAATCTGGATCCGGTCGAGGTTGGCACCATTTGGATCACGCAAGGCGCGGACCATCAGTTTGGGCGCGCGCCCCTCGGGTGCCGCGGTCATGTCGCCGCCCATGGGCACACCGCTTGCATATCCGATGGTGGCAAAGTCCGGCTTGAACACATCGTCCTCCGTGAAACTCCATCCGGCGAAGACCCTGAGCACCGGTCGCGTGCCGGTAGAAGCATATACCTCCTTGCGGGCCATCGCGTCCCATATCGCTTTTCGGGTATTCTCCCGAGCCCAAACACCGGCCAGCGCTCCAGCCGTCGTCTCCCAGTGTTTGACCTGAACGCCTCCGTCACCATCTGGACGTCGATCTGAAACAACGTCGTCGTCATAGCGGAATTCTCCAGTGCCCGGCTCCACCCCGGAGAATTTTCCAAAATAGTTTTCTTCACGCGTGCCGGCAAGTGAAGTGTGGGAGTCGCTCGATCCGATCATGCCGAATTTGAAAGGGTTGATGCCAAGCGCTGCCTGCTGCTCCAGGCCGAGCTTCAGCGCACTGCGGGCGTATTCATTTGGCAGCATTTCGGGCGTCTTTGCTTCGAAGCCAAAGTCGCCTTTGTCCCAGTTATGGAATTCCGCGAACTCGTCCTCGGGCGAAAGGAAAGGATGCGCTTCTCCATCGCCTTTGCCCTGAGTTACCTCGTAGATTGGTTCCCAACGCATCCGCCGTTTTGCATAGGCCGCGTCGATTGGCTCGCCAGCTCGGGTCTCAACGTCAAACATCAATCCATTAGATAAGTTACCGTTATGTGGGATTGCGAGTACCTGCCCGCCGGTCCTCTCCTCGTAACCTTCAAGGTAGTTCCACAAATCCTCTGGATCTTCGGAATCATACGCGGAGAATGGTAACACTAGCTTCACACGGTCGTCGTCATCCCGGAACAAAACCACGCGGTGTAGATTCTTTACGTTAGGAGACGAGGTCCACTCAAAAGCATGCAATGAGGTGAAGACACCCGGTTCATTGTGGAGTTCGACGGTATCAATGAGCCGTTCCCACATGTTCCTTTGCAACGCAACGTTTGGCATTGGGTTGATGCCGGTCGCCACCCCTTCTTCGCCCCACTTGCCATAGGCGCCATAGCTGTCCCCGGCCTTGACGAGATCGTGTACTTCCTTGCCCCATCGGTCGCGAAGCAGCGCCGCGTCCGACTCCTCAATCATTACAGCCAAGCCAAGGTTCTCCGCGTGATCCGCTACGACGAGAAAATCAAGTGGCTGGATCAGGCGCGCCTCCACGCCAGACGAGGATACAACTTTCTCACCTTTGGCGAACCGTAAGGCAGTGTCAGGAGGAAGGCGATTTCCGATCATGCCTGCATCGGTCGAGTAAGACGTGTGTAAATGCGTATCGCCCCAGAAAACTTGTGTGGGATGCCCGCGGTAGAGATACGGGGAATACTTCGCTGCGCCGATATTTACATTGTCCTCGGTGATCGACACGTCAGCTGCAATCGCGGTGGTCGATGCAAGGCATACGCATAAGCCAATCGCCGCGATTTTCATTTTCAAAGGTTTCACTTTCTCTTTCCCCACAAAAGTTAGAGCTGATTTTCAACGCTTGGTCGCCATTTGCATTGGCAATATCATTGGCAAATGCTTAAGACTGTCAGCTGCAGTCATTTGGGGGAAGAATTGGTGAAGAAAGACAGTTATGTTGAGTTGAGCTGCGAAGGCTGGCTATCGGGCGTACCGGTTGAGTTTGGGAGGGAACTCGTCTCGCTCGGAGAGTTACGGAAGGCGAACACTGGAGAGTACGTCCATCGAGCCGGTAATCCGCAGGACGGGTTGCGTGGCATCGTCTCCGGAGCATTTGCTATTGAAATGGCGCCATTTGAGCGCGGACCGAACCTTCTACATCTCTTTCGATCGGGCGATTGGATGGGAGAAATTGAATTAATTAAAGGATTGCCAAACGTCGTATCAGTCAAGGCCACCCGCCCTAGTGAGTACATTCACATTGCAACACCTGATATCAAGAAGTTAGCGTCTGCTAATCCGGAAACTTGGCGTTGGATCGGTTCATTGGCGGCAGAACATCTCCTAACCGCGATGGGTATCATGGACGACTTGACTATCCGTGACCCGAGCAGGCGCATTGCAGCCTTACTGTTGCGTCTTGCGGGTGTTAGGAGCATCGATAGACCCATCGAACCCGAACCGGAAATCGATGCAACACAGTTTGAACTATCCCACTTTACTACGTTGTCGCGCGCTACGATTGCAGGGCACCTCGACCGATTTGAGAAAGCTGGATTAGTCGCACGTTCTTACGGCAGAGTTAAGTTAACCAATACCAAAAAGCTGCGTGAACACCTGGCAACGTACTAGCTGCTCCAGAGTTGAGCGTTTTGAAAATCTCAAGCAGGCGCACCGTTAGTGTGCATCTGAGCCGAGCAGAAACATTCCGATAACCAAAAGTATCAAACCTGCAATACCGTGGATGCTGAGGTTTTGATTGAAGGCCATGACGCCGACAAGCAACGATCCGATAGACCCGATACCTGTCCAGATAGGATAGGCAATACCAAGCGGCAGTCGCGTCATCACAGCATAGAGAGTAACGAGGCTCGTGATCAGCGCGATCAGCGTAAATACGCCAAGTGTCCACGAGAATCCAAAGCCAAGCTTCTTGAGCCCCGTCGCCCAAACGACTTCCAGTCCACCAGCGATCAGAAGATAAATCCAAGCCATTTTGACCTCCATTTTCGCAGGTCGTCCTGGCTTATGCCCTGTCACGGCCGAGTCGTCACGGCAGGTTACGAGCGATGAGATAATCGTAGGATTACGAGTTATCAATTTGTCAGTCAGCAACCAAGCAGTTTAAAGCGGACATTCAGTCGCTAGGTGCCCATGACGGCAATGTCCGCAGAGCGGTCGTTCATACAAGGCGCAGCGAACGACTGCATTGAGCCCAAAGTGCGCATTCGTAATTTGCGGACCACCGGCCGCGAACTGCCTAGACCGGACCTTCAACGCAGTCTCGATTCCAAAATTCTGCAAAGATCTAAGGCGACGTTCAAAACGGTCTTAGGTCAGTCTTTCTCTATATCACGGCAAGGTAGCTTCAAGCCCGAAGCGGCCTCGACTGGGCTGGCTCTTGCAAGCCAACACTGCCCATTTCCTGCCTATACTTCCCGGGTGACATGCCTTCCCATCTTTTGAAGACCCGGCAAAATCCGGAAGACTCAGCAAACCCAATCCGGTTTCCTATTTGGGCCATCGTCAGGTCCGTTTCGCTTAAAAGACGTCTCGCCCTTGCGTAACGACATGCGTCCAATTCTTTGTGGAACGTCGTCTTGTGCTTTGCGAATTGTCGCTTCGCCCCACTCGGGCTCAACGAAATCAGTTTGGCGAAGGTCTCAAGGGTTATGTTTGGATCGCTCTGATGGAGTTCGAGAAGCATCGACACCTGCGACATGAAGCTCGTGTCGCGGACATCGTTGATTTCCGGTGTCTGGCTGGCTTGGCCCTGATCGAGCAGCAACAACCACGTACTGGGGAAGCGGAACTCTACACCGGAACGTGTCCCCCGCATAACGCGGCTCGCTGAATGTATGTCTTTGGGCAACGCCTCAGGATCGCAAATGCGCGCCTTAAACGCAGCAGCGTCCCATGCGTCTCCGCAGCATTCGCGCAGCAAGCGGTACAGGAACCCGGCAAAGTACCCGTCCGCTTGAACTGGATTGCTTGATGGGCGAAAGGATCTTTGTGAGCGCAAGGTTGCTTCACGCCCTTTCACGACCAGTTCGTAGTCGGCAAGAGTGGTCAGGCTTTCGGCCTCAATAACCATCGTTGTCAGCAAGTTCCCTAGTGTTGCCTCGCCCATTTTCAGGTTTTTCAGGTTTGGAAGCGTTTGGATTGCCGCACCCGAACCTATGTGAAATCCGAGAAACGGACTATCAACGGCTGCTGCAACCCTGTCTATGAAATCGTACCAACTCTGACCGGACATCATCTTTTTGCCTTCGAGAATGTCGGCCGACGTCACGCCACTTGGTTCGAGCATAGTGGAGGTGTCGGCACCGTTTCTCAGGGCGACGGCGAGAAAGGGTTGCGCCATGGCGCACACTACGACCGGGACTACAGTTTGTTTTGTTTTTTGCTTCATGAAGAGTGCACTTCAGCTACGTTCAATGTGGGTCAAGTATCTTTTACCTGACCGGTTATGAACGTGCATGTTTCAGCGCGCATTGCAATTCTATTCTCGGCAGAAGGGTATCCGAATCCCGCGTAACCTTGTGCCCGCAAACGTATAACTGAGACAAGGTTCAGACAAATGGTACGGAAACATTGCGTTGCGCTAACTGCAATTTGAATAATTTGGGAGACTTCCTCGAATGAAACTTAGAATAAGAACGATCATTGGATCCATCACGGCTCTATCGCTGAGCTGCTCTTTGGTGTTTGCTCAGGACGAAGACTTTCCAACATTGTTCACCAACGTGAATGTTTTTGACGGTGTGAACGACCAACTTATTGAGAACGCAAATGTGCTGGTGGTCGATAACCTTATCGCCACGGTTTCGGCTGAACCTCTCGTAGCGGCGAACGCCCAGATCATTGATGGTGGCGGGCGGACGCTCATGCCTGGCCTGATCGACATGCATGTGCATCTGAACATGCAATTTGTCGGCTCAGGTAATGACCGCGCCATTCAGGGCGCGCAACTGATGACTTGGGAAGAGCTGGGCGGATTGGCCTACGCAAGCGCGCAAGAATACCTGCCAGCGGGCGTGACAACGGTACGCGATCTGTGTGGCACGTCGTCCGGTCTACAGAAACACATCGACATCGGCACCCTGACCGGGCCGCGCATCTATCTGTCGGGGGCTTGCGTCAGTGCTTCGTCCGGTCACGGCGACTGGCGTTGGAACCCGAATGTGCTGAGCGGTGAAAAATCCTATCTGGAAGGGCTGGGCCTGACCACGCTGGCCGACGGTGGTGACGCGGTTTTGAAAGCGTCGCGCAACAATTTGGCAGGGGGTGCAGATTTCGTGAAGATGATGTCGGGCGGCGGGGTCACTTCAGAGCGTGATCCGCTGGATTCGATACAAGGCACGCCCGAGGAATTGGCCGCGATGGTCAAGGCAACCGGTGATTTCGGCACATATTCGGCGGTGCACGCTTACACAGACATCTCGGTACAGAACGCCATCCGCGCTGGGGTGGTGTCGATTGAGCATGGCAACCTGATGTCCGAGCCTGAAACCTTCAAGATGGTGGCCGAGGCCAATGCTTGGGTAGTGCCCGCAATGGCGGCGTTTGCACCGGATATTTTGGAACATCCGTATTACGGCAATCCTGCTCTCCCGGCTTATGCTAAAACCGCACGGGTCAACAAGAACGGCGAGGCATGGATTAAGCTGGCCAATGAATACCGGATCAACATGGCATTTGGTTCCGATTCCCTTGCCGTTACACCTCCCGCGTGGCGACAAACTCGCGACTTCCAGATTACCCAGTGGGGTCGATCATTTGGCAACTTACGCACATTGCAGGCTATGACGTCGGATGCGGGCAAACTGCTGGCACTTAGTGGCATCATGAACCCCTACCCGGAGGGAAAGATTGGCGTGATAGAAGAAGGTGCCTACGCCGACATCATCTTGGTGGACGGCGATCCGCTGGAAGATCTCAGTGTGATCGGGGCATCCGAGTCTATGTTCGGATCTGCGCCGCGCCCAACATCCTCCGTCGATACGATCCCGTTCGTGATGAAGGACGGCGTGATCTTCAAGAACACACTCAACTGAGTGTCGCGCGGGGTGTTTGATACCTCGGCATCTCGCGCATCCAAATATCACCCCCAAGAAAGGTTCGATAATATGATGTTTCACAATACCATAACCACGGCAACGATGGCGATGTTGCTCTCTGCAACAGCTGTTTTTGCGCAGCAAGAGCCGCCGTCCGTCACCCTGTTCAAAAATGTCATGGTATTCGACGGAACCACTGACGGTCTTTTGGACCGCGACGTTCTTGTCGTTGGCAACAAGATCCACGCCGTTGCAGAAGACATTCCCGAAGCGGACACCTGGGAAGTCGAGGCTGGCCCGACCGGACCATTGTATTCGTCGGTGTATTCGTCGGCCAATGGTGGCGGTTCGGGCTATACCTTTATCGTCGACGGCGAACAGGGCCAAACAACGGTCGAACTGTCGCCCAAGGTCATCGACGGCGGCGGACGTACTCTGATGCCGGGGCTGATCGACAGCCACGTGCACCTTAATCTCTCCATGGATCAGGGTCGCGTTGGCATGGAAAGTTCCCGTTGGGACACGATGGCCTCTTACGGTGCGGCATCCGCACTCGAATGGTTTTACGATGGCTTTACCACTGTGCGTGACATGGGCGGCATGGCGAACGGGCTACAGCAAGTCATCGACAAAGGCCTGATTGAAGGTCCCCGCATCTATCTTTCTGGGGGCACGATTTCCCAGACGGCAGGGCATGGCGACATGCGTCTGGAGAGTCAAAGCGAACCGGAATACAGCAGCCTTGTGCGCAACGGTATGAACCATATCGCAGATGGACCGCAGGAAGTGCGTAAAGCCGTGCGCAAGAATTTCGGTATGGGCGCAACCCAGATGAAGATCATGATGGCGGGTGGCATTGCCAGCAAAGCAAGCCCGTTTGTGTCAGGTCAGTTCACCGATGAGGAAATTCTTGCTGCAGTGGATGAGGCCGCGAGCCGCGGAACCTATGTTGCGGCACATCTCTATCTTGACGAACACATCAAGCGCGCGCTGGATTTAGGCGTCATGAGCATTGAGCACGGTCAGTTCCTGTCAGAAGAAACAGCCAAGCTTATGAAGGAAAAAGGCGCGTTCATCGCCTCCTTTCTTGCGTCTGTGCAGAGCGATGCGATCTTAACCCATCCGGTTTACGGCAAACCCGGCACATTCGAGGCTGCTCGCACGATCATGATGAAGGAAGGCTCAGCCGGGTTCGTCGATGTGATCAGAAAGGTGAAACCCAACCTGGTCTTCGCAAGCGACATGCCCAGCACCAATGGGATGGCTGCAAGGCATCAACGCGACCATGAGAAGTGGATTTTTGCGGACAGCTTCGGAAATTTCGAAGCCTTGAAGGCGATGACGTCAATGGGTGGCGAACTGGCAATGCTTACCGGTGATCTCAACCCATATCCAAGCAAGCTGGGCGTGATCGAAGAAGGCGCATACGCCGACATCCTGTTGGTTGACGGCAATCCGCTGGAGGACATCGCCGTTGTTGGCGGAAATTCAAAATGGTTTGACGCAGAACGCCGCATGCGTGGCATCGAGACCATAAATCTGATCATGAAGGACGGCGTGATCTTCAAGAACACACTCAACTGAGTGTCGCGCGGGGTGTTTGATACCTCGGCATCTCGCGCACCATTTTAAAAGGAAGACGATTATGAGAACATTTCTATTGGCCGCGGTTCTTGCGGCCACGGTGTCGATTGTACCGGCACAAGGCAATGCGGCTGACCGCACGTTTTTGTTTATCGGAACTCCGAATGGAACCGCTTGGGAGATGCTGATCGCTTCACCGGCGGATCGTGAAGCATCCGTGCGGGGTGGGATTGAAAAACTGGGCGGCGAGCTTCTGAGTTATCATTGGGGGCTCGGCGACGGTAAGAATTACATCACCGTTTCTCTGCCTGACGACCCCACCTTCATTCAGGCGTTTTATCTCAGCCGGATGGGTGACGGATTACTGAATGATTACAATATGATAGAGATGATTAGCAGTTCAGACATGGCTTTGGCGCTTGAGCGTGTAGAAGAGGTAAAAGCCGCAGATGACCTTAAATGACTCGTATTTCAAAAAACAAGTTTGAATGGTGTGTGGCGCTAGCGGCCGTTCTCTTGATGGCGGCCACTTCCACGCAAGCTCAACAAGAGTCTGGAGTACTTGCACTTGAAGCCGCAGCGGGCGCATCCATCGGCGGCCCAGCTTCAGCGCAAGCGCAACAAGAACAAGATCGGCTGCGGCGACTGGAAGATTCCCGCTGGCCTTCCTTGGATCGAACACTTGATCCAGCAGAGAAAAGTTTGGCAAATTTTCAAAAGAATACGGGCTTGTCACTGTCTTTCGATTACCAAGCTCTCTATCAGCAAGCCTCTAATAGTCTGACCGATGTTGACCAATCCGCATCTGGTCAGTTGCGGATGATTGGAAATTGGAATCTGGTTAACCGAGAAGGCGAGAATCCCGGAAGCTTGGTGTTCATTCTCGAGAACCGACATCTGTTAGGACAAGAAATCGCCCCTTCAGGTCTCGCGGGCGAAATCGGTTATGCTGGTGCAACAGCAGTAACTTTTGGTGATACAGATACAACCCTATCGGTTGCTTATTGGTCTCAAACACTCGCCGATGGTCGTGCTGGATTGGTGGCAGGTCGGATCGATCCGGGAGACTACAGCGATATCCTTGGCTATGTTAATCCGCGCACCACATTCCAAACTATTCCATTTTGTTTAGCCCCGTTCTACCGATCCCAGATCCAGGTTTCGGCTTGGGTGGCGGCGGGTTTCTGACAGATCAAATCTACGCACTGGGAGTTGTGAGTGACGCCAACGGCTCACTGACAGATGTCGAGTGGTTCCCTGGTGGAACAGAATTGTACAAATATGCAGAAATCGGCTGGACCCCAGAACCCTCCAAACGCTTTCTAACCAATTTTCATCTTGGGATGTTTCATGTGGATGAAAGAACAGATGCGGGCGTCCCGAAGAGTTGGGGCGCCATGCTGGCGGGCAATCACACATTTAACAATGGCCTCATGGTCTTTGGCCGACTTGGTTGGTCCGACGGGGCAGCGCCAATCGCTCGCCGCGCAGTTAATGCGGGTTTGATGTGGCGGCCGGGCTACTATGATGACTTGCTTGGACTTGGAGTAACCGTTGCCGATCCGTCCGATAGCAAACTGGAAACACAAACGACCATAGAGGCGTTCTACCGTGCGGACCTATCGGACAACCTCGCCCTGACGGCCGATGTTCAGTACCTCAAGAACCCTGGTTTCAATGAGGATAACCCGTTGGTGTTTGGTTTGCGTATCAGGTTCAGTATGTAAAATTGGTGTGAGGAACTTAACAGCTGATCCAAAATTAGGGCCTATCAGACCGCATTTCCCCATCTGTATCACCAACGGGTCGCCGATTTCATCACCTCTCACCCAGAGCAGCCTTTCGCCAGAAGATGATCAAAGGTCCGCTAAGCGCCGTTCGTGCCAGTACTCGCCATTTGAGAGTAGGTCGGCTTGGTCCGCAGAGCGGAAGTGAACCGATTTTCCGTTAGTGTCCGCTTATGTTGAAAGCAGCCGTTCAGGACCAAAACTTCGAATTCCCAGTCGTGAACGGCAGCTCAGCGCGTCAAAGCCGCCATCTGAGCAAAATGCTCGGATGACAGCTCTGAGCGGCGGACTCAACGGATCGCCGCAACACTTCACTTTGGAAGCAAGGATGGAGTGTTGGTATGGCTTATCGTCGTCGGATTTATTTTACGGAGAAACAGAAGGCAGAGATTTGGGATCGCTGGCAGCGCGGAGAGTCGATGAGCTCGATCGGTCGGTTGTTTGATCGAGGCTCGTCGTCGATCTATCCCCTGCTTGCGAGAACGGGTGGTATCTGGGACTCTTTGCTGAACTCATCGAGCAAGATGGTGATATCACGATGCCTGAGCTGAGTGCAGCCTTGTTTGACGCAACGCGCGTTCGGGCGCACCCCAACGCCATCGGCAAGTTCCTTCGCAAGTTGGGCTACACGTATAAAAAAAGTCACTGGTTGCCACCGAACGCCGCCGCGCCAAGGTAAAGCGACAGCGCAAAGACTGGTTCAAGCACCGCATTCCAGCCGTGTCGAAGCACCCGGAGCGCGTTGTCTTTATTCCCTCTCATCGCCGCAAGCGGCGACTGCCGGGCAGTGGATGAAACATCCGTGAAGACGAACCTGACGCGGCAGCGAGGATGGGCCCCTTGCGGAAAACGCCTGATCATGGACGCCCCGTTTGGCTCATGGGGCACCCAGACCTTTATAGCCGGACTGAGTGCTGAGACGATGATCGCCCCCTGGGTGATCAAAGGGGCCATGGATGGCGCGGCCTTCGCCGCTTACGTTGAAAAGGTGTTGGTGCCGGAACTCTCACCCGGAACCGTGGTCATTCTGGACAATCTCGCGACACACAAAAACGCCGAAGCGGAAAAGGCGATGCGCAGGGCAGGATGCTGGTTCTTGTTCCTGCCGCCCTACAGTCCCGATCTCAACTCTATCGAAATGACATTCTCCAAGCTCAAAGCACACCTGCGACGGATCGGCGCACGCACCTTCACCGACATGTTCAACGCAATCGCCGAAATCTGCGATCTCTACTCACCCGACGAGTGCTGGAATTACTTCACGGCTGCCGGATATGTCGCAGGTTAAAAGCGGGACGCTTTAATAGCAGCTTCCGACGAACGTCTGCTCGGAGCCCTCTTTGCCGAATGCTGCGCCGAGCACGAACTGGCGCTTTGCCGACAGATCGGACGGACAAGGTCTCTGCGTGTTGACCACTTGTAACGAAAATCAGAAGGTCGCGAAGTGACTTTCTGAAGACCGTATGCTCTTTAACTCGCGGTTGAAGCATGGTCCCGTGTGACCGCCCGGAAAGCGAAATAAATTCCGTACACATAGACCGCTATTCCGACAAGTTGCCCAGTAAGCCACACATCCTTGCCCGTCTCGTTATGGGCAAAATAGAAGTTGGGCCAGATCATGTTGCAAACGACGTAGCCTACTCCCGCATAAATTGCCGCACCGACAAGACCAACAACACATATCATGGGTGCCTTACTTTCGGTTCCAGAGATTGGCGCTGAAGTATCTGCGCGAGGCAGTACGCGATAGCAGAGCCCAATGACGGCCATTCCGAGGCCACCGGTTTTCAAGGCATATTCCATCAGAACCGCAGGACAACCCCACCACAGGGTCATGTTCTTCATAAAGGCATGACCAATGTCTCCAGCGACTGCGCCGTGAATGTAGTGGAGAATCGGGATGAACCCCGCCAGAAACCCTAGAACAAATAGCCCCAGACCCCATTGGATAAACTTCGACCCAAGTTCTATTGACGTTGAAGTACTACCAATTTCCATTGTGTTCATCGCATCAGTCATGTTTTGCCCCCGGCGTTTCTGTTCGCCTCAGGTATAGCTTGAAAAACGCAACTGGCCTTATCTTTTTCATAACTACCTCCAAGGAATGGTCAGAAGACGGTTGGGCTTGCAATCCTCCTCGACCCACGCGAACAATGCAATCTTTACGAAGTAGCCGGTTCGGGCTCTCACGGCCAATCGCCGCACCGACCACGGATGGCAGCTTCCAGTTGTACGAGGGCCGTAGCAACTGCGAAGTGTTTCGAGTGGCTCAACGGCGGGATTGAGCAGTTAGCGGTCGGCTAGCTGAGCCTGCTGACCGGCGGGTTTGTCCGCAACTCGGACAGTCGGCCAAAGAAAACGAATGACTGCAAACGCCCAAAGCTGACGCTCATGCACCTCGCAGCGAATGGCTGTTCTGAGCCCAAAGCAGCGGTCAATTATTTACAATTTGAGCACCGTGCAGCAGCCTAGGACAAGCTCAAACACAGGTAGGCAAATATATGTATTCATCTCGCGACTTCAGCTTCGCTAGGAACTTTGTCGCTATCATTCTTCTTATGATTGGTTCAGCCGCATCCTCGCAAAATGCCGTGTACGACATCGGCAACTACGTCAGCGATGTCGAGGCATCCCAGAAGTTCTACACAAGCGTTTTCGGGTTTGAAGTGGTTATGAGTTGGAACGAAATGGAGGTGAGCGAAGATGGCGTTGATTACAAAACCATTCCACACAAGGGCGTATACATGAGGGATGTCAACGGGACACATCTTGAGTTCATAGAAAGCGGAAACCCGGAAAACTACCGAGAGGTTCAAGAACCAATTAATCACTTCGCGATCCGTGTAGATGACGTTGAGCTAACCATTGCTCGCGCGATTGAGGCCGGAGCTAAATTAGCAATCCCAATCTCTCATATACGCATTGGCAGCCTAAACGTGAGGAGCGGGTTCGTTTTTGGTCCTGACGGAGAACGCATTCAACTCGTTGAAATTTTAGCGGAATAGAGAATGACGGCTTTGTTCTGCCGTTTCAACCGATCGCCGCAACACATTCATGGAACGTCTCTGCTGGTGAGAAGTAATGCAACGTTTTTCTCGGCCGCTCGTTGAGTTCACGAGCAACTGCGTCGAGATGTTCCTGGCTGTGCACTGAGCGCATTGGCGTGGATTGGTGGCACTGTAGCGATGGGAACGGTGGTTATTAGTGGCGCTGCGATTGCGGGCGCAGTTGCTGCACCCTTTGTGGTCAGGCCACTCACCAACAAGTACCTTCTGGGCCAAACGCGCAATCTCGACGAATTGTCCCAATCCGAAAAGCAACTGGTCGATGCATGTAGCGCATTGGCCATCGGGCTGCGACAGGCGGAAAAAGGAGAGTTGGACCTCGGCGCTAAGGAGGCAGCTGCCCTAAACGAAGACGCGCTTGCCCCGCTCGTGGAGAAAGCCTCTGAAGTACTCTTGGACTCACAAGAATGGCCAATCATGCAGCGCCGGTGGTACCGCAACGCTTTCACTGAATTGAGCTTTGTTCGCGGCTTTGCTAAACATAAGTCAACACTGGCAGAGCCGCTCATAGTTGGTGTCGGCTCAGCGCTCATTTTCAATCTTTTGTCTGATGGTCCACATGAATTTACTTTGGAGGAACAAGACATGCTGGATGCCATACGTCGGTCATCCACCGAATTGTCTGGCATGACCAACGAAGAGATCGCAGAACACGTTCAGGCGTTCTCACCGGCCCAACTGCAGGGCTTCAAAAACAACGTGAAAGGCATTGCGCATGAGCTGCAATTCGCAAGAGCCGAAAACAGCGATGGAGACGAGTTCCGCGTCGAATTGTTTGAGGCAACAAACCATCCCGGCGCAGACGTTCAAATCGTCAACATGGAAACAGGCGAAGTAAGAGAGTTCCAGCTTAAGGCCACCTCTTATGGAGCCTACGTTGAAGCACATTTTGCAAAGTACGAAGACACGCCAGCAATGACGACATCTGAGGTAGCCGACGAACACGGTTTTGCCTCCACTGGAATTTCCAATGAACAGCTTTCTCGCGATTTCGACAGCGCTACTGAAAAACTGACCTCAGATACAGAGCCAGAATTTCTGGAGGCTATCGCTTTTGCTGGGCTTGTATCACTGGCCAGAAACGTGCGGGTGCTTCTGAAGGGCGACACAATGAGTGATGATACCCGCAAAGCTGCCGTTAAACGCAGTATGCAAGCGGGCCTAATCGCTGGAATTACAGAGCTGATAATCTAAGCGATCCACCTCTTCTAGGCTCTGGACCCATAAAACGACCAAAAGCAGCCGTTCGATGCGAGGTGCTTTAACGACCGGGTTGCGGACAAAGCAGCCACTCAACGCAAGTTCGACCGTACCAATGAACGAAGACCACGAATGACAATCACAAGGACGTGGTTTTTTCTTTAGGACACGCTCGTAGTCAGAAAGAGAAGGTTGCACCAACCAGTGGTCCTGTTTGCATGACGTCATAGGCGAATGTCCCATCGGACCGTTCAGTCTCATAGTCGATTTGGTAGTGCCGCCATCCGAAACGAATAGAGGTTTTTTCCCAAGCTTGATAGGCGAAGCCCAGCGAAACACGCCAGTGGGAATTGACATTTTCGCCACCAAGGCCTGCGTCAGCCGCAGCAACCAAGAACCAGCGGTCCGAGAGCTCCCACGTGCCACGAGCGCCAACAACCACCTCGGTCCATGTTTCAGTCCCGCCAAGGGTAACACTTGGCCCTATAGTGGAAACGTCTGCCTCCTGCTTCAGTTCATTGTAGCGAAGCCCAGCTTGTAGATCGACAGAGTATCGGTGGCCATTGTTGCCATAAACCCCATTTGCAACTTTGTAACCGCCCAAAAATCCGATCCACGATTGCTTAACATCGAGGTCAACGTCAATGTTCCCAGCCGGAAGCGGGATGGATTGTTCGGTCCCTAGCTTTGCGTAGTTTGCATCGACTATGAAACCCCAGTTCCCCGTCCAACCTTCGTATTGTGCCGAGATACCGAAGTCTAAGAGTTCCAGCGCGTCTTGAAAATCGAAATCAAGATCAACGCTGGTATCAGCAATAGTCGACGTCCCGGTCAGCGATTGTGGAAGAAATCCGTAGACAGTCACGCCATGTCGCCAGTCTTCAGAAGTTGAGAGGGCCACGGGTTCGGCCTTTGTGACCGAGGGTAACACTACGCCGAAAACAGCGGCGATAAGAGCCAGAGTTTTCGGGGAGAAAAAGAAAGCAAGTTTCATCGCGTTCGGTCCTTCAATCGCGCAAGTTCTAGAAAAACCTGACCGGACTGTGCCGGTCAGGACACTTGATCGGGGGCCTCTTAATCCGACTTTCTAGTGAGTCCTTGAGCAAACAGGATGTTGTCCACGAGTTCCTTTGTTTCAGGCCGAAGGTTTTCAATTCCGCCATATAGTGGCCCATGCCCGGGAGGCATGTCAGGATAAAGCTCTTTCATGGCAAGATGGCGTTGGGCCATCAGACTGAAATTGGCGCCGAAACCTACGCCAATACGAATGGAATCCTGCGGCCGATCCTCACGCGGGTTCTTGTAGAGGTCATACATGGCAGCAAGGATGGGATTTCCGCCTGGAGGTGGCAAATGCATCTTGTACTGCTGCTTGACCAGCGATCTCAGCACAAACCCTTCGTAGACAAAAACAAAATCTCGACGCCCATGCGTTTCCCCTAGAAGCCAAAGCGCGGTTTGATCGACCCCGTCGATAATCCGGTCGCGTGGGATGCTCGCCTCGCCGTCACCCAGCCGCGCGAAGGTGGTGAAAAGATCAGAAACATGAGTGATATCTTTTACACGTGTCCCTTCCTCAATCATCCCGGGCCAGCGGACAAAAGCACTGACACGAACGCCACCCTCCAGATGCTCGGTCTTTCCGCCACGATAGATCCGGTCGGACTGGCCGCTCTTGTCGACGAACTCCATGAACGGGCCATTGTCTCCCATGATCACGATGATCGTATTGTCTGCTATTCCCAGTTCTTCGACCCGAGACAGGATTTCACCGATGTATCCATCGACTTTAACGATAGCTTCTGCGACCGGCCCACCGTTCAGAGTTTGCGCTTGTTCGATATCAGTCCTTGTAAAGCTGATCGGGAACAGCGGCCAGTACTGCAAAAAGAACGGCTTGTCCCCTTTGGCGAGATTTTCCAGTTGATCTAGAGTGCTCTGCTTGTAGCGCTGCCCCATGGCAACATAGTCGTCCTGCGAGAACTTCTGCCCCGGCTCCATGTGGACCTCTCGTATCGCTCCACCTTTTTCACCGACGGTTCCATAGACCATTGCATAAGGGTCGATGCGGAATGTGTCATCTAGCATCAGATCGGTCGAACGAAGTCTCAGATCGACACCATCAACATGTCCTTCGTTCAAAGCCGTCGAATTCATCAAGGCAAGTTGCGCCTGTTGGTGAATCGGGTGTTCGGCATAGTCGAAACCTTGGTTGATCGCATAGCTTTGTTCGATGTCACCCATGTGCCACTTGCCGATATGGGCCGTTGCGTAGCCATTTTCGCTCAGCACTTCGGCCAAGGTCACTTCGCGGTCCGCCAAACCTTCGCCCTCAGGCACCGCTTTGGCCTCATCGAAACCGGTCCGGACCGGGTGTCGCCCGGTCAACATGGCGACTCGAGTGGGTGTGCAAGACGGTTCGGTATACATCCGCATCATGGACATACCTTGGTTTGCGAAGTCCGTTATGTTTGGTGTCGAGTATCCACGTACCACGTCCAGATCTGGCATTCCGACTTCGCCAAACCCTACGTCATCCAGCAGAATGTACAGTATGTTTGGGGGCTTGCCGCCGTTCTTATCTCGGAACTCCGCCAGCTTGACGTCGATGTCTTTGTCTTCAACTGCCCAGCGATCTCCGTGCTGACGTTCCAGAATTCGATACTCGGCGTCTCGAATGATCGAGTCTTCTTGAGCCTGAGCTATGGTTGTCGACAAGACAAGAGCGACCCCGCAAACCGGTACTAGGAATTGATTTAGACTTCGCATTTTGGCTCCTCATATATTGCATTGTGAAACGGTGTTCGTGGAGCCTGAAAATCACCCGGGCGGTCCAAACTCTCTTGTGTGTTGTTCCGATTGTCCGGCTTTGCTCAGTCGGGTTCGAGCTTTGCCAAAATTTCCTTCTTCAACCCTGCAAGGCTACTATTGAAGGCATCGTTCCAAACATCCTCTAGAGAGGATTCGTATTGCCGGCTCGTCATCAAAAGTTCGAAATCTCTGCAAATCTCGTCAAGCTCAGCGTCCGTTTTTCGGCGCTTCTGAATTTTTTCTGCAAGTCCACCAAAATGCTTCTCGAATACTCGCATTTGCCTATCGAACCCATTCGCTCCCGCTAAGATCACATTACCTACCGCTGAAGCCAGTGGGAGTTTCACACGGTGAGAAAGGGGTAAAAATCCTTTCAATTTGACCGTTTATCAGTAGTCTTCTGGCATGGGTCCCAGGGAAACTACAGCCAACAAGCACCCGCATTGGTCGGGGCATCTGGAGTTGGAAGAAGTTCGTGAAGAACTCAATCGAGTGAAGTCCAGCGAACTTTTCACGGGCGCGAGTCGGCTCTCTGAATTGCTGGACTACATCGTGGAACAGAACCTTCTTGATCCCACACAAAAGCCGCTCGCCAAAACAATCGCCGAAGATGTCTACGGCAGACCTCCGGATCAAAATGGTGACAGCCATAACATCGTTCGGGTTGACGCCGGGCGTCTCAGGCGCCGGCTTGCACAGTATTTTGCCGGCCCGGGACGAGACGACCCAATCCATATTCATATCGATCCCGGCGGGTATGTACCTCGTTTCGAACTCAAGTATTCGTCGGACGCCCAAACTGAGGACGTTGCGACAGGCTTAGAACTCCATAGCAGATGGAAGAGCAGGCCATTTCAGATTGCCGTAAGCATCTTCGTGGCGCTTAGTGTCGGCTTGGGCTTGGGGGTCACGATCAGTTCTACGGGAGAAAACACGACCGACGTGTCCGGACAATTCGAGACTTCAAATGATCCCACGCTAGAGGCAGAAAGGCGCGCACATCTGGCGAAGTCGCCGTCTAGCCTTCAAGCGGTGACACTCTCAGATCAGGCGCGGAATTTGATTTTTCCCATGATTGAGCGGGCACAGCTTGAATTAGCTTTGGCGATGTTCCGTCATGCAATCGAGAAGGACGAATCCTACTTTGGTGGATATGCAGGTGCATCCCAGTGTTTGGCCGCTCTCGCGATTTTTGCACCAGACGGTCCGCAGCGTTCTGCGCTGCTCAAGGAGGCGCGACATTTGGCCAATCAAACCGAAGTTCTGTCACCTGCCAACTCGTGGACGCAATCGGCACTGTCCTGGGTTGACCTTGCCGAAGGTGATACAAAGCGAGCCATGGAGCACGCAGACATTGCCTTGGATCTTGCCCCTAAGGACGGCAACGTCCTGGATTTCTATGCAATGGTCATGCTGGCGACTGGCGACTTTGATGCAGCACTCGCCGCGTCGACGAGCGACCGTCCGCGGACATCGGGCTTAGGACGATTTGCAAACAAGAGCATCTATGGCGCTGCTAGCTTCCACGCAGGAAAATACGAGCAAGCCATCGACGCTCTCAACAACGCTACCCGCGCCGGAGACCCGATTTCAGCTCCCACTTTGATTTACCTCGCAGCAGCGAATGCGGCGCTCGGAAATCAAGCAGAGGCCTTGGCCTTGGAGGCAGACTTGAAGCAAAACTGGCCGACAATTGACACTATCACTCTTTTGGATCGCCTTTATGTGAATCCAGAGCAGGTTCGCGCCTTAACTGATCACCTAAGTACCATACCACAAAGGTGAGCTTTGGGCTCGACTCGGTCATTCGAGCAATTTTGTCGGATAACGGCTAAGCGCCTTTTAGCAGTCGTTTGGACGAGGAAAACCGAAGTTTCTGCCTCGAACGGCCGCTTCGGGCGAGAGCAGACACTGGCAGAAAACACGGCTATGACCGAGATGCGGACGGACCCGACTTTTGCTCAAGCAGCCATTGCTGACGCAGTATTCGTTCGCGGGAGCAGCACGAATAACGCTGCGTTGCAACTAACGTCGCCAGAACGGTCATTCTCGGCCGCGGTGAAGCGCGGGTCAAAAGCCGCCTCTTTACTGCAACCAAGGTCGAACATTTACCATTGCACAGGCAAGACCGATGGCGTCGACCGAGCCGCCTTGCAAATCTGGCACTAAATGATCTCAGGCGTTAAATCCTATCGTCAAAACGCTAGGGATGAAGTCACGCCATCGCCGCGTTTGGCGATGTTGATTTAGCACAGCCTGAAAGAAAATGTGTCATTGGAACTGAATGCAGTACCGAGGAAACTGTGCAGCCAACAATGTTAGTTCGACGCTTTAAGCCTCGGTCAGGTGTTTCCTGACAGTTGGATCGATCTTATTGCTCTGGATTGGGTATATACCACAAGCGGTTATAGCCTCGCGCGCTGATACACGCTCGTGCAAGCGTTTCCAGATTGTTTTGGCTGCGTAGGGATGCGGGTAAGGGCGCCATGCGACGCCCATAGTCATTCCTCGCAGATACTTCAATTGTTGACGGTGCGCCGAGTACAGGATCGTATTGGCAACGCTGCCTTCGCGCGCGAGCTCGTGTTCAGTCACAAATATCCTGTTTCCCCGCATTGTCACCAAGCCAGCATAGCGCGAAATCTGATGCGTGCTTTTGTCTGGGGATGTGGCAATTTCCCGAGAGCGGATCGTGATAAGCCCTTCAACTTCCTGGATGCGTATTAGCGAGCAGAAGATCTTTCCTTCCCAAGAGGGCGTGCAAAAATATGAATGGTAGAAACCTACGTAACGTCTGAGGTTTTTCTGTTGATCCAGAAAGGGATCCAGAAACGCATCTGTGGGTGTTTTGCCAATTTGTGGCAGGACACCCTTTAGCATGCGTTCAAAGCTTGTTGTTTCCGCGAAGAGTTCAGCCTCGGTCAGATCGAAATGGCGTGCAATGCGGCGCATGTTGTGGGCCGAAGGCAGGCTAGAGCCATTCAGGTAACGGTTGAACTGCTGTCTGTTGACGCCGATATCGCGGCAAATCTGCGAAATACTGCCGTGTTCTGCACATAAAGACTTTAGGTTTGCAGAAAAATTCTCTGACACAGGTAAAACCTTTCGCGTTCTGACGCTATCTCGCGACAAAT
This sequence comes from Ruegeria atlantica, assembly GCF_001458195.1. Lineage (GTDB taxonomy): Bacteria > Pseudomonadota > Alphaproteobacteria > Rhodobacterales > Rhodobacteraceae > Ruegeria > Ruegeria atlantica. The sequence goes on along the minus strand of NZ_CYPU01000008.1, from coordinate 15,339 downwards.
AGCATTAATTCACGCAAGATCGCACAATTTGTTTTCCCTGCAAACTGGTTTCTTCTTCAGCATCAGCTCGCAACAAACAAGCCCGCAAATGCCATTTGAAACCATCGAAAACACATGGATCACACTTCCTGATGGGCGGAGGCTTGCTGCGCGTCTTTGGTTACCTGACACCGGTCCAGCCGCGGCTATTCTGGAATACCTGCCTTACCGCAAACGTGACGGCACTGCGCCACGAGATGAAACGACACACACGACTTTTGCCGAGGCAGGCTATGTCTGCATCCGCGTTGACATAGCTGGCACCGGGGACAGCGAAGGGCAATTCGACGATGAGTACTCTGAGCAGGAACTGCATGATGGTGAGGAAGTCATAGCCTGGATCGCCGCGCAGGATTGGTGTGACGGCCATATCGGGATGATCGGGATATCGTGGGGCGGATTTAACGGCTTGCAGCTAGCCTTTCGACAACCACCAGCATTAAAGGCCGTCGTCAGCGTCGCCTCGACCGTGGATCGCTATTCGGATGACATCCATTTTATGGGCGGGTGCCTGCTGAGTGACAACATGAATTGGGGCGGCCAAATGTTTGCCTACCTGACCCGACCCGCTGATCCGGACCTTCGTGCAGATTGGCGTGAGGATTGGCTAACCCGACTGCAAAGCGTCCCATTTTCTGCTGCGGATTGGCTGCGCCATCAGACACGTGACGCGTTTTGGAAACATGGCTCGGTTTGCGAGGATTGGTCTGCGATCCAAACGCCTGTTTTGGCTATCACTGGATGGGCAGATGCTTATGTCAATGCGCCCACGGCATTGGCAGCCAACCTAGCCGTGCCTACCAAAGCCGTCATTGGGCCTTGGGAACACCGCTATCCTCATATCTCGAAACTCGATCCTGCAGACTTTCACTCCGAAGTGATCGGCTGGTTTGACCGCTGGCTGAAAGGACAGGAAAATGGGGCCGAGGACTTGCCTGCGTACAGGACTTACATGCAGGAACACTTCAATCCGAAGGCGCACAACTCTGCTCGGCAAGGTCGTTGGATTGCGGAAACCACGTGGCCGTCGCCGCATGTGTCTGAACAGGCTTGGCATTTGGCGCAAGGGGGGTTTTCCCGGGAACCGGCTACAGGCACGGTCGCTGTCACATCACCCAGCCATGTCGGTAGGGAAGGCGGATATTTCTGTGCGGGCATGCGGATCGACAATGAACTTGCAGGGGATCAGGCAAGGGATGATGCCCTGTCGGTTTGTTTTGACAGCGCGCCGCTGCAGGCCCCGCTGGAGCTGCTGGGCCGAGCAAAGCTGAAGTTTAGGTTTTCGGTAGATCGACCTGTTGCTCAACTTGTCGCGCGGTTATGCGATGTCTCGCCCGTAGGTGTATCGCAGCGCATCAGCTATCGTCCACTGAACCTGTGCCACTACCGCAGCCATGAAACGCCCGAAAGTCTGCGGCCGGGTGAAATCTATGAAGCCGAAATTGTTCTGAACGAATGCGCGCATTATTTGCGCGAGGGTCACGTGTTGCGACTGGCGCTGTCGACGTCATACTGGCCGATCGTCTGGCCAGCACCGCACTCGGCCGAGGTGACAATGCACTTGCAGGATTGCACCTTGCATTTGCCGGTGCGGGAAGTCACACATGAGGTTCAAGCCTCTGAACCTGGCCCGGCACAGAACTATCCAGTTCTTGCCGGTGAACAATTGCGTCCACCATCCGCGCAATCCGAACGCACCGTGACCAAGAATGGTCAGGTGGTTCTGGAGACATTTGATGACTACGGAAAATCGCGCGACCCGTATCATGATCTGATTGTCGGCAGTGACGTTCGTATGCGCTACTGCATTCACCCCGATGACCCGACAACCGCACATTTCGAGACCGCTTGGAGTTTTTCGTTCGAGCGCGAAGATTGGCAAGTCGCCATCTCAACCGAATGCCGGATGACCTGCGACGCGCAAAATTTCTATCTCTACCGCAAACTACGCGCCACTGAAGGTGCAGATGAAATCGAAGTTTTGACGAAGGAATGGTCCGAAACCGTTCCGCGCGGACTTCTTTAACTTAATCCAAGGGAGGATACTATGAAGATCGAATGGACAAAGGCCAATGTAGGTCGGCGGAGGTTCCTGAAAGGTGCAACCGCGCTTGGGGCCGCCACGGCGCTTCCGATGGGATGGGCGAACCGTGCGTTTGCGGCAGATGACGGCGTGCTGCGGGTGCGGGCCTATGGAGATGCGCAGAACATGGATCCGGCCCATTCCGTTGGTGTCGTTGAAGAAGAGGTTCATGCCTCGATCTACAACAAGCTGATTCAGTACAAACCAGGCGAGGAATGGGGCTGGCAGATGGATGCCGCCACGATGATCGAGCAGGTTGATCCGACCCATATCAAGTTCGCATTGCGTGATGATATCGGGTTCACCAATGGATTTGGCGCCATGACCGCCGAGGACGTCAAGTTCAGCATGGAACGGATCGTGGACGACGCAACCGACAGTCCGAACAAACCCGACCTGGGGCCATTCAGCCATGTTGAGGTCACCGGAGAACGTGAAGGAACGATCGTTCTGAACAGCCCGTTTGCACCGATCTGGTCGATTGCCCTGCCGTATATCACTGGCAACATTGTCTCGAAAGCAGCGGTCGAAGCCGCCGGCGGCCGGATCGGCGCTGATCCGGTTGCGGAATCCGGTCCTTACCTGCGCGACAGCTGGTCGCCCAAGGAAAAGACTGTTCTTAAGCGCAACCCCGACTGGAAAGGGGACGCGCCCACTTGGGACACCGTCGAGATCTATCCGATTGACGATGAAAACACTGCCGAGATTGCGTTCGAGGCGGGTGAACTGGATGTAACCCGCGTGTCGCTGGGCTCGGTCGAGCGTTACCGCGCCGGGGTTCCCAATGGTGGATCGCTGGTCGAAAAACCCTCGCTTTATTATGTCTGGATGGGCATGAACGTCGAGCATCCAAAGCTGCAAAATCAAAAACTGCGGCAGGCGATTCAGCACGCGGTGGATGTACCCAGCATTCTGGAGGCCGCATATTTTGGTGCTGCCGAACCAGCGACCGGCATCATCGCACCGGGTCTTGCTGGGCATCGGTCCTCTTCGCTGGTGCCACCGGCGGCGGATTTTGAGAAGGCGGCACAGCTGCTGGCGGAATCCGGTGAAACCAATGTCACGCTGACCCTCGACACGCTGAACAAAACGACCTTCACGACAACGGCTCAGATCATTCAGGCGACGCTCGCGCAAATTGGGATCACGGTTGAAGTCAACGTTCTGGAATCCGGTGCATTCTGGGCGTCCGGCGACAATGAAAACCTGCAGCTCGTTTTGAACCGTTTTTCGATGACCCCAGATCCGTATTATGCAACGTCGTGGTTCACGCCTGAACAGATCGGAAAATGGAACTGGGAACGCTTTAACAGCCCTGAATTCAACGAGATTCACGAAACTGCGGCTGCGGAAACGGATATCGCAAAGCGGGCGGAAATGTATCAGCGCGCGCAGGATCTAATGGAAGAAAGCGGCGCCTATCGCTTCATCACCCATGAGGCAACTCCGGTTATTCACAGCGCTCGCGTCATTCCTGCATTGCGGCCAGATGGCCTGTCGTTGCTTCGCTATTTCGGCAAGGCGACCTGACCTCTCCAGGTCGACCGGGTACGGCGGGCGCGTAACGCTCGCCGTGCCAAATTGAACGCCATCAAGCCATAAGGAGCCAGTTGGCCATGCTGAATTTCGCAACCCGTCGCTTCGGGCTGTCGCTGCTCATCTTGTTCGTGGCGGTCACCGTCATGTTCCTGATGATCCGCGCCGTGCCTGGCGATCCGGTCCAGATCATGCTGGGCCCGCGTGCCACGCCCGAACTTCAGGCCCAACTCACAGCGGCGCTGGGGCTTGATCAACCGATCTGGAAACAGCTTTTGATCTTCTATGGAAATCTTTTGCAAGGTGACCTGGGAACCGATGTATTTTCGGGGCGTTCCGTGACGGACATCGTGTTCCAGCAATTGCCGTTCACGCTGGAACTGATTTTTGCGTCAATCTTGTGGTCTGCAAGCCTGGGCATCGCACTTGGTGCCTATGCGGCGGCGCATCCCAACACGCTGATCGACCGGATCACCGCCGCAATATCCGTCAGCTTCGTGGCTGCCCCGGCCTTTGTTGTCGCGCTTTTGGCGCTGCTGGTATTCGCCGTGCATCTGCAATGGTTTCCCGCAATCGGTGCCGGAGAGGGGTTCTGGGACCGCCTCGACCATCTGGTTCTGCCCGCCTTTGCCATCGGGCTAAGCTGGGTTGGCTACATTGCCCGGTTGGTACGCGCCTCGATGCTCGAGGTTATGGGCGAAAGCCATGTGCGCACGGCGCGCGCCTTTGGCATCGCCGAGCGTCGCGTGGTCATGGTTTATGCACTGCGGATCGCCATTCTGCCGGTCGTTACGGTGATCGGGGTAGGGATGGGCTTTCTTCTCAGCTCCGCCGTTTTTGCTGAAATCGTCTTTGCCCGTCCGGGTTTGGGTAAGTTGGTTATCGATAGCATTACCACCCGAAACTACCCGATTGTTATGGGCTCCGTCCTTATATCAACGGCGTTGTTCGTGGTGTCGACCGCATTGGCAGATCTGATCAATGCGTTGCTCGATCCGCGTGCACGTACGGCTAACTGAGGGGAGAGAGTCATGAAAAAATCTCGTTCCGAACTTGGCCAAATCATAGTCGGCGTCGCCCGCGACCCGCTTGGTCTTATGGGCTTGATCATCGTCGGTGCCATCGTGTTCTGTGCCATCTTCGCCTATTGGATTGTACCCTATGATCCGATTGCGATGGATATCAAATCCCGCTTGCAAGGACCGTCCGCCGCACATCTGCTGGGTACAGACCAATTGGGGCGCGATACGTTTTCGCGGGTCATCGCGGGGGGGCAAGTTGCGCTCAAGGTGGCATTGCCCGCCGTGTTCGGCGCTATGGCGATTGGCCTGACGCTGGGCATGATTGCCGGGTATGGGCCCAAGTGGCTTGATAACCTTCTGATGCTGTTCTTCGATACCATCCGATCTTTTCCAACGGTGATGTTTGCGCTTGCCGTTGTGGCCCTGATCGGACCCAGCCTGCAAACCGTGGTCTTCGTCGTCATGGCGACTTCGATCCCAACCTACGGTCGCGTCGCGCGAACCCAGACACTGACGTTGCGCAACTCTGAATTCATTCTGGCAGAGCGGTCGATGGGGGCCAGCATGGCGCGCATTCTTGGCGTGCATATGCTGCCTAATATCATTGGCGTTCTCGCTGTGTTGGCGGCCATGGATATCCCCACGGTTATCGCTTTGGAGGCGGGCCTGTCCTTTTTGGGGCTGGGTGTGAAACCTCCGACGCCCAGCTGGGGTGCTTTGCTTAAGGATGGCTATTCTCTGATCCGTCAAACGCCGTGGCTGGTGGTGGGTGGGGGCTTGCCGATCATTCTGGCAACGCTTGGATTCACGTTCCTGGGTGAAAGCCTGCGCGATGTGGTTGACCCGAAACTGAGGAAGCAACGATGACCGACACACTATTGGAAATCGACCACCTTAGCGTCGACTACGAAACAGGCCGTGGTGACCTCAAGGCTCTGAGAGACATCACATTCGACGTTAACAAAGGCGAAATAGTTGGCATTGTTGGGGAATCCGGTTGCGGTAAGTCCACTCTGATCTCGTCCATCCTGCGTTTGACAGCGCCTAATACGCGGTTCCGCGAAGGTGAGATCAGGTTCAAAGGGCAGGATTTGCTGCAATCATCGGAACGACATATGCGCGACCTGCGCGGGGCGGACATTTCCATCGTCTTTCAAGACCCGATGCAAACGCACAATCCGGTTCTGACCATTGGGCAGCAGATGCTGGATATTCAGCACCGCTCCAAACAGTCAAAAGCGGACAAGCTGGCCCACGCCGCCAAAATGCTGGGCGCTGTTGGCATCCCTGATCCCGAGGCGCGCCTAAAGCAATACCCGCATGAATTCTCGGGCGGAATGCGCCAACGGATCGCTATCGCAATGGCATTGATGTCAGAGCCTGACCTTCTGATCGCGGATGAGCCGACCACAGCGCTGGACGCAACGCTTGAGGTGCAGATCATCGAACGTCTGCAAGAGCTGCAGCGCGAGTTTCACTGTGCCATCCTGTTCATCTCGCACCATCTGGGCGTGATTGCGGAACTCTGTGACCGGGTGGTGGTGATGTATGCCGGCGCAGTTGTCGAAAGCGGCGAAGTGCGTGAGATTTTTCATAACCCAAAACACCCCTACACACGTCGCCTGATCGAATGTGATCCCGGTCATATCAAAGAACGCGCGCGTGTGTTGCCGACCATTCCCGGTGAAGTGCCTGATCTGGCCAACCTACCGGGTGGCTGCATCTTCCGGGATCGTTGTGATCAAGCCATGGCTCGGTGCGCCACCCAAGTGCCGCCGTTGGATCAATTGAAAAAAGGCCATCACGCCGCATGCTGGCTGAACCACGAGGAGGTCACAACATGAGCTTGCTGAACGTCGTGGACCTTAAAACCAGCTATGGCCCGGTCAATGTATTGGCGGGTGTCAGCTTTACCGTGCAACCCGGCGAGACTTACGCGCTGGTTGGCGAAAGCGGTTCTGGCAAAACGACTGTTATTCGCGCCATTGCGGGTCTTGCGCCTGCGCAAGACGGCTCAGTCACTTTTGAGGGCCAGGAAATTCGCGGCGCGCCGGAACGTGTCATGCGCCCGCTGCGCAAAGACATGGCAATGATGTTTCAGGATCCGGTGGGAAGCCTGTCGCCGCGTCTGACAATCCGCAGCCTGATCACTGAGCCTTACCGTATTCAGGGTATGAAAGACAAAGATCTGGATGCAGAAGCCAAGCGACTGCTGGAAATGGTCAATCTGCCCACGCATTTCGCAGACCGCTATCCCTACCAGTTGTCGGGTGGGCAAGCGCGGCGAGTAGGCGTGGCCCGAGCGCTGGCGTTGGAGCCAAAATTGATCCTCGCGGATGAGCCGACCGCAGGCCTCGACGTGTCGGTGCAGGGTGAGCTTTTGAATCTGCTCAACGATCTACGCGAACGGCTGGGTCTGGCGATGGTAATCATCACCCATAACCTCAGCGTTGTACGCCACGTGGCCGACAGAATGGGCATCATGTATCTGGGCCGGTTGGTAGAAGAAGGCACAACCGAGACAATTTTCAAAGATCCGCGCCACCCCTACACCCGCTGCCTGTTAAGCGCCAACCCAGAGCCGGATCCGGATGCGCGGTTGGAACGGATCGCCCTAAAAGGTGAACCCCCCAGCCTGCTTAAACGCCCCTCTGGATGTGAATTCCGTGAACGCTGTCCTTTTGCCAAGGATATCTGCACCCAGACCCCGGAATGGGAAGTGGACGGCGGCCACGGGCTGCGTTGTCTGGCGCCGTTGTCGTAGTAGGAAATCCAATGCAAAGTACACTTTTCTTCAACGGCACAATCCTGACTATGGATGCGCAGAATTCTTCGCCGGAGGCAGTTCTGACCGAAGGAGACAGGATTAAGGACGTTGGAACCGAGGCCGATCTGCGCGCTTGCATGCCTCCGGATACTCAGGAACGCAACCTGCAGGGTCGTACTCTGATGCCCGCGTTTATCGACCCACACGGGCATTTTCCGGATCCGGGGTTTATCCGTCTGTTCCGTGTTAACCTGTCGTCACCTCCGTTAGGAGATTGTAGCCAAATGGCGCAGGCGCTGGACAAGCTGCGAGAGAAGGCCGACGCAACGCCCGAGGGCGAATGGGTCATGGGGGTGTCGTTCGACAATACGTCCATACTCGAGGGTCGAATGCCGACACGGGCCGAGTTGGACGCTGTTTCACAACGCCATCCGATTTGGGTTATTCATGCGTCCGGACACAATGGTGCAGCAAATTCGCTTGCGCTTGAGAGGCGCGGAGTAAACCGTCAAACCCCCGACCCGGAAGGCGGCCGTTTTGGCCGTGACCCCGAAACCGGAGCCCTGACCGGATTGATCGAAGGGCTATCGGCTATGGGTGAAATGGGCGACACGGACTTCCTGATCGACCGCGAAAGATTTTGGCAGGGCTTTGACGCTTGTCGTGACGAATACCTGTCGCACGGCGTGACCTATGCCCAAAATGCGTGGGCGTCGCAAACCATGTTGGACCACTTTGCCAGCCTGCCGGCAGATCAGGATCCGGGAATTGACATCGAGTTGCTACCCGTTGGAAACTTGGAGCCAGAGCTAAGTACGCAATGGATCGGCACGCATTGGCCAGGCAATCCGCATTTCACACTGGGCCCGCGCAAACTGTTCACTGATGGCGCCTTTCAGTTGCAAACCGCGTATTTGTCTGCCCCGTATTTCAAGCCGGCCAATCCGGATCACCCTTGTGGGATGGTGTATACCTCGCAAGAACAGTTGGATGCCGACGTCAGCAAGCTTCATAGCCAAGGTTTCCAGATTCATTGCCACTGCAATGGTGATGCCGGTGCAGAGATGTTCATAGATGCGGTGGAAAAGGCACTTATAGTGCACCCACGCCAAGATCATCGTCACACTATTATCCACGGCCAAGCCCTGCGGGACGACCAACTAGAGCGTATGGTTCAGCTTGGACTTACTGTCAGCTTCTTTCCCGCTCATGTGTTTTTTTGGGGGGATCGCCACTACGACACCTTCTTGGGGCCTGAGCGGTCTGAGCGGATATCGCCGGCGGCGTCGGCAGACCGGTATGGCGTGCGATACACGATCCACAATGACGCCTCGGTCACTCCGACGCGCCCGATCCATCTGGCCCATTGCGCAGTAAATCGAAGAACCGTTTCAGATCGCGTGCTGGGTGAGGGTCAAAAAATCAACGTTCTGTCGGCTCTGCGTGCACAGACCATCAACGCCGCTTGGCAGGTATTCAAGGAGGGCCAACGCGGATCAATCGAACCAGGTAAAGTTGCGGACTTTGCTGTTCTTTCGCGCAATCCACTGCACGAACCGGACCGCCTGACAGATACACGGGTGCTCGAAACAATTCGCAACGGCCAAAGTGTATTTGCCGCCGCAGATACCGAACAAGAAACCGAGCACACGAAATGACAAACAAGCGAATTGTGATCGCAGGGTTTCAGCATGAAACCAACTGTTTTGGTGTGACAAAAGCCGGTCTGCACGAGTTTGAAATGGCGGATTCCTGGCCAGGTATGTTGCACGATGGACGGGTTATCTCGGGAACCGAGGGCATGAACCTTCCTATCGCTGGTTTTGCCGCAGCAGCAAAGGTGGTGGGGTTTGAGGTCTTTCCGGTACTGTGGTGCTCTGCCGAGCCATCCGCCCATGTAACGGATCATGCGTTCGAAACGATTTGTGCGATGATGTTGAGCGGAATTCGGGACGCAGGGCACATTGATGGCGTCTACCTAGATCTCCATGGGGCGATGGTCACCGAAAGCCTTGCTGACGGTGAAGGAGAAATTCTGCGTCGTGTACGTGAAGCCGTCGGTCCCGAAGTTCCAGTGATCGCAAGTTTGGATCTGCATGCCAATGTTTCCGCCGAGATGGTCGAACAGGCAGACTACCTGTCTATTTTTAGAACCTATCCTCATTTGGATATGGCTGAAACGGGCGCACGATGCGTTCCTGTCCTGCAGCGCTTGTTAGCGGGCGAAACACTATACAAGGCGTTCCAAACGGTGCCTTATCTTGTCCCCTTGCATGCACAGCATACAGGTTCTGCGCCGTTCAACGAAATTTATCAAATGCCGGCAAGTTTTGAACAGCAGGAAATCCTGGCTGAAATTGCTCTTGGTTTCACAGCGGCGGACTTCCCCGACACCGGCCCGTCTTGCGTTGTCTACGCATCCAAAGCCGAGAAAGCCGCCGCTGTCGCTGAAGAAATCGTCAACGTGTTTATGTCCCGGGAAGTCGATCTCGATTGCTCGATGTTATCTTTGGAGGAAGCTGTTTTGACATGTCGTCAAAGGCGGGAAAAACCCGTTGTCCTCGCAGATGTCCAAGACAACGCTGGTGCCGGTGGGACCTCAGATACTACAGGGTTGCTGGCGGCACTGATTGAGGGCGGGACGAAAAATGCATTGATGGGTTTGTTCCACGATCCGGAAAGTGCAAAGCAAGCTCATGAAGCCGGTGAAGGTGCATTGGTCAAACTGGCCATCGGCGCAAAGTCCGACTTGGCGGGAAATGTTCCGGTCAAAGCCGAGTTTGAAGTTCTGGCTTTGGGGGACGGCACTTGCCGCTATATCGGCGAAATGTATGGCGGTAGTGTAGCAACACTGGGCAAGACGGCAGCGCTGCGTCTGGTTGGACACGAGGCCGAGATTGATCTCATCGTCACAAGCATACGTAACCAATGTCTGGATCGCGCACATTTCACGCACATCGGGCTGAATCCGACGCGTTATTCGGTGATTTGTGTCAAGAGCACCACACACTTTCGAGCAGACTTCGAACCGATTGCAGGAGATATATTTCCGGTCTCTTCGCCAGGTGCTTTTCTCTGCGACCTGGAAAAAGTTCCTTACAACTGTATAACCAGAAGGTTGCCCTACACTGGCGGCGCTTCATTTAGCCAACACAAAGATATAGGCCCATTGAATTCTGAACATCCCATTCAATACCTGCGAGACACATATGACACGTCAGGTGATGACATCACGGCAGACTCTGTCGCGCTTCGGGTGTCTTATAAGTTCTAGCTGAAGCCCTTCGAGATTCTCAAAATAGCGGGGGACACTGCCGGCTAGGTCCCCCCAAAGAAATTCAATGTATAGTGAGTTTTTTGCGAGGCATTTGGCAAGACAGGTTCGTATTCCGGTCGAAGTCTGCTTTGAATGGCAAAACTCCCTCTGTCAGAGTGGTGGGTCCTGGAGTTGAACAGATGGACATAGCGCGGTTTTCCGAACGCCTCATGGGCATGAAAGACGAGATTTGGCTGCGACATGCAAACCCCTGGTCTGTCTGGACCCGTGTGCTGACACCGTTACCATTGCTAGCCTTGGCGATCTGGAGTCGGGAATGGATAGACAATTGGGCATGGGTCGCGGTGGGGGCTGGTCTGGGTTTGGGTCAACCCACGCGCTTTTTCGCAACCCGAGACCTTCGACAGTTGGTCGGCGCAAGGCGTATTGGGCGAGCGTGTCTGGTTGCGAAACCGCGATAAGATTGCGGTTCATCATAAACGCGTCGCAAATGCGCTTGCCTTCGCCAGTGGTACGGGTCTGCTGCCGTTTGCTTACGGCCTTTGGGCGTTCGACCTGGGGTTCACATGCCTTGGCATTGTTGTGATCTCGGGCGGAAAGATGTGGTTTGTGGACCGTATGGGGTGGGTCTGGAGCGATTTTCTGCGTGATGGTGGATCGATGGACGACTTAAAGAGCAGGAGCTGAGCACCGGCAACCTGATAGAAACAAGCTTCCCTCACAAAGCGATATGGGCAGACAAAGGATTTGGACCGCGACTACTTCAGAGGCGATGTCAGCGGTATTCGGCCGCGGCATACACGGGATTACTTAGGACATTTCAGATCAACGGTCTTTGCTCTTTATCCTTAGGAAACTATTCTGCCACGATGGAACACGTTGCTCAGCTTGCCGACTGGATGATGAACGAGGGACGCCGCTCGAACGATCCTGTTAGAATCGTGTCACATTTTTGCACTTCACTAATTGAGGCGGGTGTACCGCTATGGCGTGTCAATATTGGCCAGCGGTTCGCCAACCCTTTGCTTATTGCTTGGGGGGTTGTCTGGACACCTGAGGAAACTGAGAGCTACGACGTGACCCATGCTCGTATGCTCACAGATGGTTATGTTGGCAGCTCATTCGAGTACATTCTGGAGAACAGGCGTCCACTGCACAAAAGTCTTCGCGGCCTTGATCCGGAAACAGATCACATCTCTTACCTTGAGTTCGCTGAACTTGGCGGCACGGATTACTATGCGACACTGCTTTACTACGGGGACAGTTCCCTGCACGGATGTACATTCGTCACTCGGTCCAAGGATGGGTTTTCGCCCCGACATCTGGAGATGATCGAGGCTGCGTTGCCAGCACTGTCTTCGGCCATGGAGCCGATCACCATGCGCAAGTCGTCCAGGAGCCTGTTGCGCACATATCTTGGAAATGGACCGTCCGAAGCCATCTACAACGGGACGATCAAACGCGGTGAGCGCACCTCCCTGGAAGCTGTCGTTATGTTCTCTGACCTTCGTGGTTTTACTGCGCTGACGGATACCGCAGATGAGGAGAACGTTTTCGATGCGCTGGATGGTTATTTCGACCTGATCGTTCAGGCTGTTGAGGATAACGGAGGGGACGTTCTCAAATTCATGGGTGATGGAGTTTTGTCTGTTTTTACGATTGACGCACCCCGAGATCGCGCGCACCAGTGCTGTCAGTCTGTGCGTGCAGCGCAAGACGCACTCGCCGGTCTTGCCGCGTTAGACAAGAGCCGCATTGAGCAGGGAAAACCGCCGTTGGACATCGGAATTGGCATCAATGTAGGGCAGGTTAGCTACGGCAATATTGGTAGCCCCGGCAGGCTCGACTTCACAGTATTGGGTGGTGCGGTCAATGTTGCGAGTAGGGTTGAAGGCTTAACCAAATCATTGGGACACAGAGTGCTGACGACAACCGCCGTCGCAGAAGCCGCCCCAGAACTTTTTTCCAAATGCGGTGTCCATAGTATTCGCGGCATTACGGGCGCAATCGAGTTGTTCCATCTTATCGAGTAAGGTCGGACACTCGACGTCATGACTTTGGCGGATAGGCCCAGGCACTTATCTTTCCACGCCTGCCCCTCAAGACATGCTCCCCGGCAGGCTCCAACCTTTCAACCAATGATTTACCAGGATCGTCGGTCGGACGTATCCCCTGAATCACGGAATCGCTGGCCACCAATGAGCATTCAAGCGTTCTCGTAAGTTGCTCAAGCCTGCTTGCGACGTTCACTGTGTCACCAATAACGCTGTATTCGAGGCGGCGTTGATTTCCGATGTCACCAGAAACAACAGGCCCGTAGTGGATACCAATCCCAATCCGCACCTGAGGAAACCCCGCAGCCTTTCTTTCGCGGTTCCAATCATCCAATGAATCTAGCATGTCAAATGCGCATTGAAGCGCGTCTCTGGCATCTTGCCCACCAGGTTCCGGCGTACCGAAAGTCGCCATAAGCCCGTCGCCGAGATACTTATCAAGTGTCCCGCCGTTCTCAAAAACTGCCTTACCCAGACGATCATGATACCTTCGCAGGAAAGAAACGACCTCTCCAGGCGTGTCGTTCTCGCACATCGTCGTGAATCCAATGATGTCGACGAACATGACTGCGACTTCTTGTTCACGTGCTTCTCCCAAATTATCTTCAGAACTCGCGAGACGATCCACGACGTTTGGCGAGAAATAGCGAGCAAGATTGGTGCGTGACCTTTCCGAGCGAATTCGGCTTTCGACGAGCCAACGTGACCGGCGTACCAATGCTGCAAGGCCTGCGGTCACCAGCAAGCATACGAGTATTTCTTGCACCCAAAACCCAAGAAAAATGAAGTTGGGATCAGAACGAGCCAACAACAAATCCTCAATCGTTCGCTCGGTTAAATCAAGGTTTGTGAAGGCGCCGGGCTGGTTCACAAACCAAACCAGCATTCCTGTGCGCGCAGCAACAATACATAGACCACACCAGAGAACCAGACTTGGGCGGAAGCTGAATGCAGCCTGCATCAGGAACAAATAGAAATAAGTAAACTGGCTTCCATTCATCAGGATCGCAGGTGGTAAGTCGTGCTCGGTAAAAGGGTTCTGAATACTGGAGATGAGGGCCAGCAAAGCACAGTCGACCGCCACGAAGGCATATTTCAGTACCCTGGCGTGCGCGCTATACTTCGCGAAATAGTATTGCATGATGCCTAGGATCGCGAATACAGCAACTTGGGACACATCGTAGAGAAAGCTAATCCCGCGGCTTTGTGTGTCGACCGCAACCCAGAGCAAAACGATACATAGCGCGAAGGTTCGAACCTTCGCGGCGAGCATGAGGCCGTTTCGTTCAGCTTCGTTAAAACTGTCTTCACTGCGACGAGCAAGTCTGTCGTCGAGCCGTACTTCAACTGAATGATCAACCGTTTCGGATTTCAGTAGACGCGCCAAACCAGTTTCCTCCAATCGCAAACAGCTTAGCGGTCTTTAGCTGGGTCTAGAAGTTGCGTAGTACCGTCGAATTGGCGTCGAGATCAGTCATCACAAGACAAAATGGCATGTTCGTAGAAACGCTACTGGTTTCAAGCGCCCCTGGACAGCGCGATTGCAATAGCCAGCCAGAATCCCGAGCGTATAGTCATTGCTCCAACAGTTCGCCATTCAAAGGGCGTGCCACCAAGGGCCATTGTTATCAAAACCAAGAACACCAGAGCTGTACAAATGCCGACTACCCAGGCAATTCGCCGCGCCCAAACTGCGGATTTATAAAGTGCGACAGCACCAACAACATAAACGAACCCCGCAAGGAAATTGAACCAAAGCACTATTGGGACCGCGTCCCCGGCTGCGGATTTCACCGCTGAACCACCCAACAACACCATCCCCCCGGAAAAAATGGTCAGGAGACCAAAGAGTGCAGCGATTGTTGCGGCCGGGCGCATCCAGGGCGGGGACTGAGCTATCATTATTATCTCAGGAGTTCGGTTAAATATCGTGATGCAACCAGCCTACTTCATCGCACGGGTTACAGCTTGATCAATGTCAATTTGGTCACTCAGCCATTTGGTTGTGTCTGGAAGAAAATGATCTCTCATACCCTTTCAGCCACACTCTTGAGCCTCCCCATTTGAATGGGCCCACCGTTAAGATTAGGAAACGGAGGACCAAGAATGGCAAACAAGCGACCGAAGCCGGAAGAAATTGTCTCGAAGTTGCGGCAGGTTGAAGTTCTGATGGGGCAAGGGATGCCGCGTCTGGATGCGATCAGACAGATCGGCGTTGTGGAGCAAACCTATTACCGCTGGCGCAAGCAATATGGCGGAATGGGTGTAGACCAATTGAAGGAACTTAGGCGGCTTCAGAAGGAAAATGAGCGGCTCAGGCGTGCGGTATCAGACCTGACGCTCGACAAGCTTATCCTGACGGAAGCATCGAAGGGAAACTTCTAAGCCCCTCTCGTCGCCGTGCTTGCGTCGCTCATGTTCGCAGCCAGTTCAAAGTTTCCGAGCGCCGTGCATGCCGCGTACTGGGACAGCACCGATCCACGCAAAGGCGTATTCCACGGGGCCGACCCGATGAAGAACAGCTGGTGGCCGACATGATCGAGCTTGCCAGGCAGTATGGT
>NZ_CYPU01000007.1 GCF_001458195.1 Ruegeria atlantica | reverse complement strand
TATGGTCGGTATGGGTATCGCCGGGTTGCGGTGTTGCTGAGAGAGGCTGGATGGTCTGTCAGTGATGGGCGCATTGAACGGCTTTGGCGACGAGAGGGGCTGAAGGTGCCTGCAAAACAGCCCAAGAAGGGACGGCTTTGGCTAAACGATGGTTCATGTGTTCGACTCAGGCCGGAACATAGCAATCATGTCTGGAGCTATGACTTCGTGCATTGTCGCACCGATGATGGGAAACCTTTCCGGACGTTGAACATCATCGACGAGTTCAGCCGGGAGTGCTTGGCAATCAGGGTAAAGCGAAAACTAAACTCGGCGGATGTGATCGATGCTCTGACGGATTTGTTCATTCTGCGCGGCACACCGTCCTACATCCGTTCAGATAACGGTCCTGAGTTCGTTGCTCTGGCGGTTCGCGACTGGATTGCAGCTGTCGGAGCCAAAACGGCATACATCGAACCAGGCTCGCCTTGGGAGAACGGATTTTGTGAAAGCTTCAACGGTCGCATGAGGGACGAGCTGTTGAACGGGGAAATCTTCTACTCGCTCAGAGAAGCGCAGATCATCATCGAAGAATGGAGGAAGCACTACAACACCAAACGACCACACAGTGCACTGGGTTATCGCCCTCCGGCACCAGAAACCATCATCCCGATGGAACACAGGCCGATCATGCACTAACAATCACGTTGGACCCGTCAGATAGGGCTGCTCAGTGGCAGGCGTTTTCGGAAATAGAAAATACGGTCGCGGCGCATTAGTTAGGGGCCTGCATAGTCACCGGGTTTGCGCTACAGACCGCCGTATCGATTTCTGGCAGTCTGTGTTACATCGGATTTTTCGGGGGCTCTGTCGCCCCTTATTTTCCTGACTTTTCTTGAAAAGGTGGCTGGGGTGGTAGGATTCGAACCTACGGTACACTGTACCAAAAACAGTTGCCTTACCACTTGGCTACACCCCAACGGTGAGGCGCTGTCTACGATTGTTGATCGGTGGGTTCAAGACCTTTCAGACAAAAAAATGAGTGCGGATTGAAAAAAATCTAAAGGCGCTAACCGAAGATCTGAGAGTGGCTTGTTTTCCTGAGAAAGGTGTTCAATCCTGCTGTGATCTGGTCGTTTGCCAGGGCCGCGGAGTTTATGCGGAATGGGTCGCCCATAAAGCCTGATCTTGCGGTGCGGTTTTTGAAATCTAATGTTTCGCGATGGGCTGGATGCGCGCATTGGTGGCAGGGCGTTCGGGTTGGAAGCTCTGAAAGGGAAGAGAATGAAGTTTCTACGTACGCCAGATACCCGGTTTGACGGGCTCTCAGATTATCCGTTTGCACCGAATTACGCGCAGGTGGACGACACCGAAGGCGGCCAGTTGCGGATGCATTATGTGGATGAAGGGCCAGCCGAGACCGATCCGGTACTGATGATGCATGGCGAGCCAAGCTGGTCCTACCTTTACCGTCATATGATTGTAGGATTCGTCGCGCAGGGACATCGCGCGGTTGCACCAGACCTGATTGGGTTCGGGCGATCCGACAAGCCAACCGAACGAAGCGACTACACTTATGAGCGGCACGTGGCTTGGATGGGTGAGTGGCTGCGCAAGGTGGACCTGCGCAACATCACTCTGGTTTGCCAGGACTGGGGCGGGCTAATCGGGCTGCGGTTATGGGCAGAGATGCCGGAGAGGTTCGCGCGCATAGTGATTGCCAACACGGCGCTGCCAACTGGCGATCAGCCATTGGGCGCGGCGTTTGAGAACTGGCGCAGGTTCAGCCAGGAGGTTCCGGTATTTCCGGCCGGTGGAATTCTGAAAGGCGGAACTGTATCGCCCCTGTCAGAAGATGTTATCGCAGCTTATGACGCGCCTTTTCCAGATGAAAGTTACAAGGCCGGGGCGCGGCAGTTTCCCATGCTAGTGCCAGCGACGCCTGATGATCCGTCCTCGGGTCCGAACCGGCAGGCTTGGGAGGCGATCCGAGGGCTACGGACGCCCGTCCTCACTGCTTTCGGGGCCGATGATCAGGTCATGGCGGGGATCGATGCGGTGTTCCAGAAACTGTGCCCGGGGGCCGTAGGGCAGCCTCATGTTATCTTGCCGAATGCGGGGCATTTCTTGCAAGAGGACGTTGGTCCGGAACTGGTCAAGCTGACCTGCGATTTCATCGCGCGCACATCCTGATCCGAAAAGGTTATTCTCGGATTTCGGCTGGGTCGACGCCCCAAAGGTTTGTTTTCTGCGCCCAGCCGCGATACCCGCCCGCAGAAATCTGACACCAGTCCAACGAACAGTTGCCAAGGCGCGCCACGACGCCGGTTTCAAATTGGGCGCTGACCGGGGCCTTTGGGTCCGGACTGGTGTAAACGGGCAGTAGTTCGGCATCGACTAAGACCGTTCGAACACCGGACAACAGGGCATAGTGCACCCATCCCCCGGCGCCGTCGCGGTCCTGAACCCGGCGCCAGTTTCCGTATTCTGCCGTTATCTGCAGTGGCATGCCGCGCCGTTTGAAAACCCAATCGATTCGGTGAGTCAGTGATGGGCCTCGGCGCACATTGCCCTCGGCGGCTTTCATCGAGACAAACCGTGGAAGGGGCAGGTTGGTAACTTGGCCACGCTTGTCCTGCGCGCTGGCGGGCAGGGTGCCAAACACGGTTAGGAAAACAGCGAATGCCGCCGAAACAAGGCGTTTTACGGGTAGAATACCACTCACTTACTGTCTGCTCTTGTGCCTGTTGATCTTGCTTCGAAAAAAGGTCGACTCAATGCCTATGGGGTTCTTGTGCCCCGCCTTATCCTGCGCCACGATGACATGGCGCGCGAAGGTTTGCAAAGCAGTGGGAGTGCAGAGGTGTCAAGAGAACGTCTGAGTGTTGTCGTTACGCGACGGTTGCCCGAGGCGGTTGAAACCCGGTTAAGCGAATTGTTCGATGTGCAGTTGCGCGACGATGACAGCCCGATGACCCGCGAAGAACTGGTGAAGGCCGTGAAAACCGCCGATGTTCTGGTGCCAACCGTGACCGATACGATCGACGGTGGCCTTTTGGGGCAAGCGGGTGAAAACCTGCGCTTGATCGCGAATTACGGGGCAGGGGTCGACAATATCGATGTCTCGACCGCGCGTCAGAGGGGCATTCTGGTGTCGAACACCCCGGGGGTTCTGACCGACGATACCGCTGATATGACCATGGCGCTGATTCTCGCTGTGACCCGCCGAATTCCCGAGGGTCTGTCTGTCATGCAAAAAGGCGATTGGACCGGGTGGGCGCCGAATGCCTTGTTGGGCGGGCGTATCGGCGGGCGGCGTTTGGGCGTTCTCGGCATGGGGCGTATCGGCCAGGCCGTGGCCCGGCGTGCCAGCGCATTTGGAATGCAAGTACATTACCACAACCGTCGCAGGCTTCGCCCCGAGATCGAACAAGAGATGGAAGCGACCTACTGGGAAAGCCTCGATCAGATGGTGGCGCGAATGGATGTGATTTCGGTCCATTGCCCGTCGACACCGTCTACCTTCCATTTGATGAATGCACGGCGGCTGAAATTGATGAAGCCGACAGCCGTTATTGTGAATACCTCAAGGGGTGAGGTGATCGACGAAAACGCTCTGACGCGCCGGATACGCTCAGGCGAAATCGCCGGCGCGGGCCTGGATGTCTATGAGCATGGGACGGATGTGAACCCAAGATTGCGACAGTTACCAAACGTTGTTCTGCTGCCCCACATGGGGTCGGCCACGTTAGAGGGCCGGATCGAAATGGGCGAGAAAGTTATTATAAATATTAAAACTTTTGAAGACGGTCACCGCCCACCGGATCAGGTGGTCCCCGCAATGCTTTGATCAGGTGTTTCCCGTGTTTGATGCGGGCGGTGCCAATTTACACACGCATATTTTCAGGAGGATACGATGAAACGAAGTCTGATTTCGGGAGTGTTGCTGTCGGCGGTGGTGCTGGCAGGACCATTGACTGCTCAGGAGACGGCGGATGCCGTTGCGCCCGAAGGCGCGTCCGAGGGGCAGGTGCAAGGCCTGACCGAAGAGGTGATCGCTGCGCTTGAGGCCAAGATGGCAGGGCAGCCAGTCACATCTAAAAACTGGATGGTCGCTGCTGCGAATCCATTGGCGGTTGAAGCAGGCGCAAAGGTTTTGCGCGCTGGCGGGTCGGCGGCTGATGCAATGGTCGCCGTTCAGGTTGTGCTGGGGTTGGTCGAACCGCAATCGTCGGGCCTTGGTGGCGGTGCATTTCTGGTTTGGTTTGACGCCGCATCGGGCAAGCTGACCACACTGGACGGGCGTGAAACGGCCCCGCTTGAGGCGAACCACAGGCTGTTCCATGACGAAAACGGCGAACCGCTGAAGTTCTTTGATGCGGTTGTCGGCGGATTGTCGGTGGGCACACCCGGGACACCGGCCTTGCTGGAAGAGGCGCACCGGCGCTGGGGCCGCAGTCCCTGGCCAAGCCTGTTTGCCGATGGCATCGCGTTGGCGAACGACGGCTTCCTGGTATCTCCGCGCCTTGCTGGCCTGGTCGAAAAGGATGCCGAACGCCTGTCGCGCTTTCCTGCAACCGCAGAATATTTCCTACCCTACGGTAAGCCGCTTGAGCAGGGGCAACGCCTGACCAACCCGGCCTATGCCGAAACTCTGCATATTTTGGCCGAGGAAGGCTCGGCCGGTTTCTACGGTGGTGAGATTGCCGCTGGCATCGTCAGCACCGTACGCAACGCCGAAGGCAACCCGGGCGTTCTGTCGGGAATTGATCTGGCGCTGTATCAGGTGATTGAGCGTGAACCAGTGTGCGCAACCTATCGCGCCTATGAGGTCTGCGGCATGGGCCCGCCATCGTCAGGCGCGCTGACCGTTGGTCAGATTCTGGGCATGCTGGACGGCTATGATCTGGCTGCGATGGGCCCCGAAGACACCAATGCATGGCGCCTGATCGGTGATGCCTCGCGTCTGGCTTTTGCCGACCGCGGTCGCTACATGGCCGATCATGATTTTGTTCCCATGCCAACGCAGGGCTTGGTTGATCCATCTTATCTGTCCGACCGTGGCGCTCTGCTAGGCGGAGAAGCCGCCCTGACAGAGATCGCACCGGGTAACCCCGAGTTTGATCATGCGTCGAATTGGGCCGACGATGTCTCGATCGAGTTACCCTCAACCTCGCATATCTCGATCGTTGATCAGTACGGAAACGTTCTGTCAATGACGACGACGATTGAGAACGGATTCGGTTCACGGCTGATGACAAACGGGTTTTTGCTAAACAACGAATTGACGGACTTCTCGTTCAAAACGCACAGTGACGGTGTTCCAATTGCCAACCGGTTGGAGCCGGGCAAACGCCCACGTTCGTCGATGAGCCCGACAATTGTGATGCAGGACGGCGCGCCTGTTTTGGCCATCGGATCGCCGGGCGGTAGCCGTATTATCGGCTACGTTGCCAAGTCGATCATCGCCTGGGCGGATTGGGACATGGATGTGCAGCAAGCTCTTTCACTGCCGCATCTCGTCAATCGTTTTGGCACTTATGATGTCGAAGTGGGAACCGCCGCCGAAGGGTTCTCGGACCCGCTGATCGAGCTGGGTTTTGAAGTGAACCCGCGCGACCTGACATCGGGCCTGCATGCGATTGAGATCGGGGATGTGCTGGTCGGCGGGGCCGATCCACGTCGTGAAGGTATTGCGCTGGGCGAATAGCCCGGCGTTTCAAAGGGGAAGACCATGGTGCAGGCAGTTGCTTTGCCGCGAAACGAAGTGGGGATCGAGGCAGCTGTCGGCATCCTGAAGCAGAAATTTGGTGACCGGTTGCAAACCGGTCAGGCAATCCGCGAACAACATGGTCACACGACCACTTGGATCGAAAACCAATCCCCGGATGCTGTGGTTTTT
The DNA here is from genome assembly GCF_001458195.1 of Ruegeria atlantica. Taxonomy (GTDB): domain Bacteria; phylum Pseudomonadota; class Alphaproteobacteria; order Rhodobacterales; family Rhodobacteraceae; genus Ruegeria; species Ruegeria atlantica. The sequence continues at coordinate 160,158 of NZ_CYPU01000007.1, read as the reverse complement.
CCGCATTCCACGGAAGAGGTCTCCGAGATCGTCAAAACCTGCGCCACGCACAAGGTACCGGTGATTGCATTTGGTACGGGTACATCGTTGGAGGGTCACGTGAACGCCCCTGCTGGTGGTATCTCGGTTGACCTGACCCAGATGAATAAGGTGCTGGCTGTGAACCCGGGTGATCTGGATTGCGTCGTACAGCCGGGTGTGACGCGCGAAGACCTGAATACCCATTTGCGGGATCAGGGCCTGTTCTTTCCGATTGATCCTGGCGCCAATGCCTCATTGGGCGGAATGGCGGCGACGCGGGCGTCCGGGACCAACGCGGTGCGCTATGGCACGATGAAGGACAATGTCCTTAGTCTTGAGGCGGTCATGCCGGATGGGCAGATCATCCGAACCGGGCACCGGGCCAAGAAATCCTCGGCGGGTTATGACCTGACCCGACTGCTGATCGGGGCCGAAGGGACGTTGGGCATCATCACCGAACTTACCTTGCGCCTGCAGGGCATCCCCGAGGCGATCACCTCGGCCCGTTGTTCATTTCCGTCGGTGGATGCGGCCTGTCAGGCTGTCATGATGACGATCCAGTACGGTGTTCCAGTGGCGCGGATTGAGCTGCTGGATGAGATGTCGGTCAAGGCCGCCAACGCCTATTCCGGGCTGAGCCTGCCGGAAACGCCATTGCTCTTGCTCGAGTTCCACGGGTCGGAAAACGGTGCGGTCGAGCAGTCCGAAACCTTCAACCAGATCGCGGAAGAGTTCGGTGGCACCGATTTCGCGGCGACCTCAACGACTGAGGAACGCAATAAACTCTGGCAGGCCCGGCATGATATGTACTGGGCTTCCCTACAGCTACGTCCGGGCGCGCGGGGAATTTCCACTGATGTCTGCGTCCCGATCTCGCGTTTGGCAGAGTGCGTCAAAGCGACTCAGGACAAAGCGCGTGAGCTAGGACTTATGGCCCCCGTGGTTGGGCATGTCGGGGATGGCAACTTTCATTCCTTGCTGCTGATCGACATGGAAAACGCGGACGAAGTCAGCAAAGCTGACGAATTCGTCGGTTGGCTGAATGATCTGGCTATTTCGATGGAAGGCACGTGCACGGGCGAACATGGGATCGGACAGGGCAAACAGCCCTACCTGGTCAAAGAGCTTGGACCAGCCGTCACGTATATGACTGCCATCAAAAAGGCACTGGACCCCGATAACATCATGAACCCCGGAAAGATCCTGTCGAACACGTAGAAACGGCGCATCCTTGGGAATTCCCCCTCAGAGCCACAAGGGTGCCTAATTCTGCGGCTATCAATTGCGAAAATGAGCAGCAATTGATTTTGAGGTCATAATGGGCGCGCTAAGGTTTATTGGGTTTGCGTTGATAGTTGGTCTGGTCGTTGCGGGGCTAGATTACTTCCAGCAAGACAAAAAAACGGACGATACGCTTTCGTTGAGCGGTTATGTTGAAACCATCTCAGCCCGGTTCGATCAAAGCCAAAAAGAGCGGGAAGTGAAACAAACGGCGAGAGAACGTCAAAAGCTATGGGATGCCGGTGCAAAAGCCTTTATTCCGAGCCCCCCAGAAGGGTGGGCGCGATATGCCCTGACCGAGCCCGACGCCAAGGCAGTCTCCAGAGTTCTTTCAGAATTTGGGCCAGTACCCCTTATCAGTTCGATCAGCGGGCCCGCCGAATTGCTTCAGCTCAACGCTGCCGGTAAAGACGGTGCGCTTCGAAAGCTCGATGAGACAGGCACTGTTTACGCAAAAGAAGATGAACTGATCTGGCTTGATATCACCCTCAAACCCCAAGCGGCACGAAACACTTTGGCCGGATTGGCGCTGAGTGCGCAAGACGCGTTTCTGGATGGGATGAAGGCCGAACAAGGGTATGCGGTGATTGACGGCGTCGCTTTCATCGAAACAACCGGAAATCTGCTGGATGATACCAAAAAGACCAACCATCGCGCGTTCACAGGGCGTATCGGTTTTGATCAAGAGGTTGTAATCCGCCTTCACGCAGATGCCAGCGATGCGACGATCCGAGAGTTTCTTGGCCTCGTCGATTACGCAGGCCTGAACGCATTGCTGCCGCATCCGGCCCTAGTTGTCGGCAACGGAATCGAAGTTCCCCTGATCCGGCAGCCCGAAATAGCGGATGAAATGCACGATCTCTATGAAACGATGCAAATCGCGCAGCTAAGGTTGGGTCAGGAAAAGCTGGAAAATCTGGATGCGGCCGCTTTGGTAGCGAACACGCTAAGCAGTTCGGGCTTTAATTCCGAGGGCGTCATGGACATCACCAACGGCGAAGTCTTCGAAAATCAGGAACTGTCGCAGCTATCTTACATTCGCACACAGAACCTGCTGCTTGCCTCCGCGTTGAGCGAGGTGGAAACCGAAGTGGCCAGCACAGGTGGTATTGGCGGGTTCGTTAAGGGATTGATGGGCAAAGTGGCCCACGCCAACGCGAACGCGGATGAGCCCGAACCTCAGGTTGCCCCATCGGCTGAGGTCAAGGTCAGGAAGGGCGGTTTGGGTAAGTCATCCTGTGCCACGTTGGGCAGCAGCAAACGGTGCTCTGTCGGGGGCAACTGAAACCCTTCGCACGAAAAATCGACGCTCTGCGCCGTGCACGGGTCGTTTTCTTTATATCACTGGTCGGATGAATGTCGCGCCGGGGCATTCAAATGCGCCATATGGTGTCAACTGAATTCAAGGGGAGACGCCCGGTAATGAAAACCCAAGTCAAAGCACTGGTTGTTGGCGGCGGTGCCGTCGGCACTTCGATTGCATATCACCTGGCCAAGGCAGGCTGGGACGATGTGATGCTAGTCGAACGGGATGAGCTGACCTCAGGGTCCACATGGCACGCAGCGGGGCTGTTGCCGCTGTTCAACATGTCCTATGCGACGACACACATCCACAAGTACTCGGTCGACTTCTACAAGCAGCTTGAGGAAGAAACCGGTTTGAACGCGGGCTTTGCCGTAGTTGGCAATCTGCGCATGGCACAGACGCAAGAGCGCATGGATGAATACATGCTCTATGCGTCGACGGCTGAGACTTGTGATGTCGCATATGAATGGCTGAGCCCTGATCAAATCAAGGAACGCTGGCCACTAATCGAGACTTCAGATCTGAAGGGCGCGATCTATCACACCGAAGACGGTTATATTAACCCTGCTGACGTAACGCAGGCGATGGCCAAGGGCGCCCGTCAGCGCGGTGTCGACATCGTGCGCAAAATGCAGGCCGATGCCTTCCATTGGAACGGCACTCACTGGGAAGTCACCTGCACCAAAATGGTCGAGAAGGGCGGTAACCTCATCCCGTCTGACGAGCAAGTTGTGATTACCGCCGAGCATGTCGTGACCGCATCGGGCAACCACGCGCAGCGCACGGCCAAGATGCTGGGCATCAAGATGCCCGCGATCCCGGTCGAGCATACCTTTATCGTCATGGACAAAGACCCTGAGCTGGTCAAATGGCGTGAAGCGGGCAACCCCGAACACCCAGTTGTCCGTGATGCCGACAACGAATCTTATGCACGCGAGGAACGCGGCGGATGGATTCTTGGCATCTATGAACATGGCGCGCCGGCGCAGTTCGAACATGGTGTACCGGACAGCTTCCGTGCTGATCTGTTCCCGCTCGATCTCGACCGGATTGCAGACCAGTATATGGCAATGGCCGAGCGCGTGCCGTCCTGTGCCGAATCCGGCTTGAAAGACGATTTCAACGGCCCGATCTGCTACACGCCCGACGGCAACCCGCTGGTTGGTCCCGCGCCTGGCTTGCGCAACATGTGGCTGGCCGAGGGGTTCTCGTTCGGTATCACCGCCGCAGGCGGCACCGGCTATTATCTGGCGCAGATGATGGTCGACGGCGAAGCCGAGATCGACATGGCTTCGCTGGACCCCAAACGTTACTCGTCGAACTGGATGACCACCGAGTTTGCGGCACGCAAGAATGAAGAGTGCTATGAGCACGTCTATATCCTGCACCACCCCGATGAAGAACGCGCTGCCTGCCGCCCGCTGCGGACTGTTCCGGCCTATGACCGTCAGAAAGCGCGTGGCGCACAGTTTGGCTGGGTTAACGGCTGGGAGCGTCCGAACTATTTCGGTCCGCTGGATGCACCCGAAAACTTCGACCATGATGCCCGCTCGTTCCGCCGCGGTGGCTGGTGGCAGCATGCCGTTGACGAAGCAAAGGCGATCCGCGAAGGCGTTGGCCTGATCGACGCATCGGCCTTCACAAAGCATGTCGTCAAAGGCCCCGGTGCGACCCAATTCCTGGATTGGTTCACCTGCAACAAGCTGCCCAAGGTCGGTCGTATCAACCTGACCTACGCGCTGACCTCGCACGGTACCACCCGCACCGAATACACCATCGTCCGTAACGGCGAGAACAACTACTACATCGTCTCTGCCGGTGCCTGGACTGAGTACGACGCCGATTACCTGCGCAAGGCGGCTGAGGACAAGATGGAGGAGTTCGGTTACATCGAGATCCAGGATGTGACCACTCAGTGGGGCGTTTTTGCCATCGCCGGACCCAAATCGCGGGACGTTCTGAAAGAGGTCATCAAAGACGCCGATCCGGAAACCGCACTGTCCAACAAGCGCTTCCCATGGCTGTCGGCCCGTCAGATCGAACTGGGCATGTGCCCGGTCAACGCGATCCGCGTGGCCTATACCGGTGAGCTGGGTTGGGAACTTCACCACCCGATTGAGATGCAGAACTACCTGTTCGACCTGCTGGAAAAAGCCGGTGAGAAGCATGGCATGAAGCTGGTCGGGGCCCGCGCCCAGAACTGGCTGCGTCAGGAGAAATCCTATCGCGCCTTCGGCACTGAGCTGGGCCGCGACGCGACCCCGCTGGAAGCCGACCTGCCGCGCTTTTTCGATCTGTCCAAAGACTTCTATGGCAAGGCCAAGCTGGAAGAGACTGGCGTACGCGTGAAATGCTGCACCCTGCTGATCGACGGACCGGAGGATGCTGATCCGTGGGGCCGTGAAGTGCTGTATACGCCGGAAGGTGAACGCGTCGGTCGTCTGACCTCGGGCGGTTATTCGGTGGCCTTCGAGAAGTCCATCGGCATGGGCTATGTGAAGCCCGATCTGGTGGTCGAAGGCACCAAGCTGAAGGTCAAGCTTCAGGACAAACTGTGGGATGCGGTTGTCACCTGCGACAGCCCCTATGATCCGAAAAACGAAACCATCCGCAAGGACGGCTGACTAAGCAAAGGCCCCGGAGATCTCCGGGGCCTTTTTTCATACTGAAAGCTCGTCAAAGCATTCCAACGCCTTGGCGGCATACATCATCGACGGTCCTCCGCCCATTTGAATGGCCATGGCCAGAACGTCTGACACTTCTTCGCGGCTTGCTCCGGCATTGAGCAAGGCTTCGGTGTGTAGAGTTATGCAAGGTTCGCAGCGGGCAGCGATGGACATACCCAAAGCGATCAGCTCTTTGGTTTTGTAATCCAGCGAACCGCCTTCTTTGACGGTTTTTCCCAGCGCACCGAAGGCACGGGCGGTATCAGGGATTGCAGCGTTGAGGTTGCGCAGATTGTTGCGCGTATCCGAGAGCTTGTCTTGCCAATTCATTTGTGGGCTTCCTTTAAACATATCACCTTGTGAATATGTTCGTGAAAGCTGCCTGACTTTGATCTTGATCAGACTGCGGGTCTTTCAGCGACAAATGCCAGGTTGTTTGCCGGCATTTCAACAGCACCGATTAAACTCAGTTGAACTCGACGCAGCAGGCCCAGAATGTCGGCGTCATCCTTGTATCCGATGTCCGGGTCTTGTTGGCTCAACGCAGCATGAAAGTTCTGGTCTCCGGTACTGGTCAACTGGCCGGAGCGCATGAATGGCCCGTAGAGGATTAGCCGACCGCCCGGGTTCAGAGCCAGCGCGGCCTCGGTCACCAAGGCTTCCACCTCCGACCAACTGATCAGATGCAGCAAGTTGATCAAGAGGATCAGGTCATTTGCCCCGTGAACGGTATGCCAACCGGGTTGGACCGCATCAAGTTCTATCGCAGGGGCTATGTTTTCTAAGCCTTCGGCATATGCGTCGATTGAAGCGCGTCGTTCAGGTTCAACCTCACTGGGTTGCCAATCCAGACCGGGCAGTCGATTTGCAAAAGCCACGACGTGCTGCCCTGTACCACTGGCCAGTTCCAGCGCGCGACCGGACGCAGGGGCGAACTGAGCCAGCAAATCACACAGCGCGTCGGCATTCCTGCTGGCCGCCGGAGCGACCAATTTTTGCCCATCGGATACCGTCGCCACGCTGGCATTTGCGGGAAGTTTGCGTTTCGTCATCCACGTAACCTTTCTGGCCTTAGGGTGGAAACGCTCGCCGCCTCCAATTCTGAACGAGCACCAGTCGTCAAATCTGCCACCAGCTGTGAGGCCGCCGGTGCCGTTTGAAAGCCATAACCGCCTTGCGCAGCCGACCAGATAAACGTGGGTTCGGCGGGGTCGGGGCCTAAGACCAGCGTACCATCCGGCGCAAAGCTGCGAAGCCCAGCCCAGTTCGCCTCGACCCTTGTGACCGGCTCGGTCACCATCGCTTCGTACCGCGCCAGACCCTCGGCCAACACCATGTCGTCCGCATAGGCATCATGGGGAAAGGTCGGATCAGCCTCGCAAGGGGAAACGATCAGCTTTCCGGCATCCGGTTTCGCATACCAGCCTTCGCCAGCGCCCAACATCAAAGGCCAACCGGTCACGTCATGACCGGCAGGGGCGGGAACACGGGCCACTGATCGTCGGCGCGGTTCAATGCCGATCGGTGTAACGCCGGCCATCATGGCGATCTCATCCACCCACGCGCCTGCGGCATTCACAAGGGCCTTAGCCTCGAAAGGTTCTGCCGCCTCAACAAACCAGTGCCCAACTTTGGTGATGCTTTTGACCTTCTGACGGGTCAGAACCAAGCCGTCGTTGGCCCGGATTACACGTGCGAAATCTTGCATCATCCGGTCGGTATCAATGTCAAAAGCAACGCTGCTGGCGGCAGCAAACCCAACAGTCTGTGGGTTCAGTATCGGAACCCGCAAAATGGCCTCCTCAACCGAGATTTCTGACAGACGAAGGTCAGCCTGATCCTGCAGAAACGCGTCTCGTTGATCATGCCCGGCGATCAGCATCAACCCGCGTGGCGACAGATAGCCGTTCGATCTCAGATAAGCTTCGCTCGCTGCATTCAGGGTCTTCACGGAAGGCGGTCCATACCCCTTTTCGAACAACGCCGCCGACCGGCCAGAGGTGTGATATCCCAGCGCGTCTTCGCCTTCGAGTACGACGACATGTCCATGTTCGGACAGACGCGCGCCTGCGCTTAACCCGGCGATGCCCCCGCCAATGATCAGGAAAGCGATCATGTCAGTAGCTCCGCCCGGAGATCACCCCAAAACGGGTGGATTTGAGATCTGCTTTTATTCATGGGCAGAGCTTCGCACGCGTAACGCTATTGGAAAAGAGGTGTAATTTCCGCAATGTAAACTTGAACCAAAGAGGCTGGCCTGTTTTTAGTGCAGCCATCATCGGAATCGGAGAAAGACGTGACACCGGCAGAATTACATCCAATGGCCACGGGGCATATCCCCTCATACGTCACGCAGGCAGATGGCAGCGACTTTTTGCTGACCTTCATGTTTGTTTTTACCATTTTGGTGATCGTCCTGATCGGGGTTGGCTATTTCACACTGCACTCCATCCCGGAAAAATCGCGCATGAATCCAACCACCCTCAGTTTCAGCTTGTGGGGATATTGGCGCTGTTGGCTCTGTTTACCCACAATGGTCTGTTCTGGGTGGCGGCCATTCTTGTAGCCGGGTTCCAGTTCCCGGATGTCGCCGCCCCCTTGCGCGCCATTGCCGACGCAATCCGATCCTTAGGCAATCAAGGCAACGATGTTCCTGCCCCCTCGGCCCCAGCGCAAGCTACCGCGCAGCAGGAGCAGTAAGAGATGCTTGAAACACTGATGTGCGCGTTGGTCACCGTGTTGCCGGATTACCTGTTCCGTCGTTACGTACAGGGCAAACGCATAGGCCATGAAATCACATTGTTCACCATGTGGTATGAACTGCGCTGGGGCCTGACCACCTGCGCCATTCTTGCGCTGACCGTGATCACCACGCTGTTTTACTTCCACCCTGCCAGTAAAACGGCGGCGTCCTACTTCCGCACGGTGACAATTCTGCCTCAACTCGGCGGTCGCGTGTCCGAAATTTACGTCACCAACAATCAGCAGGTCACTGCCGGCCAGCCGATTTTCCGGATCGAGGATTTCACCCAAACCGCACAGGTCGAGGCCGCGCATGCGCAGATCGCGCAGGTTCAGGCATCGCTGAAAGTGGCGGAAACCGATCTGGCCGAGGCCGACGCAGGCATCGCAGGCGCGCGCGCTGCATTGGATCAATCGCTTGAGGATTTGGAGCGTAACACCACCCTGCGGGACGAAGGCTCCAGCGCCGTGCGATTGGCCGAAATCGACCGGTTGGAAAACCTTGTTGCCGAGCGTGAAGCGCAGCTGACCGCATCGCGATCCCGCCGTGCCGCCGTGGTGCAGCAGATCGAAGAACTGATCCCGGCCCAACTGGCCAGCGCCAACGCCCAGTTGGACGCCGCGCTGACCGAGCTGGACAAAACACTCGTAAGCGCAGGTGTGACCGGTCGGGTTGAACAATTTGGCCTTCAGGTGGGCGACTATGTCAGTCCTTTGCTGCGGCCTGCGGGCATTCTGGTTCCGTCAAGCTCGGGCCATAACCGGTTTCAGGCTGCATTCAACCAGATGGCCGCTCAGGTCATCAAGCCGGGCATGATCGGAGAGTTGGGTTGCATGACCAAGCCCTTCACCGTGATCCCGATGGTTGTGGTTGAGGTGCAGGATGTCATCCCGTCAGGTCAGATACGTCCCACAGATGAGCTGCGCGATGTTCAGACCAACAAGGTGCCCGGCTCGATTTTGGTCTATATGGAGCCGCTGTACAAAAACATGGCCGATGACATACCGCCCGGCAGCAATTGTCTGGCGAATGTCTACACCGACAACCACGAACGGCTGGAACATGAAAACCTGGGATTCTGGCACGCCGCCGCCTTGCATGTGATTGACACGATCGGTGTTGTCCACGCGGCGGGCTTGCGCCTGCGTCTGATACTGATGCCGGTGAATACGCTGGTGCTGACCGGGCCAACAGGTTCATCTCATCACGTTTGACGAGATGAACCTGCGATCCAAAGGGCCGGCCTGATCGTGGTAGGCGATGGAAAAGTCCTTGCCTGCCGTTCTTGTCTGACGAGGTGCGTGAATGGACTTAGTTGCGGACAATTCGGACACCCAACATTTGAGAGAAAATGTCGGCTTCTGAAAAAAATCAAGAAAATGCTAGTCTTCATTTCTAACGGAAATGTGGGACACAGTTATGACAAGCCGACAACAGCAACGAGTAATTTTAATTGGGGCAGGCATGGCCGGTTTGATGGCAGCAGCAGTGCTCGCAGACCAATTTGCTGATGTCATAATCATCGAAAAGGATGATCTGCCGCGCACGCCTCAAGTTCGAAAAGGTGGCCCGCAAGGTGCACACGTACATACGTTCCTTGGATATGCAGTTGAAGCCATGGAGGATTTTCTGCCAGGCATCATGGCCGAACTCTATGCGGCGGGTGCCGTTCAAATTCGCAGAAACAAGGATATCTGGTTCGACGATGCGGCTGGCCCGACTCCAATTCGAGATGCAGGTATCCTTACACCGTCGGTGACTCGGCCTTTGTTGGAACACGTGACGCGCCAGCGTGTGCTCGCGTTGCTAAATGTATCAATCAAGGAAGCCACTAGATTTACGCAGTTTTGCACTGATGGCAACAACGACGTATCTGGCGTGAAAGTTCAAACAGGCGACAACGGTATGGAAATCGACTCCGACCTGGTCGTTGATTGTTCCGGTCGCGCGACAACTTTGCCGCGTTGGCTCGTCGATCACAGTTATGGTGACGCCGAACGTCCGGAACTGGGCATCGGCATGTCATACACGTCCGGGCTATTCCGCCCACCTCCTGATTTGGCAGGTGATACTTGGGCCTGCCTTATGCTTGCAATTCCGCCCAACACTCGCGCGGCCTATCTAACACCCGTCTACGGCGAGCTTTGGCTTGCGACCATGTACGGAAGGGGTGGCGACATGGCTCCACGCGAGGCAGAAGGATTCGTTGAATGGACGAAGGGCCTTGCCCACCCCATCATCCACGAAAAGTTGAACCGTGCAGAACCGGTTTCCGACTTTCGCTCCTACAAAATTCCAAAGGGTTTTTGGCTTCGCTATGACCAAATGGACCGGTTTCCACGGGGGTAATTCCCATGGGTGAAGCGGTGACAAGCTTTAACCCGATGTATGGACAAGGCATAAGCCTGTCCGCAGGCCAAGCGCGGGCGTTGCGTTCCGGGATGCCCGATGGCTTGGATCGTCTGGCACCGCGATACTTCAAAGCATCTGAGCCGCTCAATCAAGTTGGTTTGTCTGTCATGGAAACCCGTGATCTGGAACACCCAAGTACGGTCGGCGAGCGCCCCGCAGATATCGAAAACCGTTGGAAGATTGGAGCGGCAATCCGAAAACTGGCTGAGACAGATGCCGATATTCACCGCTTAAGTGTAAATGTTACCCACCTGTTGGAACCTCCGAGTGTTCTTTCACGAGAAGACATCGTTGAACGTGCCCAAAAGCTCGTCAACTAGGAAGGTTCCTTTGGAGAGCGGTCGTTTGTAGGGCATGCAGCATTGAACAATTTGGGCGCACAGCGGTCGTTCGCTGCACTCGACGTGAACGACTGCAATGCGGACAAAGCTTCAATTTACCGTAGGTGGGCCAATGGCTGCTTCCGGTTAGCCAAACAGAAACGGCCGTATTCTCCTGTGACATAAACACTTGTGTTTTGGCACAATGATTTTACAGGACGCCATCGCTTATCCATCTTTGAAGCAATTGTTCGCTAACTTCGAAGTGCATCGAATCTTCACGGGCGAACCCTCCTCCCCAAACCCATCCATTCTTTATGAAAATAAGAGCGACGCGATACAACTGGACATCCACCTTTTCATCGCCGAAGCGATCTAGTTCACCATCCAAGTTTAAGTCGATTGCTGTGCCCCAACTGTGAGAGCCTGCGAACGAAGAGGAGCCACGGACCCTGCGAACGCATAGCGTTCCAGCGCTCCCGATTTTGAACAAAATGTGTGGGTGTTTTTCCTCAATCTCGGAAAAAACCTTCTCAAGCGATTGAATTGCGGGAGCCAGTAGATGTACCCGCAAACCACCTACTTCTCCGACTTGCAGTTTTGCCTTCCAAGCCTCGTTGGTAACCGGTTCGCAACTGTCACTTAACTCCTCACGCGGCTTTCCCAAATTTTCTTTTAGAAACACTCTGCTCGGAGCTGTCAAACTCCCGTTTATTTCTGACCGATTAATTCCTAGCTCGTCAAAACTCACTGTCCCAGACGAAGCCCCGGGGCCTTCACCGGGCGTGGTATTCTGGTAATACTCTTGGATACTGGCAACTGTCTCGGAATCTTGAACGAGTTCAGTGTCAATAAAAAACTCAAGATTGCGTTGAACTTGTTCGGGTTCACCGATCTTGATCATTTCCAGAATGCGTTCTCGCTCAGCGTCATTCTCAGCCAGTTTGATTTCTCGTTGGTGCTCAGTAGCCGCTGCGGTGCGCTCAAGATACGAACTGTAGTAGATAATAAACGCATTACCCATTGCCCCGATTGCTGCCGCGAGAATTGCGACAACTAGCGGCGACTTCCACGAGTTGTTCTTAGCTTGTGCAATATTGTACTCTAACTCACGCTCCTTGACGCGCGCTTCGCGATCAAGGATTTCAAGTTTCTTGAACTCTATGTCAGACAACAACATCACCCCACGATACTTCTAAGGATGTTAGCCGAGTTGGACCTACTCGTTCAACAAACCCTGAAGTTGTATTCTGGACAAAAAAACTGCATCCAAAACCTTCCCGCCCCAAAAGATCGTTTTGTCTCTTTGGAGCGCTCAACCGAAATCGTCAGAAATTCCTATGCCACAAGCCGTTGACAGAACCGCCTTAAATATTGCTAGGTCTATGACTACGCTCGAGGACCGGACCTTCGTATATCGTGCGGCATACGACACTAAGGGCTCGGAACGGTCATTCAAAAAAGGCCCGCATGTATATGCGGGCCTCGTCGATTTTTCTAAAGCTTAGTCTCAGAAGATCACAGTTTACTGCGGAATTTCGCCTTCCAGACCTTCGACGTAGAAGTTCATACCTGCCAGTGTACCGTCATCGGCGGTTTCGCCTTCAGCCAGCCAGTCGCTGCCGTCCTGCTTTTTGATCGGGCCTGTGAAGGGATGGTACTCACCCGCTGCCATGGCCGCTGTCATCGCCAGTGCTTCTTCTTTGATGTCGGCCGGAACGGCGTCCGAGATCTCACCGATCTCAACCATGCCTTCCTTGATGCCGTCCCAAGTGTTCACGGTTTCCCACGACCCATCCATGACAGCTTGGGTACGTGCGATGTAGTAAGGCGCCCAGTTGTCGATGATCGAAGAGACGCGCGGCTTGGGAGCATATTCGCTCATGTCCGAGGCCTGACCGAAAGTGATCACGTTGCCTGCCTCTTGCGCAGCCGCCTGCGGCGCGGTCGAGTCGGTGTGCTGCAGGATCACGTCCGCACCTTGTTCGATCAGAACGGTTGCGGCATCAGCCTCTTTCGCCGGGTCGAACCAAGTGTAGGCCCAGATGATCTTGAACTCGACATCCGGGTTTACCTTTTTGGCATGGATGTAGGCCGAGTTGATGCCGCGGATCACTTCGGGGATTGGGTAGGAGCCAATGTATCCGATGATGTTCGACTCGGTCATTTTACCCGCGATGTGGCCCTGAACGGCACGACCTTCGTAGAAACGGGCCGAATAGACGGACACGTTCGGGGCGGTCTTATAGCCGGTCGCGTGCTCGAACTTCACGTTCGGGAATTTCTTGGCCACGTTGATCGTTGGGTCCATGTACCCGAACGAGGTGGTAAAGATCAGGTCAGCGCCTTCAAGCGCCATCTGCGTCATCACACGTTCCGCGTCCGGGCCTTCGGGAACGGATTCAACAAACACAGTCTCGACTTTGTCGCCGAATTCTTTCTCGACCGCCAGACGGCCTTTGTCATGTTCATAGGTCCAGCCGCCGTCGCCCACCGGGCCGACATAGACAAAGCCTACTTTTGTTTTGTCCTGTGCGACCGCGCCGGTCGCCAGACCCAGCACCATCGCAGCACCGGCAAGAAGTGAAGTGAATTTCATGTGGTTACTCCCCAAGTTGGTTCAATTGGCCCCGTCTAGTGCGAGGCGTGGAAGGTCCGGCCCAGTGAGGCAGGTGCGCTGCTCTTGTCGGCCGAAAGGATCACAAGCACAAGGATCGTGATGATGTAGGGCGACATTGCCAGATACTCGACTGGGATGGCAACGCCTGCTGCCTGCAGATTAAGCTGCAACACCGTGATTCCGCCAAACAAATAAGCACCCAGCAATGCACGCCATGGTTTCCAGCTGGCAAAGACCACCAGCGCAAGAGCGATCCAGCCAACACCGGCGGTCATGCCCTCGGTCCACTGCGGGACGCGGATCAGGCTGATATAGGCTCCACCGAGGCCCGCGCAGGCGCCACCAAACAGGATCGCCAGGATGCGGATTTTGATGACCTTGTAGCCCAGGGCGTGTGCGGCGTCGTGGTTTTCACCCACTGCGCGCAGGATCAGACCGACGCGGGTGTATCTCAGCGTGGCCCAGACGGCTGCAACCAGCGCGATGCCCAGATACAGGATCGGATCATGCTGGAACAGGATGGGGCCGATCACCGGAATATCGCTGAGCAACGGGATATGGATATCTCCCATGCTGGGCGGTTTGACACCTACATAGCTTTGACCCATCAGTGCGCTGAAGCCTAGGCCGAACAGGGTAAGTGCAAGACCACTGGCCACCTGGTTCGCCAGCGCAAACTGCGTCAGCAGGACGAACAGCAGGGACAGAACCGCGCCACCAATGGCTGCTGCAATGAACCCCAGCCAGGGTGATCCTGTTTCGACAGATATCGCAAATCCGCTGATTGCGCCGACGATCATCATGCCCTCTACGCCAAGGTTCAGAACACCTGCTTTTTCGACGACAAGCTCTCCGATCGCCGCCAGCAGCAGGGGGGTTGCGGCCACCATAAGCGAGGCGACCAGAAGTACGGGATTGATTTCACCTAGGTCCATGGGTCACGCCACCTCATTACGGGCCGCACGGATGCGGTAGTTGGTCAAAAGATCGAAAGCCAGCAGGAAGAACAGGAGCATGCCCTGAAAGACCTGAATGGCAGCCGCAGGCAGGCCCAACTGGGATTGCGCGATTTCGCCGCCAATATAGGTCAACGCCATCAAGCCACCTGCCAGCAGGATACCCACCGGATGCAGACGGCCCAGAAAGGCCACGATGATCGCGGTAAAGCCGTAGCCCACGTTAAAGTCGATGCTGACCTGACCTGATGGGCCTGCGACCTCGAACATCCCCGCCAACCCGGCCAGGGCACCGGACATGCCCAGACAGAACAGGATCAGACGTGCCGGGTTTACACCCGCGAACTTCGCCGCCCGAGGCGCTTCGCCCGTCAGGCGAATGTGGAAGCCCAGCATGTGACGGTTCAGCAGGACATAGGCAAAGATCACAGCGATCAGCGCGGTCACCACACCCCAGTGCATACCCGATCCGGCGATCAACTCAGCGTTATGCGCGCTTTCATAGGATTGCAGGTTGCGCGATCCGGGAAAGCCGAACCCTTCGGGGTTTTTAAGCAGGCCAAGCGAAACCGAAGCCAGCATCTGCTCGGCCACGTAGACCAGCATCAGTGATACGAGAATTTCGTTGGTGCCAAAACGCACCTTCAGGAAGGCCGGTATCGCCGCCCAAAGCCAACCGCCAAATGCGCCGGCGATCACCATGATCGGGAAAACGTAGAACGCATCCAGCGGGTAAAAGGCCAGACCTGCACCTGCGCCAAAGATAGCGCCCATGATGTATTGCCCCTCGGCCCCGATATTCCAGATACCGGCTCGGAAACCCAAGGACAGGCCAATGGCGATCAGAACCAGCGGCGCGCCTTTGACCAGCAATTGTGGACGATAGTAGAAAGCGAACTCGCCAAACAGCGGCTCCCAGAAAATGGTGCCAATGGCTTGGATCGGGTTCTTGCCCAGAATGGCGAACAGGATGCCGCCGAAAACCATGGTTGCCAGCACGGCCACCAAAGGGGTCGCGTAAGACCACGCTTTGGACGGCTGCGGCCGTTTCTCCAACACAATCATCTGCTCATTCCCCCAGTTTCTTCATCTTTTTGTAAATTTTCCCGCCGAAGGCGGTCCGACGGATTAAACATGGGCCACCTCCATGCCATGCGCGCCGCCCATCATCAGGCCGATTTCGTCGACCGTCAGACCCGTGGTCGTACGCGGAGCGCTGAGCCGCCCTTCATTGAGCGCTGCAAAGCTGTCCGATATCTCCATCAGCTCATCCAGATCTTGCGATATGCAGATGACTGCGGTGCCTTTGGCGGCCAAATCCAGAATGGCCTGACGGATCGAGGCCGCGGCGGCCGCATCAACGCCCCATGTCGGTTGGTTCACAACCAGAACGTCCGGGTTTTGCAGGACTTCGCGCCCAATGACGAATTTCTGTAGGTTGCCCCCTGACAGAGATCGTGCTGCGTTTTCTGGCCCCGGTGTGCGGACGTCAAAGGCACTGATGATCTTTTCGGCAAAACTCTTGGTTTCTGCCCATTTGAGGAAGCCGTTGTTCTCAAGTCCTTCCCGGACCGATCCAGTCAGCAAAGCGTTTTCGGTCAGGCTCATGTCAGGGGCGGCCGCATGTCCCAACCGCTCTTCCGGAGCGGTCAGAACGCCCAGCTTGCGGCGCGCGGTAGGCCCCAGTTTTCCGATCGGCTGGCCGTTGAACTTAATCGCGTCGGGTGCTGTGGTGATCTCGCCCGACAGAACGCCCAACAATTCGTCCTGGCCGTTGCCCGCGACACCGCCAACGCCCAAAACTTCGCCCTTACGGACGGTCATGTGGACATTCTTCAATGCGGTACCGAACTCGGATGGTGATGGAACTGACAAACCGCTGACATCCAGGGCGACCTCACCGAACTCACGCCCCGAACGCTCGGGTGTTTGCAGGGTCGAACCCACCATCATCTCGGCCATATCCCGCGCTGAGGTCTCAGCTGGAACGCATTCGCCGACATTCTTACCCAAACGCAGGATTGTGGCGTGGTCGCACAGTGTGCGGATTTCTTCCAGCTTGTGCGAGATATACAGGATCGAAGTACCCTCGGACCGCAATTTGTTCAGCGTTTCGAACAAGATGTCGACTTCCTGAGGTGTCAGAACCGATGTCGGCTCGTCCATGATCAGAAGCTTGGGATCCTGCAGCAGACAGCGGATGATTTCGACCCGCTGACGCTCACCCGCAGACAGATCACCGACAGTGCGATAGGGATCCAGCGGCAGACCATAGGTTTCCGATACTTCGCGAATACGCGCCGCCAGATCGCCCATGGCTGGTGGGTTTTCCATCCCCAAGGCGATGTTTTCGGCCACGTTCAATGCGTCGAACAACGAGAAGTGCTGGAACACCATCGCGATCCCGTCAGCCCGTGCGGCGCGGGGTTCGGGTGGCGCGAAGGCTTGTCCGCGCAGCAGCATGGTGCCGCTGTCGGGCTTCACCAGCCCATAGATCATTTTGACCAACGTGGATTTGCCGGCGCCGTTTTCGCCGAGCAGAGCGTGAACTTCGCCCTCACCGATGTCAAAGGACACCTGATCATTGGCCACGACGCCGGGATAGGCTTTGGTTAGCCCTTGTAAGCTTAGAAGTGGAGTGGTCACGCGCTCAGGTCCTTCTTTATTTCGTTTTGCCGGGCAGGGCGCAGGATCTGCGCCGCGACACCAACTGCGATCATCTGCGGGTGTTTGCCCAGGGCTGGATCTCCGATTGGGCAGGTGATCCGGCCAATCCGCTCGGGCGCATGTCCCAAAGCGGCCAGCCGGGACCGGAACCGCGCCCATTTCGTAGCCGAGCCAATCAGGCCCGCAAAGTGGAAATCGTGCAAAAGCAACCTGTTGCACAGTTCCAGGTCCAGATTGTGTGAATAAGTCAGCACAAGATGCTCAGCATCGCGCGGCGCATGGCGTACCAGTTCAGCCGGTTTCGCTGCCGGAACGACGGTTACGCCTGCGGGCACCGCTTCGGGAAAACGCTCAGGCCCGGTATCGACCCAGGTGATCGACAGATCGGGCAGCGGTGACAGGACATCGACCAGAGCCCGGCCAACGTGACCGGCACCCCATATCCACAGATTGCGCGCGGGTTCGTGAACGGGCTCGACCATCCAGCCGTCAATCAACTGCGGTTCGGGCGCGACGCCCTGCCCACGGGCCTGCGACAACAGTCGCTTGACCGAAAGCGGCATCTCACCACCCGAAGCCGAGCGCGCAATGACTGCATCATCCAGCCGGTCGACGGCCTCAAGGTCATAGATTTCACTCAGCAGAGTTACTGCACCGCCACAACACTGGCCCATATCCGGGCCAAGCGCGTGGTGCGTTTGGCGCATGGGCGCTAATTGGGATCGGGCTGCTTCAGCCGCCTGATACTCTAACGTGCCACCGCCGATGGTGCCCGACTGCCCGTTCTCCCAAACAAGCATTGCAGCGCCAACTTCGCGGGGGGATGAACCCTTGATCCCGGCGATAACCACCCGGGTCACCTTGCCGTGGGTTTTGACCGCCTCCCTCAAAGCCTCTCGATCAAATCCCATCAGGTCTCTCCCTTTACCTGCTGGACACCATTCCAGACTTCTTCAGCCGTGGCGGGTGCATCAAGTGCAGGATAGCTGCCCCCGCAGGCCGCCACCGCATTCGACAGGGCAAGCCACGCGGAAATACCCAGCATGAACGGCGGCTCTCCGACCGCTTTTGAGCGATAGATCGTGTCCTCGCGGTTTTCACCGCTCCAGAGCGCGACATTGAAAACATCAGGCCGGTCCGAGCAGGCGGGGATCTTGTAGGTCGACGGCGCATGCGTGCGCAGGTTCCCTTTGCCATCCCAAACCAGCTCTTCGGTTGTTAGCCAACCGGCACCCTGTACGTATGCGCCTTCGACCTGCCCAATATCCAGCGCCGGGTTAAGCGATGCGCCTGCATCATGCAGGATATCCGTCCGCAAAATGCGGTTCTCGCCAGTCAGTGTATCGATTGCGACTTCGGTGATCGACGCGCCGTACGCGAAATAAAAGAACGGACGCCCCCGGCCTTTGATCCGGTCCCACTCGATCTTGGGTGTCTTATAGAACCCGGTCGCAGACAGGCTGACCCGGCCCTGATAAACCAGCGCAGCTGCTTCTGAGAATGTATAGCGCTCTTCGCCGACCGAGACGTGGCCATCAGCGAACGTCACCGTTGAGGGATCGGCCTGATGTCGATGCGCCAGATAGTCGGCCATCCGGTCGCGGATCGTGTCGCAGGCTGCTTTTACCGCCATGCCGTTTAGATCACTGCCCGAAGAGGCGGCCGTAGCCGAAGTATTCGGCACCTTGGCGGTGTCGGTCGCGGTAATTTTCACCATCTCCAACGGAATTCCAAAGCGGGACGCGGCCACTTGCGCTACCTTTTGGAAAAGACCTTGCCCCATCTCGGTGCCGCCGTGGTTCAGGTGGACCGAGCCGTCCTGATACACATGCACCAACGCGCCCGCCTGGTTCAGGTGGGTCAACGTAAACGAAATGCCGAACTTAACCGGAGAAAAGCCAATGCCTTTCTTGATCACGCTGTTCTCGGCGTTCCACACTTGGATGGCTGCCTTGCGTGCGGTGTAGTCGCTGGATTGCAGCAACTTTGCAGTCATGCCGTGCAGTTCGAAGTCACTGACCTCCATCCCGTACGGCGTGGTATTGCCGCCTGCGGGCAACGGACGCACTGGCGCGTCGCCCATTTCCACTGCACCTCGGCTGGTCAGGTCTTCGTGCGGGTCAGGATGGCCCAGTGGCTTTTCAGCGATCACGGGATCCGCAACAACATGCGCCGGCTCGTAATAGTTCCGGCGACGCAACTCGACCGAGTCCATGCCCAGTTCATACGCGGCGTGATCCATCACGCGTTCGATCCCGACCATACCCTGAGGTCCGCCGAACCCGCGATAGGCGGTTGCGGATTGAGTGTTAGTCTTCAGCCGGTGGCTTTCGATCCGGGCATTCGGCAGCAGATAGGCATTGTCCGAATGTAACATCGCACGGTCCGCGACCGGCAGGGACAGATCCTGTGCCCAACCACAAATCGCATGATGCAGGAAGGAAACGCCTTGGATGTGGCCGTTCTCATCAAAACCGGCTTTATATGCAATCCGGAACGCGTGGCGCTTGCCGGTTATGATCATGTCATCATCGCGGTCATAGCGCATCTTGCAGGCTTTGCCTGTCGCACGCGCTGCGATAGCGCAGGAAACAGCCAAAGCGTTGCCCTGACTTTCCTTGCCGCCAAAGCCGCCGCCCATACGGCGCGTTTCAACGCGAACCGCGTGCATCGGAACACCCAGAGCGTCCGCTACTTTGTGCTGAATCTCGGTCGGGTGTTGGGTCGAAGAATGCACCAACATATCCGCGCCCTCATTGGGCACGGCCAGTGCAGCCTGACCTTCCAGATAGAAATGCTCCTGACCGCCAAGTTCAAACCCACCTTCGATCACATGCGCCGAACCCGCAATGGCCGCATCCGCATCGCCCTTGGCGTAGATGCGCGGACCGTCCTCGAACCGACTGTCTGCGGCAAGCGCCTCTTCAATCGTCAGGATCGGGGCCTCTTCGGCATAATCGATCTGGCCCAAACGCGCCGCTTTCCGTGCGGCAATGTGGCTGGTCGCGATAACGAGGAAAACGGGTTGCCCGATATAGTGAACCGTACCATCAGACAGCAGAGGTTCATCATGGATCGACGGTGAGACGTCATTGGCAAACGGCAGATCGTCGGCTGTCATTACCATGACGACACCTTCGGCTGCCTTCACCGCCGACAGGTCCATCGTGGTGATCTTACCCTTGGCAATCGGGCTGATGCCAAAAGCCAGATGCAACGACCCTTTGGGCGTAGGAATGTCATCCACATACCGTGCGGTTCCCGCGACATGCAGTGGCGCCGCGTCATGGGGGAGGGGTTTGGTCACGCTCATGCGGACACCTCCAATACATTTGTCACTTCGCCTTGATCCTCAAGGAAATATCGTTCGAGCAGCGCTTTGGCCGTCTGCAGCCGATAGTTGGCCGATGCGCGCATGTCCGTCATTGGCGTGAAATCACTGTCGAAGGCCGGAATAGCGGACCGAACAGTCTCATGCGTCCATGGCTTGCCAACCAGCGCGGCTTCGACATTTGAAGCCCGTTTGGGAGTTCCGGCCATACCACCAAAGGCAATACGGGCATCAGCAACCATACCGTCCGAAACAGAGATGTTGAAACACCCACACACGGCCGAGATATCCTGATCGAACCGTTTGCTGAGTTTGTAGGCCTTCAAACGATCCGCCTGACGCGGAAAACTCACGGATTCGACAAACTCGCCAGGTGTCCGGTCTTGTTTGCCGTAGTCGATAAAGAAGTCCTCCAATGCGACCGAGCGACGTTCGTCGCCCTTGCGCAGATGTAGCGTCGCGCCCAGGGCGATCAGTGCAGGAGGATTGTCTCCGATGGGCGAGCCGTTTGCGATATTTCCGCCCACGGTGGCCGCGTGCCGCACCTGAACGCTGGCGTAGCGCCGGATCATTTCGGCGTAAGACGGGTGCAGATCCGCCAGTGCTTCGCCCATCCGGTTCATATCGACCATCGCGCCGAACAGAACCTCGTCATCCGTGATGGTGATCTCTTTCAGATCATCACAGCGGTTCAGAAAAATCACTGGGTCGAGGTCACGCAGTTGCTTGGTCACCCAAAGCCCAACGTCCGTTGCGCCGGCGACCAGAGTGGCGTCCGGGTGTTCCGCATAGATTTTGGCCAATTCATCCGAAGACTCCGGCAACATCTGCGATGTGACCCGCGTGGCGACTGGCTTGTCTTTCACCCAAACTGGCACGGGAACTTCTTCGGCAACTTTGGCGGCGCGAATGATCGGCGCGTAGCCGGTGCAGCGGCACAGGTTGCCAGCAAGCTGGGTGTCGTGATCCGTCGCGCCATTTGCATGACTTGCCACCATCGACATAACGAAACCGGGGGTGCAGAAGCCACATTGCGAGCCGTGCAGATCCACCATCGCCTGCTGGGCTGGGTGCGCCTCGCCGTTGGGGCCACTGGCGCCTTCGACCGTGCGAACCGCCTTACCATGCAGTTGCGGCAGAAACAGGATGCAGGAATTCAGCGCCTTGTGGCCACCTTCATCCGTCACCATGACAGTGCATGCCCCGCAATCGCCTTCGTTGCAGCCTTCTTTGGTGCCGGTCAGGCCGCGATCCTCACGCAGCCAATCCAGCAGGGTCGCTGTCGGATCGACATCCGCCAGTTCCACTGTCTCTCCGTTCAGAAGAAACGTGATATTCATTCGAGAAACCCGTCGCCTTACCCGGTTGCGCCCTTGCGTGCCCCCCTTCGATGCGACGTAGAAAGAGTAGCGGGCGGATAGCTTGCCAACTGATGTTAGAAACAGCGCAGGTTGTCTGGCAAGAAAAACTACCTATGTGATACACCATTGAGCACTGACGCTGCGTGATTGTTATCTTCGTTTAGAGATCACCTGATTGAAACTAAAGCGTTTTTTGTCTTTGACTACTTTCGGGCTCCGAAGCACCTTCTGGAAAAGCCGAATAATCAAAGCCCATCTTTTTGGCAATCCAAAGCCAAGGTTCCTGCTTTTGCCGGGCGCGCGGCTGGGATAGCGTGGCAGTCATGAGCAGTACTCCTCGATTCATTCACCTCCGTGTTCACACCGAATATTCCCTGCTGGAAGGCGCCGTGCGGCTAAAAAAGCTGCCCGGTCTGTGTGGCAAGATGGATATGCCCGCCGTCGCTGTGACGGATACTAACAGCATGTTCTCGGCTTTGGAGTTTTCGGTCACCGCCAGCGGGGCCGGAGTGCAGCCGATCATGGGTTGTCAGGTTGACCTGACCTATGTGCAGGCGCAACCGGGCGAAAAGCCCAAAACACCCGCGCCGGTGGTTTTGCTTGCCCAGTCCGAGGTCGGGTATGAGAACCTGATGAAGCTCAGCTCGTGCCTTTATGTGGACAAGGGCGGGCAGTTGCCGCAGGTGACTTTGGAAGAGCTCGCGGAACGATCTGACGGGTTGATCTGCCTGTCCGGTGGACCGGATGGACCGGTTGGGATGTTGTTGCAGCAGGGTCAACGCCCCGCAGCTGAGACCTTGGTAGACCGGTTGTCAGTGATGTTCCCCGATCGCCTCTATATCGAACTCCAACGCCATCCGGGTGAGGGTGGTCAACCCGAGGCCGAACGTCTGACCGAGCGTGGCCATGTGGAAATGGCCTATGCCAAAAACCTTCCTCTGGTCGCCACCAATGACGTCTATTTCCCGACCACAGATATGTACGAAGCGCACGATGCGCTGATTTGTATCTCGGAGGGGGCCTATGTCGATCAGCAGGAAGGCCGCCGCCGTCTGACCGCGCAGCACTATTTTAAGTCGCAGCAGGAGATGGCGACGTTGTTCGCCGACTTGCCTGAGGCAATTGAGAACACCGTTGAGATTGCCAAGCGCTGCGCGTTCATGGCCTATCGCCGCGATCCTATCCTGCCGAAATTCGCTGATGACGAGGTTGCCGAACTGCGCCGTATTGCAAATGATGGTTTGCAGAAACGTCTGGCTGTTATCCCGCACGCAGTGACGCCCGAAGAATATCAAGAGCGTCTGGATTTCGAGCTCGACATCATCGAAGGCATGGGGTTCCCCGGCTACTTCCTGATTGTTGCCGATTTTATTCAGTGGTCCAAGGATCACGATATCCCGGTCGGGCCGGGTCGGGGCTCGGGTGCGGGATCTTTGGTGGCCTATGCGCTAACGATTACTGACCTTGATCCGCTGCGCTATTCGCTGCTTTTCGAACGGTTCCTGAACCCGGAACGGGTTTCGATGCCGGACTTCGATATCGACTTCTGCATGGATCGCCGCGAAGAGGTGATCCGTTACGTGCAGCAGAAATATGGCCGCGACAAGGTGGGGCAGATCATCACCTTTGGTGCGTTGCTGTCGAAAGCTGCCGTGCGGGATATCGGGCGCGTTCTGCAGATGCCATACGGGCAGGTGGATCGCCTGTCCAAGATGATCCCGGTGGAAGGCGTCAAGCCGGTTTCCATCGAAAAGGCACTGAAAGACGAACCCCGGCTAAGGGAAGAGGCGCGCAACGAAGAGGTTGTGGACCGCCTTCTGACTTATGGCCAGCAGGTCGAGGGGTTGCTGCGAAACGCGTCGACCCACGCGGCGGGAGTGGTTATCGGAGACCGCCCGCTGGATGCGCTGGTGCCGCTGTATCAGGACCCGCGATCCGACATGCCTGCCACTCAGTTCAACATGAAATGGGTGGAACAGGCCGGGCTGGTTAAGTTCGACTTTCTTGGTCTGAAGACGCTGACTGTGATCCAGAATGCGATGGATCTGATCTTCAAATCTGATCGCCCGTTGCATGTCGCTGCTGATGGTACGGAGCTTTACGAACCCGCTGAAGGGGCGGAAAACCAGATCAACGCCATCCCGCTGGATGATGAGGCAACGTACAAACTTTATTCGGCGGCCAAGACAGTGGCGGTGTTCCAGGTGGAATCCTCGGGCATGATGGATGCGCTCAAGCGGATGAAGCCTGACTGTATCGAAGATATCATTGCCCTCGTCGCGCTCTACCGTCCTGGCCCCATGGAGAACATCCCCAAGTTCTGCGAGGTCAAAAACAAGCTGAGCGAGCGGGACACTCTGCACCCGTCCATCGACCATATCCTGGACGAGACGCAAGGCATCATCGTCTATCAGGAACAGGTGATGCAGATCGCCCAGGAAATGGCGGGCTACAGCCTTGGCGGTGCGGATTTGCTGCGCCGCGCGATGGGTAAGAAAATCCAGGAGGCGATGGACGCAGAGCGGCCCAAGTTCCTCAAGGGTGCTGCTGAGAACGATGTGGATGAGGCCAAGGCGACCGAGGTTTGGAACCTGCTGGATAAATTCGCCAACTACGGGTTCAACAAATCCCACGCTGCCGCCTATGCGGTTGTCAGCTATCAGACAGGCTGGCTGAAGGCGAACCACCCGGTCGAGTTCATGGCGGGTGTCATGAACTGCGATATCCACCTGACCGACAAGCTGGCCGTATATTTCGAAGAGGTCCGTAAGGGGCTGGAACTACCTTATGTACCGCCTTGCGTGAACCGGTCGCTGTCGACATTCGACGTGGTGGACGGGCATCTGGTCTATGCGCTGGGCGCGCTAAAGAATGTGGGTGTCGAAGCGATGAACCTTGTGGTCGCTGGTCGCGAAGGCAAGCCGTTTGTGAACCTGTTCGACTTTGCCCGCAAGGTTGATCTGAAGAGGGTGGGCAAGCGCCCGCTAGAGATGATGGCGCGGGCAGGGGCCTTCGATCAGCTCGACAAGAACCGCCGTCGCGTTTTCGAAAGCCTCGATCCGCTGGTGCAGTATTCGGCCGCCATCCATGACCAGAAGAACTCGAACCAGGTGTCGCTGTTTGGCGAGGCGGGCGATGACCTGCCCGAACCGCGCTTGTCGCCTTCGCCTGATTGGCTACCGGCGGAACGTCTGAGCGAAGAATTCAAAGCCATCGGTTTTTACCTGTCGGGCCATCCGTTGGACGACTATATGCCCGCGCTGAAGCGAAAGCAGGTTCTCACGCTGGATGAGGTGACCGAAAAAGCACGCTCTGGCCCCTTTATCGCCAAAATGGCTGGTGTTGTTGCCGGACGGCAAGAGCGTAAATCCGCGCGTGGAAACCGGTTCGCCTTTGCGCAATTGTCTGATCCGACGGGCGCGTACGAGGTCACTCTGTTTTCAGAAACGCTCGAAAAGTCACGCGAGTATCTGGAAACCGGAGCGCAGGTGGTGCTGACCGCCGAAGCGACTATGGAAGCTGACCAGCTCAAGCTGTTGGGGCGCTCGGTCGGCCCTGCCGATTCCGTGGTGGCAGAAGCCGGGGCGACGGGGCTGCGTATTTTTGTTGACGAAGCGCAAGCGGTGCCAACCGTAGCAAAAGTTCTTGGGGATGCCGCAACTGCCACCAAAGGCGCAGCGCGCGGTCCGATCCAATTGTTGTTGCTCGACCCAAGTCTGCCGGGTGATGTCGAAATGGATCTGGGTGTTGAGTTTCCGATCAACCCGCAGATCAAAGGCGCGATAAAATCGCTGGAAGGTATTTTGTCCGTCGAAGAGATCTGACCTCTCTTTGTTGCCAGACAGTTAGCACCCCGCTAGGCTAACCTGACAGAGATGTCTTTGGGTCATGCCGCAGGAGGGTGTTGATATGACAATTGCAGGTCTCAATTTCAGAAGAGTTTTGTTCGGGGCGGCGGCATCGCTGGCTTTGGTTGCAGCCTCGGTCGCGTCGGCGGACGACAAGAAGAAAAAGAAGACCCTTGAGGGCGCGCTGATCGGCGCAGGTGTTGGAGCGATTGTCGGTGACGGAAAAGGCGCAGCGATTGGTGGCGTGGCCGGAGCTATTATTGGACATAACTGGAAGTGATTGTGATGCGTTTTTTCAAACTCAAAATGTCCGCTTGCGCCGCAATCCTGGCGGCTCCGTGTGTGGCTGCGGCCGATGAGGCGGCTGAGCAGATGGTACAGGATGCATTGCCCGTCATGCACTATACGTGCGCCTCGATTGCAGAAGAAGCGGATGGCGACGAAGCCTTTGTTGTGACTGTTGTTGGAAAGATGACTGCCTTATCTCTCCACAATCGCCAGATCAATATCGAAGATCATGCCGCCACGGATGAGGAGAAAGCCCAGCTGCGTGAGGCGTTCATAGCCGCGCTGTCGGAAGGATGTGCGGCAGATAAGGATGCCCTATTGGGTGGCGTGGTCGACAACGCGGTTAAAACGTCGCTGGGGCTCTAAGTCATCAATAGTGCGGCGGGCGTTCGTCGCCCAAAACGATCCCGCCCGAGCCTTCCTGTGCCCGTTCGCCTTCGCGGCGCATCAGCATTTCGACACGGCGTGTCAAACGATCAATCTCGTCCTGTTGGCGGGTGACGACCGAATTGAGGTCTTCGACCGTACGGGCAAGATGGGCGATCTGCTCTTCCAGATGCTGCATTGGGGACTCCTGTGTCTTCGGCCGGTCATAGCGACCCGGACAGCGCATGGCCAGCGAAAGCGCGCCTTGCCCCGATGCAGGCCATGGGATAGACCGCGCGCGGAACAAGGCAACTCCCAAGGACGTCCCACATGGCCAAGCCCAAGAAACAGCCCCGCCCCAAGGCCGTAACGCCAAAAGGGTTCCGTGACTATTTCGGCCAGGAAGTCACGCAGCGCACCGAGATGCTGCGGGCTATTGCGGACGTCTATCATCAGTACGGGTTTGACGCCTTGGAAAGCAGCGCGGTTGAAACCGTCGAGGCGCTGGGCAAATTCCTGCCCGACGTAGATCGCCCGAACGAGGGTGTGTTCGCGTGGCAGGAAGTCGACGAGAATGACAAGGGCGACTGGATGGCCCTGCGCTATGACCTAACCGCGCCTTTGGCCCGGGTTTACGCGCAGCACCGCAACGATCTGCCGACGCCTTATCGTCGTTATGCGATGGGACCAGTCTGGCGGAACGAAAAGCCGGGGCCGGGGCGCTATCGCCAGTTTTATCAATGCGATGCGGATACGGTGGGCACGGCCTCGATGGCCGCTGACGCCGAGATTTGCGCGATGCTGTCGGACACGCTTGAGACCGTCGGCATTCCGCGCGGCGACTATTTGGTGCGGGTCAACAACCGCAAAGTTCTGAACGGCGTGCTTGAGGCGATGGGGCTTGGCGAAGACGTCGCTGCCCGCGACAACGTTCTGCGCACCATCGACAAGTTCGACAAAGTTGGCGAGCAGGGCGTGCGAGAGCTGCTGACCAAAGGCCGTCTGGACGCCTCTGGCGCGTTTATCGACGGTGTTGGTCTTAGCGAGGATCAGGCTGAGCCGGTGATCGCGTTTCTGACCTCCAAGGCCGCGGAAACCGCCGGCACATTGGCCAACTTGCGCGCCGCCGTAGGCGACAGCAAGATCGGCGCGGACGGGATCGCCGAGTTGGAACAAATCGGCACCTTGTTGGATGCGGGCAGATACGGCGCGGACCGGATCGAGATTGACCCTTCGGTCGTGCGCGGTCTGGGTTACTATACCGGGCCGGTTTATGAGGCCGAACTGACCTTTGAGATTTTCGATGAGAAAGGCCGCAAGCGGCAATTCGGATCGGTTTCGGGAGGTGGTCGCTATGACGATCTGGTCAAACGCTTCACCGGGCAGGAAGTTCCGGCGACCGGCGTCTCAATCGGTGTCGACCGTCTGCTCGCTGCCCTGCGCGAAAAAGGCAGGATAGCCGCGCAGGCTACGGGTCCTGTAGTCGTGACCGTTATGGATCGCGACCGGATGGCCGATTATCAGGCGATGGTGGCAGAACTGCGCAACGCAGGTATCCGGGCAGAGGTTTATCTGGGTAATCCCAAGAATTTCGGCAATCAGCTGAAATATGCGGATAAACGGAACTCTCCGATTGCAGTGATCGAGGGCGGTGACGAGAAAGCCAATGGGATCGTGCAGATCAAGGACCTGATCCTTGGCGCGAAGATCGCCGAAAGCGCCACGCTCGAGGAATGGAAAGAACGCCCCAGCCAGTTCGAAGTGTCACGTGGTGATCTGGTCGCCAAAGTGCGCGAAATTCTGGACAGGCAGGACTGACCGATGCCCAATCGTTCCCAGATACAGGCCCGCGCCGCGATGATGCGTGTCCGGTTTGAAGCCGCCGGGGCACAGGTTGTGGATACGCCCCTGCTGCAACCGGCTGAAACGTTGCTGGACCTTTATGGCGAAGACATCCGCGCGCGTGCTTACGTGACTTCGGATGCGTTGCGAGGTGAGCAGATGCTGCGCCCCGATTTCACCCTTCCGGTCGTGCAGATGCACATGACCGAAGGGGCTGAACCCGCACGCTATACCTATTCTGGTGAAGTTTTTCGTCGGCAAGAGCATGACCCGGATCGGTCCAACGAGTACATTCAGGTCGGTTATGAAGTTTTTGACCGCAATGATCCCGCCGGGGCCGATGCCGAGGTGTTTTCTCTGTTTGCCCTGCAATTGCGGGGGCTGCCCCTGCGCGCGGCAACCGGTGACATCGGCATCCTTACGGCGGCTGTTCAGGGGCTGCGCACCACGGATCGGCGCAAGGCCGCGCTGATGCGCCACCTGTGGCGTCCACGTCGGTTCCGCGTCCTGCTCGATCGGTTCGCCGGGCGAAAGCCCGAGCCGGAACACCGCACAATGCTTTTGGAGGCCGCAGACCCGATGGGGTTTGACGTTCCTATGATCGGCAAACGCCGCGCTGCCGAGATCGAGGCGCGCATCGACGCGTTGCGCGATGATCGCGACACGCCACCGATTTCTGACAACGAGCTTGCAGGCCTGGAATCTCTGCTGACCGTTCGGGAAACCATGCCCTTTGCTTTGGAGCAGTTGCGGGATGTGGCCGTTGACCTGCCTCAGATCACCCCGGCGCTGGACAGGCTTGAGGCAAGAATTGCCGCCCTGCAGGCGCGAGGTGTTGACGTGAGTAGGTTGGATTTCGAGGCTGCCCATGGGCGTACGTCGATGGAGTATTACGACGGGTTTGTCTTTGGGTTTTATGCCGAAGGTCGCCCCGATTTGCCTCCGATTGCCACCGGCGGGCGTTACGATGCGCTGACGCGACAACTGGGCAACGGGGCAGAAATTCCAGCTGTTGGCGGCGTGTTGCGTCCCGACCTGATGCTCGAAGTCGAGGAGGCCGCGCAATGACCCTGAAACTGGGCGTGCCCTCGAAGGGCCGATTGATGGAGAAGACCTTTTCGTGGTTCGAAAAGCGCGGCATCACATTGTCGCGCAGCGGATCAGACCGGGAATATGCCGGTAAGGTTGAAGGGATCGACGGAGTCTCGCTGATCCTGCTGTCTGCCGGGGAAATCCCCCGCGAACTAGCAGCTGGCCGCATTCATATGGGTGTCACGGGAACCGATCTGGTGCACGAAAAATTGCCACGGTGGGAACAGCAGATTGAAGAAGTCTCCGAGTTGGGCTTTGGCAAAGCCGACTTGATTATCGCGACACCAGCCTGCTGGGTCGATGTCGAAACTCTGGACGATCTCGATGCTGCCGCGGCAGCGTTTCGCAAAACCCACGGGCACCGGTTGCGGATTGCGACCAAATACCACCGATTGGTGCGCGAGTTTCTGACGGACGCTGGGGTTGCAGATTACACTCTGGTGGACAGCCAGGGCGCAACCGAAGGCACTGTGATGAACGAAACCGCCGAGGCGATTGCCGATATCACCTCGACAGGTGAGACATTGCGCGCAAACCACCTAAAAATCCTGTCGGACGGCCTGATCCTGCAATCACAGGCCACGCTGTGGCGTAGTCGGGTTGCCAGCTATGGTGTGGGTGAAAAAGAGGTTCTTTCCGAATTGCTTGACCGGCTGAGCTGATTACAGCACGCCGATGTCCGCCAACGCGCGATTCAGATCGTCGGGCAGGGAATCATCCTCGGCCCGTCCTTTGGGAAGATCGGCAGGCGTATCTTCGGATTTAAGGTATCGCCACCCTTGGAACGGGCGTTTCAAGGCATTCTGTGTGCGGTGCACCTCAGGGTCCAGCACGATGGCGCAGCGGCGTATACCGTCCTCTCCGCGCACTTCGTCCAGCCGCAGGATCTTCTGGCGGCACTGTACGACACCCTTGATCACCCAATAGATTGATCCGCCGTTCAGAATCTCGGCCTCGCGCTTGGGCCACATGCGGGTGACGTGGCGCGGCAAGCCGTCTTCATAAAGCGGTTTGCGGCTATTCTGCCATTCCATCAGCGTGTCGACGCTTTCCGATCCGACGGAGAGTTTTATGAGGTTTATGTACTTATCCACAGCTTTCCCACAGAGTCGTCCCAAGACCGTCTATACATTGTAGCTCAAGAAAGCCTGTCATCAAGGTGTTGTGGTTAAGGTGTGATCTGGGATAATCTGGATACCTCTTTCAGAACAGGGAATCACCAATGAGCCGCTTTGCCGCCCCCATCGCCGAGCAGATCTGGGACATGAAATATCGTTTCAAACAGGCCGATGGCACTCCCATTGACCAAACGGTTGAGGACAGCTGGCGGCGTATCGCTCGCGATCTTGCGCAGGTCGAAAAAGACCCGGCGCATTGGGAGCAGAAGTTCTTCGAAGCGCTGGAAGATTTCAAATACCTGCCTGCTGGCCGTATCACCGCTGGCGCAGGCACTGCGCGACGTGTGACGCTGTTTAACTGCTTTGTCATGGGCACGGTGCCGGACAGCATGGGCGGTATCTTCGATATGCTGAAAGAGGCCGCGCTGACCATGCAGCAGGGTGGGGGGATCGGCTATGATTTCTCGACCATCCGCCCACGTGGCGCTGATGTACATGGTGTAGCAGCGGACGCATCGGGGCCACTGAGCTTCATGGATGTATGGGATGCGATGTGCCGCACCATCATGTCCGCAGGTTCGCGCCGGGGCGCGATGATGGCGACCATGCGCTGTGACCACCCGGATATCGAACAGTTCATCACGGCCAAGTCCGACCCTGCACGCCTGCGCATGTTCAACATGTCTGTGCTGGTAACCGATCCCTTTATGGAAGCTGTCAAAGCCGATAGCCCGTGGGAGCTGGTGTTCGACGACAAGGTCTATCACACAGTTCAAGCGCGTGATCTGTGGAACAAGATAATGCAGGCCACCTATGACTATGCCGAACCGGGTGTGATTTTCATCGACCGGATCAACAAAGCCAACAACCTCAGCTATGCCGAAACCATCGCGGCGACAAACCCGTGTGGCGAGCAGCCTTTGCCGCCTTATGGCGCGTGCCTGCTGGGTTCGATCAACCTTGCCCGTCTTGTGGCAGAGCCGTTCGAAGATGCGGCCCATCTGAATGAGGCTGCCCTGCAAGAGCTGGTCGCGACAGCCGTTCGTATGATGGACAACGTTGTCGACGCGTCGAAGTTCCCGCTGCCGGAACAGGCCGCCGAGGCGCAGGCCAAGCGCCGTATCGGGCTGGGCGTGACCGGACTGGCGGATGCTCTGCTGATGCTGGGTCTGCGCTATGGATCGGACGAGGGCGCGCGTCAGACCGAGCTCTGGTTGAAAGCGATTGCGCGCGCCGCGTATCTGGCGTCGGTCGACTTGGCGAAGGAAAAAGGGGCGTTCCCCCTATTCGACGCCGAGAAATACTTGGAAAGCGGCACGATGCAGCAGATGGATGATGGCGTGCGCGATGCAATTCGCGAACACGGTATTCGCAACGCTTTGCTGACTTCGATCGCGCCGACGGGGACAATTTCTCTCTACGCGGGGAATGTGTCGTCAGGGATAGAGCCGGTCTTTGCCTATGCCTATACGCGGAAGGTCCTGCAAAAGGATGGCTCGCGCACTGAAGAAGAGGTCGTGGACTACGCGGTGCAGATGTGGCGCGACAAATTCGGCGACAAAGAGCTGCCAGACTATTTCGTCAACGCACAGACGCTGTCCCCGTCCGATCACGTCAAGATGCAGGCCGCGGCGCAGAAATGGATCGACAGCTCGATCTCGAAGACGATCAACTGCCCCGAGGACATCAGCTTTGACGCTTTCAAAGATGTCTACATGCAGGCCTGGGATCAGGGGTGCAAAGGGTGCACGACTTATCGTCCGAACGATGTGACGGGGTCCGTCCTGACCGTGTCAGAAAGCGAAGACAAAGCGCCGGGTGAAAGTGCAAGCGCACCGCATGAAATTGACGGTGGCGACGTGATCTACATGTCGGAGCCGCTGGATCGCCCACAATCTCTGGAAGGTTCGACCTACAAGTTGAAGTGGCCCGACAGCGAACACGCGATCTACTTGACGATCAATGACATTGTCATTGGTGGCCGTCGCCGTCCGTTCGAAGTGTTCATCAACTCGAAGAACATGGAACATTACGCCTGGACGCTGGCGCTGACCCGCATGATCTCGGCCGTATTCCGCCGGGGTGGGGATGTGTCTTTTGTGGTGGAAGAACTGAAGGCTGTGTTTGACCCGCGCGGTGGCGCATGGGTTCAGGGCAAGTATATCCCGTCGATCCTGGCCGCAATTGGTGGTGTGATCGAACAGCACATGATCAATATTGGCTTTCTGGAGGGCGAGGGCATGGCGCTCAAATCCGACCCCCAGGCTCAGGTCGTCAACATGGACGCGCCACGCGGCAAAGCCTGCCCATCCTGCGGCCAGTACGACATGGTGATGATCGAGGGCTGCATGACCTGCCGCAGCTGCGGTCATTCAAAATGTGGCTGATGTCGTGAAATCCAGCGTCGGTGATGCACCAAGCAATTGAGACCCAAATCAGCGATTTTTTCGCCCAAAGACAAGGTCTTTTTCGCCCAAGTATCAAAACCCCCTTGTTTTCATAGGGGCGGGAAAGCGTCTGATTTTCTTAGCGGGCGCTTTCTCGGTCAGCATCAATAACTCGAAGGTATTGACGTGCACCCAGTAATAGGGCTGTCTCATTGCATGGCGACATCTCAGCATTTCTTTCTCATACGGTTTTTCTGATCTGCCCCTGTTAGGGCCCACCGTTAGCTGCTGAAAATTTGTCTCCTATTGCGCTCGTTTTCGGTCGGTTTGTCTCACTGGATAGATGAGGGAACTGCTATGAAGACCATCGAACTCCTACTCGCCACGGATCCCAACATTGAAAAAGGTGTCCTTACGCATCGATTTAATGAATACCTGAAGAATTTGCGTAAAACGCGGCTGGCCGAAGAACTCATCGGAGATGATGAACACTCGGCCGATCTCGGTAAAGATGACTTTGAAAAAGTTGCTTGCGAATTGTCAGATGGTGTCTTGCTGACTTGGGATGACAAACGGCGCATCAAAAATCGAGTTCAGCGCATTCTACAACACCGGACAGAAGCCTCAGGTCTTGGGCATCTCTCGGAAAAAGAAATCCAGCGACTGCGGCCACTAATGAATGGGGTTCGTTTGGTGGAGCCGAGAGATGAGCATTGGGTGGACGAGGCAGTAGCTGCATTACATACAGAAATGCCGTGGATGTCCGCCGCCACCAATGAGGTTTGGCACGCGTTGCGACGTATCGCCAGTGGTAAAGGTACAATCCGGTTGCCGAACCTATTGCTGAATGGACCGCGTGGAATTGGTAAATCGGTGTGGGCCAGAAGGCTATCTGAACTACTTGAACTTCCCAGATGCGAGATTGATGCGAGCCTAGGTGGTGTGGGCTTCAGTGTTTCGGGAACGGAAAGAGGGTGGTCGTCTGCACAACCAGGAAGGCCACTTGAAACGGTCATGCAGCACCGCGTTGGGAATCCTCTCGTTGTCGTTGATGAAATCTGCAAGGCGCAATCAGGCACTTCAGACAGTGGTGCCCATCATGCATTCTCGGATTCGTTGCTGAGCTTTCTGGAACCTGCGACAGCTGTTGCTTGGGAATGCCCGTATTTTCGAACCAAGTTTGATATGTCGCACATTTCGTGGGTATTGACCGCCAACAATGTTTCTCGGGTGCCAAAGCCTTTGGTTAACCGATGCACGGTGATCGAGTTGCAAGCACTCTCAAGTTTTCAACTGAAGGGGTTTGCGCGCCATCAAGCTGCCCGAATGGGCTTGTCGAAAGATTCATCGGACGCAATTGAGGGGGTAATCGAAAGCTCCATGGATGAGCGAGGGCACTTGATCAGCCCCACTTGTGTGGTCCAAGTTGATTGTGAGTGCATGACCGGCTCGACCTGCACGCCCAAGTGCGTTGAATATCTCGTGCTCCTCCATATCTTTCCGTTTTTCGGTCTCCGGGTCCAATCTGTACGTACCTGCAAGGATCACTACGTCGCAGGGGAGGTTAAGCCCTTGTGCAAGTGTGGAGGTCGCAACAAGAACGTTTAGGCCGCTTTCTTTGGACCTGAACGACCCCTCAACCAAACGACGTTCATATGGAAGAAGCTCGCCGTGATGAACAGCAGCGATCTCACTTCCTGCGTCATAAATTGCTTCCTCCCTTCCAACTTCATCGATTGCCGTCTCACGCAGAACAGATTGAT
This sequence comes from Ruegeria atlantica, assembly GCF_001458195.1. Classification (GTDB taxonomy): domain Bacteria; phylum Pseudomonadota; class Alphaproteobacteria; order Rhodobacterales; family Rhodobacteraceae; genus Ruegeria; species Ruegeria atlantica. Next base: position 125,770 of record NZ_CYPU01000007.1, on the reverse strand, counting down.
CGGCGGCCAGCTTTGCCTCGAAGCTTTCAAAGTGTCTGTTGACAGCTTTAGCCGTTGAACGGACCATCACAATAGTTTTGCAGAAGACCAAGACCTTCAAACCATGTCGGGCGAGCTTCACAGCGACCTTATTACGATTCGATGTCAACCAGCGACGCGTCGTCTTCTTGGATTTCCCAATCCCCAGTGGGATCGACTTGTCGGACAGCACCTTGAGTGCGCTGGAACTACTCGGTTCTGCTAGCCAATTCGAATCTAGAGCAAACAATCCATCGGGAGTGGCAAGCGGGGCCTGCGTATCATCATTGTTCACCTGTGCAGTGAGCGAGTCATACGCGCTACTGGAGTAAACTACGCATTCTCGCAGCTGCCGAGTTGGTTTCCATTCATAGTCAAAAGCCACTACGGGACCGTGAGTGTGTGCGTCTAGCCATTCCTTTAGCCGCGTTCCGTTGGAGATCATCGCAGAAAGAAGTAGATAGTCGGCTTTCTCGTTGATCTGACCGAATTGCAGGAAGCAAAGCATGGCGTCGATGCTCCTTCGGTCGGCCCGAATACCGTTTGGGGACGTGGGATCGATGGCCGCGCTCATCAGGTGGAATTCATCGAACACCAGCAGACCAACGTTCTGAAACAGGTGTGGTGCGAAAGCCAGAAGAGCAAAGCACTTTTCCGGCGTCATGACCGCAATATCGGGAAGCCTTTCCACCGTTTCGTCCAAGGTAAGCTCGTCAAGGCTTTGGGCTACTGCTAGTTCTGAAAGGCGCTCGTTAAGGTCAAACTCAACCTGGGAAACGAGCGCGTGAGTCGGTGCCAGATAGAGTAGAAACGAGCTTACTTGGACAAGCTGAAGCGGTCGAATGGCATCCATTGATGAATTGAAGCAAGGGTTGGCCCAGATTGGTGCCACTGCCCAATTTAGTTGCTGTAATGCAACGATTAGACGGCTCAAATCGGATGCCCAGATAGGATTGGATGAACCAGAGTATCATGGTTTCCGAAATACCGCTGGGAATTGGTGGTGCATGAATAGCGAATAGCCTAGGTATAATTTGCAATTTAAAAACAAATATTTGAGTAGAGAATCGCTTTGAGCATTCTTGAGGTTGCTCCATCGCTTTTTTTCAAAAACAATCTAAGGTTGAATTTACTTCACTTTTAGTATCAGTTTGACTTGACACACCGGAAACATTTACGTGATTGCTGCACTACGGTCTCTTTTCCGCCAGATTCTGTCCTGATAAGAAGGTGCGGTAAGCAGTGGTTTGTTGAAAGGTACAGGCGGATACAATGACAGCCGGGGACAGCGGTCGCATATCCATTTCGTGGACGCAGACAGAGTTAAACGGACTTGAGGCGGCGCCTCAGTCTTTTTTGAAAATCGGAGCCGCATGGTCGTGGCGTGGGCAGGCTCTTTCATTGGCCAGTCCGGCCGAGCAGGGCCTAGTGTTGTCAGGCCAGGCCGAAGCTTATTCCTCAAAAGTGCTAAACAGCATAGCGCCGTCGCCGAATCTGGCAGACGGAGCACTGGGTCGTATCGTTCTGACCAATGGCGCGCACAAGTACACGGCGCTCTTGTTTTCGGTCGCCGGAGAAGCAAACCCAACGCTGGTTTTTGAAAACGGGTATCCTGCGCGCGATCAGGAATTCTGGGTCAGTGCGTATACCGAGTTTGAAAGCGCAACCAATTCCAGCCTCCCGGACCAAAACGTTGTCGCTTTCCCGACGCGGTCGCCGATGGATAAGAGTTGGGAAAACACAGTTGCGGGCGTCCGAAGCGTAGCAGACTAAAACGCCAAGCAGGCCGACGACACTCGCACATAGCAAAAAATCCACAGCCGTGTTGACTCCGCCAGTTCTGCGGATATAAGCGCGGCTTCATTGGTGTTGGTGGACCCCGTAAGGGGATTCCTGTCATGGGGGAAACCTCAAGAGGACAACGCCCTTCATAGTGGCCTGTATGGGCCTCGACCTAAAGAAGGAGATCAGCCGTGACCAAACGCACGTCTGCCAAGTACAAAATTGACCGCCGGATGGGTGAAAACATCTGGGGTCGCCCGAAATCCCCGGTCAACCGTCGCGAGTACGGCCCCGGCCAGCACGGCCAGCGCCGCAAGGGCAAACTGTCGGACTTCGGTCTGCAGCTGCGCGCCAAGCAGAAGCTGAAAGGCTACTATGGCGACCTGACCGAGAAGCAGTTCCGCCGCATCTACGCCGAAGCTGTACGTGTGAACGGCGATACCGGTGAAAACCTGATCGGTCTTCTGGAGCGTCGTCTGGACGCGGTTGTCTACCGTGCCAAGTTCGTTGCAACCGTCTTTGCTGCACGTCAGTTCGTGAACCACGGCCACGTCAAAGTGAACGGCAAGCGGGTCAACATCCCCAGCTACCGTGTCAAAGAAGGCGACGTGATCGAAGTACGCGACAAGTCCAAGCAACTGGCTGTAGTTCTGGAAGCCGCTGCTCTGGCCGAGCGTGACGTGCCTGACTACATCGACGCCGACCACTCGAAAATGACCGCGACCTTCGTTCGCGCACCTGGCCTGGGCGATGTGCCTTACCCGGTCGTCATGGAACCAAACCTGGTCGTCGAATTCTACGCGAAGAACTAATCTTCGCCGACACCCAGAATTCCAGGGCCGCGTAGTTTGCGCGGCCCTTTTTTTGTTTGGTCATGTGACGACGCGTATTGGGTTTGAAGGCTGATTCAGCATGTTGCATCTCGGCTATTAGAAAATATCCACCGAAGTGACCCAATGGAACGCCTGCAGTGGGTGGGAATGCTGAAGTACACGCTTGGGTGGCGCAGGCTGTGTTTTGAATTGAACGCGTAACAACCTACGAGCAGTATTCCAGCCTGACAATTGAAGAAGTCCGCCGAAGGCGCTGAGTCAAATTGGCAGCGGCCTGCTTTCGGCGATGGCCTCCATCGCAAAGTACGAGGTCACACTGTCTAGTTCGACCTTGTCGATCAATCGCTGATACACCTTGTCATATGACGTCATATCTTGCGTGACGACTTTCAACTGATAGTCATAGTCGCCACCAATGCGGTGAAAATCCACCACCTCGGGGATGGTCAGGACGTGGCTTCGAAAGGCTTGCAGCCATTCCGCCGAATGGTGCCGGGTGCGCAGCATAACAAAGACCACAAGGCTCAGCCCCAGTTTTTCGCGGGCGATCCGCGCGGTCGAACCGGTAATGACGCCATTTTCGTTCAACGCCTTCAGCCGCCGCCAACAGGCATTTTGCGACAACCCGACTCGGTCCGCCAACTCACGCTGGGACAGTGTTGCGTCTGTTTGAAGTTCGCGAAGGATGCGCTTGTCAATATGATCTAATTTTTCTGCCATAAAGAAGCATATGACACAAAATTTTAGATATCTACCAAAAGAAAGGTGAATTTTCTGCATCCCTATTCAATCATATTTGGTGATGCAATACGGAGAATTAGTCATGACCTTGTTCAAATTTCGCGCAGACCTCCAATCCACCACTCGCAATTCAACCCTGCGCGACGGGCTGATCGGAGAGAATGTTCTGATCCCCGGTCTGAATGGGGACGTGCCGCTGGTTTATGCGGACTACGTCGCTTCGGGTCGTGCGCTGCAGCAGGTAGAGGATTTTGTCGCCCATGAGGTGCTGCCTTTTTATGCCAACAGCCATACCGAGGCCTCCTATTGCGGGTCTTACATGACCCGTCTGCGCCGCGAAGCGCGCGCGGAAATAGCCCGCATTGTTGGAGCAAGGGAAGAGGACGCGGTGATCTTCACCGGGTCTGGCGCCACTGCGGGTCTTAACCGGCTGGTCAGCTTGATGGGAGTTGAAGGGGCTGACCGGCCGGTTGTTTTGATCGGGCCGTATGAGCATCATTCCAACATTCTGCCCTGGCGCGAAAGCAAGGCGCAGGTCATAGAAATCCCCGAGGCGTCCGAAGGCGGCGTTGATCTTACTGCACTTGAACAGGCGTTGGCGGATAATGCCGAGTCCGATCTGATTATCGGTTCCTTCTCGGCGGCATCCAACGTGACCGGCATCATCACCGATCCAGATCCGATCACCCGGCTGCTTAAGGCGCATGGGGCTGTGTCGATCTGGGACTATGCCGGTGGCGGACCCTACCTGCCGATGGACATGGGGCCAGAGGATGCACGCAAGGACGCCATAGTCGTCTCGCCTCATAAATTCCCGGGCGGCCCGGGCGCGTCAGGCGTGCTGATCGTCAACCAGAACGCAGTTCGCCGCACTTGCCCAAGTTGGCCTGGTGGCGGCACTGTCAGTTTTGTATCGCCCTGGCGCCATGACTACAGCGAGGATTTGGCCACGCGGGAAGAAGCCGGAACACCCAATGTGATTGGGGATATCCGCGCCGCGCTGGCCTTCATCGTTAAGGATGTCGTCGGCACGGATGAAATTGCTGAACGCGAAGCCCGATACAATGAAATGGCATTGAAAGGGTGGGGCGACAATCCAAACCTGACTTTGCTAGGCACTGATAATCCGCATCGCCTGCCGATCTACTCTTTCCTTGTGCGGGACAACTCCGGCCAGCCGGTGCACCAGCAGCTATTTACACGAATGCTCAGCGACATTTACGGCATTCAGGCGCGCGGTGGTTGCGCCTGTGCCGGCCCTTATGCGCATCGTCTGTTGGATATCGACCGCGAAACGTCCGCTGAATTGCATGCGGCCCTGTCTGCGGGTGAAGAGATGAAGAAACCGGGTTGGGTGCGGCTGAATTTCTCGTACCTAATGAGCGAAGAGACGGTTCAGTTCATCATCGACAGCGTTAACGATCTGTCCCACAGGACAGAGGAATTCGCCCCTTATTACAACGCCGACCCGGCGACCGCCCGCTTCAAAGCGGCGTGACGGAATTGCCGCTTTTCTCAACGCGTTGAGACGGGTATGAGAGGCTCCAACAACGGAGCCTCTTATGAACAAGATCACCCCGCAGCCCGGCATTATGGACATCGCGCTCTATCAGGGCGGCCAGTCACATGTGGCCGGGGTGGAACATGTGATCAAGCTCAGCTCCAACGAAAACCCGTTCGGTCCCAGCCCCAAGGCGATCGAGGCCGTGCGCGCTAGTGCGGCGACGCTGCATCGGTATCCCAGTACCGATCATGCAAGCCTGCGCTCAGCGATAGGTGAGCGGCACGGGTTGGACACTGCGCGGCTTATCTGCGGCGTTGGCAGTGACGAAGTGCTGCAATTCATTGCCCAGGCCTATGCCGGACCGGGTGATGAGGTCATCTATACCGAGCACGGGTTTTCAATGTACCCGATCATCGCCCGCATGGCCGGCGCGACACCGGTGATGGTGGCCGAGCGCAATCGCCACGTGGATGTCGAAAACATTCTGGCCGCCGTGAGCGACCAGACCCGGATCGTGTTCGTGACCAACCCAGGCAACCCGACCTCGACCATGATCCCCGAGGCTGAATTGCTGCGTTTGGCCGAGACATTACCCAAGACCTGCCTGATGGTGATCGACGGGGCCTATGCCGAGTTTGTCGATGGGTTCGACGGTGGTGCATCGCTGGTGGATCGGTTTGACAACGTGATCATGACGCGGACCTTTTCCAAGGTGTACGGTCTGGGTGGAATGCGTGTCGGATGGGGCTATGCCGCGCAGTCGATTATCGACGTACTGAACCGGGTGCGTCAGCCGTTCAACCTGTCCTTGACCGCGTTGGCTGCTGCAGAGGCTGCGGTGAATGACGTGGAATTCCTGTCCTTCTGCCAGGCCGAAAATGCGCGCCTGCGGGTGTGGTTGTCGGATGAACTGGCCAAGATCGGCGTTCCATCGGATGCGTCCTGCACCAATTTCATCCTCGCCCGCTTTGCCGACCAGGCCGAGACCGAGGCGTGTGACGGCTATCTCAAGACCCAAGGTTTGATTGTGCGCCGTGTGTCGGGCTACAACCTGCCAAACGCTTTGCGGATCACCGTGGGCGACGAAGAAGCCTGCCGCCGCGTTGTTGCGGCCATCACCGCGTTCAAAGGGGGCGTCGCATGAACCAAGTTTACGACCGTGTGGCCTTGATCGGGCTTGGCCTGATCGCCTCGTCGATGTTCTGGGCGATCAAACGCGCCGGGCTTGCTGGCGAAGTGACTGGCTATGCCCGGTCCGAGACCACCCGCGACACGGCCCGCCGCATCGGCTTGTGTGATCGCGTCTGCGATACCGCGCAAGAGGCGGTCGAGGGCGCGGATCTGGTCGTTCTCTGTGTTCCTGTCGGCGCGATGGGCGCTGTTGCAAAAGATATTGCACCTGTCGTGAAACCCGGCGCGACGGTGACAGATGTCGGCTCGGTCAAGCGTCACGTTATTCAGGCCGTTGGGCCGGAAATCCCGGATGGTGTGCATTTCATCCCCGCGCACCCGCTGGCAGGGACGGAGCATTCCGGCCCGGAATCGGGTTTTGCAGAACTCTTTGACAACCGCTGGTGCCTTTTGGTTCCGGTTGAAGGCTCGGACCCGGATGCGATTGCCCGTTTGCGGGCACTTTGGGAAGGCATGGGGTCAAACGTTGATGAGATGGACGCGGATCACCATGATCTGGTTCTGGCCGTCACATCGCACGCGCCGCACCTGATCGCCTATACGATGGTGGGCGTTGCGGATGATCTGCGCCGGGTCACCGATACCGAAGTTATCAAGTATTCCGCCGCTGGATTCCGAGACTTCACCCGCATCGCGGCCTCTGACCCGACCATGTGGCGGGACGTGTTCCTGACCAACAAGGATGCGACGCTGGAGATCCTTGGCCGGTTCACCGAAGAACTGTTTGCACTGCAGCGCGCGATCAGAACAGGTGACGGCGAGCAGCTTTTCGATTATTTCACTCGTACGCGCGCCATCCGCCGCGGCATCATTGATGCAGGTCAGGATACGGATGCGCCTGATTTCGGACGGGGAAAATAAACCTATGACGCAGGGCTGGAGAACCATTCTGACCGGATTTGCAGCGCTTTGCGCAATGTCAACTCAGGCTGGTTCGCTGGAACGTTCGTTAATACCGATATCGCGACCTCAGGCTACACTTGCGGTCCTTAGCAGCGCAGTGCCTCAGCTGCCTCCGGCCACCATACGACCAGAATTGCGGCCGGATTCACCGCAGGTTTTAGCAGCCGCGGCACGGCCTGCAGAGCTGCCTCTGCTTGGCCCGGACACGTCGCTGATGCCTTACCTGCGGCCCAAAGCCTTGGAGCAGGAGGCGCTGTTCAAAAAGCGCAAACTGCGTAAAGGATCGGTGTGTGGCGACATCGATATTCAGGGTAAGCCTGTCGGGACGGTACCGGGCAGGATCAAGGCTTGCGGGATCAAGGACGCTGTTCAGATCACCTCGGTCTCAGGTGTGACGCTTAGCCGTCCCTCCACGATGGATTGTGGAACGGCAATTGCGCTGAACAAATGGGTTGAGAAAGCGGTCAAGCCGACGTTCAAGCGACGCGGGCCTGTGGTTCAATTGCAGGTTGCCGCACACTACGCGTGTCGGACGCGCAACAACCGTAAGGGCGCCCGTATTTCCGAGCATGGAAAAGGCCGCGCGATTGATATCTCGGCCTTCAAGATGGCCGATGGAGAGGTTGTGACGGTCCTGAATGGATGGCGCAAGAACCCATCGCAAAAACAACTGGCCAAGATCTGGCGCGATGCATGCGGGCCGTTTGGCACCGTATTGGGGCCAAACGCCGACCGGTATCACCGGGATCATTTCCATCTGGATACAGCCCGCCACCGTCGCGGGCCATACTGCCGTTAACGCAGAATCAGGCGGGGGGCAGGCCCCAGCGGCAAAGGCCCCAGCGCCACGAATCCGTCGCGGAAGTTAAGCTGCAGGTCTAGCGCATTTGGATTACCGCCCAGCCCGGCCATGAAATTCAGCGCGCGCGTCACAGGATCAACGGCCTGATCGGGCAGGGCACCCGCTGCATTAGCCATTGCAATCATGTCGCGCCAGTTTTCAGCTTTGACCGCAATCTCGCCCGTTGGGATTCCCTGGTGGTCGATGTCGAGCTCACCCGCTGCAAACAAACGCAAAGCACCCCATTTCATCTCGGCCAGGTTCAGGTCAATCTTCACCGGCTGCGGTCTGCCTTGTTCCAGAGCCGTACGATCCCACGGTTTGTTGAACGTGGCCGTCATATCCAGTTCGAGCGTCTCAAACGCCTGCGGCAACGTGGTCGCAGACCGCATCAAATCGCGCAGACCATCTCCCGGGGTGAACCCGTCTATTCGAGCGCCGATGGCATAGGTTACCGGAATAGAGGTCTGTTCCATAACCACTGTCAGCGTATCGCCGCCAGCCAGCGCTTCGGCATCATCAGTGATCAACCATGAACCCGCGGTCAAAGCCATTTTTTCCAGCACCAGCGCCACACCGGGCTGTAGCTGCAGCTCAGCCTGCAGATCGCTGGCTTTGATTGTTGCCGTCTGATCAAAATAGGACAGGCGCTGGGGGGTGTCAGCAAAGCGCAGCACCTGACGTCCCGGCCAGATTGCAGGGCTTTGGAATTCGATCCAATCGGCGCTCCATGCGGTGCCGTTGACTGGATCAGCCAGCGCCGGACTGTTCAGGCGCGTAACGTGGCGCAACGGATACCCCGCCGTTAAAACATCCGAAAAATCCGCCTGCCAACCCTGTTCCTGCTGTTTGTCGAACCAAGCGGTGATTGCGTTGCGCAATCCGAATCCGGCGACGAACCAATAGGCGCTCCAGATAACCGTTAAGAAAATGACTACTCGTACTAGACCGCGCATGGCAGTTGGCCCTTTTTCCCGCGTTGAATTTGATGTTTATAGGCCGAAACGGGCAAGGACCAGAGCAATGACGATGTGGGTTTTCGGATATGGATCGCTGCTATGGAATCCGGGCTTTCCGGTGGCCCGAAGCGTACACGCCACATTGCATGGGTATGCGCGATCCTTTTGCATGAGTTCGATCCACCACCGCGGGACCGAGGAACATCCGGGTCTGGTGCTAGCGTTGGACGAACAGACCGACGCCAATTGCACAGGCTTGGCGCTTGCGGTCGAAGCTGGTCATGAAGAACGCACCCTTCAAGAGCTGCGCGAACGCGAGCTGATCTCATCGGCCTATGTCGAGAAAAACCTTGATGTGCATCTGAACACTGGCGAGGTTATCACTGCCGTGACCTATGTGATCGACGCAGAACATGTCCAATACTGTGGTGGCATGCCGTTAGAGGAGCAGGCGCAGATCATTGCACATGCGATTGGCGGGCGCGGACCGAATACGGAATATCTGTATAATACTGCGGAACATCTGGCCGAGATTGACCTGCGCGATCCCGATCTTGAGTGGTTAGCGCAACGGGTGCGCAGCATCACAGCATAAACCCTTGGCGTCACCGGCGGATTTTGGCTAGATTCAAGCCAGAGCAGGCAAAAACCGGGAAACACGCGCATGGCGCAGGCACATCAGGGCGCGAGACCCCATTTCTCGCATCCCATCCGTCAGATTGTGATGATGTTGGTCGCAATTGGCCTGGCGGGGTTGGGCGTCTTCATGGCGCTGCCTTATGTGCTGCCGGTGTTTCAGGCCAACCCGTACCTGAACGGCTTTATCATCCTGGTTTTCATAATCGGCGTTTTTGCCTGTTTCTTTCAGGTGACACAGCTGATTGGCTCGGTTCGCTGGATTGAGGCTTTTGTTGGCGGCGTTGTCCGCGAAGACGCACGCACGCCGCAATTGTTGGCACCTTTGGCCTCATTGCTGCGCGAACGCGGAGCACGGTCACAGATCAGTTCCAGTTCGACCCGGTCGATTCTGGATTCGGTCGCGGAACGCGTCGAGGAAGAGCGTGAGATCACGCGCTATATTACCAATGTTCTGATTTATCTGGGCCTTTTGGGCACGTTCTTTGGCCTGGCGACCACCGTCCCAGCCATTGTCGACACGATCCGCAGTCTGAACCCGCAAGAGGGCGAAGAAGGGCTGGCCGTGTTCAACCGCCTGATGGTGGGGCTTGAGGCCCAGCTACAAGGAATGGGCGTGGCATTTGGGTCGTCCCTTTTGGGCCTTGCCGGGTCTCTGATCGTCGGTCTTCTGGAACTGTTCGCAGGTCACGGCCAGAACCGGTTCTACCGCGAGCTTGAGGAATGGTTGTCCTCAATTACCCGCGTTGGTTTTGCTGCCTCAGAAGAAGGCGGGGCCGAGATTGCGGTTCTGACCCCAGTTCTGGACGCGATGTCCGAACAGATGGATGCGCTGCAGGACCTGTTTTCGGGGCAAGAGGCTGATCGTGCCGCCGTGTCGGTCAAACTGGGCCAACTAATCGACGCGATTGGTGAGATGAATGTGCGACAGTCTGAATCCGAAGGGGTGACAGCCGCATTGGAACGGGTGGCCCTTGGGCAGGACGCCCTTCTGGATCACATGCGTGATCAGGGCACGGGTGAAGGAATTGACGCCGAAAGCCGGATGCGCCTGCGGTCGATGGACGTTCAACTTTTGCGTATCCTCGAAGAAATTTCGGCCGGTCGTCAGGAAAGCATGAGCGAACTGCGCAAGGATATCGAATTGCTGGTCAAAGCTCTGACATTGCCCCGAGGCGCCGTGCGCACCGCTCCGGAAGGAGAGTAATCCATGGCTCTGTCCCGTCGCACAGGTCAGCGTTTTCAGGGCTCGGTTTGGCCGGGTTTTGTTGACGCGATCACCGGTTTGTTGATGGTGCTGACCTTCGTTCTGACCATCTTTATGGTGGTGCAGTTCGTTTTGCGCGAAACCATTTCCGGGCAAGAGGACGAATTGACCGCCCTGTCGGATGAAGTCGCAGCGCTGGCCGGGGCATTGGGATTGGAGGAGCGTGAGAATACCCGTCTGGAGGCCCGTCTTGGCGCGTTGAACACGACCCTGTCGCAAACCGAAGATACGCTGGCGAGGGCCGAAGTGGACCTGGCCTTGTCGCAGGCGCGTATCACGGATTTCGAGGCGCAGGTCGCCGCACTTCTGACGGATCAGGAGCGGGCGCGCGGCGCCATTGCAACACTGGAATCCCAGCGCGCCAAGTTGCTGGAGGACCAAGAGGCGCTGAACCTCGCGCTGGCGCAAAGCCGATCTGAAATCGACGAACAGGCCGAAGCCGCCCGGCTGGCAGCCGCCCAACGCGAGGCGCTGGAGGCGTTGGTTGCGGATCTTGAACAAAGCGACGCGGCGCAATCCACCCGGATCAGTGAACTGGAAGAACAGATCAGCGCGGAAGAGGCCGCCAAGCTGGCCGAAGCTGCCGCTGCCGAGAACCTGCGTAACCGACTGCAGGATGCAGATGCCGAGTTGACGGCGATGACACTGGCCTTGGAAGCACAGCGCAAAGAAGCTGAGGATACACTGACTCTGCTTGCCGCAGCACAAGCCGCCAGGGCCGAGCTTGAGCGCCAGTTTGGTGCGCTGGATGCAGACGAGTTGCAGGCGCAATTACAAGCTGCTTTGGCTGCGCAGACCGAGGCGCAGGCCGAGGCACAATCGCAACGATCATTAGCCGAAGAGCGTGCAAACCTATTGGCTGTGGCCCGTGAAGCGATCTCGGCGGAGAAAATGATTTCCGCAAAAGCGCAGCGAGAAACGGCGTTGTTGAACCAACAGATGGCGGCGCTGCGCCAACAACTTGGCGGGTTGCAGGCGTTGTTGGACGACTATGAAGAACGCAACGCCGCTTCGGACATTCGAATTCAGACTCTGGGTCAGGACCTGAACGCAGCTTTGGCCCGCGCGGCCTCGGAAGAACGCCGCCGGCGTCTGCTGGAAGAGGCTGAGCGTGTCCGGCTTGAAGCCGAGGCAGAAGCTCTGTCTGGACAAAATCAGGAACTGGCCGCGCAGGCCGAAGACCTGCAACGCTATCGGTCAGAGTTCTTTGGAAGACTGCGCGACGTGCTTGGGGATGAGGAGGGCGTTCGGATCGAAGGCGACCGTTTTGTATTCTCGTCCGAGGTCCTGTTTGACACGGGTTCGGCCGTTTTGTCACCGGCCGGGCAGCAGGACATCGCCAAAGTGGCCAATATCCTGCGCAGCGTGGCGGCTGAAATTCCCGAAGGCCTGAACTGGGTGATCCGCGTCGATGGTCACACCGATAACGTGCCACTTGCCGGGTCCGGGCGCTATCGCGACAATTGGGAGCTTAGTCAGGGCCGCGCCTTGTCCGTGGTGCGCTACATGGTCGATGCGCTGGGCATCCCGCCGAGCCGGTTGGCCGCAAACGGATTTGGTGAGTTCCAGCCCGTAAATCCGGCAGACAGCCCGGAGGCCCGGGCACAAAACCGCCGGATCGAGCTGAAACTCACCGAAAGGTAACCGAGACACTCGTTAAGGGTACGGGTCAGCGACGACCAAACCGAAAGCTGTTATCTGGCTTACCCGCAAAGCAGCGCGGGACGACCGGGTAACTTTCAGTCAGGAAATAGGCATACGTTCCAGATGGATATTCAGGCGAAATCGTAAAGGCTCCGTTGCATTCATCCAGATTTCCGGCGCCTGCTACATAAGCGTAGTCCTCATTAAACGTGCTATCATGCTTTCCGTCGGGTGCGCTTCCTCCAGGGCGGTTGCCGCTTTTCAATCTGTACGACGACTTCATTTGCGTCACTTTCCCATCCAAAACGCCGGTCATTGCGTAAATCGGGAAGCCGTCTGCCGCGTATCCGATCAGCGGTGAATGTCGGTTGGGTGTATAGTTCAGCAACTCAATAAAGCCCGTGGGGATGCCGTGATAATGGTATTTTCCATTGGGTTGCACATGGGCATAGTTTTCGTCGAACCCCAAAGTGACCGCGCCCCCAAGCGCATTGTAGGACCAGCCTGAGCGGGGATTGCCCTGCCAGAACTCAGCGGCCAACGGGTCGAACACGACGCCGTTCAGAGACACTCCAAAGTTCCATCCCATTTCAAGCGGGGTGGTGGATCGATTGGATTTCGGGTTCGTCGGTACTTTCAAGTTGACGCGCTGCTCGGAAATGCTGTGCGGGTTGCCTTGGTTCGGAAAGCGCCCGACAAGGTGATCGGGGATCCCGTTGGCCGAGACGTGTATATTTTTGCGGGTCTCAGAGGTTTCAGAGTGGCTGTGCCCCGGATCAATCGTTGCGGGCTGCAGGCGCAGTGGCTGCGTTTCTGTCTCGTCGTGATATCGAAATCTGTGCTGGGCAGTTGCTATGGCGGCAACGGCAGAAAGGGCGAATGCTACGCTCCAAACGGCGACGGTTTTGGTCATCAAATTCCCCTTTGCAATTTATCAGTGATAATGAAACGCGCGGGTTTGGCTGTTCCGTCGAAAAAGTTTGTGGCCGAAACGAAATCGCCCGGCTGCTGAACAACCGGGCGATTAGACTTGTTAGGCGAATGCGGCGTCTTAATCCGCGGTCAAAAGCGGAGGTTTGTCGCCCGGAATTCTTGGCTGATCGGGGCCAAGAATTTCCAGGTTCAAATCGCCCTTTTTGACGGACACGCGGACCACACCACCCTTGGCCAGCTTGCCGAACAGCAACTCTTCAGCCAGTGGTTTCTTGATGTGTTCTTGAATAACACGACCCAGTGGGCGAGCACCCATCTTGTCATCATACCCTTTGTCCGCCAGCCACGCGGCAGCTTTGGGGGTCAGATCGATGGTCACATTGCGATCCAGCAATTGCGCTTCAAGCTGCAGAACGAACTTCTCGACCACCTGCAGGATGACCTCTTTCGGCAGTGGCGCGAAGGAGATCACAGCGTCCAGGCGGTTGCGGAATTCCGGCGTGAACATACGTTCGATTGCGGCCGTATCCTCGCCCTCGCGACGGTCACGGGCAAAGCCGATGGCAGCCTTGGCCTGTTCCTGTGCACCCGCGTTAGAGGTCATGATCAGCACCACGTTGCGGAAGTTCACCGTACGTCCGTTGTGATCGGTCAACTCACCGTGGTCCATCACCTGCAACAGGATGTTGAACACGTCCGGATGGGCCTTTTCAATCTCATCCAGCAGCAGCACGCAATGCGGATGCTGGTCGACGCCGTCGGTCAGCAGACCACCCTGATCAAAGCCTACATAGCCCGGAGGCGCGCCGATCAGACGGCTGACGGCGTGCTTCTCCATGTACTCTGACATGTCAAAGCGCAGCAGTTCTACACCCAGCGTATCCGCCAGCTGTTTCGCAACTTCGGTCTTACCCACACCGGTCGGGCCGGCGAACAGATAGTTGCCGATGGGCTTTTCAGGTTCACGCAGACCGGCACGCGCCAGTTTGATTGCGCTCGACAGCGCCTCGATTGCGAGATCCTGGCCGAATACGACACGTTTCAACGAGGCCTCGAGGTCTTTCAGCACCTCAGCATCGTCTTTGGTGACGTTCTTGGGTGGAATGCGGGCGATCTTGGCGACGACCGCCTCGATTTCCTTGACCCCGATGGTCTTGCGCCGTTTGCTCTCAGCCACCAGATGCTGCGCCGCACCGGCCTCATCGATTACATCGATGGCTTTATCGGGCAGTTTACGGTCGTTGATATAGCGGGCCGACAGTTCCACCGCGGTCTTAATGGCATCGGCGGTATATTTGATCTCATGATGCTCTTCGAAATAGGGTTTCAGACCGCGCAGGATTTTCACGCTGTCTTCGACCGAAGGCTCGCTCACGTCGATCTTCTGGAACCGGCGGCTCAGCGCGCGGTCTCTTTCAAAATGCTGACGGAATTCCTTGTACGTGGTCGAGCCCATGGTGCGCAATTTGCCGCCCTGCAGGGCAGGTTTCAGCAGGTTCGACGCATCCATCGCGCCACCCGAGGTGGCACCGGCACCGATCACGGTGTGAATTTCATCAATGAACAGCACCGCGTCGGGGTGGTCCTCCAACTCGGTCACAACCGCCTTCAGGCGTTCCTCGAAGTCGCCGCGATAGCGGGTACCTGCCAGCAGAGCACCCATGTCGAGAGAATAGATGGTGGTCTCGGACAGCACATCTGGCGCTTCGCCGCCAACAATTTTGCGTGCCAGGCCTTCGGCGATGGCGGTCTTGCCCACGCCGGGATCACCTACCAGCAGCGGGTTGTTCTTGCGGCGGCGGCACAGGACCTGAATACAACGCTCAACCTCATCAGCTCGACCGATCAACGGGTCGACATCGCCCGCGCGCGATTTAGCGTTCAGGTCGATGCAGTATTTCCCAAGCGCGCTTTCCTTTTGCTCGCCTTCGGTGACGCCAGGCTGAGCCTCTTCCTCGACTTGATCCGCGCCCGAAACCGAGCGGTTTTCGCCGTAGGCAGGGTCTTTGGCCACGCCGTGCGCAATGAAGTTTACCGCGTCGTAGCGCGTCATGTCCTGCTCTTGCAGGAAATAGGCTGCATTGCTTTCACGTTCGGCAAAGATGGCGACCAGAACGTTTGCGCCGGTCACTTCGGTCCGGCCCGAACTTTGGACGTGGATCGCCGCGCGTTGTATGACGCGCTGGAAAGCGGCCGTTGGCACGGCCTCGGAACCGTCGATATCCGTGACCAGATTGGATAGATCTTCGTCAATGAATTCGACCAGAGTGCTGCGCAGTTCTTCCAGATCGACGCTGCAGGCTTTCATGACGCGGATGGCGTCAGGTTCTTCCAGTAACGCCAGAAGCAGATGCTCTAGCGTGGCAAATTCGTGACGCCGTTCATTCGCAGCCGCCAAGGCCGCGTGGATGGCTTGTTCTAATGTGCTCGAGAATGAAGGCACGCGGGTGCTCCTCTGTCTTGGGTCGAAAGGGGCAGGCTTCGGCCGGAACCCCATCCCAACCATGTCCTCATACTATTAGAGTTTGGTTGATCGTGGCCCGGCTTCAAGGGTTTTCTTGCTCTTGACAGTCACATTTCACGTGACCGTGGCCGTGAGGAAGGCAATTTGGGTACTAGAAGCTGTCTTTTCTAGTCCGAATTTCAGCAAAAACTTCTGGGGTGTCCGAATTTTGCATACCCAAATGCGCCTGAATCGCCGGGTCAGCGGCCCGCAAGAACGGGTTTGTGGCCTTTTCCAGCGCCATCGTCGAAGGAACCGTGGGTTCTCCGGCAGCGCGCGCGCGGTCGATATCATCAGCGCGTTTTTGCAGCGCAGCATTGGTTGGATCGACGGTTAACGCGAATTTTGCGTTTGATTGCGTGTATTCGTGGCCAGAGCATACGATTGTCTCATCGGGAAGGGCGGCCAACTTGCTGAGAGAGGCCCACATCTGTGGCGCCGTGCCTTCGAACAAGCGCCCGCACCCCAATGCCATGAGGCTGTCTGCAGTGAAAACAACTGCGCTCTCCGGCATGTAATAGGCGACATGGCCAACAGTATGGCCGGACACATCCAGCACCCGAATCTGTTCGCTTCCGAATTCAAACGTATCACCGTCACTGACCTGCTGATCCAGCGGGGGCAGGCGGTGCGCATCGGCGGCCGCGCCAACAACTTTGGCCGGATGTCTTTCCAAAATGGCAGACAGGCCATCCACATGGTCCCAATGGTGATGGGTTAGAAGAACATGGGATAATGTCCAGCCGCGCTTGTCCAATTCGGCCAGAATGGGTCCGGCTTCGGGCGCGTCGACCAGCGCGGTATTGCCGCTTGCGGCGTCATGCGCCAGAAATGCGTAATTGTCGCTGAGACATGGGATGGTAACGACCTCAAGAGGCATGGCCTTTTGCCCTTTCGTTGCTAGACTGCGCCCAGCTAAGCCGATTGACCGGGTGTCTGCAATGCATCTTGATGTGCAGGATTTGAGGAACTTCTACTATCGCAGCACTCTGGGTCGTGCCGCGCAGGCGGCGATCCGTGGGCGACTGATCGAGCAATGGCCCGAGGCCATGGGGCAAACGGTTGCAGGATTCGGCTTCGCGGTTCCATTGCTGCGTCCTTATCTTGCGGACGCCCGCCGCGTGATCGGTTTGATGCCAGGCCCGCAAGGCGTCATGCCCTGGCCCGCCGGAATGCCCAATGTGTCGGTTCTGACCGAAGAAACCCTGTGGCCGATTGAAACAGGTCATGTCGACAAGCTGATTGTGATGCACGGGCTTGAAACCTCGCAGCGGCCCAGCCAATTGCTGAATGAGTGCTGGCGCGTGTTGGGGCCAGGGGGGCGCGCTTTCTTTGTTGTGCCCAACCGGGCTGGTTTGTGGTCGCGGACGGATAAGACCCCGTTTGGCTTTGGTCGGCCGTACACAGCCTCGCAGCTGGAAAGTCAGCTCAAGGCGCATCACTTCATCCCGGAAAGTCATTGCTCGGCTCTGTATCTGCCGCCGTCATTCCGTCGTTTCTGGCTGAAGTCGGCGAGCCTGATCGAAAAGACTGGCCAAAGGCTGCCAACAGTCATGGCAGGCGGAGTGCTTATGGTTGAGGTGACAAAACACATCCGACCGCCCAGCGGCAGTGTTGCAAAGGATGCCGAACGTCGTCCGATAAAGGCGCTTGATGGCCTTCTGAAGCCAGCCTGAGCAGCCCGGTCATTTCCCCTCTTCAATTCGCAAAAATTGAGGGAAAAAGTACACAGGAATCGCAAAAACCTACACTTTCGTAACATTTTTCGTCTGTTTCAGCCGGATAAAAGGGTCGCACCCCCCTTAAGTTATTGAAATTGAACACTTTGTGGATAAACCTGTTGCCGTGATAATGTATTGCTAGCTGGGTTCGGCTCTGCTACATCCCCGGTGATTTTGATCCCCGACCGTCTGGCCGGGGTTTCTTCACGCCCCCGGGGTAGCTGCCGCAACGCGAATTCGGGGCCCAAAATATCGGAAGGGTGGACGTGTCCGAACCAGCTTCGATTTCCACAGGCATTGCCAAGCGCTATGCCACCGCGATCTTTGAGATCGCCAAAGAGAATAATGACCTCGCAGGTCTGGAAACCGGAATCAACGATCTGGCAGCAGCATTGGGCGAAAGCGCCGAACTGCGCGACCTGATCGCATCGCCTCTGGTTTCGCGTGCCGAACAAGAAGGCGCCATTACCGCAATCGCTGACAAAATGGGTCTGCACGCCATCATGCGTAACACGCTGGCTCTGATGGCACAGAAGCGCCGTCTGTTCGTCGTTCCCGAGTTGGTGCAGGTTCTGCGCGACATGCTGGCGGACGAACGTGGCGAAGTGACCGCCGATGTCGCGTCGGCCAAGGCGCTGACCAAGACACAACTGGAAAAACTGTCCAAGACGCTGTCCGAGCGTGTGGGCAAGACCGTGACAATAAATGCGACCGTTGATGAAAGCCTCATTGGCGGTCTTGTCGTTAAAGTGGGCTCGAAGATGATCGATAGCTCGATCCGTTCGAAGCTCAACTCCCTACAGAATGCAATGAAAGAGGTCGGATAAATGGGAATCCAAGCTGCAGAGATTTCTGCAATCCTGAAGGACCAGATCGAGAATTTTGGTCAGGAAGCCGAAGTGGCCGAAATCGGTCGCGTGCTGAGCGTCGGTGACGGGATTGCCCGCGTATACGGTCTGGACAATGTGCAAGCGGGTGAGATGGTCGAATTCCCCGGTGGCATCATGGGCATGGCGCTGAACCTGGAAAGCGACAACGTTGGTGTTGTTATCTTCGGTTCCGACCGTGACATCAAAGAAGGTGACATCGTCAAGCGCACCAACTCGATCGTGGACGTTCCGATTGGTAACGGTCTGCTGGGTCGTGTTGTTGACGGTCTAGGCAACCCGCTGGACGGCAAAGGCCCCATCGAATCCACCGAGCGTGGCGTTGCTGACGTCAAAGCACCGGGCATCATCCCGCGTAAATCGGTTCATGAACCGATGGCAACCGGCCTGAAATCGGTTGACGCGATGATCCCGATTGGTCGTGGCCAGCGTGAGCTGATCATTGGTGACCGCCAGACCGGTAAAACTGCCGTTGCTCTGGACGCGATCCTGAACCAGAAAACCTACAACGATGCAGCAGGCGACGACGAGTCGAAGAAGCTGTACTGCGTTTACGTCGCGATCGGCCAAAAGCGTTCGACCGTTGCGCAGCTGGTGAAGAAACTGGAAGAGTCCGGCGCGATTGACTACTCGATCGTTGTGGCCGCAACCGCGTCCGACCCGGCGCCGATGCAGTTCCTGGCACCCTATGCCGCGACCGCAATGGCCGAATTCTTCCGCGACAATGGCCGCCACGCACTGATCATCTATGATGACCTGTCGAAACAGGCTGTGTCCTATCGTCAGATGTCGCTGCTGCTGCGTCGTCCGCCCGGACGTGAAGCCTATCCTGGCGACGTTTTCTATCTCCACTCCCGCCTGCTGGAGCGTTCGGCGAAGCTGAACGAAGACTTCGGTGCTGGCTCGCTGACCGCTCTGCCGGTTATCGAAACGCAAGGTGGTGACGTTTCGGCGTTTATTCCGACCAACGTGATCTCGATCACCGACGGCCAGATCTTCCTGGAAACCGAACTGTTCTATCAGGGCATCCGTCCTGCTGTGAACACCGGTCTGTCGGTTTCGCGTGTGGGCTCTTCGGCTCAGACCAACTCGATGAAGTCGGTTGCCGGTCCGGTTAAGCTGGAACTGGCTCAGTACCGCGAAATGGCTGCGTTTGCGCAGTTTGGTTCCGACCTTGACGCCGCGACCCAGCAGCTGCTGAACCGTGGTGCGCGTCTGACCGAGCTGATGAAGCAGCCGCAGTACTCGCCGCTGACCAACGCTGAAATCGTCTGTGTCATCTTCGCCGGCACCAACGGTTACCTCGACAAGATCGACGTTTCCGATGTTGGCCGTTACGAAGCTGGCCTGCTGGCGCACCTGCGCGGCAAGCACGCCGACCTGCTTCAGTGGATCACCGACGAAGATCCCAAGATCAAGGGCGACGCTTCCGACAAGATCAAGGCTGCGCTGGACGAATACGCCGCAACCTTCGCTTAAGGGAGAGGCGGGCACATGCCAAATCTTAAGGATCTTAAAAACAGGATCGAGTCGGTCAAATCGACCCGCAAGATCACCAAGGCCATGCAGATGGTCGCGGCTGCAAAACTGCGCCGCGCCCAGGAATCTGCCGAAGCCTCGCGTCCCTATGCTGAACGGTTCAATGCCGTGATGGCGGGGCTGGCGGCATCGGTCGGGGGCAGCGACAGCGCCCCCAAGCTGCTCCGTGGTACGGGCAGTGATGATGTCCACCTGCTGGTTGTCATGACAGCTGAACGCGGCCTGTGTGGCGGCTTCAACTCGAGCATCGCCAAGCTGGCCCGTGTCAAAGCGGAAGAGCTGCGCCTGAAAGGCAAGACGGTCAAGGTTTTGACTGTCGGCAAAAAAGGCCGCGACGCGCTCAAGCGTGACCTTGGCGATCTGTTCGTTGGACATATCGACCTGAGCGAAGTCAAGCGTCTGGGTTACACCAACGCGCAAGACATCGCCAAGGGCATCCTGTCCCGTTTCGATGGGGGTGAGTTCGATGTTGCCACGATCTTCTACTCGAAGTTCGTCAACGTTGTGACCCAGATCCCGACGGCACAACAGGTCATCCCAGCCTCGTTTGAGGATACCGAGGGCGACGACAGTGGTGCCGTGTTCGACTACGAGCCCAGCGAAGAGGCCATTCTGGCCGACCTGCTACCAAAGGGGGTTGCGACTGCAATCTTCTCGGCTCTGCTCGAAAACGGAGCCTCGGAACAGGGTGCACGTATGTCCGCGATGGACAACGCAACACGCAACGCGGGTGAGATGATCGACAAGCTGACGATCCAGTTCAACCGTTCGCGTCAGGCCGTGATCACCAACGAGCTGATTGAAATTATTTCCGGCGCTGAGGCGCTGTAGAGACAAACCGGAGACGAAACATGGCGAATGCAAAAGGCAAAGTCACACAGATCATCGGGGCCGTCGTCGACGTGCACTTCGAAGATCAGCTGCCAGAAATTCTGAACGCGCTGGATACAACCAACAACGGCAAAAAGCTGGTTCTGGAGGTTGCACAGCATCTGGGCGAAAACACTGTCCGCACCATTGCGATGGACGCAACCGAAGGTCTGGTTCGCGGCGAAGCTGTAACTGACACTGGCGCACCGATCGCGGTTCCGGTCGGCAACGCAACACTGGGACGAATCCTGAACGTTGTGGGCGAACCGATCGACGAAAAAGGCCCCGTTGAAACCAAAGAAACGCGCGCCATTCACCAGCCTGCGCCAGACTTTTCGGATCAGGCAACGGAATCCGAAGTTCTGGTTACCGGCATCAAGGTTGTTGACCTGCTGGCCCCTTACGCCAAAGGCGGTAAGATCGGTCTGTTCGGCGGCGCCGGCGTTGGTAAAACAGTTCTGATCATGGAGCTGATCAACAACATCGCCAAAGTGCACTCGGGCGTGTCCGTGTTCGCGGGTGTTGGTGAACGGACCCGTGAAGGCAACGACCTGTATCACGAGATGATCGAATCCGGTGTTATCGTTCCCGAAAAGCTGGAAGATTCGAAAATCGCGCTGGTGTACGGCCAAATGAACGAGCCTCCGGGTGCACGTATGCGGATCGCTCTGTCGGGCCTGACACTTGCGGAACAATTCCGTGACGCAACCGGTACCGATGTTTTGTTCTTTGTCGACAACATCTTCCGCTTCACACAGGCAGGTTCCGAAGTGTCCGCCCTGTTGGGCCGTATCCCTTCGGCGGTGGGCTATCAGCCGACGCTGGCGACCGACATGGGCGCGATGCAGGAACGGATCACCTCGACCAAGTCGGGCTCGATCACCTCTGTGCAAGCCGTCTACGTCCCTGCGGATGACCTTACCGACCCCGCGCCTGCGACGTCGTTCGCGCACCTCGATGCGACCACCGTTCTGAACCGTGCGATCTCGGAAAAGGGTATTTACCCTGCTGTTGACCCGCTCGATTCGACCTCGCGTCTGCTTGATCCGGCGATCGTCGGTGAAGAGCACTATACCGTTGCGACCGACGTTCAGCAGATCCTTCAGCGCTACAAGTCGCTGCAGGACATCATCGCCATCCTCGGCATGGACGAACTGTCGGAAGAGGACAAACTGACCGTGGCCCGTGCCCGTAAGATCGAACGCTTCATGTCGCAGCCGTTCGACGTGGCACAGGTCTTCACCGGTTCGCCCGGCGTTCAGGTTCCTCTGGATGTCACCATCGCGTCGTTCAAGGCCGTAGTGGCCGGCGAATACGATCACCTGCCCGAGGCAGCCTTCCTGATGGTTGGCGGCATCGACGACGTGATCGCCAAAGCGGAGAAGATGGCCGCAGAAGCTGCCTAAGGAGCACACCTGATGGCAAACACGATGCAATTTGACCTCGTCAGCCCCGAGCGGAGCCTTGCTTCGCTCAGCGCGACCGCGGTCCAGCTTCCCGGCGCGGACGGGGACATGACGGCGATGCCTGACCATGCCCCCACCATCACGACGCTGCGCCCGGGCATCCTGAAGGTCGAGGCACCCGAGGGGTCCAGTGAATATCTGGTCACCGGCGGGTTTGCTCAGATCAATGGCGATGGCCTGTCGGTTCTGGCCGAAAAAGCCATTCCGGTCGCCGAAGTGACCCGGTCGCATCTGGACGATCTGGTCGCCGAGGCGCGTGCTTCGCACGAAGCAGCCAAGGCAGGCGATGATCAGACAATTGTCGATGACGCTGCCAAACTGCTGGCCGATATGGAAGCCCTTGGAACGCATATGAGCCTGTGAGCCCATCGGCGTTCAATTGACTTAGAACGGTCCCGTTGAATCGGGGCCGTTTTTTTGTGGAGTTTTAGTGAAGTACCGGGTTAACCTCCGGGGGTTTATAAATAAAGTTGAATGAATGAAGACGTTTAAATCCCACCCGATTGGAATCGACCAAGGCGAGGCAGTCATTTTTTCCGAGTTCGCAGATGGCGGCGAGATGTGGACGGGCGAAGGGCCGCGCCAGCGCCGGTCAGTCGTGACGTTCAGTCAGGCGTTCCGATCAGTTCCGATTGTTCAGGTTGGCGTGTCCTTGTGGGATGTAGATACATCTTCCGCCCTGCGCGCCGAAGTTACCGCCGAAGATATTACGTCCGAGGGCTTCAGCGCTGTGTTCCGAACATGGTCAGACACACGAATCGCACGAATACGGGTGGCCTGGACCGCCATCGGAGAGGTGGCTCATGACGATGATTGGGATATCTCCTAATACAGAGGGTCAATCATATTGCAACACCTCTGTTTCCTTTCGCTCGTAGTTACTGCAAAGCGGAAATGAAGTATTCCATTAACTGCGCAGGCAATCCTGTAAAAAGGACTATCGAAAAGGTCGCCAAAGAGCCGATTGCAAAATACACCGGAACTCGGCCAAGCGCATATCCACGCAGAAGTACGCCAACGAGTCCGATGAGTATCGACGAAACAAGCAAAGAAATCGAAACCACTAAAGCACTCTGAAAGACCTCAAACGCGGTCTCAGTTGCAACTCTTGTAGCCATCACACCTGATAAAAAGCAAACGCATGCACCAACACCGAGTATGAGGCCGAAAACCGAGCTTAGTGTCTGCGCCTTGCCCGATGCTCTTAGGATTTGGGGTTCACCGTTCTCTGAACTTTGAAGCGCAGTGCCATTGCCGGAACTTCGTTTGCTCGAAAAAGCGCGAAAGAGGATGAAGCAACCCGCTAGAAGAAAAACCGCGCCACTCAGAGCAAACGCAGTTATGAACCCTAGGCCATTGCTATCGCGAAGCACTTCGTATTCTTCGTTTAGGTCCTTGATAACATATAGTCCCATGCAGATTAAGAATGAACCGGCAAACAGAACAGCTAGGTTCGGTTTCTTTTTTACCTGTGTCGGGGCGGTTTGTGACCCGCCATACAACGTTGCCCGAGGTTGTTGGGATTTGGCGTTGATGCGTTGTATGCGATCGTGAAAATTGGCGTTTGACATAAGGTGATTTCTTTTGGTTTCGCAATAAACTGCAACTTGCTGCGAGAATGTGGTGACAATTGGTCGGGAGGCGGCTCTTGTGAAAGGCTTTCCAACGAGAGCAAATGTTGAAATGTATCGAAAGTGGGTGTGTGACGAGGACAGGCAGCTCCCCTCAACGACCTGCCCGATCCCTAAGGTGGCAGGCGTTACTTGTTTTCATCAGTGCCGTAAACAAGCCTTTTTTGCACTTAGTTTCGCTTCAAAAGATCTTTGGACTTGAACCTTATCAATCGTTTTCTTCGATCATGTCCACACGAGTTGCGTGGCGGCCGCTTTCAAACTCGGTGCCGAGGAAAGCATCCACGATATCAAGGGCCTGACCTTCGCCCACAACGCGCGCGCCAATCGACAGCATGTTGGCGTTGTTGTGCGCGCGGATCATGCGGGCCGAAAAGGCGTCAGAACACACGCCACAGCGAATGCCCGGTACCTTGTTGGCCGCCATCATGATGCCCTGACCCGTACCGCACAGGACGATCCCAAGGTGGCAATCACCAGCAGCAACAGCCTGAGCCGCAGCTTTTCCGTGGATGGGATAATGTGTGCTTTCAGGCATTTTGGGGCCGATATCGACGACCTCCCAGCCTTGCGCTGCGATGTGGTCGGCGACCGCCTGGCGCAGCTCGATAGCCGCGTGGTCGCTGGAAAGAACAATGCGTTTTGAGGCTGTCACGGGTACGTCCTGTCTTGCTGTGTTGACAAAAAAGGGCGGCTGTTACGCCGCCCAACTCGGTCAGTCCATGTGATACATCGACTCGTAGATCGGTGTCAGTGTCTTGTCCTCGAACAATGAAGACACGCTTGTTCCGTTCCAGATGTTCAGGATCGCCTGAGTGAAAATAGGCGCGGTTGGCACGATGCGGATGTTCTTGGCGTTGGTGATCTCTTTAGTAGGCTGGATCGTGTCGGTCAGCACCAGAGATTTCATCACCGAATTCGTCACACGTTCGACCGCCGGGCCGCTCATGACACCGTGGGTGATATAGGAGTGCACTTCCTTCGCGCCGTTATCCTGCAGGACCTGAGCGGCCTTGCATAGCGTACCAGCAGTGTCGCACATGTCGTCGACGATCAGGCAGATCTTGTCTTTGACGTCGCCAATCACTGTCATCTCAGCCACTTCGCCAGCCTTTTCGCGACGCTTGTCCACGATCGACAGGGGGGCGTTGATGCGCTTGGCAAGCTCCCGCGCGCGGGCCACGCCGCCGACGTCAGGCGATACGACCATAAGCTCGTCCAGATTGTCCTGGAACTGGTGTTTCACATCCAGCGCAAAAATCGGCGATGCATAAAGGTTGTCGACTGGCATGTCGAAGAACCCCTGAATCTGCGCTGCGTGCAGGTCCATGGTCAGGATCCGCTCGATCCCGGCACCGGTCAGCATGTTGGCCACCAGCTTGGCGCTGATTGGCGTCCGCGCCTTGGTGCGGCGGTCCTGACGGGCGTAACCAAAATAGGGGATCACGGCGGTGATACGCTGTGCGGAAGACCGACGCAGCGCGTCAGCGATGATCAGCAGCTCCATCAGGTTGTCATTCGCCGGATTCGACGTCGGTTGGACAATGAACATATCCTCGCCGCGCACGTTTTCGAAAACTTCGACGAAAATCTCGCCGTCATTGAAGCGCTCGACCCGCGCATCGACAAGATTCTGATCGACGCCGCGATACAGGCTCATGCGTCGCGAGATGGATTCGGCAAGAGGAAGGTTGGCGTTCCCAGCGATAAGCTTGGGTTCGTTGAGTGTCGGCATCGGCTGAGGTCCCCGGGCAGCAATGGCAATGTGACAGATTCGTGATGTTGACACCGCTTAGCACGGGTCTAACGTCCAGCAAAGATAACGCAGCGGAGAAAGTGCAGATGACCCAGATTGACTACTATTTTGCGACACTCTCGCCCTATACCTATCTGGCGGGTATGCGGTTGGAAGAGGTTGCGGCGAAACATGGCGCAACGATCAACTACAAACCGCTGGATATTGTCGCCCTGTTTGGGCGTACGGGGGGCACTCCACCCAAAGACCGCCATATTTCTCGGATCGAATATCGGGCGCAGGAACTACAGCGACAGTCCAAGCAACTTGGTATGGAATTCAATCTACAACCCGCGCATTGGCCGACCAATGCGGCGCCGTCATCCTATGCGATCATCGCTGCGATCAAGGACGGGTCAGGGGATGTTGGCAAACTTGCGCATTCCTTCGTGCGGGCCTGTTGGGCCGAGGAGAAAGACATCGCGCAGGACGATGTGATCCGCGATTGCCTGACAAAGGCCGGTTTCAATCCAGGGCTGGCGGATAGCGGCCTTCTGGTGGGCGCGGAAACTTATGCCGCCAATCTGGAAGAGGCCGTGGATCGCGGTGTATTTGGCGCGCCGTTTTACATCACCGAAGACGATCAGCGGTTCTGGGGGCAGGACCGGCTGGATGATCTGGACCGCCATATGTCGGAACTGAAGGGGTGAGGGACACCCCCCTGGCAGACAACACTTTTGTCAGAACGTTGGGGCAGGGCGCGCGCGAGGTGCTCGCCCTGCACTGCACAATCGCGCATTCCGGGGCGTGGTCGGGGCTGGCGACGGCTCTAGAGGGCGAGGCGACATTTACGGCCCCCGACATGCCGTCCCATGGCCGCAGCGCGGATTGGGATGGGCGCGGGGATTTCTTTGACCAAGTGACCCAACTGTCGGCCGCGCATCTGACCGAACCGATGGATGTGATCGGGCATTCCTTTGGCGGGATGCTAGCCCTTCGGCTGGCTGTCGAGTTTCCGGACCTGGTCCGCAGTGCGGTCCTGATCGAGCCAGTGTTCTTTGCGGTTGCGATTCAGGACACGCCCGATTTGGTGCGGCAACATGATGAAGAGGCGAAACCTGTCTCTGATGCGCTCGCGGCCGGAAATTTTGAGCAGGCCGCCCGTTTGTTCAACCGGATGTGGGGCGCACAGGACGGCCCACGATGGCCCGAATTGCCAGAGCGGACACGCGCGGGAATGATCCGTGGTATTCACGTTGTGCCCGCCGTTGATGACGCTTTGTTCCTTGATCAGAAGGGGATGCTGAACCCTGGCGTTCTCGACCGCGCATCTATGCCGGTTCTGATCCTGAGCGGGTCTGAGACGCACCCCGTCATGCCCGCGATCGGAGAAGGTCTTGCCCGGCGGCTTCCCAATGCCGGAACGGGTGTTGTTTCGGGTGCTGACCACATGGTCCCAATCACTCAACCGAATCAGACGGCTGCCGTCATTCGAAAGTTTTGGGGTGGTCTATCCTGAACCATGTTGTGGACAGGATGACGCCCCTAATCCCTGAAATCACAACAAGCCGATGAACCGGTCGATATCATCTGAGTTGATCGACCAGTCGCAGACCAGTCGGCAGGCCAGGATCTCGTCGTCATCCGCACCGTCCAGCTCTGCGCCCCACAGATGATAAACCGCACCCGCTTGGTGCAACTGCTTGTGACGCGCGCGCGAAAACTGCGCAAAGATCATGTTGGCTTGCGGCTCATGTAGAAAGGTTGCGCCTTTGCCGCGTAGACCATCGGCCAGATGCGCGCAGTTGGCGTTGGCTTGTCGCGCCATCTGCAGCCACAGATCACCGTTCAGATATGCGGCCATCTGGGCGGACAAGTAACGATGCTTGGAGAACAGATGCGCACCTCGCTTGCGCCGCAGTTCGAATTCCCAGGCCTTGGATTCGTCAAAGAAAACTACCGCTTCGACACCCATCAACCCGTTCTTGGTGCCGCCAAAGCTGACCGCATCGACGCCCGCTTTCCACGTCATCTCAGCGGGCGCGCAATTAAGCGCGACCAATGCGTTAGTGAACCGGGCACCATCCAGATGAACTGGCAGGTCGTATTCTTTGGCGATACTGCACAGCGCCTGCAACTCGGCCAGTGAGTAAACCGAGCCACGCTCTGTCACCTGAGTGATCGACACGGGCCCACGCTGGGGGCCGTGCACGCCACGTGTTTCTTCGGCCAAAATCGAGCGACGCAGCGCTGCGGGCTCCATCTTGTCGCCGCCCGGCACCAGTGTCAGCTTTGCGCCGCTATAGAACTCGGGCGCGTTGCATTCATCCTCGTGGATATGCGCGACGGGTGAACAGAACACGGTTTCCCATGGGTTTGAGAGTGTCGCCAGAGCCAGCGAATTCGCGGCTGTCCCGGTGGCCACCAGATAAACTGCGGCCCCTGGCGCTTCGAAGATTCCGCGAGTACGATCGCGCACTTCGTTCATCAGGGTGTCCGCGCCATAGGCCATTTGATAGCCCTGATTGGCTTCGTTCAACGCGGCCATGACCTGTGGGTGAACCGGACCGGAATTGTCAGAGGCGAAATACATCAGCTGGGTTCCTCAATGATATAGTCTTCCCACTCTTCCAAGGGGGTTTCGAATTCGGACACCGTGCGCCCCTGAACTGACATGCCAGCTGCGTGCACGCTGTCCGGTGTACCTGATATCAGGGGATGCCATTCGTACAGCGGTTTCCCCTCCCACAGCAGTCGATAGGCGCAGGTTTGGGGCAGCCAATAGGCGTGATCGTCGATGTTGTTGGGCTTCATCACGATGCATTCCGGGACGAATTGGTGGCGGATGTCGTACTGTGTGCAGCGGCAGGTCTCATCGTCCAGCAGACGGCAGGCGACGCAGGTGAGGGCGACCTCGCCGGTGTCCTCATCCTCAAGCTTGTTCAGGCAGCATTTGCCGCAGCCGTCGCACAAGGCTTCCCATTCGCGCTGGTTCATCTTGGTTAGCGGTTTGCGTTCCCAGAACCGCGGGCCAAGGCCTTTGCGATCGATCGGATCGGTGGTCATAGCGCGGCCAACAGGGTGCGGGCCTTGTCGCAATCGGCATCCATCTGCGCGATCAGGGCATCCAGCCCGTCAAACGTCATCTCAGGGCGCAGGTATTCGACCAGGCCGACGGACAGGGTCGAACCATACAGATCGCCTGAGAAATCGAACAGGAAGGTCTCGATATTCGGAACCTCTCCGTTGAACATAGGCCGTACGCCAACCGAGGAGGCGCCGTGATAGCTGCCCTGATGAGGTCCGTCGAGCACATCGACCAGCACCGCATAGACGCCAAATTTTGGCGGGTGCAACCCTTCGATGGACATATTCGCGGTGGGGAACCCAAGCTCGCGCCCGCGTTGTTCGCCGCCGATCACTTCGCCCTCGACGCGGTGCCAATGGCCCAGCATTGCCGCTGCGTCGCGGGGGCGGCCATCGGTCAGCGCGGTGCGGATACCAGTCGAGGATACCACATCGTCAGACCGTTCCATCAGCGGTGCAATGGTGACGCCAAACCCCATCTCTTGCCCGAACCGGGCCATATCTTCGGCGGTGCCACTGCGCCCTTTGCCGAAACAGAAATCCGCGCCGACCACGACGTGCGATAGACCAAGTCCCTCGCAGATGACATTGCGGGCAAAGCCTTCGGGCGTCAGACCGGCAAGCGCTGCATTGAACGGCAATTCGTACAGCTTTTGTACACCCAGTTTCTCCAACCGGTGCGCACGTGCGTTTCCGCGCATCAGACGAAAAGGTGGGGCATCGGGTGCAAAGTACTCGCGAGGGTGAGGCTCGAACGTCAGAACACCAAGCGGAGCATCCGGGGCCACGCTTTGTGCAAGTTCAATCACCGACTGATGGCCAACATGCACGCCATCAAAGTTCCCGATTGCCACACTGGCACCGCGGTCTTCTGGCTCGACAAACTGGAAATCACGGATGATCTGCATGTAGCTTGCCTAGCGGGACTGGTGACCGGGTTCAAGCACCTGATTGGTACAAATGCCGCGCAACAAAAAAGGGCACCATTCCCAGTGCCCTTCAAAAGGATAGATGTATCGAGGCTTCAGTCGAACTTGCGTGAAGGGGCCAAAACCATGGCTTCGCCTACCAGCACCTTTTTGCCATCGACCGCACAGTGACAATCCAGCTTCACGCGACGCTTGGCAAAATCAATATCGATCACTTTGACCTCTGCATAGACCATGTCGCCAGGGCGCACGGGCGCCAGGAATTTGAGCGACTGCCCCATATAGACCGTGCCGTGGCCCGGCAGTTGTTCACCAATCACGGCTGAGATCAGGCCCGCCGTCAGCATGCCGTGGGCGATACGGCCTTCGAAGATTGTGTCGCGAGCATAGTCGTCGTCCAGGTGAACGGGGTTTCGGTCCGTTGATACCTGCGCGAACATCTCGATATCTTCGTCCGTCACCACTTTGCGCAGGTGGCGGGTCATGCCCATCTCGATGTCTTCAATACAGATCGTGCCGCGTGGAAGATTATCCAACATGTCGCCCTCACTCGAGTTCAAAGGGCAACAAAACAACTCAAGTCGCCCCGGTTTGGCAACTTTATTACTTCGCAGCTGCAGAAAATCAAGTCTTTTTTGACTACCTCAATCGACCGATTGTGTAGGTAGGATTGATTTTTTCCTTTGCAATATAGTCACTTAGGGATTCATGATGCGGATGATGCTCAGTTTTTGTTTCCGCTGCGGCCAAACCACCCGAGATGAACAGAGAATCAATCCCTTCGCCCATACCGCCCAGAATGTCCGTATGTGGTCCGTCGCCGATCACAAGAATGTCGCCATCAGGGATGTCATGACCCAATTCCTGCAGCCTGCGCCGCGCAAGATCATAGATCGGGGGGTGGGGTTTTCCGAAATACAGGCTCTCGCCTCCCATCTCGGTATACAGCTTCGCCAACGCGCCCGCGCACCATTCGCGTATCTCGCCCCGGTCAACAACGATGTCGGGGTTGGCGCAGAGCAGCTTCATGCCTTTCTGCTTGGCATAGAGGAAATCGGCGCGATTGACCGCCGGATCCGCCATTGGGTCGAACGGCCCGCAGCAGACGATCCCTTCGGCCTCATCCAGCGGGACACGTTCGATGTGGATCGGATGGTGTAGTATTTTCAGCGGCTCAAAGAAACCCGCGTCGCGTTCCCATTCCCCCATGAAATAGACTTTTTCACCAACCGCCCCACGGAACATGGCGGACCGGGCCGAGTCCCCGCTGGTGGCGATGGTGTCATAGGCATCTGCGGGGACATTGAACTGCCCAAGCTGCTCAGCCACGCCAGCACGCGGTTTGGGTGAGTTGGTGACCAGCACAACGATCCCGCCTTGCGCCCGGTAGTTTTGCAAAGCCGCGACCGCATCGGGATAGGCAGTGATGCCGTTGTGAACGCATCCCCACAGGTCAACGAACAGTGCCTTGTAGCGGCCTGAAATCTCGGAAAGCGTGTGGATGATCTGGGTCATGGGAGCCTCGGGACCTGAAATTCTGAGTTGTGACAGCTATGGCAAAGCTTTCACCTCTTGGCCATCCCGCAATACCAATTGCGGGTCGAACACGGTGTGTCTGATCGTGTCATTCGACGATTTCTTCGACATCGGGTGCTTGTTGGACGTTTTCGGTGCCCAATATGATCTGTGCGCCGATCCTGTTCTGGAAACTCACTACGACCAGATAACCCGGCCCCAGTTCCTTCTGAAGTACGTCGACCAAAGGCGTGTCGCGCAAGGTCTCGGGCAGCAAACCGGCGATCGAGGATACTTTGTAAGCGGCTTCAATCGGAAGGTCCACGATCAGCCAAATATCGGCGTGTTTGCGTTTGGCATTCACGTCCACGCGGATGATCTCGACCGACACCGGATCGGCCCAGTCCCGGATCGTTTGCGCCAACTGCGCCTCGGTCCGGGTTTCGAGGTAACGGTTGTAGGTCGACTTTCCCAGTTGAAGGACAACGAAGGCTAGGAATGCCAGTGTCACCACCACGCTTGCGGTGAAGTTCAGCTTGCGCCGACCCTTGCTAAACACCACCGCCCGCGCTGCATATACGATGTAAACCGCGCAGGCCGACAGAATGATCGCTCCAAGGTTGGTGGCAAAAAGAAGACCGGCCTCATAGGCCTCGGCGGGCTCGTCGAAATACAGCAACACACCCGAAGCAGACAGAGGTGGCACCAAGGACACCCCGATGGCTGCACCGGGAAGCAGGCTGGCCTCGGACCGGTTGATTTGAACGTAAGCTGCGGCCACTCCGGCGGCCAGCGCAACGATCAGATCCTCGGTTCCCGGATCCGTTCTGGCCAGAACCTGATCGGGGATCAGAATGCCGCGCGGGACGTCTGCGACATAGACAAGAAGCCACGCCAGCAAGACGCTGATTACCGCGGCACCGCAGACAATCAAAGCCAGTTTAAACGCGCGACCCAGCCATCCCATCACCATCGCCGCTGCAACCCCAAGGATCGGGGTCATCAATGGCGCAACAAGCATTGCGGCAATGACGACCGCACTGGAATCTCGCAGCATGCCCATCGTGGCAATCACCACGGATAACGTCAGAAGCATGGCAAACCGCCGCCAATAGGCAGATTTGTCCTTGCCTTCAAATCTCAGGATGTCGCGTGTGGTGCTGAACTTGCGGGAACTCATGAACGTCGTCTGACCCAATTCGCTGTCTGGCTATTGATGTCAGACTACCAACGGATACCGTTCGCGCAAAACATTAGTAGCAAAGAAAAAAGGCGCCCGGGTGGGGCGCCTTTCGGTTGGGATGTTTGTCAGCGTCAAACCTTTAGGTTCGGAATGATCTGCTTTTTGCGGCTCATGATGCCGGGCAGGACCACGGCATCGCCATCCACGCTAGCGCCAAAGCTCTTTTCGGCGACGCTTTTGACCAGATCGTTGGGTACCAGCAGAGTGGCCTCTTCGTTCAGGATATCGACCACGAACAGCAGAACCTGATCAACGCCGTCTTCCTTTGCTACGTCAGCCATCGAACCCGCCAGGCTGGCCTTACGGTCCAGTACAACGCCCGGTGCGGTGGTTTCCAGAACCGAAACGCGGAACTTGGTACCGTCGACCTCATATTCCTTGCTGTCCATGCGGATCAGTTCGGCGTCCGAGAAAGACGACACATCCGATTTGGCCGCGAACATTTCCGCGGCATAGGTCGCGACGTCCAGACCCAGCTCGGCAGCCAGCTTCTCGGCCACTGCGCGGTCATGTGCGGTGGTGGTGGGCGAGCGGAATTCCAGAGTATCCGACAGGATGCAGGTCAGTGCGGCGGCTTTGATGGCGTCGGGCATCTTGGCGGCGTCGTCACCGATCAGGTCCATCATGATGGTCGCCGTGCAGGCCAGCGGGCGCACGGTGATGTCGATCGGGCCTTTGGTTTCCAGGCCACCAACCAGCTTGTGGTGGTCGATGATTGCGCGGATGTCGGCGCTGTTTACGCTAGCTGGCAGCTCGGCCGGGTTGTTGGTGTCCACGATGACTACCGGTGCGCCCTCGGCCACGT
This sequence comes from Ruegeria atlantica, assembly GCF_001458195.1. GTDB lineage: Bacteria > Pseudomonadota > Alphaproteobacteria > Rhodobacterales > Rhodobacteraceae > Ruegeria > Ruegeria atlantica. Next base: position 92,587 of record NZ_CYPU01000007.1, on the reverse strand, counting down.
CCTCGATGACGCGCGGCTTTGACAGGTCCCAGCGCTGCAGCAGGAATGCCGCTTCGGTGTTGGGTTCGCCCAGCAAAACCGGCTCAGCCTGTTCGCCTTTGATTTCGTTCAGGTACCATGACCACAGGATAGGTGAACCTGTGGAGTCGGTGTCGGGGGATTTATGTCCAAATACGAGCGTTGTCATGTCAGCGTCCTGATGGTGATCATTTTGCGCGCCTTATAGGGCGGTCCGCCGGGGTTGTCACCCGACAGTGTTTACGCTGCGACGGTTGGTCTGAAATCGAGGTGGGTCAGAACGGGGCGCGGGTCAGGGTGTACCCAGTCTGTTGCAATTGGTTCAGCAGCCCGTAGTCGCCCCCAAGATGCCCGGCACCGACCGCGATCACGACAGTTTGGTCCTGAATGTTCAGAATTTTCTGCATCCAGTTGCTGTTGCGCTCGACCAGAAGTTTTTGTTCGAAATCGTTCCATTCCTCGTCGAAAACCTCGGGCGGCAGACCCGAGTCTTCCAAGCCCTGCAGGCGGGTGAGCTGGATAATTTCGACATGCTTCTCTTCTAGGTAGGCGTTGGCCATCGTCGCCAGTTGATCCTCGCTGCCGCCCATGGCGCTGGCCATCCGCACAAGGGACTGGACCTGCTTTTCGATGGGGTGGCTGTCGAACATACTCATAAGATCGGCAATCTGTTCAAGCGAGCGTTTGGGGATGCCCAATTCGTCAGCCAGCTGATCCAGACGGGCGTCCATCCCGTGGTTTGCAGTGGGGTCCTGCATCATGCACGGGGGGATGCCCAGCATCATGCTTAGAAACCAAGGCCGCATTTTGGCTGCCATCCAGCCAGGGATACCGCGTTCGGATAACCCGTCAGACAGGGCAGACCAGTCCTCCTCGGACATCAGGTCAATCAGGCTGGGTCCCGAGGTGATCATCACCGGGCTCATGTCCTTGGCCAGGTCTTGTTCGAACGCGTCCATTTCTTCCTGCGTTACCTCGAAATAAAACGCGTCCGCATCGCTGATGGCCGGCGTTAGCCGTTCGACCACTGCGTCCATGCGTGGGTCATTGGCATGCAACGTACCAACAAGGTGCAGGATCGTGTCGCCCTTGGACGCGATCCAGTGATTACCTTCGGGAAACGGGATATCGGCCACTGCCTGTTGCAGTTCGGACTTTACCGCAGGGCTAAGTCCCGGCCTCAGATCATTCCCTTCGCATGCGGCCTGTACGGCGGCGGGCAGGAATAGGAAAAGCAGCGGTGCAAACAAGCGCATAAGGATCATCTCGGAATCTTCAGTGTGACCGCGACATTGCCTTTGCGCAGCAATGTATTCAAGCCAGATGCAGGTGATGGCTGGCGTTCGCGGCAAATTTGCATAGCATGGCGGAATGGACCGCGAGCAGGATCTATACCCGCCGATCAAGGCGCTGTTCGAGCGTCAGGGCTATACCGTCAAAGGCGAAGTTGGCGCTGCCGATATCGTAGCTGTTCGGGATGGCGATGAGCCGGTGATTGTTGAGCTGAAGCTGCGGTTCTCATTGGCGCTGTTTCATCAGGCGATCACGCGGCTAAGGGTGACTGATCAGGTCTATGTCGGTGTGTGCAAACCAAAAGGGCGAACCGCGCGGCGTGCGTTAAAGGACAATTTAGCGCTGTGCCGCAGGCTTGGTCTTGGTCTGATCACTGTACGTGCCGACGGCGCGGTCGAGGTGCAATGTGACCCGGGCCCGTATGCACCGCGAAAAAACAAAGCAAAAGCGGCTGGTCTGCTCCGTGAATTTGACCGGCTTGAAGGTGATCCCAACACAGGTGGGGCCACCCGGCACGGGATCGTGACGGCCTATCGTCAGGACGCGCTGAAATGTGCAGCCCATCTGGCCGAATGCGGAGCGACAAAGGGGGCGGAAGTTGCCCAATCCACCGGCGTCGCCCAGGCCACGCGCCTGATGCGGGACAATCACTACGGGTGGTTCGACAAGGTCGAGAAAGGGGTCTATGCGCTGTCGGCTACGGGGGCCGAAGGGTTGAAGCACTGGGCGTATAGCTGGGAAGATGCGAACTAGTCAGGCCGTGCGGCGATTTCGGAAATCATGGCGCGGCCTATATCTGAAAGGACGGCGTTGCGTTCAGGAAATGGCGCATCGCTTTCGGTCAGGTAGATGGCGGCCAGATAGGTGCGGGGCTCGGGTGTCTGCAAAAAGGCAACGATCGCACGGCTGCCGTGGCCTCCGGCACCGGTCTTGTCCCCGATCGTCCACCCGTCAGGCACGTGCGCACGGATAAGACCGTCGGCCACTTGATCGTCTATCATCCATTGCCTGAGTTGAGCTGAGGATGCGGGTGAGAGCGCCTGGCCAAATAGCAACCGGTCCAGCGTCGCCAGTATTGCCCGAGGCGTTGTAGTGTCGCGCGGATCGCCTGGAGCGGCTTCGTTCAGGGCCGTCTCCCATCGATCAAGGCGGGTGATGTCGTCGCCGTTTGTCCGAAGAAACTCGGTCAGTCCGGCAGGCCCATCCAGACGGCGCAACAGCAGATTGGCCGCAGCATTGTCGCTGATCGTCACCGTTGCTTCGCATAGCGCTCCGACAGTCATACCGGTCTCAACATGTTTGCTGGTGACAGGGGAGTAATCCACCAGGTCCGCCGATTGGTACGTGACGTGATCTGACAGGCTTTCCGTACCTGCATCCACCTCTGCCAGCACGGCGCCGCACAAGAGCGTTTTGAACGTGCTGGACATCGGAAACAGCTCATCGGCGCGGTATGAAACTTCCCATTCCTTGCTGGGATCATAAAGGAGCAGCCCGATCCGGGCATCAAGGCGGCGCTCCCAGCTCTGGACCGTTTCGGTAAGGGGCTGCGCCTGTGCTGATGTGGATAAACCAACAGTAATAGTAATTAAAAACAACAGGGTAGTTGTGATTTTCCGGAGCCCACGCATCGAATCTGCCTTGGTCAAATGTGGTCGCCATCACCTTAGTTGGCTAGGGCGCTGTGTAAACCGGGCGTTCTGGGGCTCTGCGTGCGAAAAATATTCAGGTAACTTGTTGACTCGGTCATTTCGACACCCTAGCTATGCATCGTTATCACTCTCAACTACCGAGTGCTAACGCCTCGCTGAAAGGCGGGGGGAGGATAGATAAACTTTGAGCCCAAGGAGCTGCAAAGATGGCATTGAAACCGCTTCATGACCGTGTGCTGGTTCGTCGTACCGAAAGCGATGAGAAAACCGCAGGCGGGTTGATCATTCCCGAAAGCGCAAAAGAAAAGCCCAGCGAAGGCGAAGTCGTTTCGACCGGTGAAGGCGCGCGCAAGGACAGCGGCGAACTGATCGCAATGGCTGTAAAAGCTGGCGACAAGATCCTGTTCGGCAAGTGGTCGGGCACCGAGGTTCAGGTCAACGGCGAAGAGCTGCTGATGATGAAAGAAAGCGACATCATGGGGATCATCGAGTAAGCGCCCGCGCTTCTCTGATCTTCATTTCCAACATTTTTCTCAAGGAGAAACAACATGGCTGCTAAGGACGTCAAGTTCGACACCGATGCCCGCAACCGCATGCTGTCAGGTGTGAACATCCTGGCCGATGCTGTCAAAGTGACCCTGGGCCCCAAAGGTCGCAACGTGGTTCTGGACAAATCCTTCGGCGCACCGCGCATCACCAAAGACGGTGTATCGGTTGCCAAGGAAATCGAACTGGAAGACAAGTTCGAAAACATGGGCGCGCAGATGGTGAAAGAAGTCGCCAGCCGCACCAATGACGAAGCCGGCGACGGCACCACCACTGCAACTGTTCTGGCGCAGTCGATCGTCAAAGAAGGTCTAAAGCAGGTTGCTGCTGGCCTGAACCCGATGGACCTGAAGCGCGGCATCGACCTGGCAACTGCCAAGGTCGTTGAAGGCATCAAAGAGATGGCGCGTGAAGTCAAAGACTCAGCAGAAGTCGCTCAGGTTGGCACCATCTCGGCCAACGGCGAAGCCGAAATCGGTCAGCAAATCGCAGACGCGATGCAGAAGGTTGGCAACGAAGGCGTTATCACCGTCGAAGAAAACAAAGGTCTGGAAACCGAGACCGATGTTGTCGAAGGTATGCAGTTCGACCGTGGCTACCTGTCGCCTTACTTCGTCACCAATGCTGACAAGATGATCGCAGATCTCGATGATTGCATGATCCTGCTGCACGAAAAGAAACTGTCTTCGCTGCAGCCGATGGTCCCGCTGCTCGAGCAAGTGATCCAGTCGCAAAAGCCTCTGCTGATCATTGCTGAGGATGTTGAAGGCGAAGCGCTGGCAACTCTGGTTGTCAACAAACTGCGCGGTGGCCTGAAAATTGCTGCTGTCAAAGCACCGGGCTTCGGCGATCGCCGCAAGGCCATGCTGCAGGACATCGCAATCCTGACCGGCGGTCAAGTCATCAGCGAAGATCTGGGCATGAAGCTCGAGTCCGTCACCATGGACATGCTGGGCACCGCCAAGAAAATCGAAATCACCAAAGACGAAACCACCATCGTCGACGGTGCTGGCGAGAAAGCCGAGATCGAAGCACGTGTTGCCCAGATCCGCACTCAGATCGAAGAAACCTCGTCGGACTACGACCGTGAGAAGCTGCAAGAGCGCGTTGCCAAACTGGCCGGCGGTGTTGCTGTTATCCGCGTAGGTGGCATGACCGAAGTTGAAGTGAAAGAGCGTAAGGATCGTGTTGACGATGCTCTGAACGCAACGCGCGCAGCCGTTCAGGAAGGCGTTGTTGTGGGGGGTGGCGTTTCGCTGGTTCAGGCCGGTAAAGCACTGGACACTCTGAAAGGCGCAAACGCTGATCAGGACGCAGGCATCAATATCGTGCGTAAAGCCATCGAAGCGCCGCTGCGCCAGATTGCTGAGAACGCGGGCGTCGACGGCGCAGTTGTTGCAGGCAAAGTTCGCGAATCTTCGGAAGCGGCCTTTGGTTTCAACGCTCAGACCGAAGAGTATGGCGACATGTTCTCGTTCGGCGTTATCGATCCGGCCAAAGTTGTCCGCACTGCGCTGGAAGATGCAGCATCGGTTGCTGGCCTGCTGGTCACCACCGAAGCAATGGTTGCTGACAAGCCTGCCAAAGACGGCGCGCCTGCTGGCGGCGGCATGCCCGACATGGGCGGCATGGGCGGCATGATGTAAGACGTCGAATTCGCCTCGGCGAATTCTGACGGTCCCGACAGGCGCTTGGCTGTAAGGCCAAGCTGCCGAAGGGGAAGCCTTAAAATATAGGGACGGGGTCGCCTTCGGGCGGCCCCGTTCCGTTTTGCGCACCACCCGCGGGAATGTGAGTGTGCAAAACGCGCCGAAACCGGCTATGCGGTTGATATGAAACTGTTCCTACTCACGTGCCTGACGATGTGCGCCTTTGCGTCCAACTCGATACTTAATCGTCTGGCGATTGATAGTGGCGCCAGCGATCCTGCCGCCTTTGCCGTGGTGCGGGTCTTAGCTGGCGCAGTGGTGCTAGCCGGGTTGGTTCTTCTAAGGGCTGGCCACTTGCCCCTGTTTGAACGACGCAGGATTGCCGGGGCGGGGTCGTTGTCCCTGTACATGATCGGATTCTCTATCGCCTATCTGACGCTGGATGCGGGTCTTGGCGCGCTGATACTGTTCGGGGTGGTGCAGGTGACGATGTTCACTGTGACATCAGTGAAAGGTACTCTGCCCACTGGTCGACAGATCGCGGGCGCCGCAATCGCATTGCTGGGGTTGGGCTACGTGCTTTGGCCGTCCGGATCGATACAGGTCAACCCGGTCGGAGCAGCCCTGATGATTGCCGCCGGGATCGGCTGGGCGATCTATTCGTTGGTTGGCAAGTCCGAACCGGATGCCTTATCCGGCACTGCGGCCAATTTTGTCGTGGCATTGCCCGTGACAACGCTGGCTTTGTTGGCGACAGGAGGGGCTTGGCACATGACCGCTAACGGATACTTGCTGGCTGCGTTGGCCGGCGCGGTTACTTCGGGGATGGGGTATGCGCTTTGGTACCAGGTTTTGCGGGAATTGACGCCCACAACGGCGGCCGTCGTGCAACTCAGCGTTCCGATCATAGCCATTATTGGCGGTGTCCTCCTGCTGGGTGAGACCGCCAGTCTGCGTCTGATCCTGGGGGCGGGTCTGGTATTGGGCGGAATTGCACTGGCCGTTCTGCGCAGGACGCCGCGGTAGGGGTTTATTCGCTGGACGTTAGGCCTTATCTGGCGGCTATGCGTTATTTGCTTGCCCTCTTTCTGTTCTTTGTGCCTGCCATTGTGCAGGCAAAATGCGTGGTCCTGCTGCATGGGCTGGCACGGACCGAAGCGTCTTTTACCGTCATGGAACAGCTGTTCAAGACGCATGGTTATACCGTCGTGCGCCCGGGATATCCGTCCACTGACCTGCCTATTCCCGAACTTGCCGCAAAGACGCTGCCAGATGCATTTGCCGAATGCGGCGATGACAAAGTCAATGTTGTGGCGCATTCGATGGGTGGTATCCTGTTGCGCTATTGGCTGCAGGATAACCATCCGGAAAATCTGGGCCGCGTAGTCATGCTCGGGCCGCCCAATCAGGGTAGTCAGTTGGTGGACGAACTTAGCGCGTATGAGGTGTTTGGGATGCTGAATGGCCCGGCTGGCCTGGCGCTGGGCACGGGCCCCGAAGGTATCCCAAGGCAACTGCCGCCTGCGGATTTCGAACTGGGTGTCATCGCCGGTGAGAATTCGCTGAACCCGCTGTTTTCGTCGATGATTGACGGTTCGGATGACGGCAAGGTCTCGGTTGAGACCACCAAGGTCGAAGGGATGGCGGACCATATCGTTTTGCCGGTGACACACACATTCATGATGAACAACCCGCGCGTAATGGCGCAGGCGCTGCATTTCATCGAGTTTGGACAGTTTGACCCACAGATCACATGGCTGGATGGGGTGATGGAAATCATCGACGAAATCTGCATCGGGCAGGATTGCTCCGAACCCGCGTCGGAGCCTTCCCAATGACTGCACTTTCTTTGACTCTATCCGGGGCAGAGGTCTTGTTGCCGAACCAAGGGATGACTCGTGCAGACCTGCCCATTTCCGATGGGATCGTGCAGGAGGACCCCGCAGGCCGAACAATCGATCTATCAGGATATCTTGTGATGCCCGGTATCATCGACCTGCACGGCGATGGGTTCGAGCGTCACATCGCACCGCGCCGCGGGGCGATGAAGCAGATGGACGAGGGCATCCTGTCAGTCGAGGCCGAACTGGCCGCCAACGGGATCACGACGGCGGTCGTGGCCCAGTTCCTGAGTTGGGAGGGCGGCGTACGCGGCCCTGAATTCGCTGGCCAAGTGTTTGATGCTATCGCGTCGGTCAAAGATTGCCTCGTGACCGATCTGCTGCCTCAGTTACGGTTCGAAACACACATGCTGGCGGAATACCCCAGCCTGCCTGAACGCATCACCGATTGGCAGGTGCCCTATGTCGTGTTCAACGATCACCTGCCACATGACAGGCTGGCCGAGGGGCGCAAGCCGCCCCGTTTGACGGGGCAGGCTCTTAAGGCAGGGCGCAATCCGGACGCACATTTTGAGATGCTGCTGTCCATGCATGCCCGCCGGGATGATGTGCCCGCTGCCTTGGACACGCTCTGTACGGCGCTGGCCGAGCAGGGTGTCTGTATGGGCAGTCATGACGACGCAACCGCCCAAACCCGCGCCGATTGGCGGGCGCGGGGGGCGCAGATCGCGGAATTCCCAGAAACGCTAGAGGCAGCCGAGGCCGCACGGGCTGCTGGGGATCAGGTAATTCTCGGATCACCCAACGTGGTGCGTGGCGGATCGCACAAGGGCAACGTCAGTGCGTTGGATCTGATCACGATGGGGCTGTGTGATGCCTTGGCATCGGATTATCACTATCCCAGCCCGCGGCGCGCTGCGCTGATGCTTGCCAAATCTGGCCTGCTGGATTTGGCAACGGCGTGGGCGCTGGTGTCATCAGGGCCGGCACGGGTTCTTGGATTGCAGGACCGGGGCACACTTGCCCCTGGTCTGCGCGCAGACATGGTGATCCTTGATGCTCGGTCCCACCGCGTCGCCGCCACGCTGGCGGGCGGGCGGGTTAGCTTCATGTCAGGCGATATCGCCGCACGGTTTGTGGGCTGAGTTACCGCGAGATGCGGTTGAAATGCGCCATTTTGCGGCCCGCCTTTACCTCGGCCTTGCCATAGAGATGCAGCGCTACGTCGCGTTCCCGCGCCAGCTCTGGCACGCGGTCCATATCGTCGCCGATCAGATTTTCCATGACCACGTCCGAGTGGCGTTGACCATCGCCCAAAGGCCAACCGGCTACGGCGCGGATATGCTGTTCGAACTGATCCACCGCGCAGCCGTTCTGAGTCCAGTGACCCGAGTTGTGCACCCGAGGCGCAACCTCATTCACGATCAACCCTTTTGACGTGACGAATAGTTCGACACCCATGACACCGACGTAATCCAGCGCGTTCAAGATATTGGCGGCCAGAAGAACAGCATCGGTTCGTTGCGCCGGGGCAAGGCGGGCGGGTACCGTGGTGGTGTGCAAGATGCCATCGCGGTGCACGTTTTCCCCGGGGTCGAAACAGGACACTTGACCGTCGATGCTGCGGGCGGCGATGACCGATACCTCGTGGCTGAAATTGACGAACCCTTCGAGGATTGCAGGCGCGCCTGCCATATCGGCCAGTGCGGCCTCGGCATCCTCGGGGCCGCGCAACCGCGCCTGTCCCTTGCCGTCATAGCCGAAACGACGTGTTTTCAGGATGGCTGGCGTGCCAATCTGGTCAATCGCTGCCTTTAGGCTGTCCAAATTGGTGATGTCGGCGAACGGCGCTGTCTTCAAACCCAACCCGGCAAGGAAAGTCTTTTCGGTCAGTCGATCTTGACTGACACGCAGCGCCTCGCGCCCCGGATGGATAGGGCAATGTACTTCCAACAGGTCCAGCGCTTCGGTCGGGATATTTTCGAATTCATAGGTGATGACATCGACGGATTCGGCAAAGGCCTTCAGTGCCGGAGCGTCATCATAAGCTGCAGTCGTCACATGATCCGCCACCTGACCGGCGGGTGGGTTGGCTCCCGGCTCAAAGATGTGGGTTACAAAGCCCAACCGGGCCGCCGCGACGGACAACATCCGGCCTAATTGGCCACCGCCCAGAATTCCAATCCGCGCCCCCGGAGCAAGCATTTCCGTCACCAATCAGTCTCCAACCTTTTTCCAATCGCCTGCAGGGCCGAGCGCAGCGCATCATGTGCGTTGCCCGCATGCAAGGCCTGCGTCATTTGCAGGCTGAGTGTTCCATCCGTTGCCAGCGCGTCCCGCTCTTCGGCCAAACGCCCGGCTTGCCCGGTTTGCATCGTGTGCAGAAACCCGGATAGCAGCTTTGTCGTATAAAACTCTGAGGCATCCGCGTCGCCCGTTTGCTCGGCCAGCCACTCGGCACCCGTTGCCAACACGTCCAGAATGCCCGGGACCATGGCGCAGACGGCAAAATGTGCATTCAGCGCGGCCTCGTTGGATACCTTGACGACCGGGTTTTCGGGCTCGAACAATTCAGCCAGCAAGGCGTCGTTTCCGAACGCTGCAAGCGGGCATCCACCTTGCTGAAGAAAACCCAATGGTATCGTTTGCACAAAGTCAGTTGCGGGGGCGCATAACGCAGCAAGCTGATCCACCGATACAGCCGCCATCACTGACACGATCTGCTGATCCGAGCGAAAGTTTAGCTGTTCAAATACTTCCGGGGCGATTTGGGGGCGCAGGCAAAGAAAAACGATATCCGATGCGTCGATAACCGCTTGTGGGTTTGTGACCACGACATCCAGTTCAGCTTTTAGTTCGGCCGAGACTGTGGCGTTGCGCTCTGTCACGGCGATCTCGTGCCCTTTGGCCGCAAGAAAGCGCGCAATGGGGGCTGCAATATGTCCGGTTCCGATGAAGCCGATACGGCTCATCCCTGCGGTTCCTCGGGGATTGAGGCCGAAAGGGCCGCGCGCCAGGCATCCAGACGATCAGCCAGCGCTGGGTCTTGCAGGGCAAGGATCCCGGCCGCCATCAATCCGGCATTGGCCCCACCGGCCGATCCGATGGCCATCGTCGCCACCGGGAAGCCTTTGGGCATCTGCACAATGGAATACAGCGAATCGACGCCGGACAAGGCCCGCGTCTGCACAGGTACACCGATCACCGGCACGCGCGTCTTTGAGGCCATCATCCCAGGCAGATGCGCAGCACCGCCCGCACCGGCGATAATCACATCCAGGCCGCGCTGAACGGCGGTTTTGCCATAGTCCCAAAGGCGATCAGGGGTGCGGTGGGCCGAAACGATGCGTTTTTCATACGCAATGCCCAGTTCATCCAGAATGTCTGCGGCTTCTTTCATAGTGGGCCAGTCCGACTGGCTGCCCATGATGATCCCCACTTTAACATCGCTCATCCACTTGTCGCCCTTGCCTGTCGAAAGAGCGCGCACTATAGCCAAATCGGCCTATCTGGCAATGCGGTACAGGGCCTTCAGGCGATGATATCCGGGGTCAGACGGTCCTCGATCAGGCGAATGATGTCCTTAAGGCGCAGTTTCTGCTTTTTCAGCCGCTTGATCGTTAACTGATCCGACGTCCCCGTCGCTTGCAGCGCCTCGATCGCTTCGTCCAGATCGCGGTGCTGGCGGCGAAATACCTCCAGCTCGACCCGAAGAACTTCATCTGTTTTCATTGAAATGTCAGTGGGCGCGTTCATGGACGACTCGGTTGTTGTTGTGGTGATTTCCACACAAGATAGTGTGTCAGGGTTTATCCGGCCAGACCTTGTGGACATCCCTGCATATTCCCATATTCTATCATACGCGGTTGCCAAAACGGGACCGCACCACACGTCGCTTTGGCAATAAAGGACGAAAATACGTGTCGAAACTTACTCTTGGCTCATACCCGCATCTTTTGGGGTTCGAGCAATTGGAACGCCTTCTGGAGCGGTCTGCAAAGGCCGGAAACGAAGGATACCCGCCCTATAACATCGAACAGACCTCGGATTTTTCCTATCGCATCACCCTGGCTGTGGCCGGTTTTGCGGAACAGGACCTGTCGATTACCATCGAGGATCGCCAACTGGTGATCCGAGGCCGTCAACGCGACGATAGCGAGGGGCGCATCTTTCTGCATCGCGGCATCGCGGCGCGTCAATTTCAGCGCATGTTTGTTCTGGCGGACGGCGTCGAGGTGGGCGAGGCGATCATGGAAAACGGTCTGCTGCATGTGGATCTGACCCGTGCCGTGCCTGAAAGCGTGGTTCACACAATCAATATACGGAAGGGGTAAGAGCAATGAATACGCCGATTGAAATCAACACCGAAGGCGACCGGATCGTTTATGTAAAAGCCGTCGATGTGGCTGACCTGCCGCGTGAAGTGCGCGAACAGGCTGGTGATCTGGATCAGCTCTACGCTGTGCATGACTCGGATGGTCAGCAACTGGCCCTGGTCGCAGATCGCAAGCTGGCCTTTAATCTGGCGCGCGAACATGACTTTTCCCCGGTGGCCGTGCACTAAATCGGCCCCCGCAGCGTGTGATTTTCCCGTGACATCCGCCGCCCCACGGGTGAGATATGCGAACCAATACGGGTTCGCAGGGCGGAGGCACCAAACATGAGTTGGTTTGATTTTGACTGGGTGGACGCATTCAGCGACCGCGCCTTTGGCGGCAATGGATGCGCCGTGGTGCATGGTGGGGCCGTCCTACCCAAAGATGTCTGCACGGCTTACGTGCGCGAAACGTCCTTGGTCGAATGTACCTTTACCGGGCCGTCTGACGTGGCCGACTTCCAAGTGCGCTATTTTCTGGCCAGCCGTGAAATCCCTTTTGCGGGTCATCCAACCATTGCCACTGTCGCGGCGATGCGGTCGCGTGGGCTGTTTCAGGGGGATGCACTGACACTGGACACCGGGGCAGGGATCGTTTCCATCCAACTCAATGGTGATGAGATTGAGATGACGCAGGTTGCCCCGCAATTTGGTGCGATGGTTCCTGCCGATCTGGTTGCCGCCGCCATCAGCCTGCCGGAAAGCGCGATCATCTCCCCACCTCAGATGGTATCCACAGGGTTGCCCTTTTGTGTCACCGTATTGCGCGATCATGAAGCCTTGCGCGCCGCGAAGTTGGTTGAAGGACCTTTGCGAAAAGTGATCGAAGCAGGCGGGTATTCGGGGTCGGATATGGCCGAGCCCTTCCTTGTAACGCTGGAAGGTGCGACCGAGGCGGGCAACACATTCTCACGTCTGTTGATGCTGCCGCCCAGCCCACCCGAGGATCCGTTCACGGGATCCGCGACCGGGGCGATGGCAGCTTATCTGTGGAAGTATGGCTTGATGCCCAAAGATACGTTTACGGCAGAACAGGGCCACGACTTGGGCCGCCCCGGCCAAGCGACCGTTAAACGCGTTGGACCCGCCGATGCGATGACCGGTATCAAGGTGGCGGGTCGCGGCCATATTCTAATGCGCGGTCAGGTCAATTTTCCCGGGCAACTGTCATGACCGAACCCGCGATCGCCATCCTGCCTTACGGGCATCGGTTAGGGCCGAAACTGGCTTCGGTTCCATTGTCCGATCTGATCTGGCCCGAAGGATGCCCCGAGCGCTTGACGGGCAAAACGGTTGGCGATCTTGAGCGTACTGACCACCTGATCATGTATCCCAATTCTACCGTGCATTTGCGCCTGCGCCGGGGCACCCGCGCCCGGATTTCGCTGATGATGGGCGAACCGTCGGCCATTCACGCCAAGCACGACAAGATGCTCCGCTACACTTGGCGGCGGTTTTTTCGGGTGATGACGTTTCATGATGTGCTGTTGCGCAACCTTCCCAATGCGGCGTTTCTGCCCTACGGGGTGACGATGGTGCCGGATTGGCGTGACCTCAACGAAGAGAAAACGAAATCCTGCTCGCTCATTGCCTCAGCCAAACGCGATCTGGAGGGGCACCAACTGCGCCATTCTGTGATTGACTGGGTGCGGGAAACGGGTGCTGACGTTGATATCATGGGGCGGGGATACACGCCATTTGACCGCAAATCCGACGGCTTGGCCCCGTATCGCTATTCCGTTGTGATCGAGAATGTTCGCGAGAAGAACTATTTCTCGGAAAAGCTGACAGATGCGATCTTATGCTCAACGGTCCCGATCTATTGGGGGTGCCCGAATATCGGGGACTTCATGGACGCAGCCGGTATGATCCTCTGTGAATCCGAGGCCGACATTCAGCGCGCGATCAACAGCCTGTCCGCTGACGACTATGCCGAACGCCTGCCGCATCTGAAAGCTGCGCAAAGCAAGGCGGCAGAGTTCGGTGACTTTGAAGGCCGTTCCGTGCGGACCCTGCGCGAACAGATAAACGCAGCCTAGTGGTCCGATGGCCGCGGGGCCAGCCACCCCACCGGCAAGATCGGATTCGCCGAGGCGTCGATCCCATGTCGAAGGCAAAGCCGCTGCAGATATGATCCGCTGACCGGCAGCCCGGCGGTTTTGCCTGCCATGAACTTTTTCTGATGTCCGTAGATGTGGACTGAATGCACCTTATCCCGTTCGATCTCGGCCGTGGAAATGCGCGGATCGTGAAGTTGCCATAGCTGATCCTTGTCCAAGGGATAGAACACTTCCGGCTGCATCGCGTGGCTGTCTTCGCCAGTCTGGCGCAGAAAGAACTCCAGCGCCTTGGGGCCAGAGCTGCCCCAAGGCAGTGTTTCAATGCCCCAGGTTTCACCGTTTCGGATGCGCCTGCGATTGTGTCTAAGCAGCCGACCGCCGCGCCAGGGCTGGGTTGGGTTGGCAGAGGTCACGAAGTCAATCCATAACGCCAGTGTCTCTGAACCTTCCGGCAGCCGCAGGACGCCGTTGGGAAACGTGCCTGATTGCGACGATCCGAAAACGTAAGACGAAGAAAAGTCGAATGGCTTGACGCAATAGGCATCCAGATCGGCCCAGACAAATGGGGTTTTCTGCATCAGCCGCAGCCGAAAGATGTCAGAAAATACTGCGACCCCCAACCGGTCTTCCGGTTTGAAATCAAATGGCGCGGGCCAGAGGATATCAGAAGCGGGCCGTATCTCGGCACCGCTAGGCACGCCTACGATGTCATGCACGGTATACAGGATAAACCGGTGACCGTTATCCAGATAGGATTGAATGCATAACGCCTCAAGCCAGCTCAGGTCTGACCCAAACCAGAAACTGGCAATTGCAGGCAGGTCGCGGGTCATGGGCACTCTGCGTTTTGGTTAGGGTTTGCATTTGCACCAATGCAGCGTGCGCTTGTCAATCCAACAAAAAAAGCGGCCACAGATGGCCGCTTTGCTTGTTCGTTGTAGCAATTAGGATGCTGCAATCAGACCCATGCTTTCCAGTTTCAGCAGAACCTGATGGGCGCAGTTATCGACCTCGACATTTTCGGTCTCGACGCTCAGTTCGGGGCTCGCGGGAACATCATAAGGGTCCGAGATTCCGGTGAACTCTTTGATTTTGCCTTCGCGGGCCAGCTTGTACAGTCCCTTGCGGTCGCGGCGTTCGCATTCCTCAATGGTGGTGGCCACGTGAACCTCGCAGAAGGCGCCGAATTGTTCGATCTCTTCCCGGACCGCACGGCGGGTCGTGGCGTAGGGCGCGATCGGGGCGCAGATTGCGATGCCGCCGTTCTTGGTGATCTCGCTGGCCACATAGCCAATGCGGCGAATGTTCAGGTCGCGGTGTTCCTTCGAAAAGCCCAGTTCGGACGACAGGTTTTTCCGGACGATGTCACCATCCAGCAAAGTAACCGGGCGGCCGCCCATCTCCATCAGTTTGACCATAAGCGCGTTGGCGATGGTGGATTTGCCCGAGCCCGAAAAGCCGGTGAAGAACACAGTAAAGCCCTGCTGGCTGCGCGGTGGGCGGGTCTTGCGCAATTCGGCGACAACCTCGGGAAAGCTGAACCATTCCGGGATCTCCAGACCTTCGGCCAGACGACGGCGTAACTCGGTGCCCGAGATATTCAGGATAGTGACATTGTCCTTATCCAAAATCTCATCGTTCGGCTCGTATTGCGCGCGTTCCTGCACAAAAACCATGTGTTTGAAGTCGACCATCTCGACGCCGATCTCATCTTGGCACTTGCGGAACAGATCCTGCGCATCGTAGGGGCCATAAAAATCTTCGCCCTGGCTGTTCTTGCCCGGGCCCGCATGGTCGCGACCCACGATGAAATGCGTGCAGCCGTGGTTTGCACGGATTAGCCCGTGCCAGACAGCCTCGCGCGGGCCGGCCATGCGCATTGCCAGGTTCAACAACGACATCGATGTGGTCGAGGCCGGGTATTTGTCCAGTACCGCCTCATAGCAGCGCACGCGGGTGAAATGATCTACGTCGCCCGGTTTGGTCATGCCCACGACCGGATGGATCAGCAGGTTGGCCTGCGCCTCTTTCGCGGCGCGGAACGTCAGTTCCTGGTGCGCGCGGTGCAGCGGGTTGCGGGTCTGGAACGCCACGATACGCCGCCAGCCGACCTTGCGGAAATAGGCGCGCAACTCGTTCGGAGTGTCGCGGCGCGCGCGGAAGTCATAATGAATTGGCTGCTGAATGCCGACCACAGGACCGCCCAGATAAACTTTGCCTGCCACATTGTGCAGATAGTTCACCGCCGGGTGGGCGTCGTCGTCTGCGCCAAAGACTTTTTCGGCCTCGCGCGCTTTGTCAGGCGTCCAGCGGTCCGTGACGGTCATTGTGCCCAAAATGACGCCTTCCTGATCACGCAAAGCGATGTCCTGGCCCAATTCGATTTTGTCGGCGAACGCTTCGTCTACGTCCAGAGTAATGGGCATCGGCCACAGTGTGCCGTCGGCCAGACGCATGTTCTCGACGACGTTGTCGTAGTCCGCCTCGCCTAGGAAACCTTTGAGAGGGTAGAACCCGCCGTTCATCAACAATTCCAGATCGCAGATCTGGCGCGGGCTCAGGTCCCAGCTGGTAAGATCTGCGGCTTCCACCTTCAGTTTCTGGGCTGAATCGTAGGACACGAACAATTCGGGGATTGGGGTCAGGTTACTTAACATCGTCATGGGAATACTCTTGTAAAAGTGCTGCTTTGACATTGATTAAGGGGCGTTTGCCCCGGCTTTTGGGAGAAGTCCATATACCTTGGTGAAACAAAGGACGATATGCGCGGTTTTTCCCCGCAATGGAAGGATATTCCGGTTTGTGTGGCAATCTGCGAAGCTGGTTCCCGAGGTGGGCAACAATTCCGCAGAATTGAGAGCGAGTGTTCTTATGCAGCAACACTGGCGTTCAGATCTGCAGCTTTGGGGACGGGCAGGGCAGGAATCGGGCGCGTCACGCCACGCAGGTCGAATGGGCGAACCTGCCGCATATCGCCGTCATATCCCGCCGCCAGCAACAACTCTTCCGAGACCAGAAGTTCGCAGCCCAGGTTCTTGGTTTCGGCCTCTAACCGGCTGGCCACGTTTACGGTGTCGCCGATGATTGTACGGGCGGCGTGGCCCGCGGCACCGATTTCACCCAGAACAAGGTCCCCCAGATGCAGGCCCATTCCGATGCGGATCCGAGGGCTGCCCTCTGTTTCCAGTTGCTGGTTGAAACGCTGCAAGGCAAGGCTGATATCAATGGCCGCTTTCATCCCTGCCCGAGCAGAGCTTTGGGCGTCGTTGGTTTCGAACACGGCCAACAGGCCGTCGCCCATGTATTTGTCGACCACTCCGCCCTCGGCCGTGATCGCGGGGACGATGGCGTCGAAAAAGCGGTTTAGCAGGAAAACGATGTCGTAGGGCAGTTGGCCAGCGGTGCGCGAGGTAAAGCCGCGCATGTCCAGAAACAGGACCGCCAATTGCCGTTCCTGACCCTGGCTTGCATGTGCCCGGTGTCGGGCGCCATCTGGGCGGAACATGCGAAACGCTGTGATCGGAGCCATCGGTCGGATTTGACATGCCAGCCGGGCACCCGCCGGGGCACTGACCGCAGCTAGGCTTCGGGCTTCGACCTCACCAGGTTCGGGCAGTTGATCCCCGCCCGCCTCGACAATCACGCGGCAGGTGGTGCAGCGCCCTTTGCCACCGCATAGCGCCGTGTGTGGAATGCCGTTGGCTTGGGAAATTTCAAGCAGGGTCATCCCTTTTTCAGCAACGACCTCAGGGCCTTGAGCGTACTTGACGCGCACGGAATGTCGGCGGCGCCACAGCTTGCGGATCGCAAATACCGCCAGGGATGCGCAAAGGGCCACCCAGAACGCCATGAGCGCATTGTCTTTTACGCTGAACAGGTGCTGGAAGTCTTCGGGAGAGGGCCAGTTGTAATGCTCGATATATTGTTCGCGCAAAAACGGGTCTGCAAAATCAGCCCAGATACGGCGCCCTTCCGTCAGCACTCCGGCAAGGGCAAATGTGGGAACAAACACAGCCAGGCCAATCAGATATGGCACCAGTTTGGGCCACCAGCGGGTCAGCCGCAGCCACATGTGCAGTCCGATACAGCCATGTACCCACACCACCAGCAACAACAGGCTTTGCATCCAGACCGCGTAGCTGGGCCACATCAGAACGATGATATAGCCCATTTCATCGTTCACATCGTAGACCGTGTTCGCATAACGCGTTTGCACGATATGCGAGATCAGCTGCAATGGGATCAACAACCCCAGAACCATCTGCAACCCTGTGCTGAACGGCATGCGCAAAGTCCGGCGCTGGCTGATCGAGTACAGGGCTAACCCCGAGTGAATCAAAAGAGCAGCATAGAGTATTATGCTGCCGACATCGTGACGTGTGATTACATGCCGGGCATTCTGCATGTCATGCAGGTAGTCCGTGTGAAACAGACCAAGGCCGATGTTGATGAAGTGAAAGAACGCAAAGGCGAACAGAACTAGGCCGCTGCCGATCCTCAGCCGGGTTGCCCACCCGCCTTGCCACAGAACAGTTTTCAATCAGATCACCTGCATTGGTCTCGCCTAAGGCCGAGTCTGATACGCTGCAGCTTAGCGGTCAAGCGCAGGTTGCGGCTAGGGCGGTGTCCAATCCGTTGGCGGCGTATTCACACGGATCAGCGAAAGCGATGGGTCGAACAGGACAATGTGGCTGAGTTCGGGGCGCGAGCGTGAGCTGTATAGCAACCCGTCAGCGCCTGCGTCACGCGCGCGGTCCGAGAACCTCCATGTCGGCGAGGTGCCCTGCTTGGCGTGAATGTCCTGCCAAACGACCGATGCCTCGCGCTGTCCACGTAAGTCGACCAGTTTTGCGCCTGTCACGGTTGCCCGCTGTAAGACCCGTGGCGGATCGCCCGCCGAGACATATCGCCGAATGGCAACTCCGGCACCTTCTGCGCTGAGCGATGCGTAAAGCGCCGTCTGCCCCGAGTAATGAAAACGCCCCTCCGGCGCCCTTGCAGGGGCCAAAGGGGCGTTCAATTGCGTCAGAAAGAGAATTCTCCAGGCCGGGCCAGAGAATTCCAGCATCAGATCAATCCTGTTCGGCCAGGAAACGCTCGGCGTCCAGTGCGGCCATGCATCCCATGCCGGCGCTGGTCACAGCCTGCCGGTAGATGTGGTCCGTCAGATCCCCGGCGGCAAAAACACCCGGCACCGAGGTCTCGGTCGAACCTGGCTTGGTCACGACATAGCCGCCCATATGGCTTTCCAGTGAGTCCTTGACCAGTTCATTGGCAGGTGCGTGTCCGATCGCGACAAAAACGCCTTTGCAGGGGATCTCGGTAATCTCGCTGGTCTTCACGTTTTTGACCCGCACACCTTCGACGCCCAGCGGGGCATCGGTGCCGGTCACTTCTTCCAACTCGTGGAACCACAGGGGTTCGATTTTTTCATGCTTCAGCAGCCGGTCCTGCAGGATCTTTTCCGCGCGCAGCTCATCACGACGATGGATCAAAGTGACCTTGCTGGCAAAATTGGTCAGAAACAGCGCCTCTTCGACGGCGGTGTTGCCGCCACCGATGACCACGATTTCTTGTCCGCGATAAAAGAAGCCGTCGCAGGTCGCGCAAGCCGAAACGCCAAAGCCCTTAAATTTCTCTTCCGACGGCAGACCCAGCCATTTGGCGCGCGCGCCGGTGGCCAGAATGACGGCATCTGCTGTGTAAACAGTGCCGCTGTCGCCGGTTGCGGTGAACGGGCGTTTGCTGAGGTCCAGATCGTTGATGATGTCACCGATGATTTCACAGCCCATCGCCTTGGCATGGTCCTGCATACGCACCATCAG
The DNA here is from genome assembly GCF_001458195.1 of Ruegeria atlantica. Taxonomy (GTDB): domain Bacteria; phylum Pseudomonadota; class Alphaproteobacteria; order Rhodobacterales; family Rhodobacteraceae; genus Ruegeria; species Ruegeria atlantica. The sequence continues at coordinate 73,328 of NZ_CYPU01000007.1, read as the reverse complement.
GTCGGGGCCTTGAACCTCGGTGTCTCCGGGCCAGTTTTCGACCTCGGTCGTTGTGGTCAGCTGGCCGCCCGGCTCGATGCCCTGAACCAGAATCGGCTCCAGCATCGCGCGGCTTGCATAAACGCCGGCCGTGTAACCGGCCGGTCCCGATCCGATGATCAGAACCCTGGTGTGTCGTGTTTCGGCCATAGTACCCCCAACTCGATCTGCCTGATTGGGGCGCGTGGCCCCTGACGGATGGATATAGCGAGCGTCGCGCAGGGCTTAAACCCCCAACCTTTTGACAGGCAGTCATGCATTTGCGGCAAGGTGCCCAAAAAAAGAACATTGAAAATATAGAATATTGCGCAGGTGCGAAAGATAATTGCGCATTGGTCGGGTGCTGATATAACAACCGAAAAATTAGGAGCATTTCATGGTCGCGATACGGCTGGATGAGATTGACCGCAAGATTTTGGCAGAATTGCAGGCAGACGGTCGCATGACCAATGTCGAGTTGGCAAAACGCGTAGGTATTTCAGCGCCGCCTTGCCTGCGGCGCGTGCGTACGTTGGAAGAATCCGGGCTTATTCGCGGCTACCATGCCGATGTGAACTCACGCGAGTTGGGGTTCGAGGTTCAGGTCTTTGCCATGGTGGGGTTGGAAAGCCAGGCCGAATCCGAACTTAACGCATTTGAGGAACGCTGCCGCGAATGGCCGCTGGTTCGGGAATGCCACATGTTGAACGGCGAGGTGGACTTTATCCTGAAATGCGTCGCCCCCGACCTGAGCAGTTTTCAGCAGTTTCTGACGGGCGAGCTGCTGACTACGCCCAATGTAGCCAGCGTAAAAACATCGCTGGTTATTCGCGGCGCCAAGGACGAACCCGGCGTTCCCTTCGACGTTCTGGAAGAACGAATGAACCGGACGGCGTGAACATCATTCGCTTTTGATGCGGTTTTGACGGCGGCAGAAATGCTGCGACCGTCAATGATAGAACCCAACTAATTATCAGCTGCATAATGCCCCCACACTGCAGTTAGTTTTTGTTGTCACGCAGAAAGTGCATTTATCTCACCGTCTCCTGCGCGTGGTAGAACCAGTGGACCAAAATCGCTCAGCGATTCGATATGCGCAAACAAGTTCAAGTAGATCGATCTGAGCGATTGGCTGATCTGGCGTGCGGCATTGACACCCGGATGGTATGATTCGAATTGCAGGCCATCGACCTTGATGACCGAATGACGTTTCAGGCAGATGTGAAACAGCTCAATCGGGGTCGGCGGCAATGTTTCGATCACGCTCATACCGTCCTGGAATTCATGGACAGGGGTCAGAATCTCGCCCCCGTCGTGCAAATGGCGCAGATGCGCAGGTGTGCCCAGCAGACGAGCTGCGGGTCCCGCAATCACGCCGGACAACGGTTTTTGCATCCCAAATGTGTCAGCCGTGATCCGAGTTAGCGGGCGTGTTCGGCCACGCGAGTCCTCGCGTCCGGGAATCAGGGTCACCGATCCTTTCCAAAGCACTTTTTGCAAGGCACCGTCCTGTGTCAGAATCGAGTCGCCCGGCAGCAAATCTTCGATTGCCAATGGGCCATGTTCCGTTTCTACTAGGGATCCGCGTGTAAAGGCGCAGAACGCGTCTTCGAACATTGGCAATGCCGGGGCGATGTGACGGGTTTGCGAAACATCTCCGTTCGGCATCAAGGTGCTGACCTCATAGCGTCGCAACTGCGCCTTTGGTCTTGCTTTTGTCCTCGGGATTTCGCGCAGCATGGCCGAAGTTTCGACCGCAGTTCTGGCTGCGCGCGCGAAAGAATGTGGAATTGTCATTTTTATTCCGTCCCCTCTAAAACACCGCTCAGACGGGCAGAGCCCTCCGTACAGGGCAACCTGAATGGCATTGTTTTTGTCTTCGGGGAGACGGCGATCGCAGGTCGCACGCCTTGCAGACGTTGCAAGGCAAGGAATTTAAGCTTTTCTTTGGTCATCACGCTGACCCCCCAGACAAACTCACTAAACCGCAAGCGGCAATTGCCTGCGCACACACGCCCCTAAACCTGGCCGCTGGAAATTTCAGCGGTAGGTCACACACCGGCCCGGAGCACCCCTCCGATGTGTGTCTTGACCCTTGGAACCGGCAGCTTGGTTCCTTGGGCTTTTGGTCAGCGTTGGCGTGCCAAGCGGCGCGCTACCCTGACCGAATTGCTGGAAACCCGTTTCCACGGCATCTCCGGTGCTTGCTCTCTTGTGGCCGCAAGAACGGCATTGAGAAAGCGAAATTTAACCTTCATGTTTGTTCCTGCTCACGGTGTGGGCCATTGCCCGTTTCCCTTTGAAAGCCAATGTGGACTGCCAATACGGCACCGATAAGGCTGATCCGGGATGAATTCAGGAAAAGTGAAGGTCGGCAGTTCCTCTTCTTTCGAACCGTCACACACTGCTGGATAATCGACTGGTAAACACCTGAGCGCGGACAATAAAAGTGAAAATATCTCGACTCAGGTAGACACAAACAATATGGCAAAAAAGCGGCGTTTTTGCCACATTTGGGTCGCGCCCTATAATTTTATGGCGGAAATCAGGCGGCCATAATCGGCTTCTTTCGCGTGGGTGGAGCGGCGGTAGGAATAAAACCTGTCCGGGTCCGAATAGGTGCAGTGCCGCGTCCATTCGGCCTCACCCACCCCGGCTTGCCGCAATTTGTGCAGACCAAAGGCGGGCAGGTCGAACTGCAGCCGATCCCCATTGCCATTCGCAAAGAACCTGAGGTTTTCGGGTGAATCCGCCGCAAATTCATCCAGAAAATCTGGACCGACCTCATAGGCGTTTTGAGAAATCGTAGGACCAATGACAGCCACAGTGTTTTCCCGCTTTGCGCCCAATGCCTCCATCGCGTCCAGGGTTGCCTCCAATACACCGTCCAACGCTCCGCGCCACCCGGCATGAGCAGCCCCGATCACATTCGCGTCAGAATCGGCAAACAGGACCGGTTGGCAATCCGCTGTCAGAATCGTCAGTGCCAGTCCCGGGGTTGCGGTGACAACCGCATCCGCTTTGGGTTTGTCGCCATTTATCGGAGCGTCCACCGTCAGAACAGTTGGGGAATGCACTTGATGCACGCCAACCAAAGAGTCTGGGCTGACTTCCATCGCGGCGGCCACGCGCTGACGGTTCACCGCCACTGCTTCGGTTTGGTCAGACGAGCCATAGCCGCAGTTCAAACCCGCGAATATTCCGGAAGACGCACCGCCCCGACGGCTGAAGAATCCGTGGCGGACAGGCGATAAGATGTCCGAGGTCAGAATTTCCAATGTCATGGTTCCAGTCCCGGTGGAGGTGCAGCGTAAGAAGGATAGAGACCCAGTACTTTGAACAGATTTCCCATTTCCTCGGGATGCGTCAACCGGCGATGTGCAGCAATGAGCGTCTCAAGCTCAGACCCGCCGAGTGGCGCAGCCAGCGCCTGTGCGCGGGCCGTGATGCCCAACCGTTCCAGAAACATGCCCTGAGGTGTCAGCTTTGTATGGGCGCAACCGGCGGCCCGTGCGGCTATGGCAAGGGGCTCGAAATCTACATGCGCGGTCAGATCCGCCCGACCCGGAGCTTGCAGGGGATCAACACGTTCATGTGATTGCAAAGCTTGAAACGTGTCTCCCAGGGAATGCCAGTCACCGTAATCCACGATCAGACCCGCCCCGCCATAAGTGGCGATCCGCCCGGCGATCACGGTCAGGAACGGAATTGCGGCCGCGCAAAGTTCAACCAGATCGCCATCTTGGGTGTCTACCATGCGATCCGTCAGCGCGACCTGAGCCGTGTTCGGCCCCAGCCCATACGTCAGCGATTCGCCCTGCGCACCAATCAGACGTTCGCACCAGCCATCGCTGTCACGAATGAATTGGCGGACTGGCAGGGCATCAAAAAACTCGTTCGCCACCAAAAACAGGGGGGCTTGGGGCAGGGCGGTGAGCGTATCGATCCAACGCGGGTTGTGACCGCTCAGCGATTGCGCCTGCCTGTCCCGCAGGGCAGGGGAGGCTTCGAACAAAACAATTTCTGCGGCCTCGTGAAACCCGGATACGCTGCTGGTTGCGCGCAGGATATCCGCCATCAGGGTGCCGCGACCCGGTCCCAGCTCTGCAAGAATGAATCTGTCCGGCTTGTCCTGATCCATCCAGCTTTGCGCCAGTGCAAGCCCGATCATTTCTCCGAACATCTGGCTGATTTCCGGGGCGGTGGTGAAATCCCCCTGCGCACCCAGCGGATCATGGGTGGTGTAATACCCGAACTTAGGGTTCAGCAGGCATTCAGTCATGAAATCGGCCACGCTCATCGGGCCATTCAGCGCAATTTGCGCCAGTAGGTGATCCTTAAGGTTCATTGAGTGCGTCGCGCGCGCAGCGCAAACCACAGGCCAAGCGCGATCATTGGCAGCGACAGCATTTGCCCCATCGTCAAGCCGTAGCCGCCCACATGCCATGCCAGCCCCAGCGGATTCCCGGGCGAGACGAACTGTGCGTCAGGCTGACGAAAGAACTCAACAATGAAACGCGAGGCACCGTAACCTGCCAGAAATACACCCATCACCAGACCGGGCTTGTGAAACGCCCGACGTCGATAAGCCATCCACAGCAAAAGTGCGCCCAGCAACAAACCTTCCAGTGCTGCTTCATAAAGCTGCGAGGGGTGTCTGGCACACATCCCGGCCACAACACCCGGGCAGTCCTGTGCGGCACCACCTGGAAAGATCACCGCCCATGGAACGTCGCTGGGTCGCCCCCAAAGCTCGGCATTAGTGAAGTTCGCCAACCGCCCTAACAACAGCCCGGGCGGCACAGCATGTGCGATCAGATCAGCCAAAGACAATACCGGCACCTGGTAACGCCGAGCATAGAGATAGGACGCAACGACAACCCCCAGCAAACCACCATGGAAGGCCATGCCGCCCTGCCAGATCATCAAAATCTCTAGTGGATGCGATAAGTAATAGGCCGGTTGATAAAACAGAACGAACCCCAGTCGCCCGCCGAGAATCACCCCAAGGATGATCCAGGTGATCAGATCCTCAAGTTGCTGCGGTTTCATCGGTGGTGTTTGATCAGGCCAAAGGGCCGGACGCTTCAGTGCCGCAGTACCCAATCGCCATGCGATCAGAATACCTGCGATGTAGGCCAGCGCGTACCATCTAAGTGCGAACTCCATCCCGAACAGCGAGATCGAGAAAACTTCGGGCGAAAGGTCGGGGAAATTCAGAACAGCCTGCATGTGCGTCTCATTGCCCGGGGTTAGCGGGGCAAGTCAACCTTGAGCCCGGGCCATTCTTTACCCATATAGAGACCAACCGCGATACCGGAGTAAAGCCATGCAAACCCGTAACAAGATTCTTGATGACGTTTCCCAACTGATGACCAATGCCATGGGCGTGGCCCAAGGCGCGAAGGACGAGGCCGAAAACGCGATGAAGTCGATGATCGACCGCTGGCTGGCCGACCGCGATTTCGTCACGCGCGAAGAGTTTGATGCTGCGCGCGCCATGGCCCAGAAAGCGCGCGAAGAGAACGCAGATCTTGAGGCGCGTATTGCGGCGCTTGAAGCCAAGCTGGACAAATAAGTTCCGCACACTCGAGATTTTAAAAAAGAAAGCCGCCGCGCAATCCACGCTGGGATTGTGCGGTGGTGTGTATTCTGACACCTTACCAAATTTAATCAAGACAAAGCTGGCGGTGGCACCGATATTTTGATTGCCGTTGCTGACTGTCCACAACTTATTGCTGTTATCCCCAACAAATAGGGTTGCCAGAACCCTGCCCGCGGCGCACCATATCTAGTACAGGCAGACTGGGGAAGCCCGGCTTGTAGAGCAAGCAACTAGCGCTGGGGCGCTGCCAGCCCCTAAAAGGCTAGAGATTAGTGAGGTGGCATTATGGCCCTTTCCGAACAGTTTCTCGAAGAAGACCTTCATCCAATCGACATTGTTGAACATCTTGCGGAACACCACGACTGGGATTTCGACCGGATCGGGGATGATCAGATTGCCATGGCTGTCGAAGGACAGTGGCGCACCTATTCGATCACTTTGGCCTGGTCCAACTATGACGAAACGCTCCGCATGGTGTGCTCTTTCGAAATGGAACCGCCTTCCGAACGCGAAAACGTGCTTTATGAGCTGCTCAACAAGATGAACGATCAGTGCTGGGCAGGGGCGTTCACCTACTGGGCCAATCAAAAGCTGATGGTCTACAGGTATGGTTTGGTTCTAGCGGGTGGCCAGATGGCCAGCCCGGAACAGATCGACACGATGATCACCGCTGCGGTTCTGAGCGCCGAGCGCTATTACCCCGCGATCCAACTGGTCACCTGGGGCAACCGCGATCCCGAGGATGCAATGCAGGTCGCCATTGCAGAGGCCTACGGCCGCGCGTAAAGCTTTGCCCCAAACCGGATAAGGAGAGGGGCAATCATGGACATGTCACGCGTCGCCGAGCAGGGGCTGGTTCTTCTGGGGTGCGGCAAGATGGGGTCGGCCATGCTCGCCGGTTGGCTGGAGCATGGCCTTCCTGCGTCAGCTGTCTGGGTGATTGATCCGTACCCCTCGGATTGGCTGAAGGCGCAGGGCGTCAATATCAACACTCCATTACCCGAGGCCCCGGCGGTCGTGCTGGTTGCCGTCAAGCCGCAAATGATGGGCGATGCGCTGCCATCGATCAAGGCGCTGGGCGGTGGCGGTAGTCTTTTCGTCTCGGTCGCGGCGGGTACGTCTATTGCAACCTTCGAGAATGTGCTGGGCGAAGGCACTCCGATCGTGCGCGCCATGCCGAACACTCCGGCAGCAATCCGGCAGGGAATCACGGCGCTGATTGGCAATTTGGTTGCATCGGATGCTGATGTTTCTCTTGCCGAAAACCTGCTGTCCGCCATCGGCGACACAGTTCGCCTTGAGGAAGAATCGCAGATGGATGCGGTGACAGGTCTTAGTGGCTCTGGTCCGGCTTATGTCTTTCATCTGATCGAAACGCTGGCCGCTGCCGGGCAGGCTCAGGGTCTGCCGCACGATCTGGCGATGAAGCTTGCCAAATCCACGGTGGCCGGGGCAGGAGCTTTGGCAATGGCGGCCGACGAGGACCCTTCGCAACTGCGCGTCAACGTAACGTCGCCCAATGGTACGACGCAGGCCGCGCTGGAAGTGCTGATGCATGAGGAAGAAGGTTTTCCCGACCTGCTGCACCGCGCAGTCAAGGCCGCAACTGACCGATCCAAGGAGCTGTCCCGTGAGTGAGATTTCATTCGACGATTTTCTGAAGGTCGACATCCGGGTCGGCAAGGTCGTCCGCGCCGAGCCTTACCCAGAGGCCCGCAAGCCCGCGATCAAGATGTGGATCGACTTTGGTGACGAAATTGGCGAGCGCCGAACCTCAGCCCAGATAACGGCGCATTACGATCCGATGACGTTGGTGGGCAAGCAGGTGATGGCCGTTGTCAATTTCCCACCGCGCCAGATCGGCAAGTTCATGTCCGAGGTTCTGGTGCTGGGCCTGCCCGATGACAAGGGCGAGATCGTTCTGATCGGTCCGGATGGCGAGGTTCCAACCGGCGGACGGATGCACTGATGAAACTGTTGATCGCACGCCCCATGACCGCCGCTGTTGAGGCGCGCGCCCGCGCCGAGTTCGACGTCGAAATCCGCAGCAGCACGCTGCCAATGTCGCCCGACGAAATGCGGCGCGCATTGGCTGAGTTCGATGTGGTGGTTCCGACGTTGGGGGATCAGTTTTCGGCCACAATCTTCTCCGAAGTGCCTCAACCGCGCTGCAAACTGCTGGCCAATTTCGGTGTGGGGTACAACCATATCGACGTCGCTGCCGCACAGACCGCAGGGATTCAAGTCACTAACACCCCCGGTGCGGTTACCGATGCCACTGCTGACATCGCGATTACCTTGCTGTTGTCGACCGCGCGTCGCGCGGGCGAGGGGGAACGGCTGGTCCGTTCGGGCAAATGGCAAGGCTGGCATCCGACCCAAATGCTGGGTCATCACGTGACCGGAAAACGCGTTGGGATCGTCGGGATGGGCCGCATTGGTCAGGCGATTGCGTGGCGTTGCCATTTTGGTTTCGGGATGGACGTGGCGTACCAGTCGCGCAGCCCGAAAGAGGTGGAATTTCCCGCAGAAAACATACCCGACCTGAAAGAACTGGCCGCTGCGGTCGATTTCCTGGTGCTCGCAGTGCCCGGCGGTGCGCAAACGCGCCACTTGATCAATGCGCCGGTGCTGGAGGCGATGAAACCTTCGGGCATCTTGATCAACATCGCGCGCGGAGAAGTTGTGGACGAATCCTCTCTGATCGCTGCCCTGCAATCCGGTCAGATCGCAGGCGCGGGCCTTGATGTTTATGAGTTCGAACCCACCGTTCCGCAGGCCCTGCGCGATATGGAGAATGTGACGATATTGCCCCATCTTGGCACCGCGACCGAAGAGGTCCGCACCGATATGGGGCATATAGCGCTGGACAACGTTACAGCTTTCGTCGCGGGGCGACCTTTGCCGAACCCGGTCTAGCGCCCGACGGCCTCGCGCCAATGTTTGCGGCAGAGCGAAACATAGGTTTCATTGCCGCCGATCTGTACCTGTGCGCCTTCGGTGATGGCGTTACCGTTTTCGTCCTGACGGATGACCATCGTGGCCTTGCGCCCACACTCGCAAATGGTCCGCACTTCGCGCATCTCGTCCGCTAACGCCAGCAAGGCAGCGGAGCCGGGAAACAGGTGGCCCTGAAAATCCACGCGCAAGCCATAGGCAAGGACAGGCACCCGCAGGTCATCCACTGCGCGGGCCAATTGCCAGACTTGCTCTTCGGTCAGAAATTGCGCCTCATCAATAAAGACGCAGGTGACGTTCCCTTTTTTCAGGCGCTGTTCAATCATCGCAAAAACGTCGGTTTCGGCGGCGAACGTGTCCGCATCGGCCGATATGCCGATCCGCGACGCAATCCTGCCAACACCGGCCCGGCCATCAAGGGCCGCGGTCATCAGATAGGTGTCCATCCCCCTCTCACGGTAATTGTGCGAGGCTTGCAGCAACAGGGTCGATTTTCCCGCGTTCATCGTCGAATAATTAAAGTATAGTTTTGCCATGGGTTGGGTCTAAAACGCCTGTCCACTTCGGGCAAGCCATCAATAGCCTTCAAAAAATCGACGCCGCCATTGTCATTGCGGAGGTCGAGCGTAAGCCCATTGGGGATGGATCCCCCCGCCCCAACAACGGCGACGCCGTCGGCCAACATGCGGCCTAACCGTAGCGGGACAAGAATACCGACCCGCAATCACTCATTACCGGCATTAAATGCCGCCACTCACTCACAAAACCCCCGCATATCTGAGGGATAGCCAACATATGACATTTCAATTATGAATCGAGTATGGGAATTTTCTTTTCCCTTTCCCCCGCAATGGCAGATTTAGTGGGGCGTGCAGGCAGTAAAGGTAAAAACATGGCAGATATCGGGGCCTACCTGAAAAAACACACAGAAGCGCTGGTTAAAGACGTGGGAATCGAATCCGCGTGCGAGATTACCGGCAAATCCAAAGCCACGTTGGGCCGTTATTATTCTGACAATATCGAACATACTGATCGGTTCATGCCGGTCGATGCGGTGGCGCGGCTTGAGGCAGTGGCAAACTTCCCTCACGTCACCTCGGCGCTTGCCGATCTGAAGAATATCACCCTTTCCTATGACGGGCGCAATGACGACAGCCCCCGCACTGGCGGAGTGAATTCCGACGTCATCGCGCTGAGCCAGCGGTTTGCGATGCTGATGACCGAATATCAATCGGCGATCGAGGATGGCATCATCACGGTGAACGAAGCCAAGCGCCTGTTGAGGGAAACGAGCCAGCTGCAACAGGTCCTGCTGGACATGAAGCTGCATCTGGAAGAAGAAAGCGTGAGCTGACAACGGTTTGCTTTCTATTCGCTACGGTCAATTGCCATTCGCATGGAGATCACGCGATATACTATGTTTGACTTCCATACGCCCAAGCTTCCTAAACCTCTGAATCTTGATCTTGCCTTGCTGAACGGCGGCGGGTCATGTCCGAGCCAGTTCTATGGCCAAACCCATGACGAACGGGATGTTTATGTTCGCTACCGAGGCGGTCGGCTGAGCGTTCAGATTGCTGAAAAACCCGGTGCCGACCCCATCAGCGCCGAGCCTATTTTATCGACTGATGTTGGCCCGACCTTAGACGGAACGATTTCGCTGAGGCAGTTCTGCCACTAATTTGGTGTCACCGTTCAGGGTGTTGTACCCACGGAAGCCAGGCCTGATGCAGACAGAAACACAGACCTGTCCGGAGAAACAACCTACCTTCGAGCTTACTTGGACCGGATCACGCTCGAAACGTCTCGGGTAATTTTAAAGGTCTGTACGCAGGCTTTTCCGAATGCGATTTTGGTGCGTCCGGTCTTGGACGAAAAGTTCAGGCTGAAAGAGTTGGCCGAGGTGACAACGGATGTAACCGATGATGGTGTTTGGCTGATCGACGGTACAACAAGCGTTGCGGACAAAAAAACATGCCCAAGCCGTTACGTTTTGCCAACGGAGGGGCAACTCCAGATTCATTTGAGATTCAATCTTTGGAAGTGGCCCCGCCCTCGGTACTCTCAAAGAAGCTGTGAAATTGCCTCTCAGGATCTGGGACGAAAGCTGATTGTCGCTGGTTTAAGCGGAATGCCCAAAGATGAAGAAGTGGCGTTTTCCAGTTTTCAAATTTCGACACAATTCCCGACGTCGGATTTTGCGGCACGGGCCGGGCTTTCCGTACTAGGTGACGCGCTGAAAGCGGTATTGCCCGAAGCTGGTTTAAAGCAGGTCAATTTGGACACGGATCAGGTAGTTGCGACGTTCACTCAGCCACTAGACCTAGCCTTGTACCAATGGTGTAAGTCAGGGCCAAACCGTTGGTTGGAAGTAACACGCGAGAGCGGCGACGGCCCTTGGCTGGGTGTTTGCCCCGAGTGCCCTCGGCATATCACCCGTGCCGCTTTACAATCACCGATCCCACCGAATAGCCCGCGCCGAAGGAACAGATCAGACCGACATCGCCGTCTGACAGGTCATCCGAATACTTGGAAAACGCGATGATGGACCCGGCCGAGGAGGTGTTGGCATAATCCTGCAGGATGTTGGGCTGTTCGCTTGCTTCGGGCTCGCGCCCCAGAACCTTTTTGCCGATGAAATCATTCATCGTCTTGTTGGCCTGGTGCAGCCACAGGCGCTTCAGGTCATCGCTGTTCACGCCTTCCGCGTCCATGTGATCAGAGATGTGCTTGCTGACCATCGGCAGCACTTCTTTGAAGACTTTGCGTCCGTTCTGCATGAACTGCATGTCACGGCGGTCGACCACCCCGTCAGGGCGTGAACGGCGCAGGAAGCCGTTGTTATTGCGGATATTGTTCGAGAATTCGGTCGCGCAGCGTGTCGACAAAATTTCGAAATGCGGACCCTTCGCGTCTTCGACCCGCTCGATCAAAGTGGCGGTGGCCACGTCGCCAAAGATGAAATGACAATCACGGTCGCGCCATTCCAGATGGCCTGAACAAATCTCGGGGTTTACCACCAATGCGGCGCGGACCGAGCCGGAGCGGACCATGTCCGCGGCGGCCTGAATCCCGAAAGTGGCCGAAGAACAGGCGACATTCATATCAAACCCGAACCCGTTGATGCTCAGGGCCTGCTGAATCTCGATGGCGACGGCAGGATAGGCGCGTTCGTGGTTCGAGGCGGCGCAGATCACCAGATCAACGTCCTCGGCGCAGCGCCCGGCTTGTTTCAGCGCTTTTTTGCAGGCGTCCACGGCCATCTCGGTCATAATGCCCGGTTCGTCATCGCCACGTTGACGCAACAAGGGATGCATCACGTCAGGGTCCAGAACACCGTCCTTGTCCATCACGTAGCGTTTCTCGATGCCGGAGGCCTTGAAGATGAACTCTTCCGATGAATGCTGCATCGGCTCAATCTCACCTGCCGCGATTGCGTCTGCGTTTTGGGCGTTCATCTTGTCGGCATACTTATTGAAGGCTGTGACAAGCTCGGCGTTGGTGATGACGTTTTCGGGGGTGAAAACACCTGAGCCGGTGATCGCGGGCGTGTACATGATAAGACCTGAATATTTCGGATTCGCCCAAAATGCAGTCATATATGGGTTAGATCAAGAGACGTTGACCCAAGGGAATGTCAAAGTTTGCGCTGAAAACCACTTCACATCTTGAATAGTTCATATTTCGAAGTAAATGCGGAGCCAAAGTTACAAACGGATTCACCGATGACCCATGACGACAGTGCGCTGATCCGCTGCCTCAGCTCCGAAGTGCAGGCGATGATGGGAGTCTATGCGCTGTACTGGAAACTGGAAGAAAGCCTTGACGCACTAGAAGTCGGGCTGAGCCATCAGGAATGCCATATGATGGTCAAACTTGAGCGACCCAAACGCATGGGCGTTTTGGCTGCAGACATGCTGACGGTGCCGTCCACCATCACGTCAACCGCTGACGCGCTAGAAGAGGCAGGATACCTGACCCGCCAGCGCGATCCGGAGGACCGTCGGGCGTGGTTGTTGGTTCTGACCAACAAGGGGCTTGAGATGCGGCAGGTTCTGATGTCCGAAGCGGGGGATCTGTTCCGCCGAGCTTCTGGGCTGGATGCTGACGAAACTGCCGAATTTGCACGACTGGCCCGGAAGATCCGGGAAAACATAATGAAAACAGGAATTCCTGAGGGATTGAAGAAATGAAACTCTTCACTGTACTGAGCGTTGCTCTGACCGTGTTTGCCACCTCTGTTTTGGCTCGGGATAGCGCCAAACCCGTAAAGCTAATGATGGTCCAAGAGACATCGCCCGGTTTTTCGCGCCAGTTTTTTGGACGCGTCGCTGCGCGACAGACGGTCGATCTGGCCTTTCAGGTTTCCGGCCAAATCGTCGAAATGCCGGTGACCGAGGGGTTCGTGATACCCAAGGGCGAGCTGATCGCACAATTGGATCAGGAACCATTCCAGCGCCGCTATGACCGCGCTGTCCTGCAAAAGGATCAGGCAGATCGTACCGTCGCCCGCCTTTCCCGTCTGCGCGGAACCACAGCCAGTCAGGTGGCAGTGGATGACGCGGAAACCGAAGCGCAACTGGCGGATATCGCCGTCCGCGATGCAGAATACGATCTGGAACATGCAACACTAACCGCGCCGTTTGACGCGCTGGTCTCACGCCGAACGGTCGAGGCTTTTACGACTGTAAACGCAGGAGCGCCCATCGTGCGTATCCACGATATGTCCGAATTGCGGATCGAAGTAGATGTTCCGGAAATCCTGTTCCAACGATCGGGGCAGGAAGATGACATTGCGATTACAGCGAAGTTTCCAACCAGCGACGAGGTCTTCCCTCTGCAGATCCGGGAATTTGACGCCGAAACCTCGAGCGTGGGTCAGACTTTCCGCATCCAATTTGGCCTCACGCCACCCGAAGGATTGCAGATTTTGCCGGGTTCGTCGGTGACCGTGAATGTGAAGGTCCAGGACGCTCGGACAGGTATCGTTGTGCCTGCAACGGCCATCATTTCGGACGCAGAGGGCGGTCTGGGTGTCATGGTGTTTTCACCGGTTGGGGCCGATGAAGGCGCCGTCCAGCTTGTGCCGGTTACCATCGAACCCACGCAGACCGGCGAAGTCCGTGTTCTGACAGGGTTGAACGATGGTGACGAGATCGTCGTCGCGGGTGGCAGCACCTTGACAGATGGCCAAGCCGTTCGCCGCTTTGCTGGCTTTGCGAACTGAAGGGCGGATCGATGAACATTGCGCGCGCATCCATTGACCGCCCGATCTATACGTGGCTGATAATCCTGATCGCCCTTTTTGGTGGCGTCTGGGGTTTCCTGTCGTTGGGACGTCTGGAAGATCCGGCCTTCACCATCAAAAACGCGGTCATCGTGACCCAATATCCTGGTGCAACCGCTGAACAGGTGGCGCTGGAGGTATCCGAGCCACTAGAATCCGCCATCCAGCAAATGGGTGAGGTTGATACGATCACATCTGTGAATCAGCCCGGTCTTTCGCTGATCGAGGTTGAGATCCAATCGACATATGACGGAACCGAATTACCTGAAATCTGGACCAAACTGCGCGCCAAAGTGCGTGATACGGCCCGCAGTCTGCCCTCCGGTGTGCAGGCACCGCTGGTCAATGACAGGTTCGGCGATGTGTTCGGACTGTTCTATGCGGTAACGGCTGATGGGTTTTCAGACGCTGAAAAACACGAACTGTCGACCTACTTGCGGCGCGAATTGCTGACCGTCGAAGGCGTCGCAGACGTAGAAGTGATGGGCCTGCCGCAAGAGGCGATCTTTGTAGAGCCCGATCTGGCCATCTCGGTGAACCAGAATGTGCCACTGCAGTCCCTCAACGAGGCCATTGCCAATGCGGATTCGGTGAACGCTTCGGGCTCGGTCCGCTCAGAGAATGACCGCACGACCATCCTGACTGCCGAAGGGTCGGACAGTGTCTCAGCGATTGCGGGATTGTCGGTTGGCTCGCAAGGGCAGGTGATCAACCTGTTTGATATGTCCGACGTATATCGTGGCCGCCAGACCGACCCCGAGGTGATGATCCGGTTCAACGGCACCGAAGCCTTCACATTGGGCATAGCGGGTCTGTCCACCGAAAACATTGTCGAGGTCGGCAAACGCGCCGATGCAAAATTCGCCAAGCTGGATTCGCAAATCCCGTTTGGCGTTGAAATCCTGCCGATCTACCAACAGCACGTGGTGGTCGAGCAGGCCTCGAATGACTTTCTGGTAAATCTGGCCATGTCCGTGACCATTGTGGTTATCGTACTCGCGGTGTTCATGGGATGGCGCGCGGCGGTTGTTGTCGGCTCAACCCTGTTGCTGACCGTGGTGGGAACGCTGCTGTTCATGTCGATGTTCTCGATCGAGATGGAGCGGATTTCGCTGGGCGCACTGATCATCGCGATGGGAATGCTGGTGGATAACGCCATCGTTGTGGCTGAGGGCATGCAGATCGCAATGCTGCGCGGGAAAAACTCGCGCGATGCCGCGGATGAGGCCGCGTCCAAGACGCAAATCCCGTTGTTGGGCGCGACCGTCATCGGGATCATGGCCTTTGCAGGGATCGGTCTTAGCCCGGATGCGACGGGCGAGTTCCTGTTCTCTCTGTTTGCGGTGATCGGTATTTCACTGCTGCTGAGCTGGGTGCTGGCTCTGACGGTGACACCAATGCTGGGCCACTATTTCTTCAAGCAGGGTGAGGCAGGCGCTGTGGATGCCTATGGCGGGATCATGTTCCGTGTCTACGGCAGCATCCTGCGCTGGGCGCTCCGGTTCCGCTGGCTCGTTGTTGCCGGTTTGATTAGCGTCACTGTTGCCTGTTTCGCCGGGTTTGGACTGGTCAAACAGCAATTCTTCCCGGATTCGAACACGCCGCTGTTCTTCGTGCACTACAAACTGCCGCAAGGTACGCCCATCGCGCGAACGGCCGAGGATATGGCTGTGTTCGAAGAATGGCTGGACAAACGCGACGATGTCGTTGCCGTCACCACATTTGTCGGGCAGGGGGCAACCCGGTTTCTGCTGACCTATTCGGCAGAGAAACCGAACCCCAGCTATGGGCACATGATCATCCGCACCGAAACTCTGGACGACATCCCCGCATTGCAGGCTGATCTAGAGGCGTTTGGCTCGGCTCAATTCCCCGAAGGTGAGTTCCGCACCAAGCGTCTGATCTTTGGCCCCGGCGGCGGTGATCCGATCCAGGCCCGGTTCTCGGGTAGTGATCCGGCCGTTCTGCGGCAGCTTGCGGACGAGGCGATTCAGCGGATGCGCGGTGCGTCCGAGAACGCTTTGCATGTCTATCAGGACTGGCGTGAGAAAGAACTGGCGGTTCAGCCTATCTATGCGACAGAACGAGCGCAGACAGCCGGTGTCACCCGTGAAGATATCGCCGGAACGCTGCAATTTTCGACCGATGGCATCAGGGCGGGTGTCTTTCGGGAACGCGACCGTTTGATCCCGATCATCATCCGCCGCCCTGCGGACGGAGATTACTCGATCGTCGATCAGGTCGTGTACTCGGATCAGTCCGAAAAGTTTGTGCCAATCGAACAGATGGTCGACGGGTTCGAGTACAAATCGCTCAACACGCTGGTTCATCGTCGTGACCGGGTGCTGACCATTACCGTCGGCGCCGAAATTCCGGCGGGTCTGACGGCGGCTCAGGTCCACTCGGAAGTGCGCGCTGCCATCGAAGAGATGGAACTGCCCGCAGGGTATCGCATGGAGTGGGGTGGCGAGTTCGAAAACGCCGGTGACGCCAACGAAAGCCTGGGCCGTCAGTTGCCGGTCAGCCTGCTGATCATGGTGCTGATTTCGGTGCTGATTTTTAACGCCATCCGTCAACCGATTATCATCTGGTTGCTGGTGCCGATGTCCGTGAATGGCGTAGTCATTGGGCTGCTGGGCACGGGTCTGCCGTTCACATTCACGGCGCTGCTGGGTCTGCTCAGCCTGTCGGGCATGCTGATCAAGAACGGAATTGTTTTGGTCGAGGAAATCGATCTGGTCCGCGAAACCGGCAAAGGCTTGCGCGAGTCGATTATCGAGGCCTCGGTCTCACGTCTGCGCCCAGTGATGCTGGCCGCGATCACCACTATTCTGGGCATGGCGCCATTGCTGACGGATGCGTTCTTCAAGTCCATGGCGGTAACGATTATGGGCGGTCTGGCCTTCGCGACTATCCTGACGATGGTCGCAGCGCCCGTCTTCTACATGATCTTCTTCGCGCGGGATGAAAAGCGTGAGGCGAAAGAAGCAGCAGTCTGACGGCGAGGCCCTTCATCAATACGATCAAACCCGGCCGGAGTTTCATCTGGCCGGGTTTGTTGATCAGTCGACACGGTCAACCGCGGCCTGCGTTTAAGATGCCAGTGCTTTTCGTGGAATAAGGCTGCCGGGAGACTTTAGCAGCCCAATCGTATGGACGTGCCACAACGTAAAACAAATTAGGCCGGAGGGCACGATGCAGAACGGTGCGAACACCGTTAAACAATTTGTCGCGCGCAATAATCAAACGGAATGCCTGCCAAAACTCGGTGTCGTATTGGAGCTTTCCCTTTTTGGCATGTGTCGCTGAGCCGAGGTCGTAAGGTAGTTTGAATTCGGCTTACTATGGAAAATGACCTGACACTTTCGATGACGTCCCGCCTGTTGATGATAGGTGGGTTTAGCCTGGTTAGGTTATCACAGAGCCGGGTTAAATTCTGGCTAACAAGAAGGGAGGCTGCCTTCCAAAATTTGCAACCCAACTCTTAGCAAAACTTGATGCAGATCACCGCGAAAGCGTGGAACTGCCCCAAAGCGCCCCACGGGAAACACGAACTAATTTCGGAATTCGCTGACCAACTGCTTGTTTCAAGTTTCTTTAAGGCTTTTCATCTCTTCCTAGTCAGAAAATGAAACCAGTGCGCGTTCGCAATTCCGGTGAATGAATATTACGTTGACGGGAGTGATGCTACCATCTCTGCCAGTAGGATATCTTCCTCGCTACATTGAGCATCAAAAAAGCTAAGGAACTCAAGTTGACGAGCGATTTCGGTATGCTGGTTAAATGCATCCCCACGGGTCATTTTAACGGTGGTCCAAAACTCACGGCTTTGAACTGCGTAGTGATTAATTTGAAACTTCTGGTTGTCTGAAACGGTTCGCGAGGAGTCCGCCCCGCGCACGGAATGCATTGATAGGTGCAACACCTTCTTAACAACACTCGTCCTAACTGCGTATTTTTTACCTTTGTGTGGATAAAGATGCGGCCACTTTTGATGTAGTGACAACCTTAAACTGGCGGGGTGTTTTATATGTCCAGAACTTCCGAACATGGACCAGTTGACATAAATCACATCGATATCATCGTATGCACGCAAGGCCTCTGACAGTAATTCTCCATCCTTACAAAACCAAAACTCATCCAAGTCAGCTACGATCAGCCACCTAAACCGCTTAGCAATCTCAAAATGTTTGAAAGCCCGCCAATAGTGGTGCAATTGCTTGTGCCGTTTTGGTAGCGATATCACCTCAACAAAACCGGAATCTATAAATTCAGATAGCAACTCCAGCGAGTTATCTGTGCTGCCGTTGTCTATCAGAAAAACCTTGTCGGCGCCTTGCCACTTATAATGCTCGACCCATTCTCGAGTATTCAGTGCTTCGTTTTTGAAAATACCTAGGACGCAGAGTTGATTGTCATAAGTTCCTAGATTTCTCAACTTTCGCTGTTTCTTGCGGTTTTGTTTGCGCTTTGCATTCCATTGACGAATGGAAGATCGAATAGAATTGATCTTGTTGTTCTCCGAGGTGTTGAGGGGGACACGCATGGCTTATAGATACACACTATCTCTTTTCGCCGGATGCATATCGTTTTTTAGCGAGATTGCCAATCACCCAGACAGGCTTTTCTTGTTGGCCGCCCATATCGTGAAAGGGCAACACAAATCAGCGATTAAACCTGTTCTAGATCAATGGGACAAAGGGCACATCACACGCTGCAAGCGTCATCATTGCGGCGAAAACCATAAACCTGCGCATTTGTTTTTTCCTTCTGCTCAATCACAGAAAAGATGCGCGCCCGGCGACCTAAGGTCAACGGGCGCGCGAAACGGTCGGTCGTGTAAGCAGGTTAAGGCCCATCAGCCCTGCAGCGATCTAACCTCGACATCACCCTCGGTCTGCGCCTTGATCGCCAGCGCGGCGGCGTGGCTCGCGGCAGCTGTGGTGTAGTACGGGATCTTGTCATACAGTGCGATGGATCGGATGGCTTTGCTGTCTTCAACCGCTTGAGCACCTTCGGTGGTGTTCATCAACAGCTGAACCTGGCCGTCTTTCAACATATCGACCACGTCTGGGCGGCCCTCATAGACCTTGTTGACGATTTCACAGGCAACGCCCTGCTCGGCCAGCCAGCTTTGTGTGCCACGGGTCGCGACAAGCGAGAAGCCCTGTTCCGTAAGAACTTGAGCGGCTTCAAGCATGGCCGCACCCTTGTCGGCGTCCTTGATCGAGATAAACGCACGACCCGAAGAGGGCAGAACCATGCCTGCGCCCATCTGCGCCTTGAGGAAAGCACGCGGGAAGTCGCGGTCCCAACCCATGACTTCGCCGGTCGAACGCATTTCCGGGCCCAAGATGGTGTCGACGCCGGGGAAGCGGGCAAAAGGCAAAACAGCCTCTTTCACCGAGAACCAAGGCATGTCCGGATCGGCCAGCGTCATCTGGTCGGCAATCTTGGTATCCTGACCATCCTTATATGCGGGGCGCATAGGGAAGTTCGACAGTTTCTCACCGGCCATGACGCGGGCTGCAATCGAAGCAATCGCACTGTCGGTCGCCTTGGCCACAAACGGTACGGTCCGTGAGGCGCGCGGGTTCACTTCGATCAGGTAGATCTCATCGTCTTTGATCGCGAACTGCACATTCATCAGGCCGACAACGTTCAGTGCATTGGCCAGCTTGAACGTCTGGCCCTTGATCTGATCGATAATCTCTGCCGATAGCGAGTAGGGCGGCAGCGAACAGGCCGAGTCGCCGGAATGGACGCCCGCCTCTTCGATATGCTGCATGATGCCCGCAACATGCACGTCGGTACCATCGCACAGCGCATCCACGTCCAGCTCGACCGCACCGGCCAAGTAGCTGTCCAGCAGCACAGGGCTGTCGCCCGAGACGACCACGGCCTCGTTGATGTAGCGCCTCAGTTGATCCATATCGCGCACGATTTCCATCGCGCGACCACCCAGAACGTAAGAGGGGCGGATTACCAACGGGAAACCGATCTCTTCAGCAATATCTAGCGCCTGTGCGTCGGTTGATGCGATGCCGTTTCTGGGCTGTTTTAGGCCCAGATCATTTACCAGCGCCTGAAAGCGTTCACGGTCTTCGGCCAGATCGATGGCATCCGGAGTGGTGCCCAGGATCGGAATGCCTTCGGCTTCCAGCGCGTTGGCCAGTTTCAGGGGCGTCTGACCGCCGTACTGAACAATCACGCCGTGCAGGGTGCCGTTTTCCTGCTCCTTCGTCAGGATTTCCATGACGTGTTCGAAAGTCAGAGGTTCAAAATACAGACGATCCGAGGTGTCGTAATCGGTCGACACGGTCTCGGGGTTGCAGTTGATCATGATGGTTTCATAACCAGCCTCGGTCAGCGCGAAACAGGCGTGGCAGCAGCAATAGTCGAACTCGATGCCCTGACCAATCCGGTTCGGGCCACCGCCAAGGATGACGACTTTCTTGCGGTCAGACGGACGCGCCTCGCATTCTACGTCACCCATCATGGGGGCTTCGTAGGTCGAGTACATATAGGGCGTCTGCGCCTCGAACTCGGCGGCGCAGGTGTCGATGCGTTTGAACACGGCTGTAACGCCCAGATTGCGGCGCGCCCGGCGGACGTTGTCTTCGTCACGACCAGTAAGATTTCCCAAACGCGCGTCAGTAAAGCCCAGCATCTTGAGCTTACGGATGCCTTCCTCGGTCACGGGCAGGCCGTCTTTGCGCACTTGGCGTTCGGCTTCGATGATCTCGCGGATACGGGCAAGGAACCAAGGGTCGAACTTGGTGACGCCAAAGATCTCATCGTCGGTCAGCCCGTGGCGCATTGCTTGCGCGATGGTGCGCAGACGGTCAGGTGTCTGCTGGCTGATTGCCTTGATGACGGCGGCCTTGTCGTCGGCTTCGTCCCAGACACCGACATTCAGGCCGGGGATTTCCACCTCATCAAACCCGGTCAGACCCGATTCCATCGAAGCCAGCGCCTTTTGCATCGATTCGTGGATGGTACGGCCGATAGACATGGCCTCACCCACCGATTTCATGGCGGTGGTCAGATAAGGTTCAGACCCAGGGAATTTCTCGAAGGTGAATTTCGGGATCTTGGTGACGACATAGTCGATGGTCGGCTCGAACGAGGCAGGCGTGACCTTGGTGATATCGTTGTCCAGTTCGTCCAGCGTGTAGCCCACAGCCAGCTTGGCGGCGATCTTGGCAATCGGGAATCCGGTTGCCTTTGACGCCAGCGCCGAAGACCGCGATACGCGCGGGTTCATCTCGATCACGACCATACGACCGTCGACCGGGTTGATCGCCCATTGTACGTTCGATCCGCCGGTCTCGACGCCGATCTCGCGCAGCACGGCAATCGAGTGATTGCGCATGACCTGGTATTCTTTGTCGGTCAGCGTCAGGGCCGGGGCAACGGTGATCGAGTCACCCGTGTGCACGCCCATTGGGTCGATGTTCTCGATGGAACAGACAATGATGGCATTGTCGGCGGTGTCGCGCACCACCTCCATCTCATATTCTTTCCATCCCAAAAGGCTTTCGTCGATTAGGATCTGGCCCACTGGCGAGGCATCCATGCCGGTGCGACAAATATGGATATAGTCTTCGCGGTTATACGCCACGCCGCCGCCTGTGCCGCCCAGCGTAAAGGCGGGGCGGATGATGGCGGGTAAGCCCACATTTTCAAGGGTTTCGAGGGCCAGCGCCACACCGGCGTCCAGGTCTTTCTTGCCGCTTTCGTTCTTGGGGGCAGTCACGATCTCGGCCTTGGGGTTTTCGATGCCCAGCCGGTCCATCGCCTCGCGGAACAAGGCGCGGTCTTCGGCCATTTCAATGGCGTCGCGCTTGGCACCGATCATCTCGACGCCAAACTTGTCCAGCACGCCCATCTCTTCCAGCGCGAGCGAGGTGTTCAGGCCGGTCTGCCCGCCCATGGTGGGCAGTAGCGCGTCGGGGCGTTCTTTTTCAATGATCTTGGCGACAACTTCTGGTGTGATCGGTTCGATATATGTTGCGTCGGCCAGCCCGGGGTCGGTCATGATCGTGGCGGGGTTTGAGTTCACCAGAATGACCCGGTATCCTTCTTCCCGTAGTGCCTTGCAGGCCTGAGCGCCGGAATAGTCGAACTCGCAAGCCTGACCAATAACAATGGGGCCCGCCCCGATGATCATGATCGACTGAATGTCGGTTCTTCTCGGCATGGCCACGTTCCTTCGATTGTCCGCGATTCAGGGCACCCCCAAGCGCCCAAATTGTCCTGCGTTATAGGGACCGCGCGAAAAGGTGCAAGGGGGATCGAAAACAGGGGCGAAATTGCCGCTTTCCCCCCTTTCCCTTGGCGGCGTATTCTCTATACCGCGCAGCACGACAAATGAGGATGCAATTGCGTATTCGTTTTGATCAGGGGCCAGCCGGGTCAGGAACCAGTTTTGACCGGCCAGCCGAAATGATCCGCGCGGACAATGCGGAGGACGTGCCCCAAGCGTTGGAGGCGCTGGACGAGGCGCGCGCGCAAGGGGCTTGGTTGGCTGGCTATGCCAGCTATGAGCTGGGGTACGTGCTGGAACCGCGCCTGTCTGAGCGCATGCCAGAAGGCCGCCAGCTGCCTTTACTATGCTTCGGTGTTTATGATCGCCCCATTCAGCGGGAATTGCCGGTTGCATCCGGTGGCGTGACCCAGTTTGAGCCGCGCTGGGACGAGGCGCGGTACACGCAGGCGTTTCAACACGTGCATGACGCCATTGGGGCAGGGGATATCTATCAGGCCAACCTGACATTCCCGATTGATATGACTGTAGAGGGCGATAGCGCCGCGCTTTATGCCGCGCTCACGGCCGGACAGCCCGTTGGTCACGGCGCGCTGATCCAGCAGGATGGTTTGCCCGACCTGCTCAGCCGGTCTCCTGAACTGTTCTTTCGCACGAACGCGGACCGCGGGATCGAAACCCGCCCGATGAAGGGGACCCAACCCCGCAGCGAGGATATGGCTGAAGACGCCCGGCGTCGCGCGTTCCTGGCAGTCGACGAAAAGAACCGGGCTGAAAACCTGATGATCGTCGATCTGTTGCGCAACGATATCAGCCGCGTCGCGATGCCCGGATCCGTCAAAGTGCCCGAGCTGTTCAAGGTCGAAACCTATGCGACCGTGCATCAGATGATCTCGCTGGTGCAGGCGCAGCTGCATATGGGCGCCGAGCTGTCCGATATCCTGACCGCTCTGTTTCCCTGCGGTTCCATCACCGGTGCCCCCAAAATTCGAGCCATGGAGATTCTGTCCGATCTCGAACCTTGGCCTCGCGATGTATATTGCGGTGCAATCGGGTGGGCCGCGCCGGACGGGCGTTCCGAATTCAACGTGGCGATCCGGACGCTGATGGTCGAGGATGGCTCGGCCACCCTCAATGTCGGCGGTGGAGTGATCTGGGACAGCACGGCCCCATCGGAATATGAGGAAGCGTTATGGAAAGCTCGCTTTGCCCACCAGCTGACCCTGACTTCCGCCTGATCGAAACACTCGCCTTTCGACCCGGGCAAGGGTTTGTTCGTCGGGATCGGCATCTGTCCCGAATGGCCCGGTCATCTGCCGCTATGGGCATTCCTTTCGATGCGGGCGCGGCCATCCAAGCACTGGAAACTGTCGTAGGGCAATCACCTTTGCGGTGCCGGCTTACACTGGCAGTTGATGGAACATACGATGTGACCACCGGAGCTTTGGCCGACAACCCACCATTATGGCGGGTCGCGGTCACCGAAATGCGGCTTTCCGCGTCGGATGTTTGGTTGCAGCACAAGACGACACAACGCTCTGTTTATAACACGGCCCGCGCATCGTTGCCTGACGGAATAGACGAATTTCTGTTCCTGAACGAACGTGACGAACTGTGCGAAGGGACCATCACCAACCTGTTCCTGCACATGCCGGACGGCCGCCGTCTGACGCCAAAGCTGACCTGTGGGTTGCTTCCGGGAATTTTGCGTGAAGAACTACTTGATAATAAACAGGTTACCGAAAGCGTCTTGTTATTGACCGATCTGAAAAACGCGGAAAAAGTTTTCGTAGGGAATTCCTTACGTGGCCTGATCCGGGCGGAGTTGGCGGTATTGTGAGCAAACAGAGCGATTGGGCGCATGACGGGGCGCTTCACCTGCGGCTACGGCTGGAGTTCGGTCTGTTCTTTGCCGCAGTACCAGTTCTGATTGCAGTCTTCTTCCCTCCGAATTGGATGTTTCCGTCGCTGTTCACCTTCACGGCCATCGGTATCATCCTGCTCCACTACACACCTGGCTTTGCCTGGGCCGAACTTCGGTACAACTGGCGCAATTGGACGTGGCGCGAGCTCGCTCTCTTCACTGTCGGCATGACGGCGTTTTGCTCGGCGGTCGTTATGGCGATGCGACCGGACGTTGCATTTCGCATGCTTCTCTACCGGCCCGAATTCCTGGTAGTGATCTGGCTGGCGTACCCGATCGCTTCGGCTCTGCCGCAAGAGCTTTTGTTCCGATCACTGTTTTTCCGCCGCTACCAGGCGATCCTTCCAAACGGGAAGGCGGCTTACCTGCTGAACGCGTCCCTGTTTTCGCTGGCCCACCTGATGTACTGGAGCTGGATTGTCGCCGTCATGACCTTTGGCGGAGGGCTGTTGTTCACTTGGGCCTACCGCCAACGCGGGTCGTTTTTTTACGCGGTCCTGCTGCACGCGATTGCAGGGAATGTTATCTTTGCGGCGGGTCTGGGCATCTATTTCTATTCCGGCAACGTGCAAAGGCCGTTTTGACGGCGCGACCTGCCTTGACTTTCCAAGCCTGACAGGGTGTACCGGCGCGACGAATTCTACGCCCGAAGGGATAAATCCATGCATGCCTACCGCAGCCACACCTGCGCCGCACTGACCGCCGCCAATGTCGGTGAAACCGTCCGCCTGTCCGGTTGGGTGCATCGGGTACGAGATCACGGCGGCGTGCTGTTCATCGATCTGCGCGATCATTTCGGTGTGACACAGGTTCTGTGTGATGGCGACAGTGCAGCTTTTGCCGAGCTTGAGAAAGTACGTTCGGAATGGTGTATCCGCATCGACGGCACCGTCAAAGCACGTGACCCGGAACTGGTGAACTCGAAACTGCCGACCGGTGAGATTGAAGTTTACGTGCGGGAGCTTGAGGTTCTGGGCGCGGCTGACGAACTGCCGCTGATGGTGTTCGGAGATCAGGAATACCCCGAGGAAACGCGTCTGCGCTACCGTTACCTGGACCTGCGCCGCGAGGCGATGCAGCAGAACATGACCCTGCGTTCGGACGTTGTCGCCTCGATGCGCAAGCGCATGTGGGATCAGGGTTTCCGCGAATATCAGACGCCGATTATCACCGCATCGTCGCCTGAAGGCGCGCGTGACTTCCTTGTGCCGTCGCGTTTGCACCCGGGCAAGTTCTACGCGCTGCCGCAGGCCCCACAGCAGTTCAAACAGCTGATCATGGTGTCGGGCTTCGACAAGTATTTTCAGATCGCGCCCTGCTTCCGTGACGAAGACCCACGTGCCGACCGCTCGCCCACTGATTTCTACCAGCTTGACCTTGAGATGTCGTTTGTCGAACAGCAGGACGTGTTCGACACGATCCAGCCGGTTCTGACCGGTGTGTTCGAAGAGTTCGGCGGAGGGCGTAAGGTCGATCAGGAATGGCCGCAGATTTCCTACAAAGATGCGGCGCTGTGGTACGGCAGCGACAAGCCCGATCTGCGGAACCCTATCAAAATGCAAGTGGTCTCTGACCACTTCCGCGGGTCTGGCTTCGCGATTTTCGCGAAGCTGCTGGAGCAGGAAGGCACCGAAATCCGCGCCATCCCCGCGCCGACCGGTGGTAGCCGTAAGTTCTGCGACCGCATGAACGCATTCGCTCAGAAAGAGGGTCTGCCCGGCATGGGCTACATCTTCTGGCGCGATCAGGGCGAAGGGATGGAGGCCGCAGGTCCGCTGGCTAAAAACATCGGCCCCGAACGCACCGAGGCCATCCGTCAGCAACTGGGTCTGAGTGTCGGCGATGCGGCATTCTTCCTGGGTGGCAAGCCCAAAGCCTTTGAAAAGGTCGCTGGTAAAGCGCGTGATGTGATCGGTGAGGAACTGAACCTGACCGAGAAAGACCGCTTGGCCTTTGCCTGGATCGTGGATTTTCCGATCTACGAGCAGGACGAAGAATCCGGTGCCATCGACTTTGAACACAACCCGTTCTCGATGCCGCAGGGCGGATTGGAGGCTCTGGAAGGCAATCCTCTGGACGTGCGCGGCTATCAGTACGACCTCGCCTGTAACGGATATGAGCTGGTGTCGGGTGCAATCCGAAACCACAAGCCCGAGATCATGCTGAAGGCCTTTGAGCTGGCAGGCTATGGCGAGGATGAAGTCAAAAGCCGCTTTGGTGCGCTGTTCAACGCCTTCCATTATGGTGCCCCGCCGCACGGTGGCTGCGCCGCTGGTATCGACCGTATCGTGATGCTGCTGGCCGATGAAGCCAACATCCGCGAGGTCATGATGTTCCCCATGAACCAGCGTGCCGAGGACCTGATGATGGACGCACCATCCGATCCGACTTCGGATCAGATGATGGAGCTGGGCCTGCGGATCATCCCTCAGGACTGAGAATGACAAAACCCGCTGCTTACCCTGCAGCGGGTTTTCTCATGGCTTGCGCTTGTGCAAAGGTCATGGCTATGGACCGGTATTCATAGCTTGGTTACAGGTCTGCATAGCCCGTTTGTTGGCGACCTATTCCCATGGGTCCCTAAATGACTTTCGGCTGGAGCGAATATCACGGGCGGTAGCGCGGGTTTGCCAGTAGACCCAAAGGCACAGGATCGTTGCGGTTATGAAGTAAGCGGTCATCATCTCAAATCGCCTCACGCTGTTCCAAACGGGTCTGCAAAATCCCGGCGACCTGAGCGGCCATGGCCGTTATTGGGGTCCCGTCTGCCCGGGGCTCGGCAAGCCGCTGCGCCGCTTCGGCCAAAACCGTATCCTCGGCATCGCGGGCAACCCCGCGCGGAAACTGTGCCGCGTAATCCAGCGTGCGCTGATCATTCGGACCAGCCAAAATGTCGGCGATATGGGCCACGTCATCCTGATAGGCCAACGGATCGGCGTTAATGATTTCATCCCGGACGGCATGCAGGCTGCTGGGGCGGCGATCTTCGGGCAAACGTTCCAGAACGGATGTCTGGAAATAGGTCAGCGATTTGAGGGGTTTTTCCAGAAAACCGTCGGCACCGGCCCGCATTGCGGTGCGTTTCATGTGGTCATCCCCGGACATGCCAAGAATGGCCCCAATACGGGGCGCAGCCTCAGACAGATCGGCGATCAGATCCGCGCCGGACCCGTCCGGCAGACCCATGTCTACAATGATGACAGAGGGGCGGTAGATCTGCAGGTGACGCCGTGCCGATTGCAGGCAATCCGCCCGCCTGATGCGCGCGCCGCTGTGCAGGCACATCAAGCGGATGGCGTCGCAGGCATAGCGGCTGTCATCCACAACCAGAATAGTTTGTCCCAGCAGGGGCCGCTTGGCCGTCGGCTGCGCGGGAGAGGCGAAGGGGCTCGAATCGTCCATGGCGGAACTCCTAATCAGCAGATACCTCACGCTAGCAACTTCTGGCTAACAGGGCGTTAACGGCAATTTGGCGCACTTGTTCTTTGTTCAATCTGCCCCCATAACCGCTGCAACGCAGAATAGAGGAGAGTTCCATGATTGGTCGACTGAACCACGTAGCCATTGCCGTACCCGATCTTGAGGCCGCCTCGGAGCAGTACCGCAACGCGCTGGGCGCGAAAGTCGGCGCGCCACAGGATGAGCCGGATCACGGCGTCACAGTTGTGTTCATCGAACTGCCCAATACCAAGATCGAACTGCTCTATCCGATGGGCGATGACAGCCCGATCAACGGGTTTCTGGAAAAGAACCCCGCTGGCGGCATCCACCATGTCTGCTATGAGGTCGAGGATATCATCGCTGCCCGCGATCACCTGAAGGAAACCGGCGCACGCGTGCTGGGTTCGGGTGAGCCCAAGATCGGTGCGCATGGTAAACCGGTGCTGTTCCTGCACCCCAAAGATTTTAACGGCTGCCTGGTCGAGCTGGAACAGGTGTAACCTAACCCCGGAGGGGATGAGATGTCGATTACTGGTGCGGCCGTTCTGTTCGCCGTGATCTGGTTCATGACCTTGCTGGTGGTGCTGCCAATCCGCATCAAGACGCAGGGCGATCTGGGTGATATCGTTCCAGGCACCCACGCGGGCGCACCGGAAGAGCATCACCTGAAGAAAAAGATGTGGATCACCACCGGTATCACGGTGGTGCTCTGGGCCATTATAGCAGGCATCATCCTGTCCGGCGTGATTTCTGTGCGTGATTTCGACTGGTTGAACCAGCTGGAGCCGCACGGCTGATCTTTAAGCCATAGGCCCTGATAGCTTGTGGTAGATATGGGTGAACGTTGCGACGCCAAGGATTGGGATCACAAGGTTCACCAAGGGCACGGATAGCGGGATCGCCATCAAAATGCCTGCCATCCAGATGGTTGTTGCGTGTTTGGCGCGCAGCTTACGTGCACCTTCCCGACCCAACCTGCGCATGGCAGCCAACGTAAAGTATTCCCGTCCCAACAAGAAACCGTTCATGCCCCAGAAGATGAAGGGGGTGAGCGGAGTAAAGATCGCATAGAGGATCAGGGCCAGCAGATTGGCAACGATCAGAACCCCCATGAAGCTCAGCCCGTCGCGCAGGCTTTCGCTGAATGGAATGCCGGGCACAGCAGGCAAAGATGGGTAATGCTTGTCTTCGACCGCTTGCGCAACGTCTTCCAGAAACATCGACGTAATCGCCGAGGCCACCGGAACCATCAGAAATACGGGCAGGATCAGGACGACAAAGATGCCGGAATAGTTCAGCACGTCGTTCAGCCACGGCACGGCACCGATAAAGGGCAGAGAGATCTCGTTCCCCGACAGCCGGTTGATCAGCCAGATTGCCAAAGCACAAGCGGCGATCAGCAAAACGATCGTCAGACCAACGCCGCGCAATAGGACAGCCCGGAACTTTGGGTCGCCGATTTGTCCCAGCGCTGCAAAAAAGGCGTTGAGAATGGTCATTCCGAAACCCACTGAGTCAACCCATCCACGTCAGGGCGGGGTCTTTCGGGCGGTGCTTTGCCCTCGGTCGCGATATGGACCAGACCCGCGACGCGTTCGTTTTCTTGCAGCCCGAACGCTTTTTGGCAAAAGTCGCGGTCGTGGGTCTGCCAACCGGACAGCCAGTTTGCGCCCCACCCCGCAGCTAGTGCCGCGTTCAGCAAAGCCAGGCACACTGCGCCAGCGGAATAGGTCTGTTCGATTGCAGGGATTTTCGCGGAGGGTTTTTGAACCTCGATCACGGCGACCGCCAGATGGCCCATGTCGAACTGGTTGCGGGCCTTGGCTATGTCCTCAACGGATTTACCCAGCGCCGAGCCACATTCTTCGGTCAATTGCGCAAGGCGCGGCATGGCACTTTTCTCAAGCACGATAAAACGCCAGGGTTCCAGCTTGCCATGATCCGGGCTGCGTGCAGCGGCGGTCAGCAGGGGCAACAGCTGGTCCCGCGTGGGGGCGGGTTCAATCAGCGTTTTTGCAGGGCGCGAACGGCGCGATTGCAGAAACTCCAGAGCGGCCGGATTCTTCAAGGACATATGTTAACTTCCTTTACATAGGCGGTTGTGTATGTGGTTGAACATCTGGCGGGTTTCAAGGGCAAGTGGCTGGATGCAGGAGATCAATTTCACTCCCTGAGCGTTCGTGCAAGGGTGTTCAAGAAGAAGAGAGGGAAGATGGCCAAACCAAAGCTGCGAAATGTACCGGATCTGAGTGCGCGCGCCGTACCCGATGAAGGGATCGAGGTCCGGGTCACGCCGAAAGCTGCGAAGGATGGGATTTTGACCGATCAGTGAAACATTCGCATCTTCGTTACCGCGCCGCCCGAAAACGGCAAGGCAAACGAGGCGGTGCGTAACATATTGGCCGTGGCCATGGGGGTGGCACCGTCTACTCTGATCCTCAGGCGGGGGCAGGCGTCGCGTGACAAGGTATTTGTCTATTTCCCCTGATCCGGTGTTTCCCGGATTTGGTACACGCCTTCCGGCAAATCTAAAGCCGCCGCCAGATCGCGCACCTGTTCAGGGGATAACGTGATCCTCTGAATCTGATCCGTGCGCGGGTCCAATTGTTCTAGCGTCACACATTCGGCGAAGCTGTTGATGACGACATCCTCTTGCAAAGGCTTGGGGCCTTCGTCCACCAGAGTAATGACTGTCGAGTCGAATTCATGCTCAATCGAAAACATGAAAGCAGAGTGCAGGTCAGCCGAATGCAATGCAACCCGTAGCTTACCAATCGGGCTGTGGTGATTGGCGCGGCTCCGCGCTATGGTCGTGAAAACGGGCCGACCGTTTCAAAGGATTATGAATGTATCGTCTGATCTGTATGTTTCTTCCTCTTTTTCTGGCGGCCTGTAGTGCTGGCGAGATGCGATTGCAGCCCGCGACCCAATGGTCGGGGACCTTGGGCGAGTATCAGGTAGAGGCGGCTGCGGTTCGGGATGTCAGCCGCTCCATCGGCAAGGAAGCCCGGGCAGAGTGTCTGAAGCGGGCCAAAGTCAAAAATTGTGATTTCACGGTTCTTGTTGATCTCAATCCACAAGCGGAAGCGAATGCGTTTCAGACCTTGGATGACAGGGGCCAGCCGGTGATCATAATGACCCGATCCATGATTCAGTCGGCGCAAAATCCAGATGAGCTGGCTTTTGTACTCGGGCACGAGACTGCTCATCATCTGCTGCGTCACATTCCGCGCCAGGCCGAAAACGCGCAGGAAAGCGCAGTCATATTCAACAATCTGGGCAAGCTCTTT
Source organism: Ruegeria atlantica (assembly GCF_001458195.1). Lineage (GTDB taxonomy): Bacteria > Pseudomonadota > Alphaproteobacteria > Rhodobacterales > Rhodobacteraceae > Ruegeria > Ruegeria atlantica. Next base: position 42,536 of record NZ_CYPU01000007.1, on the reverse strand, counting down.
GGAGAAGAGGGAGAAGACCTGGAGCGCACGCAGAAAATTGGGGCGGAAGTGGGTGTGCAATTGAATGTTAAGGCTTTCGAGCTAGAGGCTGACCAGTTGGGCACAATCATTACCTACAATGCCGGATATAACCCGTTGATCGGTGCAAAGTACTTTGACCGCATCCCGGACCCGGAGGACAGTTTTCTCGCGTCACATCCGCCGAATGCGCAACGTGTGCAGATGGTTCAGAACACGGCCCGAAAACTTGGGTTGACGCAATGACCCAAATAGCAAGGCTGGGCCTAATCCTGACGGATCGTGGATCGAAATACGCGGTGTCGGGGGCTGCTGTGCAAACGCGCGAGGACGTGGATGCCGTGCTGCAAGACCTCAAGTCCGACAAAGCCTATGCCAAGGCGACGCATAATACCTGGGCGGCGATCTTGCCGACGGGGGCCCTCAAGGCCGACGACGGCGAAAGTGGTGCCGGAATGGTCATCGTGCGCATGCTCGAAAGGGCTGGACTGGAGGGCCACGTCATCATAGTCACCCGCTGGTACGGGGGCAAAAAACTGGGCGGTGACCGCTTTCGCAGGGTGCAGGACGCCACCCGCGCCTATCTGGAGCATATCGGCGCCGGGTCTTGACCTGAGTCAAATGCCTGTTCGGGCCGCTGCGCTATCCTGCCAGAACTGTGCGACAGGGAGACAGCGCAATGCTTGGCAAAAATACTCTGAAACGACATGCGGAACTGGTAGACCAGATGGCAACCCACGTCGGGGTCGACCTGGAAGATGCGGCCATAGGCGGCGACGTCTCGATTGACCAGATCTCTGATGCGGTCCTGCGTTGCAGAGATTGTTCGAACCCAGATCATTGCGCGCAATTTCTGGCACAATCTGCCCAAGACCAGAAAACGCCAGAATATTGCAGGAACACGGCCCTGTTTGACCGCCTCACTTCGCTGTCGGAAAGCAAACACGACGGCTAGGAAAAAATAATGTCCCGCCATCGCCGCGTTTGACGGCGCTTCGTGCAAACAAAAGGCAGATCTGCCAATGACCCGAGATATTCTGGGCGAAGTAGAGAAACACTTTTGGCTAACCCGGTCGGTGGCCAGATGTATGGATGTTTCGTTGACCGAAGCGATGGCCGAGGGGCGGTTGACCACCAACGGTTATGCGGAAATCGTGACGCGCTGTCGTGCCTCTGGGTGCAGCGACCAATGCGAATTGTGGCTGTCGAAACAACAGGTCAAAGCCAATTCGGCCCCTGAATTCTGCGCTAATGCGGAAACGCTGAACGCTTTGAAGACTTAGTCAGAGCTTGGAATGCGAACCGTCGCACAGCGGCGGATTGGCCGTTTGTTTGCACCCGCAAAAGAACACTTTATTGCTGGTCTCGGCAGTAAACTTCACCGGCTCATACTGGGTTCCCTTGTGTGAACCATCGCAGAAGGGCTGACGCTCTGACTTGCCACAGGCACACCAGAAATAGGTTTTCCCTTCGGTCACTTGGACCGGGTAGGGGGCTTTTTGGGCAGGTTTCGGCTGATCTGACATGTGGCTGCTCCGCTTTTGGCTAATGTCGTGAAACAACTATAAGGCCTTCGCGCGCGGCGGGTAGAGCGCTTTTTTTCTTTATACAGCAGCATGGTTTTGCCGCTCTCACAAATCCGTGATTGATTTTGTTGCAATAATTTCAACGAGGTCGTATTTTGAGGCTGGCCCCAGATAATAGGGCAATATGAGAAAATTTTTAGAGGAATGACGGACATGAAACTTAAATTTGCTGCCGTTAGCGCAATTGCCCTGGTTCTAGCTGCATGCTCGCAGCAGGAAGAGCCGACGCCGGTTTACATCACGCCTGAATACGACAAGTTCGGCACACCGAGCTGCCCGGCTGGAACCGAGTTGGCCACGACCGAAGCGGGACAGACCATCTGTAACCCGGTCGCACAATAAGAATTCCGCGGGCGGTCTTGGTTGGGCCGCCCGCTTACTCAACACAGCCGACCGCCCTTGTTGGGCGGTTTTTTTATGTCCGCTTCATGCCGACGCGGGCTCGGATCTGAATGCACCGAAAATGGGCAATCATCGCCTCACCAGTCGTCAATATCCGTGTCCAAATGACTTGCGGTGATCGTGTTGACGCTTTGACCCGTACCGTGGCGCATAAAGGTAGCGATAGGATTTCTTTTTTAGCTTTTGCTGAACGTAGGGCGCGTTCTTAGGAACCGGTTTTGGGTGGTAGACTTTGGGTGTGTAGACTTTCGGAGAGTAATAGTGCCGGTGAATGCGGATATTGTTGCGGTTATGAGCATTCTGCGATTTTGACCCAACAACAAATTGGCCGCTCGTTCCAACGGTGATGCTGCCTGCGGTAGCCGGGACGGCAAGAAGTTGGGACGCAAGTATCGCGGCCATGCAATTGAAAGAGATGGCACGAAGGTACGCCATGAAAACCCTCCTTCTAGCGAGTTGAGGTTTTCATTCATGGTCCGGGAAAATCCCGTCTCAAGCCAATAAACTTAAATCACGCTCTGCCTATCGAGGGTGAACGGCACATTAGGCTTAGGTGCGTGTGCCCCATAAATCGTATTCGCCGGCCTCATCGATCTCGACCGACACGATGTCACCAGGCTTCAGGTCATCAAAACCCTCATCAATGAACAGGTTTCCGTCGATCTCGGGCGCGTCTGACTTGGTTCGACAGGTGGCGGCTTCGTCATCAATCTCGTCCACGATCACGTCGATGGTCTGGCCAACCTTGGCGGCCAGCTTAGCCTCGGAGATGGCCTGCGCTTTCTCCATGAAGCGGTCCCAACGCTCTTGCTTTACCTCGGCTGGAACGTGATCTGGCAGGTCGTTCGACCGTGCGCCATCGACATTTTCGTATTGAAAACAACCGATACGATCCAGTTGCGCTTCGTCCATCCAATCCAGAAGGGTCTGGAACTCGACATCAGTCTCGCCCGGATAACCTACGATAAAGGTCGACCGCAGCGTGATGTCTGGGCAGGTTGCGCGCCATGCGGCGATCTCGTCCAAAGTTTTGGCTGCCGCTGCCGGGCGCGCCATGCGTTTCAGAACGTCCGGATGGGCATGCTGGAACGGAATATCCAGATAGGGCAGGATGTTGCATCCGGCGTCTGCCATCAGGGGGATCAACTCGCGAACATGCGGGTAGGGGTAGACATAGTGGAGCCGAACCCAGGCATCCAACTGTCCCAACTCACGCGCCAGATCGGTGATGTGGCTGCGCACCTCGCGATCCTTCCACGGGTTCACGTCGTATTTCCGATCCAACCCATAGGCGGATGTGTCCTGCGAGATCACCAGCAATTCACGCACGCCATTGTCGACCAGCTTTTCAGCTTCGCGCAGTACAGCATGGGCCGGACGGCTGGCGAGTTTCCCACGCATGTCGGGGATGATGCAGAACTTGCATTTGTGGTTACAGCCCTCGGAAATCTTGAGATAACTGTAATGGCGGGGGGTCAACTGTACGCTTGCAGCGGGCAGCAGGTCCACAAACGGATCAGGATCGGGCGGCACGGCCGCATGCACCGCATCCAGCACCTGCTCGTATTGGTGCGGGCCGGTAACGGCCATGATACGTGGGTGATGTTCGCGGACGTAATCCGGTTCCGCGCCCAGACAACCGGTCACGATGACTTTGCCATTCTCCACCAATGCCTCACCAATTGCGTCTAGCGACTCGGCCTTGGCACTGTCGAGAAACCCGCAGGTATTCACGATCACGGCATCCGCGCCTGAATAGTCGGGCGAGATGCCGTACCCTTCGGCACGCAGGCGCGTCAGAATGCGCTCACTATCGACCAAAGCCTTGGGGCAGCCCAAAGAGACCATACCGATGGTCGGCTGGTTCGAACGTGGCGTCTCGGGCATCCGGGCGGCAGGCGCCAGGTCGGGGCGGAGGTTTGGCGGGTTCGTTGTCATTGCGCGGCATATAGTGGGGAACGCTTCCCCTTGCAAATGCGGCGCAGGCTTTGGATGATCTTTTTAACGCATGGAAAAGGCGGAGAGCAGAATATGAAGTGGCTGTTGCGCATAGTTTTCCTGTTGGTGGCGGTTTTTGGCTTGGTCATCGGGGCCTTGCTGCTGATGCCCGGCGAAAAGCTGGCCACCATATTGGCCGAGCAGGTCCGCACGCAGACCGGGCGTGACCTGAAGCTTACGGGCGATGTGAACCTGTCTTTCTGGCCCGTGCTGGGGCTGGAAACCGGTCCGGTGACTTTTGGAAATCCACAATGGGCCGGTTCTGAACCAATGCTGAGCGCCGAAAGCCTGGCCGTGGGGGTTGATGCTGCCGCGCTGATCTCCGGGGACCTGCGCATCAAACGGGTGGTCGCCGATAATCCGGTTCTGTGGTTGGAACTTTCGGATGGGCGTGGGAATTGGGAACTTTCGGCACCCGCAAACGCAGCCTCGGCGGGGGCCGCAAGTGGCGCGGTCCCGCAAGGGCAGCAGGGCGAGGTGACGCTGGATCATCTGAAGCTGACGAATGCACGTTTGGTCTATATCGAAAACGGCGCAACTAAATTCGATTTTGCCAATGTCGATCTGACGGCCAGTTGGCCGAACGTTTCAGCGCCTCTGCAGGTTCAGGCTCAGATGGCGGTGCCCGGGGGGGCGGTCGATGTCGACCTCAAGATTCAAGATCTGCCAGCTTACGCGTCCGGCGCGGTAACGCCGCTGGATTTGACCATGACCGCGCCCGGAGGAGAGTTCGGTTTTGCAGGCCGGGTCAATCTGGCTGGTGAAATGGATGGCAGATTGCTGGCCAAAACGACGAACACTGAACGTATGCTGGCTGCTTTTGGTCAGGCCGGTGTTGGGGTGCCGTTGGGACTGGGGCGCGAGGCCGATGTGGCTGGGCAGATGACCTATACCAGTGATGGTCGGGTATCTTTACGCAACTTGGTGGCGTTGCTGGATAATAATCGCCTGACTGGTGAGGCAGATATCGTTATCTCGGACCCGCCGCAGATTACCGCACGACTGGAAGGCAGTGACCTAGATCTTACTCAATTCAATGATACGCCTGGTGGCGCTGGCGGAGGGTTGGCGCCGTCGCCTGACCAAGGGTGGTCGACCACCCCGATTGATGCGTCTGCGCTGGCCTTGGCGAATGGCAAAATCCGCCTCAAAGCCAATTCTATTGCCTTACCGGGTCTGACGCTGGGACGCAGCGACCTGACGCTTAACCTTGATCGATCCAGAGCGGTTCTTCAGATGAACCCTGCCACATTGTTTTCAGGGCATCTGAACGGGCAAGTGGTTGCCAACAACCGGAACGGTTTGTCGGTCGGCGGCAATCTGACCGCGGATGGCATGGACGTACAGCAAGCTCTGTCCGCCCTTGGCGGGATCGAGCGGTTGTCCGGCACCGGATCAGGGTCGTTTGAGTTTCTGGGAGTTGGACAGACCGAGGATCAGATCATGCGTTCACTCAGCGGCAAGGGGCGTGTGGATGTGGGCAAGGGCGTGATCTCGGGGTTTGATCTGGACCGCCTGATGGGACGCAGCGGGGGCGAGCGCGGCACAACCGTGTTCAACAGCTTGTCTGCCAGCTTCACCATGGATCAAGGGGTGTTGTGGAACAACGACCTGTTGATGTCGCTGGATAACTTCCGGGCCGACGGGTCCGGTCAGGTCGGAATCGGCAACCGCGATATCGACTATCTTTTCACACCTGTGGCGCTGCGCGCGAATTCGGGAAACGGCATCGCGGTACCAGTGAAAATTGTCGGGCCGTGGAGCAACCCGTCGATCAAGCCGGATCTAACCAAAGTCATCGAAGCTGTTGCTGAAGGAAAGGCCAAAGAGCTTGAAGATGAGGCCAAGCAGAAAGTTTTGGACAAGGTCGGGGACGAGCTGAATACGACGATTACGGACAGCGATCAGATCGAAGACGCGATCAAAAACAAACTGGGAGACGAAGTGAACAAGGGGCTGCTGAAGCTGTTTGGCGGCAACTAAAAAGCGCCAATACGCAAGGGCGTCGGGGCAGAAGGTGCCCCGAAACGCAGTAGCACTTAGATGGTCTGATCGTAGTCGCCCACACCGGGTTCCGTGCGAATGACCGCGTCGATATCGCCAAAGATTGCGCGCATTTCATCCTCGCTCTCGCTGCTTTCGCAGACCACGACAAGGTTCGGAGTGTTCGAGGATGCGCGCACCAAACCCCAGCTGCCATTGTCCAGAATGACACGGGCGCCGTTGACGGTGACGACCTCTTTAATCGCGCGACCGGCAAAACTGTCTCCGGCATCTGCTTTTGCAACCAGCTTGTCGACCAGCCGCTGAAGAATGTCATATTTCTCGGTATCGGCCGCATAGGGCGACATGGTCGGAGTCGACCAGGTTTTTGGCAGCGCCTTGCGCAGGTCCGACATGCTTTGATCCGGATTGCGATCCATCAGCTTGCAGATTTCAACGGCGACGCGCATCCCGCAGTCGTAGCCGCGCCCGATAGGTTCAGCCAGAAAGTAATGACCAGACTTCTCAAAGCCGGCCAGCGCGTTGATCTCTTTGACCCGACGCTTCATGTGGCTGTGGCCGGTTTTCCAATAATCCGCTTTGACACCAAGGGCCTGCAATTCGGGGTCGCTGGCAAACAGACCAGTGGATTTCACATCTGCCACAAAGGTCGAGTTCGGATACAATTTGGCCAGATCACGGGCCATGATCACACCGACCTTGTCGGCGAAGATCTCTTCCCCCTCATCATCCACAACACCGCAGCGGTCGCCGTCGCCGTCAAAGCCCAGAGCCAGGTCAGCACCGCTGGCTTTCACAGAGGCGGACATGTCGTGCAACATCTCCATAGCCTCGGGGTTGGGGTTATAGTGGGGGAAAGTGTAATCCAATTGGGTGTGGCTGGGCACCATTTCGACGCCAATGCGCTCGAAAATCTCAGGCGCAAAGGCCGAAGCTGTTCCGTTTCCGGTTGCGCATACGACTTTCAGGGTACGGGACATTTTGAAATCACCGACCAGATCGTCGATATAGGCTTCTTTTACGCCCTCGACGAATTCGTAGGACCCACCGTCGTGGATGACGCCTTCGCCGTTCAGGACAATGTCACGCAATTCCGACATCTCATCGGGGCCGTGGGTCAGCGGGCGGTCAAAGCCCATCTTCACCCCTGTCCAGCCGTTCGGGTTGTGGCTGGCTGTGACCATGGCCACGGCTGGCACATTCAAATGGAATTGCGCGAAATAGGCCATTGGGCTAAGCGCAGGGCCAATATCTTTGACCTGAATGCCAGCCTGCATCAGCCCCAGGATCAGCGCATTCTTGATCGCCAGCGAGTAGTCGCGATAGTCGTTGCCCACCGCGATCACCGGTTCGATCCCACGCTTGCGCATCTGTGTGCCCAGACCCAGACCAAGCGCGGTCATGCCGGGCAGGTTGATCTCTTCCGGGTATTTCCAGCGCGCGTCATATTCGCGAAAGCCGGTTGGCTTGATCATCGGATCGCGCAGAAAACTCCAGGTGTTCGGTGTCACCTCTGGGATGGGTTTGGTCATGCTATTGCTCTTACTCAAATCTGTATAGGATTGGCTTTGGCCAATGCATCAAAGCGCATCAAAGTGTCAATCAATTGAGGCATTTGGTCCAGATAGATCATGTTAGGTCCGTCTGACGGAGACTTGTCCGGGTCTTCGTGTGTTTCAATAAACACAGCACCGACGCCTATGGCGGCAGCTGCGCGCGCCATCACCGGAGCAAATTCACGCTGACCGCCGGTCGAACCTCCAAGCCCTGCAGGCTGCTGAACCGAGTGGGTTGCGTCCATCACAACCGGATAACCTGTCGCCGCCAACTGCGGGAGCGAGCGCATATCTGTCACTAAGGTGTTGTACCCAAACGAAGTGCCACGTTCTGTCAGCAGAATTTTCGAGTTACCAACACTCTCAATCTTGGCGACAATGTTCGCCATATCCCATGGTGCCAGAAATTGCCCTTTTTTGACATTGATCGCCGCGCCTGTTTGGGCTGCGGCCAACACCAGGTCGGTTTGACGGCACAATAAAGCGGGAATCTGCAAAACATCACAAGCATTGGCCGCGTCTGCGCATTGCTCTGGCGTATGTACGTCAGTCAGGACAGGCACCCCAATTTGTTTTTTCACACCATCCAGAATGTCCAGACCTTTGGCAATTCCGGGTCCACGGACTCCTGAAATTGAGGTGCGGTTCGCCTTGTCATATGAGGCCTTAAAAACGTACTGCGCACCGGCGGCATCACAGGCTTCTTTCATTTTGCCTGCGATCATCTGCGCATGATCCGCGCTTTCAAGCTGACAGGGGCCGGCAATGATCGTCAGAGGCAGATCATTGCCGACCGTGAGGTCGGAGATTTTTACATGTTTCATGTGTCTTACGAGGATACCTGTTCACGAAGGACCGACGCGGTAAGCGAGATCAACAGGTAGATACCAGCAAACAACAGAAAAGCCAAAATCGTATTTTCGAACTTGCGCGGATAGGTGGGTTCCTGACTGGGCACCGGCCTCACGGACACTGTCAGATAGCGCACTTTGCGGTTTGCTTCAGTCCGTGTGGTTTCCATTTGCTGCATAGCCGTCTGCAGTATCATATCCCTGGCAACAAGATCGGCCTGCGCCATTTGAATTCGTACACTGAGCCGGGCAAGCGAGTTTTCGCCTGCTGACACATCCAGCATTTCCGCGTTGAGTTCTGCCAACACAGCCTCAAATCGCGCGATGTCCGCACGGGCACCATCCACCTTGGCCTGGTTCGGTCGACGATTGTCCAGCAATGCGGCCAATTGTAGTTCTTTGTCCTGAATCTGCGTTTCCATGGCGTCTATGCGGCCACGCAAGCTGGCGATGACGTTCTGAGGGTCCAGCAACGCGCCTTGAATCTGAAGTTCGATCAGATCTTCCTGCGCTTTTCTGCGTTCCTGCTGGGCCATTTCAAAACCATCCAGCGCATCGCGCATCTGGTCTTCACGCTTGAGTTCTGAAAGCCCGTTTATGGTTTCTTCGGCGTAGGACAGAAGACGGTCAGAGATGGCCACCGAAATCTGCGGATCAGGGGCTGCGACTTCCATCCGGATTATGCCGTCGCTCGGGTCGTATCCGATGGTGATCATACGTCGGAAGAGCTTGTAAGCCTCTTCCAGCGTGGCGTCCGGCGAAAGCCGTTGAATAGGATCGATCCACTCCTGCTTGAAAATTTCTTCAAAACCCATGTCATGCTCAAGCCTCAGCAAGGCATCCTTGGACTCCAGAAATTCCTGTGTGGCGACAGAATCCTGCGCGGTGGCGTATTGTGTACCCGCCAAAAACCCGCCAAACGATGCCCCGCCGCCGTCCGCCTGAAGGATCGAGAAGGCCGAGTCGCTGGCATACATGGGTGTCGCCACGCGGTAGAAATAGAACCCGACAATAAAGGTGGGCAGGAAGACGAAAACCGCAAGGCGGGCAAACAGGGCAAGCAGTTTGCGACGGCGGCGGCGGGCGATGTCTTTCTGTATTTCGCCAATTTCAAACTCGCGCCGTTGCGTAGGGGACATCTCGGGCCCGGGCAGGGTCTTTCCACCTTCACTGACCGTTTGCGGCAAATGAATCGTGACCTTGTCCTTGGCTTGATCCTCGGTCTGTGCCGTTTCACCGGCCATCCCCAGCAAATTGGCGCGATGAAACGGATCGATGCCCTTTTGGCGCAGCAAACGCACCGCATCATAGTCCGAGGTCGCCTCTAGGCCGTTCTTTTGCGCCAGTCTGCGTGCCAACCGCAATTGGCGTCCGGTCAGTCCCTCGCGTTTGATGGCGTCAATCTCGGTATTGGACACCGAGTCATTGGCCGCAGTGGGTGGCTGGGTCGCGTTGCGAATGCGTGAAATGGCATCAGCGCGGTCTTCTTCCGTTCCCGCGTTGCGGCGGTTGCGGCGCCAATTGTAGATGCTAACCTTGGGTTTGGTAGTCATATAGCTGCTTTGCCTCTTCCAAGGTGTCGAACATGTAAAGCTGGCCATCCATCAAAACGGCAGCCTCTTGCGCAAATTTCTCCAGAACGGAGGGGCTGTGCGACACGATCACCATTGTAGTCGTGCGTAGTTTTTCCCGAAGGATGTCGCCGGCCTTCCTGTTGAATTCCACATCCGTCGACGCCGGCATCCCTTCGTCAATCAGGTACATGTCAAAATCAAGCGCCAACATCAGAGCAAATGTAAAGCGCGCTTTCATACCGCTGGAGTAAGTGGCCAGAGGTTGGTTGAAATACTCCCCCAATCCGCATAGCCATTTGCAGTAGGCCTCGACGTAATCGGGGTCCATCCCGTAGATGTTGGCGACGTAGCGCGCGTTTTCCAGGGCGGACAGTTTGTTTGCGACACCTCCGGTGAAACCCATAGGAAAAGACACGCGGCAGGACTTTCGAATCACGCCTTCATCGGGCTTTTCCAGGCCGGCCATCATATTGATCAAGGTGGTCTTGCCGGTTCCGTTAGGTGCAAGAATGCCAATCGAACGGCCCAATTGAACCCGAAACGAGACACTGTCCAGGATCACCTTGCGGCGTGTCCCGGTCCAGAAGGACTTACTGACATTTTCAAACTCAAGCATTGAGGGCCTGCTGCTTGCACTATTTTAAAAGTACCGGATGTGCCGGTAATCGGGTTGTTATCCTACGTTTTATGTGGGCCATATTATGTCGAGTTTTGGGGGCAATGATCAATGCACCGGCACGTGTGCTGTTGGTAATGTGACTTTTCCATCGGTTGGACCCACGCATTGCGTTGACTATCTTTGAGGGTGACCGTCAACCAATTTGATGCAGGAAACCTTGCCATCTGATGAATTCGCTACAGAAAGAAATCTCGGCCTGCCGTATTTGCGCGGAAAGATTTGCCGCGACAGAGACCGCCCATCAGCCGCGCCCGGTGGTCTGGTTTCAGCCGGGAACGCCGATTTTGGTTGCCGGTCAGGCTCCGGGTGCACGGGTGCATGAATCGGGTCGGCCGTTTTCCGATCCGTCCGGAGATCGCTTGCGGGATTGGCTTGGGGTGGATGAAGCCGTGTTCTACGACCGGTCACGGGTTTCAATCGTGCCGATGGCTTTTTGTTTTCCGGGTTATGATGCGCGCAAGGCGGATTTGCCGCCCCCCCCTGTGTGCGGCAAAACCTGGCACAACAAAGTCATGCAAACGCTGGGGAAAATACCCCTGACTATTTTGGTGGGTGGGCACGCTCAAAAATACCACCTGCATGTGCGCAGCTCGGTGACGGAAACGGTTCGCAACTGGCGGGACCATGCGCCGCGCGTCTTTGCCTTGCCTCATCCCTCGTGGCGGAATACGGCATGGATGAAGAAAAACCCGTGGTTCCAGACCGACCTTCTGCCGGTTCTGCGTGCACGGGTGCAAGAGGTTCTGAATGACTGAAACCACGGCCCTGGATACTGCCCACGCCGCAATGACTGCGGCCCCAAACGATGATGCAGCGCGATTGCGGTTCTTCGAACGGCTTGCCGACAGCGAGCTGTTTCTGATGCTGACAGAAGAGGCGAAGGGCGAAAACATCTCACCCGAGTTGTTCGACGTCGCCGATGGGCGCTTTGTGCTGGCCTTTGACCGAGAGGACCGGTTGGCGCGGTTTGCCGAACGTCCTGTTCCTTATGTGGCGTTGTCGGGCCGGGTGTTGACCTCCATGCTGGCGGGTCAGGGGATTGGGCTGGGTCTCAACCTCGAAGTTGCGCCGTCCTCTATGCTGATCCCGTCCGAGGCGCTGGGATGGCTAGCGGAAACCTTGCAGCATGGGCCAGAGGAGGTTCAGCAACGGTTGGCAGAGTTCTTGCCCCCTGCGGGTCTGCCGGACGATTTGTTGACCGCGCTGGACGCGAAACTTGCCACGGCCATTGGGTTGGCTGAAGCCGCATATCTGGTCGGAACGAAATCCGAAGGCGGCGGTTCCGGTCACCTGCTTGGGTTCATAGGTGTAGTCGAAGGGGCCGAGCCCGCTCTGGCCAAGGCTGCGTCCGAGGCGTTGACGTTTTCCGGGATTGAGGCGGGGGCAATGGATGTCGGGTTCTTCGGTGCGCATGATCAGGCAGCTGCCTCATTGGCGCGGGTTGGATTGCGGTTCGATCTGCCGCAGCCAGAAGTCCGCGTTGTCACGCAGACGATACCCGGCAGAAACCTGGAAAAACCGCCTATTCTGAAGTAGGAAAAAAGCCCCGCGCATGAATGATCTGCGGGGCTTTTTATGATTATTCCGCAGCTGCTTCCAGTTTGTCCTGGGTGCGGGTTTCGAAATCGCTGGCCTCGTGGCGTTCGTGCAGCTGGGTATGTGGTTCACCGAACGGGCGGTTGACCATGCGGCCCCGCTGAACGGCAGGGCGCTCGTCGATGGCCTTGGCCCACCGCATGACGTTCTTGTAGGATTCCACGTCCAGGAATTCCGCGGCGCTGTAAAGTCGGCCTAGAACCAGCTGGCCATACCAGGGCCAGATCGCCATGTCCGCGATGGTGTAGTCCTCGCCTGCGATATACGTCTTGTCGGCCAGTTCGCGATCCAGAACGTCCAGCTGGCGCTTGGTCTCCATCGTAAAGCGGTCAATTGGGTATTCGAACTTTTCCGGCGCATAGGCGTAGAAATGGCCAAACCCACCGCCCAGATAGGGTGCACTGCCCATCTGCCAGAAGACCCAGTTCATGACTTCCGTACGTTCCGGTCCGGACGCGGGCAAAAACGCGTCAAACTTTTCGGCCAAATGAAACAGGATCGAAGCGCTTTCGAACACGCGTGTCGGCTTGTCGCCCGAGCGATCCCAAAGAGCGGGGATTTTCGAATTTGGGTTGGCCCCGACAAAGCCCGAGCTGAACTGATCGCCTTCGCCGATATTGACCAGCCAGGCGTTGTATTCGGCACCTTCGTGACCCAGCGCCAGCAGTTCCTCCAGCATCACAGTTACTTTCACGCCGTTCGGCGTGGCCAGTGAATAGAGCTGCAGGGGGTGCCGTCCAATCGGCAGATCCTTGTCGTGGGTGGCGCCAGCGATTGGGCGATTGATGTTGGCAAATTGGCCGCCATTCTGGCTGTCCCATGTCCAGACCTTTGGGGGCGTATAGGTCGGTTGCTCGCTCATTTCTTGCCTTTCTTCGCAAAGTGCAGGTGAATTGTCCGTCCAGCAGAACAGCTAATGTTGCAAAGCACCAAGTCCAACCCCCCAGAGCGCAGCGTTTTTGTAACAATCCTCACCCGACATCTCACGAATTCTCATTCAACGTCACAGCGACGCGAGGGGGACTTCGCAAGCGGTCTGAATCGCCTATTGTATGTTCAGACCCGCAAGTTCGGGCAAATCAACAACCCCGAGGACAAAAGGACTTACCACCATGAAACGTTTTGCCCTGACTGTAGCTGCGGCACTGACCCTTGCCGCTCCGGCCTTTGCTGGTGACCAGTATATTGACGGCACCGGGTTCGCCGTGTCCGGCTACGATGTCGTCGCATATCGTGGCCTAGATCAGGTTGCGGTTGGTCAATCTCAACCCGCACCTGTACGCGGCCGTGCAGACATCACCGCGGAATACAATGGTGCCACCTGGGCATTTTCGTCTGAAGAGAACCGCGACAAATTTCAGGAGAACCCAGCCTTCTACGCACCGCAATATGACGGACATTGCGCATACGGTGTGTCGAAGGGCGGTAAAGTCCCTGCGAACCCGAACCTGTGGCGCATCGTCGATGACAAGCTTTATCTGAACATCACCGATGTCGTCGTCGGTTTCTGGGAAGAAGACGTGCCTGGCAATATCAACCTCGCCGAGGGCAACTGGCCGGGGATCGAACCCGATGGCGCTTCCTCCAGCGTGATTCCGAAATTCACCTCGGAAGGCCCGATTTCAAACTAAATGGCCACTCACCAAGCCAAAGCCCGGCTCATTTCAGCCGGGCTTTTTTGTTAATGTGCAAACGAGAATTCGTCCCGCATCTGCTGATCGGCATCGAACCGAATGCGAACGCTTTTGGCCCCAGGGAACGTCCGGGCAGTAATCGCTTCGGGCACAACAACCTCGCCGCCGCCGGAGTCGTTGGACTGGAAATTCAGCACCTCGGTTTCCGTCTGGCGTGAGCTTGCCAAAACCGACGTCGGCAATGCCACGCGGTTTGCACCTTCATAGACCGGCGTTGAGACAAAGAATGTCACATGGCGTCCAAATAACCCGACCGCGTCGGGCACATGGTCCGATTTGCACATCAGTTCAGACTCCGGAGTTTCGACCTCGTCCGATCGGTCCGGCAACGCTTTGTTCAGTAGGGCTCGGCATGCGTTGATGGCGGCGGTTTCCAGTGTAAGAATACGACGGCGCAGTTTCGGACGACGAGGTTTGCTGGACCCAACACCCTTCCCCGCCAGTCCTTCTTTTCGCAAAAAATCATATGCATCCTTGGCGCGGGTAAATCCGGAACTGTCGCCCTCGGACTGGTCTGGATGGCCATTGAACGCAATGTTCCGCCAAGCGCTTCTGATGTCGTCCGAACTGGCCTTTTGACCCAACCCCAAAGCATGCAGTGCTTCTGTGCGGGCTTTGATTTTTTCAACAGTTTCCATAACCCAATTTACTCATCACAAAACAAAAAAACGTCACCCCTTCAACTTGAGCAGGACGTTGAATTTGTCAAATTTCACGCAAAATTGAAGTGCTTACGGGAACAATTGCAGCGCGTTGCGGCAATTGTTCTTAATTTCTTTCCTCGCGGTGGGATACTGTCTTTTGGGCCGACCCGGTTAGGCCACGTTTTGCAGATCAGCCTTCGGTGTTATGCCAAGGGCAAAACACACATCACGCGTCAATTCCGGCCGGTTCAGCGTGTAGAAATGCAGCTTGTCCACGCCCCCGTCGATCAGGTCCGAGCAAAGCTCGGTACACAATGCTGTGGCCAGCAAATCCTCACGATCGTCGCGCACGGCCTTTTCAAACGCCTGTTCGACCCATTGGGGAATGCGCGTGCCGCATCGTTTGGCGAAATTGCGTGCACCTTTCCAGTTCTCGATCGGCAGGATGCCGGGCACGATGAGCTTGTCGATGCCTGCTTTTTCGCAGGCGTCCCGGAACCGAAAAAACGTCTCGGCCTCAAAAAAGAACTGAGTCAGGGCCTCATCTGCGCCCGCATCCAGTTTGGCTTTGAGCCAATCAATATCGGTGCCGGCGTTTTGTGCCTCGGGGTGAATGTCGGGGTAGGCGCCGACCCGAATGTTGAACATCTCAGTCTCAGCCAGGGCCGAGATCAGTTCAACCGAATTTGCAAAACCTTCGGGGTGCGGCTCAAATCGATCCTGACCGCTTGGCGGATCACCGCGCAGGGCTACGATATCCTGAACGCCCGCGCGCACGAAAGTATCCGCGATTTCCAGCGTTTCCTGCCGCGAGGCATCAACACATGTCAAATGCGCAGCAACAGGCAGCCCCGAGGATTTGTGCAGGGTCGCCACCGCATCGCGGGTCAGTTCCCGCGTTGTACCACCCGCACCATAGGTGACCGAGACAAAGCGCGGCTCTAACGGGGCCAGAGTCTGAACCGTGTCCCAAAGACGAAACGAGGCTTCGAGCGTCTTGGGCGGAAAGAACTCGAATGAAATTTCTGGCTTGGTCATCTCGGCCTCATTTGGTTGGTGCAGAGCCCTTGTGCCAGTTCGAGCAATGTGAGACAAGCTCATATTATTCAAGAACAACATGAGTATCACTGCAATGCACATCGAATTCCGCCACCTGCGTACGATCAAGGCGATCCATGAATGTGGTGGTTTGGCCCGTGCGGCGGATCAATTGAACATCACCCAATCGGCGCTGAGCCACCAAATCAAAGGGTTAGAGGATCAGGCGGGAGTTGAGTTGTTTTTGCGCCGATCCAAGCCGATGAAACTGTCTGCGGCCGGGCTGCGCCTGTTGCGTTTGGCAGAACAGATATTGCCGCAAGTTCAGGCCACACAACAGGAATTCTCGTCGCTTCGGGATGGGCGCGCTGGGCGGATGCATATCGCGATCGAATGTCACGCGTGTTTCGAATGGTTATTCCCGGTGCTTGAATCTTTCCGGAAATCATGGGGTGATGTGGACGTTGATATCCGTCCAGGTTTGGCATTCGACGCCCTGCCAGCACTGCAAAAAGAAGAGGTGGATCTGGTTGTCTCGTCCGACCCCGAGGACCTGCCGGGCATCAAGTTCATTGAGCTTTTTGACTATGATGCCGTCTTTGTCGCGGCATCATCCCACCCGTTGGCGCAGAAGGATTTCATAGAGGCCGAGGATTTCCGTGGTCAGACCCTGATTACCTATCCGGTGGAGCGCACCCGGCTGGATGTGTTCAGCCAGTTGTTGATACCCGCGCGGGTCGAACCGGCCGCGATCCGGCAGGTTGAATTGACTGCAGTGATCCTTTTGCTGGTCGCGTCGAACCGCGGTATTTCGGTGCTGCCTGATTGGGTTGTGCGCGAAGTGAAGTACAATTCCGACTACGTCACTCGCCCCCTGACCAAGGGCGGCATTACCCGCAGGCTTTACGCGGCAGTGCGCAGCGAGGACCTAGAAAAACCTTTCGTGCAAGAGCTGATTCAGCTGGCCGAAACCGAGGCGCGCAAGCTGCAAGAGCAATAGGCAAAAAACGCGGGTCTGCTATGCGCATCATTCCTCTTGGCAAGGGCGCTTTGCATCAGTATACGCGCGGTTTGACCGGACAGGAGCCTTTGGACAATGGTTGGCAGTGCAAACCTCAACATCATGATCAAAGCCGCGCGTAAGGCGGGGCGTTCTTTGGTCAAGGATTTCCGTGAAGTCGAGAACCTTCAGGTTTCGATGAAAGGCGCAGGCGACTTTGTGTCCAAAGCTGACATTGCTGCCGAGGCGATCCTGAAAGAGGAACTGCTGGGCGCACGCCCGACCTACGGCTGGCTGGCCGAAGAAGGTGGCGTGATTGAGGGCGAAGACCCGACGCGCCGCTGGATCGTCGACCCGCTGGACGGCACCACGAACTTCTTGCACGGACTGCCGCACTGGGCGATCTCAATCGCGCTGGAACATAAGGGCAAGATCGTCGCCGGTGTTATCTATGACGCTGCCAAGGATGAGATGTTCTTTGCCGAAAAAGGCGAGGGCGCTTGGATGAACGACATGCGTATCCGCGTCTCGGGCCGTCATCGGATGATCGAGTCGATTTTCTCGACGGGCCTGCCTTTTGGTGGCCGTTCGGACCTGCCTGCGACCCTGCAGGATCTGGCGCGTCTAATGCCTGCTTGTGCTGGTGTGCGCCGCTGGGGTGCCGCCGCGCTGGACATGGCTTATGTGGCAGCGGGGCGTTACGAAGGCTTTTGGGAGCGTCGCCTGAATTCCTGGGATGTGGCCGCCGGAATCATCATCGTCCAAGAAGCGGGCGGATTTGTTCAGGCGCTAAACCCTGAAGGCAACGTTTTGGAAGACGGTGAAGTGATCTGTTCGAACGAGCCGATTTTCGATCAGTTTTCCAAGGTGATCCGAGGCTGATCAGCCATATAGAGATTCCGCAAGCGCGCCCCGATTGAGGCGCGCTTTTTTCGTTTTCAGAGGGTCGCGCGTTGTGCCAGACCTGCTTCGTCCGCCAACCGCGCGGCGACGGATGCAACAGCGAGGTCCTGCAGACCCACGCCAGTTCCGTCGAACAGAGTGATCTCGTCAACACTGCTCCGCCCGGGGTGATCGCCGTTGATGACCGCACCAATTGGGGTGATCTGTGTTTCGGTCAAAGTGCCGCTTCCCATGGCGTGCTGTGCCTCGCCAATCGTCGCGGATTGAGCGACCTCGTCGGTGAAAACGGTGGCCGAGGCGACCAGCGCCGGGTCGACCTCCATCTTGCCTTTCGTGTCTGTGCCCATACAGGCCAGATGCGTGCCGGGTTTGATCCAGTCTTTCATCAATAGCGGCTCGAACGCCGAGGTGATGGTGATGATGACATCCGATTGGGCACCCAGCTCTTGTTGACTGACGGCTTCGAATTCCAGTCCGATTTCCTCGGCGACAGCCGCCAAACGGGGCAGCATGTCGGGGTGCGGATTCCAGGCGACAACTTTTTCAAAGCCCCGCTGTTCAGCGGCGGCGCGTAGCTGGAAGGCCGACTGATGTCCGGCGCCAACCATGCCCAGCACTTTGGCGTCTTTTCGGGAAAGATGTGCGATGGAAACCGCTGATGAAGCTGCTGTTCGCACGGCCGTTAGGTAGTTGCCACCCACCAATGCCGAAAGCCGCCCCGTGTCGGGATCGAACAGAAACACCGTGGATTGGTGATTGGTCAATCCTTGTTCGGCATTGCCCGGCCAATAGCCGCCGGACTTAACGCCCAAAACCTGTCCATCCCGATCAAAACCGGATTTGAACCCATACAGTGCATCGGCATAACCCAGTGCCTCGCGAACGACAGGAAAGTTCCGTGCCCCGCCGTTGGCCATCGCACCAAACACGGATTGGACCGCGTCAAAGGCCTGTTGGCGGCCCACCAGCTGTTCGCACAGGTCTTCGCCCACAATCAGCAGGCCTTCTTGCGTGGTCATAGCATCCCTCATCAATAAGCCTTTCCGCGGGCCGACACGGGCCACAGAGCCTCGACCTTGCCGTCGCGTACGCCGACATACCAATCGTGGACGTTGCAGGTGGGATCACAGTGGCCGGGCACCAGCCGCAGCTTGTCGTTCACCTTCAGGACGCCGTCGGGATCGCCAATGACACCGTGCTCGTCCGAACATTTGAGGTATTCCACATCGTCGCGCCCAAAGATGAAGGGCAGGCCGCTATCGACCGATTGCGCCTTGAGGCCGGCGTCGCAGATAGCCTTGTCAGTCTTGGCATGGCTCATCACGCTGGTCAGAATGAACAGCGCGTTTTCCCATTCACCCTGATCGATCCGTTTGCCGTTCTCGTCCAGAATGCGCCCATAATCCGCATCCATGAAAGCGTAGGATCCGCACTGCAACTCGTTGTAAACGCCTGAATTGCTCTCGAAGTAGTATGATCCTGTTCCACCGCCCGAAACCAGCTCGCAGTCGATGCCTTCGGTTTTCAAACCGTCAACCGCGTCTTTGACCTTGGCGATGGCTGCATCCAGCTTCTCTTTGCGCGCCTCATAGGTGTCGAGGTGCTGCATCGCGCCTTGATAGGCCTGAATGCCGGTAAATTTCAGGTTGGGCGCAGCGTTGACAGCTTTTGCGATATCGACAACGGCTTGGGTCGTGGTCACGCCGCACCGACCTGCACCGCAGTCAATTTCGACAAAGACTTCAAGCTCCGTGCCGTGATCGACAGCGGCTTTGGACAGGTCGGCGACATTGTCGATGTCGTCCACGCACACAATAGTGCGCGCGCCCAATTTGGGCAGTTGCGCCAATCGGTCGATCTTGGCCGGGTCGCGGACCTGGTTCGACACGAGGACATCCTTGATGCCGCCCCGCGCGAAAACCTCAGCCTCAGATACCTTTTGACAGCAGACGCCAACCGCACCGCCGAGCTGTTCTTGTAGCTTGGCGACGTCGACGGATTTGTGCATCTTGCCGTGCACGCGGTGGCGCATACCGTGGGCCTTCGCATAATCGCCCATCTTCTTGATGTTCCGCTCCAGCGCATCGAGATCCAGGATCAGGCAAGGGGTCTGGATTTCGCTTTCATCCATGCCGATGGCAGCGGGGATGTCGAACCCGACTTCCAGTTCTTTGATGTTCACAGGTTTGTTCATGTCGTTCCTCCTTACCCTTTCAGCCAGGGCAGTTTGTCCAGATCCACGTTGCCGCCGGTGATGATCACACCGACGCGCTTGCCGCGGAATTCGTCCGGGTTCTTGAGTATGGTTGCCAGAGGCACGGCCGATGACGGCTCCATCACGACGCGCAGGTATTTCCACGTCAGCTTCATCGCTTCCATGATCTCGTCGTCAGAGGCGGTGAAAATGTCGGTCACATTTCGGGACACGAAGTGCCACGTGTTCTCTTTCAGTGGCACGAGTAGCCCGTCGGCGATGGTTTTTGGCGCATCATCGGCGATGATGTGGCCTGCTTTGAAGGATCGGTATGCGTCGTCCGCCTGTTCTGGCTCGGCGGCATAGATTGCGGTGTCAGGTGCCAGGTTCGAAACCGTCAGGCACGTGCCCGAGACCATGCCCCCGCCTCCGATCGGGGCGATGACTGCATCCACTCCGTCTGTCTGTTCCAACATTTCGGCCGAGCAAGTGGCCTGACCCGCAATGACGCGCGGGTCGTTATAAGGGTGCACGAACTCTCCGCCCGTTCTGGCCTGCACTTCGGCAAAGGTCGCCTCGCGGGATGAGGTTGACGGCTCGCACTCCGTGATCGTCCCGCCATAACGGCGCACGGCGTCCTTCTTGGCTTGCGGCGCAGTGCGCGGCATCACCACGTTGCAGGGAATACCCCGCCGTCCGGCGGCATAAGACAGGGACAAAGCGTGGTTGCCACTGGAGTGTGTGCAAACGCCCTTGGTCGCCATATCATCACTCAGGCCGAAAACCGCGTTGCTCGCACCGCGTACTTTGAACGCGCCGGCTTCTTGGAAGTTCTCGCATTTGAAGAACAGCTGCGCTCCGGTCAGGTCGTTCAAATAGTCCGACACCATGATCGGCGTGCGCCGGATGAAGGGTTTGATCCGTTCATGCGCGGCGCGCATATCGTCGATTGTCAGATCGGCTGCGGGGATGTGATCCAGCATTGCCATCCTCCTCAGGCTGCGGCCTGGGCGCGGTCAGATGGGCCGGTGCGATAGAAATCCTGCGCCGCCGCGACCCCGCTGCCCAAAGTGATCGGATAGTTCAGATCGGCCATCGCCATCTCGATTGTGCCGAGGCCGGACAAAACCATCACATCCGTCAGACTGCCTAGATGGCCGATGCGGAACGTCTTACCATTCAGTTGACCCAGTCCAATACCAAAGGACACGCCATAAGCGTTGAACGCGTGGTCAGTGAGTGTGTTGCTATCATACCCGTTTGGCACGTAGATCGCGCTTACAGTGTCAGAATACAGATCGGGCGATTGCGCGACCAGTTTCAGCCCCCAGGCGTCAACGGCGCGGCGCACACCTTCGGCCAGTCGGAAATGCCGGGCATAAACGTTCTCAAGCCCTTCTTCGAACAGCATCTTGAGGCTTTCGCGCATGCCGTAGATCAATTGCAGCGGCGGCGTATAGGGAAACCCGCCCGATGCATTGGCTGCCATCATATCGTCGAAGTCAAAGAAGGTACGCGGTAGCTTGGCGCTTTTCATCGCGTCCTGTGCCTTTGGGCTGACGCATAGGATTGCCATGCCGGTCGCCAGCATGAACCCCTTTTGCGACCCCGATACGGCGATATCGACGCCCCAAGCGTCAAAGTCGAACGGCATCGAGGCCAAAGAGCTGACGCAATCGACAAACAGCATCGAGGGATGGTTTTCCGAATCCATCGCTTGGCGAACCGCGGCGATGTCCGAACGTACACCAGTCGCCGTTTCGTTGTGGGTCACCAGAACGGCGCGAATTTCATGCGCGGTATCATTGGCCAAAGCGGCCTGAAACTGATCAGCGGGCGCGCCGGTGCCCCAAGGGCATTCGACAATCTGAACGTCCAGCCCGTGCCGCTCGCACAAGTCGACCCAGCGATGGCTGAACACGCCATAGCGCGCGACCAGAACCTTGTCGCCGGGGCTAAGTGTGTTGGTAATGGCTGCTTCCCACCCACCGGTGCCACTGGATGGAAAGGTCACGATCTGACCGGTCGTGGTACCGAACACTTTTTTTGTGTCCTCAAGGACAGGTGCAAATGTTTCGACAAAATCCGGTGCGCGGTGATCCTGCGTCTGAACCTGCATGGCAAGACGCAACCGGTCTGGAATGTTGGTTGGGCCGGGTATGAAAACTGGGTTTTGGTTGGACATCTGTTATTCCTCCGCTTTGGATGTAAGTGTCCGGGAAAACCTCTCGGCGTGCAATTTTCTTGAGAAATATTTTCATTTTTGTGATTAAATATTTAAAGCTCTGTATTTATGCAGTTTTCTGTTTTTCATTTTTGGACCTCAAAATGGACGGTTCAGAAATATTCTGGCGTTGAGCAAGGGAATAAGGTGATGGACAGTCAGAAAAGACCGCGCGGCAGGCCCAAATCCCTGTTCAAGGAAAGTTCGGCCGGGACCATGCAATCGCTGGATCGGGCGCTGGGCGTTTTGACAACGGTGGCCCGGTTGGAACGCGCAGCGCTCAGCGATCTGGCACGCGAGATCGATGTGCCGACGGCCACGACGCACCGCATTCTGGTGACCTTGCAGAAACACGGCTTTGTTGCCTTTGACGACGAGCGTCAGGAATGGATGATCGGGATCGAGGCATACCGCACCGGCGCTTCGTTCCTGCGCCGCAACAGCGTGCTTGAAATCGGGCGGCCAATCCTCAGACGTCTTATGCAGGACAGCGGTGAGACCGCCAACCTGGCGGTGCCGGATGGGTCCGAGGTGGTCTTTGTCGGTCAGGTCGAAACTCCGAACCCCATCCGCGCCTTTTTCCCGCCCGGGGCACGAACGCCGATGTATGCCTCCGGCATCGGGAAGGCGATCCTTGCCGCAATGAGTGAGCCAGGGTTGGCCAAAACGCTAGGGGCGATTGCTCCAGTGGAATTCACCGCGAACACGCAGATACCGGGCGACGGGTTACAACAGGATCTTGCCAAGACCCGTGCACGCGGCTGGTCGCATGACCGGGAAGAAAGATATCAGGGCATGTCCTGTATCGGCTCGGCGATTTTCAATGACCGGGGGGAGCCATGTGCAGGGATCTCGGTATCGGGTCCGACCGCTCGGTTCGGAGCGGATCG
The DNA here is from genome assembly GCF_001458195.1 of Ruegeria atlantica. Classification (GTDB taxonomy): domain Bacteria; phylum Pseudomonadota; class Alphaproteobacteria; order Rhodobacterales; family Rhodobacteraceae; genus Ruegeria; species Ruegeria atlantica. The sequence continues at coordinate 19,685 of NZ_CYPU01000007.1, read as the reverse complement.
TGCGCATGCGCTGGGTGAATTGGTTCTGGCCGCGGCGCGGGAAATCACCCATCTTAGCGGCGGCCAGACCCCGAAAACCTGAAGCCCTGCTACCTGCGGGGTACGCGGGGAATACGCGACTGAGTTAGCTTGTACTTGTGTTCAGGATGCGGCGGATGGCCGTGGGTGCGGCCCCAAAAATCAGTGCCGCCGCGCCGCAGCCAGATTGGAATGCACAAGATCAGACCCACGAAAAACCCACCCGTATGCGCCCAATAGGCCACCCCGCCTTCGTCCGGGTTGCTGGCCAGACTGCCAAAGAACTGCATAGCCAACCAAACCCCCAGCATGACAAAGGCAGGTATTGTGAATATGCGGAAATAGACAATGAGGATCAGCAGGATATCCACGCGGGCCTTGGGGAACAGCAGCAAGTAACCACCCATGACACCCGCAATCGCACCGGATGCGCCAATGGTCGGCACGACCGAGCCCGGCGCTGTGAAAACATGGATCAGACCCGCCCCGATTCCGGCTGCAATATAGAACAGCAGAAAGGGCAGGTGGCCCATTTCATCTTCGAGGTTGTCGCCGAAAATCCACAGGAACAGCATGTTTCCGGCCAGATGCATCCAACCTCCGTGCAGGAACATCGAGGTCACCAGCGTCTCAAAAGCAAAACCGTCCGTGATCCGCGCTGGGATAATCGCATAGTCGTAGTACAGCTGATTGATCAGCCGGACATCGTTCATGATACCCACATAGTTGAGGAATATCAGGATATTGGCCGCCATCAGCAGATAGACGACATAGGGTGTTCGCCCCGAAGGGTTATGGTCGCGGATTGGAAACATGAGGCGACGCTGGGCTTTTCCCGGCCCAGCGTCAAGGCATGCTTACGCCGCACCCCCAAGCAATGCGGCATTGCCGCCCGCGGCTGTTGTATCAACGCACAGGTGGCGCTCGGCCAGAACTCGTGCGCGGTCCGGAAGGCCGGGGATCAGCGGCAGGATCGGACCGTCCCGGCGGGCGAGGTGACGTTCGATCTCACGCGCTGTGTCGTCATCGCCCCACCAAAGAACGCCCGATATCCCGGTCACGTTCTCCAACCGATGCAAGTCTAACGAACCGGTCGCCTGAATGGCCGTACCACCCAGCGCCTGAACGGCGTCGGTCTGTACACGTGCGGCCTCGGCTCCGGGACCCAGGCACAGCAATGGCGCGCGTGGGAATTCGCTCAACCGGTTGGATTCGCCCGTCGGGCCGGGCAGGGATTGGGTCTGCACCGACGCGGGCGTACCCTGAACATCGGGAAGCTCGCCCATTGGGTGGTCCCATTGTTCGTCGGACTGCTGCCGGTCCGGGGCGCAGAACCGCGTCATGTAATTCGGCCCACCCGCCTTGGGGCCTGTGCCCGAAAGCCCCTCACCGCCAAATGGCTGAGATCCTACGATGGCGCCGATTTGGTTGCGGTTGACGTAGATATTGCCCGCATGCACCGCTTCGGTGATGTGTTGCACCCGGTCGTCAATACGTGTGTGCAAACCAAATGTCAGTCCGTACCCGGTTGCGTTAATGTCGGCGATCACCTGATCAATCTCAGATGCCTTGAAGCGAACGACATGCAGGACAGGGCCAAAAATCTCACGCTTCAGCGCGGAAATGCCGGGTATCTCAATAAGTGTTGGGGCGATGAATGTCCCTTCCGGCGGTATGGGCGTGTCCTTTAAAACGCGGCCTGCGGCGCGGGCATTGGCAACGTGATCTGCAATGCCCTGGCGCGCCGACTCGTCAATAACCGGTCCGCAATCGGTTGAGATCAACCAAGGATCTCCGACCTGTAGAGCCTGCATTGCACCGGTTAGCATTGTCAGCAAATCGTCGGCGATATCTTCCTGGACATAGAGACACCGCAAGGCAGAACACCGCTGCCCGGCAGATTGAAACGCGCTTTCGATGATAGACTGAACGGCCTGTTCGGGCAGGGCGGTACTGTCCACGATCATCGCGTTCAACCCGCCGGTCTCGGCGATCAGAGGCGTGCCGGGGCGCAGGTTGTCGGCCATGGCTGCGCGTATTTTCAACGCGGTCGCCGTCGATCCGGTAAACGCCACTCCGGATACACGCGGATCAGAGGTCAACGCCACACCAACGGACGGGCCGCCGGGCAATAATTGCAGCACGTCGCGGGGAACTCCGGCCTCGTGCAGCAATTGAACGGCCCGATGCGAGATCAGTGGCGTTTGCGGTGCGGGCTTGGCCAGAACTGCGTTGCCTGTGGCTAAGGCTGCTGAAATCTGGCCTGTGAAGATAGCGAGCGGGAAGTTCCATGGGCTGATACAGGTGAAAACGCCTGCCGGTTCCGCATCGGGAATGCTCGCAGCGTAGTAGCGCAGGAAATCGACCGCCTCACGCAGTTCGGCAACGGCATCGGGCAGGGACTTACCTGCCTCGCGCGCGAGCAAGGCGAAAAGCTCGCCGAAATGAGCCTCATATAGATCGGCAGCAGTATTCAAGATACGCGACCGTTCTGCTGGTGGTGCCTGCCACGGTGCCGCGGAATTCAGGGCAAGCTCGACATCCTCGGCGCTGGCGGGGGCGATTGCTCCGGGGCGATCCTGCGGTTGGGCCGGATTGGTAACCGGTTGGTCCTGTTCCGGGCTTGCATCGCCGGACAACAGCGGCTGCGCATACCAGTGGTGCGCCCGGAATGCATCCCGCGCGGCGTCGATCTTGTCCAATGTCGGGGTGTGGTGAAGGTCGAAACCCTTCGAATTGACGCGTTCCGGTTGGAACAGGTTCGGTCCGGTTGGCAGCGGTCGTGCCTGATCCACAATGGTCAGGAACGGATCAGCGGCGACCTCTTCCGGCGGAACGTTCTCGTCCACGATTTGGTTAACGAATGACGAGTTTGCACCGTTCTCCAGCAGACGCCGCACCAGATAGGCCAGCAGGTCCCGATGCGCCCCGACCGGCGCATAGATCCGGCACCGTGTGTTGTTTTGGTCTTTGACAAGCTGGTGCAGGGTTTCGCCCATTCCATGCAGGCGCTGGAACTCGAATGGCTGGTCATCGGCCATGTGAAGGATCGCACTGACCGTATGGGCGTTGTGGGTGGCAAATTGCGGGTAAATTCGATCGGTCATACCCAGCAGTTTGCGCGCATTCGAGATGTAAGAAATGTCCGTGGCCGCCTTGCGGGTGAACACGGGAAAGCCATCGATGCCTTCAACCTGAGCTCGTTTGACCTCGGTATCCCAGTAGGCCCCTTTGACCAAACGAACCATCAGCTTTCGTTCGTGACGCCCAGCCATGTCATACAGTGTGTCCAGCACGATCCTGGCACGCGGGCCATAAGCCTGAACGACGATACCCAGGCCGCCCCAACCATCCAGGGCCGGTTCGGCCATCACCGCCTCGATCACCTGCAGAGACAGGGAGAGGCGATCTGCTTCTTCAGCGTCTACATTTAAGCCCATACCTGCTGCCTTGGCCAAAAGGGCCAAGGCCCGCAACCGGGGCACCAGTTCTTCCATGACTTCTGCTTCCTGCGCCAACTCATAGCGTGGATGGAGCGCCGACAGCTTGACGGAAATCCCCGGATTGGCTCGGATATCGTCGTGAATGCAGGCTTCGGCGATTGCAGCAATCGCCCGTGAGTAGGACAGGTGATAGCGGGCGGCATCGGCTTCGGTTCGCGCGGCCTCTCCTAGCATGTCGTAGGAGTAGGTGTAGCCCTTAGCCTCCATGCCGCTGGCGCGGTCCAAGGCGGATTGGATGGTCTCGCCTAAGACAAACTGGCGACCCATTTCCTTCATCGCGCGCCCGACGGCCGTTCGGATTACGGGTTCGCCCAGCCGTTTGATCGCACCGCGCAAGACACCGACCGGAGAGGTCTTGTCTTCATCCAGCACCTTGCCTGTCAGCATCAGGGCCCATGTGGACGCATTGACCAGAGACGATGAGGATTGACCCAGATGCTTGCCCCAATCCGACGGGGCGATCTTGTCCTCGATCAGCGCGTCGATGGTGTCGGCATCGGGTACACGCAGCAGCGCCTCGGCCAGACACATCAACGCGATGCCTTCGTCGGTGGACAGGCCGTATTCGGCCAGGAACACTTCCATCATACCGGGTGAGGTGCTGGACCTGATATCACGCACCAATTGCGCCGCAGCCGCGCAGATCGCGGCGCGGTCGGCTTCGCTCAGATCAGCATTTGCGATCAACGCGTCAAGAATTTCCGACGGATCGGCATAGGTTTTGGCATCAATGCGGGCGCGCAGGCTGTGTGACATGTGTCCTCCGGTCTTTTGAGTAATATAGTGTCGATTTTGCGGGACGATTGCCTTAGTTTCATCTAGGGCTAGGCGATTAGCCTGAATTCAGGGGTTTGTGCGATGCAAAAAGACTTTCCGGGGCTGGATAGGTTCGACAGATCAATTCTTGCGATTCTGGCCGAGGACGGCCGGATCCCCATCGCTGATCTCGCGCGGCGTATCGGGCTTTCGAAGTCCCCAACTCAAGCACGTGTGAAGAAACTTGAGGCCGATGGCATCATCACCGGGTACCGTGCCTTGCTGGACCCCATTCGCCTTGGTTTAGACCACGTAGCCTTTGTCGAAGTCCGATTGACCGACACGCGCGAGAAAGCCTTATCAGAGTTCAACATCGCCGTTCGTAAAGTGCCTGAGATCGAACAAGCCCATATGATTGCGTCGAATTTTGACTATCTTCTGAAAATTCGCACCGGGTCGATGTCGGAATACCGCGCGGTTCTGGCTGAAAAGATCTCATCATTGCCGCATGTCGCCAGTACTTCGACCTTTGTCGCGATGGAGGCTGTGAAAGAGACCGGGATGTCTGGAGCCTTGGACACGATGGGTTGACGAACGCCCTGCGCGCGTCACCATTGGCGTATGAAACGCTTTGCTTACGCCCCAATTTTCTATGCTGCGTCCGTTTTTGCGGCCTATGCTCAGGATTGTCCGGTCGCGCCAGACCATTCCGCAGATGTATCGGCAGTTCTGGAACAGATACAGGACGCTGAAACCGAACAGTCCGCCCGTGCATTGTCCGGTCAGCTATGGGAGTTCTGGACCGATGCCCCTGACGAAAGCGCGCAGGCTGTTCTGGATCGTGGCATGACACGTCGAAATGCGTGGGACCTGCTGGGCGCAATTGAAGATTTTGACAAGCTGGTCGCGTACTGCCCGTCTTATGCCGAAGGATACAACCAACGGGCCTTTGCCCACTATCTGCGTCAGGACTTTCAATCGGCGCTGCCTGACTTGGACAAGGCAATCGAGCTGTCTCCCAACCACGTCGCCGCGATCAGTGGCCGTGCGCTGACCCTGATAGGACTACAGCGCATGGACGAGGCGCGAGAAGCGTTGTCTCAGGCGTTGGAGCTGAACCCGTGGCTTTCAGAGCGCCATCTCATGGCACCGGGTGGGCCACTTGCCATACCGGGTGAGGACATTTGAAACAAAACGCCCCCGAAACCGGAAGGTCGGGGGCGTATAGGTTTTGTGGGGATTATCCGACCAGACCGTTATCGGTTCGCTTGATCGCGATAACCGACGACCGTGGCGTGCCGCCGTCCGGCCAGTTGCTGCCGGGGTGCTGAATGCCAACGAACATGGTGCGCAGATCGCCGGACCAGGCCAGACCGGTGACCTCACAGCCGTTCGGGCCGGTCATGAAACGCGCGATCTCGCCGGTGATCGGGTCACCAACCAGCATCTGGTTGTTGCCGTTGCCTGCGAAGTCTCCTTCATTGTCGTCATTGCCGTCCGTCTGGATCCAGATCAACCCGGTCGAGTCGATGACCATTCCGTCAGGCGAGTTGAACAGGTTACCTTCGTTCACATTCGCTGACCCGGCGCGATCATCTTTGTGTACGGTCGGGTTACCGGCCATAACGTACAGGTCCCAGTCGAACCCTTCGGCGGCGTGGTCGTCATTTGCGGGGCGCCAGCGCACGATCTGACCGTACTTGTTGGCCTCGCGCGGGTTGGGGGCGTTGACCGAGGTGTCATCTCCACCGGCGTTAGCCTTCACGCCACGGTTTTTGTTGTTGGTCAGACAGCAATACGCTTCTACCGCAACAGGGCTGGATGCGACCCATTCAGGGCGGTCCATGGTCGTGCCGCCGGCCTTGGACGCGGCCATACGGGTAAAGACCGCGATATCGGCTTCGTCCATCCCGGTGGTTTCCGGTGTCAGAGCCAGCCATTCGCCCTTCATGTCGTCGTTGAACTTTGCGACGTAGAGCGTGCCGTCGTTCAGCAGGCCCTCGGTTTCACCTCCCGGTTGGTAGGTGCCGTTCGACACAAACTTGTACAGGTACTCGCCCCGCTCATCGTCGCCCATGTAGACAACAACACGACCATCTGCGGCCAGAGTGACCTCGGCATTCTCGTGCTTGAAACGGCCCAGACCGGTATGCTTGACCGGCGTGCTGTCGGGCTTGGTCGGGTCGATTTCGACAATCCAGCCCGCGCGGTGCGGTTCGTTCGGGTTTTTCGACGTGTCGAAACGCGGATCGAACAGTTCATAGCCGTTCCAGCTTTCGGCTTTCACACCATAGCGTTTGAAGCCATCTGCAACCTTTTGGTCGTAAGTGGCGTTTTCATCGCTGGACCCGAAGTAGCCGTTAAAGTTCTCTTCGCAGGTCAGGTAGGTACCCCACGGAGTTTTACCTGCACCACAGTTGTTCATCGTACCTAGCGAGGTGGTTCCGGTCGGATCAGCTTCAGTTTTCAGCAGGTCGTGACCTGCTGAGGGGCCAACGATCTTCATCGGTGTGTTATGGTGGATACGACGGTTGAAAGGGCTGTCTTTGACGACCGACCAGCCATCAGGGCCTTCGGTGATTTCCATCACGGTGACACCCTGAATGTTCTGCAACTTCAGAACATCGTCGGCGTTGGCCGGAACACCTTCCTGCGCGGCGGGCAGGTTGATTTTGCGGTTCGGGTATTCGTGGTTGATCGCGATCAACTCGTGGCCCTGGAACGAGAATGTCTCCATCCCGTCGGTGTTTTCACCGAAGATGCGGTCCGATTTTTCAACTGGGCCACCATCGGTGATGTCATAGCCGTCGGCATCGGAAAACAGCGGGTCGCCCCAGCGCGTCATAACCTTCCACTCATAGCCTTCAGGTACGTGAACAGTGCCGTCTGTCTGGGCAGCGATCGGCGTGAAGGCAAAGCGCGAGGCCGTAACAGCGTGTGCTGCAGTTGAGCCCAGCAGGCCCGTGCCCATAGCGGCGGCACCCGAGCCAAAGGCCACTACGCCAGCCAGAAACCCACGGCGCGAGATGGCGTTTTCGACGACGCGATCAAAATCGTTTTCTTCGGGGCGGGGGAAATGCAGCTCGTCCCAATCGTCGGCGGACAGGGTGGTGTTATCAACGTCTTTCATGAATGGCTCCTGGCTGTCTTAGAGTAGTCGATGAAAGGCATGTAGGGCGACTTTGTGACATGTTCTTAACAACATTATTAATGACTTCATTTGGCCCTCAAGAAAAAGCAATCGGCTGGCGAAAGCATACCAAAGCTTTCTGCCAGCCGCGCTTGCTATCTTGGCAAAATGTTGTTGTGACGATCAGGTTGTGTGATCCCAGCAGTATGCCGGTTTAAGCCAGCCGCTGCCCTGCTTCGTCAAAGCGATAGGCCTTCTCGGATGCATATCCGAATCGCAACTCCTGACCTTCGGCGATGGCATGCTGACCAAACAAACGGGCTGTGACGTCGTGGTCCTGAACTTTGGCTATCACATTGGTGTCCCCGCCCAACTTTTCCACATGGCTGACACGCGCGGCAAGCGGGCCGTCATCTGACAGGAACAGGTCCTCGGGGCGAATTCCGATCGTGTTCTGACCGCTTTCTTGAACTAACGCTTCAGGCAGGAAGTTCATGGAAGGTGAGCCCAGGAATCCGGCGACGAATTGATTTGCGGGGTTGTTGTACAGTTCCATCGGGCTGCCGATCTGCTCGACCCGACCATCGCGCAAAACAACGATCTTGTCGGCCAGCGTCATCGCTTCGGTTTGATCATGGGTCACATAGATCATCGATGCATCCAAAGCACGGTGCAGATTGGCGATCTCGATCCGAGTGTTCATCCGCAGGGCGGCGTCCAGATTGGACAGCGGCTCATCAAACAGGAACAGTTTAGGTTCACGCACAATGGCGCGCCCGATGGCGACGCGCTGACGCTGGCCACCTGACAACTCGGACGGGTAACGGTCCAAATAGGGTTCAAGGTTCAGCATCCGGCTGGCTTTGGCGACACGGCCTTCGATTTCCGATTTGGGCTGCTTTTCCTGCTTCAGCGCAAGGGTCATATTGCCCCGAACGCTGAGGTGAGGGTAGAGCGCATAGCTTTGGAACACCATCGCGATCCCGCGCTTGGATGGCGGCACCAGATTGACCTGCTGCCCGCCAATGTTGATCTCACCTGACGATGCATCCTCTAGCCCCGCAATCACGCGCAACAGGGTGGACTTGCCACAGCCCGACGGGCCGACAAAGACGACGAATTCGCCTTCTTCAACCTCCAGCGTGATGTCTTTCAGGACATGCACGTTGCCAAAGGACTTGTTCACATTGTTCAGCGTCAGGGCGGTCATGATGCGGGCTCCTCAAGGGAAACGGGCTGGCCGGTTCGGATACTTTGATCCGCAGCCAGACAAATGGCGAGCGATTGGACGGCGTCATTCATATGACGGGTCAGGTCGATATCTTCGGCGATGGCGCGCAGCATATAAGCCTGCTCAGCATCACAAAGGTCTTGATGGCCGGGTTCGTCCGGCATCTCGATCGTGTGGTCGCCTTGCGGTGTATGGACCAGCAAGCCGCCGACTTTGGTATGGCCGTCGATGTCGGCAGACGCACCCTTGTTCCCATCGGTAATCGAAACAGACCCGTTGGGCGACACGATATCTTTCACAAAGAACGCGGTTTCCGACATCATCGGGCCCCATCCGGCCTCGTACCAGCCGACCGAGCCGTCGCCGAAGACCACCTGAAACTGGCCGTAATTATACATATCCGACGCGATTTCATCCGATAGGCGCAGGCCCATACCATGCACCCGGACGGGCTGCGCGTCGGTGATCTGGCACATCACGTCGACATAGTGCACGCCGCAATCGACAATGGGCGAAGTCGTCTGCATCAGTGCCTTATGCGTTTCCCATTCCGCGCCCGACGACTGCTGGTTCAGGTTCAACCGGAACACATAGGGCCCGCCAAGATTGCGCGCCTCATCAATCAGCCGCATCCAAGAGGGGTGATGGCGCAGGATATACCCGACTACCAGCTTACGATTTAGCCGCGTTGCTGTTTCGACCACACGCCGGGCGTCGGCGACATTAGTGGCCAGCGGTTTTTCAACAAAAACATGTGCGCCAGCCTCCATCGCCGCGCAGGCGAAATCAGCGTGGCTATCAGAGTAGGTGGCGACCACGACCAGATCGGGTTTGGTTTCGGCCAGTGCCAAGTCGAAATCGGAATAGGCCGGGTAATCGATGAGATCCGGGTGATCCACACGGCCAGACCGGTTCACCAAACCAACGATCTGCGCGTCGGGGCGGTGATGGTGCGCCAGCGCGTGGCTCAAACCCATATTGCCGAGACCTGCAACCAAAACGCGGGTCATTTGACTGCTCCGGATGTGATGCCGCGGATCAGCTGTCGCGAGAAGATGACATACAGGACAAGCACCGGCAGGATCGCCATCGACAGGGCTGACAGAACTGCGTTCCAATCGGTCACGAACTGGCCGATGAAGACTTGGCTGCCCAGCGTCAGGGTCTTAGTTTCTTCCGCTGGGGCCAGGATCAACGGGAACCAAAGGTCGTTCCAAATCGGGATCATGTTGAACACGGCCACGGTCGCCATCGCGGGCCTGACCAGAGGCAGAACAAGGCGGAAGAATATCGTGTATTCAGATAGTCCGTCGATACGCCCGGCATTCTTCAGGTCATCGCTGACTTGTCGCATGAATTCGGACAGGATGAATACGGCCAATGGTAACCCCTGGGCCGTGTATACAAGGATCAGCGCCCAGAGCGAGTTTACCAGCCCGGTCGCCACCATCATCTCAAGGATCGCCACGGTGCCGATACGGATCGGGATCATGATCCCCAGCGCCAGATACAGCCCCATGATCAGGTTGCCCTTGAACTGGTATTCCGACAACGCATAGGCGGCCATCGCGCCGAACAAAAGGATAAAGGACAGCGATGCCACTGTGACGATCATCGAGTTCTGGAAATAGAGGAAGAAATCCCCCTGCTTCATCACCGTCTCATAGCCGATCATCGAGAAGCTGTCCGCATTGGGTAGGGCCAGTGGTTCACGAAAGATCGCGCGGCGGGATTTGAAGCTGTTGATCAGGATAACAAAGACCGGAAACAGCGCGATCAGTGTGTACAGGATCAGCGCGCCGTGCATCGCGACCATGTTGAGGGGGTTATGACGTGCTTTGTTCATCGCGTGGCCCTCACAATTGATACCGGCGCATCCGGGTCTGGATGCCGAACAGGTAGATACAGACACCCACAAGGATGATGGCGAACATCGCCCCGGCGATAGCCGAACCCATATGCGGGTCACCCAATTGAAGTTGGAAGCCAAAGAATGTGCGGTACATGAAGGTACCAAGAATATCGGTCGAGAAATCCGGCCCCGCCAGCGCGCCTTGTGACGCGTAGATCAGGTCGAATGCGTTGAAATTCCCGACGAAGGTCAGGATCGAGATGATCCCGATCGAGGGTAGGATCAGCGGCAGTTTGATCTTCCAGAAGGCCGCGGTTCCGGTGATTCCGTCGATCTCTCCAGCTTCAAGGATTTCTTCCGGAATGGTCAACAAGGCGGCGTAGATCAACATCATCGGGATGCCGACAAACTGCCAGACCGAAATCAGCGCCAGTGTGGTCAAGGCGTATTCCTCTTTCCCCAGCCATGGGGCGAACAGCGACTTGAGCCCGACGGCATCCAGCATCGACGGCGCAATGCCCCAGATCGGCGAGAGGATCAGTTTCCACGCGAACCCGACAATCACAAAGCTCAGGATCGTGGGAATGAAGATCGCCGACCGATACAAGGCCGCAAACCTCAGGCGCGGGTGGCTGAGCAGGGCGGCCAAGGCGATGCCGATCGGGTTTTGAACCAGCATGTGGATCAGGAAGAACCAGAAGTTATTGCCCAAGGCGTTCCAGAACTGTTCGGACCAGATCGGATCAAAGAACAGGGTTTGAAAGTTCTGCAATCCAACGAAAACGCGGCTTTGGTCAATCTCGGTATAGAGCGCCAGACGCAGCGTGTTGAACAGCGGGAAGATCATCACCGCCGTGTAAACAAGAACGGCCGGTGCAAGAAACACAAGGATATGCCAGCGGAAGCGGGGGCGGTTCATGGGACTGCTTTCAATGGGGTGTCGGGGATACCCGGGCGATCACCGCCGCCCGGGTATATGTCAGATCAGCGCTTACTGGTGCGGAGCGTACCAGGAGGACAGACCTTTTTGCAGGTCGGCGCCCAGTTCTTCGGGGCTGTTGGCACCCTTGATGGCGGCAACGGATGCGCCCCAGGTCTCGTTCTCAAGGTTCGGCGTGCCGCGCGACAGGATCTGATATGTCGAACGGATGGTCGATTCACACTCGTCGCGCCAACCGACGAACTCTTTGGCCAACGGATCTGCCAGCTCGACCGGAGTGTTGGACAGCGGGAAGAAGCCCGGTACGGCGTTGCCAAAGATTTCGGCAAACTCGGGGCTTGCGACCCACGCGAGGAAGGTCTCAGCGGCCTCGGGGTGCTCGGAAGCAGCATTCATGCCGATGCCGATATCCGTGTGGTCAGAGATATAGCAAGTGTCGCCTGCGTTTTGGACCGGCGGCTTGAACGCGCCCATCTCAAAGTCGGCTTGTGTGTTGAAGCCAGCGATTTCCCACGATCCGGCAGGGTAGATAGCGGCCCGGCCCAGAGTGAAGATGTTCTGGCTGTCGGGATAGGTTTGTGCCTCATACCCGTCGCCCAGATACTGTCCCCAGCGCGCCAACGTGGCGTAAGGAGCAGTCCAGGCTTCATCTGTCAGTTTCTGCTCGCCCGCGATCAGGGCCTGACGACCTTCTTCGCCTTTCCAATAGTTTGGGCCGATGTTGTTGTAGCCCATTGTGGCGGCTTCCCACTGATCGTTGGTGCCCATCGCCATCGGAATGTAGGTGCCGTCTTCCTTGATCTTGTCGAGTGCAGCAAAGAACTCGTCTTCGGTGGTAGGCACGTCGATGCCCAGCTCAGCAAACGCATCCTTGTTGTAAATGAAGCCGTGGATCACCGACGCCATCGGAACACAGAAGCTGGCCGAGCCGTCATCCGTCTGCCATGCCGATTTTGCCACGTCCGAAAAGTTGCTCATCGCGTCGACCGAAGACAGATCGGTCAGGTGCCCGGCCTCATACAGTGCCAGCGACGCATCAAACGGACGGCACGTGATAAGATCACCGGCCGAACCCGCATCCAGTTTCGAGTTCAACACAGCGTTGTATTCCGCCGGAGCTGATGGGGTGAACTGCAGTTTGATCCCAGGGTGTTTGGCTTCGAACGCCGGGATGATCTGTTCCTGCCACAAGGTCAGGTCGTCATTGCGCCAGCTTTCGATGATCAGCGTGACGTCCTCGGCATAGGCGCTTGAAGCCATCAGGGTCGTGCCCAGTAAGGCCAGTTTCAGGCTGTTGCGTTTCATTTGTGTTCTCCCAGTTGGTTAGCAGTTATTTATCTTGTTCCAGTGCGGATTTCAGAACCCCGCCGCTTGCGTCCAGAACGGCCGAGGCATCTTTGGGTGATATGCCACGTGCGGCGATTAGCACCGCCGGCTTCACGTCTCCGTTCGCGGCGTCCAGCGCGTGCTTTGCTGATTCTGCATCAACGTCGGCGATCCGCGCGACGATTCCGGTGGCCCGCGCCCTAAGCTTGTCATTGTCAGCGCGCAAATTGACCATCATGCCGCCGTGAACGTGGCCAAGTTGCAGCGCCATGAGAGACGACAGCATGTTCAGAGCGATTTTCTGAGCTGTTCCAGCACCCATACGCGTCGAGCCCGAGATCAATTCCGGCGGCGTTGCCAAAAGAATCGGAATATCCGCGCTTTCCAGCAAAGGGCTGCCTGCGTTATTGGCAATTCCGATAACGGTTGCGCCAAATGACTGTGCGATATTGCTGGCGGTCAGGGTATATGGCGTCGATCCGCTTGCGGACACTGCGATGATCGTATCCGTCGGTTGCAATGTCGAAAGCGCGTCCGCTAGTCCGTCGGCTTCGTCTTCTGCGCCTCCGGGCATTTCGACGCCGGTAGGCAGGCCGCCTGCCATATGTATACGGAGTTGGTTCGCAGGGATTGAGAAGGTACCGCCCAGCTCTTGCGCGTCGGCAGCGGCCATCAACCCGGACGAGCCTGCGGCCACATAGTGCAGCAAGCCGCCGGCGCGGATGGTCTGCGCCATGGCGTTGCCGCCCTGCGCGATCGCGTCCAACGCGCCCCGCGCTGAGGTCGCGGCTGCAATCTGCCCCTCAACCAGCGCCCGAGCAGAGGCGACAGGGTCTTGTGGGTCCAGCTTGTTGGCGTCTGGATGCGGTTGTTCGGTCGGCGGCAGCGTCAAAAGAATCCCCCTTTGCGGTTCCCAATACAATACCTATTCAATACCACTTGTCCATAGTTTTATTTTTCCAGTGGAAATCAACATGTTCTGTATTAATATAGAGAAAAGCTGCAGAAATCGGCCTATTTTGGCCTTCCTAAATTCAAATAGGTATTATAATGGTATTGTCATGACTGAGTCTCTGAGCAATGCTGTACTGGCCATAGATGGTGGCGGAACCCGATGCCGGGTTGCATGTGAAGTCGCTGGTATTGTTCATTCTGTTGAAACCGGGGCCGCCAATGTCTCGACAGATTTCGATGCGTCCGTCCTGCAGATGAAATCGGGGATCACCCAAATTGCGCAAACGCTTGCTGTAGATGTTCAGGACCTGACTCAGTTGCCCGCCTTTGTCGGATTGGCTGGCGTCACAGATGACCATATTGCCCGTCGTGTGCAGAGCGCGCTGGGCCTGACGCGGGCACGCGTTTCCGATGATCGACCAGCCGCGCTGCGGGGTGCGCTCGCGTCTCAGGACGGCTTGATCGCCCATTGTGGCACGGGGTCCTTTGTTGCTTCGCAGAAGGATCGGGTGATGCGGTTTGCCGGGGGGTGGGGGCCAGTATTGGGGGATGAGGCATCTGCGCAATGGGTTGGTCGTTTTGCATTGGCAGAAGCATTGAATTCCGTGGATGGAATTCAAGTCACTAGCGATCTTACGCAGAAATTGCTGGATGATTTTGGCGGTAGTGCAGGGATCGTCGAATTTGCCGGGCGGGCGACGCCGACAGAGTTCGGCGCGTTGGCCCCGATGGTTACCACTGCAGCAGTTTCCGGAGACGACGTCGCCGGAAAAATTATGCAGGCCGGTGCTACTTACATCGCCGATATGGCGGCACGTCTCGGATGGCAGCCAGAAGTCGCGATCTGCCTGACCGGCGGTATCTCTCCGCATTATGCGGACTATCTGCCTGCTGCCATGCAGTCAGAGATACGACCTCCATCGGGCGAGCCGTTGACCGGGGCGTTGGCTTTGGCGAAGGAGGTCTCGCATGAGTATTGCTGAATTCCTGCGCTCTGATCTTTGGCTGACCCCTGAAAATGGCCCCCGCTACGTGCAATTGCGGCGCAGGTTGCAAGAGGGGATCGATACGGGCGTCCTTGCGCCGAACTCATCGCTGCCATCCGAACGGGAACTGGTGGAAATTACTGAGTTGTCCCGCGTAACCGTGCGCAAGGCGATTCAGGAGCTGGTGCAGGAAGGAGTGATCGAGCAGCGCCAAGGGTCAGGGTCCTTCATTCGGGAACGTGTTCAAAGGGTTGAACAATCGCTGAAACACCTGACCTCGTTCACCGAAGATATGTCGAGCCGAGGAATGGAGACAACTTCAAAGTGGTTGGAGCGCGGAGTATTTGCGCCAACCCCGGAAGAGGTCACTGCGCTGAATCTGTCAGAGGGTGAGCAGATATCCCGCATTTACCGCCTGCGCGAGGCGGACGGGCGTCCGCTGGCGTTGGAACGTGCTGCGCTGCCGCTGGACATTCTACCGAACCCGATCGAAGTCACGACGTCTCTGTACGAAGTGCTAGATGGTCTGGGCTGCCGCCCGGTGCGCGCGGTGCAAAAGATATCGGCTCTGAATCTAGCCGCGCGAGAGGCCGAACTGCTGGAGGTGCCCGAAGGTGCGGCGGGGCTGAATATCGAGCGTATCTCATTTTTGCAAAACGGGCGGGTCGCAGAGATGACGCGGTCGCTCTATCGCGGCGACGCTTATGACTTTGTCGCTGAATTGCGCCTATAACTGGAAGGACCGGGATCAAATGTCCGAAAAGAACTCGAAAATGCGTCAGGAAATTCTGGAGATCCCTGATGCCGTCGACAGATTGCTCAGCACGGGGGCAGACAATATCCGAGCAGCTGCGCAAAGCGTAAGGGATACGGATCCACGTTTTTTGATCTCGGTCGCCCGGGGATCATCCGACCATGCCTGCAGCTATCTGAAGTATGCCAGTGAACTGCTTCTTGGATTACCGGTTGCCTCAGTAGGGCCATCCGTCAGTTCGATTTACGGGGTGGATCTAAGGTCAAAAGGATCTGTCTGCCTGTCCATCTCGCAATCCGGCCAAAGCCCGGATATCGTTGGCCTGACAGGGTCTTTGCGAAACTCTGGCGCACTGACAATTGCGGTGACCAACAACTCGGAATCGCGCCTGGCCGACGTGGCGGATGCAGTTCTGCCATTGCACGCGGGGCCGGAACTGAGCGTCGCAGCAACCAAGACATTTGTGACCTCGTTGGTGTCCGGTCTATGGTTGCTGGCCGAGGTCAAAGAGGATGCTGAATTGATCGGGGCGATCCAATCCTTGCCCGAATACCTGGCGCGAGCGGCCCAATGCGATTGGTCGGCTGCAGCCGAAACAATCACCGGGCGCTCGTTGTTTACGCTTGGCCGGGGGCCTTCTTATGCGATCTCTGACGAAGCTGCATTGAAGATCAAAGAGACATGCCAAATCCATGCCGAAAGCTATTCAGCGGCCGAAGTGCTGCATGGCCCGGTGTCGATTGTCGAAGAAGGGTTTCCGGTGATTTCGTTCGCGGCCAATGATGCAGCCGAACAGGCAACTGCCGATGCGGCTGATGCCTTGGCCGAAAAAGGTGCTGCGGTTTTTGCGACGACCACCAAAGTAACGCGCGCGCAGGCTCTGCCGGTAGTTCGAACGGATCATTGGATCACCGACCCAATAACGGCGATTACGTCTTTTTACAGCATGGTAGAGGCCGTCGCCAGTGCACGGGGGATCGACCCGGACGCACCGCGACACCTTAAGAAAGTGACCGAAACGGTATGACAGAACGCAAGGTGATCTTTCGAAACGGGCCAATCTTTGACGGCAGCCGATTGTTACCCGACCACGCGCTTGTTTTTCTTGAGGGGCGTTCGGGGGAAGTTTTGCCCGACGCCGAGGTCGCCCAGGAAAAGGACGTTGTCGATCTGAACGGCGACATACTCAGCCCCGGTTTTGTGGATCTGCAGGTCAATGGCGGCGATGGCGTTATGTTCAACGATAATCCGTCGGTCGAAACGATCCGCAGAATTGCCGGTGCCCATCGCCGATTGGGTGTGATTTCGCTGCTGCCCACTCTGATCACCGACGAACCCGCCAAAACCCGCGCGGCAATAGATGCGACGATCGAGGCAGTGCGAGCACAAGTGCCGGGCGTTGCAGGGCTGCATTTGGAAGGGCCGCATTTGTCGGTCGCGCGGAAAGGGGCGCACGACGGTAATTTGATAAGGCCGTTGGAAGCGGCGGATTTGAACAAGCTGATAGAAGCCGCAAATGCACTTCCCTGCCTGAAGGTAACTGTCGCCCCCGAGGCTGTGTCCGAGAAGCAGGTCCGCGCCATGAGCGACGCTGGTATCCTTGTTTCGCTCGGGCACAGCGATGCGGATTTTGCGACTTGCCAGCGGTATGCTGCCGCCGGTGCGCGTTGCGTAACCCATCTGTTCAACGCGATGAGCCAGCTGGGCAATCGTGAACCCGGCCTCGTCGGCGCGGCGCTGGCCAGCGGAACGCTATCTGCAGGGCTGATTGCCGATGGCGTCCATGTGCACCCCGCCGCGATGCGCGCTGCCTGGGCTGCGAAAACTGCGCCGGGTCAAATCTTTCTAGTCAGCGATGCAATGGCTGTGGCGGGTACGGATCAAACCGAATTCACCCTTGAAGGCCGCAAAATCATGCGAACCGAAGGCAGGTTGACACTGGCGGACGGAACGCTGGCCGGCGCGGACCTGGACCTGACGACCGCCGTTGGCTTGCTGGTCAAACAAGTCGGTGTACCGTTGCAGGACGCACTGGCGGCGGCTACTTCTTATCCGGCTCAGCTGATCGGGTTGGCCCCGCCAACGGTTTTTGAATACGGTTCGGTGATCCGGATATCTGCCGATTTCAGCCGTTGCGAATGGCTGCCCGCGCAATCTTGAGTTTGTCTTTAACTGCCAGAACGACTGTCTTGGGGATGCGGTATACCGCCTGTCAATTTTTGTTGACGAATTTGAAATCTGGCTTCGAACGGCGCTTGACGACATCTGACGCATCGCTTAAACCGACCACCGCTGAGCGGGCGTCGTATACTGGCTATTGCCTTAGCCTTCCAAGCAGATGTTATATATATCCTAGGCATTCCTGTAGTTGCCAAGCTATTCATATTATGCATTTATTTGATTTCTATTCGTCGGCAAGCAGTCCAAAACCTGGTACTTCCAGAAAGATGTTGGAGGGCAAACCCGGCGGGTTTTGATCGGGCGGTACCCACTGATCTCTGCGGACGTCGCACGACAAACTGCATTGGGTTTTGCGTTGGACTGGGGCAGGGGAGCAGGCAGGCAGCTGCAGATTGGAGCACCCACTCTTGAAATAGCTATGGAAACTTATCTGGCACGTCCAAAGCTTCGGTCTGAGGCCCACCGGTCCGGGTTGCGGCAGCAGTTCGAGCTTCATTTGAAAGATTGGCTACGCCTGTCGCTGGATGAGATCACGAAATCCATGGTGGTTCAGCGTCATGGGTCGATGGCCGCGAAACCTTCCTCCGCAAATCACACTTTGAAGTACTTTCGGACAGTCTGGAACCATGCGCGGCGGGTACATGATCTGCCGGAAAGCCCAACGATGGCCATAGAGTGGTATGCGGAACAACCAAATGGCTGGATAATTGAGGATTTGAACGCATGGGGCGAGGCCGTTGATGAGCTATACAACCCGATCCACAGGGTATTCTACGAATTGTTCTTGTTCACAGGCTTTCGCAAAACAGAGGCACTGACGCTCGAATGGAAGAACGTGCAGGAAGATCACATACATTTGCCGATGACCAAGAACGGGCGCAGTTTTGATCTCCCCATATCGCAAGTGCATCACGAGATACTCGCTACTTTGCGGGGCCTTCATCACCAATGGGTCTTCCCCTCTCCGAAGTCACCGAGTGGTCATTTGAAAGGGCCCCAGCGTATGCAATGGTCCATTCATTCCCATCGTCGGACATTCGCGACGGTCGCCATGGAGGCTGGAATATTGGAAGAGATTGTACTGAGCCTCCCCATTTGAATGGGCCCACCGTTAAGATTAGGAAACGGAGGACCAAGAATGGCAAACAAGCGACCGAAGCCGGAAGAAATTGTCTCGAAGTTGCGGCAGGTTGAAGTTCTGATGGGGCAAGGGATGCCGCGTCTGGATGCGATCAGACAGATCGGCGTTGTGGAGCAAACCTATTACCGCTGGCGCAAGCAATATGGCGGAATGGGTGTAGACCAATTGAAGGAACTTAGGCGGCTTCAGAAGGAAAATGAGCGGCTCAGGCGTGCGGTATCAGACCTGACGCTCGACAAGCTTATCCTGACGGAAGCATCGAAGGGAAACTTCTAAGCCCCTCTCGTCGCCGTGCTTGCGTCGCTCATGTTCGCAGCCAGTTCAAAGTTTCCGAGCGCCGTGCATGCCGCGTACTGGGACAGCACCGATCCACGCAAAGGCGTATTCCACGGGGCCGACCCGATGAAGAACAGCTGGTGGCCGACATGATCGAGCTTGCCAGGCAGTATGGTCGGTATGGGTATCGCCGGGTTGCGGTGTTGCTGAGAGAGGCTGGATGGTCTGTCAGTGATGGGCGCATTGAACGGCTTTGGCGACGAGAGGGGCTGAAGGTGCCTGCAAAACAGCCCAAGAAGGGACGGCTTTGGCTAAACGATGGTTCATGTGTTCGACTCAGGCCGGAACATAGCAATCATGTCTGGAGCTATGACTTCGTGCATTGTCGCACCGATGATGGGGATCGGTTCAAAGCACGGGCAATCGACCGTATCGAGACCCTCGCACGTAAGCCCCTCGATATCTCCTCTCGATCGCAGCGTGTCAGAGCGCGCCGGGATCTGACGCGGGCGGGCGGGCGGATGCGGCCAGGGGGGGCAAGGGGGGGGGAGAGGGGAGACGACCCGCGACTACAAAGACGCCCTATAGCACTCAACGACTCGGCGCGGTGCCATCGCACCCATGTCTCCGACTTCTG
>NZ_CYPU01000006.1 GCF_001458195.1 Ruegeria atlantica | reverse complement strand
GCTGGCGCAAGCAATATGGCGGAATGGGTGTAGACCAATTGAAGGAACTTAGGCGGCTTCAGAAGGAAAATGAGCGGCTCAGGCGTGCGGTATCAGACCTGACGCTCGACAACATAGCAATCATGTCTGGAGCTATGACTTCGTGCATTGTCGCACCGATGATGGGAAACCTTTCCGGACGTTGAACATCATCGACGAGTTCAGCCGGGAGTGCTTGGCAATCAGGGTAAAGCGAAAACTAAACTCGGCGGATGTGATCGATGCTCTGACGGATTTGTTCATTCTGCGCGGCACACCGTCCTACATCCGTTCAGATAACGGTCCTGAGTTCGTTGCTCTGGCGGTTCGCGACTGGATTGCAGCTGTCGGAGCCAAAACGGCATACATCGAACCAGGCTCGCCTTGGGAGAACGGATTTTGTGAAAGCTTCAACGGTCGCATGAGGGACGAGCTGTTGAACGGGGAAATCTTCTACTCGCTCAGAGAAGCGCAGATCATCATCGAAGAATGGAGGAAGCACTACAACACCAAACGACCACACAGTGCACTGGGTTATCGCCCTCCGGCACCAGAAACCATCATCCCGATGGAACACAGGCCGATCATGCACTAACAATCACGTTGGACCCGTCAGATAGGGCTGCTCACTCTGAACTCCGAGGGGGGATCAAGTTCGACGACATGCGTAAGTGAGTGGCAACCCACCGCGGCGCTCTTCAGCATTTAAGTTCTTCCGAAGTGGTCATACGGAAGACTAAAACACGTTAAATCTTTTTTTGACCGACTGATCAAGAAAAAATAAACAGCCGAAAATCTAACCTTACGTAATGGTAAAGCTAGGCGAAATCTTTCGCTCTGCCGGCCACCGCCTTACCCGGCTGCAAGCCAGGATTTTGCGTTTTCGAAATCCTCAGAAGGGAAGAACTGCGTGCGGGCACCCAGAACGTGACTGGCGACACGCTGCGCCATATGTTGCCACGCTTTGTCCCCCACTATGGCGGCGCGATCCAGCATTCCCACATGCCCTCGGGCCAGGCGGAAATGCGCGGCTAGTGCGGTCAGCCCCTGCCAGCCGTCAAACTCGCGCAGGTCGATCAACAGACGGAACCCGTTCTTTGAGCTTAGCAAGGTATCCAGATCACGCTCTGCCTGCTGGTACTCTTCGGGATCCAATTTGCCCATCAGGCTGATCTGCACGCAGGGTCCACCCAGATCGGTCACATGAATGGCCCCCAGCGACTCGCGCATCCAACGGCGCGCGGCCTCAAGTTCCGAAAGTTCGAACACCTGAACGGGGCATGGCAGAATCGGCGCGGCCAGACGGATGCTGGTCTGGACCCAGCCCTGATCAGCCGCCACTGCGATACGGTCAAACCCGCGCCAGTGGCTGAGACCCAGCTTGGTATCGGACCACGCGGCCCCAAGATCATAGCCTTTGAACTCTGGCTGCACGATCGCCAACAGACGCACCGCATCATGAGCCTCTAACGCCGCTTCGATCGCGGGGACCAATGTCTCGCTGTAATCTTTGCTTGTCACTTCGCCGGACAGCTCGACCTCAATCAGGGCCCCTTCAGAATGCGTATGAACCGTAATCATCGAAAACCTCCAAACCTGAATAATGGCAAAAGGTTACGGGGATTCGATCCACTCGGCTACTCCCCCCGCGCATTCCGGACGAAAATAGGCGATCATCCGTCCATCCGGCCCGGCGGTCGCCCCCTCGGCCCAAGGCGCGACGCCGTGCAGGCAGTGGCGATGCAGCAGATAGGCCTCACCCGGTTTTGCAGGTAGTTCGATACGGGGGCAGGTTTCAAACACCTCACGACGGGCGGTCTGATAGACATCGGTGATGTCGATCTGGTGCAGGTTGTCCTTGGGCTGGCCTTCCATGGCACGCTGAAAGGCTGCCCCCAGAATCTTGTGGCTGCCTTCCCACAGAACCATCGGCGCGGCATCCGCGCTTGCTTCCGTTAACGGAACACCAAGGATCCATGCGTGTGGCTCATCCACCCGTCGTCGGCGATCCGACCCCATGGGACGCAAACCGTCCACATGCGCAGCGTCACGGTTCCGCCGGTATCTGCTGGCGGCTTCGTTTTCGCCACGACGCGGGCGGGGATAACCGGGGTAGACGACCGAGACCTGCCCCTTGTGCAGTGGCAACCGCCCGTAATGTTCGGCGATAAATCCCATCGCCTGACCTGACAAAAGGTCTGATTGCCCCACCCTGCCCTCCGGATCGTTATCCAGCGCATTCACGCCGATGAACCACGTGCCTTCGCAATCCAGCCATTCCGCATAGGCCGGATCTGTGACCGAGGCGCGGGATTGCGGCAAAGCGTGTTCAACCCATTGGGCAAGTGTCGGATCGTGTGGAAACCTGACCCAGCCCTTGTCCCAAAAATCGGTCATAGCCCCAACGCCTTGCGAAGCATGTTCAAGGCGACCAGCGTCAGAAACACCGCGAACACGCGCTTCAATTGTTTGGTGTCCATCGCATGCGCCAGTTTCACACCCCACGGCGCGGTGATCATCGTCATGGTCACGACAATTGCAAACGCTATCAAATTTACAGCGCCAACTGTAAACGGCGGGCGGTGTTCAGGCGCAATGTCCAAGAACAGAAAGCCCAGAACTGAAGGCACGGCGATGACCACGCCAAACCCGGCCGCCGTTGCAACCGCTCTGTGGATGGGCGTATTGAACAGGCTCATCAGCGGCACGCCAAAGCTGCCGCCGCCAATGCCCATCAGAACTGAAAGGAACCCGACCGAAGGCGACAAAACGGCCCGCTTCACGCCTTTTGGCATCACATCACCAAGCCGCCATTCCGATTTGCCCAAGCCCAGGTAAGCGCCGATAACCATACCCAACACTCCGAACAAGGCTTGCAAGGCTTCGGTTCGTAGCGCCGAGGCGACCAGCACGCCGACAATGGCCCCCACTGCAATTCCTGGCCCCCAGCCGCGCAAAATATCCCAATCCACCGCGCCTTTTTTGTTATGCGCCAAGACGGATCGCAGTGAGGTGATGATGATGGTTGCCAACGAGGTCGCAAGACACAACTGCATCAATTGCGGGCCGCCGTACCCAAGTGTTTGGAATACATAGAAAAACGCGGGCACTAGAACGATGCCGCCGCCGACACCCAGCAATCCGGCCAAGACACCAGCCAGCGCCCCGATTACAAGCAAAAGGCCCAGCATCTGGGCCAGCAACATCGTCTCGGGCATCATACCCCCAAACCGGCCATTTGGCCGTATTCCGTTCCCGTCAAACCTCTGCCAAAGGCGCGATACTGTCCAGAGCTTGCAGCATCACTTCGGGGCCCGCCCCATCGTGAACCGCACCCTCGGACAGAGCCCGCCTCCACGCACGCGCACCGGGGCGACCGGCGAAAAGACCCAGCATGTGACGCGTGATCTGGTGCAGACGCCCTCCACCGGCAAGGTGATTTTCGACATAGGGCACCATTTTGTGAACGACATCAATCGGATCAGCCACCTGCCCGCTGCCGAAGATCATGGCATCCGCCTGGGCCAGAATATCCGTGGGTTGGTGATAGGCCGCGCGGCCAATCATGACACCGTCCAGCCCGGCGTCCAGTTGCGTCTTTACTTGTTCCAGGGACGTGATTCCGCCATTGATCGAGACGTGCAGGTCCGGGAACGCATTTTTCATCCGATGCACAAGGTCGTAGTCCAAAGGCGGGATATCCCTGTTTTCCTTTGGGCTAAGCCCTTTCAGCCATGCTTTGCGCGCGTGGATTGTTACGCGTCGGCATCCGGCCGCATGAATGGCCTGCAGGAATTCAGGCAGGACCTGTTCCGGATCCTGATCATCGACCCCAATACGGCATTTGACCGTAACGTCGACATCAACAGCGTCGCGCATCGCGGCAACGCAATCAGCAACACGGGCGGGATCTTTCATCAGGACGGCCCCGAAAGTGCCCGATTGCACCCGATCCGAAGGACAGCCGCAATTTAGGTTGATCTCATCATACCCCGCTTGCGCGCCCAGCCGGGCCGCCTGCGACAGCTCCTCTGCATCAGAACCGCCCAATTGCAGCGCGACGGGGTGTTCCTGCGAACTGAAGTCCAACAAATGCAATGCGCCACCTCGCACCAAAGCTGGGGCGGTTACCATTTCCGTGTATAGAAGTGTCTGCTGGCTGAGCAGACGGTGCACAAATCGGCAATGCCGGTCTGTCCAATCCATCATGGGCGCAACCGACAGCCTCGCAGCCTTGGTGACAAGGCCTGTTGAAGCCGACTGGCGCTGCAAAACAGGGTTTGACGATGCGGTCATGGATGGGTCTCGGTGTACACTGAATAGGTGGCTTACTGCACCGGACGGCGTTTCGCAACCAAGGGCATACTGTGGTCAAGACGCGTACCGATAAGACGCTCCACCAACAAAGAAAGGGCAGGTCTTTCGACCTGCCCTGCGCGATAGCACCGATTGGGAGGAGTGGGTGCGCCTCGCGGCGTTTGCTTACTTGGCAGCAGTTGCTTTCTTGGCAGCTGCGGTCACGTCGTTGGTGGCTTTTTTGACGGCCGCGGTTGTGTCTTCGGCGACGTCTTTGCCAGCTGCCATCAGCAGCTCAACGGTTTCGGACTGAACTTTTTTCGCGATCTCTGCGAAGGCCGCCATGTTTTCAGCTGCAACTTCAGCCGATGCGCTGGCGAAGTCGGTGGCCGCTTTGGCGTAGTCTGCAGGCTCTGCCTTGGCTTTAGACATCTCGGTCAGCTTGGCCAGGGTGTCCTTGGTCCATTTGTTCGAGATCTCAGCCGACTTTTCAGCCGCTTCCAGCGCAACACCCGACAGCTTTTCGTTCAGCGTCGCGGTCGATTTGAAAGCACCTTCCAGAGCGGTGGTGTCAACAGGGAACGCGCCCATAACGTCTTTCAGGGTCGCGGTGAAGTCTTGCGTCTTTGCCATGTCTAAAATCCTTTTGCCGAACCGAGCCCACCCCGGTTTTCATCAGCTTGAGGACAATATGGATGCCGCAATGCAGCATTGCAAGATTTTTCTTGCTGCGCTGCGGCATAATTCTGCAAGGCGCATTGAAATCAAGTACTTGCCTTGACCCGCACATAGGTTCCCGGCGCCGGGGCCAGGCCGGGACACGCC
Source organism: Ruegeria atlantica (assembly GCF_001458195.1). Lineage (GTDB taxonomy): Bacteria > Pseudomonadota > Alphaproteobacteria > Rhodobacterales > Rhodobacteraceae > Ruegeria > Ruegeria atlantica. The sequence continues at coordinate 140,121 of NZ_CYPU01000006.1, read as the reverse complement.
GAATCTCCGGACGTGCGCCAACAAAGTTCAGAACAGATCGGCTTCAAATCTCAATCTGCCGCTCCAAAAGACGCGCAGGATTTTACAGGTCGCAAAGTAACTTGGACCAAACCGCTCCGTTCAGTCGATCATAGGCAGTAGTTTGTCGAGGCTTGCCTTTGCGTCTCCGTAGAACATGCGGGTGTTTTCTTTGAAGAACAGCGGGTTTTCGATGCCCGAGTACCCGGTGCCCTGGCCGCGTTTGGACACGAAGACCTGCTTGGCCTTCCAGCATTCCAGAACCGGCATGCCGGCGATGGGGCTATTGGGGTCTTCCTGCGCCGCAGGGTTAACGATGTCGTTTGAGCCGATGACGATGGCCACATCCGTTTCGGGGAAGTCGTCGTTGATCTCGTCCATCTCAAGCACGATGTCGTATGGCACCTTCGCCTCGGCCAGCAGCACGTTCATGTGGCCCGGCAGACGACCCGCGACCGGGTGGATCGCAAAGCGCACGTTCTTGCCCTGCGCCCGCAGCTTGCGGACCAGTTCGGACACCGATTGCTGTGCCTGCGCCACCGCCATGCCGTAGCCGGGGATGATCACCACGCTGTCAGCATCGTTCAGGGCCGCAGCCACGCCGTCGGCCTCGATGGCGATCTGCTCGCCCTCAACCGCCATCTGTTCACCCTGTGGGCCACCAAACCCGTTGCAAGCCTGGACATCGCACATCAGTTCACTGTGCTGGGCGTCGCACGAAACTTCGCCACACAAGGCGGCGGCGTTGTTGTGGTTATGCACGACCTGAACCTGACGGCGCTGTTTGCCGATTATGTGTATGTCATGTCGGAAGGATCTGTTTGGGGCTCAGGCACACCAACTGCGATCCTGAACGACCAGACGATGCTGCAGGTCTATGGTATTGACCTGCCTATCAGCACCCTGCCCAATGCTCAGGTTCCGTTCATCCTGCCGCAGGCCATGCGACAAACCTTAACGGCATAAAGGGCCCACTTGGGGCGAGTAGTATTTCCGCCTGCCCTAATCACGCAGCGAAACTAGACCCCGTAACGGCTCAGTATCATCTCGACGCTGCTGTCTATAGTCGCGGTCATTTCGACTTCGGTCAGAACGTTGCCAGAGAAAACCATCGGCCAGAAAGCTCTGGACTTGATCAGGCCGATGAATTCTTGTCCCGCCTGTTCGGGGTTTTCGATCCGCAACTGCCCGTCTTCGGCTGCATCCCTCAGCATCTCGATAAAGATCGCTGTTTTGTCCAGTTTGCCTTGCGCAGCGGCAGCAAGATCAGGGTTGCGCAGAGTTTCGCTGATCACCATCCGTGCCATCGCCATCACTTCGGGCAGCATCAGAATGCGCCCCTCGGCCCAGGCCAGATCAGTTAGCTGCTTACGAATGTCGCGCCCTTTTTCATAGCGGATGTCCCGAACGGCCGCGAACCGGTTGGATAGTTCCAACACGATGGATCTAAACAGGTTTTCCTTGCTTTCAAAGTACTTGTACAGCGTGCGCTTGGACACCTCGGCCTGCGCTGAAATACGGTCCATGCTCGCGGCGGCGAACCCCTTTTCTTGGAATTCCGCTACGGCCGCTTCGATGATCTGGGCATGTTTGGACGCATTCGGCGCTGTGCATTCGTTCATATTTTAAAGCTATAGACCCATTGACAGATCAAGGTCAAACACTACGTAAACTCACCAGTTTACACACGCGGGTTTCTGGCCTAGTGTAAACCCGCCAGTTTACCGACTCAGGTAACCAGCCCAACACGGAGAGCCCCCTCATGGCATTGACTTTGAAACTGAACGGCGAGACCCACACGGTCGACGCCGAACCCGGCACGCCCCTGCTCTGGGTGATCCGGGATGAACTTAAGCTGACTGGAACAAAATTCGGCTGCGGCGTCGCATCCTGTGGCGCGTGCACCGTGCATCTGAACGGCGAGCCTGTGCGCTCGTGCCAGACTTACATCGAAGATGTCGAAGATGCTGAGATCACCACAATCGAGGAGGTTGGAGACGACAAAATCGGTGCGGCCATTCAACAAGCTTGGATCGAACTGGACGTGGTCCAGTGCGGCTATTGCCAGTCGGGTCAGGTGATGTCGGCGGTTGGACTATTGTCCGAAAACCCAAAACCCAGCGTCGAAGAGATTGACGATTACATGCATGGCAACGCCTGCCGTTGCGCCACCTATCAACGCATTCGCGCCGGCATCCAGCGCGCATCTGAAATTTTGGAGGCCTGATCCATGACCATCAACACCTCCCGCCGTGGATTTCTGAAAGGTGCCGCTGCTGCCGGTGCCGTCCTGCTGGTGGGCGCACGCCCTGATGGGGCGCTGGCGGCTGCTTCGTCAGAGACCGCTCAATTCAACCCGTTCGTGAAGATCGATGCAGATGGCACTGTAACAGCCATCGTAAAACACTTTGAAAAGGGCCAAGGTCCAGCAACCGGTCTGCCGACGCTGATCGCAGAGGAAATCGGCCTGACCATGGACCAGATCGAATACGAATTCGCCCCGTCCAACCCGCAGGTCTATAACAACCTGTTGTTCGGCCCCTTCCAAGGCACCGGCGGCTCGACTGCAATGGCGAACTCGTGGATGCAATACCGTCAGGCAGGTGCGGCGGCGCGTGAGATGCTGATCAATGCCGCCGCGCAAATCTGGGGCGTGGACGCATCCGGCATCACCATTGAGGAAGGTATCGTCAAGGCAGGCGACAATTCGGCCCCAATCGCTGAATTCGTGGCCGCGGCCTCTCAACTGGAGGCCCCGGCCGAGCCTCGCCTGAAAGACCCGTCAGAGTTCCGCCTGATCGGAAACGAAACGGTGCGCCGCAAGGATTCGGCCATCAAGGGCAACGGTCAGGCAATGTACGCGATGGACGTCCATCTGCCGAACCAGATGGTCGCCATGATCAAGCGCCCTGAATCGAAGGGCGGTATCGCCAACAGTTTTGACGACAGCGCGTCAAAAGAGGTGAAAGGCTATATCAGCGCTGCAGTTCTTCCAAATCAGGCAGGCGTCGCGGTTTATGCCGAAAATACCTGGGCCGCCATTCAGGCGCGCGACGCGCTTGAGGTAGACTGGGACATGTCCGGATCTGAGACCCGCGACTCGGACCAGATCAAGGCCGAAATCATGGCCGCTCTGGACGCCGAAGCCACGTATAACGTGAACAAGGCGGATGTCGCAGCGGTGTCGGCGGCCATTGATGGCGCGGACACGGTCGTTGAAAAGACCTTCTATTTCCCGCTTTTGGCACATGCCCCGATGGAACCGTTGAACTGCACCATCGAGCAAACTGCCGAAGGTGACATTGTCCTGCACGATGGTGCCCAGATGCCGACCGGCCCGCATATGGCCTATCAGCAGATCTTCCAACTGCCTACAGAAAAGATTCACATCAAAACAATGCTGGCCGGCGGATCCTTTGGACGGCGGGCGACGCCAGATGCGGATTATCAGGTTGAGGCTGCGCTGGCCTTTGTGGTCACCGACCGCTCGCGCCCGGTCAAACTGGTGTGGACCCGCGAAGATGATATCCGCAGCGGTTACTACCGCCCCGCCTTCGGCCACAGGGTTCGCGTTGGCCTGGACGCCGATGGCAAAATCGTCGGCTGGCAGCATCAGGTCGCCGGTCAGTCGGTCATCAAGGGCACACCGTTTGAGGCCGTCGCGGTACATGACGGCGTCGACCACAGCTCTGTCGAGGGCATTGCCGACAGCCCGTATGACATCCCCGGAATGGCCTTGGGTTTAACCGACACCCCCAAGGCAACAACGGTTCTTTGGTGGCGCTCGGTGGGGCACACGCACACCGGTTATGTCATGGAGACGATGATGGATACCGTTGCCGAGGCCGCAGGTCGTGACCCGGTAGAATTCCGTCTGTCCCATCTGTCGGATACCAACAACGCGGATCAGCAACGCAAGGCAGAAGTTCTGAAACTGGCTGTTGAGAAGGCCGGTTGGGGCAATGCTCCTGCGGGTCGCGCACAAGGTATCGCGGTGCATAAATCCTTTGGGTCTTATGCCGCACAGGTTGTTGAGGTGTCCGGTGATCCGGAAAACGGCATCAAGATCGAGAAGGTCACATGCGCCGTGGATTGCGGGATTGCCGTGAACCCCGACGTGGTGCGCGCGCAGATGGAAGGCGGTATCGGATATGGTATCGGCCACGTCATGCGTGATCAGATCACGCTGACCCAAGGCGCCGTGGATCAGTACAACTTCCCTGATTATGAACCGCTGCGCATCGGCGATGTTGCCGAGATTGACGTTCATATCGTGCCTTCCGCCGAAGCCCCCACTGGTGTTGGAGAACCCGGCACGCCGCCTTCGGCCCCCGCGCTGGCCAATGCGATCCAGGCGCTTTCTGGCGTGAAAGTCACCACTCTGCCGATGGTGGAAAACGGCGTTAGCTTCGTCTGACGACCAACCCCGCGCCTGTCCCACTGGACGAGCGTGGGGTTTTTCTCAGCCAAAGAAAATTTGATCAAATTTCGTGACAACGGTTCGCGCCTCTATTACACCTCGGGTAGCCAGAGTAATGGAGTCAGTGATGGATCTGAGCGCCCTGCACAGTTTTCGCGTTGCCGCATGTGACCTGAATGGTCAGATGCGAGGCAAGCGTGTGCCGCCCTCTTACGCCGACAAGCTGGACAAAGGCACGCTGCGCATGCCGTTTTCAGCGTTGAATGTCGACCTGTGGGGCGCGGATATCGACGGCAGCCCGCTGGTATTCGAATCCGGTGACGCAGATGGTGTCTTGCTTCCGACCGAGCGCGGCCCAGTGCCAGTGCCTTGGCTGGAAACGGAAACCGCCCTGGTCCCCATGTGCCTGTATGACGACGAAGGCACCCCGTTTGCTGGCGACCCCAGGCATGCACTTGCCTCTGTCCTTGATCGCTATGCACAGCGTGGCTGGTCGGTCATTGCGGCGACAGAGCTGGAGTTCACCTTGCTAGACGCCTCAGGTGCGCATCCGCAGCCGCCGGTCAATCCTGTGACCCGGCGACGGCTGGAGGATGAAGCAGTCCTGTCGATGGCAGAAATGGATGCCTTCGATGCGTTCTTCACCGACCTTTATGACGGGTGCGTTGCGATGGGAGTTCCCGCGCAAACCGCCATCTCGGAAAGCGGTATTGGCCAGTTCGAAATCAACCTGAATCACCAAAACGCCATGCGCTGTGCCGATGATACATGGCTTTTTAAGGCCTTGGCGCGTGGCCTTGCCCGTAAACACGGGTTCACCGCAACTTTCATGGCGAAACCCTACGCCGATGACGCTGGCAACGGGATGCATGTCCATTTCTCGGTTGTGGATCAACAGGGCCGCAACGTGTTTGACAACGGTGGACCCGAAGGCACCGATTTTCTTCGCTGGGCGGTGGCGGGATGCCTAACGGCGATGCCCGGATGTACGCTTGTCTTTGCACCACACGGGAATTCATACACGCGTCTGGTCCCGGGCGCGCACGCCCCAACCGGTGCGTGTTGGGCCTATGAGAACCGCACTGCGGCTGTGCGCATTCCCGGTGGCGCGCCGGTCGCACGGCGGATCGAACACCGCGTCGCCGGTGGGGACATCAACCCCTATCTGATGTTGGCCGCTGTTCTGGGGGGCGCCATGAACGGCATCGAAGATCAATCGGAACCGCCTGCCCCGATTTCGGGAAATGCCTATGAGGTCGGCGGGCTGCCGCAATTGGCTGCCGACTGGACCCAAGCCATTGCAGCATTCGAAACAGACCCCAATGTCGCGCGCATCTTTCCGGCCGACCTGATCCGCTATTTCGCCATGACCAAGCGACAGGAAATCAGGCGGTTCGCCGAACGCCCATCCGAAAACCATTGGCTGAGTTATGTCGAAGCCGTATGAGCCCTCTTGCCCGCCCGCATCCGCTGGGCTAGAATAAATTTGATCAAATTTGGTGACCCATGAAAATCGGCATCCTACTGACCGGCCATCCACCTGATGAACTGCAGGACAAATTCAGCGAATATGACGCGATGTTTGCCGCGCTGCTGGACGGCAATGGCTTTACCTACGAAACCTTCGCCGTTGTAGACGGCCAATTCCCCAAGGACGCGTTTCAGGCTGATGGCTGGATCATCACCGGCTCGCGCCATGGCGCGTACGAGGATCATGCGTGGATACCACCGCTCGAAGATCTAATCCGCGCCGTTCAACACAGCGGTCGTCCGCTGATCGGTGTGTGCTTTGGCCACCAGATCATCGCGCAGGCGCTTGGCGGCAAAGTAGAAAAGTTTACCGGTGGCTGGGCCGTGGGGCGCACCGAATATGACTTGGATGGCCAATCCGTCACCCTGAATGCCTGGCATCAGGATCAGGTTGTTGAATTGCCCGAAGGCGCGCGTGTGATCGGCGCCAACGACTTTTGCCGTAATGCGATGGTAAGTTATGGCGACAACATCTGGACCGTGCAGGCCCACCCGGAATACGGCGATGCCTTTATTCAGGGCTTGATGGAAACGCGCGGCAAGGGTGTGGTTCCCGACCCGTTGATGGAAGCTGCCGCTAACCGGCTGCCCGGCCCCGACGACAACGCGACCATCGGACGGCACATGGCAGAATTTCTGAAGAAAGAGAGGGCCTGATGGCCAACTGGACAGACCAGCTGCCAGAAGCAGCAACAACCTATATCTCCGGCCACCGGCTGGATGAGGTCGAATGCATCATCTCGGACCTGCCGGGCATTGCGCGCGGCAAGGCCGTACCTGCCAGCAAGTTCGCGCGGCAGACTTATTTCCACCTGCCCGACAGCATCTTTTATCAAACCATCACCGGCGATTGGGGCGAAGCAGCGGGTGAGGACGGGTTTATCGAACGGGATATGATCCTGAAACCTGATTTCTCTACCGTATCTGCCGCGCCGTGGACGGGTGACTGGACATTGCAGGTTATTCACGACGCCTACGACCGGGATGGTGAGCCGATCCCCTTCAGCCCGCGTAACGTGTTGAAGCGTGTTGTGCAGCTGTATCACGACAAAGGCTGGGACCCCATCGTCGCGCCCGAGATGGAGTTCTTTCTGGTCGCCCCCAATGTCGACCCGGCGCATGGAATCAAACCCATGATGGGCCGTTCGGGCCGCCCCGCGGCCGCGCGGCAGGCCTATTCGATGACCGCGGTGGACGAGTTCGGACCTGTAATCGACGACATCTATGATTTCGCCGAGCATCAAGGGTTCGAGATCGACGGCATCACGCAGGAAGGGGGCGCGGGTCAGCTAGAGATTAACCTGCGCCATGGCGACCCCGTCAAACTGGCCGACGAAGTGTTCTACTTCAAACGTCTGATCCGCGAGGCCGCGCTGCGCCACAACTGCTTTGCCACGTTCATGGCAAAACCGATCGAAGATGAGCCGGGCTCGGCGATGCACATCCACCACTCGATTATCGACATGGAAACAGGCCAGAACATCTTTTCCGGCCCACAGGGCGGTGAAACGGACGCGTTCTACAATTTCATCGCCGGGCTGCAAAACCACCTGCCAGCTGGTCTGGCCGTGATGGCCCCATACGTGAACTCCTACCGCCGTTATGTGAAAGACCACGCCGCACCGATCAATCTGGAATGGGCGCGTGACAATCGCACAACGGGCATTCGCGTGCCCCTGTCCGGTCCCGAGGCACGCCGCGTGGAAAACCGGATCGCAGGGATGGATTGCAACCCTTATCTGGGCATCGCTCTGTCCCTGGCCTGTGGTTATCTGGGCCTGACCCGGCAAGAACGCCCGCGCCGTCAATTCTATGGTGATGCCTATGAGGGCGAAGGTGACATCCCGCAAGTGATGGGCAACGCATTGGACCTGTTTGATGAGGCCACTGCCTTGCACGAAGTTCTGGGCCCTGAGTTCGCCCGCGTCTATGGCATCGTAAAACGGGCCGAGTACGAGGAGTTCCTGCAGGTCATCTCTCCGTGGGAGCGCGAACATCTGCTGATGAATGTCTGAGGCACCCGATGAATCTGCTTTACTCCAACGACCGCAAGGCCGAGTACCCGGCCAGCTGGTACGCTGCGACGGCCAGTCCGGTGGATCGATTCCCCTCGCTGTCCGGCGATGTGAAGGCTGATGTTTGCATCGTGGGCGGCGGGTATACCGGCCTGTCCGCCGCGTTGCATTTGGCCGAAGCAGGGTTCGACGTCGTATTGCTCGAGGCGCACCGCGTTGGCTTTGGGGCATCAGGCCGCAATGGCGGTCAGCTGGGCAGTGCGCAGCGTATGGATCAGGAAGACCTCGAGCGACTGGTCGGCGATGATGACGCCGCCAAGCTGTGGGACCTGGCCGAAGACGCAAAAGATCTGGTCAAATCCCTGATTGCGAAACACCAGATCGACTGTGATCTGAAACCCGGCGTGGCCGTTCTGGGCCTCAGCCAAGGTGAGCAGCAAGAGCTTCATGATCACGCGGTTCATCTGTCCGACCGCTATGGTTATGACCAGATGGAGGTTCTGGACGAAGGCGCAGGTCAGGCATTGTGCCCTTCGCCCTCTTATCGGGGCGGCTATCTGGATATGGGCGCGGCGCATCTGCACCCGCTGAATTTTGCGTTGGGGCTGGCTCAGGCAGCGGACAAAGCCGGCGTACGCATCTGTGAAAGCACCGAGGTTCTGGGCGTCGAAGAAGCCACACCAGCCGTTGTGAAATCCGCACACGGCAAGGTGACGGCAGACCACGTTATTCTGGCCTGCAACGGATATCTCGGCGATCTGAACCGCAAGGTGGCCACCAAGGTCATGCCCATCAACAACTTCATCGCCGCAACCGAGCCTTTGGGCGTGGATGCAGCCCGCGTCCTGACAAAAGACGTCGCCGTGGCCGACACCAAGTTCGTGGTGAATTACTTCCGCCTCAGCGCCGATGGTCGCCTGCTGTTTGGCGGCGGCGAAAGCTACGGTTACCGTTTTCCCAGCGACATCGCCGCGACCGTTCGCAAACCCATGACCGAGATCTTTCCGCACTTACAAGATGTAAAGATCGACTACGCTTGGGGCGGCACTCTGGCCATCACAATGCGTCGGATGCCATACTTGGCGCGGATCGCGCCCAATATCCTGTCCGCGTCGGGTTATTCCGGGCACGGGGTCGGCACGGCCACGCATGCGGGTCAACTGATGGCGCTGGCCATCCAGGGGCAAGCCGAAGGGTTTAACACAATGGCCCGCGTCCCAGCCCTGCCTTTCCCCGGAGGCCCCGCCCTGCGTAGCCCGCTGCTGGTGCTTGCGATGACATGGTTCGCGCTGCGGGACCGGTTGAGCTTCTAACACTTGAGAACTTTTTCAGATCGGTGAAATTTCGCCTTAGGGGCGAATGAAGGCTTGGATTGCATTTTGTTTAGCTTTATCTTCCCCAAAGATAGAATTTGGGAAAATCAAATATGACGCTTCCACCAAACGTTCATGCCGCCGAACCAATCCCCCCAGCAGCAAAAGAATCCATCGACGCCCTGATGCAGTCAGGCGATCTGTTTCGCTATACCGCGCCGCAGGACGCACCGGTTGCCTTGCTTGAGGCCGAATTTGCCAAGCTGCTGGGCAGTAAATTTGCCCTGGCGGTATCCTCCTGCTCGGCCGCTCTGTTCCTGTCCCTCAAAGCGCTCGGCCTGCCGCGGGATGCGCGGGTATTGATCCCAGGCTTCACTTTCGCCGCCGTTCCGTCTTCGGTCGTGCACGCAGACTGCATTCCGGTCCTGTGCGAAGTCGGTGAAAACTATCGCATCGACATGGTCGATTTCGAGGCCAAGCTGGACGGCGTTCAGGCCGTGATCATCAGCCATATGCGCGGCCACACCTCGGACATGGATGCCATCATGGCGCTGTGTGACGCGCGCGACATCCCTGTGATCGAGGACGCGGCGCACTCGCTAGGCACAACCTGGCACGGGCGCAATATCGGCACGATCGGCAAGATCGGCTGTTTCTCGTTCCAGTCCTACAAGATGATTAACGCAGGCGAAGGCGGTATTCTGATCACCGACGACGCCGATCTGGTGGCGCAAGCCGTGATTATGTCGGGCGCGTATGAACATAACTGGAAGAAGCACAAGGGACCGCAAGGCGACAACTCGCCCGAGTTGGAGCAGGCGTTTGCCCGCTGGCAGAACCAATTGCCGCTCTATAACTTGCGGATGAGCAATCTGAGCGCTGCGGTGATCCGGCCACAAATCCCGGAACTTGCGCGTCGTGTGCGTGACGGCCTGTCCAACCACGACTATGTTGCAGACCGGTTGAATACATCGCCCCATATCGACGTCCCTGCCCCTCTGGAGCCCGAACGCCGGGCACCGGATTCCATACAGTTCAACCTGGTGGACATGGACGACAACGATATCCGCGCCTTCGCTGCGGCGACTGAGGCGCGTGGCGTCAAAGTTCAGGTCTTTGGTCTGAGCCAGGACAACGCCCGCGCATTCTGGAACTGGCAATTCCTGCCGGAAAAGTTCGAGCTACCGCAAACCCGCGCAATGCTTATGAAGGCCTGCGATGTCCGGTTGCCTGTGCGCCTGACGCGCGAAGAGCTGGATGTGATTTCGGATATCCTGCTGGCGTCTGTGGGCGAGGTTACAGGCCCGGTTCCGGTGTACGGAACCTGACGAAAACTAGGCTCCAAGGTCAAACAGATCGACCGGCAAAAACAGCGCTGTGATCCCCTTGGGGGTTGCGGCCACGCGGGATAGGATTCCGACAACCTGCAATCCAGTGTCCATCTCGACCAACAAAGGCGCACCAGAATCCCCCATCATGACTGGACATGTCGCCAGCAAAACCCCGCTTGAATGGCGGCGCGGCTGGCAGGTCTTTGTTTTGCTCAGCACATGGGGCCGGATACCGGGATACCCCGCAACAAACGTGCTAGTGGCGCTATCATCCCCCAGCGGCAGATAGCCGACTTGCTGCCCAATCGGTGCACTGAGTTCCAGAACCGCCCAATCCAAGTTTGCTCTGTCATCAAACCGGCCTTCAACGCCCTGTTCAGGATGAACCCGATACGCTTTCACTCCTGAAACCGCAGCGGCTTCTCCGCGCTGATAACCGGCGGCAAAACGGATGCTTGAGGGTGGAATCCACCGCTGACGCGGTGTGTTGTAAAGGCAATGCGCCGCAGTCAGGACAAGATTGTCCGAAACAAGAACCCCGGTGCAATGGGACTTCTGATCCCGACTGGCAAAATTAACACGTCCAATCGCGCGCCACGGTGGCTGATCGGCCGCAAGAATTTCGCGTGCACGAATCGCATCACATCCGGCTGCGGCCCGTGTCCCCAATGTACAAATTTGGGACCACTGGTCTGAGAAAATGCCCTGCGACAACGCGGGTTGCATCCAAAGTATCGTGATACTCAGGATCAACCAGCGCATCTTTGGCCGCGTCAGTTAAGCTTGGACAGCTTTTGCTGCAGTTCCGCCAACTGTTTTTTGATGTCGTCCAAATCTTCCTTGGGCTCGGATTTGGCGTCATCGTCTTTGTCCGGGCCGGACCATCCGCCGGACAGACCACCAGTCATAGCTTTCAGGAATGCTTGCTGCTGGGCCTGCATTGCATCAAACCCCGGCATCTGAGACATCGGATTCATCGCACTCATGTTTTCCATCATCTTGCTCTGGTTTTCCCGCAGCATCTCGAATGAGCTTTGCAGGAATTGTGGCATCACACCGCCACCCGGCAACATGTAGCTGCGCACCAGATCGTTCAGCACATTGACCGGCAGCACGTTTTCGCCGCGGCTTTCGTGTTCAGCAATAATTTGCAGCAGATATTGCCGCGTCAGATCATCACCAGATTTAAGGTCAATGATCTGCACTTCGCGCCCGTCCCGAATAAATGACGCGATATCTTCAAGCGTGACGTAGTCGCTGGTCTCGGTGTTATACAGCCGACGGCTGGCATAACGTTTGATCAACAGTGGTTTTTCTTGTTCCGACACCGTTTACCCTCCCCAAGGATGATGCATTGCAGCAGAGATTATGCGAGCGCAGCACAAAAAGAAAGGGCAGGTCTTTCGACCTGCCCTGCGCGATAGCACCGATTGGGAGGAGTGGGTGCGCCTCGCGGCGATTGCTTACTTGGCAGCAGTTGCTTTCTTGGCAGCTGCGGTCACGTCGTTGGTGGCTTTTTTGACGGCCGCGGTTGTGTCTTCGGCTACGTCTTTGCCGGCTGCCATCAGCAGCTCAACGGTTTCGGACTGCACTTTTTTCGCGATCTCTGCGAAGGCTGCCATGTTTTCAGCTGCAACTTCAGCCGATGCGCTGGCGAAGTCTGTGGCCGCTTTGGCGTAGTCTGCAGGCTCTGCCTTGGCTTTCGACATCTCGGTCAGCTTGGCCAGGGTGTCCTTAGTCCATTTGCTCGAGATCTCAGCCGACTTTTCAGCCGCTTCCAGTGCAACACCCGACAGCTTTTCGTTCAGCGTCGCGGTCGACTTGAAAGCACCTTCCAGAGCGGTGGTGTCAACAGGGAACGCGCCCATAACGTCTTTCAGGGTCGCGGTGAAGTCTTGCGTCTTTGCCATTGTCCTAAGTCCTTTTGCCGAACCGAGCCCACCCCGGTTTTCATCAGCTTGAGGACAATATGGATGCCGCAATGCAGCATTGCAAGATTTTTCTTGCTGCGCTGCGGCATAATTCTGCAAGGCGCATTGAAATCAAATACTTGCCTTGACCCGCACATAGGTCCCAGGCGCCGGGGCCAGGGCAGGATGGGCCGAATCGCCGGTCGCACGCGCGGGCACCTGTTTTCCTGACCGCTTCTTCAGCCAGGCCTCCCACCGGGGCCACCAGGAGCCTTCGTGATACGTGGCCTCTTTCAACCAGGTCTCCTGATCTGCCTTCAGGTCGGTGTTTGTGTAGTGACCGTATTTCTTTTTGCTGGGCGGGTTCACGATACCCGCAATATGCCCCGACTCCGAGACGATGAAGGTCTTCGACCGCGACCCCATCTGCTGCACCCCGCGATAACACGCCTTCCACGCCGCGATGTGATCGGTCTCGCAGGTGATCGCCATCAAGGGCACGTCCACGTCGCGCACATGCAGCTTATGCCCCAGCAGCTCGAACCCGTCGGTGACAAAGTCATTGCGCTGGCACAGGCCGCGCAAGTACTGCACCGCCATGCGGCCCGGCAGATTGGCCCCGTCCCCGTTCCAGAACAGCAGATCAAACGCGGGCGGTGTTTCACCCATCATATAACTGCGGATCGCAGGCCCATAGATCAGGTCCTTGGAGCGCAGAAATGACATCGTGCGCCCTATGATCCACGCTTTCAGAACCCCGTCCTCCGAGATCTGATCCTCAATCCCATCCACAAAGTCGTTCTGCAGGAAGGGCGTGAACTCTCCCTGATCGCCAAAGTCGGTCAGGGCCGTGAAGAACGTGGCCGATTTGATCGACTTGTCGCCGCGCTGCTTGAGCAGCGACAGCGTCAGGCTCAGCGTGGTGCCCGCGATGCAATAGCCGACCGCGTTGACCTGCTTGACCTTGCAAATCGCCTTGACCTCCTTGATCGCGGTCAGGAATCCGTCCTGGATATAATCCTCCATGCCGATATCGGCATGGGATTCATCGGCGTTCACCCAGCTGACCACGAACAGGGTATATCCCTGATCAGTCACCCATTTGATCAGGCTGTTCTGCGCCTTGAGGTCCAGAATGTAGAACTTGTTGATCCAGGGCGGGAACAGCACCAGCGGCGTTTCGTGCACCGTCTCGGTCGCAGGCTTGTACTGGATCAGCTCCATCAACCGGTTGCGATAGACCACATCGCCGGGCGTCGTCGCGATATTGCCGCCGACCTCAAAGGCGCTGTCATCGGCCAGCTTCACAACCATCTCACCGTCATTGGCCTCGAGATCGGCTACCAGGTTTTCCAGACCCTGGATCAGTGACTGGCCTTCCGTCTCGACCGCTTTTTCCAGCGCATCGGGATTTGTCGCCAGAAAGTTCGTCGGCGACATCATGTCGATGATCTGCTGCGAGAAGAACGCCAGCCGCTGCTTGTCCTGCACATCCAGATCCTCGACCGAAGCCACCGCCTGCGCGATGGCATCGGCATTTGTCTGATACTGCTGACGGATGAATTTGAAATACGGATTGGTATCCCACAAGGGGTTGGAAAACCGCTTGTCCCGAGGACCCGATGCGGCCTCTTCTGCCTCGCTGCCCACCAGCGCCTGCTGCGCCTCGGCAAAGTTCATAACAGACTGGCCCCAGAACTCGATCTGCTGCTCCATAAGCCGAGCTGGATTTTGCATCGCTTCAGCCCAATACGCCGATGCTGCCTTTGCATAAAGCTCTTGATTCGGACCGTCCAAAGCAGGGTTATGACCCTTCTTTCCCGACATCGCATCAACAAGCCGCTTCGAAAGCTCCTCCACCTTGTCCATATTTTCTTTAAGCCTCTCAAGGTGTTCCGGGGATAGCTCCGGTGTCTGGTGTTCACTTGTTGTCATTTTAACAATTCCCCCTTAACCTCGCTGCTGTGCAGAATAATCGTCGTGGGCTTGGGGAGCAAAGCGACGAATGGTCCGACACTCACACCGGCAGCCAGGAGGCCCCCTATATGCGCTACATGATGACCTACGACCTTATGGAAACCATGCGCAACACGAACCAATGGATGGGGGCAACGGCCAGTGCTATGGCGTCTTACCCACTGTTTTCCATGATACCCAATCCTGCGTTCAGCATGATGGCTGCATGGGGCGAGGTGACCGAACGCACGTTTCAGCGCATGATCGCAAAGCCGGACTGGGGTATTCGAACGTTCACGTGTGAGGATGGCAAAGACCACCTTGTTGATATTGTTCCCGTAATGGAGCGCCCATTTGGCGACCTGATCCATATTCGCGTCAATGGACGCGAAGAACAACCCCGCAAGGTGCTGCTGGTGGCGCCAATGTCTGGCCACTACGCGACTTTGTTGCGTTCCACGGTCAAAAGTCTGCTGGTCAATTGTGAGGTTTACGTAACCGATTGGCATAATGCGCGTGATATCCCTGTTTCCGAAGGCAAGTTCGATGTCGAGGACTACACGCTGTATCTTGTCGATTTTATGAAAGAGCTGGGCCCGGACACTCATGTTGTTGCCGTTTGCCAGCCCGCCCCTCTGACGCTTGCCGCAACCGCTTATCTGGCCGAGGTGGAGCCCAAGGCCCAGCCCAACACATTGACCCTGATCGGTGGTCCGGTTGACCCTGATGCAACCCCGACCGACGTGACCGATTTCGGCCGTCGTGTGACCATGGGACAGCTGGAAGAAACAATGATCCAGCGCGTCGGCTTCAAATACAAAGGCGTCGGCCGCATGGTATACCCAGGCTTGCTGCAATTGGCGTCCTTCATGTCGATGAACGGGGATCGCCACTCCAAAGCGTTCACCGATCAGATCCAGCGCGTGATGCGAGGCGAAGCGTCCGATCACGATGCGCATAACCGCTTTTACGATGAATACCTGGCGGTCATGGACATGCCCGCCGAGTTTTACCTTTCCACGGTCGAGCGCGTGTTCAAAGACCGCGAGATCGCCCGCAATGAGTTCGTTGTCGCAGGTCACAAGGTCGATATCGGCAAAATCACCGATGTTGCGGTCAAAACGGTTGAAGGCGCAAATGATGATATCTCGGCGCCCGGCCAGTGTATTGCCGCGCTTGAACTCTGCACCGGTTTGCCGGATGCAAAAAAGGCAAGCCACGTCGAACCCGGCGCGGGTCACTATGGCATTTTTGCAGGCCGCAGCTGGCGGGATAACATCCGACCGCTTGTGATTGACTTCATGAATGCAAATACGCGCAAACCAAAGCGTCGCGCCGCAAACAAAAACAAAGTGGCTTAAAAATCATGAGCAGGAAAGTGGCGAAAGACACCCCATTTTCCTGCTCTTGCGGTTCCCTACATGGACGGATCAGCGCCGCAGGCGTGAAACGCGGCACACATGTCGTGTGCTACTGTCACGATTGCCGCGCGGCTCAGTTGTATTTTGGGCAACCCGATCCTGCCCCCGGTCCTGTTGAAATCCTGCAGATGCTTCCGGAAGAGATCCTTTTCGACGGCGGTGTCGAGCATCTCGCGCTGATGCAACTGAGCCCCAAAGGGATGATGCGCTGGTATGCCAGTTGCTGCAATGCGCCACTGGCGACCACACCAACAACGCCGAAGTTCCCATTCGCAGGTTTTATCGTCAAACGTATCCCCGACCCAAGTGGGTTGGGGCCGATCACCACGCGCGGGTTTATTCCCACAGGCCACGGCAAACAGACCCATGAAAAGATTGGGTCGGCCGTATACGGGCTGGTGACCCGCGTCGCGAAATCGCGGATGTCAGGCAGTTGGAAGAACACACCCTTTTTCGACCCAGGCACTTTCGACCCGGTTGCCGAGCCTGTGATCCTCAGCAAATCCGAACGCGCAGCCCTTTACCCGTAGGTGGTTCGCGCAGGCATATTTAACCAGTTCTCAAGCGCTTCATTGACGACCTGAGGCGCTTCGAGCGTTGGCAAATGCCCCGCATCCTCAACCACATTGAGTTCCGAATTTGGGATCAGATCTGCCATAAAGGCGTGCTTTCTTACTGGTGTCAGCAGGTCATGCGCCCCACACAAGACCAGCGTGGGAACCTTGATCATTCGCAGCGCACCTTGCTGATCCGGACGCCGCTGCAAAGCGCGCATCTGGCGTTCGAACACATCTGCCCCCTGATCCAATGCCATGGCAGTCACGTCACTCAGAATGGGAACGCGCCTTGGCCCAGGGGCCAACGTATCTGACCCAAGGATCTTTCGCATAACCTCTTCAAGCCGCCCGGCCTTGGCACCAACCATATACTCTTCTCGTGTCGCCGCGATCTGCGGCGTGTCGGACTGCGCATCGGTGGCCATAAGGCACAGGCGCGAAATCCGATCGGGTGCGCGACGAATAAGTTCAAGAGCCACCACACCACCCATACTAAACCCCGAAAGCGCAAAGCGGTGTGGCAGTTGATCCAAAAGGCCCGAGGCGATCTCTTCAATCCGCTCGCCCAGCGAAACCGGCGCAACCGTGACCGCACGCTGACGGGAAAAGTGCGCGATCTGAGGGGCGAATACCCTAGAATCGCACATCAATCCGGGCAATAGAACCAGCGGCTCGATCAATCGCGGCCTCCTTCGTCTCAGCTTCTTGAGTGGCTTTGTTTTTTAACAGGATGAGAGGTTTTTTCGGCCTGAACAAGTTAAACTTCACGGATAGGCAATACCGCGAAACGTGGGAAAATCCGCATAGCGCTTTTGACGAGTCTTCAGGTCTTCGCCCGGATTTTCGCCCGCACGCAACAGGCTCCCGCGCGGGGCGATGTAGCTGTCGATACGCCTTAGGGGAATTGGCCGCCACACCAGATTGAAAGCACAGAGTTTTGGGAAAAACCAAATCTCGGAATATTCCAGATGATCGTGCATCCACCACGCCAGATCGCGCCAATCCCGGCCTTCCGTGTAACGATCCGCGAACCACGGAATGACAATCGACGCCCCGGCAATCCGATCATCGCCGGTGCCCCAATCCCAGATATGGCACTCCAGTGGATTATCGTTTCGGGCGCAGTTCAGCCGGTTTTCATTGCCATATTGATTCAACGACGGCGATCGGTAACCGGACCGGACTGCTACGCGTCCGAACGTCTCTTCTAACGGGTCAAGCAACGTCTGGCAAAAGGCGCCGCCTGTTTCGATGGCAAGATCTGGATTGTCGGGAAGATTTTGTTTTTCATGGAAATTTCCGATCTCAGAATAAAGAAAATCCCGCATGAAAAAGTGCTTGGACAAGCGTACGCGGCCAAGGTTTTCAAGGCTCCACATGCTACCCGGCTTACGCATCACCCGTACCCGTTCCAACGAAACGCCCCATCAGGGGCCAGAGGTGAGAACGGGTTGAAAGCGACCTCCCAGATCGTGCCTTCGGGTGCGCGGAAATAACCGTGATGCCCGCCCCAGAACACATCCGAGGCCGGTTTAAGAACCTCGGCACCAGCGGCTTGAACCTTGCTTAATACCAGCGCGACATCTTCCTTTGACCGGCAGTTACAGCTAAGCGTCAGCGCCCCATGGCCCAAGGTGCCCACGTCAACACCAATCCCATCGGCCAGTGCCGGCAGAGGATACAGCCCCAGCGTCTGCCCGATCAGATCAAAGGCAATCACACCGTCCGGGCTGTCGACACGTTTCCACCCAATCTTTTCATAGAACACGGCTGCGGCTTCCGGGTCTTCCACTCCGACCGTTATCAAGCTGACGCGCTGTTCCATCATTCGATCCCCTGCTCTTTCAACCATGCCAAAATACCAGCGACCGCAGCATCAGTCTGTCCCGGAGACATCAAATGTCCGGCAATGACATGGGATGATGGGTCATCCCCCGGCCCCATCGTAACCGTCTGAACACTAGCAGGTCCGCCCCAAGCTTCGGCCACCTTGTGGGTCAAGTCCGGGCGCACAACCTGATCATCGTCCGAGAACCAGAACAGCGCCGGGACACGCGCCTGCGAGAAGTCCATGGCATAAACAGTTTCAACCAAGGCGGTCATAGGCACAACTGCCTCCCACGGATAAACCGACGACCAGTACTTGTTCTTCTCGGGATCCGGCCCCGAGACGTCCCGTTCTTCCCCCATGATCAATGGCAACCAGCTTCGCGCCCATGGAAGGCCCGGTATCCAAGCACCGGGCGTGTTCACACCAAAGTTCGGAGAGACAAAGACCAAACCGGCTACATTCTCTATCAGCGCATCGTCCAATGACGCCGCCGCAGCCAGCGTTCCGCCGGTGGAGGTTGAAATCACGACGACCTGTTCGCCCACCGCACGGGCGGCGGCCAACCCTTCGGCCATATCCTGTATCCAGCCCGAGGCAGTGCCTTCGGCCATTGCCTCCCCACTACGCCCGTGACCTTGCAAGCGGGTGTAGACCAGATTGGCCCCCAGCGCTTCGGCGACCATATCCGGCACTGGACGAATTTCCTCGGACGAGGCGGAAAACCCATGCAAATACAATATGGAAACCGGGGTGCGCTGTTCCTTGAACCCGTCTTGCCAGACAACCCGTTTCTCGACACCAGGAGTGATGTCATTGAAAGCGGACTCGACGCTTTCGAAATAGACCTGCACTCCTTCGCCAAACTTGCGCGGTTCAAATGTCGGGTTCAGGTTCACCTCTTCGCGCGGACCGAACCAATAAATCAGGGCACCAGCCGCAAGCAGCACAAGAAGAACACGGCCGATGGCTTTGCCCAAGCCCCGGATCATTGCGCGCCCATCACTTCAAGCACAGCGTTTTCGATGATTTCCAGGCACGGCCCGTCCGAGAATCTGTGGTCAGCATCCTTGACCAAGAGCAGGCGCAAATCTGGACCGGTGGCATGTTCTACAAGGCGCACAGCGGTTGCGGTGGAAACAGCAGTATCCGCGGTTCCTTGCAGAAAACGCACCGGAAACTGAAGATTAATTGCATCCCGCAGAACCAACTGCTGTCTTCCGTCCTCAATCATGCGCTTCGTGATGATATAGGGCTCCATATAGTCCGACGGTAATTCGACATGCCCGACCGTCTCAAGCGCTTGTTTCTGCGCGTCTGAAAACGACGCCCAATAACCGTCTTCAGTGAAATCAGGCGCGGCAGCGATGGTAACCATCCCTGCAATCCGATCCGGCATTGCCTTCGCCAGCAAAAGCGCTTGCCAGCCACCCATCGACGACCCGACCACGATCAGCGGCCCATCGGTTAGCGCAGTCACCGCGGCCAACGCATCCTCGTGCCAGTCGCCGATGCATCCGTCCTCAAAATTGCCCGAGCTCTCGCCATGGCCCGAGTAATCGAACCGCAGGAATGCCTGACCGCGCGCCTTGGCCCAAGCTTCAAGATGCACTGCCTTGGTGCCCTCCATGTCAGACTTCAGCCCGCCCAAAAATACAACCGTCGGCCCTGCCCCATCGCTTTTGTGATAAGCCAGCCGCCGCCCTTGCGCCGTGTCCAGAAAATCCGTCACTGCCATGTCGCCCTCTTTCCTTTTGGGGTTCATCATGCACGGCTGCCCGGTGGCTGCAATTCCCGATTTCGAACCTCCCGCCGCGTCAGCCACAGCGCGGTTGGGTGCTTGACAGGTCATGCTGCAACTGCCAAATGGATCAAACACACATAACCCGCAACCGGGCGTTCAGTGGGCGCCAAACCGACGAGGAGAGCCGATATGGCCCTGGACTCACAGTCAGTCTCCCTTACTTTTCCCGATGGCAATTCCCGATCCTTCGACGCAGGCGTGACGCCCGCGCAGGTGGCTGCCGACATCTCGACCTCACTGGCCAAAAAGGCCATCTCGGCCACCGTGAACGGCCAGCACTGGGACCTGCAGTGGCCCATCGAATCTGACGCGCAGATCGCCCTCCACACCATGAAAGATGAGGAACAGGCCAACGAGCTGATCCGTCATGATCTCGCGCACGTGATGGCGCGCGCGGTGCAGGAAATCTGGCCTGCAACCAAGGTCACCATCGGCCCCGTGATTGACAACGGCTGGTACTATGATTTCGACCGGGCAGAACCGTTCACGCCCGAAGATCTCGGCCTCATCGAGAAAAAGATGAAAGAGATCATCAACAAGCGCGATCCCGTGACCACCGAAATTTGGGACCGTCAGCGCGCAATCGAATTCTACAAGGCCAATAACGAGCCTTATAAGGTCGAGCTGATCGAAGCCATTCCGGGTGACGAACCGCTTCGCATGTACTGGCACGGCCACTGGCAGGACCTCTGCCGTGGCCCGCATTTGCAGCATACCGGCCAGTTGCCGGGCGACGCCTTCAAGCTGATGAGCATTGCTGGCGCCTATTGGCGTGGCGACAGCGACCGCGCGATGCTGCAGCGCATTTATGGCGTGGCCTTCACCGGCAAGGAAAAGCTGAAAGCGCACCTGCATATGCTGGAAGAGGCTGCCAAGCGTGATCACCGCAAGCTGGGGCGCGAGATGAACCTGTTCCACATGCAGGAAGAAGCGCCGGGCCAGATCTTCTGGCATCCGAACGGCTGGAAAATCTACACCACCCTGCAGGACTATATGCGCCGGATGCAGGAACGAGACGGCTATGTCGAAGTGAACACGCCGCAGGTCGTGGACCGCAAGCTGTGGGAAGCGTCTGGCCACTGGGACAAGTATCAAGAGAACATGTTCATCGTCGAAGTCGACGAAGAACACGCCCGCGAAAAGGCGATCAATGCGCTGAAGCCGATGAACTGCCCGTGTCACGTGCAGGTTTTCAATCAGGGTTTGAAGTCTTATCGCGATCTGCCTCTGCGCATGGCCGAGTTCGGATCTTGCGCGCGGTACGAACCCTCGGGCGCTTTGCATGGGATTATGCGGGTCCGTGGCTTTACGCAGGATGACGGCCATATTTTCTGCGCTGAGGAACAGATCGAATCTGAGACCGCCAAGTTCATTGCGTTCCTGTCCAAGGTCTATGCTGACCTCGGGTTTCATGACTGGACCATCAAACTGTCGACCCGCCCGGAAAAGCGGATCGGGTCGGATGAAAGCTGGGATCTGGTCGAAAAGGCGCTGGGTGATGCCTGTAGGGCAGCGGGCTATGACTATGAGGTTCTGGAAGGCGAAGGCGCGTTCTACGGCCCCAAACTGGAATTCACCTTGACCGACGCGATCGGCCGGACATGGCAGTGCGGCACCTTGCAGGTTGACCCTAACTTGCCCGAACGTCTGGATGCCAACTTTATCGGAGCCGATGGTGCCAAGCATCGTCCGTTCATGCTGCACCGTGCGACATTGGGCTCGTTCGAACGCTTCATCGGTATCCTGATCGAAGAGCACGCTGGCAAGCTTCCGTTCTGGTTGGCCCCGCGTCAGGTGGTGGTCGCCTCGATCACGTCCGAGGCGGATGACTATGTTTTGGAAGTTGTCGAAACGCTCAAGGCCGCAGGCGTGCGGGCCGAGGCGGATATTCGCAACGAAAAGATCAACTACAAGGTCCGTGAGCACTCGGTCGGCAAGGTGCCGATCATTCTCGCCGTCGGTCACCGCGAAGTTGACGAGCGTACCGTAAGTGTGCGCCGCCTTGGCGAAAAACAGACACAGGTTCAATCGCTTGAAGCTGTAACAAAAGAGTTGTCTTTGGCGGCTACCCCGCCCGACCTTCTGTAACATTCGGCGATAATTCGCACGAAATCCGACCCCAAATTCGGGGTCGGATTGAAACATTTTCCATTTTTCAATTCAAAAACAGTTTGTTAACCTTCAAGAGGGCATTACGCTTTTTGACGGGGTTGTGAGACACGGGCTCGTGAATTCACCTGCCCCGATTTAGCTACTACCTTTGTCATTGTCACAAGAAGACATACGCAGTCATCAAAAGGGATTACCGAGATGTCGAACACCGCAAAAACCCTGGTTATCGCAAGCGCAGTTGCAGCAGCCGTATCCGGCGTCGCCACAACCGCCTCCGCACAAGCCAAAGAGAAATGCTATGGCGTTTCGCTGGCCGGTCAGAACGACTGTGCCGCTGGCCCCGGCACCACCTGCGCGGGCACCTCGACCGTTGACTATCAGGGCAATGCCTGGACACTGGTTGACGCTGGAACCTGCGCCGATATCGAACTGCCCAAGTCGGCAGATGGTGCAGCGCGTGAAGGTTCGCTGGAACCGCTGGAGCGCGACCTGCCGGCATAAGCCCAAGCATCTGAGAATCGGAGGGGCGGGCCCTATCGCCCGCCTCTTTTCGTGACCGGAGGATTTGCACATGCTGGATAGTTCACTTCGATCGAACAGGCTGCCCGCGGCACCGGGCGTCGGGTATAAACCCCAGCATTACGACCAGATTCTGGACCATGCGCATCCGGTCGGCTGGCTTGAAATCCACGCCGAAAACTACATGGGTGACGGCGGCAGGCCGCTTGCGCAATTGCGCCATCTCTCTGAAAAATTCCCCATTTCCGTCCACGGCGTTGGCCTCTCGATCGGTGGAGAAGGTCCCCTGTACACCGATCATCTGGCGCGCCTGAAACACTTGGTGGGGTGGCTGAATCCGGCCAGCTTTTCCGAGCATCTGGCCTGGTCGACCCATGACAGTCATTTCCTGAACGATCTTCTGCCCCTGCCCTACACGGACGAAACGCTGGAGCGTATCTGTGCCCATATAGACCAGGTTCAGGAAACCGTGGGGCGGCAAATGCTGTTGGAAAACCCATCCAGCTATTTGGCTTTTGAAGAAAGTACATGGTCCGAGCCTGACTTCCTGCGGGAAATCGCACGTCGGACAGGATGTGGTCTTTTACTGGACGTGAACAACGTCTTTGTGTCGGCCACCAATCTGGACTTCTCGCCGCAGAGCTACATCGACGCCTACCCGCTGGACAATGTCCACGAGATCCACCTTGGCGGTCATGACGAAGACGAAGACGACCATGGTCGTCCCTTGCTGATCGACAGCCACGGTCGCGAAGTCGTTGATCCGGTGTGGACGTTGCTGGATTACGTGTTGGACCGTTCCGGTCCCAAACCCGTTCTGATCGAATGGGATACGGACGTACCCGATTGGTCCGTTCTTCGGGCTGAAGCAGATCGGGCGCAGGCGGCACTGGACCGCATCCCCGCATGAGCGTTTCGCAAACCACATTCTGCGCAGCCCTGCTTGACCCATCGGCGGCCGTTCCGGACGGTTTGTGGGATGCCGCAGAACGCCCTGCCGGGCGGCGGTTCAGCGTTTACCGCAACAACGTGGCTGTTTCGCTGACCGAAGCGATGCATCAGGCCTTTCCCGTGATCGCACGACTGTTGGGCACACAGAACATGGATGGGCTTGCCGGGCTTTTCCTGCGCAAACACCCCCCTTCTTCACCGCTGATGATGTTCTACGGTGAGGAATTCCCCGAATTCCTTGCCGGGATGGAGCAGTTGTCGCACCTTGGCTACCTTGCCGACGTCGCGCGTCTGGAACTGGCGCTGCGCCGGTCCTACCACTCTGCCGACAGCCAGGCAGCACCGCATGATGCTCTGGCCATCCCACCGGAAGAGATCGTTCTGGCAAAGCTGGAGTTTGCGCCATCGATGAAGGTTCTTCGGTCAGATTGGCCGCTGTTTTCGATCTGGCGCTTCAATTCCGAAGAGGGTGCACCAAAACCTGCCCCAGGGTCCGAAGACGTCCTGATCACCCGACCCGAATTCGACCCGGCCCCGCATTTGCTACCCAAGGGCGGAGCGGACTGGATTGCGCACGTTCAGGCCGGACTTACCATTGGCGAGGCATTTGAACAAACCTTTGCCGAATTCCCCGAATTTGACCTTGGGGCCACTCTGGCGCTGCTTTTGCAGGGCGGCGCAATTACTTCTGTGTCTATCGAAAGGCTGGCAACATGACTGCCCTGATCTCTTTTCACAATAATACCCTGGGACGGCTGGAAATGACCTCTGGCTGGCTCACGCCAACACTGGCCCGGGTGGTTTTTGCCGCGACGCTGCTTGTCTACTATTGGAACTCAGCAACCACCAAACTAGGCAGCGGCATTTTGGGTTTCCTGTTCCCGTCTGACGGTGCATACGTCCAGATTTTTCCCAAAGCAATGGAAGCCGTCAGCTATGACAGTTCACAACTTGGCTTTTCTTATTGGGTGATCGCAGTTGCCGGCACCTGGGCTGAGTTCCTGCTGCCAGCCTTGATTCTGGTCGGGCTTCTGTCCCGGCTGGCGGCCTTGGGTATGATCGGTTTTGTCTGGGTTCAGACAATTGTCGACGTCACCGGGCATGGCGCAGCGCTGGGAAGCTTTTTTACCGCCGCACCAAATGTGCTGGACCAGCGGACGCTCTGGACTTTCGTGCTGCTCGTTATCGTGATCAACGGCGCAGGCCCCTTGTCTGTCGACCGGGCCCTGCACGTGAAATGACCTAGAAATGTGCCTTGGGCTCGTCCGGTTTTCCCGCGGCCAGCCCAAGGATGCCTGCCACGGCGGCAAAGGCCACCGGAAACATCGTGAAGACGTTGAATCCAAACGCGAAATACATGCCGACGGCTGAGATCAGCAGCAATATTCCACCGATCAGAGCCCGCGCATGGGCCATTGCGCCCCCCGCGATGGCCAGCAAAGGCGCAATAATGGAAGCGGTCTGGATGAACTGTACGTTGTCCACTTGCTCAGCAAGGCCTTCGATCTCGCCGTAATGGTTAATGAATTCGATATAGCCATAGCCAAAAAAGCCAACAATCATTCCGATCAAACCGGCAATGACGCCCAAAATCATTGATGCGTTGCGCATTTAAACCCTCATATTTACGTCAGACACATAAGCGCCCGATCAGGCAACGCCAAGGCTTGCCTTGGTTTTCGCGGTCCAGCCCAACAACAACGTACCGTCATCTTCGATCAAGGGGCGCTTCATCAAAGTCGGGTGTTCCTTCAGCAACTCCAAAGGTGGTCGCGTGCGTTGTTCCGCGTCCAATCCACGCCAAGTTGTTGACCGGGTATTGAGCAAAGCTTCGCCGAAGGTATCAAACGCCTCTGTCAGGACAGAATCGGGAACTCCTTGCGCGCGAACGTCTACAAATTCAATATTTTTAATTTCTTTCAATGCCTTACGGCAAGTATCACAGTTTTTCAGGCCATATAGACGCATTTTGGGACCGTTCCTGTACTTGTATGAATTTTTGGCATTTTTGCCTGCTACATCCAGTTATTCTTGATTTTTTACTTCACCGTGCAATGTTGAAAAAGACGAAACACACAATTCGGGCTGCGTCGTGTGGGCGAAGCGGTGATGCGTTGTGGTTGCGTCAACCACTGCCCCCACCAATTTGTGGGACAACGTGTAAGTAGAAGGAGACACGGGAAATGCCAACTGGCACCGTGAAATGGTTTAATACCACGAAAGGCTATGGGTTTATTGCCCCTGACGAAGGTGGCAAGGACGTTTTTGTTCATATCTCGGCCGTAGAACGGTCCGGTCTGACCGGACTCGCTGACAATCAGAAAGTCTCGTATGAGTTGGAAGACGGACGCGACGGCCGACAAATGGCCTCTGATTTGAAGCCGTTATAAAACACCCCGTCATCTGCGGGTACTAAAAGCAGGCCAACGGCCAATTTCCGGCCGTTGTCCATTCTCAAGGGTTTGAAACCTTACCCTCGCGTCGGTTTGGTATCGGCATGAGTGCTTTCGTTTTAGCCGAACACCACGATTTCCGAGCGTTCACGCATCACACTGATGACTGATGTCATGAACCACTCAAAAAGGCGTCATGACATCAGAAGAAAGAGTTCTGTCGGCTTTAACCCTCGCGAATGACAGCCTGGAACTCGCGCCATTCCCGTGCCGTCATGCCCGAGTTTTCCTGCGTCACAGTTTCACCGGCCAACATGCGTCGCAGGCTATCAACCATCTGCGCCGAAAGGTTGACCGCACCCAAACGGTAATCTTCGAACGCTCTATACGCGAAGGGCACCCAGTCGGCGACGATCTTGCACATCATGTCGGCGTAAACGCGGATTTCGTACTGAGCATGTGGATCGGCCCTCAAACGCAGGAAATGGAACAGGTTGTGCAGGTCCACCTTCCAGTACCACTGCGTGTAGATATTCGCAGGCAGGTTCATCCGCGCCAGTTCTCGCGCCAACCCCTGTTGACCATCCTGGTTGATCATGGCTTCGTAATTGTCATAACACCGCGCGCTGTCGGCCTTGAGCATTTCTAGAACGCGGGCTGCCTCTTCCCCTTGCAGGGCGTCGCCGCGACCCTGATTGTTCACTTCGGATTGTGCGGCCACGTGGTCCGGTGCAGGGATATAAAACTCTCGATCCAGAATAGAATACCGCGCAGAATACTCATTCACATTTGCGGTCCGGTGACGAATCCACTGTCGGGCGACAAAGACCGGCAGTTTGACGTGCAGTTTGATCTCGCACATCTCGAACGGGGTCGAGTGCCAGTGCCGCATCAGATAGCGGATCAGACCCTCATCGTTCTGCACCGATTTGGTGCCTTTGCCGTAAGATACGCGTGCCGCCTGACAAATTGCTGCGTCATCCCCCATGTAGTCAATGACGCGTACAAAGCCGTGATCCAGCACCTGATGCGCGGTATAGAGGTGGTCTTCCATCCCCTCAGCCACAACGCGGCGTGTTGGATGCGATTGCGCCCGTTGCGCTTCGATCTCGGCCAGTTGGTCAGAGGACAGCGGCATGAAATTTCCTTTCCAGCAATGAGTCGCCCACTACTATATATCGGCAATTCCCAGACCGGAACCGCGACATGTGCACCAAGCGTCGCAAATTCCAAATTGTGTCCACCCTGCCCCTCGACACGCTTGGCCCGCGCGCTAAGCTGCAGCCCATCACCTGAATAGAAAGGAAGCCACAATGGGGCTGACATATCTTCACACCATGGTCCGCGTGAAGGATCTGGAGAAGTCGATGGCGTTCTATGAACTGCTGGGCCTGAAGGAAACCCGCCGTTATGACAGCGAAGCAGGCCGGTTTTCGCTGATCTTCATGGCCCCTCCGGGACAAGAGGATCGGCCGATCGAGCTGACCCACAATTGGGATGGGGATGACACTTTGCCCAGCGACAGCCGACATTTCGGGCATCTCGCTTATGGGGTCGACAACATTTATGAGGTTTGCCAGCACTTGCAGGACAACGGCATTGTGATCAATCGCCCCCCGCGTGACGGGCGTATGGCGTTTGTGCGGTCTCCGGACAATATCTCGGTCGAACTGCTGCAAAACGGCGAAGCGCTGGAACCGGCCGAGCCCTGGGCCAGCATGGAAAGCACCGGCACCTGGTGATCCGCTGGCTGATAGCACTGGGTCTGGCCGTTCTGGCCAGCCCCCTTCGGGCCGAGACCTGCCGGCTTGCACTGGCACTCGCTATGGATATCTCGACTTCCGTGGACGAGAACGAAGACGTTTTGCAACGGCAGGGTCTTGCGGCTGCATTGATCGCACCAGAAGTGGTCGAGGCGTTTTTTTCCTCGCCCGCACCGGTAGCGCTGGCCGTGTATGAGTGGAGCGGACGCACCACACAACGCGTAGTTCTAAACTGGACCATGATCAACACTGAGGCCGATCTGCTGGTCGCAGCCTCAACAGTGCAACAATCTGTTCGTTCGGATAGTGGCTCAGCCACAGCAATGGGCCATGCCTTGGCATTTGGCGCGACTTTGATGCAGCAAGCGCCGCCCTGCCTATTCCAAACTATCGATCTGTCAGGGGATGGTTCAAACAATGACGGCTATGGACCGGACTCTGCATACCGGCACTTTCCCTTTCAAAACGTCGTGGTCAACGGGTTGGTAATCAACGCTGCGGACTTTGAAGGAGAGCTGTTCCTCATCCCGTTCTTCGAGAACAACGTTCTGCACGGCCCCGGTGCGTTTCTGGAAATCGCGCAAGGGTTCGAAGATTTTGAGCGAGCGATGCGTCGCAAGCTGGAACGAGAATTGAAAGGGTTGCAGATCGGTGCTTTGCAGGAGGGTGCACATTAATGATCCGCCTCCTGGCCGCGATATTCGCCATGTTCGCCAGCGCCGCTGCGTCGGAATGCAGGCAAGCACTGGCGTTGGGGCTGGACGTGTCCGGTTCGGTCGACAGCGCCGAGTATAGGATGCAAACCGTCGGTCTGGCTGCGGCCTTGCAACGCCCTGAAGTTGTTCAACTGATCCTGTCCGACATCGGCGCGCCTGTGCGATTGGCAATCTACGAATGGAGCGAGACCCACCATCAACGCATGTCGGTAAACTGGACTGAGATCCGCACGGCACAAGATCTTGCACGGATCAGCGACCAATTGAAGAGCGTCGCGCGGGGTAACGCACCACAGGGCACGGCTGTTGGGTCGGCAATGCGGTTCGGAGCCAATCTACTGTCGCAGCAACCGAATTGCTGGAAACGCACATTGGATCTGTCAGGGGACGGCAAGCACAATCTGGGCCCTCATCCACGCAGCGTGAAAGCCGAACTGGAAAACACCGGCATCACGATCAACGGGCTCGTGATCGGAGCAGACGATCCCAGTCATGGCGACAAACGCTATGTCCAGGTCGGTGAGCTTTCCGCCTATTACAACACTTGGGTGATCCTTGGACCCGGAGCCTTCGTCGAAGTCGCTTTGGGCTTTGAGGCCTATGAGGACGCGATGACCCGAAAACTGATACGCGAGCTGGAGGGGCTAACCCTGTCCGACGCCGCAGATACCCTGCGCCCCTGATCAATAGATGTACCGAATTTGGTCAGTCCAATACCGCTCGACCCGACGCAGGGATGTGGTGATGTCGTCGATGCCTTCCAGCCCCAACACGCCGCGATTTTGCAGCCCCTCAGCGTGGCGCGAAAACAGCTCGGATACGACATCGCGTATTTCACGACCGCGTGGGGTCAATCGAACCCTTACGGAACGGCGGTCGATCTCTCATCTTTGATGGTGCATGTACCCC
Source organism: Ruegeria atlantica (assembly GCF_001458195.1). GTDB lineage: Bacteria > Pseudomonadota > Alphaproteobacteria > Rhodobacterales > Rhodobacteraceae > Ruegeria > Ruegeria atlantica. Next base: position 110,655 of record NZ_CYPU01000006.1, on the reverse strand, counting down.
ATTTCGACCAGTTTCTTCAGGTTGTAGCTGACGTTGCTGCCCTGATAATACCCACGACTTTTCAGTTCACCTGCGGTGACTTCATTGTCGCCGATATTGAACAAAAGCAAGGCCTGCACGGCGTTGATCCCCAATACGCCGACACGCTCAAACTCATCCTTGATGACGTCCAATAGCAACCGGTGCAGCCGTTCCACCAAGGCAAGTGCCTCAAGATAGCTGGTCATGAACCCTTTGGTTCCCGGCGCGGAGACCTGCATTTCCATACTCATCCGATCCTCCGATTCAGTCGCGCTGTTTCAGGCAGGATGAATGGAAATCCCGAAAAATCGGTCAAGCCGGATTTTCTTTTATTTTTGAAAGGTCTGCGCGATGTCCGATATCAATTCGGAATAGGTTTCGGGCGGCTGCAGCTGCCCTGTGACCCACTGATAAAGATCCTGGTCGTTTTCGTGCAGCAACGCATCATAATTATCCAGATCCGACGGCTCCATGGCCGTCAGATTTCGGTCAGCATAAGCCGACAGGATCAGATCCATTTCCTTGATCCCACGCCGCATGGATCGCATCTTCAGCCGCTTTATACGAACGTCCTGTGGTTCGTTCACCGACCCTGCTCCAGCATCAGACGCACCCTTTTCTCCAGCTTCGCGGCCCGCTCGGCGCTGGCGCGCATTTCACCGCGAATGGAACGCAGCTCAGCCACGACATCCGCAAGCTCGGGTGCGCCTTCTTCCGCTTCGACGGGGGCATCCATGCCTTCGCCTTCACCGGTCAGCAACCACATGATCGACACATTGACCATGCCTGCCATCATGGAAAGACGGTTCGCGCGCGGCTCGGACAGATCATTTTCCCAGGCTGCAATTGTTGTCTTTTTCACGCCAAGCCTGCGGGCCATCTGGGCCTGGGTCATACCAGCCGCTTCGCGTGCCCCTGCCAGCCTGTCCCCGAATGTCGCAGAGTCCGGTCCGTACCAGTCATTCTCGTCGTTCATCGGGCTCTCCAATTCCATTATGCATATCGCTTGATCGTCATTCGAGCGCACCCTATGACAGTCAAGCTGAACATACAAATCGAGGCCGACCATGAGTTTCCTTTCTGCGACACTGTCACGCGTGAAGCCATCGCCCACCATTGCGATAACCGCTAAAGCGGCCGAGTTGAAAGCTGCCGGGCGCGATGTCATCGGCCTAAGCGCGGGCGAGCCCGATTTCGACACTCCGCAGAACATCAAGGACGCAGCAGTAGCGGCCATCGCAGCCGGGAAGACCAAATATACTGCGCCTGACGGCATCCCAGAATTGAAACAAGCGGCGTGCGCCAAGATGAAGCGTGACCACGGCTTGGAATACACGCCCGCACAGATTTCGGTTGGCACCGGCGGCAAGCAAACCTTGTACAATGCCCTGATGGCCACGATGAACGAGGGCGATGAGGTTGTGATCCCTGCACCCTATTGGGTTAGCTATCCCGACATGGTGCTTTTGGCCGGAGGCACTCCGGTAATCGCGGAAACTTCGATCCAGACCAACTTCAAACTGACTGCAGATCAGCTTGAGGCTGCGATCACGCCGAAGACCAAGTGGCTTATCTTCAACTCACCGTCGAACCCCACCGGTGCAGGCTACAGCCGTGAAGAGCTGAAAGAACTAACCGACGTCCTGATGCGCCATCCGCATGTTTGGGTCATGTCCGACGACATGTATGAACATCTGGCGTATGACGGGTTCGAATTCTGCACACCGGCGGAAGTTGAACCCCGCTTGTATGACCGGACGCTGACCTGCAACGGTGTCTCCAAGGCCTACGCCATGACTGGGTGGCGCATAGGTTACGCGGCAGGACCGGTCGAGGTCATCGCCGCCATGCGCAAGATCCAATCGCAATCAACTTCGAACCCCTGCTCGGTCAGCCAATGGGCGGCGGTTGAAGCACTGAACGGCACTCAGTCCTTCCTGGCCCCCAACAACGAAACGTTCAAACGCCGCCGTGATCTGGTTGTTCGCATGCTGAACGAAATCGACGGCATCAGCTGCCCGACGCCCGAGGGGGCGTTCTACGTCTATCCATCCATTGCCGGGCTAATTGGCAAAACCACCCCCGCAGGCACTGTGATCGACTCGGATGAGGCGTTTGCCACCGCATTGCTGGAAGAGGTAGACGTGGCCGTCGTGTTCGGTGCGGCCTTTGGCCTGTCGCCAAACTTTCGGGTCAGCTATGCGACCTCCGACGAGGCGCTGACCGAAGCTTGCACCCGCATCCAGCGCTTTTGCGCATCGTTGACTTGAGTAAGCGCAAATGACGTCGGAACTGCCCGAATATTATTTCCGCGTTCGCGAGAATGGTGCGGCGGTTTTTAGGATCGACACTGAAAACCGCCAGCGCCGGATCGAGATGGATCAGATCGCGGTCATCAACATCCGCAATGGCGAGGTGAAACCGCAAGGCCAACGCACGTTGTCCGACGCCGACAAGGCCGAGATTGCCCGTTGGATGGATGCACGAAAAGCGTTGCTGGCCCAGCGCGACATCGACGACATTCACCGCGCGGTTGATTACCTGAACCTCACCACGCAATGGGCGCAATCCAAGGCGACACCAGAGCAGCTTGAGGATGTAACCGACCGGTTGCTGCTGGCCATGCATGACCTACGTTCTGTCTTGGTGCGAAAAAAGGCAGACCGCTTCGGCAAAGACTGACCCGCCGAATCTTACTCGGCGGGCACACCGACCTCGCGGACCGAGCGCATCCAGAACCGCGCCATCAGCATAACCGCTGCGCAGGCCAGACCCAGAACAAGGCCCAGCCAGACTCCGATTCCGTCCATGCCCAACACGAAGCCAAAGTAGTACGAGGACGTAATCCCCACGCCCCAATAGCTGAGCGCGGCCATGACCATCGGGACCTTTGCATCCTGCAACCCACGCAGGAGGCCAAGCGCAATGACCTGTGCCCCGTCCACCAATTGGAACAAAGCCGCCATGGCCAGCAGGCCTGTACCGATCATCAGGATTTCCGGACGCTGCGGGTCATCCGGTTCCATGAACAGGGAAATCAAAGGCTCGGCATAGGCTAGGAACAGGATGACAGTCAGGATCGAGATCACCAAAGACATCCCCGTCACCGCAATCGCGCCGCGTTCCAGATGTGGCCTATCTTTCCGGCCCAACGCATTCCCGGCCCGGATCGTCGCAGCGTTTGACAGCCCCAGATGCACCATGAACGTCGCGGATGCCAAATTCAGTGCAATGCCATGTGCCGCCAGCGGAACCTGACCCAGCCAGCCCATCATGATCGCCGACATTGCGAACAGGCTGACTTCGGACAGGGTCGTCAGGCCAATCGGGACGCCTAGGCGGAGAACGCTCAGAAACATCTCCCAGTCCGGACGCCAGAACCTTTGGAACAGGCTATGTTCGGGCAAAACGCGCATGGCGTAGATCACCACGCAAACCAACGATACGACCTGAGTGACAACCGACGCGATAGCGGCCCCCATCACACCCAGCTCAGGGGCTCCCCAATTGCCGAAGATCAAGGCATAGTTGGTAAACGCGTTAACCACTGCTGCCGCCACAGTTATCCAGAGCACGATCTGGGTCCGCTCTAACGCGGCCAGATAGGATTTCAGCACCATCACCAAAAGCGCCGGAATTAGGCCCCACCCAGCAACCCTGAGGTACTGGGACGCAGTTTCAGCGACTTGCGGGTCCTGCTTCAACGCAAGGAAAATAGGGTACGACCACCAGAGCATTGGCATCATGACGGCCGCATATACAAGCGACAACCACAACCCCATGCGCGTTGTACGGCGAATACTTGTTTCGTCTTCTTCAGCCGCAGCCGTCGCCACCATTGGCATAACAGCCAAACCGAATCCGGCCCCAAACAGGAACAGCACAAAGAAATAGCTGCTGGCCAAGGTCACGGCGGCCAGCGCCTCGACACCGTACCAACCCAGCATGACCGTATCCGTCAGCCCAATAGCAAATTGGGCCAGGTGCCCGCCGATCAGCGGCAAGCCCAGCACAGAAATGGCCCGAAAGTGGCCACGATATGTCATCACCTTACTCATCCGAACAGCCTTATGCCCGGCCCGAGGCCGGGACAAGAGGCGAACGACGAAATTTCACCTTGAGACTACACCCGCAGGTTCAAATGTTACCTGAGAGGACTCCTGTCACACGGTTTCAGGATGCAGTGAATTGCCCAGAATATGTTCCGAGTGCTGAATCACGTGATGCGCCTGGCCGACGATCAAAGGATCGGGGCTGTCGACGATTTCATGGTTCTTGTCCGGATAGTCCAGCGTAGACAGGAAGTGGCGCATGCAGTTCAGGCGCGCGCGTTTTTTGTCGTTCGATTTCACGATGGTCCACGGGGCGTCGGCGGTATCGGTATAGAAGAACATCGCCTCCTTGGCCTCGGTATAATCGTCCCATTTATCAAGGCTGGCCTTGTCGATCGGTGACAGTTTCCACTGTTTCAGAGGATCGGTTTCGCGGCTTTTGAACCGGCGTTGCTGTTCAGGTTGCGTGACCGAAAACCAGTATTTGTAGAGCTGGATACCCGAGCGCACCAGCATCCGCTCCAGCTCGGGCGTTTGGCGCATGAACTCGAGATACTCGTTGGGCGAACAAAAACCCATGACCCGTTCAACCCCGGCGCGGTTGTACCAGGACCGGTCGTAGAAAACCATTTCGCCGACCGTGGGCAGTTCCTGAACATAGCGCTGATAGTACCACTGTCCCTTCTCTTCCCAGGTGGGTTTATTCAGCGCAACGACACGTGCTTGGCGTGGGTTCAGGTGCTCCATAAATCGTTTAATCGTTCCACCTTTGCCTGCGGCATCCCTGCCCTCAAACAACAACACAAACCGCTGACCGGTTTCCTGAGCCCAATGTTGTACTTTTAGCAATTCTGCCTGCAGTTGCGCCTTCTCCGCCTCATAAGCTTTGCGCGCCATCTTGCGATCATAAGGATATCTGCCGCTTTCAAAGGCCTGACGAATTCTCTCGGGGCTGGGCTCAGTCGGTGAGATTTTGGCTATCGCCGACAGGTTGGCAGGGTCTTGGATTTTCTCGGTCTGCGGTACAACTTCCATTCAGGTTCTCCTTGTCTCACTGTCCGGGAAAACGCCTAGCAGTCGGGTGAAAAACACGCTTTGATTGGTGTCAAAGTTCTACATCTTTCTGGGCGTGTGCTTCAGGTACAACACAGGGCTTCGGCTATGAAAAACATGTTCATTGATCTTAACGGCCAGAGGTTCCTTCTGCGCAGCTGGGGGGACCCCGACCTTCCGCCCTTGTTGATGCTTCACGGGTTTCCCGAATATAGCGGCGCGTGGCAGGACCTGGCCCCGCATTTGTCCTCCGACTTTCATTGCATCGCCCCCGATCAACGCGGTTACGGGCAAAGCTGGGCGCCAGAGGGCGTCGGCCATTATGCCCTGTCACGACTGGTCTCGGACATGGTGACGTTGATTGAGGGGCTCGCCCGTCCGGTTTGTGTTCTTGGCCACGATTGGGGAGCGTCTGTGGCCTATGGTTTGGCCATGTTCCGCCCGGATCTGGTGGACCGGTTGATCATCGCCAACGGCGTGCATCCGGCGCCCTTCCAACGGGCCATGGCCGCAGGAGGGGCGCAATCCGAGGCTTCGCAATACATCAATGCCCTGCGCGCACCAGACGCGGCAGAGCGTTTGTCGGCGGACAATTTCGCCAAGCTCGAACAGTTTTTTCGTTTCGGGATGGGAACAGACTGGCTGACGGACCAGCAAATGCAGGTCTATCGTACAGAATGGGCCCGGCCCGGGCGGCTGGAGACTATGCTGAACTGGTACCGCGCGTCACCGCTGGTGGTTGCGAAAACCGGCGCACCTCGCACGGATCTGCCAGAGCTGCCAAAGGACCGGTTGATGGTTCGCTGCCCCCACCTGTTGCTGTGGGGGTGTGAAGACAAGGCGTTGCTACCAGAATCGACTGAGGGGTTAGAAGACTACGCACCCGATCTGGCGCGCATCGACATTCCGAACGCTGATCACTGGCTGCATCACCAACAACCCAAAGCGGTGGCGCAGGCGATCCTTGGTTGGATGGCGCGCTAAATCCGTTTACCGGTGCCCCCAATCCGCCGGGTCATCCGAGTTGTTGGGCGACAGGCCCAATATGTCGCCATCCGTTGAACACCCCAGCCCCAAAACGGTCCGGTTAGCATAAGAGAAATACGCGCAGACCTGATTGATTTCGAGGATCTCACCATCGTCCCATCCGGCCGTGCGCAGGGCTTCCACGTCTTGCAGTTTCAACTCCGCCGGGGTCTCGGTCAGTTTGCGCGCGTAACGCATGGCCTCAATCTGGGCACTATCCAACGGGGCCACCTCTGGCGTGCCAGCCTCAATCGTCGCGCGAATTGCCTGGCCACGCTCCGGATCGCCCACCAAACGCTGCAAACCGCTGTAGTGGTGCTCAACACAATAACTGCATTTGTTCAGCGCGCTGACCCACACGCCCAACACCTCAAGAAACCACTTCGGGATCGTGTTGGCGGAATGGTGCAGCACGTTCTTGTACATGGCCATGTGACCTTCCATCGAATGTGGCCGCAAGGAATGCACCATCATGATGTTGTCGACATTGTTGCCCGGGCCGGTAACACGGTCATACAGTTTCCTGAGTTTTCCCGTTGCCTCATCAAAAGGGATGGTTCTGATCCAGCTCATCTCTTTGCCTCCCGTATCCATTTGCTTTTGCAGCCAAACCTAAACAGAATGCAGAAACAATGCGAGGCCTTGGCGGCCACGTTTACCCGGAACATTTCACGTGACTGCAATGAGAACGCTCTGGGCATCCTCCACCGCCACCTGATAAAGAACTGCCGACACCCCGTTTCACTATATTGATTTTCCAGCGATGCGCCTTCCTCTGTTCTTGTTTGTCCTGTCAATCTGCGGCCTGTTCGCGACTCTGTTCCAGCCTGCGCTTTTTAATTGGGCAATGGTCGCAGGGCTTTGCACCATCGCAAGCGCAATATTGCTGCTTGGAAAATGGTTGCGCAGATCGAAAGCGCCGGAGAACTGGGCCGTGGTTGATGGATCAAATATTTTGCACTGGCGAGAGGGCATTCCGGACATTGCCACCGTACGCGAAGTTGTCGACGCTTTGACCGCCTCCGGCCTGACGCCCGGCGTCGTGTTCGATGCAAATGTCGGCTACAAAATCTCGGATCGCTACATGAACGACAAAACCCTTGCCTCACTGCTTGGGTTGCCCGTTGACCACGTTATGGTCGCACCCAAGGGAACGCCGGCCGACCCGCTTGTTTTACAGGTCGCTCGCGACCTAAGTGCTACCATTGTCACAAACGACCGTTTTCGCGACTGGGTTGACGATTATTCGGATGTGCTGCAGGCCAAAGAGCTTGTGCAGGGTGGCTATCGGAATGGCGCTCTCTGGCTGGCGTTGTGACCGTGGGTCCAGCCCGGTCAAACATGTAGCGTGTCAACTTCAGTTCCAAATCACGGCGCATCATAGCCGACAAACCGCACACAACACTTCGCGCGCCCCTTCCCCCGGACCACATCCCCTGCCATAATGGGACCAAACCCAAAAACAAGAGCAGCACCCATGCCCGACGATCTGTTGACGCCAGAAGCGACCAATACCTATGACGCCTCCTCGATCGAGGTGCTTGAAGGTCTGGAACCGGTCCGCAAACGCCCCGGCATGTATATCGGCGGCACGGACGAACGCGCGCTGCACCATATGGTGGCCGAAATCCTCGACAACTCGATGGACGAAGCCGTCGCTGGCCATGCCAACCGGATCGAGGTTGAGCTGCACGCCGATTACGCTCTGACGGTGCGCGACAACGGGCGCGGTATTCCGATCGACCCCCACCCCAAATTCCCGGACAAATCGGCGCTTGAAGTCATTCTTTGCACTCTACATGCGGGCGGCAAATTCTCGGGGAAGGCCTATCAGACCTCGGGCGGTCTGCACGGTGTGGGTGCATCCGTGGTCAACGCCTTGTCGGATTCGATGGTCGTGCAGGTGGCGCGTGACAAACAGCTGTTCGAACAGCGCTTTTCACGCGGCATCCCTCTGGGCCCTGTCGAAAAAGTCGGCGCGGCACCCAACCGGCGCGGCACCACTGTGACGTTCCACGCAGACGAAGAAATCTTCGGCCATCACAAGTTCAAACCCGCACGGTTGTTCAAATCCATCCGCTCCAAAGCCTACCTGTTCTCGGGCGTCGAAATACGCTGGAAGTCCCATATCGACGACGGCGAAACGCCGACCGAGGCCAGCTTCCACTTTCCCGGCGGTCTGTCCGACTACCTGAAGGAAACGATGAATGGCTCGTCCACCTATGCCGAGCAGCCTTTTGCCGGCACTGTGGACTTTCGGGAAAAATTCGGCGCTGCCGGCAAGGTCGAATGGGCGATCAATTGGACGCCCTCGCGTGACGGGTTCATCCAGTCCTACTGTAACACCGTCCCCACCCCCGAAGGCGGCACTCATGTCGCCGGGTTCTGGGCTGCAGTCCTGAAAGGGATCAAGGCTTATGGCGAACTGATCAACAACAAGAAGGCCGCGCAGATTACCCGCGACGACCTGATCACAGGTGGCTGCGCGCTGGTGTCCTGCTTTATCAGTGAACCGGAATTTGTGGGCCAGACCAAAGACCGCCTCGCCACAGTTGAAGCACAGCGGTTGGTAGAGAATTCGGTCCGCGACCATTTCGATAACTGGCTGGCCGCGGACACAAAATCCGCCGGTGCTATTCTTGATTTCCTCATTCTGAGGTCCGAAGAACGTTTGCGCCGACGCGCCGAGAAGGAAACACAACGAAAGTCCGCCACTAAAAAACTTCGTCTTCCCGGCAAGTTGGTGGACTGTTCTAGTTTAACACGCGACGGAACAGAATTATTCATCGTCGAAGGAGATTCTGCGGGCGGTTCTGCAAAAATGGGCCGAAATCGCAAAACCCAGGCCCTTTTGCCCCTGCGCGGCAAGATCCTGAACGTGCTGGGCGCGGCCAGTTCGAAACTGGGCACCAATGCTGAGATCAACGATCTGACCCAGGCTCTGGGTGTGGGGCTTGGCACCAAGTTCAATGTCGACGACCTGCGCTATGACAAGATCATCATCATGACTGACGCGGACGTAGACGGTGCGCATATCGCGGCGCTGCTGATGACGTTCTTCTTTACCCAGATGCGGCCGATGATCGACACGGGCCACCTGTACCTCGCCTGCCCGCCCCTGTATCGCCTGACCCAAGGCGCCAAGCGGGTTTATTGCCTTGACGAGGCCGAGCGGGATGAGTGGCTTGAGAAAGGTCTGGGCGGCAAGGGCAAGATCGACGTGTCCCGCTTCAAGGGCCTGGGTGAGATGGACGCCAAGGACCTGAAAGAGACCACGATGGATCCCGCGTCCCGCAAACTGATCCGTGTCACCATCGACGAGGACGAACCCGGCGAGACTGGCGATCTGGTCGAGCGCCTGATGGGCAAGAAACCCGAACTGCGGTTCCAGTACATTCAGGAGAACGCGCGGTTTGTGGAAGAGTTGGATGTTTGAGACGGTTTAAAGCAATGCGCAGAACATGGATAAACCCAATCAGGAAAATGGTCTCATAAATCAACAAGCAACGCAGGGGCCATATGTTGGGGTCACGTAAGGCAAGGCTGCGATGGGCGGCCGGTATTCTTTTTCTTGCTGGTATGATTGCACTGCAGGCGGATCATCGTCGCAGGCCAGCCACTGTTGAAGAAATTGTCGACTCATTTCTTCACATCCACAATATTCCTGGTGCTGTGTTGGCCTATGGCCCATGGCGTGCGGACCCTAAAATCGTGGCATTCGGTGTTTCCGATCCAATTCAGAATACTCCTATGCAGCCTGACCAGTCATTTCGTTTAGCCTCGCTCACCAAACCCATTGCGGCCAGAGCCTTGATCAAAGCTGAGGAACGCGGTCAGTTCGACCTGGAGCGTCCAATAGCCGAGCTAGCCAACCTTCCCCCGCCTTTTGATCCGCGATCCTCTCAGGTTACGGCCCGGCAACTTTTGGCGCATACGGGGGGGGTTGACAAAAACGTTAGCTACGATCCGATCTTCGCTCCAGAACGCCTCGGCCTCGATTTGTCGGCCAGTTGCCCCGAAGTGGCCCAAACCGTATGGGAAACCATGCCCCTGGATCACGCGCCTAACAGAAAAACGGCGTACTCGAATGTTGGTTTCTGTCTTCTGAGCAACCTGATAACCAGCACGCCGGGAATGACTGTCGAACACGCCTTGCAGCAGGTCGCCGATATCCATCTCGAAGGTGCCGTCGGACCCAATTGGGAATTTGGCATCGATGGCTGGACCCGCGTGTTGGATTCTGAGGCTGAGCAAAACTGGCTTTTGGGGCTGGGTATCGCTGGCGGGGCAATCGGCACAGCCGAAGCGATCTGGTCTTTCGCCTCGGTCCCTCAACCCCATTTTGAGGCGACGGCGACCCATGATGAAAACATTGATTTCTATGCTTCAGGATGGCATGTGTGGCCAGAGGAAAACGGCCAGCACCTGACCCATTGGGGCGGCCTTCAGGGTATTTTTACAGCTATATTTCGATTCTCCGACGGAGAGACCATTGTCATCTTGTTCAACGCCTCACCTGTCGATCGCGGAAGTGCCTTTGCGTCGCTTCATAACGCGTTTTATGAAAATAATAACGTCAAAAGATAAAGTAAAATTTCACGAGCATGTGATCGAAGCTCTGGCGAGCATCAAACCCGACCCGCGGCTTGAAAACACGCAAGGAACGCGCGGTTTGTGGAGGAGTTGGATGTTTGATTCAGTAAGCCTTCAACACTCCGAGTATTGGGCGATAGCTTAGGCCTACTGCGTGAGTCTATTTTGTTGGCATGGTGACATGGGCTCCCACTACTTTGAACTCTTCTGAAATTCCCAAGACAATTCCGTAGCTGTAAATCAGGTCAAACTCAAAGAAACGCCACAATAGCGTAGGATTTCTTTCCCTATACTGTTGTACAGTCCAATAGCCTGAGACATTCCCGACAGGCTGGTTAGTTCCAGTAGAAACAAAGTTCTCACTTCTGTATCTGCTGTATCCCACCACTCGGAAGTCGTGATAACTCATCCAGCTTTGAACTCTATCGAGCGTAACCAGACTTCGCGAAATCCGATATATACAAAGCTCAACACCACTCGAGTAACCGCCTCCTTCCCAATCAAGCTTTAGTAAGTTTGGGTTTTCTTTCTTTTGTTCTTCTTTTGCCAAACAGCTTTGTACATCTGGAAACTTACGGATGGCCTTTCGATACTTCCTCCACTGAGGATGATCACTATCCACAACGCGGCCCAAAAATAGAAATGGTTCGACGTCTTGAGTAGAGAGATGATCGTATTCGATTACGCAAGAAGCCGATGGTCGACATTCCGACCAGATTTCAGATGCGCTAATCTCGGCCTCTGCCGAAGCAGCACCAAAAAATAGCGTAATAGCTGAAACAAAGATTCGCATTTTCCTTTCGTCAATCAATGAGTGTCAATCCTGTTGCTTTCAAATCCTTAGATGCATCTGAGACCACTAACTGGCTTCTTGAAAGTTGGGTTTTCCTCACCTCGAATGAACAAGATTAAACGTAGGATGGGTGTGTACACCGATCCTACTTGATCACGCCTACAGCGCCCGCCCATACGGGCGAATTGGGCGCCTTCAGGATGCTGGGTATTATGGATTGGGTGTACTAACTCTTTACCTCGTAAGCCGGGCTTCAGCCCGGCACCCGCACCCCCCCTTGCCTAACCCGTTGATCCCGTTCACACTTGCGCGTAATTGTCATCAAAGAACAAATTTTGAGGATCCGAGCGTCCAAGACCCAATTTGAACGAACAAATTTTCGAACGGGAGGACAATATGAAGACACTAACCCTCGGGCTGGCCTTTGCCTTGCTGGCCAGTCAGGCAAGCGCGCAGCAGTCGCTGATCGGCGCATCGCCTATTCCGGTCGGGGCAGAGTTACGGTTCTGCTATTACAACGGCCTCGCTTATTCGGTGGACGCCTATGTTGTGATCTCTGGCAACAACACCGTGACCGAAACGTCCAGTACGCGCGAAGAACACCTTCTGCGTTGTATCAAAGGCGGCGACGGTGCCATGAAGTGGAAACCGGAGAGCGGTATTCAGGTCAATCGCTGAACTGAAAGGTCGGGCCTTCTAGCCCACCTTCCCCTCCAGCCAGTCCGCTATCTGGCCGGCGGGATGCTCCCAGCCGGGCTCCATGAACAGGAAATGCGCGTGGTTTTTCACGGGCATAAATGTCGCGCGATCCCCGTACAGGTTGGCCAGAGCACGGCAGGTGTCGGGGTTGACGGCGCGGTCCTCGGTTCCCGACACGATCAGCACCGGGCAATCGACCTTGTCGATGTCGACCTTCATCGCGTGGTGGTCGTCGAACATCCAAAAGAACATCTCGAACATCACCTGCCCGCTTTCGGCCCCCAGCTGGTCGAACACCTCATGCTGCTGCGCCTCGGGCATCTTGTTCAGCGCAAAGGGGGCCATCAGGTCGAACTCGACCCGCATGGGTTGCTTCCAGAACGCCCCGCCCTCCATCAGCGCGCGCGGGATGGCGCGTTCATCGTCGGTTTCGGGCAAGGTGCCCCACGGCGCGTTCGGGTTTATCAGGACAATGGCGCTGGCCAACCCACGCGCGGCCACTTGCTGCGCCACCACGCCCGCGATGGCATGGCCGAGGATGACCGGCTTGCTGTCCAATCCCTGCACGAGCTCAGCAATATCATTGGCATAATCCGCGACACTGGTATCCGTAAGGCCGGGGTCAGGTTCGGCCTTGGGGCCTCCACCATGAAAGCGCAGCGCAGGGATGTGCACCGTCCAACCGCGCGCGCGAAAGAAACCCGCGTAGTCCGCCATACACCAAGGTCCGGCAAAGGCCCCGTGGATCAGAACAATCTCTTTGGTCATCAAAACGCCCTCTCGTCACTTGCCCCCACTATGCGAGACGACAGGCGCGCGCGGCAAGGCCGCCGGGGTCAGACGGACATTCCGATCAGGGCAACGCCAACGGCCATCAGTAGGGCCGCACCAAGGCGACGCATCCAGTTGCCTTCATGCAGGAAGATGAACCCGATCAGCGCTGCGAAGATCACCGAAGTCTCGCGCAATGCTGAAACTGCACCCAGTGGTGCGAAATTCTTGGCGTAAAGCACCAGACCATAGGCCGTCATCGACACCAGCCCGCCTAGGATTCCGATCATCCAGACCTTTGCAGGAAGGCTGGCCAGTGTGTCCCGCTTTTTGATGCCAACAAACCCGGCGATGAACAGGTGCAGGAAAGCGCCCCAGGCCCAGTAGCTAAGCGTACTGCCCGACAGCCGCACCCCGATGCCGTCCACCACCGAATAGATCGAGATGCAAAACCCCGTACCCAGTGCAAACCACAGCGCCCAGCGCCCAACGCCGGACCGCAAGGCACTCCAACTGCTGAGCTGAATACCAAGCGCGATCAGCGCAATCCCGCCCCATGCCTGCAGCGGCAGAACCTCGCCCACCAGGATTATCGCCCAGAGCGAGACCAGCGCAGGCACGATACCGCGAGCGATCGGATAGACGACGCTCAGATCCCCATGCTGATAGGCTTTTCCTAGCATGTAGTAGTACCCAAAATGCACGACGGTCGAGATCAGGATATAGGGAAAGCTCTCAACGCTGGGCAGAGGCAGCAGCAGGATCATCGCTGTCGCAGGGATGACATGCCCAAATGCGACAAGGCCCAATGTAGTCGTTCGGTCGGCGGCTGTTTTGACGATGGCGTTCCACACCGCATGCAGCAACGCAGCCGTCAAAATGATGGCGATGACAAACAGAGTCACGTCCGAACCTTTCGCGCAGAGAGAACCGGCCCAAGATACGGGCCGGTTTCGTTACTTGCACAGAGCAAGACCGATCACAATGCAGCCTTGAACAGAGCGGTCAGATTGTCCTCTGTCAATTCGATTGGGTTACCACCACAAGACGGATCGATGATCGCGCCTTGCACCAGCTCCGGGATTGCAGCTTCGGTTACACCCAGTTCGGACAGTCTGGTTGGGATACCCAGCGAGTCGTTGAACGACTGGACAAAACCGCGGACGCCATCAAAGCCGCCATCAATTCCCAGATAGGCTGCCGCCGACTGAAACCGATCAGCAATAGCTGGCGCATTGAACTCCAGCACTGCAGGCATGCAAACCGCGTTGGTGGTGCCGTGGTGAGTGTTGAAAACCGCGCCAATCGGGTGGCTCATGGCGTGAATCGCGCCCAGACCTTTCTGAAAGGCGGTCGCCCCCATGGCTGCTGCGCTCATCATCTGTGCGCGGGCCTCGATATCCGTGCCATCTGCATAAGCGCGTGGCAGGTACTCCTTGACCAGCCGCATACCTTCCAGCGCAATACCGTGGCTCATCGGATGATAATGCGGGCTGGAATACGCCTCAACGCAGTGTGCAAATGCATCCAGGCCAGTGCCTGCCGTGATGAATTTAGGCATGCCAACCGTCAGCTCGGGGTCGCAGATCACCACGGTCGGCAGAACCTTAGGATGGAAAATAATCTTTTTTGCGTGGGTTTCGGAATTCGTGATGACACTGGCGCGCCCGACCTCGGACCCGGTCCCGGCTGTGGTCGGCACAGCGATAATCGGCGCAATGACATCCGAATCCGCGCGTGTCCACCAATCGCCGATATCCTCGAAATCCCAAACCGGGCGCGTCTGCCCTGCCATAAAGGCAACCATCTTGCCCAGATCCAACCCGGAACCGCCGCCAAAAGCGATCACACCATCATGGCCGCCCGCATTGTAGGCCGCGACCCCTGCCTCAAGATTTTTTTCGTTCGGGTTAGGATCCACGTCGCTGAATAGCCCGCGCCCCAGCCCTGCGGCCTCCATGATATCCAGCGTTGCCGCGGTGATCGGCAGATCGGCCAACCCTTTGTCGGTGACCAACAACGGCCTTTTCATACCAGCGGCAGCACATGCCTCGGGCAGTTCCTTGATGCGGCCTGCGCCGAATTTGATAGCGGTCGGATAGGACCAGTTTCCAACAAGTGACATGTCAGGTTTCCTTTGTAATTTGAGACCTGCCCGGCCGAGGGGGTCTGAACCGGGCAGGCCGTTGCCCTTAGCCCGTGACCTTTTTCAGGTGGTAGGATTTAGGACGTGTCAGGTTGTGATAACCAATTATTGATAGCCCGCCGCCGCGCCCGGTGTTCTTGCAACCGGTCCAGCACAGGCCCGGATCCAAATAATCCGCGCGGTTCATGAACACAGTTCCGGTTTCGATTGCATCGCCCACCCGTGCGGCCCGGTCTAAATCGCGGGTCCACAGGCTGGCTGTCAGACCAAATTCACTGTCATTCATCAAAGCGATGGCTTCGTCATCCGAAGACACCCTCACGATGCCGACCACAGGACCGAAACTCTCGTCCCGCATTACGCGCATGTCGTGCGTGACATCGGTCAGGATTTGTGGTGTCAGGTAAGCGCCCCCATCATCCTCGGCAAAGGTATCGATATGGGCCACGGCCCCCGCTTCGACAGCCTCGGCGATCTGCGCGCGTACTTCGTCGGCGAAACGTACATTGGCCATCGGACCAATTGTCGTCTCAGTATCCAGCGGGTTGCCTAGCTCATAGCCCTTAACAACCTCAACCGCCTTGGCGACGAAGGCATCATACAGGCTTTCGTGGACGTAAATCCGCTCGATCCCGCAGCAGCATTGGCCCGAGTTGAACATCGCGCCGTCAATCAACGTCTCCACGGCAGCATCCAGATCGGCATCGTCCATGACATAGCCCGGATCTTTGCCACCCAACTCGGTCCCAACGCCGGTGAAGGTTCCCGCTGCCGCGCGCTCCATCGCTTGGCCGCCACCGACCGATCCGGTGAAATTTACAAAGTCGAACGCATTGCCTGCGATCAGGTCATTAGTCACGTCATGGCTCAGGAAGACATTCTGAAACACATCTTCGGGTATACCCACGGAATGAAACGCTTGGGCCATGCGCTCGCCCACCAGCAGCGTCTGCGTGGCATGCTTCAGGATCACAGTGTTCCCCGCGATCAGCGCCGGGGCCACAGTGTTGATTGCGGTCATGTAGGGATAGTTCCAGGGCGCCACTACAAATACCACGCCGTGCGGAATGCGCTTGATATAGCGTTTGAAGGTTTCATCCTCGCCCACTACGATATCAGCCAGAGACGCCTCGGCAATCTGAGCCATATGGCTCGCACGCTCGTTAAAGCCGCCAAACTCACCGCCATAACGTACCGGACGACCCATCATATGCGCCAACTCGGGCACAATCTCGTCATTCATCGCCCCAACCGCAGCCACGCCTGCCATGACAAGATCGATACGTTCCTGCAACGGCCGCGCCGCCCATTCTGCCTGTGCCGCCCGCGATCGCGCTGCCGCTTCAAACGCTGCATCCCGTGATAGCACTTCACGTTCAGCAAAAACCGATCCATCAATCGGCGAGACACATTTCAACATCTGCCCCATATCCACTCCAATTCCGAAAGAAACAGGATCCCTGCTTCATCTGGCCACAAATATCCTTTGGGTGCTGCCATTGGTGCGCCATTGGTTCGAGCGCCAATGGCGGCGGGCAAAGCCCCCAGCCGGACCCAATCTCAAGCCCGCTCAAACCCCCGGGCAATTTCCCAATCCGTCACAACCCGCTCGAATTCCTCGATCTCGACTTCCGCCGCGCGGGTATAGTGATCGACCACCTCTTCGCCCATGGCAGCCCGCAGCATCGATGACCCGTGCAGCGCATCCCGTGCTGCGCGCAGATTGCCGGGGATCATGCCGGTGTCACCCTGATAAACATCACCGGTGGTTGGCGGCTGCAGTTCCAAGCCTTCTTCAATACCGGCAATCCCGGCGGCCAACATGCCAGCCATCGCCAGATACGGGTTCATATCTGATCCCGGAATACGACACTCGACCCGCACGGCTTTCGTCCCATCGCCGCACAGACGAAAGCCAGCCGTACGGTTGTCCACCGACCAGATAATCCGTGTCGGCGCAAAGGTGCCCTTCATGAACCGCTTGTAGCTGTTGATGTAAGGGGCCATGAAATAGGTGTAGTCAGCGGCATATTTTAGCAGACCCGCCATATAGCTTTTCATCAGCGCCGACATACCCAACGCGTTATCCGCATCATAAAACGCTGGCTTGCCATCCGCCCAAAGCGACTGATGCACGTGGGACGAGCTGCCCACCTTGTCATGGTGCCACTTCGGCAGGAATGTCGCCGCGTGACCGTGTTGCCAGGCGATCTCTTTCGCCGCGTTCTTGGCGATCGAGTGGTATTCGGCCGTGTCCATCGCCGGTGCATATTTGATGTTCAGCTCTTCCTGCCCGGTCTCGGCCTCGCCTTTCGAGTTCTCAACCGGAATCCCCGCATTCCACAGATGGTTGCGGATCGGGCGCATCACATGCTCTTCCTTGGTGGTCTGAAGGATGTGATAATCTTCGTTATAGCCCGAGATCGGCTCCAGATCGCGGAAGCCTTCCTTGCGGATCTGGTCAAAGCTCTTCTCAAAGAGGAAAAACTCCAGCTCGGTGGCGCACATCGCGTCATAGCCCATGGCCTTCAGCCGGTTGACCTGCTTCTTCAAAATAGACCGAGGCGCGTGTGGAACCTCTTCATGGGTGTGGTGATCCAGCACATCGCACATCACCATCGCCGTGCCTTCCAGCCACGGCACTGGGCGCAGTGTGCTCAGGTCGGGCTTCATGACATAATCGCCATAACCCCGCTCCCAACTGGTCGAGGCATAGCCGTCGGGTGTCGCCATCTCCAGATCTGTGGCCAGCAGGTAGTTGCAGCAATGTGTCTCTTCCCATGCGCCCGCCACGAAATGGCCTGCGTGAAACCGCTTACCCATCAGGCGGCCCTGCATGTCCACCATGCAGACCAGCACCGTGTCGACCTCGCCCGCCTCGAATTTGGCTTTCAGATCAGCCAAAATCGCATCATTGCCCATCATTGGTATCCTTTGTCACTTACATAGACCTCGGTTTCGATTACCTGCCGTCAGTCATCGTTGGCTTCTTTTTCCATTTCCATCACCAGGCGCGTTTCCAGAACCTGACCGCTTTTGTAGAGGATCGGATAGGCGATGGCGGCGATGTGCCCATGCAGATCACGCATGGACCGCAGCGTTTCCAGATGCAGATCGGAGGACTGGAAACTCTCAGTCTGACCGCGCTCCAACCGTTTGAGGTGCGCCTTGCGGCTATTGCGGGACATCCGCTTGACCTCGGCCTTGTCCAACACCAGCCGGCGGGCACAATCCATGTCGTCCACCAACAGCACGTGACGCGCCAGCGAGAAGCTTTCCAGAATGGCCGCGTGCAAATCCTTCAGCTCTTTCCATCCCTGCGCCGAGAATTCCGAACGTTCTGTGTGCTTGATCTGCGCCGTTCGGGTCATCCGGTTCGAGACGACATCGCCAGCAGCTTCAAGACGGATGGCATATTCGACCAACCCTCGTGCGGCTTTGATCTGCCCTTTGCTCATATTCTGCCGCGGCATGCGCGCGACGAAACGGCGGATCTCGGTCAGTTGCGTATTGACCCGCTCATCCTGCTGCCAAAGCGCGGAAATCGCGTCGCTGTCATCCTGTTCGTAGATATCCAAAACGGGGCGGAACATACGCTCGACCTGCGTGATCATCTGCAACAGTTCGTGACGCACCGAGGACATCGCAACGCTGGCCCTTTCGCCGCTGGGGTCCCCCAGCGGTGTCAGCGCATCCGAAAACTGATCCAGCGCATTGGCCTCGGCTTTGGGCTCCGCCATCAGAACGGCCATCGGCTGTTCCAACTGGTTCACGAAGCCTGTGGCCAGCAGGAATACAGCCAAATTGAAACCGATATGTGCAAAAATCAGAGACTGCGCCGGGCTCGTCACCAATAGCGCCTCTTGCAACCCGCCAACATTCACGACGATCAGCATTACCAGCGCCGCGCTTCCCCGCAATAAGAGGTTGGCCAGAGGAATACGCCGGGCTGAGACGGTCATATCGCGCGTCAGCCACATTGGAATAAAGGCCGAACCCAGATTTGCTCCCAGCACCAGCGACAACCCGGCGGCAAAGGGAATTGCACCGATCTGAACCAAGGCCACGCACATCAGGATCGTCGCGACCGAGCTGTGCATGACAAAGGCCAGAACCGCACCAACGATAAAGGCGCTGAAATAATCGGTCTCAAGATACCCCGCGATTGCGGGCAAAAACGCGCTTTCGCGGATCGGCTCAACTGCTTCGCGCAGGAATTGAAGCGAGATCAGGATAAAGGCGACGCCCAGAACGATCCGGCCCATAAGCCGTACATTCGACCGTTCGGATTTCAGGTACAGCCAACCGCCCAACGCCAGCAATGCGGGTTGAAGCCAGCCCAGATCATAGGACAGAACCTGAATGACTAAAGCGGCGCCCAAATCCGCGCCCAAAACACCCGCCAGCGCCATCCCAAACGTCACCATCCCCGCCGCAGCGAAACCGGTCAGCAAAACCGTAACGGCGGCCGAGCTTTGCAAGATCGTGGCCAGAACCATGCCAGCCCCCCCTGCAACAAAGCTGTTGGAGTGGCGTGTCAGGATCGACTGAAACAGCGCACCAAAGCGCCGTTCGATACCGGTACGAACCAAGCGTACGGCGAATAGCAGCAACATGGTTGCGGCAAAAATCTCAATCAAAAAGCTCGCGATAGCCATATGTTCACACCTCGTCTGACCGGTGCGCACAAATGTGCTTCCGGTTTTGTTTTTCTATTCTTGGAACAGACGAGAGCATAAATGGTGTCGCTTATTGATGTCCAATCCCGACGCACGGGGTGCCCCACGCGTCGGGAAGAAGGGTTTCTTAGGTGTAACGATAGGGCCGACCAGCCTTTAGCATCTCGGCGTTGTAACGCTTGAAGATGTCGACAACTTTCGCTTTGGTCTCGGACTCGGCTGCAACTTCGTCCCAGAACTTCACGGCGGCTTCCTCAACGGTTACCCATTCTTCGTCCGGGATAGAGGTCAATTGCATCTTGGTGCCGTTGACGCGCAGGTTGGCCTCACCACCCCAATACCACCACTGACGGTAGTAATGTGACTGATCACAGCAAACCTTGAACAGGGTCTGCAGATCTTCGGGTAGTTCGTTCCAGCGGTCCATATTGGCAAAGAAGTGACCCGCCCAGGCGCCCGACACGTTGTTGGTCAGGAAATAGTTGGTCACATCGGCCCAGCCGACGGTGTAGTCTTCGGTGATGCCCGACCACGCGATACCGTCCAGTTCGCCCGTTTGAACCGCAACCTCGATGTCTTCCCACGGCAGGGTTACCGGCACGACGCCGAACTGAGACAGGAAGCGCCCCGCCGTCGGGAAGGTGAAGATGCGTTTGCCCTTCATATCCGCCAGCGAGTTGATCGGGTCCTTGGTCGCAAAGTGGCAAGGGTCCCATGCTCCGGCGCTGATGTGCTTGACGCCGACCTTGGAGTATTCCTCGTCCCAGATCTCGTTCAGGCCCCACTGGTTGAACAGCACAGGCACGTCCAGCGAATAGCGTGAGGCGAACGGGAAGTAGCCGCCAAACACGGTGACTTCGGTCGGCGACGCCATCGAGTCATCGTCCGATTGAACCGCGTCGATGGTGCCTTTCTGCATCGCACGGAACAACTCGCCCGTCGGGACCAGCTGATCGGCATAGAACAGCTCGATCTGCATCCGGTCACCGGCGATCTGGTTGAACATCTTGATCGCAGGATCAATCACATGCTCAGCCAGCGCAGGACCTGCATAGGTCTGCATCCGCCATGTGATCGTGTTCTGCGCCAAGGCAGGCGTCGCCAGTGGTGCGGCAGCAACGCCAACCCCAGCGGTTTTCAGAAACTTACGTCTTGTCGTCATGTCAATTCCTCTCCGTTAAAGTTTCTGTGCCCGTTCACCGAGCATTCTTGTTAATTTCCGTAGACATACCCGGGCAACCACAGAGCGATTTCCGGGAAAACCATGATGATTGTCAGCGCCAGCACCATCACCGCGACAAAAGGAAAGATCGAACCATAGATGTCCCGCAGGGTGATCTCGGGCGGGGCCATCGCGCGCATCAGGAACAGGTTATAGCCGAAGGGCGGCGTCATATAGGCGATCTGCGTCGTGATCGTATAAAGCACCCCGTACCAGATCAGATCAAAGCCCAACTCGCCGACCAGCGGGACATAAAGCGGAGCCACGATGACCAGCATTGCCGTATCATCCAGGAACGTGCCCATGACGATAAAGCTCAGCTGCATCAGGATCAGGATCATCCAGGGCGACAAGCCAAGTTGATCGGTGAACAGATTGTCGATGGCTTTCACCGCACCGAGACCGTCAAACACGGCCCCAAAGCCCAGCGCGGCCAAAATGATCCACATGAACATACAGGAAATGGCCAACGTCTGCTTGGTGCAGTCTTCGAAAATCTTCCATGTCATGCGGCGCTTGATGACGGACACAGCCAGCGCGGTCAGCGCTCCGATCGCCGAGCTTTCGACCAGCGAGGTCCAGCCATTCACAAACGGCACCATCATGGCCGCAAAGATGATCAGCGGCAGCGCCCCTGCCCCCAACAGCCTGATTTTCTCGGCCCACGGCACCTCATGCGCGTCTTCCATTGCGGGTCCCAGCTCGGGTTGAATGCGACAGCGGATCCAGATGTAGAGGATAAACATCGCAGCCATCAGCAGACCCGGGATAATCCCCGCCAGCCACAGTTGCCCAACAGGCTGGCGTGCGATCATCGCATAGAGGACCAGAACGACCGAGGGTGGCACCAAAATGCCAAGACTAGAACCCGCCTGAATGACGCCGGTCACCATCGTCTTGTCGTAGCCGCGCCGAAGCAGCTCCGGCAGCGCAATGGTCGCGCCAATGGCCATGCCTGCAACGCTCAGGCCGTTCATGGCCGAGACCAGCACCATAAGACCGATGGTGCCGATGGCCAGACCACCATTGATAGGCCCCATCCAGACGTGGAACATCTTATACAAGTCATCCGCCAGCCGGCTTTCGCTGAGCACATACCCCATGAAAATAAACATCGGCAGCGTCAGCAGCGGATACCATTTCATTAGCTTCATCGCGGCCGAGAACGTGATGTCCTGCCCGCCTGTGCCCCAAAGCGCCAGCGCGGCAATGGTAGCCACCGCGCCAATCGCGCCAAAGACCCGCTGACCTGTGAACAGCATCAGCATCATCAATGCGAACATGAAGATGGCGATATATTCCTGGCTCATGCCCGCACGACCCCGATTTCCTGCCCGTTGATCCGGGCTATGTCTTTGAAGAATTCCGATATCGCCTGTAGCAGCATCAGGAAGAAGCCGAACACCATGATGGTTTTCACCGGCCAGATATACGGCCGCCACGCCGTTGATGAGCGTTCAAGCCGGCCAATTTCCTCACTGCCCGTCAACAGTCCGAAAAAGTAGGAGACCGGTTCATCACCCCAATAACCAAGGCTGTAGGCCGTCGACCCAAGCCCGCCATAAAACAATACCCCTAGGTAGAAGATCAGCAGCAGAACGGTGAAGGCATCGAACCAGGCTTTCCGGTGCGGGCTCCAGTTGTGATAAAACAGGTCCATGCGGACGTTCGATCCCAACTGGATCGAATACGGTCCGCCCATAATGTAATATGTCACCATCGCAAACTGCGCCATTTCCAGCGTCCAATGCGATGGCACGAAAAACGTCTTCGAGATCGAGGACCACAGCAGGATGCCCATCATCACGAACAGACCCCACATCATGACCCGTCCGATCCGGTAGTTGACCGTATCGACGATTCGGACATATGAGGTCATCGCATTGATCACGCCGCGCCCCCTTTTTTTAAATCTGCAAGGGTCCGCGCGGTCCATGACGCCAGGCAATCGGCCATCGCCTCTTGCTGCTTGGGCGTTTGTATCAAGTCATTGCGGATCTCGATCATGACGTTCAACAGCCCGTTCGGCAGCGCTTGCGCGTCAAGGGTATGGGCGACCCCGTCCGCCGCCGAATACGGCTCATTCAAGCGAGTCTCATAGGTTTGGTCGGCGGGTACTGTCGTCATCATTGCCCGGGCGAACCGGTCATCCACCCCGTGTAATATGCCCAGTTCCACCTCACGCGTCTGACCATGGTAGATTGGTGTAAAGCTGTGGACCGTCACCATAAGTTCAAGCGTATCCCCATTTTGAGAGATCAGTTCAGACAGCGCCCTGCTGAAGGGCCGGTAGATGCTCTTAATCCTGCTTTCGCGCTCTTCCTCGGACAGATCGACATTCGCTGGGATTTGATAGTCCTCGCTGCGCGCCGGCATGGCCCCGGCAGCTTCGGGCGGGCGATTGCAGTCATAGACCAGCCGGGACACCCCGCCATACACCAGCGGTGCCGACAGGCGCGTCGCCATCAGCTTGGCCACAGCCAATGCCCCCGGATCCCACGCGATGTGGCTTTGAAGCGCGTCCACAGGCAATCCCATATCCCCCAAAAACGCGGGAATACGGCTGGACGCGTGTTCGCAGACCAGCATTACCGAATAGGGACCATCCACTGTGTCCGTGTGAACAACTGTTCCGAAGTCCAAAATACCGCCTTGCGATTCCAATTAAGATGCGTGTGGAAAAATTTCCACAAGAGACCTTAACCTGTCAATATTTTTCCTGTTTAAATTTCACCACTCTTGATCTTGCTGAAAAATTATTCACACTAAGATCGAAAAGATGCAGGAGGAACGCCGCGTGCGGGTGACGGACAGGCTGCTGGCCCACAAAGACAAGATGACCCCATCCGAGCGTCAACTGGTCAGTGTATTGCTGGACGACTACCCTATGGCCGGTCTCGGCAGCATCACCGAACTGGCCAGCGCGGCCTCGGTGTCCACCACGACAGTTGCGCGGATGCTGCAAAAGACCGGGTTTCAAGGTTATCCGCAGTTTCAGGCCGCCCTGCGGGGCGAAGTGAAAGAGATGATCTCGGGACCGGTCGCCAAACGTGACTTGTGGCAGAACGACCTGCCTGAAGAGCATATCCTGAACCGGTATTCCCAACAGACACTCGCCAATCAGAAACGCACGATTGATGAGGTCGATCCAGACGAATTCGACAGTTTTTGCAACTTGTTATGTGATCCCAACCGGCGCATCTTTATTACCGGTGGCCGCATAACCGGCACGCTGGCCCAATACCTGTACCTGCACCTGCAGATGATCCGCCCCGACGTGCGGCTGCTGCCCGTTGCAGCATCATGGACACATGACTTGCTGGACGTACGCAAAGACGATGTGCTGATCGCGCTGGATGTTCGCCGATATGAAAACGCATCTCTGCTGATCGGCCAGCTGTGCCACGAACGCGAGGCTGAAATTGTTCTGTTCACCGATCAGTGGCGCTCACCCATTCATCGGCTGGCCAAACACACCTTTGCGGCGCGCATTGCCGTGCCGTCGGCGTGGGATTCAATGGCAGCCATTCTGGTTTTGATGGAATGCGTCATCGCCGAAGTACAGGAAAGGCTGTGGGATTCGGTTAAAGAGCGCACAGATGAGCTGGAACAGGCCTTTGACCGCACCAAACTGTTCCGAAAATTCGGCCAAAGCTCGGGCTCATAACAGCGTTTTACCACCCAAGCGGAACAACTGAGCGTGAGGAGTGTTGCCAGCCGCATAGCAGGCCGTCACTTTGAAGGCATGAGTTTCGTGACCCAAAACCAACTGCCGCTTTTGATCCTATTCTTTCTGATTGGATTGATTGGCACCGCCTTTCTTTTCCGTAAGCCCGCCGGGCATCGTGCCTGGAAACTCGCGGACCTCGTCTGGGTTGTACTGGGCGGCGTTGGCGCGCTGGTCGCGGTTTTGGCCGGGCTTTACACTTCGGATAGCTCGCGACTGGACCGCCAGATAGACGTGGCTTACGCTGCCGGGCTGGCCTTTGACCGCGATGCCGCGCGGTTCCGGCTGCGGTTTTGCGATCCGGCCTTTGACCCGGATACTGCTATTCTGTGCGAAAAGGTCGAATTCCTGTCGGCCTCAACCGCCAGCAATGCCGACCTGCCATTATTTATCGCAGTCACAAATGAGGTCGCGCCACTGCAGGGGCTGCATTTTTTGTTTGGCAGTCAGGCAAGAGACGAACAGGACGAAATGCGCGCAATGGCCGACAAGGCTGATGCGTTCAACATCGATCAATTCCTTGTCTTTACCACTCTGGACGACATGACACAGGCCGCGATCGACAACATGCGCCGCAAGGTTCCCGCGATTGCCGGAGACTATCTGATCCTGGCGCAAAGCTATGATGATCTGGTGGAACAGGTCGGCAAGTTGAAGGACGAATGGGAATACCTGCAAGACAATGCCCATATACTTGTGCTGCAGATCATCGCGTTATGTCTGGTCAGTTTCGCGGCGCCGTTCCGGCTGGGCAAGTCCGTGGTTGAGCTGCGCGCGTCGCTCAGTGCCGATAGTCCTGCGCCAGCTTCGCAGGATCTGCGCCCAGAAAATACCGCGTCAGAGTCCACAGGTTCCGCCCTCCCCGACGCAACCAGCCCGCACGCTCATAGCGATCCGCGCTCGTAACTGCCCGGCTGGGCAGCAAAGTGATGCCGCGCAAGCTGCGGACCAAAGCGACGTCCTCCATCAAGGGTTGATCGGGAAAGCCCCCCGCCTTTCGATACATCTCACTCGGGACCAACAGGCCCTGATCGCCATATGGCAGGCCAAGCAGGCGACTGCGTAGATTGGCCCAACCCGCCACCCATGCCGGCGCAAAGCCTGATGCCCGAAACGCCAGACGAAACGCCGCCGGAGTTCCAGTGCCAAGGTGGTCGCCTACAACCTTGCTCCACCCCGCTTGCAAAACCGTGTCGGCATGCAAAACAAGCAGCCAGTCCCCTTTGGCTGCGGTGCATCCTCTGGCCAATTGCCCCCCGCGCGAAGGTGGCCCGGTCACGATCTCAGCCCCGGCCTCATCTGCAATCTTTAAAGTCTGATCAGTCGACCCACCGTCCGAGACGATCAATTCGCGGATCAGCCCCGCATGTAGGCCCTCCATCAAGGCCGCAAGGGTCGCGGGAAGGTTCCCGTTCGAATTCAGGGTCGGGATAACGATGCTAATCGGCGCAGGCACGGCGGAAACCCTCTGGTCATGGCAGCGGAAACCCCTATATCACGAGGTCCGAGGAAAAGACGAGGACAACCCAGATGCCCAACCGCCGTATATTGCGCCTGAGCGGCTCGGACACCGACAGCTTTCTTCAAGGGTTGATCACCAACGACATCGCAGGGTTGGACAATGGGCTGGTCTACGCCGCCCTGCTGACCCCACAAGGCAAATACCTGGCGGACTTCTTCCTGAAGCGCGAGGGTGACGCGGTTTTGCTGGATGTTGCCGAAGGCCTTGCCGATGGATTGGCCAAACGGTTGGGCATGTACAAGCTGCGTGCGGATGTCAGCATCGAAGACAGCGGCCTGAGCCTGCAGCGCGGTACTGGCCCTGCGCCCGAAGGTGCCCTGCCCGACCCAAGGCACCCGGACATGGGGTGGCGGGCTTATTCGGCGGGTGCGGAAAGCGACGACGGTACAGATTGGGATGAAATCCGCGTGCGACACTGCATTCCGGAAACCGGCATCGAACTGACCCCCGACAGCTATATCCTTGAGGCCGGGTTCGAGGCGCTGAATGGCTTGGACTTCAAGAAAGGCTGTTATGTCGGGCAAGAAGTCACCGCGCGGATGAAACACAAGACTGAACTGCGCAAGGGTCTGCGCAGCGTTAGCGTCACTGGGTCTGCAGCGGTTGGAACTGCAATTACTTCTGGCGGAAAACCGGCCGGTACATTGTTCACCCAATCCAATGGCCGCGGGATCGCCTATTTGCGATTGGACCGCGTGGGTGACGACATGCAGGCCGGTGACGCCACCATACAGTTGGACACTTGACGTGTTGCCGAACCGGCACGGCTGAGCAACCGACTGAATTGGTGTGGTTTGAACATAGCCAAGTGCGCTGTCACACTGGTTTGAATTCAGCAATCCGGATGCACGTATGTTCCAGCTATACAGGGCAATCTGGCGCGCCAGCGCCGGGCGGCAGATCATCCTTATCGTTCTGTCCATCGCAATCGCGGGTCTGGCTGCAGTTCCGCTGGAGTTTCAGCGCGACATCATCAACCACCTGACCTCTGCCGACGTAACTACGGACAAGCTGATCTACCTGGGTGCTGGAATGATGTCGGTCATCTTACTCAGCCTCGGCCTAAAGTGGCTTTTGAGCTATCGCGCAGGAACGTTGGGCGAAGATCTGATCCGCATGATCCGCCAAAGGCTGCTGCTGCGCGCCTCAGATATCAATGTTTCGGGCGAAACGATGCGCAAGGGCACGATGACCACGGCGATTTCAGCCGAGGCAGAAGAGCTGGGGAAATTCGCGGGCGGCGCTTTCTCGGACCCGGTCGTTCAGATCGGCACGTTGATCAGTGTCATCGGCTATATCTCATCAACGCAACCCGGGCTGGGCATGATCGCCTTTTCGATGATCGTGCCGCAGATCATCATCGTGCTGGTATCCCAACGCAAGGTGAACGTGTTTGTCGCCGAACGTGTCCGGATATTACGCGGAGCCAACGATATGCTGAATGTCGAGCGGATCAACGAAATCGCGCGCGAGGTTGAGGCGCAGTTCGACGAGATCTATGAAACACGGCGCAAGATGTTCATCTGGAAGCTTTCGGCCAAGTTTCTACTGAGCGTCATAAACGGAGCCGGAACCGTCGGCGTCCTGATGTTGGGTGGCTATTTGGTTCTGAACGGGAAAACGGATGTCGGCACTGTGGTCGCCGCCACAAGCGGCCTCAGCCGCATTCAGGGCCCCACGGCATTCCTGATCGCCTTTTACCGGCAGGTCAGCGCCAATCGCATCAAGTATGAACTGATGCTTGAACTGTTTGGCCCTAACCCCGAACGGTATCGCCAAATCAGACGGGGCAGCTGACAATTAAACCGCGCGGCACGGGTCCACGCGGTTTTTCTTTACTCTGGCAAACGCGTGGTTAGGCGCGTTCGGAATAATCCATGGTTTCGGTGTTCACCACGATCATCTCATCCTGACCGACGAATGGCGGCACCATGACTTTGACACCATTGTCCAGAATGGCCGGCTTGAACGAATTCGCGGCGGTCTGACCTTTGACCACAGGCTCGGTCTCAACGATCTTGCAGGTCACTTTCTGAGGCACCGTAGCGTTCAGAGCCTCACTTTCATAAAATTCGACGACAATTGTCATGCCGTCCTGCAGAAACGGGCGGCGTTCGCCCAGCAGTTCCGCAGGCAATTCGATCTGCTCATATGTCTCGGAATCCATGAACACCAGCATGCCGTCAGATTCGTACAGGAACTGCTGATCTTTCTGTTCAAGGCGCACACGTTCCACTTTGTCAGCCGAGCGGAAACGCTCGTTCAACTTCGAGCCATTGCGCAGATTGCGCAGTTCGACCTGTGCAAAAGCACCGCCTTTACCGGGCTTTACGTGGTCAACTTTGACTGCGGCCCACAGCCCGCCGTTATGCTCAAGCACATTTCCGGGGCGAATTTCGTTCCCATTTATCTTGGGCATGACTTAAATCCTTCACAAACGGTTGATGCGTCAGTTCCCGCTCCTATATCTGGCGGGAACACACCTGACAAGATGACGAGACCTAGCGCTGCACCTGCAGCAAGCCATGCAAATGACGCAACGCAACTATGCATTTTAAGTGTATCCGAATCGCACTTAATCGGTCATAAGAACCGTCACGCCGAAAATGCAAGAGCAAGAACAACAAGGAAGACGAGATGAGAGATTTCGTTGACGGCACTGCCTTTAGCAACGAGCAAGGCAATCGTGCACGCAAACTTTTCGCGGCTGTCGTACTGGCTGCGCTGGATGACGCTATTGCCGATGACAAAAAATATGGCAATGGTCCGGAACAAATCGCCCGCTGGGCGCGCTCTCGTGATGGTCGCGAGGTCCTGTCCTGCGCGGGTATCGACCCGAATGAGCGCGTTGTTGGCGGACTGATGGAGTTCGTTGGACGTGGTGTGCGCACCTCGGTTGCTCTGTCGCGCGAAGAAAGCGAACGTCGCAACGCGGCCCAACAAGCAGAAGCCGCATGATCCAAGGTGACTTCCGCATGAAAAAGCGCGCTCCCTAACTGGGAGCGCGCTTTTCTTATGCCATCATTCAAAAGAACAACAGCCACTGCCGCGCGACCCACAGTTCGGCCATCAGCAGCACGGCAAAGAACGCTTTCGCCCAGATGGGCATGCCGCGACGCCACAAAACGGCGTAACACGCGACACAAAGCACGGCCGAAATTGGTGCCACCCACAAAGCGTGATGCGTGCTGTCCCAATAGCTGATGGGGCTATGAAACACCCAATTGCTGAATGGCCAGAACTGCGGCCGCCCATCCCCGGCATGTAGCAGAAAATCCATCGAAAGATGCAGCAACCCGGCGGACGCCCCAACGGTCCAGACCTTCCAGCGCATCCATACCCCGACAAGCAAGGCACCTCCCCAAAGAACAAAGGAATTGTCGATCGCAAACACGGTCTGCCAGCCGTCGGAAAAATAAAGCTGGTCGAAGACCACGCTTGGTGGAATCCCAAGTACGTAAAGGGACGTGCCCGCCATCAGGTAAAGCGACAGGTCCGGCAATAGCGAACCCAACAGAGCGGCCCACAGGATACGTCCCTGAGCTGGGCGGGCAAAGGCGGCAGCTCCGATCAAAAGATGCGCTGGCGTGTTCAACTTTGGCTTTTCCTTTGCCCGCAAATCAGGTCATCTGCGCGTCAACATAGGAGACAGGCCATGGTTCGGTCCATCATGATTCAGGGCACCGGCAGCAATGTCGGAAAATCGGTTCTAGTGGCCGGTCTGGCGCGGGCTTTCACCCGGCGCGGGTTACGTGTTGCACCGTTCAAACCACAGAACATGTCGAACAATGCCGCCGTCACCGAAAATGGCGGCGAGATCGGGCGCGCGCAGGCCCTGCAAGCCCTGGCGGCGCGGCGTGCTACGCATACAGACATGAACCCGATTCTGCTGAAGCCGGAAACCGACACTGGTGCTCAGATCATCGTTCAGGGCCAACGGGCCGGCACGATGAAGGCGGGCGATTACCGCAAGGATAAATCCAAGCTTCTGGGCGCAGCGCTTGAAAGCTTTTACCGCTTGTGTAGCGACGCGGATCTTGTCCTGATCGAAGGCGCGGGCAGCCCGGCCGAAACCAACCTGCGCAAGGGTGACATCGCTAATATGGGATTTGCGCGCGCTGCAGGCGTACCCGTTGTTCTGGTAGGTGACATTCACCGCGGGGGTGTCATTGCTCAGATCGTAGGCACCCAGGCGGTATTGGATGCAGGCGATCTGGAGATGATCCGGGGTTTTGCCGTCAATCGGTTCAAAGGCGACGTATCCCTTTTCAATGAAGGTCGCGATGAAATCGCTGCGCGTACCGGATGGCCCTGTCTGGGTGTCGTTCCCTGGTTCCATGACGCGTGGAAACTGCCAGCCGAGGATATGATGGATATCCGGTCCCACTCTGGCGGGGCCTGCAAGGTGGTCGTTCCGCAGTTGGAACGCATGGCAAATTTTGACGACCTCGACCCTTTGTCTGCCGAACCCGGTGTCTCGGTCGAGATCGTGCCAGCAGGACGCCCCCTGCCCGGTGATGCCGATTTGGTACTACTGTCCGGCAGCAAATCCACCATCGGCGATCTGGCTTATTTCCGGGCTCAGGGCTGGGATATCGACATATATGCCCATGTCCGCCGGGGCGGCCATGTTCTGGGCCTGTGCGGCGGCTATCAAATGCTGGGCAAGACAATCGCTGATCCGGATGGCGTCGACGGACAACCGGGGACTGTTGAAGCGTTGGGCCTGCTGGATGTTGTGACCGTGATGGCAGGGAAGAAACAGGTAACGCTCACTTCTGCCCGCGCCCTTAACGGAGGAGAACCGGTGTCGGGCTACGAAATCCACATGGGCCGTACCGAAGGCCCAGATTGCGCCCGCGCTTGGCTAGAGGTCGAGGGGTGGCCTGAAGGTGCCTCAAACGCCTCTGGTCGTATCCGCGGCAGTTACTTGCATGGTATCTTCAGCTCGGATGCATTCCGCGCATCTTATCTGTCGCAGTTGGGGGTGACCTCGGACCTAGCCTATGAAGACGGGGTTGAAGAGACGTTGGACGCGCTGGCGGATCACCTTGAACAGAATGTGGATCTGGACCGCCTGCTGGCGCTTGCAGAAACGACCCAAAGGGCCTGAGCGCTACTCGAGGCCCTGCTCGGCCAGGGCCTTGTATAATTCGCGCCGAACCATCTTGCGGACGTTGCGAGTGATGCGTTCGCCCAAAACACCCTGCAACTCTTTACGTACAACTTCGGCGATCATTTTGCGCAATGCGTCTTCGCTTATGCCAGCTATTGCTGACTCTTCCGCTGCTGCCTCGACGGGGTGAACAAGTGGTGCGGCGATCACCTCGGGGTCGCGAACGAAAGTTGCCTTGGTCGTCGCCACGGCTTCTTTAGCCTTTGCCTGATTTGGTTCGGCTTTCTTTCCCTCGGTATCCGAAAAATCTTTGCGCACGCTGAACTCAAGGGCTTTCGCAGGAGTGCCGGAATACTCGTCTTCGCTGTCGCCATCCGGCTCCCACTGGTCCTCAGTGCGTGCAATCGCCGCCTCTAGGGCTTCGATCTTTGCGCCCAGACTGTTGGTCGGGTTTTTGGCCTGTTCTTTGTTGGCGGAATCTTCACGATCTATGACGTCACACGCGCGCAGAAGCATCGGCTTGACCGACGCGTCGACCGTGTAACCTTCTTTGGCCTCGGCTTCATTCTCCGGGCCGTCCTGAATGCTGGATGTTCCGCCGACCCGCAATGCATCGGTCAGCACCAATCGCCCGGGCTTGCGGGCGATTGAAGGCGTCGGCTCCGAGGTTTGTTCACCTCTTTCACCGACCAGCCGTTTGATCGAGGACAGCACGTCCTCTACTCTGCCGTTCACGACTTTTTCCGTCATTGTTCTCTACCGCTCTATCCTCAGGATTGAGTGTAGCCAATCAAGCCGGGCGTCACAACAGATAGTATTGGATCTTAGTCGCGACGCAACGCTTTGAGAACGCGATCCAGATCCTTGCTTTGCCTGCTGACCTGAGCCGGCGCTTTCTTGACCAGGTTGTAATACAGCGTCGGATCATAAATTTGCACCGCCAGTCCCAGACGTTCAGCAGTCAACAGACCCTGTGCCTGCAACAGCTGGTAAGCTGCGCGAGAACGCTCGATACGCGACGCGACCTCGGCCAGCTGCGCATCCAGCAGATCCTGCTGAGCGTTCAAAACGTCCAGCGTTGTCCGTGCACCCAGAGTGGCTTCTTCGCGGATACCGTCAAACGCCACGTTTGATGCGCGAACCCGTTCGCTCGACGCCCGCAAACTTGCAGATGCAGCTTGGAAACGGGCATAGGCTTCGGTCACACCCTGAGTGATATCTTTTTGCACATTCAAGAGGTTGGCACGCGATGCATCGCGTGTTGCCATGGCGCGGCGCACGCTTGCGGCCAAACGGCCGCCGGCGTAAATCGGCTGGCTGAAGTTCAGCGACACCGTCCCGTCTTCGATACTGTCATCGTTATCATAAGTCTCAGTGATACCGGCGTCGGCGTTCAGGCTGACGTTCGGACCCAGGTTGGCGCGCTGTTGCGCAACGATCAGATCGAAGGCACGCACCTGGTGCTGTGCCGAAAGAATAGCCGGGTGGTTACGCTGCGCCAGGCTGACGGCCTGCGGTTCGGAGCTTGGTAGATTTGGCAGGCTCGGTTGACCAGCTGTGCGTCCGGGCGATTTGCCAACGGCATTCACATATTCTGCTTGAGCTGTGTCGAGGTTACCGCGTGCAACGGCCAGATCAGCTTGCGAGCTTGCAAGCTGGGCTTGTGACAACGCAACGTCCGTACGCGTGACTTCGCCAACATCGAACCGGTCCTGCGATGCGCGCAGTTCCTCGGCCGATACATCGACGTTGTTCAGGCGAATCTGTACGGTTTCTTCCTGCAGAAGCACTTCGAGATACGCATTAGCACCGCGGAACAGAACTTGCTGTTCGATATCAACAAGGGTCTGCCTAGTTGACAGCACCGTTTCTTGCGCCGATTGCTTGCCCAACACAGCAGCCCCACCATCGTAGAGCAGTTGGCTGAGGGTCAGCCCCGTAAAGAAGTTGTTCGGGTCGGTTCTTGTCACCACATTGTTGATGTTGCGACGTGTGTAGTCGCTGCTGATCGCAACCGTCCAGTTGATGATTGGCCGAAGCGCCGACAATGCGATTGCCACGTCTTCGTCGGCCGCACGCAACAATGCGCGGTTCTGTTCAAGCAACCCGCTGGTATTGTAGGCGCCAATGAACGCGTCGGTTATGTTGTCGGCCCAAACGGACCGTCCAGGTACAAAGCTAAGTGCGACCCCCGCAGTCAGCGCCAGCGCCTTGACCAGCTTCCCTCCCGCTATAGAACCCATAACGAAATCCTCTCAAATCGAAATTACTCTGCTCTGCCGATAGCTTGCGCGTTTGCGTTAAACTAATCAAGGCAGCAGAAAAATCAGTGATCAAACTATAGCGAAAATACACGATTTTTGGAAAATGTCTGCAAAATCGGTGCATTGGCGTTAAACGCATCCCGCCAGGTCACCCGATCCCCAGATTTATGGCCGATACGGACGATCCCCAGTGCACCTTGGACAAAAAGGCACGCAATTCGCCCATGGTCCTTAAGTTGCGCGATCAACGCATCCGGAACCTGTTCCACACCACCCTGGACCATAATCACGTCATACGGCCCATGTTCGGGGGCACCTTGTTCAAGCGGGCCGACATGGACAATCGCATTGTCTGCCTCCGCGTCCATCAGGATAGACTGAGATTCGGCCGCCAGATTTTCATCTTCCTCCACGGCAACAACCAGCTGTGCCATTCGCGCAGCAACAGCGGTCGAATACCCCAAAGTCGGAGCAATATCCAAAACCGACTCGTCGTTGGAGATATTTAATATGTCCAGCATCTTAGCCAGGGTCCGCGGCTCCAACATACAGCGCCCATCACCCAGTTCGATCAATCCCTCGACATAAGCCGCTTCGCGCTGTGCGTCCGGCACGAAATTCTCGCGCTTGACGGTCAGCATCGCGTCTATGATGGGAAACTTCGTGACATCAGAAGGACGTATCTGCGTATCGACCATCGTCCGGCGGCGGGCTGCGAAATCTGTCATTGGATCGCTCATCTTGCTCCCTTGGGTGATTGAGTTCTGCCACATCTTGGAAAAACCGGCAACGGCCCAGACACGGAAACTTTCCAATCTTCACAAGATACAACGTCGCAACCAAAGACTAAGTTGGCACCCGGCCCTCAAATTTGCGCTCCCCCCTCTGGACGCTCCTGTCGAAAGCTGCTAAAACGCCGATCACACCACGGCAAGTATTTGATTTTACTTGAAAAGGCGAGTTGGCGGAGTGGTGACGCAGCGGATTGCAAATCCGTGTACACCGGTTCGATTCCGGTACTCGCCTCCAACACCGCAAGCCACTGATACGGCTGCGGAAAATAACCCTGACGGTTGTCAGCGGGGCGATGTTCACGGATTTGAGGGAACACCCATGCTGATCAAGCACGCCTTAGCGGCATATACGACCGACCATCTGGACCAACTTAAGCACGGACGGGAACGGCTGCTGCAATTGCAGCGGTTACTTCAGGATTTCCAAAGTAAGCCGGTCGATCAGATCACGAATCCGGACCTGACAAACGCCTTGGCGCGATGGAAAACCAGCACGCGCAACCGGTACAGATCGGCCTGCACGCACTTTTGGCGGTACTGTCGGGCGCAGGGTTGGGCCGATCTGGACCCGACTTTGATGGGTGCGAAAGAATCGCCGCGTGATCAGGTGCTGTCGCTGGATCAACTTCGGATGCTCTATTCGGTGGCGGATTACCAAGGCGCGGCATGGTCACAGTTTCTGCGTTTGCTGATCCTGACCGGGCAGAGACCGTCGGACCTGCGCCAGTTCAATCCAGCATTGGTGCAGGATCAGACCATGATCATCCCCACCAGCAAGAACGGCACGTCGCACGCCATACCGCTGGCACCACGGGCGTTCGTTCTGGCCGGAATGATGCCCAACCAATTTTCCGACTTCGCCACGATGGCGCACGTAAAAAAGCGGTGGTTTGCGGACGCGTATGTCCCGGTCCGTCAGTTCCAGATCAGAGATATTCGCCGGTCGTTCGCATCGCATCTGTGCGATTATGGCGCTGATGAAAACGACGTGGATCGGCTGTTAAATCATCAGGCGGCTGCAACGTCGCGCGGTGTCGCAAGGGTGTACAACCGCGCCCGCAGGATGCGACAGAAACGCGACATCATGTGCCTGTGGGAAGGGTTGTCGTTTAAGGGTACATAGGGGCATTGACACTGCTAGGAACAAAAATAGAACATGCAGGATGAAACGTTGGCCCCGAACGATCCCTTACGACTTGAAGTGCAAGCTGGAAAATCTGCGGGAAAATCGCAGCGCCCCATCTTTGCAGGACGATTGGTCCGCGATATTTGAATGGTTGACCAAGCACGATGTCCAACCACCAGAACACCCGTTGCCGACCGAACCTGAGTTACGCGGTCCGGTCGGCCACTCTTGACGGAAAACTTATTACCCCTCATCCCCCAAAAAACCCGCGCTGAAAGGGGGGGACCCTTCGAACAACGCGGGGGCAGTTGGGGTAAATGCTGTACGGCAGGGATCGCTGTTTGGATCAAACTTCCTCGCGTCACCTTTATCTGGGATGATAGGCAACGCGGGGATTTAGTCTGACCATGGGACTGCCCAGACCAAATGGGGCAAGTGTATTACGGGCTGCTACACTGGCTGGATCAAACTGTTGCAATTTGCGTTCACCTGCTTTTGAGTGCGCTGTTCAACCAGCCAGTTCTAGGTTTTCCAACAGAACTTTTGCCAACATTCCGTTTGTGTTGAACCGTCGGACCCATGCATACCGCCCGCTTAAACGTTCAACGCGCTGAACCGCGTGCGGTACACCACGACCGCAGGGTTTGATGTTACGAACCAAATCACCGACTTGAATACACTTGGTCATTTTTCGCGTTTCCTTTTTTTCAGCCAACCAAGTCGACTACATCGAAACTCACAGCCAGCGCATCACGGTCGATCATAACATTGCCCACGGTGAACACGGTCGCTCGGGCTGCGGTTGAGCTGGCCCCGCCAACGTAGCCAAGACACTTCAGATCGTCGTCGGACTCATCCAATTGCAATATCATGCAGCCTGTGGCCTCCAGCGCATCCATCTGCGTGCCGAACCGAGCCGCGTCTTTAGCGATGTGGTGATAGTGGCGATCCTTGCCGTAGTAACGCGAATGAAACACCGGAACGGTCCCGATCCCTTCAACTTCTACGGTCCAAGCAAACGGCTTGCGCTTAAATCTGTGTGCTGTCGGTCGCGCCATGGCAGAGTCCCTGTGATTCAATGAAGACCCAGTAGGCAACAGTTCCAGCAGCACAAACACCTGCAACTATAATAGTGTTCTCCACTGGAAAGCCCATTTGGAAAGCAATTCCTGCAAGCATTATGGAATTAAACAATTTCATAATCGGCCCCTTTTTGCGTTCCGTGTTCTGCTATCCGGCACGTGAGTGATGTGGTGATTTATGTTTGCACCAACCGCCTATTTCTTCGGTAGCTTTGCGGTGAGTTTCTTCGGACGACGCTACGGAAAAACCCTGCCCTACGCCCCTGCCTTCATTCGGCTCCAACATAACGCTTCCAAGCCGGTAGTAAGCGGGTTCTATTTGCGCGTGATCAGCTATCCAAACATAGGTAAAGCAGCTGATAAAAAACGACATACCCAGCATCGTTTCGGTACATGCTTGCACGCTCGGCTACACTTTTGCCGCCGCGGCGGCAAATTTTTGTTGCTTCTGCATCAGCTTTTGCCAGTTCACGATTGCGATGATCTTCAGGTAAAAAACCTAGATCAGTGTCCAATTGGATTCGAACACTGTCGCCGTTAAATTCAGTTACGACTGGGGTTGCTGGCCCATGGGAGCATGCTGCCAACATCGTTACTCCAACCAAAGAAGTTGCCATCAAAGTAGTTTTCATTCACCACTACCCGGTCTTCACCTTCGTTTCCAGTTCACCTGGTAGTTCCCCGCCACAAGCCTGACGCGCCCAATAGACCAGTTTTCCGAAGCCTGACATGTTGTCCGGCTTGAACGTGTCCCATGTGCGTTTTGTGTACGCCGGGACGTTCTTCGGTGCGCGGGCAGACCAGCGTTCGAAGATGTCCCAACCACCACCACCCAGAGCGTTTTTGATGGCATAGGCGATGGAAATCCATTCGTCATACTCAACATCGACATTCGGGATCAGGTCCACCACAGGTCCGACTAGTGACGGATCGAACGGTTCGGCCCCGAGATTTGATAACCCGTCGTTGCTGGTGTTTACGTTGGTGGCTTTACCGCGTGTCCAACCACGGGACTCGGCAACCTGCATCATCTGGTCGACCAGCCATTCCATCTGATCCGCACTGGCCTCTGGCACGGCACTGGCAACCGGTTGGGTGTTCCACTGGTACTGCGCGCCGGATGGATGCGTTCCGGCCACCACAGCTTGCGATGCGCGTCCTGTGGCGGTGATACCCAACACTTCGACCTTCTGGGTCACGCCATCCTTTTTGATCGGGAATTGCCGACGCCGGATCGCCTCGCCCGGTGCGATCTTAAACAGGACCAAGAATTTCGGTATCTGACCCCATCGGATGAAATAGCCCCCACGGCCCAGATCATGCACCCGTTGCAGCATCGCCTGCGCGGTCACATCGTCCGTTATGTCCACATCCAGAGCGCACCAATCAAATCCCATTTTCAGACCGACATTCGCGCCCAGTTCGTCGTAGCGTACGGGCTTGATCGGATCGACCACATAGTTCGGCCAAGAACCCATCCCATCCCACGCCCCGCCGTAAAACTCACCGGGACACTTGCCGCGCGCTTTCGGATCGACTTTCGAGTGTTCGTGCAGCACTGCACCAGCCGGTATGACGGGGATAATCTCGGTGAAGCCGTTGCCCAGCCACGCCTGATGGTGGCCCGATACGGCCTGTTGCGGTAAATTGGTCATGGTTACTGACTTTCATATTGGCCCGGTCTGCGCACCAACGCAGCCGAGTCTTTTTGTTGCGGTTGGACCGACCAGACTGTCAGTGTGCAGCGGCCAAACTGCCCCGGTCGGGTCTCGTGGCTTCATTGTCAGTTTCCATTACCCCGGATGGCCCAGCACCGGGCGGGAATTGATCACAGCGGCAGGTCGGGCAGATCCGACAGATGCGTTTGCAGGTCCAGCAGACTGTCAGACCCGGTATCGACCAGATCCTTCAGATAGTCGTCACCGATGACTTCGGCGTAATGCCTGATCGTCTTCATCAGCTGGTACAGTTCGGTGTTCATCCGATGAGGTGATGGTGTCATGCCGCCCGATCCTGTTCCGCTTTGTTCAGATATTCTTCGACCGCCCAGCGGATCACCGCAGCGGCACCAATGCCTTTCTGGCGGGCGTATTCGTCCAGCCGGTCTTTCAATTCAGACGGTGCGGCAGCACCCATGAAGGCGGGGAAATTGTCAGTCGGTTTCGACATATCAAACTCCTGTCGTTACCAACAGGATTAGTAAATTCACGTTGCCTGTAAAGCTAAAAAATCATATAAAAACAATGCTATACGCAGACTTGAGATTAACTAGATTAGGGAAAACCAAAATGGACTTAGATGCTCTGATCCAGCAGCGCGTTGACGCGTTGATCGCTGAAAAACTGGGTATCCGTGAACACGACGCAGCCAAAATTGCAAATCCGTGTACACCGGTTCGATTCCGGTACTCGCCTCCATTTAATTCCAAACACTTAGCTTTCTGCGCTGAGTTCGAAAATTCGAACTCCTAAAGGTCGGTATCAGATGCATGTTGCGATTCCGGGTCCTGCGATTCCATTTACACAACCGCACTACCTGATTGCCAAATCGAGAAGCGCTCAATCATCTGCGACGGTCGGGCTGAATTGCGCCTCGCTGCGTGATCGGATCGCATCGGATGCCGCTGACTGACTTCGGCAAGTCGCTTTTCTGACGTAGCGGGTTTTCAATCCCCAGTCGTGCTTGACAAGCCCCCTGCCCGTGCCGCATGTCGCATGCGTTGGTGTCCATCCCCGGATGGATGAAAAGGGAATGTGCCAGCGGTTATTCCGCCAAGCACAGCCGCCCCCGCGACCGTGACCGGAGAGGGTGCCCAAAGCCACTGGCCCAATAGGCCGGGAAGGCGGGACATCCGACAGAGGCTCTCCTCTGACATCCGCAAGCCGGGAGACCTGCCAGCACCCGAAGTTGAAACCGGGCGGGGTGTTCCGGTGTCGGGTCCATGTGCAGACGCGTGGCCCGCATGAAACCCCGTCCCCCGTATAAAGGATGAGGGGGATGAGAGACGTGACCGAGACCGAACCAGTCGAGTTGCTGGTCTGCACGACATGCCGCCGTGGGTTACCTATCGAAGATGACGCCCAGCGACCCGGCACTTTGCTGCATAAAGCACTTGAAAAGGCTGGCTTGCCGGACGGCGTCGACCTGAAACCGGTGGAATGTCTGTCGAACTGTGATCAGGGATGCTCGATCGTTTTGCGTGGCGGCCCATCCCGATGGACCTTCGTTTATGAAAACCTCGACGAGACCGACCATGTCGAGACCATCGTTGAAGGCGTCACCAAGTATCTGGCCGCTGAAGACGGTCTGGTGAAATGGCGCGAACGCCCCGAACATTTCCGCAAAAACTGTGCGGCCCGCATTCCCCCGATTGGAGCCCTGAAATGAGCAACCTTGAAAAACTCCCCGTCACTGTGATCACCGGCTTTCTGGGCTCGGGCAAAACTACGCTGGTAAAGCACCTGATGCAGAATCCGCAGGGCAAGCGCCTGGCCGTTATCGTCAACGAATTTGGTGATGTGGGTGTGGATGGCGATATCCTGAAATCCTGCGCCATTCCGGATTGCCCGGCGGAAAACATCATGGAACTTGCCAATGGCTGCATCTGCTGCACCGTAGCCGATGATTTCATCCCGACCATTGAGGCGCTGATGGCGCTGGAGCCGCGCCCCGATCACATCCTGATCGAAACGTCCGGTCTCGCCCTGCCCAAACCGCTGCTAAAAGCCTTCGACTGGCCCGATATCCGCTCGAAAATCACCGTCGATGGCGTGATCGCTTTGGCCGACGCCGAGGCCGTCGCCGCTGGGCGTTTCGCACCAAATGTCGAAGCCGTGGACGCCCAGCGCCTGGCTGACGACTCGATCGACCACGAAACGCCTCTGTCCGAGGTGTTTGAGGACCAGATCTCCTGCGCCGACATCATCCTGCTGACAAAACCCGATCTGGCCGGTCCGGAAGGCGTTGCCAAAGCCAAAGAGGTCATCGCGGCTGAGGCTCCGCGCCCGCTGCCCGTGGTTGAGGTTGCTGAAGGTGCCGTGGACGTTCGTGTTGTGCTGGGTCTTGAGGCGGCGGCAGAGGATGACATGGATGCGCGTCCCAGCCACCATGACGGCCATCACGACCACGAGCATGACGATTTCCAAAGCATCATCGTCGAGCTTCCGGAACAGACCGACCCGGCGGAACTGGTCGCCAATATCGAACGTCTGGCCAATGAGCTGAACATTCTGCGCGTCAAAGGCTATGCCGCCGTTCAGGGCAAACCGATGCGTCTGCTGGTGCAGGCCGTTGGTGCCCGCGTTCGTCACCAGTATGACCGACCGTGGGAGCCCGGCGAAGAGCGCCGCTCGCGTCTGGTGGTCATTGCCGAGCATGACGACATCAAAGAGGCCGCAATCCGCGATATCCTCGTGAGTGTGACCGAGGCCGCCGAGTAAGCCATGCACGTCGTCTTCCGCGAAAGCCACGGGTTAGAAGAGACCGAAACCCCGACCGATCTGGGCCAGAGCCCAGCGGATTTGGTGGTGCTGTCCTTTTCGGACAGCGACCTTGGCGCTTTCGCGGCAGGATGGCATCGCGGTGGCGGGGCCGAAGGTCGCATGCCGACGATGCGATTGGCCAACCTGACCGCGTTGAAACACCCGCTGTCTGTCGACACTTATGTCGAGCAAACGCTCGAGGGCGCCAAGGGCATTCTGATCCGTTTGATCGGCGGCGTCCCTTACTGGTCCTATGGCTTGCAGCAAGTTCTGGCGCTGGCACAGGCTAAAGGCATCGCGCTGGCCGTCCTACCCGCCGACGGGCGCGAGGATACTCGGCTGGATGACTACTCCACCCTGCCCGTCTCGACCCTGCGGCGGCTTGCGCATCTCTGTGACACCGGCGGTGAAGTCGCGGCGCAAGCGGCCTTGGCACAAATGGCGCTTGCGGCAGGTCTCTATGCCGGACCGGTGATGGGGGCCAAGACCCTGCCCGAATGCGGTACATGGTGCCCGGATCGCGGCGTAGTCCCGGCAGATAAAGCGTTCACCACCGACACAAAGCGTATCTTGGTAACGTTCTACCGGGCTTACCTTACATCGGCGGACACCGCCCCGGTCGCAACCCTGATCCGCAGCCTGCGCGCGCGCGGGTTTGAGGGCGTCGGTCTGTTCGCTCCCTCGCTGAAAGCCCCGCTTGCCGCAGATTGGCTGCGCGAACATGTCGTGGCGCTGAACCCGGCGGCGATCATCAACGCAACCTCATTCTCGGGCAAAGGCGCATCCGGCACCTCGCCACTGGACGCCGCCGATGTGCCGGTGTTTCAGGTTGCGCTCGCCACCTCACGTCGCCAGGCTTGGGCCGAAGCAGAGCGCGGTCTTTCGCCTGCTGATCTAGCGATGCATGTCGTCCTGCCCGAAGTGGACGGTCGGATCTCGGCAGGCATCGCCTCTTTCAAGGAACCGGGCAAACGTGACCCGCATCTGGAGTATTCCCGTTTTGCACACCGGGCTGAACCGGAACGGATCGAGGCCATCATCGACAGGGTCACCGGCTGGCTGAACCTGAACGACAAACCCAAAGAGGATCAGGTGCCCGCCTTGGTGCTGTCCACTTATCCCGGCAAAGACTGGCAGATGGCCCATGCGGTGGGCCTCGATGCTTTGGCCTCGGCCGAGGCGATGCTGGCCGACCTGCAGGGCGAAGGGTATGACACCGCTCCTGCCCAGCCGATTTCTGATACGCTGCTAGATGCGCGGATTACGTGGTCGCTTGGCGAATATCTGACTGCGCTGGCAGACTTGCCGGAACAACTGCGCGCAGACCTCGAAACCGTCTGGGGCAAGCCCGAAGATGATCCGGCCTTTGCAGATGGCGCGTTCCACTTCACCGCCCTGCGCCGCGGCAAGGCGCTGGTCGCGTTGCAACCTGAACGCGGCACGCCCGAGTTGCGTGATGACGATTATCATGACCTGTCGCGTACCCCGCGCCACAGCTACGTGGCCTTCTACCTTTGGCTGCGCAAAGGTCTTGGTGCGGATGCACTGATCCATATCGGCGCGCACGGTACGCTGGAATGGCTGCCAGGCAAATCTGTGGCGCTGTCCAACGAATGCTGGCCCGAGGTACTGATCGGCGATCTACCTGTCATCTACCCCTTCATCGTCAACGACCCTGGCGAGGCCGCGCAGGCCAAGCGCCGGATCGGGGCGGTCACGCTCGGCCATATCCCACCGCCAATGAAGGAAAGCGGTACCCCGGATCGGATGGTTCGGCTGGAATCGCTGCTGGATGAGTTCTCGAACGCAGATGGTCTGGACCCCAAGCGCCGCGACCGCCTGCAAGAAGATATTCGGGACGAAGCGCAAGCCATCGGGCTGGAGAACGACCTCGGTCTCGATCAGGCCACCTGCATCGCCGAGGCGATCACCCGGATCGATCGTTTCGTCTGTGACATCAAGGAAAGCCAGTTCGGAGACGGGCTGCATATCTTTGGACGTGTGCCCGAAGCCACCGCCAATTTTGACGCGGCTCCTTCTGCCCATGCCGAACGCACGGCATTGATCGACGCGCTAGCAGGCAAACGGATCGAGGCAGGCCCGTCCGGGTCTCCCTATCGCGGGCGGTCAGACGTCCTTCCCACCGGGCGAAACCTGTATACAACCGACCCGCGCTCGGTTCCGACCCGTGCGGCCTATACCCAAGGTGTGAAACTGGCCGAAGAACTGGTCCGGCGGCACCTGCAGGAAGAAGGCGACTATCCCAAAGGGCTGATCGTAGACTTATGGGGCTCGGCCACCATGCGAACTGCGGGCGAAGAGTTCGCCATGGCGTTGCACCTGCTGGGCGTGAAACCCGTTTGGGACAAAGGGTCCGAGCGGGTGTCGGGCATCGAGGTGCTGCCTATCACTGACCTCAGTCGCCCGCGTCTGGACGTGACGTTGCGTGTCTCAGGCTTGTTCCGCGATGTGTTCCCGACCCTTTCAGCGCTTTATGGTCAAGCTGTTCGCACCTTGTCGGAACGCGACGAAGCGCCAGACTGGAACCCCTATGCCGGACAGGCCCCGGCGGCGCGCGTCTTTGGCCCGGCCCCGGGCAGCTATGGCGTGAACATGACCCAGCTGTCCGAAATCTATACGGATGAGGCTCGCGCGCAGGCGGGTGAGGCATGGCTTGAGGCCAGCTCTTTCGCTTTGGAAGGCGAACACATCACACAGGATTTGGACGGCATTACCCAACGGGTCTCGAACGCGGACAGTTTCGTGCATCTGCAGGACCTGACAGAAACTGACCTGTTGCTGGCGAACGATTACGCCACGCACGAGGCTGGTTTCGCCGCTGCCAAAAAAGTCACCGGTGGCGCGGCGCAGCTTTATCATCTGGACAACACAAACCCGGAAAACCCGCGCGCCCGAACGCTGCCTGAAGAAATCAGCCGTGTCGTGCACGCCCGCGCTGCCAATCCGGGCTGGATCGCAGGCATGCAGAGGCATGGCTTCCGGGGCGCTGCGGAAATCGCGGCGACGCTGGATCACTTGGCCTCTTTCGCCCATCTGTCAGGCACGGTCGCGCCGCACCTGTTCGACCTCTATCACGACGCCACTTTGGGCGACACCGAGGTCGACGCATTTTTGCAGGAGGCCAAC
Organism: Ruegeria atlantica; assembly: GCF_001458195.1. Classification (GTDB taxonomy): domain Bacteria; phylum Pseudomonadota; class Alphaproteobacteria; order Rhodobacterales; family Rhodobacteraceae; genus Ruegeria; species Ruegeria atlantica. The sequence continues at coordinate 66,341 of NZ_CYPU01000006.1, read as the reverse complement.
CCGCGCGCGTATCAGGCCATGCAGGACAGGTTCCGCGCGTTGTTGGACGCGGGCCTTTGGAACACCCGCCGCAACTCAATCCGGGCCGATCTGGAGGGGCTGGGATGAGCGCCCCGGTCGTTCAAGGTTGGTGCCCCGGTGCGCATCGGCCGATGATGTCGGGCGATGGTCTGGTGGTTCGGGTGCGCCCGCGTCTGGCCCGTTTGAGCGCCGAACAAACACGTGGTCTTTGTGAGTTGGCCGAGCAATTTGGCAATGGCACAATCGACCTGACCAACCGCGCCAATTTACAGCTGCGCGGGGTAAAAGAAGACGATCATCAAGCATTGCTGGCCGAGCTGGCCGCACTGAACCTTTTGGATGCTGAGCCCGGTATTGAAGTGCGCCGCAATATCCTGGTGTCGCCCCTATACCGATCAGGTGATCGAACCGCACAGCTGACACAGGAACTGATCGACCGGTTGGAGGAATTGCCGACTCTGCCCCCCAAATTCGGCTTTGCCATCGACACTGGCCCCAAGCGCCTGTTGGCGGCGGATTCGGCCGATATCCGGGTCGAGGCAGGCACTGATGGCCTCATCCTGCGCGCCGACGGGGCCAAGACCGGCTGCCGGGTTACAGAAACCGACGCGATTGACCGCCTTATCGCTCTGGCCGGATGGTTTTCTGAACGTTTCACGCCGGAAACCCGCCGAATGGCGCGGGTGGTCGCGACGCAGGATTTGCCTGCGGGATGGCAAGGCAGCGCGCCCGAAGACATTGGCGTACCGCCGCAACCCGGCGAGTGCGATCTGGGTGCGCTTTACGGGGCCGCGTTCGGGCAATTACCTGCGCGGCAGCTCTTAGACCTTGTTACAAACAGCGGAGCCACTGCCCTGCGCGTCACCCCATGGCGGCTGATTCTGCTGGAAGGCGGGGCGGCGATACAAGCACCGGACTTTGTCATAGATGGCACCGACCCGCTGATGACAACCGATGCCTGCCCCGGCGCACCGTTCTGCCCGCAAGCTCAGGTGGAAACCCGCGAAGTTGCCCGCGTTTTGGCCGCCCAAATCCCAGGAAGTTTGCATGTATCCGGTTGCGCCAAAGGCTGTGCCCGTATGGGTCCGGCAAATGTCACACTGGTCGGCAACGACGGACGATTTGATCTTGTCAAAAACGGTCGCGCGGGGGATGAGCCGTCCCAACGCGGGCTGACACCCGAAACACTTATGACTATGGACCTCACCTGATGCCCTATGAATACGAAACCGATGGCGCGGCGATCTATAAGCAAAGCTTTGCCACGATCCGGTCCGAGGCCGATCTGGCACGCTTTGATGCCGATGAAGAACAGGTCGCGGTTCGCATGATCCACGCCGCCGGAATGGTCGGCCTGGAAGAATTCGTACATTTTTCGCCTGGTTTCGTGCCAGCCGCACGGACCGCGTTGGAGAATGGCGCGCCTATCCTGTGCGATGCACGGATGGTCAGCGAAGGCGTGACTCGGTTCCGCCTGCCTTCCGAAAATGAGGTGATCTGCACCCTGCATGACGAACGCGTGCGCCCACTGGCGGCTGAGATGAGCAACACCCGATCCGCTGCTGCTCTGGAACTGTGGCGTCCGCATCTGGAAGGCGCTGTGGTCGCGATCGGTAATGCGCCGACCGCTCTGTTCCACCTGCTGAGTATGCTGGAAGACCCCGATTGCCCACGCCCGGCCGCCATCATCGGGTGCCCGGTGGGCTTTGTCGGTGCCGTCGAATCCAAGGACGCATTGTGGGAGGCGCAGCCCGTACCCTCATGCATCGTAAAGGGCCGTCTGGGCGGCAGCGCCATCACCGTCGCCGCGATAAACGCCATTGCGAGCCGCGCCGAATGAGTGGCGGCAAGATATACGGCGTGGGCCTTGGCCCCGGTGATCCGGACCTGATGAGCGTGCGGGCCAACCGCCTGCTGCGCAATGCGCGCCACGTGGCGTTCTTTCGCAAGCCCGGTCGCAGCGGTCAGGCGCGCAAGATCGTCAATGGGATGATCCCGGACAGCGCTGTTGAGTTTCCCATGGAATACCCTGTCACGACGGAAATTCCACTGGATGATCCGCGCTATAACGAATTGCTCTCGGCCTTTTACAAGGACTGTGCCGCGCACTTGAAGGCTCTGTCGGATCAGGGCGAGGACGTGGTGGTTTTGTGCGAGGGCGACCCATTCTTCTATGGGTCTTTCATGCATCTTTACAGCCGCTTGCGCGATCAGGCTGATGTTGAGGTCGTGCCAGCCATCACCGGAATGTCCGGCGCGTGGACCGCAACGGGTAATCCAATTACCTGGGGCGATGATGTGCTGACGGTGCTGGTCGGCACCCTGCCCGAAGAAGATCTGGCAATTCGCATGGCACAGACTGACGCTTTGGTTGTCATGAAAATCGGACGCAATATCGACAAGGTGAAGCGCGCGCTAAAAACAGCTGGTCTGTATGACCGTGCCTGGATCGTCGAGTTTGCACAGATGCCGAACCAGGTGGTGACGAAACTGTCCGAGGCATGCGAAAAGGTGACGCCCTATTTCTCGATCATCATCGTGCATGGTCAGGGACGGCGGCCATGAGTGGTTGGGTCAAGATTGCGGGCCTTGGGCCTGGTAACGAAGATCTCGTAACCCCCGAGGTTTCAGCTGCGTTGACGGATGCCACGGACGTGGTCGGTTACATCCCCTATGTCGCGCGCGTGGCCGAGCGCCCTGGTCTGACGTTGCACGCCAGCGACAACCGGGTCGAGATCGACCGATCCCAACACGCGTTGCAGATGGCGGCTGAGGGAAAACGCGTGGTCGTTGTCTCCTCGGGCGATCCCGGTGTGTTCGCCATGGCGGCTGCGGTGTTCGAAGCCTTGGAAAACGGTCCAGCCGAGTGGCGTAACATTCCCATAGACGTCCTTCCCGGCATAACCGCGATGCTGGCGGCATCCGCGCGGGCCGGGGCACCGCTGGGTCATGATTTCTGTGCCATCAACCTCAGCGACAATCTGAAACCCTGGTCGCTGGTTGAAAAACGTCTTCGCCTAGCAGCGCAGGCGGATTTCGCGATGGCGTTTTATAACCCGCGCTCAAAATCCCGCCCGGAAGGCTTTGTAAAAACACTGGAAATCCTACGCGAAGAATGCGAGCCCGAGCGCCTGATCCTGTTCGCGCGTGCCGTATCCCGCGCGGATGAGGCGATCCGGATTTCAACACTGGCCGAGGCGACGCCTGACATGGCTGACATGCAAACCGTCGTCATTGTTGGGTCATCCCTGACGCGCGTCATCAACCGTGACAGCGCGCCGATCGTCTATACCCCGAGGTTCACCCCGGAATGAGCCAACCAGTCCAGAACCTGCGTCACGTTCGACAATTCGGTCCTTTGCGGAAGGGTCGGCCTGTCAATCATCAGCACCGGTACGCCCAGAGCGCGCGCGGCATCCAGCTTGGCGCGTGCACCGGTGCCGCCAGAGTTCTTGGACACAACCAGTTCAATGCCATGCTGCAGCATCAGCGCCCGGTCCCCTGCTTCGGTGAAAGGTCCGCGCGACACGATCGCCTCGCAATCGGGCAGCGGCAGTGCATCCGGTTCATCCACCAGCCTCAGCAAGAAGTGATGTTGGGGCTGAGCCGCGAAATCTTCAAGATGCAGGCGGCCAACGGCCAGAAAAACGCGCCGTTTTGGACCGCTCAAGGCGGTAACCGCCGCGACTATATCAGAAACGTGCTGCCAACGATCTTCGTCCTGCGCGCGCCATGCCGGGCGCGTCAAAGCGGCAAGGGGCACCCCGACCTCGCGACACGCAGAAATGGCGTTTGTGCTCATTTGCGCGGCAAAGGGATGGGTGGCATCGACTACATGAGTGATCGCGTGGTCCGTCAGGTAACGGGTCAGGCCTTCGACGCCGCCGAACCCTCCAACACGCACCGGCAGGGGCTGCGGTCTTGGATTGTCTACCCGACCGGCATAGGAATAGGTTGCCGGGATGCCCTGATCGGCCAAGGTTTTGGCCAGTGCATTTGCCTCGGTCGTGCCACCAAGGATCAGGAGGTTGGTCATGCATGAAGCTCCGTGGCTAAGCGTTTTGGGCTTGGGCGAAGATGGACTGGATGGCCTGTCACCCGCAAGTCGTCAAGTACTGGAGCGTGCCGAAATCATCATGGGGCCGCCGCGCCATTTGTCACTGATCCCCGACACAGGCGCACAGCGCGTAGATTGGCCCGTGCCTTTTTCCAACGGCCTGCCGATCCTGACCGGGTTTCGCGGACGCCCAACGGTTGTTCTGGCCTCGGGCGATCCGTTCTGGTTCGGCGCGGGCTCGGTAATCGCGCGCAATTTCGACGCCGGAGAATGGACAGCCCATCCGGGTCAGTCCACGTTCTCGCTAGCCGCCGCGCGTCTGGGCTGGCCGTTGGAAAGCACGCAGACATTTGGTCTGCACGCCGCCCCGCTGACCCGTCTGCGCCCACATCTTTCGCCTGGATTGCGCGCCATCCTGCTGCTGCGCAACGGCGCTGCGGTGGCCGAGCTTGCGACATATCTCAACGAAACTGGTTTTGCCGATACGCAATTGCATGTCATGGAAGCCCTTGGCGGCCCCCGCGAACGGTCGCGCAGCGTGTCGCTGACCGAAGCCCTGCTGGGCGGGTTCGACCATCCGGTCTGCGTTGGGCTTGAAGTTGCGGGTGAAGGAGAGGCGCTGCCCAAGGCCTCGGGTAAGCCGGATGATATCTTCGAGAATGATGGCCAGATCACCAAACGCCCCGTGCGGGCGCTGACCCTGTCGGCACTGGCCCCCAAGCGCGGCGAGCATCTGTGGGATATCGGCGGCGGCACCGGCTCGATCAGCATCGAGTGGCTGATGTGCGACCCGACCCTGACCGCAACCACGATCGAACCCCGCGAGGATCGCGCGGACCGCATTCGCCGAAATGCCGACACGTTAGGGCAAGACCGGCTGCAAGTTGTTCATGGCACAGCACCGACCGCACTGGACGGCCTTGGGTTTCCGGATGTGGTATTCATCGGCGGCGGCCTGAGTACCGAATTGCTGAATTGGCTGCACGCCGCCCTGCCCGCCGGCACCAGGTTGGTCGCCAATGCTGTGACGTTGGAAAGCGAAGCCTTACTGGCGCAATGGCACGAAAAACTAGGCGGAGAACTTTTGCGCATCGAACTGGCGCAGGCTTCGGCACTGGGACCTCGGCGCGGCTGGAAATCCGCCTATCCGGTGGTGCAGTGGAGCGTAATCCTATGATCATCGCAGGTTTGGGGTTTTCATCAACTGCGACCGTGGACAGCCTGCGCGCTGTATTTGAGCGGGCCAGCGTTGGGCAAAACGTCGACGCGCTGGCCACTGTTGCCGACAAAGAAGGTCACGCCGCGCTGTCGGAGTTTGCTGCAGAGACTGCCCTGCCCCTGCATTTCATCGCTGCTGCCGATCTGGCGGGACAGCGCACTCTCACCTGCTCGAACCGCAGTCGAGCCATCTATGGCACCGGCAGCGTAGCTGAAGCATCCGCCCTTGCCGCCGCCGGAACAGGCGCGCGGCTGACCTCACCCAGACAGATTTCGGACGACCGGCTTGCAACCTGCGCCGTCGCCATCGGAGGAAAAATATGACCGTTCATTTCATCGGCGCCGGACCCGGCGCTGCCGACCTTCTGACCCTGCGGGGGCGTGATATCATCGCGTCGTGCCCGGTGTGCCTGTATGCAGGATCGCTGGTGCCCGAAGAGATTCTGGCCCACTGCCCCGAGGGCGCAAAGATCATAAACACCGCGCCAATGGATCTGGATCAGATCATGGCCGAGATTGAGGCAGCACATAAGGCTGGCCATAACATTGCACGTCTGCATTCCGGCGACCTGTCGGTTTGGTCGGCAATGGGTGAACAGATCCGGCGATTGAAGGAGATGGGCATTCCGGTCAGCGTGACGCCCGGTGTACCGTCGTTCGCCGCAGCGGCTGCTTCGCTGGGAACGGAACTGACCTTGCCCGGATTGGCGCAATCTGTGGTCCTGACCCGGACGCCCGGCCGCGCATCTTCAATGCCCGAAGGCGAAACTCTTGAGAACTTTGCCCGCACCGGCGCAACCCTGGCCATTCACCTGTCGATCGGAAATCTGGACAACGTGATCGCGGACCTTACCCCGGCCTATGGAGCAGACTGCCCGGTGGCTGTGGTGTATCGCGCCAGTTGGCCGGACGAACGGATCATTCGCGCCACGTTGGCGACCCTGAAAGACGCACTGGACGAGAGTATCTCTCGCACCGCTCTGATCATGGTTGGCCCGGCACTTGCAGGCGAAGGCTTTGACGAAAGCTGTCTCTATTCAAAAGATTACGACCGCCGGTACCGCCCGCAAAGCGCGGACAGTCCATGGTCAAGCTGGAGCCCCGAGAATGAATGACGGGATGACCAACCCTCCGGGATTACTGATTTCTGCGCCGTCTTCCGGGACGGGCAAAACCACCGTCATGCTGGGTCTTCTGCGTGCGCTTGCCGAGGATGGCCTGTCGGTGCAACCGTTCAAGAGCGGACCGGACTATATCGATCCAGCCTTTCACCGTGCCGCGGCCGGACGCGCCTCGTTCAACCTAGACAGCTGGGCGATGGCCGATCCGCTGCTGAACGCGATTTCTACCCAGGCCGAGGGCGCGGATATCGTTTTGGCCGAAGGTTCGATGGGCCTGTTCGACGGCGTTGCCAAGCCCGGAGAGCTTGGGCACGGATCAAGCGCCGAAACCGCACAGCGTATGGGATGGCCTGTGGTCCTGGTGCTGGATGTGGGCGGTCAGGCCCAATCTGCGGCGGCCACTGCGCTGGGATTTCGGATGTACAATCCAGACCTGCCCTTTGCCGGTGTGATCCTGAACCGCTGCGCCAGCCCGCGTCACGAACGCCTGACTCGTTTGGGAATGGAGCGCGCGGGCCTGCCGGTGCTGGGCGTGTTGCCCCGGCGTGGAGATCTGACTCTGCCCGAGCGGCATCTTGGGTTGATTCAGGCGGTCGAGCACCCGGATCTGGAAAGCGCGATTGCCGGATACGCCACATTCCTGCGCGAGCATGTGGATCTTGAGGCGATCAAAGCTGCGGCCTCCTCAGGCCCCAATGGGCCATCGTCAGCCGCACTGCCGCGGCCCCCGGCACAGCGGATCGCGCTGGCACGAGATGCGGCGTTTTCGTTCACCTACCCGCATTTGCTGGAAGGCTGGCTCGCAGCAGGGGCGGAAATCCTGCCGTTTTCACCGCTGGCCAACGAAGCCCCGGCTGCGGATGCTGACCTGGTCTGGTTGCCCGGTGGCTATCCTGAACTGCACGCGGGCACTTTGGCTGCTGCCGACACATTCCTGAGCGGTCTGCGCAAACATGCGGAGACAAAACCCGTTCATGGTGAGTGTGGTGGGTATATGGCCTTGGGCGAAGCTCTGGTCGACAAGGAAGGGGTCCGGCATCAGATGGCGGGTCTGCTTGGGCTCGTGACCTCCTATGAGAAGCGAAAGTTCAATCTTGGGTATCGCAAGGCGCAATTGTTGGCCCCAATGGCAGGGTATGCCGCTGAAGCGACATTGCGTGGCCATGAGTTTCACTATTCTTCGATCCTCGAGCAACCCGACGCACCTTTGGCCCGGGTGTTCGATGCTGAAGGGGTTGAGGGACCACAAACCGGATCAATTCGCGGCAACGTGACCGGAACATTCTTTCACCTGATCGCTGAGGCCCAGGCATGAGCGGTTTCGTTTCGTTCATTGGCTCCGGTCCCGGGGATCCGGAACTGCTGACGCTTAAGGCCGTGGACCGGATGCAAAAGGCAGACGCAGTGCTGTTCGATGACCTCAGCAGCGGCCCAATCCTGAGCCATGCGCATCAGGACGCAGACCTTGTTGGGGTCGGCAAACGCGCTGGTCGCCCGTCACCGAAACAAGACCACGTCAGCCGCCTGTTGGTGGACTATGCCAAAACCGGTGCCCGCGTCGTGCGACTGAAATCAGGCGATGGCGGTCTGTTTGGACGTCTGGAAGAAGAACTGGTGGCGCTGCGTGAGGCCGGGATCGAATATGAGATTATCCCTGGCATCCCTTCGGCGGTTGCCGCAGCAGCGGCGGCCGGCATTCCCTTGACGCGGCGGCTCACGGCGCGCCGCGTACAATTCGTCACCGGCCACGATATCAGTGGCAAGCTGCCCGATGATCTGAATCTGACCGCTCTTGCCGACCCAGATGCCACTACCGTTGTATTCATGGGCAAGCGCACATTTCCTTTGTTGGTCAAGACACTGAATGAACATGGCTTGCCGCTGGAAACACCGGCGCTGATGGCCGAATCCGTTTCGACCCCGGATCAGGTGCTACTCCGATCCACGGTCGGTGAGTTGGCGGACAAGCTGGGCGCTGAGATCGGCTCGGCCCCTGCCCTCATCCTTTATGGCCCTCTGGCCGAGACCGACAATGTTTGACTTAACTCTGATCGGTATTGGCACCGGCAATCCGGACCACCTGACGTTTCAAGGCGCGAGTGCCATTCGGGACGCAGACCTGATCCTGATCCCGCGCAAGGGCGAGAACAAGGCCGATCTTGCCGGTTTGCGGGAAGAGATTATCGCGCAGGTGACCGACACCGCGCCACAGATCGCATATTTTGATATTCCCAAACGGCGAGCAGATGATGGCTATCTGCGCGGCGTTGATGAATGGCACGATGCCATCGCTCTGCGGTGGCAAGAGGCGGTCGCGGAGCACCCTGATGCAAAGCGGGTAGCTCTTTTGATCTGGGGCGATCCGTCGCTTTATGACAGTTCGCTGCGCATCGCCTCACGACTGAAGCCCCAACCGGAAACACGTGTGATCCCCGGCATCACTGCGCTGCAGGCATTGACAGCGGCGCATGCGATACCGATCAACGATCTGGGCGCGCCGTATATCGTGACCACTGGTCGGCGCATTCGGGATGAAGGCTGGCCACTAAACGCTTCAAAAGTGGCTGTTATGCTGGACGGCGAGTGTTCGTTTCAAAGCCTTGAGATGGCCGACTACGAAATCTGGTGGGGCGCTTATGTGGGGATGAAGGAAGAAATCCTGATCCACGGTCCTTTGGCTGATATGGCGTCGCTGATAGTCGAAACGCGGGCAAAAGCGCGGGCGGATCATGGCTGGATCATGGACATCTATCTCCTGAAAAGGCACGTGGACTGATCCGAAGGCAACTTCTGCGACTGCTACCCACGGGATTGTGACTGCGCGAAATACGAGTTTCTGGCATCAATTTCGTACCCATACCCATGAGGACAGCACGATGAAGGCTATTTCGACCGTACTGTGTTTGCTGGCCCTTCCCGCGCTGGCGCAAGAACCGCTGCCGGGCTGGGCCGTTCACTCCACCGACAAAAGCTATGATGCTTTGGTCGCGGATACGAAGGCCGCGGTCAAAGAAAACGGTCTGATTGTTGTAACGCAGGCCGGGCCCACCAAGGCGGCAGCGGCCCGTGGCATCATCATTCCCGGAAACTTAGTGATCGGTGCCTTTAACAACGACTACGCGGTGCGGGTTCTGGAAACCTCGGTCGACGCAATGATCGAAGCGCCCATCCGGTTCTACGTGACCGAAAATGCGGACGGCACGGCGACTTTGTCCTACAAAACCCCAAGCCACGTCTTTGCCCCCTATGCCCAGCAAGGCGGTGAGCCACTTCAAGAAATTGCGACGGAACTGGATGAAAAATTTCAGGCAGTGGCGGAATTCGCAGTCAATTAGTCACACTGCCGTGAACCTGCTTGCGTCCGGACGCGTCCTCCGCAATCTGCAATGACGTATTATTTCGGAGCATAACTAATGCAGGACCTTTCGCCCCGCGCCGCGGACCTTTTGGCCCAAAGACTTTACGAGGCCGGATGCCGCCATGCCTTTGGTATGCCCGGTGGCGAGGTTCTGACGTTGGTGGATGCGCTGGAACAGGCGGGGATCGCCTTTCACCTGACCAAGCACGAAAACGCCGCCGGATTCATGGCCGAAGCCGTGCATCACCGCGACAGTGCGCCTGCCATTCTGGTGGCGACGCTTGGCCCCGGCGCGATGAACGGGATCAATGTGGTCGCCAACGCCTTGCAGGACCGGGTGCCGATGATCGTGCTGACCGGTTGCGTCGATGCGGATGAGGCGCTGACCTATACCCATCAGGTTATGGATCACGCACAGGTCTATCGCTCGATCACCAAGGGGACATTTACCCTGACGGCGCAGGGCGCGGATATCGTGGCGGACAAAGCGGTATCGCTGGCCAACCAGCCCCGCCCCGGGCCGGTGCACATCGACGTTCCGATCTCGGTCGCGGATATGCGGGTGTCTCGCGTCAAAACGCGACGTCTGGTCAAGGCTGCAGCCGTCGCGCCCGAGGGCAATTGCCTTGAAAAAGCGCGCCAGTGGATGGCTGATGCGGAACGACCCATTGCGATTGTCGGGCTGGACGTTCTGTATGACGGATCACGCAATATCGTGCAGGCGTTTCTGGAACATTTCGGCATCCCCTTTGTCACGACCTACAAGGCCAAGGGAGTTGTGCCCGAAGATCACCCCCTGTGCCTTGGCGGAGCCGGATTGTCACCGCTGGCCGACAAACACCTTTTGCCGCTGGTTGAACAGGCCGATCTGGTCTTGTGCCTTGGCTACGACCCGATTGAGATGCGCCCCGGCTGGCGCGAGGTCTGGGACCCCGAAGAGAAGCGTGTCATCGACATCTCGGCGGTGGTCAACGATCACTATATGCACCAGGCCGGGCTGAACATGGTCGCTGACACCGGTGCCACATTGGAGGCCATGGCAAAAGGTAACGCGGCCCGCGAAACCTGGTCGGGCGGTGAACCCGCGCAGGTCAAATCTGCGCTGGCCGAGGCATTTCCGACCGACGAAGAATGGGGTCCCGCCGCCATCATCGCCGAAACCCGTGCAACCCTGCCTGCCGAAACCCTGGCTACAGCCGACAGTGGCGCGCATCGCATCTTGCTAAGCCAGATGTGGGAATGTTCCGAGGAACGCGGACTGATCCAGTCTTCGGCGCTGTGTACCATGGGCTGCGCCGTGCCAATGGCGATTGGTTTGAAACTGGCCGAACCAAACCGCCCGGTTATCAGTTTTTCGGGCGACGCCGGGTTCCTGATGGTCGCCGGAGAGCTGTCGACCGCCGCTGAAATGGGCGGAAACCCGATCTTTCTGGTCTTTGTCGATGCAAGCCTCGCGTTGATCGAGCTGAAACAACGTCAGCGCCAGATGGGCAACAGAGGTGTGGATTTCGACCGCCATGACTTTGCCGCCATGGGCCGGGCGTTTGGCGGCAACGGTCACACCGTTCGAAACCGCGAGGAACTGCGTACTGCCCTGAATGAGGCGATGAAGGCCAACTCTTTCACCGTGATTGCCGCCGAAATTGACCGTGGAGGCTATGATGGCCGGATCTGAAGGACCGCTGAAGGGCGTCAAAGTACTGGACCTCAGTCGCATTTTGGCCGGACCGACCTGCACGCAGTTGCTGGGCGATCTGGGGGCCAGCGTGATCAAGATCGAAAACCCCGCGACCGGCGGGGATGACACCCGCCAATGGGGCCCTCCTTACGTCGAAGATGCGCAAGGCAACCGGTCCGATCTAAGCGCTTATTTCATGTCGGCCAACCGCAACAAGAAATCCGTGGCTATCGACATCACCACGACCGAGGGACAATCTGAAATCAAACGGTTGGCCTCGCATGCGGACATTCTGATCGAGAACTTCAAACCCGGCGGATTGGCGAAATACGGTCTGGACTACGCAACGTTGTCGCAAGACTTTCCCAGCCTCGTCTATTGCTCGATATCGGGTTACGGACAGACCGGGCCAAATGCGTCCAAGCCGGGCTATGACCTGATGGCACAGGGGTACGGCGGGATCATGTCGCTGACAGGCGAACCCGATGGCGCGCCGATGAAGGTGGGCGTGGGCATCGCCGATGTGATGTGCGGAATGTACGCAAGTGTCGGCATTCTAGCCGCCCTGCGCCACCGCGATCAGACCGGCGAAGGCCAGCAGATTGATCTGGCGCTGGTAGATGCGCAGATCGCGTGGCTAATCAACGAAGGTGCGAACTATCTGACCTCAGGCACCGTACCCCAACGGCGCGGCAACGGGCATCCGAATATCGTGCCCTATGACGTTTATGAAACCGCCGATGGCCACGTCATTCTGGCCGTCGGAAATGACAGTCAGTTCCGACGGTTCTGCGAATTCATCGATCACCCCGATCTGGCGGATGACCCACGTTTCGCCACCAACCCAGCTAGGCTGGAAAATCGTGACGCGTTAAACGCCGTGCTGCGTCCGGTGGTGAAGACCCACGCTTCAGAGACCATGATTGCGCAGCTCGAAGCCCGCAAGGTTCCGGTTGGTCCAGTACAGACTTTGGATCAGGTTTTTACAACCGATCAGGTCGAAGCCCGCCAGATGCAGATCGCGATGCAGGCCGCACCGGGTGACGTTCAACTGATCGGGAATCCGCTGAAACTGTCGCGCACACCTGTAACATATCGGGCTGCTCCGCCCGTCTTTGGGGCCGATACGCAGGCCGTTTTGCGCGCTGAAAACCCCTTTGACGATTGAAACACTCTGCCCATTTCGGCGGCATGTTGCTGAAACATGCCATTGAATCGGCGGTTTTTTTCATTTTTTGCCTACACGGCATTTCACCAATTCGAGAGCAGGGCCGATACTGATACGACCCACCCAGAGTCTCTGCTACATCAGGTGATGTAGATATTCTCGATTGGATCGGAACATGAACATGAAGCAAGACGTTTTCGGACAGATGAACACTCTCAGCCACCCGGCAAGTGCCGAGGCCTGGGATGGTGTTCTGCTTGGGTTCATGGCCCATGCCGCCGTGACGCCGCAGCATCTTGGCAAAGTTCTGGAGCTTGAACCCGATTTTGCCCTGGGTCATGCAATCAAAGGCTTGTTCATGGTCCTGCTGGGCCGTCGCGAGATGATGCCGGTCGCCGTCGAAGCGATGGCAGCCGCCAACAGTGCCATGGAACGCCAGCCGGTCTCAGCGCGCGAGCGACTGTATGTCGAAGCGCTGGGTCTGTATCTGGCTGACCTGCCCACGCAAGCCATACAAAAATTCGAAGAGATTCTGCGCGACCACCCACAAGACTCGCTGGCAATGAAACTCAGCCACGCGACGCGATTTGTGCTTGGCGACGCGGAAGGCATGCGCCGGTCGATCGAGCGGATTCTGCCGGCGTACGAACCCGATCATGCAGGTCGTGGGTATTTGCTGGGCTGTCATTCCTTTGCGTTGGAAGAAACCGGTGCCTACGAAAAGGCCGAAATCGCAGGTCGGCAGGCGCTGTGGATGGTGTCGGACGATGCCTGGGGTCTGCACGCCGTTGCACACGTGCATGAGATGACAGGCAACGCGCAGCTGGGCCTTGATTGGTTGGCAGGACGCGAAGAGGCTTGGACCCACTGCAACAACTTCCGCTATCACGTCTGGTGGCACAAGGCGCTGATGCATCTGGATCTGGGTCAGGTCGATCAGGTGATGGAGCTGTATGACAACTACATCCGTCAGGACAAAACCGACGACTACCGCGATATCTCGAACGCCACGTCCCTGCTGTCACGGCTTGAGCTTGAGGGCGTCAATGTGGGCAACCGCTGGGAAGAACTGGCGAATCTCAGTGCAGCGCGGACTGAAGATGGTTGTCTGATTTTTGCCGATCTTCACTACCTTCTGGCCCTGACCGGCGACAATCGCCCAGAAGCGACCAGCAAGATGTTGCAACGTATTCAGAAAGATGCGCAGCGCAATCAGGGGGACACCCCGATCCGCATGTCCGATCCGGGCATTGCAGCCGCCAAAGGGCTAGAGGCCTTTGGCGAAGGCCTTTACGGCGACGCCTTCGACTTTTTATCGAACGCCCGAGCAGGTATGCAACTGGCAGGTGGAAGCCACGCCCAACGTGATGTATTCGAGCGCATCACAATTGATTCCGGCCTGCGCGCCGGCCGTCTGGATGCTGTCGAGCGCATCCTGGATGACCGTCGCGCCAAAAGAGCCGGGGGCGAAGACAATTACGCTCTTGCGCGCCGCACATTGATCGATGCGGCACGCGACAACGGAGACGCACAAAGCGTCCCGGCTGAATAACAAAAACTAAGACCAAGAAGGACAGAATACGTATGGCGACAGTTTCGCCCGCTTCTGATTTTGCGCCAGTGGCTGCCTCTGCGGCGGCCCCTGCCCGCACGCGCGACCCGCGCCTGGATTTCTATCGCGGCATCGCGATGTTCATCATCCTGATCGCCCATATCCCGAACGATCCATGGGCTAAGTGGATTCCCGCGCGGTTTGGATTCTCGGACGCGACCGAGATTTTCGTGTTCTGCTCGGGCATGGCGTCGGCGATTGCCTTTGGCGGAGCGTTCCTGCGCAAGGGGTGGTGGATTGGAACGGCCCGCGTGTCGTTCCGTATCTGGCAGGTCTACTGGGCGCATATCTGCCTGTTCTTCTTTGTCGCCATGTCAATGGCGGCGCTGGATCAATCAGGGCTGTTTGAAAAGACCTACGTTTCGTCTTTGAACCTGCAGCACTTCTTCAACGATCCTGCGCCTCAGATCGTGGGTTTGTTCACGCTGACCTATGTTCCGAACTATTTCGACATCCTGCCGATGTATCTGGTGGTTCTGGCAATGATGCCCATGTTTATGGGCCTCTACCGGTTCGGTTTCTGGGCCGTCGCCGCGACATCCGTCGCGATCTGGCTGGTCGCACAGACCGACATTCTGGACCTCCCAGCCGAACCGTGGTCTGAGCGGCAGTGGTTCTTCAACCCCTTTGGCTGGCAACTGCTGTTCTTTACTGGTTTCGCCTTCATGCGCGGCTGGATACCTGCCCCCCCAGTATCGAAAACCTTGATCTGGGCGGCAGCACTGTTCCTGATCTTCTCGATGCCCTTTGGTTCGTGGAAGGTGTTCACATGGATCAACGCAGCGGCCCCCGATCTGGCTGACGAAATCCGCAAGGTCTGGCCCGTGACGAAAGAGTTCCGCGACAAAACCGATTTTGGCCTGTTCCGCTATCTGCATTTCCTGTCACTCGCCTATCTGGGCTGGGTTGTCGCCGGGGAACATGGGCATCGCCTGATTGCAACCGGTCAGGGTACCGCGGCCAAAGTCTGGCAATTCGTGCTGACCGCCATCACCAAAGTTGGGCAACAATCATTGGCGGTGTTCGTATTTTCGATGGCTGCAGCACGACTTATCGGCGTCGGTCTGGACCTGAGTGGGCGGGATGTTGCCAGTATTTTCATCGCCAACATGATTGGCTTTGCGACGATCATCGGCGTGGCATACATGGCCGCTTGGTTTAAGTCACAACCTTGGAAGTCTAAGAAATGAATCTTACACGTCGCGCATTTCTGGTTTCAACTTCGGCGCTTGCATTCGCGCCAGCAACTTTTGCCACGGGCGGTGAGGTCCCATTTGACCGCAATGTCGTCATTGAGATGGCCCGAGATCTGGCCAGCCGACCTTATGCGGAACGCGAGATGGTGCCGCAGGAATGGCAGGATCTGACGTACCAGCAATACCGCTCGATCCGATTCCGGCTAAACCGTGCGCTTTGGTACGAAACGGAAACGCCCTTCAACGTCGACTTCTTCACTCCCGGCCTGTACTTCCCGCGCACTGTTAAAGTTGAAACCGTTGAAAACGGAATGGCTACTCCGGTCGCGTTTGATCTTGAGATGTTCGACAAATCCGAGGACGTCCCGGAACTGCCAATCGACGACACGCTGGGCTTCTCCGGCCTGCGTCTGCGCACCGAGATGCACCGTCCCGGCCAGACCGATGAGTTCTGCGTCTGGCAAGGGGCCAGCTATTTCCGCGCTATCGGCTTGCATGAGGTCTATGGTCTCTCCGCCCGTGGTCTGGCCCTGAAAACCGGCGACCCGGATGGAGAGGAATTCCCCGAATTCATCCGATTTTGGCTGGAACGCCCAAAACCCGGCCAGCGCGACATGGTCGTCCATGCGCTGATGGACAGCCCCAGCGTGACTGGCGCGTATCGGTTCAATGTGACTGCTGGCGCGGATTGTGTGATGGATATCGAAGCCACGCTGTTCCCACGAGAGGAGCTGACGCATGTGGGCATCGCCCCCGGCACGTCGATGTTCCTGTTCGATCAGACCAACCACAGCCGGTTCGACGACTTCCGCCCTGCCGTACACGACAGCGATGGTCTGTTGGTGCGCAACGGTGCCGGAGAGGTTCTGTGGCGGCCATTGGCGAACCCGACCCGCCTGCAGATTTCGTCGTTCGTCGACACCAATCCGCGCGGCTTTGGCCTGTTGCAGCGCAAGCGTGAATTCTCGGATTACGCGGATCTTGAGGCGAATTACCACAAGCGCCCCAGCCTGTGGGTCGAACCCGGTGCGGATTGGGGCAAAGGTGCGGTCACACTGGTTGAAATTCCGGCGGATCAGGAAATCTACGATAACATCGTTGCCTACTGGCGCCCTGCCGAACCCTATACGGCTGGCAGCCAGGTCGACCTGTCCTATCGCCTGATCTGGGGGGATGAGCCACAGCGCACACCGATGGCGCGCGTGATCAACTCCGCGATGGGCGACAACACGTTTGGTGAAGGGCGTCTGGCCGTCATCGATTTTGAAGAAAGCGAGCTGTTTGACGACCCAGAGGCGATGACCATTTTCGTGGACTCGCCGCATGCCGAAACATCCGAAGGTGTGCTGCAACGCAACCCCGACACAGGCGGTTTGCGGCTGGCGTTTTCGTTCGAGCCCGGCGACCGCGACCATGTCGAATTGCGTGCGCAGTTGCTGAAAGACAAACAGCCAGCCTCTGAGGTCTGGCTTTACCGTTGGACCTCATGACCAGAGATCTTCATATCATGCCGCCCGAGACGCCTCTGGCCATGCCTGCGCAGGATTTCAGCGCAGGGTTTCGGGATGCACAGGTTCCTGATGCCAAACGTCCCTCGGCCGGGTTCTGGCGTGCGCTGGCGTTTTCGCCCGCAATGGCGGCGACGCTGGGGCTGTTATGGGTGATGACGGACTGGTTCGACGCCGAAGGCATCAACCTGATCGAGGCCATCCTTCTGGCACTGATTTCATTCAACTTCTTCTGGATCTCCTTCACGGTCTGCACCGTGTTGCTGGGCATGGTCTCCCTGTCCCGGCAGGAGCGTCCCGTACGTCAGGGTCGCGCCCAGCCGTTGCGTGTCGCCCTTTTGATGCCGGTCTATAACGAGGTTCCCTGGAACGTGCTGGGCAATGCCAGGACCATGCTTGAAGATTTGCAGGCGCGCGGTGGGCAGCATCACTATGCCATGTTCATCCTCGCGGACACGCGCGACCCCGAGATCGCGGCACAGGAGCAAGCCAGTGTCGAGGCGCTGCGTACCACCCTCGCCCCCGGGCTGGAATTGTATTATCGCCGTCGCGAACAAAACACCGACCGCAAGGTTGGCAACATCGCCGACTGGGTCAGCCGCTGGGGTGCCGAGTGGGATGCCATGCTGGTATTGGATGCCGACAGTCTGATGACCGGTCGCGCCATCGCCCGTTTGACCGACGCATTGGCCTGGGACCCGGGCGCTGGATTGATTCAGAGCTATCCTCAGTTGATCGGTGCACAATCGGTCTTTGCGCGAATGCAGCAATTCGCCAATGGCGTCTATGGCATTGCTTTTGCCGAAGGGCTTGCGCGCTGGTGCGGACAGGAAGGTAACTATTGGGGTCATAACGCCATTATCCGCACCCAAGCATTCGCCAATTGCGCGGGTTTGCCGAAACTGCGAGCATTGAACGGTCAGGAAAAGCTGATCATGAGCCATGACTTCGTCGAGGCCGGTCTGTTGCGTCGGGCCGGTTGGGGTGTGCGGTTCCTGCCCCGCATTCGCGGGTCCTATGAAGAAACGCCGCCGACACTAATTGATCACGCCCTGCGCGATCGGCGCTGGTGTCAGGGCAATTTGCAGCACCTGAAACTGTTGGGCTCAGCCGGGTTCCAGTCGGTGTCACGGTTCCACATGTTCCACGGCGCAGTTGGATATCTGATGTCGCCGCTTTGGTTTGCGCTGCTGGTGATGTGGGCGCTGATCGGTCAGGGTGAGGATGCCTCGGTCCTGCATTATTTCAGCCCAGACAATCCACTGTTCCCGCAATGGCCCGAGATGACGGAAACCCGCCATGTGCTGATCATTCTGGTCATGTATGCGATGCTGCTTGCGCCAAAGGTCTTGGGTGTTCTGGCCCTGCCACTCAGCGGAGTGCGCTATGCCGAATTCGGTGGCGGGCGCAAATTCCTGACCTCATTCCTGGCCGAGGTTGTTCTGTCGATCCTCTACGCCCCTATTCTGATGGTGCAACAGATGATCGCCGTCATTCGCACCACCTTTGGTATCCAAAAGGGCTGGTCCCCGCAGGCGCGGGATGGCGGCAGCTATGGTCTGCGCACGCTGATCCTCTGCCACACGGTCGAAACGATCAGCGGCGTGGCCCTTAGCGTCGGTATCTTGTCCGGTCTTGTATCAGTCTGGTTGGCCCCGATTGCGATCAGTCTTGCCTTTGCGATTCCTTTGTCCGCGCTCAGCGGCGTATCGGCCGGAGCAGCCCGCCGTATGGTTGGCATGAAAGAGGACTATAACGAGCCCGCAATCACAAGCTCGGCCCGTCGCTACAGGGATGAGCTTAAGAAGGTGATCGAAGGCAAGGGCGTAATGACTCCTGCCGAGTGATCACCCACCCGGCAAACCTTCGTACCAATCGATCATCATATCGGCCCAGCCTTTGGGAACCGTATGACCACCGGGAAACAGCGCAAATTCCAGCGCGCTGCCGTCGTCACATCCGCTCCAGTATCGGCGCATGAAAAGGCCAGTGGTCGAGAACCCGCTGGGCTTGGTATCGACACATCCATTGGCGATGCGCCAAATCTCGAGCCCGGCAAAGATATCACCCTGATGAAACCGGCCACCGCCCAGCAAGCGCCCTTCCAGCGGCACCACGTTATCCGTCCAGCCATGAGTGTGGAACATCCGAACCGGGCCATCGCAAGATTCAGGATCCGGACGCCAGAACCCGCCAGAGACGGGCACATAGGCCGAGAACGTATCGGGCGCGGCGCAGGCAAGGTAGTAGACCATGAACGCGCCCGCCGAGAACCCGCCCAGAACGACCCGGTCCGTATCCACGCCAAACCGATCCGCGGCATCCTCAACCGCCTCGGTCAAAAAGGCGGTTTCATCGCGTCCTTCCCAACCCGGAAAGAAGTTCCAACTTTGTCGCCCGTTGCGCTCCGACCCTTCTGGCGCCATTACAGCGTAGCCGCGCGCTAGCAGCGGTTCCACCATGCCACGGTTTTTCAAAGTACCGGTGGCGGTGCCACCATAGCCGTGCAGAAACACCACCAGTGGCGGGTTCTCATACTTTGGCAATTCGATATGGTAGCCGCCCGAGGCGGTTTCGCACATACCCTCCAGATCGGCACAGGCGGCCAGCCCCGACTGCCCGACCAGCGCCAAACCCGTTGCCAGTGTTAATTCGCGGATCATACTGCACTCCTGTCGTAGTCGCGAACCGGCAATCCGGCGCGCACCCATCCCGGCCCAGCGGCCGACCCCAACATGCCTTCGGGCACATCAATAATATTCGTAAATCCTGCCTCGCTCAGCCGGTTGCTCAACCGCGCCGAACGCACGCCCCGCGCACAGATCAACGCAATTGCCGCGCCCTTGTCACCTTTGACGAGCTGCGTCAGAGCGGGAATGAAATCGTCACGGCGCATGTCCAAATATTTCGCGCCCTCACCGATCCCAGTGGACTGCCACTCTTTCGGGGTGCGAATGTCCAGCAACAACACGTCTCCGGCCACGGCCTGCCTATGCGCATCCTGCACGCTAAGTTGCCGTCCCGAATAGTCAGGCGGAGTAAGCCGGTATTCGCGTATCGCAAATCCCCCCGCCACTGCGGCACAGCCTCCAATCAAGATCCACCTGCGGGATCGGTTTAAGTTTCGGGCCACGTCGCACCCTCCTGACCTGACACCGGGTTTCTATCACAGCGCAGATTTGGAATCCGCGCCGAATTTATCCTGGCAGTTCAAGTTCACGTCATTTTTGCAGGCAAAAGCCGCAGCCTCGCTGTGTTGGCGCGCGGCAAATGAGTTGTATTAGCTGGACAGTAAGAAAATTATCCTTACAAAATCAGTACTACTTGACCGCCCAGAACGGAGTATCGCACTTGTCCCTATTCCTCATCGCGGCCCTTCCTTTTCTCGGCGCTGTTTTTCCAGCTCTTCTGATCAGGGCAGGACGAAATGCAGCTGCTTCTGCTGCTGGGTTGACCACATTTCTGGCGCTGATGGGTCTGTTGATCCACATCCCGTCTGTGATGCGAGGCGATGTTGTGACCGCCCGGTTCGAGTGGATGCCAGCCCTTGGATTGAACGCAAATTTCATGCTGGATGGCTTGGGATTTTTGTTTGCTTTGCTGATACTTGGTATCGGGTTACTTATCATCCTCTACGCACGATTTTACCTGTCGCGCGAGGACCCGATGGGGCAGTTCTACACCTATCTTCTGCTGTTTCAGGGCGCGATGGTCGGGATTGTTCTGTCCGACAACATACTGCTTTTGCTTATCTTTTGGGAACTCACGTCGCTTAGCTCCTTCCTGTTGATCGGATATTGGAAACACCTGCCCGAAGGACGTCAAGGTGCGCGGATGGCGCTTGCAGTGACCGGCTCTGGCGGGTTGGCGATGATCGCCGGGATGCTGATCCTGGGCAATATCGTCGGGTCTTATGACCTAAGCGTAATTTTGCAGAACAAAGAGCTGATCCAGGCGTCACCCTATTACCTGCCCGCGTTGATCCTGATCCTGCTAGGTTGCTTTACCAAGTCGGCGCAATTCCCATTCCATTTCTGGCTGCCCCACGCCATGGCGGCCCCGACACCGGTCTCTGCCTACCTGCACTCGGCCACCATGGTGAAGGCCGGGTTGTTTCTGATGGCCCGGATGTGGCCCGTTTTGGCCGGCACCGACGCTTGGTTCTACATTGTTGCCACAACTGGACTTATCACCATGCTGATGGGCGCGGTGATCGCTCTGTTCAAGGATGACCTCAAGGCCCTTCTGGCGTTTTCGACCGTGTCGCATCTGGGGTTGGTCACCATGCTGCTGGGCTTTGGCACAAAGATCGCCGCCGTGGCTGCAATCTTTCACATCATCAACCATGCGACTTTCAAAGCGGCTCTGTTCATGACCGCAGGGATCGTGGATCACGAAACCGGTACGCGGGATATCAAACGTCTGGGTGGCCTACGCCATCTGATGCCGATCACCTTTACAATTGGCACAATCGCTGCACTGTCGATGGCGGGCATACCGCCCCTGAACGGGTTTCTGTCCAAGGAAATGATGCTGGAAGAGACCGTTCACACCACATGGCTGCACTCTCATTACCTTGTACCGGGTCTGGCATTGTTGGCGGCGCTGTTTTCAGCGGCCTATTCCTTCAGGTTTGTCAGCCACGTGTTCCTAGGTCCGGAGCGTCATGATTACCCGGCCCATCCGCATGATCCACCCGTCGGTCTATGGTTGGCGCCTGCCTTCCTTGTCGTGCTGGTGGTACTGATCGGACTGAACTCTGCCGCCATCGTGGGCCCATTGGTCGCCGTTGTATCCAGCGCGGTCATTGGCGGTGAGAAGCTGCCGTATTATTCGCTGAAATTGTGGCACGGTTTTACGCCTGCCCTCTATATGTCCGTGGTCGCGACACTGGGCGGTCTGTTCCTGCTAAGCTTGCATCGGCATGAAGAGAAAATCTGGAATGCCCTGCCGCGTCCCGAGGCCAAGGTGATCTTTGATACTGTGATCGGAGTGCTGACAAGACTCAGTCGTTTGATCACCGATACTTTGCACAACGGCGTCCTCAGCCGTTACGCGGTCATTATGATCGGCTTCACCCTCGCGCTGGGTTATTATGCCTATACAACCGGCACAATTGGCCCCGAAACGCGGGAGGCGCTGCCCATTCAGATCATACCGCTTATCGGATGGATCTGCCTTGTGGGTGCAACGCTGGCGATTATGTGGTTCCACCGCAATCGCCTGTTGTCGCTGGTGCTGATTGGTGTTGTCGGCCTGATCGTTTCGATGGCCTTCAACTATCTGTCCGCCCCGGATCTGGCGCTGACGCAGATCTCGGTCGAAGTGGTCACGATGATCCTGCTGCTGCTGTCGCTGAACTTCCTGCCCACGGATACGCCCTGGGACAGCAGCGCCGCGCGCCGCTGGCGCGACGCTGCAATCTCAGTCATGGCGGGCATTGGTTCGGGCGCGCTGATCTATGCGCTGCTGCTGCGGGATTTTGCCTTTCCGACGATTTCGGAATTCCATCTGGCGAATTCGTACAAAGGTGGTGGCGGCACCAATGTGGTCAACGTCATCCTCGTGGACTTCAGGGGCTTTGATACCTTTGGCGAAATCATCGTTCTGGGCATTGCCGCGCTTATCATCTTTGCCCTGACCGAGGCCGTTCTGGGCACCAATGTCCGCAGCTACCTGCTGAACCGAAAACCGCATTGGCCGCAATCGGGGGACTCGCATCCGTTGATGATGGTGGTCGTGACCCGGATGATGATGCCCATCGCGCTGATGGTCGGGGCTTATATCTTTTTCCGCGGCCACAATCAGCCGGGCGGCGGTTTCATCGCCGGTCTGGTTGTCGCAATCGCCTTCCTGATGCAATACATGGCCAGCGGTTATACTTGGGCCATCGAACGCCAGAGGTTCTACTACCATGGCTCCATCGGCTGGGGCGTGCTCATTGCCGCCGCTACGGGTCTGGGTGCGTGGTTTAATGATCGTCCGTTCCTGACCAGCGATTTTGGCTATATTCACTGGCCACCGCTGGAAGAGTTCGAATGGGCCACCGCCATCCTGTTTGACACCGGCGTTTTCCTGGCTGTTCTGGGGGCGGTGATGCTGGCGCTGGACAGCCTGTCCAGGTTCGCGTGGCAACCGGGCATGGCGCAGGAATTCCCGATGGATATCAACCCATTGCGGGACAATCCGCCGCAAGAAGAAGAAAACATGGAGCAGGTCTGATGGAAGCGCTCGTAGCCTCTGCCGTTGGCGTCATGACTGCTGCCGGGATATTCCTGATCCTGCGCCGCCGGACCTTCCCTGTCATTCTGGGCCTGTCTCTGCTGACTTACGCCGTGAACGTGTTCCTGTTCGCAACGGGCCGATTGGCTTTGGACGCGCCTGCCGTTTTGAACAAATACAAAGAAGTGCCCTATACCGATCCGCTGCCGCAGGCTTTGGTGCTGACGGCCATCGTGATCTCGTTCGGAATGACCGCTGTGATCGTGATGATCGCGCTCAGCGCCTACCTGTCCTCGAAGGATGACCATATCGATATGAACGCCAATGACAGCGTCGACGCGCCGGGAGAAGACGCATGAACCATTGGATCGTTGCGCCAATCGTCCTGCCCGCGATCCTGGCCCCGTTCATCATTATGGTCCTGCGCTTTCACCTGGACCTGCAGCGCATCTTTTCGGTCGCTGGGGTGGTGGCCCTAATTGGTATTGCCCTGACTATCACCGCACAGGCCGCAGGTGGCGATATTCAGGTCTACGAACTGGGCAACTGGCCTGCGCCCTTTGGCATCGTTCTGGTGCTGGACCGACTATCGGCCATGATGGTGCTTCTGACTGCACTGTTGGCTTTGCCGATCGTGCTTTATGCTATCGCCTCAGGCTGGGACGATCGGGGTAAACATTTTCACGCCCTGTTCCACTTTCAACTGATGGGAGTCTGCGGCGCATTCCTGACCGGTGATGCCTTTAACCTGTTCGTGTTCTTCGAAGTTCTGTTGATCGCGTCCTATGGCCTGATGACGCATGGGGGCGGTGCAGTACGGTTGAAAGCCGGGGTGCAATATGTGGCCTATAACCTGCTGGGGTCCACCCTGTTCCTGTTTGCTTTAGGCACGCTTTATGCTGTGACCGGAACGTTGAACATGGCCGACTTGGCCGTGCGGGTGGCGGAATTGCCAGCGGATGACACCGCCCTGCTGCGGGTTGGTGCGGTTTTGCTGCTGCTGGTGTTTTGCATCAAAGCCGCTGTGTTGCCACTGCACTTCTGGCTACCGGCGAGCTACGCCAGTGCACCCATGCCAGTGGCCGCCCTGTTTGCGATCATGACCAAGGTCGGCGCCTACTCGATCCTGCGGATGTACACGCTGGGCTTCGGCCCAGAGGTTGAGGCTACGCAGGGCCTTGTTGGCGCTTGGTTGCAACCCGCCGCTTTGGTGACGCTGGCCGTTGGTGCCATCGGCATTCTGGGCACACAGCATATCGCGCGTATGGTGGCGTTCTGTGCCATCACCTCGATGGGAACGTTGCTGATTGCGATCTCGCTGTTCACGGAAACGGCCACAGCGGCGGCACTGTATTACGTGTATCATTCCACCTTAGCCACTGCGCTTATGTTCCTGGTTGCCGATCTGGTGATGGAACGCCGGGGCGGCGCGATTGCCCCAACTGCACCAATGCCGCAAACGGGTCTGATATCGGCTCTGTTCTTTGTGGGTGCGATAGCGTTGGCGGGCATGCCGCCGCTATCGGGTTTTGTCGGCAAGTTGCTGGTGCTGGACGCCGCACGGGACGCACCGGATGCAAACGCCATCTGGGCCGTAATCCTGATCGGTTCCTTCGTGACTATTGTTGGCCTTGCCCGAGCGGGCTCGTTGATCTTCTGGAAAAGCCATGATGCCCAGCACAACACGGAAACGGACCCAGAAAACGAAGAAGGAACCCCGCCCGCGCCTGCGCCCGAGCCCAACCCCGGGCTGGCTTTCACCGCCGTATGCGCAATGGCGATCGGCCTTGTGCTGCTGACCCTGTTTGCGGGACCTGCGCTGGAGTATACCAATAAAACGGCCGAGCAATTGTTCACACCTGAGAACTACATCGCAGCCGTATTGGGAGGCGACACATGATCAGACTTCTGCACCGAATATTTCCGCACCCGCATCTGACGTTCCTGCTGACCATCGTGTGGGTCCTGCTGGCCAATAACTTGACCCTGAATTCGCTGGTTTTTGGCCTGATCCTGGGCATCATCATTCCCTTCATCACACAGCCTTATTGGCCTGATCGCCCAAAGCTGCGCAACTGGCCCATGGTCGTTGAATACATCCTGGTTGTGCTTTGGGACATCGTGATCGCGAACATCACCGTTGCCCGGATTATCCTGTTCAAACGCGACGCAGATCGTCAGCCGGCCTGGATCTCGATCCCGCTGGAATTGCGCACACCTGAGGCTATCACAGTGCTGGCGGGAACGATCACCATGACCCCCGGAACCGTCAGCAGCGATCTGTCCGCACAGGGGCATAACCTGCTGGTACATTGTCTAGATGCCCCCGATCCTGATGCAGTGCGCGACCAGATCAAAAGCCGCTATGAGCGTCGCCTGAAGGAGATTTTCGAATGATCGACATTGCAATCGCCTTTGCATTCGCCTGCTTCGGCGCGGCCATTATGATGTGCCTTTGGCGGATCATCACCGCAGACGGCGTCGGCACCCGCGTTCTGGCTCTGGATACGATGGTCATCAACACGATCGCTCTGTTGATCCTATATGGTCTGACTCTGGGAACAGAAGTGTTCTTCGAATCTGCCATGATCATTGCCATGCTGGGCTTTGTCTCAACGGTTGCCTACGCGCGCTTCATGCTGCGTGGCAATATCATTGAGTGAGGGTGGAATGAGTTTCATCATAGAACTTCTGATCGCCTTCTTCCTGGTCATCTCAGGCATCTTCGGCTTTGTCGGGTCCTACGGTATGATCAAGCTGAAAGATCCTATGTCGCGCCTGCACGCACCCACTAAGGCGACGACCCTGGGCGTGGGTGGCGTGTTGCTGGCATCGATCTGCCACTCGGTTCTGATCGAACAGCACCTGTCGCTGCACGAACTTCTGATCACTCTGTTCCTGTTCCTGACCGCGCCGATCACGGCCCTGTTCATTGCCAAATGGCACATTCACCGTCATGAAAAACCCAGCGATCTGCCGGATGCGGGCGAGGATGAACTTTGGGCCACGCACGCTGTTGAGCAGGTCGAAGACGTCCCTGACCACAGCAAGTCCTGAGTTTGATGCACCACCCACCGCTGCCCTTAACCCGCGATCTGGTTCTAATTGGCGGGGGCCACACCCATGCTTTGTTGCTGCGCAAGTGGGGCATGAACCCCCTGCCCGGCGCACGGGTGACGGTGATCAACCCCGGTCCCACGGCGCCATATTCGGGGATGCTGCCGGGCTTTGTCGCCGGGCACTACGCACGTCAGGACCTGAACATAGATCTGGTCAAACTAGCCCGCTTTGCCGGCGCGCGGATCATTCTGGGTGCGGTTTCAGGCATCGACCCAGACCGGCGCGAGGTTCATGTGCCAGACCGTCCCCCGGTGGCGTTTGATGTAGCATCGGTCAACGTGGGGATTACATCGGACATGCCAGCCCTGCCCGGCTTTGACCAGCATGCCGTTCCCGCCAAACCGCTGGGTCCGTTTGCTGCCAAATGGGCAGAGTACCTGGAAGGATCAGGTGATGCTACGGTCGCGGTGATTGGCAGTGGAGTCGCCGGGGCCGAGCTCATCATGGCTATGGCCTTTGCCTTGCGCACCAAGGGGCGCACCGCGCACCTGACCCTGATTGACAACGCACGTGCCCTGACGGCGACTCATCCCAAGTCCGCGCGGACCATTCGCAAAGCGATGGCTGATCTGGGCATTGAAGTGATCGAACAAGCATCTGTTTCGCACATCGCCAAGGATCACGTCGCATTGCAAGATGGCCGCCAAATCGCAGCCAGCTTTGTGACCGGTGCGGCCGGTGCAAAACCCTATGACTGGATCGCGAATACAGGGCTGGACCTTCAGGACGGCTTCATCCGCGTCGACGGGCGCCTGCAGTCCAGCGACCCTGCCATTTTTGCGGCAGGTGATTGCGCACATCTGACAGAAAACCCACGCCCCAAAGCCGGAGTTTACGCAGTGCGCGAGGCCCCCGTATTGTACCAAAACCTAAGGGCCGCCCTAGGGTCAGATGCCATGCGGCGGTATGAGCCGCAAAAGGATTACCTCAAGCTCATATCACTAGGCGGCAAGTCTGCATTGGGGGAGCGGCTGGGGACCTCGTTCAGCGGGCCGTTGATGTGGAAATGGAAAAACCACATCGATCAAAGCTTTATGGACAAGTTTCGCAACCTGCCGCAGATGAAGCCTCCGGCCTTGCCGCGCCATCACGCGGCCGGTTTGACTGAAGCCTTGGGCGACAATCCCATGTGCGGGGGCTGCGGTGCCAAGGTCGGGCGCGGTGCGTTGCAATCCGCGCTTGCCGATCTGCCCGCCCCTGTTCGTGCGGATGTGACACCACTGCCCGGCGATGATGCCGCCCTGTTGCAGACCGGAGGCGCGCGGCAGGTCATGACCTCGGACCATCTGCGCGGCTTCGTAGACGATCCCACTTTGATGACGCGCATTGCAGCGGTTCACGCCCTTGGGGACATCTGGGCCATGGGTGCCCGCCCGCAGGCCGCCACGGCGACGATCATCCTACCCCGCATGTCGCCAACCCTTCAGCGTCGCACCATGGCCGAGATCATGGCAACGGCCAGCGACGTCATCCGTGACGCCGGGGCCGAGATTGTCGGCGGCCACAGCTCGATGGGTGACGAGATGACGATCGGGTTCACCCTGACCGGTCTGTGCGACGCCGACCCGATCACACTGACCGGCGCCAGACTCGGGGATGCCCTGATCCTGACCAAACCGTTGGGCAGCGGCGTTCTGATGGCGGCAGAGATGGCGGGCGCAGCAAAAGGCGAATGGGTTGCGGCGGCCCTTGCACATATGGTGCAGCCACAAGGCAGGACTTCAGAAATATTGGCAGGCGCACATGCGATGACCGATGTAACGGGATTTGGTCTGGCTGGGCACCTACTGGGCATGACCGAGGCCTCGGGTTGCGGTGCTGCCTTGGATCTTGAGGCAGTTCCGGTAATGGATGGCGCGCGGGAACTGGCCGCGCAGGGCATCCGGTCAACCTTGTTCGAAGACAATCGAGCGATTACGCCCGAATTACCGACGGGCGGCAAAGCTGACCTGCTGTATGATCCTCAGACTGCCGGAGGCTTACTGGCCGCGGTACCAGCGGATCAAGGACAGATGATCTGCGAAGCTTTGCGCAAAGTTGGGTATCCTGCCGTAATCATTGGGCACATGACCGATGCACCGGGGCTTCGGGTTCAAACCTGATCCAGGATGGCTTCGATCTGCGCTGCTGTTGCAGACAAGCCAGCATGATCCAACGCCGACGCATGTATATTCGCGATAACGTCTGAACTGCGCACTCGGGCAGATTTGGCATATGCAGGATCATAGTGCTGCTCGATCAAGGCCTGAGTCAGTGCGCGTTTGTCACTAGCGTCAATCATGTCCAGCCAACCGTCCACCACGTCATGCCCGCGGTGAAACCGCAGCGGGGAAAGGCGGTCGCGCAGGCGGTCAGAGTCCGACAGAACGTCATCATAGGCGGATACCAAGTAGTCCGAACGCGCCTGAACGGAGGCTGTTATCTGGATGCGAGGGGCTTGACGCAAGGCCGCCCAAAGCGTCGGCGGCAGGATCAGAGACCCGATTTTGGACGACTCCGCCTCGACCACCACGGGGCGCGACATGTCCAGACGACATAGCATAGACGATAGGGCAGACTCGAACGCCTTTTGGCTGGGTTGTCCACCGGGCATATCACCCAGCAAGGACCCACGGTGGTTGGCCAGCCCCTCTAGATCCAGAACCTGAACGCCGCGAGCCGCAAGATGCACTAATAGTTCGGTCTTCGCCGTGCCGGTATATCCGTCCAGCGCAATCAGGTGATGCGGCAGCGGGTCATCATAGAGATACCGTTTCACCAACCGGCGATAGGTGCGATAGCCACCCTCGACCAATTCGGCCCGCCAGCCGATCTGTTGCAGCATCCAAGTGAACGAACCCGATCTTTGCCCGCCACGCCAGCAGTAAACTAACGGCCGCCATCCGCCCTCATGATGGGACAGGCTGTTCTCGATGTGATTGGCCGCATTCCGAAACACCAGCGCGGCCCCCAGTTTGCGCGCCAGAAAGGGGCTTTCCTGAACATAGATTGTGCCGACACGGGCGCGTTCTTCGTTGTCGAGAACAGGCAAGTTGATGGCGCCGGGAAGGTGGTCTTCGTCAAATTCCGCCGGGCTGCGCACGTCGATCACCGTGTCAAATTCATGCGCATATAGATCGGGCAAACTGTCGAATTTCAGAACCATGTCAGAGGTCTATCCCGCAAAGCCGTGAATGAAAAGACAGGGCTAAACTTCGATCGGTTCAATCAATTCCGGCCCGCTGGCGCGGTTCGAATTCACGGTCGGGCTGACGCGATGATAGCTGAGGACATCTACGTCCGCTGGCTGCATCAGACGCGCGGCCCCCTTTCCGGCCTCCCCCAGCCACAGCGGCCAGTCATCGGGTTCCAGAATCAAAGGCATGCGATGATGGATTGCGCTGAGGTGACGGTTGGCCGGCGTTGTGACGATGGCGCAGGTGCCCTGCCGCGCATCTTCAGGCCCCCAATCCTGCCAAACACCGGCAAAGGCAATCGGTGCGTTGTCCTGACGGAAGATGTACCATGGCAACCTGTCGCCTTGTTCCGTCTTGGTCCATTCATAGAACCCCGTCGCAGCGATCAGGCAGCGGCGTTCGCGGCATGCAGCGCGAAAGGCGGGCTTTTCGGCAAGCGTTTCCGCCCGCGCGTTGATCAACAGAGGTCCTGCGTTTTCGGCCTTGTACCAATGGGGCAAAAACCCCCAGCGTAGCGGATCAAGCGTGCGCCCGTTTTCGCCCGCGCGCACCACATGCACCTGATTGGTCGGGCAGACGTTGAAATTCGGCAGCGCTGGCAAAGTGTTAGCTGGGCGGGCCGAAAAAAGCTGCGCCATTGCATCGTTGGGAAGTGTTACGGCAAACCGTCCGCACATAGGCTTTGTCCCTTTTTCAGAAATTGTAGGTTAATGTCGCCCGCGCCGATACCGAGTGGAACACCATCAAGCCGTTTCTGACCATAAGACTGAAAAGGCCGCGTCAAACGCGGCCTTTTTGTGTGTTTATCGAAGCAAACTTACTTCTGCTTGATCCGCCCATCCAGATAGGGCGTGTAAGGCGCATTTTCGGCCAGGTATTCAGCCGTTACATCTGCCAGATCCGGCCCAAAGTCATAGGCGTTCTTGTCGTCACCCGAGAACATCTTGTAGCCATCACCGCCATTGCGGACGTAGTTGTTGGTGACCACCAGATAAGTCGCTGCCGGATCGATGGGAACAAACCCGTCTCCGTCGGCAACCATGACCTCGGCAATACGCCCTTCGTTCGGTGCGACAGCCGGGTCCCAGGTAAAGGTCAGGCCAGCAACCTGCGGAAAGCGGCCTTTAACCTCTTCAACCTGGCTGACGCCGTTCTCAAGCGCATCGATGACGCCCTGGCCGCTGATCTCAAAGGTCGACAGTGTGTTCTGGAACGGCAGCACGGTTAGCACTTCGCCCATGGTCACGTCGCCCGGATCGATTGAGGCCCGCAGACCACCCGAGTTCGCAATCGCAATCTTGACGCCCTGATCCGCAACCCGAGCCAGCATAGCGTCGGCTACAAGGTTGCCCATCTGGCACTCCTGAACGCGGCAAACAGCGCGGTCGCCTTCAATGGCATCGGCAGAGCTTGCAACCACCTTGTTGCGGATTTCATCCAAAGGTACCGCCAGTTCGGCAATACGATCCAGAGCGGCCTGATCCTCGGTAACGGTGTTGTCCATGATCAGCGGCTCACCAGCAGCCGAGACCACGTTGCCGTCATCGTCAAAGGTCACATTCAGCTCACCCAGGAATTTGCCATAAGCATAGGCCTGTACAATCTGAACGCCGTTGACCACGGTCGGATACGGGCCAGCGGCCTTGTCCGACGTGTTCGACAGATATGTGTTCGAGTGGCCACCTACGATCACGTCAACCCCGGTGGTTTCCTGCGCGACGCGCTGATCCACACCATAACCCGAGTGGCTGAGCACGATGATCTTGTTAACCCCTTCACCGGTCAGCTTGTCCACCTCGGCCTGAACCGCAGGCACCGGGTCCGAGAACGAGATATTCGGACCGGGCGAGGCAAGCTCATCAGTGTCGATAGGTGTCAGGCCGATCAGGCCGATCTTTTCGCCGCCAACTTCGATCACGGTCGATTTCTTGATCTTGTCGGTCAGCAACTCTTCGTCCGCGATATCCGCGTTGGACATCAGAACCGGGAAATCGACCGAGTCGATAAAGCCGCGCAGAACCTCGGGGCCGTCGTCGAATTCGTGGTTACCCACTGTCATCGCGTTGTAGCCCAGCTTGTTCATAAATTCGGCCGCGACCTTGCCTTTGTAATAGGTATAGAACAGCGATCCCTGGAACTGGTCTCCACCATCCACCAGAATCGAGTTTTCGGCACGGCCACGTGCTTCTTCGACCGCAGTGACCAGGCGTGCGGAACCACCGAAACACTTGCCTTCGGCGTTGTCTTCATCACCGCAACCGCTGTCGTACTTGTTGATCGGCTCAAAACGCGAGTGGAAATCGTTGGTGTGCAGAATCGTCAGCTTGTACTCGGCAAATGCCATGCCTGCGGTCAGGCTGAGCGCGGCGGCAGACGTCAAAAGACGGGTGAGCATAGTTTAACTCCCTATTGTTAATTGCGGAGATGTTGCGACGCGCAACGCCGAGAGTCAAAGGGGGAAATCCGGCTTGATTCTACCCGTAGGCCGGTGCATCACGACCGCATGCTGATTTACAAAATTATTCGGGCCGATGAATGGGCCACGTTACAGGCACAAGGCGCATCAGACGGGGCGCCGATCGATGTCTCTGACGGATATGTTCATTTCTCGACTGCCAAGCAGGCGGCAGAAACAGCCGCCAAACATTTTGCCGGGGTCGAAGGGCTGACCCTGCTGGCGTGTGACGCCGATGTGATGGGCGACGACCTGAAATGGGAGGTTTCGCGCGGTGGCGCGCTTTTCCCGCATCTTTATCGGCAGATCAAAATGACCGATGTTGTCTGGTCGCGCGCCCTGCCCTTTGATGGAACCGCTCACCAGTTTCCCATGGATATGGAATGACCAATTTTGTCGATCCGGACCGCGCCCAGTTTGAGGCTTTCAAGGATCTTGATCGGGACCACCCGATCGAGATGCTGAACTTGGTGAAGTTCCGCGACGCTGCTGAGTATCCCGCAGGGCACAAACTCGTGGATGCCGGGCTGACCGGCGCGCAGGCTTACGGCAAGTACGGCTCGGAAACCGCTCCGATCATTGCGCGCCTTGGCGCTTCGATCCTGTGGCGCGGCGTGTTTCAGACGACACTGATCGGCCCGCAAAACGAAAACTGGGACGCAGTTTTCATCGCTCGCTATCCCACAGCGCACGCGTTTCTGGAAATGGTGACGGACCCGGTTTACCAAATGGCCGTGGTGCACCGCCAAGCCGCCGTCGAAACCTCGCGCCTCATACGATGCGCCCCTACCGCTGGCGGAGAGGTATTCGGATGAAACTGACTGAAAAACTGGGGCTGGCAGCCCTGCACCGCATGGATCCTGAGACAGCTCACGGATTATCGATCAAGGCGCTAAAGGCCGGATTGGCCCCCGCGCCGGGTCCAGTGACCTCCAATCGGTTGCGCACCGCAGTGGCGGGATTGGACCTGCCAAATCCCGTTGGCCTGGCCGCAGGATTCGACAAGAATGGTGAGGTTCTTGCGCCTTTGTCCCGCGCAGGGTTCGGGTTTATCGAGGTCGGTGCCGTGACCCCGCGCCCGCAGCCCGGCAACCCGAAACCACGTCTGTTCCGCCTGACCCAGGACATGGCCGCCATCAACCGGTTCGGGTTCAACAACGAAGGCATGGACGTCATGGCCCGCCGTCTGGCTGACCGTCCAAAGGACGCGGTGATTGGCCTGAACCTGGGTGCCAACAAAGACAGCGACGACCGCCCGGGTGACTTCGCCAAGGTCCTGGCCCATTGCGCCGCGCATCTGGATTTTGCCACGGTCAACGTCTCATCCCCGAATACGGAAAAACTGCGTGATCTTCAGGGCAAGGCGGCCCTGAGTGCTTTGCTCAGCGGCGTGATTGAGACGCGCAACGCACTGCCCCGCCCCTTGCCAATCTTCCTGAAGATTGCTCCGGATCTGACCGAAGGCGAATTGCAAGACATCGCCGATGTGGCCCGCGAAACCGGCGTGGATGCGGTGATTGCCACCAACACAACCCTGTCACGCGATGGTCTGCGCAGTGCCCATAAGGGTGAAGCAGGCGGTCTGTCCGGCGCACCGTTATTCCAGAAATCGACCCGCGTTCTAGCACGTCTTAGCCAGTTGACCGACGGGCAAATCCCGTTGATTGGTGTTGGCGGGATCGGGACGGCAAAGCAGGCTTATGCCAAGATCTGCGCCGGGGCTTCGGCCGTGCAGTTCTATACGGCCATGGTCTATGGTGGCATTTCACTGGCCGCAGAAATTGCCGAAGGTCTGGATGACCTGCTGGCGCAAGACGGGTTCACATCCGTCGCACAGGCCGTTGGCAGCAAAAGAGAGGACTGGCTGTGATTGAATATTGGCATAACCCGCGCTGTTCAAAATCCCGCGCCGGTCTGGCGTTGCTGGAAGAAAAAGGCGCGGCTGTCGAAGTTCGCAAATATCTGGAGGATGCGCCGTCTGCTGATGAGCTGCGCGCGGTGTCGTCCCAATTGGGAATTCCGGCCATCGAGATGATGCGGACAGGCGAAAAGCGGTTCAAGGAACTGGGCCTTACGAGAACAACGCCCGATGATGACCTGATTCAGGCTATGGCGGAAAGCCCCATCCTGATCGAGCGTCCTCTGGCCATTGCCGGCGACAAGGCCGCGATTGGTCGTCCGCGCGAAAACCTGCTGTCGCTGCTTTAAGCGATCTGCGCTTCTAGTTTAGGGTAACGCCATCCCAGCGTGACCCCGCGCACGATGTTCAGGACCATCAGCGCGGCCCAAAGCCCATGGTTACCGAACGTCGGCACGAACAGGAACAGGGCCACCACATAGATCGCGACGGACTGGATCATCGCCTGCCGCATAGCGCGCGTCCACGTCGCCCCTATGTAAATGCCGTCGAACATCCAGCTGGCCACGCCGATCACCGGCGCAAGGGCCGCCCAGAGCAGGAACTCGCGCGCGGCAATCCGCACTTCGGGTGAGGTTGACATCAGATCGATCAGGGATGGTCCGGTTAGAAAAAACACAAAACCCAGGGCAAACGCACCCCCGACACCCCATTGCGACGCCATGATCGACGCGCGCCGGACCTGGGCGCGATCACGCGCACCGACCGCACTGCCCACCAGCGCCTCGGCAGAGAATGCGAAACCGTCCAAGGCAAAGGCCGTGATCTCAAGAAACTGCAGCAGTACCTGATTTGCCGCCAGATTGACGTCCCCCAGATCGGAACCAACAAACAAAAAAGTGGTAAACGCACCGGTCAAAAGCACCGAACGTACCATGATATCGCCGTTCACCTGCATCATTCTGCGCAGACGCGCGGGGTCAAATATCCTGGGCCAGTCGCGCCACTGATTTCCAGCGAAAGCATCGTGGCACAGCCAAAGGCCAAGCGCCAACCCGGTCCATTCGGCGATCAGCGTCGCGATGGCGACACCTTCGACGCCCCAGCCAAGGCCAAGAACAAACCAGAGATCCAGAACGATGTTCAGCCCGTTCATCCAGATCTGCAAAACGAACACACCCTTGGTGCGCTCTACCGCGATCAGCCAACCCGTCACCGCAAAAAGCGCAATCGTAGCCGGGGCACCCCAAATACGGATCTCCAGATAGGCGCGGGTCAGCGACTCAACCTCAGCACTGGCCGGCGACAGGGTGAACGCCCCCCAAAACAACCAGACTTGCGTCAGGATAAAGAACAGGCCCGCCGCGCCGCCCAGCAACAGCCCGCGCATCAGCAAGGCTCCGGTTTCCGCCGTGTCCCCTGCACCACGTGCCTGAGCCGCAAGACCAGTTGTCCCCATACGCAGGAACCCGAACACCCAGTAGATGGTGGCCAGAATAACGGCACCCATGCCGACCGCACCGATTGGGGCCGCCTGACCCAACTGCCCCACGACACCAGTATCCACCGCCCCCAGAATTGGCACCGTCGCATTGGACAATACGATCGGCGCTGCAATCCGGAGCACCCGCTTATGCGTAATAGGTGCCGAAGCGTCCTGCATAGCGTTCTATTTTCCGTCGGTAGTGGGCTGTGGCATCAGGAAATGCCCGGAAGCCTGTGCAAAGAGCTTCGCGTGATTGTCCTGCCAGGCCTCGACCCGGACAGAGGCATAGCGACGACCGGCCCGACTGATGAACGCGCGCGCATATGCATCACGCGGCAGGCCTGACCGCAGATAGTCGACGGTGAAATCGACGGTCTTTGGAAAACGTACTTTTTCGTAGTCGGCGATATCACTGGCATTCAGTTCCCCGCTTTCGATCTTGGGCAGCAAGAACTCCCAACTCAGCGTGATAACGGCCGTGACTTCTAGAAACGCCGCCGTGACGCCCCCATGCAACGCGGGTAGTAACGGATTACCGATCAGTTTCTGGTCGAAGTTCAAAACACCAGTCAGTTCATCACCGCGGCGATCAAAGCCGATTTCGAGGAACCGAATGTAGGGCACACCATCGACAATCGCGTTCAGCGCCGCATCCCGGCGTTGTTTTACGACCTGGACGGGTTCCGGGCGAGTACGCGCCATTACAGACCCTCCACCGTGAATGACCCTGCCGCTGTGGCCACCGGAAGGCCATCGTCTTCGTCCATCGCCGTCGCGCGCACAAAGGCGACATTCCGTGTGATGTGGTAGCATGTCGCCTGGGTCGTTATCGTCTGTCCCGGTGTTGCCGCCCGCATATAGTCGATCCTCAGGTCAATTGTCGCCGTACCCCCTGGGGCCGACGGATGGCTCATGACGGCGGCACCACAACAGGTATCCAATGCGGTAAAAACAGCGCCGCCATGAATCACCCCGGTGCGCGGATCGCCAACAAGCTCTTTGCTGTACGGCATTGTAATACCCGCTTCGCCATTTCCGATTGAGGTCAGCTTCAGACCCAACGCCCTTGCATGCGGGATCGCCTCGATGAACTGGCGCGCAATTGCGGCTTTGTCGACCATGTACTTGAATCCGTTCTTTTGGTTTATCCCTTTATGAGCCCGTGTCCGCCAAAAGAGCAAGCCCGCCGGTTGCGCTTGCCGCTGACAGAACATAGGCTGCGCCAGAGGAGATCAGGAATGTCCGACAACCGTTTGTCATTCAAAGAGATGTGCGCCGAGTACGATGTGACTCCACGTACCCTGCGCTACTATGAGTACATCGAATTGCTGCAACCCGATCGGGAAGGCAGATCGCGATATTATGGTCCGCGGGAATGCGCACGCATGACTTTGATCCTGCGCGGCCGCAAATATGGGTTTTCGCTGGAAGATATCCGGCAGTGGCTGCTGATCTATGAAAACGAAGGCAACGAGATCCAAATGCGTGCATTTGTCGACGTCGCGGATAAGCAGATCGTCGAACTGAACCAGCAAAAACAGCAATTGGACGAGGCAATTGATGCCCTGACCGAGATGCGCGACCAGACTGCCAAATCGCTCGAGTGATTCCGTTGGCGCACCATCGCACACTCAAAAAATGAAGCGACTCTCGCACACTTCGGCCATGCCTTAAGGTGTGTTGGGTCGCTCTGCGGGAATTGGCACCCACAAATTCCGTTACGTTAATTCCGAAAAAGTCGGAAATCCGCGACTTGACGCGCGCGGAAGTTACGTAAACTTCTGTTGTGACGCAGCGTTCACATTACGTGAACGTCATCTACATGTTGTAACGTGCGCATCGACTGCGCAACTGACTTTCATTGACGCCAGTGACGAGAGTGCTGAAACCATGACCGAAGATCTGATGACCATCCGAGAAATGTGCGAGACATATGATGTCACGCCCCGCACGTTGCGGTTTTACGAGGCCAAAGAGCTTTTGTTTCCGATCCGCGAAGGTCAAAAACGGCTGTTCACCAAAAGTGATCGTGCCCGCCTGAAACTCATCCTGCGCGGCAAGCGCTTTGGGTTCAGCCTTGAAGAAATACGCCAGCTTCTGGACCTTTACCATGTCGGCGACCAACAGATGACTCAGATATCACGCACCTATGAAATTGCGTGCGAGCGCCTGGAAGATATGGAAGCGCGCCGTGAGGAACTGACCCAGGCGATCGACGATCTGAAAGAACAGTTGCGCTGGGGCGAGAAAGTCATCGCCTCGGTCAAACAAGACAAAAAGGCTGCCGAGTAACCCCCTCGCCTGCCTACCACCCGGACATATGAATTAAAGGGAGCTTCACATGCCCGTCTACAACGCGCCAACCAAAGATACGCAGTTCATTCTGCACGACGTACTGAAAATCTCGGACTCCGACGTTCCGGGGTACAACGAGCTTGAAGCCGAATTCACAGGCGCCGTTCTGGAAGAAGCAGGCAAAGTGGCCACCAATGTTCTGCACCCGCTGAACGTGGTTGGGGACACCGAAGGATGCCGGTTGGAAAACGGTATCGTATACACGCCGACCGGGTTCAAAGACGCCTTTGAGCAGATGAAAGAAGGTGGCTGGACTGGGCTCGACATGCCGGAAGAGTATGGCGGCCAGAACATGCCATACGTCCTGGGCACCGCCGTTGGTGAGATGTTCTCGGCTGCGAACCAGGCATTCGTGATGTATCAGGGCCTGACGCACGGCGCGGCGTCAGCGATCCTGGCGCACGGAACCGACGAACAGAAA
Organism: Ruegeria atlantica; assembly: GCF_001458195.1. Classification (GTDB taxonomy): domain Bacteria; phylum Pseudomonadota; class Alphaproteobacteria; order Rhodobacterales; family Rhodobacteraceae; genus Ruegeria; species Ruegeria atlantica. The sequence goes on along the minus strand of NZ_CYPU01000006.1, from coordinate 28,311 downwards.
GACAAATACCTGCCCAATATGGTCAGCTGCGAATGGACCGGCACCATGAACCTGACGGAACCGCATTGCGGCACCGATCTGGGCCTGATGCGCACCAAAGCAGAACCGCAGAGCGATGGCAGCTATAAGATATCGGGCCAAAAGATATTTATCTCGTCCGGCGATCACGACATGGCTGACAACATCATCCACCTGGTGTTGGCCAAGATCCCCGGCGGCCCCGAAGGCATCAAGGGCGTCTCCCTGTTCATCGTGCCCAAGTTCATCGTCAATGAAGATGGTACGCCGGGCGAGCGTAACGGTGTCTCGGTCGGCAAGATCGAAGAGAAGATGGGTATCCACGGCAACTCGACCTGCGTCATGAACTATGACGAAGCCACCGGCTGGCTGCTGGGCGAAGAGCACAAAGGCATGCGTGCCATGTTCACCATGATGAACGAAGCGCGTCTGGGTGTGGGCATGCAAGGCCTGTCTCAGGCAGAGGCCGCGTACCAGAATGCCGTCGAATACGCCAAAGACCGCCTGCAGGGTCGTGATGTAACTGGTGTAAAGAACCCGGACGGCCCCGCCGATCCGCTGATCGTGCACCCGGACATCCGCCGCAACCTGATGGATCAGAAAAGCTTCACCGAAGGTGCGCGTGCGTTCATCCTGTGGGGCGCGACCATGATCGACAAGGCGCATCGGTCTGACGACAAAGATGCGGACGGTCTGATCTCGCTGCTGACACCGGTCATCAAAGGCTTTTTGACCGATCAGGGCTATGACATGACCGTTCAGGCACAGCAGGTCTTTGGCGGTCATGGCTACATCGAAGAATGGGGCATGTCGCAATACACCCGCGACGCACGCATCGCGATGATCTACGAAGGCGCCAACGGCGTTCAGGCGTTGGACCTTGTCGGTCGTAAGCTGGCGCAAGACGGCGGCAAGCACGTCATGGCGTTCTTCGACATGGTCAAGACATTCTGCAAAGACAGCGCTGGTAAAGACGAAGCCTATGACAAGGCCTTCATCGAACCGCTGAAGGCTGCGTCCAAAGACCTGCAGGCCGCTGGCATGTACTTCATGCAGGAAGGCATGAAGAACCCCAACAATGCTCTGTCCGGTTCTTATGACTTCATGCACATGTTTGGACATGTTTGCCTGGGCTTGATGTGGGCGCAGATGGCCAAAGCCGCGCAAGATGCGCTGGATGGCGGCGCGTCGGACAAAGAGTTCTACGAGACCAAGATCAACACCGGCCGTTTCTACATGGCGCGCCGCCTGCCTGCTACAGGCATGCATCTGGCACGCATCCAGACGGGCGCGGACACGGTCATGGCTCTGGACGCGGCGAACTTCTGATCTCAGTCTGGGTCCGGGCGATATTGCCCGGACCCAGCTTACCGGAGGAACCACATGCCAAAGCGTTTTCGACTAACCCGCCGCTTTCCCGTCGCAATGACCGAAGACGGGTATCGCAAGCTCAAGGCGTTCGCGCGTGATGCTGGGTTGGATGAAGGAGAGGCGCTGTCGTTTCTGTTCGAGAATTTCAACAGCGTGATCAACGAGGACAACCTGACCCATCGCCTGCGTATCTTCAATTCCGAGTTGGATGACCGCAAGCGTTAAACACTACAGCCACCTTCACTCAGGTGGGCGTGTTTTCAGCAAGACAATGCCATTTGGCGCTTAGCCAAGCGGATTGTCTTTCTCGAAATACGCGAATTTCGACTTCGCACCGTACGCCTTGGGAGGGGCGATCGCATGACAATCGAACTTCATTGCTTCGGAGAAAGCGGAAACAGCTACAAGGCCGCCTTGGCCCTGGAAATGTCCGGGCTGGACTGGGAGCCGGTTTTTGTAGACTTCTTCAAAGGCGTGACACGTACTCCCGAATACCGCGCCGAAGTCAATGAAATGGGCGAAGCACCCGTGCTGGTCGATGGCGATTTCCGGACCAGCCAATCCGGTGCCATTCAGGCCTATGTGACCGAGAAATCCGGCAAGTTCGGCGGCAAGAACCGAGATGAGAACTACGACGTTCTGCGCTGGGTGCTGTGGGACAATCACAAGCTTAGCTCAATGGCTGGCTTGACCCGTTTCCTGATCAACTTTCTGCCGGAACAGCACCGAAATCCTGATGTCATTGCCTTCAATCAAGGTCGCCTCAAAGCGGCTTATGACGTTCTGAATACTCATCTTGAAGGCCGCAATTGGATTGTTGGTGATGACGTCACGAATGCCGATCTCAGCTGCTGCAGCTATCTGTATTACCCTGAACCATTCGGCTTTGACCGCGCCGACTGGCCGCATATCGACGCCTGGCTGACCCGCTTGTCGGAACAGCCAGGCTGGAAACACCCCTATGACCTGATGCCCGGCAAACCGTCGGATCGAGCTTAAGGAGAGACCCCATGACCGAAGCTTATATTTATGACGCCCTGCGCACCCCGCGCGGCAAGGGCCGCAAGGATGGCAGCCTGCACGAGGTAACCTCGGTACGCCTGTCCGCCCTGACCCTGAATGCGATGAAAGAGCGCAACAATCTGGAAGGCCACGCCGTTGAGGACGTGATCTGGGGAAATGTCACGCAGGTGATGGAACAAGGCGGCTGTCTGGCACGTTCGGCTGTTCTGGCCTCGGACCTGGACCAGTCGATCCCCGGCCTGGCGATCAACCGTTTCTGTGCATCCGGCATGGAAGCTGTGAACCTGGCGGCAAACCAGGTCAAGGGCGGCGCTGGCCAAGCGTACATCGCAGGTGGCGTGGAAATGATGGGACGCGTGGCCATGGGCAGCGACGGCGCAGCGATTGCCGTTGATCCCTCGCTGGCGATGGACACCTATTTCGTGCCACAGGGAATCTCGGCCGATATCATCGCGACCGAATATGGCTTTAGCCGTGATGACGCAGACGCGTTGGCGATGGAATCGCAACGCCGAGCCGCGGAAGCATGGGCAGACAACCGCTTTGAGAAATCGGTTATCACCATCAAAGATCAGAACGGCCTGACCATTCTGGACCGCGACGAATACATGCGCCCCGGCACTGACATGCAAAGCCTTGGCGGCCTGAACCCGGCCTTCCAGATGATGGGCGAACAGATGCCCGGCTTTGATAAGGTGGCGATGCTGAAATACCCGCATCTGGAAAAGATCAACCACATCCACCACGCGGGCAACAGCTCGGGCATCGTGGATGGTGCGGCGGCGGTTCTCATCGGCAACAAGGAATTCGGCGAGAAATACGGCCTCAAGCCGCGTGCCCGCATCAAAGCGACGGCCAAGATTGGCACCGACCCGACCATCATGCTGACTGGCCCAGTACCGGTGACCGAGAAGATTCTGGCCGACAACGGAATGAAAATCAGCGATCTGGACCTGTTCGAAGTGAACGAGGCTTTTGCCTCAGTCGTTCTGCGTTTCCAGCAGGCGTTTGATGTCGACCCCGGTTTGGTCAACGTCAACGGCGGTTCGATCGCCATGGGCCACCCGCTGGGCGCAACCGGTGCGATGATCATTGGCACTCTGCTGGATGAGCTTGAGCGTCAGGACAAGGAAACCGGTCTGGCCACGCTCTGCATTGCATCCGGCATGGGTGCAGCGACGATCATCGAGCGCGTCTGATGCCCAAGCTGGATCTCTCTCAGATCTCGTTCAAGGGTGGCTCGGCCTATCCCGGCAAACTGGCCGAGGCGACCGCGGGTCGTTTCGTTCAGCGCGTCGGTGATGCAGGCGGGCTGTCCCAATACGGGGTCAACATCGTGCGGCTCGAGCCGCAAGGCATGTCCTCGCTGCGCCATTACCACATGGAGCAGGACGAATTTGCCATCATGCTCAGCGGCACCTGCGTGCTGATCGACGACGATGGCGAGCATGAGATGCAGCCCGGCGATTGCGCCGCTTGGCCCGCAGGTGAGGCCAACGGCCACCACCTTGTGAACAAAACCGATGCGCCTGCGACCTTTCTGGTGGTGGGCACACGGACCCCGACCGAGACCGGCTATTACAGCGACATAGACATGATGGTGAAGGATGATGAGAACGGATTCGCCTTCACCCGCAAAGATGGCAGCCCGCTGACGGCTGACCAGATTGGAGATGACAATGACTGATTTCACTCTGAGCAAAGACGCCGACGGCGTCGCCACAATCACCTGGGATGTGCCCGGGAAAACCATGAACGTGATGTCCTTTGACGGGCTGGCGCAACTGAGCGATTGCATTGATCAGGCGCTGGCGGATGAAGATGTCAAAGGCATCGTAATCACGTCTGGCAAGGAAGGGTCATTTGCTGGGGGCATGGACCTGAACCTGTTGGCAGTGATGAAGGAACAGGCGGGCGACAACCCGGCAAAAGGCTTGTTCGAAGGCACGATGCAGATGCACGCCCTGCTGCGGAAGATCGAGATGGCGGGCATGGACCCCAAGACTAAGAAAGGCGGCAAGCCGATTGCCACCGTTCTGCCTGGCACCGCTGCCGGCATTGGTATGGAACTGCCGCTGTCCACGCACCGCATCTTTGCGGCCGAGAACCCCAAAGCAAAATACGGCTTGCCCGAGATCATGGTCGGCATCTTCCCCGGCGCAGGCGGCACCACGCGGATGGTCCGCAAGGTTGGCGCGATTGCGGCGGCACCGCTGTTGCTGGAAGGCAAGATGCTGGACGTCAAGAAAGCCAAAGGCGCGGGTTATGTTGATGAGATCGCAGCCGACCCAATGGCCGCAGCCAAGGAATGGGTGCTAAGCGCCAAGGACGCGGACATCGTCAAGCCCTGGGATGCGAAGGGCTATAAGATGCCCGGCGGTGCCCCCTACCACCCTGCCGGTTTCATGAACTTTGTCGGCGCGTCGGCGATGGTGAACGGCAAAACTCAAGGCGCCTTCCCTGCGGCCAAGGCTCTGCTGAGCGCCGTCTACGAGGGTGCTCTGGTCGATTTCGACACCGCGCTGAAGATTGAAGCGCGCTGGTTTACGTCTGTTCTGATGAACCCGTCCTCGGGTGCAATGATCCGTTCGCTGTTCCTGAACAAGGAAGCGCTGGAAAAAGGTGCCGTTCGCCCCGCGGGCGTACCCGATCAGCGGGTCAAGAAGATCGGTGTTCTGGGCGCAGGCATGATGGGTGCCGGTATCGCGCTCGTCTCAGCTCAGGCCGGTATGGAAGTGGTTCTGATCGACCGTGACCAAGAGGCAGCGGATAAAGGCAAGGCCTACACCGAGAGCTACCTGGACAAAGGTATGAAGCGCGGCAAGGTTACCGCTGAAAAGAAAGAGGCCATGCTGGGTCGCATCACTGCGACGCCGGATCTGGACAACCTCAAGGGCTGCGACCTGATCATCGAAGCCGTGTTTGAAGACGTCGGCGTAAAGGCCGAGATGACCAAGAAGGTCGAGGCGATCATCCCTGAGGATTGCATCTTTGCCTCGAACACCTCGACCCTGCCGATCTCGGATCTGGCCAAGGCGAGCGTGCGCCCGGATCAGTTCATCGGGATTCACTTCTTCTCACCGGTCGAGAAGATGTTCCTGGTCGAGATCATCAAGGGCAAGGAAACCGGTGATCGCGCGGTGGCCAAGGCGTTGGACTATGTTCGCCAAATCCGCAAGACGCCGATCGTGGTCAACGATGCGCGCTTCTTTTACGCCAACCGCTGCATCATCCCTTACATCAACGAAGGTTTGCGCATGATCACCGAGGGCGTCAACCCTGTGCTGATTGACAACGCTGCGCGTCAGTTGGGCTTCCCCGTTGGGCCGATCCAGCTGAACGATGAAACCTCGATTGATCTGGGCGCCAAGATTGCTCGCGCCACGAAAGCCGCGATGGGCGATGCCTATCCGGAAAACCCGGGCGATGATCTGATCTTCTGGATGGAAGAACAGGGCCGACTGGGCCGCAAGGCAAACGCGGGCTTCTTCGATTATAACGAAAAAGGCAAACGCACCGAGTACTGGAAGGGGCTGCAGGAGAAATACCCACATGCCGAGGACCAGCCTGACCTGATCGAAGTGCAAGAACGTCTGATGTTCGCGCAGGTTCTTGAAGCGGTCCGCGCGTTGGAAGAAGGCGTACTGGAAGACATCCGCGAGGGCGACGTGGGTGCGATCCTTGGCTGGGGCTTTGCACCATGGTCGGGTGGTCCGCTCAGCTGGCTGGACATCATCGGCACGCCCTACGCCGCCGAGCGTTGCGACCAGTTGACGGCACAGTATGGCGAACGCTTCGCCTGCCCGCCGCTGCTGCGTGAGATGGCTGAGAAAGGCCAGAGCTTCTATGGTCGCTTTGACCCCGAAGCAAAAGCTGCCTAAAAAAATAGACGCTGGTGCGGGTTACCGCGCCAGCGCCATTCTTTAATCAATAGCTTTAAAAAAAAATTAGAATATCGGAGCAGGCCGCCCCGGTCTCCCAGGACGTCGCGCGCCCATAACAGGTCGCACCGGAAATATCGGGTTCTGCATGATCGGCGCCGGTAGCGCGCCCAGTGGGTTTGCAAGCACTGCTATATCCCTGCTATGCGCGAATCTGTCGATCAGATCTTCGGTCCGCTCAGCATCAACCACCTTGTAAGAGGCGTTCGCGGGCCGGCTGTTCGACCCAAAGCGGCCCGCAGGACAAAAGGCGCGCAGTCCGCCCTCAATGTAGATCACTTCGTCTTGCTCAAAAAATAAAGAACAAACCTCAAACAGCAACGATGGCGCGCTGGACGAAAGCCGGAACGTACCGCTGAGAACCCGCGCAGGGACCACGGGCATGCTGATCGGCAGCGTGATCGGACCCCGGTTCAGTTTGGTATTATCCAACGCCACGCCCTGCTCTGGCATCAACCAGACCGGATCGCCGTTATACAAAGTGTTTGACGGCACACGGACCGGCAGGTTTTCCGCTTTGGTCTCACTGGCAGGGATTGCGATGCAATCGGTCGCAACCCGAGAGACTGCCCTGAACCCGTTGTCCATCGTTCGGATCAGATCGCCTGCTTGCAGTCCTTCAACAGGCTGCCAACCGCGATCCGTCGCAATCTTAGTTCCGTGGACAAAACCACCCCGACGCGCGTTCAGCGAAACCGCAGGATTGTCCTGCACTTTATGGTTCGGAACGGCCTCATAACTCAAAACACTCTGTACTTTTAACACGTGTCGCACCCACTTCTGACACAAAACAACTACTCATAACGACTAGCACAACTTAAACATGGCCGACTTTGTTTAGACACATTGCTGCCCAATTTGCGTTCTTAAAGCCGTGAAAAACAACAATTCTTTGAACAACACTGCGCAATTGGGAAATATTGGCAGGTTTTTGGAAACTATAATGACCGCCAGCGCTCATCCGTGCGGCCGAATCTGTCGGGGCCCGTCGATTGAAATCGCCCGGGTCATGTTACTCCCATCGGTATCAGGTCTGAATGATCCCCGCTTGCCCACTCAAAACAATAGGCTGGCCTCAGGATACGGCTAAACCGGTTCTGGCCGGGCAGCCTCGCGCCCTGCACGCCATCCCAACAGGGCACCAGCGATTGCGATCAAGCCAATCCCAGCAATCTGCATCGGCCCGATTGCCTGCCCGAAGGCCGCAAAAGCAAAGAGCGGACCAAAGATCATGACCGAGTACTCAAAGACCGCGACATAGGACGGCTCGCCAACCTGATAGGCCTTGATCAACATGAAGACGGCAATCGTGGAACCAACCGCCTGTATTGCGATCCACAGCAATGCGGGCTGCATCTGCCAGACCCACCCCCGGGCGGCGAACCCGTCGGGGCCATCCGGCGCGGCCACCGGAATCAGCTCGAGAACCAGAAGACCGATCCCCCCGGCCGCCCCCAGCGTGATGATCATCGCGGCCAACAGAGCGACAGTGCTTTCTTCCGAACAGTGGCTGCGCGTGATAACGGCACTCAACGCGTAGAAAAGGCCCCCAGCGACCGGCAACAGGCTACGGGTATCGAAATCGTAGGGGTCAAGCTGCAGCACGCACAGGATCCCTGCAAACCCCAGCAAAACCGCAACGATACGCCAAGGACCAATCCTTTGTTTCATTGCCAGGGCCGAGATCAACAGGACAAAGATCGGCGACGTGAACAACCCGGCCAGCGCCTGCGCAATCGGCATGACCGCAAGCGACGCGAAATAGAACAACATGGCTAGTGTGATCAGTACGCTGCGCAGAATCACCGGGCCAAATCGTTTCGGGCGCATACTGCCCAGCCCCAATAGCGACAGACCAAGGATCAGCGGCAACATCAGCAACGCGCGGCTCAGGTGGAATTGCCACAGGCCAACCGTTTCTGCCAACAGGATCACCACGTTGTCTATCACCCCGATGATGGCCATCGCGCTGATCATCAGCACTGATGCCAATATGGGTGACGTCTGAGTGTCCGCCTGCATCATTCACCTCGGCATAACAGTGGAGCACGACAGGCAGATCCTTCGCGCGCCGTTGTATCCAGCACATTTACTGCAGACGGCGCAACTGGTTTGCGCCCTTTGAATTTACCATGTTAAGCTGGGGCAAAATAGTAACGAGCAAACTTCACCTTGATGACGGCTCTGAAACAGTACGAACGGATCGAAGCCACCGGTCTGTGGCGCCCCTCGCCCGACGTGCAGCGGCGCGAGGTTGTGGTGTCGATTGGCGAAGCAACGCTGACGATTTCTGATTTCAACGATCGGGCATTAACCCATTGGTCATTGGCTGCGCTGGAACGACAGAACCCAGGACTTTATCCCGCAATCTTCAACCCGGACGGGGACCCCGACGAAACGCTGGAGCTGGTGGAAACCGAGACCACGATGATCGCGGCGATCGACCGTTTGCAAAAGGCAATTGATCGGTCGCGCCCGCATCCCGGACGGTTGCGCTGGCTTAGTGTTGCGGGTGTGGTTGCTGCAGTTGCCGCGCTATTGCTGCTTTGGGTTCCGGCCGCGCTGCAAAACCACGTCGTTTCTGTTGTCCCCGAGATCAAGCGATACGATATCGGAGATGCGATCCTGCACCGGATTGAACGGGTTTCGGGTGTTTCGTGCACCTCAGAGGATGCACAGGCTGCGTTGGACCAACTGGCAGCCCGAACCGGAGTGCGAGAGGTCGTTATTCTGCCCGCCGGGGTGCAAACAAGCCTCGGTCTGCCTGGTGGGATCATTCTGTTGAACCGCTCATTGGTTGAAGATCACGAGGACCCATCCATCGCCGCCGGTTACATCATCGCCGAACGCGCGCGGGCTGCCGCACAGGATCCCTTGGACGAGGTACTGAACCGAACCAGTCCAACCACGGCATTCCGCCTGCTGACAACCGGAGAGCTGACGCCCGAGATCGTTGACGCCTATACCGAACAGGTCTTGTCAGAACCGCGCCCAACTTTGTCCGATCAAGCTTTGCTAGAGGTTTTTGCCCAGGCGGCGCTGCCTTCAACGCCATATGCCTATGCTGTGGATGTCACGGGGGAAGACACTCTCGGCCTGATCGAGGCCGACCCGATGGCCGGGCGCCCGCTGCCGCAAGTGCTGCCGGACCGCGATTGGGTCCGGCTGCAGAATATCTGTGGCGAGTAGGCCGGTTACTTGGTGCCGAACATCCGGTCGCCGGCATCGCCCAACCCAGGCATGATATACCCTTTTGAGTTCAACTCGCGATCCAGCGACGCCGTGACGATGTTCACGTCAGGATGCGCCTCTTTCATGCGGGCGACGCCTTCGGGCGCGGCCAGCAGGCAGAGGAAACGGATATCGGTCGCCCCGGCTTCTTTCAGTAAATCAATCGCCGCAGCCGAGCTGTTGCCGGTTGCCAGCATCGGATCAACCGCGATGACCAGACGATCCTTCAGACCTTCAGGCGCTTTGAAGTAATACTGAACCGGTTTCAGCGTTTCTTCGTCGCGATACAACCCGACAAACCCGACACGGGCCGAGGGGACCAGTTCCAGCACCCCGTCCAGCATCCCATTTCCCGCCCGCAGGATCGACACCAAGGCCAGCTTTTTACCGGCCAGAATGGGGGCGTCCATTTCCTCCATTGGGGTTTCGATGTGGCGGGTGGTCAGCTTCAGCTCACGCGTGACCTCATAGGCCAGCAGCAGGGTGATTTCGCGCAGCAGCTGTCGGAAAACAGCGGTCGAGGTGCCCTTGTCCCGCATGAGCGTCAGTTTGTGCTGCACCAGCGGGTGGTCAACGACGGTCAGGTGTTCGCTCATGTTCTCTCCAGTCTTTTCTTGACCCGTTCGCGGGTGTCATCATCGCAGAAGGCCGCATTCAGGGCTGTGTCGTTCAGGGCCGCAAAATCCTCGGCTTCCCAGCCAAAGGCCTGATGCAGCATCTCATATTCGCGCCGCATGGTGGTATGGAAAAACGGCGGGTCGTCGGTGGAAACTGTGACGTTCACGCCCTGATCGCGCAACCGGGCAATAGGATGTGCCGCAAAATCGGGAAACAGGCCCAGAACCACGTTGGAACCGGGGCAGACTTCAAGCGTGACTTCGCGGTCGACAAGTTCCCGGATCAGATCGTCGTCCTCGGTCGCCTGCACGCCGTGGCCGACCCGTTCGACACCGAGGTCCCGTACAGCATCGCGTACGCTTTCGGGGCCGCCGAACTCTCCGGCATGGGTGGTCAGGCGCAGCCCAGCTTCGCGGGCGCATTCAAAGGCCCATTTGTAATCGCCCTGCGTCCCGACGCCCTCATTGCCGCCCATTCCGAACCCGGTGATCCAGTCACCGGCGGTTTCTGCTGCGCAATAGGCGCTTTGTTTCGCCTGTTCGGGTCCGAAATGCCGGACGCACGTGACAACGCCGCGCAGGGTGATATCGAACTTGCGCTCGGCCTCGTCTGCCGCATCCTGAATGGCGTTCAGATAGTCACGCCAGGCGTGCACATCCCCGCCGCCGCAGAAATCAGGGCTGAGGAAGGTTTCCGAATAGACCACCCCATTCGCAGCACTTTCCTCCAGAATGGCCAAAGTCAGACGACGGAAATCCTCGGGTGATTTAAGCACCTCGCAGGCGGCCTCGTAGACACTGAGAAAGTGGGCGAAGTCGCGGAAGTCATAACTTCCGTCTGATTTAAAAATACCGCTCAGGTCTATGCGCTTTTCATGTGCAAGCTGACGGATGAATTCAGGTGGCGCTGCCCCTTCATGATGCAGGTGCAACTCGATTTTGGGTAGGTCTGCGACGGTCATAGAAAACTCTTCCCCGGCCCTTGTGCCGGAATGTTCAGATAGTGTGCGATACTTGCGGCGACATCGGCAAAATCGACGGCCCCGATTTGGCCCGTGCCTTGCCCCGCGATCAGAACGGGCACCTGTTCGCGCGTGTGGTCGGTGCCGATCCAACAGGGATCATTGCCGTGATCGGCGGTCAAAAGCATAAGATCGCCTGGGCGCAGCTTGTTCAGGATCATGCCGATTTCGCGGTCGAACCATTCTAGCGCGCGGGCATAGCCGCTGATATCGCGGCGGTGGCCATAGAGGCTGTCGAACTCAACAAAATTTGCAAAGGTCAGGCTGCCTTCTTCGGCCTGATCGACCAAATCGGACAAGTTGCCCATCAACTCGGCATCCGACCCTTTTCGTAGCGTGTCGATCCCCTGCATCGAGAAGATGTCACCGATCTTGCCCACCGCATGGACGCGGCGTCCTGCATCCTGCACCCAATTGGTCAAAACCGGCGCCGGCGGCAGGATGGCAAAATCCTTTCGGTTGGTGGTGCGGGTAAAGCCCTGATCGGGTGAGCCTGTGAAAGGTCGCGCGATGACCCGACCCACTTTCATCTCATGCAACCGCGGGGCAAGCGCCTTGCACATGTCCAGCAGGCGGCCGAGGCCAAAGCTCTCCTCATGTGCCGCGATCTGGAAAACGCTGTCAGCGGAGGTGTAGCAGATCGGCCGACCCGTCCGCATATGCTCGGCCCCTAGTTCGGCGATAATGGTCGTGCCCGAGGCGTGACAATCACCCAGAATACCGTCTGTTCCAGCCGCCTGGGCCGCAGCCCGGCTTAAGTCGGCGGGGAAGGTTGGCGTGGTATCCTGGAAATAATGCCAATCCCACGGCACAGGCAGACCGGCCAGCTCCCAGTGGCCCGAAGGCGTATCCTTGCCCAGTGAATGCTCTCTCGCGCACCCCCAGCGCCCAGACGGATCGACCTCTAACCCCGGCGTTTCAGCTTCTGATGCCAACCGCGTTGCGGCCCCCAGTCCAAGCGCATCCAAGTTTGGCAGGTACAGTAGGCCTGAGCGCCCGTCTTCAGCCCGCCCTTCGGCGCAGGCCTGTGAAATATGGGCCAGGGTGTTTGCACCCGTGTCCGACACATCGCCATTAAAGAACCGATCAGCATCCGGCGCGCCGCCGATGCCAACCGAGTCCATCACCACAAGAAACGCGCGGGTCACGGCGTAATCCTTTCGTGGACAAGAGTGGGCTCTGCCGGGGCATCGGCACCTATCGTGATCGCGCTGAGAACGCTCTGGGCGGCCCGCCGCGCGGCATCTTCCCGCGAAGCGTGGATTACCGCCAAAGGCGCGCCCTTCTCGACTTTGTCGCCCAGCCGGACGATGTCAGACAGACCCACGGCCGGGTTGATTACGTCGTCTTCAACCTGCCGTCCGCCGCCCAGTGCAACAACTGTCAGGCCCAGCGCCTCACCGTTAATCGCAGTGATGTGCCCGTTGGTCGGTGCCGGAACTTCAAGGATCACGCTGGCCTCTGGCAAGTACCGGGACCAGTTTTTAACAAACTGCAGCGGCGCGCCTACGGCTGCCATCATACGCCCAAAGCGTTCCGCCGCGCGACCGTCGCGGATGACATCCGTGATCTTGTCGCGCCCTTCTTCGGCGGTTGCGAACATCCCGGCATCCGCCAGCAGAACCCCGCCCAACTCGGCCGAGATTTCGGCCAGCGGGGCATAGGGGTCTTGCGTCATGACCTTCATCACCTCGGCCACTTCCAACGCATTGCCCAGCGCAGGCGCCAAAGGTTGGTGCATATCGGTGATGACCGCCGAGGTCCGGCAACCTGCGGCATTCGCAGTTTCCGACAGCGCCTTTGCCAGTTTACGCGCATCCTCCAGCGTCTTCATAAACGCACCGCTGCCTACCTTGACGTCCAGCACCAAAGCCTCGGGGCTGGCGGCCAGTTTCTTGGACAGGATCGACGCTGTGATCAGGTCCAGGCTTTCAACGGTCGCCGTCACATCACGGATCGCATAAAGGCGTTTGTCCGCAGGGGCGATCTGCCCCGTGGCCCCGACAATGGCCGCGCCTGTATCCCGCAAAATCTGCGTCAGACGGTCCTGACCGATCTGGGTGCTGACACCGGGAATGGCCTCAAGCTTGTCCAGGGTACCGCCAGTATGACCCAGCCCCCGCCCCGAGATCATGGGGACATATGCCCCCATCTCAGCCAGTGCAGGGGCGAGCACGAGGCTTACGCTGTCTCCCACCCCACCGGTCGAGTGTTTGTCAATTACCGGGCCATCGAAATCCCAGCTGAGCACATCACCGCTGTCGCGCATTGCGATCGTCAGATCGGCGCGCCCTTTGGTGCCCAATCCGCCCATGCAGACGGCCATGGCGAAAGCGCCCGCTTGAGCGTCGCTGACTCCGCCATCGGCCAATCCTTGCGCGAACCAGTTCAGCTCATCTCCGGCCGGCACCTCATTCCGGCGCAATTTTGCAATGATCGAACGGGCGTCCATGAGGTCAGACGTCCTCCATATGCGAGGCGTCGAATGCACCGGGCAACAATTGCCCAATCGAGGTTACAAACTCGGCGCCATCCACCGTCGCCAGCGTCACCTTGACGTCCCTCTTGCCAAATTCGGCCAGCTTTTGCCGGCAACCGCCACAAGGTGGAACCGGCTGCGGGCTTGAGGCAACAACATAGACCTCGGACAGTTCCTGTTCGCCCGCAGCGACCATCGCGGCAATAGCTCCGGCCTCGGCACAGGTGCCCTCGGGATACGCCACATTTTCCACGTTACAGCCGGAATAGACCTCACCGTCTGCGGACCGGATCGCCGCCCCAACCTTGAAGTTGGAATAAGGCGCATAAGCTTTTTCCCGGACAGACAGAGCTGCATTTTTCAAAGTCATAGCGATTCCCCATTTTTGATCAACTGGTCAGAAAATCACACCCTAAAGGAAACTGCCCGGGGAGTTGAACCCCCGAGTACAAGATTCCCAGGCAAATTCTCACCTAACCCAGATTGGTATTGAAGACCCCCGGAAGGGTGACTTCAAGCAATTCGACATCATCGGAAGGTTCGGACAGTTTGGTGCGCATACCGGGCGGGATCACGAACGCATCCCCTTGTTCCAGATGGTAGGGGTCGCGCCCTTCACCTTCCAGAGTTATCTCACCCGTCATGACGAAGGTAAAATGGATATCCGTGTCATGCGTCACCCAGACCGGCTCACCCTGACCTTTTCGTACGACCTGCACGCCAGCAACACCCTTGGTATTCTCGGCAATTGTCGTGTCGCGACAGATGTATCCTGGCAGGCGGAATGGTCCCCACTCTGAATTCTCGGCTTTGTTATAAACAAAACGCTGCCCCTGCCATTCGCGGTCCGGGCGGAAATTCGGCGTAGGCAGTTCCATCTCGTGGTCGATTTCGGTGACATGTTCGGCGGGAACACCGATTTCGATCACCTGCACATTATCCGAGGCTTCAAGAACCCGGTGGCGGATTTCTGGGGGTTGGATAAAGCAATCCCCGGCTGTCAGGCGCATTTTGTCGCCCTGGTCCTCGTACACGACGTCGACCCAACCAAGGATGCAGAAAATCAGTTGAAACCCGACCTTGTGGAAATGCACCATATCCGGCACCGGGCCCCCATCGGGGATACGGATATGGCTGGCGATGATCGACCCACCCAGCCGATCTGGCACCAGATCGCGGTAATGCATCCCCGCCCGCCCGATGATCCAGGGTGCCTGATCCTTGAGCCTGCGAACCACAAAGGAATGCACCGTTTCAGGCATCACCATCGGCGGGTTCAACTCGTCAATTTCAACCCGTGTACCATTTGGCGCGACCAGAGACCGCTGTCCGCCCGCAAAACCGTCAGGATCGTCTGTCAGGATGCGGATCGTGCCTGCCGCTTCAGGCGCGTCCCTCTCAACCCGAAGGCGCAACCCGTGGCCTGAAAACACGGCAACACTCGGATCGTCAGCGGGATAGATCATATCCATCCTCATTCCGAGGGTCTTTGTGAAAAACGGGATATCGTCGCGCAGCTCGCTGGTGGGCAGTCGGATTTCAGCGCGCGTCTGGCTGTTGTTCAAGGTCGAGGTCATTCAGCGTCTCTTCGGCATCGGATTTTGGCCATCCGATCAGAACAGAGGCCAAAATGCCAATCGAAAAGAACATCTCAAGCGTTTCTTCCAGCACAAAGAGCCGCACTGTCATAAGTGTGGACAGATCTGCCTGGTAAATTCCGGAAACTTCCTCAAGCAGCTGAGCGGTTACCGCCAGCAATCCCGCCAGCACGAAAATCACGAAAAAAGGCGCCCGTCGTTTTACCGCCTGCCATGCCGTCGGGGCTCCGTGCCATAGGGCACCTCCGATCACGATGACGGCCAGAACAATCCGGACCGACGTCATATCAAGCACACTGTCCAAACGGTTAAGGACCCAATATGGCAGGCTGTCGATTGGATAGATTTCCGCCTCAAGCTCTCTTTCCGCCAGCAACAGACAGACCAGCGCAATATAAAGACGGGTTATGCCGGGATAGCACCAGAGCGCGGCCAGACCTGAGGCAAAAAGCGCTGCGGCCGAGATCGTTTCGAACAATCCCCCCTCTTCGTTCAGAGCAAGGGCTTGAACCGGCCAGATACTGACGGCGGCAAGAATAAGGATGGCGATCAGCAAAACCGATACGTAAGCGGCGCGATCCGGACCAAACACAACTTGTTCCGCCGGGAAGGCAGTCCCAGCCTGAATTTCGTCTTTGTAGCTCATTTATGGCTTTCAGTGCTCGACAGGTCTAAGTTGGCTCCAAAGTTGCCCGAATGTAAAAGCAATACGACGCTTTTCAACGGGATGTCGGTGAACTTTAGCTAAACTGTTGCAAAATGACGTAGCGTAGCCAAAGCCGGGGAAATAGTTTAACACTAAATCAAATTTTCTGAGGAGTTGAGTCACCGATGTCGGACACACCCAGCCTGCGGCAGGCCGCGCTTGAATATCACGCCCACCCAAAGCCCGGTAAGCTTGAAATCAAAGCGACTAAACCAATGGCGAACGGCCGCGATCTGGCGCGCGCCTACTCTCCCGGAGTGGCCGAAGCCAGCATGGAAATCAAAGCGGATCCTGCAAACGCCGAGCTTTATACCGCACGCGGGAATCTGGTTGCGGTCGTTTCAAACGGGACAGCGGTTCTAGGGCTGGGAAACATCGGCGCGCTTGCATCCAAACCGGTGATGGAAGGCAAGGCCGTCTTGTTTAAGAAATTCGCCGGGATCGATTGCTTTGACATCGAGGTCGATCAACCCGACCCCGAGAAACTGGCGGATATCGTTTGCGCGTTAGAGCCGACCTTTGGCGCGATCAACCTTGAAGACATCAAAGCGCCGGACTGTTTCATCGTCGAAAAGCTGTGCCGGGAACGGATGAACATCCCGGTCTTTCACGACGACCAACACGGCACCGCCATTGTCGTGGGTGCCGCGGCCAAGAATGCGCTGCACGTTGCGGGCAAGAATTTCGAAGACGTCAAAGTGGTCTCAACCGGTGGCGGCGCGGCGGGAATTGCCTGCCTGATGATGCTGGTCAAGCTGGGCGTCAAGCGCGAGAATATCTGGCTGTGCGACATTCACGGGCTTGTCTATGAAGGCCGTGAAGAGGACATGAATCCGCACAAGGATCAATTCGCACAAAAAACGGATTTGCGCACGCTAGACGATGTAATCGGCGATGCAGACCTGTTCCTTGGCCTTAGCGGGCCGAACGTCCTGAAGCCTGAGATGGTTGAGAAGATGGCCAAGCGCCCGATCATCTTCGCGCTGGCTAATCCAAGCCCGGAAATTTTGCCACAAGCCGCACGCGAAGTCGCGCCGGACGCGATCATCGCCACGGGCCGCAGCGACTTTCCCAATCAGGTCAACAACGTTCTGTGTTTCCCCTTCATCTTTCGGGGCGCGCTGGATGTGGGTGCGACCGAAATCAACGACGAAATGCAGATCGCCTGCGTGGACGGGATCGCCGAGATGGCACGCGCCACGACCAGCGCCGAGGCGGCTGCGGCCTATAAAGGTGAGCAACTGACTTTTGGCCCCGATTATCTGATCCCCAAACCCTTTGACCCGCGCCTTGTCGGCGTCGTGTCCTCGGCCGTTGCCAAAGCCGCGATGGAAAGCGGTGTGGCCAAGCGCCCGATCGACGACTTCGAGGCATACAAAGAGCGGTTGAACCAGTCCGTCTTCAAGTCTGCCCTTCTGATGCGCCCGGTCTTTGAGGCCGCGGCCGTGGCCTCGCGCCGGATCGTGTTTGCCGAGGGTGAGGACGAGCGTGTTCTGCGCGCAGCTCAGGCCATTCTAGAGGAAACAACCGAAACCCCAATCCTGATCGGCCGCCCCGAAGTGATCAATGCACGATGCGAGCGGTTGGGGCTGACGGTCCGTCCCGGCAAAGACTTCCAGATTGTGAACCCGCAAGACGACCCGCGATATTATGATTACTGGAACTCCTATCACGAGATCATGCAACGCCGCGGCGTCACGCCGGACCTGGCAAAGGCGATCATGCGGACGAACAACACCGCCATTGCGGCCATCATGGTGCAACGTGGTGAGGCAGACAGCATGATCTGCGGCACCTTTGGCGAGTATCGTTGGCACCTGAACTACGTCGAACAGGTTCTGGGCGATGTCGATCTGCACCCGCATGGCGCGCTGTCGCTGATGATCCTCGAGGACGGACCGCTGTTCATTGCCGATACCCATGTTCGGCAGCTACCAACCCCAGAAGAGCTGGCCGAGTCGACCATTGGCGCCGCGCGTCATGTTCGACGTTTCGGGATCGAGCCTAAAATCGCCTTCTGTTCTCAGTCGCAGTTTGGCAATCAGGCTGAAGGATCGGGCAAAAGGTTGCGGGCGGCACTGGATATCCTCGACGCCGAGCCGCGCGATTTCACATATGAAGGTGAAATGAACCTGGATCTGGCCCTCGACCCTGAACTGCGTTCGCGGATCTTCCCGAACTCACGCCTGAAAGGAACAGCAAACGTTCTGATCTTTGCCCATGCGGATGCGGCGAGCGGAGTGCGCAATATCCTGAAAATGAAGGCCGATGGCTTGGAGGTCGGCCCGATCCTGATGGGCATGGGCAACAAGGCGCATATCGTGACGCCGTCGATCACAGCGCGCGGATTGCTGAATATGGCGGCGATCGCGGGTACACCCGTAGCGCATTACGGTTAATAAACCTGAGCACAGTATTCAGGGCGCCAGTATCGGCGCCCTGTTTGATTCACAGCAGGCAATAATTTGCACGCCAAAATATTCAACTTTGCAAAAGCGGAAAATTGATCGTTAAAAGTCAGCAAAAAGGCGATGATTTGCAAAAATTTGCAGGCCAACCTGCGGATTCTTGCAAATTTTTTGCGATAAAGTGACGCTCCGTCAAAGCGTTCGCTTGTGCGGTGCCCCCTGGCCACATAACACATTTCTCAAGGAGATTTAGGAGGAGTTCACCGTGGCATATCAGGACATTTACGAAGGCTGGAAATCGGATCCAGAGGCTTTTTGGATGAACGCCGCAAAGGCGATTGACTGGGTTCAACCGCCGACCAAAGCCCTGTTTGACGACAACGCCCCTTTGTATGAGTGGTTCAGCGATGCCAAGGTGAACACCTGCTGGAACGCGGTCGACCGGCATGTCGAAAACGGTCGCGGCGAACAGGCCGCAATCATCTATGACAGCCCGATCACCCACACCAAGCGTGAGATTTCATATGTCGAACTGCGCAACCGCGTGGCCAATCTGGCCGGGGCATTGCGCGCCAAGGGCGTCGAAAAGGGCGACCGTGTCATCATCTATATGCCGATGATCCCCGAAGCGCTGGAGGCCATGCTCGCCTGCGCCCGTCTGGGGGCCGTGCACTCGGTGGTTTTCGGCGGCTTTGCCAGCAATGAGCTGGCTGTCCGGATCGACGACGCCAAGCCCAAGGCAATCATCGCTGCATCCTGCGGGATGGAACCAGGTCGCGTCGTGCATTACAAACCGCTGCTGGACGGGGCCATCGACATGGCCAACCACAAGCCCGAGTTCTGCGTGGTCTTCCAGCGCGAACAGGAAGTGGCACAATTAATTGAAGGGCGCGACTACAATTGGCATGGCTTCCAATACGGTGTCGAACCAGCGGAATGCGTTCCAGTCGATGGCAATGATCCGGCGTACATCCTGTATACTTCCGGCACCACCGGCGCGCCCAAAGGTGTTGTACGCCCGACCGCAGGCCATTTGGTGGCGCTGAACTGGACAATGAAAAACATCTACGATGTCGATCCGGGCGATGTGTTCTGGGCGGCTTCGGATGTGGGCTGGGTCGTGGGGCATTCCTATATCTGCTACGCTCCGCTGATCCACGGCAACACGACGATTGTGTTTGAAGGCAAACCCGTTGGCACCCCCGACGCAGGCACGTTCTGGCGGGTGATTTCCGAGCATAAGGTCAAAAGCTTTTTCACCGCCCCGACCGCCATCCGCGCCGTGAAGCGTGAAGACCCCAAGGGGGAAATGCTGGCGAAGTATGACCTCTCCTGCTTGCGCGCGTTGTATCTGGCCGGCGAGCGGGCTGATCCCGATACGATCGAATGGGCGCAGGACGCGTTGAAGGTGCCGGTGATCGATCACTGGTGGCAGACCGAAACAGGCTGGACCATCGCCGGCAACCCACTGGGGATCGAGGAACTGCCGGTCAAGCTGGGTTCACCCGCCAAACCGATGCCGGGCTATGACGTGCAGATATTGGACGAGGGCGGTCATCCGATGAAACCTGGTGAGCTGGGCGCAATTGCGATCAAGCTCCCCCTGCCCCCGGGCACCTTGCCAACGCTGTGGAATGCCGAGGATCGGTTCAAAAGTTCATACCTGAACCAATTCCCCGGTTATTACGAGACCGGCGATGCAGGCATGGTGGACGAGGATGGCTACCTTTACATCATGGCGCGCACTGATGACGTGATCAACGTCGCTGGCCACCGCTTGTCGACCGGCGGGATGGAAGAGGTTCTGGCCGCCCACCCCGACGTGGCCGAATGTGCAGTGATCGGTGTGACCGACCAGTTGAAAGGTCAAATGCCAGTAGGGTTCCTTTGCCTGAATGCGGGCTGTGACCGCGACCATGGCGAGGTGGTTCAAGACGTCGTCAAACTGGTGCGCGAAAAGATCGGGCCGGTCGCTGCGTTCAAACTAGCCGTGGTGGTAGACCGCCTTCCCAAGACCCGCTCGGGCAAGATCCTGCGTGGAACGATGGTGTCGATTGCGGACAGCAAGGACTACAAGATGCCAGCCACCATCGATGACCCGGCTATTCTGGACGAGATCACCGACGCGTTAAAAACCCTTGGCTACGCTCAGTAGCAGGCATGCGGGCGACGATCCGTCGCCCGCGTGTCTTTCTCTTGCAACCTGAAACAAGCCCCCTACTGTCATTCCAAGACAGCGAGGGCCCATGACACAAACCGATATCTGGCGTCTGAACGCCACCGACCTGACCGCCTTGACCCGCAGCGGTGAGTTGAGCGCGTTGGAGGTCACTCAGAATGCAGTCGACCGAATGCATCAGGCCAACCCAGACCTGAACGCGGTGGTCGAAGACCTGAGCACCGAGGCGTTGGAGCGTGCGCGTGAACTGGATGCGGCCGTGGCAGGCGGTGCACCCGCGGGGCCGTTGCATGGCGTTCCCGTCACTATCAAAATTAACGTCGATCAAAAGGGGCGTGCGACCTCGAACGGTGTTGTTGCCCTGAAAGACGTAATCGCGCCCGACGATGCGCCCGTTGTGCGCAATCTGCAGAATGCCGGAGCCATCGTGATCGGACGGACGAACACGCCCGAATTCTCATTCCGCGCCGATACAGACAACCCACTGCATGGCCGGACACACAACCCTTGGGGCCGCCATATCTCGCCCGGCGGGTCCTCGGGCGGGGCCGGTGCAGGTGTGATGGCAGGGATCGGCGCGCTCGCGCATGGCAACGACATTGGCGGCAGTCTGCGGTTTCCCGCGGCGGCCAATGGCGCGGTCACAGTCAAACCAGGGCTGGGGCGCGTCCCCGCGTGGAACCCCAGCCAACAGGTCGAACGCGGAATTCTGGCACAATCCATGTCGGTCCAGGGGCTGATCACCCGCTCTGCCGCCGACTTGCATCTGTCCATGCCCAGCCTGATCGCCGCCGACCCCCGCGATCCATTTCACGTTTCAATTCCGTGGCGCGGGGAAGCCATGGATGATCCGATCAAAGTGGCCTTCACCAAAAACACCTTCGGCTATGCGCTGCACCCCGAGGTCGACAAGGCGCTGGACACGGCCCGCGATGCGCTGGTCGACGCCGGCTATCTGGTGGAAGAGATCGACCCGCCGGATGTATTCGAGTGTGGTCGGTCAGGGTATCGCGCCTTGATGGGCGAAGTCCTGACCCTGATGCAAAGCGACATCAAGGCGGCGGGATCTGAAACCATCCGCGAGATCTTTGACGTCTATTTTCAGGAATTCCCGCCCATAGTTGAAACCGACCTGATCCGAATGCTGGCCAAGCGCACCCACTATGCCCGTGAATGGTCGTTGTTTATGGAAGACTACGCTTTAGTCCTGTCGCCTTTCCTGCCGCAACCATTCTTCAAGCCGGATCGGGACACCGAAGGCGTAGAAGGGGTGCACGAGGTACTTGGATGCGCCGTTTATTCCTATGCGATGAACTTCCTTGGCATGCCCGCCGCTTGCGTTCCGTCCCGGCTGGCGGATTTGCCCAGCGGCCCGCAGCCGATCAATGTCCAGATCGCCGCCCGCCGTTGGCGTGAAGATATGGCCGTGGATGCCGCCGCCGCAATTGAGGCGCGCGTCGGTCAAATGTGCTTGCCGTTGTGGGAGGAGATGGGCACGTAGTGCGATCCAAAACGAAAATAGACCCCGGGTTTTTGTGCCCGGGGTCCGCTTACTAAAATAAGCCCAGATATCATTAACGAGCGTAGCACCACCTACCCTCGCCAGCGCGTAAACTGCGCAATCGTTCGAAAACGTCGTTTGGTGGCCACTCACTCCCACCGAGACGTGTTCTCCGGGCAAGATCAGATTAGCGGAAAGTTAATGAAGCTCATGTGAACTGCTTCACACATGTTCTAAAAAATTCGTAAGTCCCAAAATTTAGGTGAATTGCTCGGATATCAGGCGCTCTTCCAACCCATGCCCAGGGTCGAACAAAATGCGGTGCTGGATTGCAGGTTCAGAGCGAATCTCGACCCAGTCGATATCAGGGAATGAAACCGAATCTGCATCGGCCATGACCGGGCGTTTGTCCGCATCCAGCACATCGAAACGCACCTTGGCGATCTTGGGTAACAGCGCACCGCGCCACCGACGCGGCCTGAATGCAGCAATAGCCGTCAGGGCAAGAACATCTGATCCAATTGGCAGAATCGGGCCGTGAGCCGAGTAGTTATAGGCGGTCGATCCGGCAGGCGTGGACAACAACGCGCCATCACAGACCAGTTCATCCATGCGAACACGGCCATCGACACTTATCCTGAGGCGCGCGGCTTGTGGCCCTGCGCGCAGCAGCGACACCTCGTTGATCGCCAGTGCTTCGTGCATCTTACCTGACTGATCCATCGCACGCATGGCCAGTGGGTTGATGACTTCTTCCTCGGCTTCGCCCAGACGGGCCATAAGGTCGGCTTCGTGGAACTCGTTCATCAGAAAGCCGATTGTTCCTCGGTTCATGCCATAAACCGGCGTATCGAGGTGCTGCATGCTGTGCAGCGTATGGAGCATGAACCCGTCACCGCCCAGTGCAACGACAACATCGGCATCCCGCGGTGCCGCGTTTCCATAACGTTTTACCAGCACGTCGCGGGCTGTTTGGGCCACTTTGACGTCGCTGGCGAGGAAAGCGATTCTCTGGATCATATGTTGCGGTTTCCGGTCTTGCACATTTGGTTCCGAAACAACCATACCTTTCCCCGATAAGCCAGACTTGACGCCACAGCGGGCCAATTCGTCGCTTTAAAGCTTTTGCGCATGTACCGTTTCCGATAGGAAATCCGCAAGATTCTTACCCAGCCATGTGGAGCCCCCATGAACGCCAATCTCCGTGATACCGGATTTTTCACCCAGTCCCTGTCTGACCGTGATCCCGAGCTGTTCGGCTCGATCACATCCGAGCTGGGTCGTCAGCGCGACGAGATCGAGTTGATCGCATCCGAAAACATCGTCTCTGCCGCCGTGATGGAAGCACAAGGCTCGGTGATGACCAACAAATACGCCGAAGGCTATCCCGGACGGCGTTACTATGGCGGCTGCCAGTACGTGGACATCGCTGAGAACCTGGCCATCGACCGCGCCAAAGAGCTGTTTGGCTGCGGCTTTGCCAACGTGCAGCCGAACTCTGGCTCTCAGGCCAACCAGGGCGTGTTCCAGGCACTGATCCAACCCGGCGACACCATTCTGGGCATGAGCCTGGACGCAGGCGGTCACCTGACCCACGGCGCGCGCCCCAACCAGTCGGGCAAGTGGTTCAATGCGGTGCAGTATGGCGTCCGCAAAGAAGACAACATGCTGGACTATGATCAGGTCGAGGCGCTGGCAAAAGAACACCAACCCAAGCTGATCATCGCCGGTGGCTCGGCCATTCCGCGACAGATCGACTTTGCCCGCATGCGCGAGATCGCCGACATGGTCGGCGCCTACCTGCACGTGGACATGGCGCACTTCGCCGGTCTGGTGGCAGCGGGTGAGCACCCCAGCCCCTTCCCGTATGCGCATGTGGCAACCACCACCACGCACAAAACCCTGCGCGGCCCGCGTGGCGGCATGATCCTGACCAATGCTGAAGATATCGCTAAGAAAGTGAATTCAGCCATCTTCCCCGGCATTCAGGGCGGCCCGCTGATGCATGTGATCGCAGCCAAGGCCGTGGCCTTTGGCGAGGCGCTGCAGCCTGCGTTCAAGGATTACATCAAGCAGGTTGTCGTGAACGCACAGGCGCTGTCAGACCAGTTGATCAAAGGTGGTCTGGACACGGTGACCCACGGCACCGACACCCATGTGGTGCTGGTCGATCTGCGACCCAAAGGCGTAACCGGCAACATTGTCGACAAGGCTCTGGGCCGGGCGCACATCACCTGCAACAAGAACGGCGTGCCGTTTGATCCGGAAAAACCGACCATTACGTCGGGCATCCGTCTGGGCTCCCCCGCCGGCACCACCCGCGGCTTTGGCGAGATCGAATTCCGCCAGATCGCAGATTGGATCATCGAAGTCGTCGACGGTCTGGCCGCCAACGGCGAAGACGGCAATGGCGCGGTTGAAGCCAAGGTCAAAGCCGAGGTTGCAGAGCTTTGCGCTAAATTCCCGATCTATCCAAACCTGTAATCCACACAGGGATCACAAATCAGAACGGCGTCCAATGGGCGCCGTTTTTTTTGTTGGGAATGCAGTCAGATGTAACCGCGCCAGCGCAGAACAAACACGGCCAAAGCCGCCAGCGCCAGAAATCCCAAAGCAAGAGCCCCCAGAAAGTTCAGAAACCAGCCCCAGCGGCGATCGGCCAGGTTAATACCGCTCAGATGGGTCTGAACCTCTTCCGATGCCTTGGCCAGTTTCGGAGTGTCCAGCACCCACCGCAGTTTAGGGTGCGAGGCCATCTGCTCCGCACCGGCCAGCATCATGGCCTGCTTGTATACGCGGCGCGGCAATCGGCGCTTGGCCTTGCGGACAGAAGCCGTCAGCGTCTGGTCCTTTACACCCAGCTTTTCACGCAGCAATTGTACCGTCTGCGCGATCTGGCTTTGGATATCTGTGGTTTGCGACATGACGTGGCCTCCTGCCTGCGCAATCTAACCTCACCCCACAGGGGCGACAATGGGGGCTGGTCGTTTCAAACGCACGCAGGTATCAAACCAGAATGCTGAACACGATCATTCACGGTGAACCGACCTCGAACCCTCCTCTGCTGATCGCGCATGGGCTGTATGGATCAGCCCGAAACTGGGGGGTTATTGCGCGCCGACTATGTGATGAAAGGCAGGTCATTGCAGTTGATATGCGTAATCACGCCTACAGCGAATGGACCGATCAGCACGGTTATCCCGATCTGGCCGAGGATCTGGCTGAGGTAATCCGACAACATGGCGGCAAGGCAGATATTGTCGGGCATTCTATGGGTGGTAAGGCCGCGATGATGCTGGCGCTGAGCCACGGAGGATTGGTGCGCAAGCTGGTTGTGGCGGACATTGCGCCCGTTACTTATACGCACAGCCAAGTCCAATTCATCGAAGCTATGCACGCCGTGGATTTTTCAACGATCGAAAGACGCTCGGACGCCGAGGGACAGTTGGCCGCGCAGGGCGTCGAAAAAGCACTACAGAGCTTTTTCACGCAATCGCTGGACGTCAAAGGGAAGCGTTGGCTTCTGAACCTTGACACGCTGGCGGTCGAGATGCCCAAAATCATGGGCTTTCCGGAAACTGATGCATCCTGGGACGGCCCGACCCTGTTTTTGTCCGGTGGCGATTCCGATTACGTCCTGCCTGAACATCGCAGCACCATCCGCGCGCATTTTCCCGCCGCACGATTCGCGAAAATCCCCGGCGCAGGCCATTGGCTGCACGCCGAGAAACCTCGTGAGTTTGAAGCCGCTGTCAGGACGTTCCTGAACGCCTGATCAGGCTGCGCTCTGGTACAGTTTCTTCGCCACCAACCAGGACACTGGCAGAGCAGCCACACAACCAGCCGCGGCTGCTGAAACGATTGCAACCGTAGACACCAATCCCGCGGATAGGACGGCAATAACGCCCGATCCGGCCAGAGCGGTTGCGATCAAAGTATACAGGATAGAGGCAAGGCGTAGCATCGTCAGTTGTCCTTTTGTCAGAAGCCCGATTATCGCTTTAGACAACTGGTATGCTATACGCCTTGATCTGCGTCAGATTTCAACGGACAGAGGTCAGAAATCAGGTCACTTCGCCGCCACCGTTGACCCAGTCCGGCAACCCACCGATGTTGTAGACCTTTTCATACCCCATATCTTTCAACAGCTTGCCCGCCAGTGCCGCACGACCACCAGCCGCGCAATACAGCACGATTGCGCGGTCCTTGCGCAGCTCGGGGTCATGAGATTTCAGCGCATCGTCAGCGCGGAATTCCAGCATACCGCGCGGTATATGATGCGCGCCTTGCGCACGGCCGGTTTGCCGCAGCTCGACCGCGTCGCGCACGTCCAGCAGCAAGGCACCCTGCCCCATCAATTCCTTTGCTGTGTTTGTATCAATCCGTTCGACGGCAGCGTTTGCTGCCTCCATCATCTGGCCTACGGTTATTGGCATAAAGCGTCCCCTCTGGTGAATCTCACCAGAGGCTAACACGGTAAACCGGGAAAGAGCAGGTCTATAGAGTGATCAGTGCTCGCGGAAGGCGCGCGACATACTGTCTGTCACAGGCTTTGCAATATAGGCCGCAAAGGTGCGTTCCTCGGTCTGGATCATGATCTCGGCGGGCATTCCGGGTGTGGGAACAAACCCACGCACGCGGTCCATCTCATCGGGTTCCAGCGAGATGCGCGCCAGATAAACCTCTTGCGGAATTCCTCCAGAATCTTCCACTAGCGCGTCCGCCGAGACATAGTAGACCTCGCCGCTCAGCACAGGAGTGGTACGCTGGTTAAGCCCGACCAGTCGAACCGTTGCTTGCTGCCCCATCACGACGCTGTCGATTTCCGTTCGGGGGATCTGCGCCTCGATAATCAGGGGCGCATCGGAAGGCAGGATTTCCGCGATTGGTTCACCAGTTTCGATAACACCGCCAGCCGTATGATAGTGCAATCGCACTACGGTTCCCGTGACCGGAGCGCGCACAACCGCACGGTCCAGAACGCTTCGGGCCTGCCGGGATTTTTCGCGTACGCTTTCCAGATCAGCTGCAATCACGCTCAATTCATCCAACGCAGCCTCGCGATAGGCGGATCGGGTGCGGGAAATCTGTTCTTCGTATTTCAGAAGCATCTGGTTGATTTCAGCCGTTTCAGCCGTCAACCGCGCCAGTTGGACCTCGGCCTCGGCCTGCACGCGGCGGATCGTGTTGATGTCGCCCTTACGCACCAGCCCTTTTTTGAACAGTACTTGTTTGGTTTCGAACTCTTCCTGCAAAATTTCCGAACGCCGAACCATACTTTCCAACTGCGCCTCAAACCCGCTTGAGCGAATTTTCAGCGCTTCCATGTTGCGTTCCAGCAAAGCGATGTCGTTCAGCAACGTCTTACGGGATACATCAAAGCTGATTTTTTGCCCGTCAAGGATCGCCATCACCTCGACATCGTTCGACGCTTCAATCAGTTCCGGCGAGAACTCAAGCCGATCACGCTCATTGTTTTCAGCCGACAAGCGCTGGGACATGGCTTGCAGACAAATTTTGCGGATGAACAGTTCGCGTTCATTTGACTCGGCCGAGGTCTGGTCGAGGGTCATAAGAACCTGTCCCTTGATAACGGATTGACCCTCGATAACTTTGATATCTTCAATGATTCCTGAGCCTCCCCATTTGAATGGGCCCACCGTTAAGATTAGGAAACGGAGGACCAAGAATGGCAAACAAGCGACCGAAGCCGGAAGAAATTGTCTCGAAGTTGCGGCAGGTTGAAGTTCTGATGGGGCAAGGGATGCCGCGTCTGGATGCGATCAGACAGATCGGCGTTGTGGAGCAAACCTATTACCGCTGGCGCAAGCAATATGGCGGAATGGGTGTAGACCAATTGAAGGAACTTAGGCGGCTTCAGAAGGAAAATGAGCGGCTCAGGCGTGCGGTATCAGACCTGACGCTCGACAACATAGCAATCATGTCTGGAGCTATGACTTCGTGCATTGTCGCACCGATGATGGGAAACCTTTCCGGACGTTGAACATCATCGACGAGTTCAGCCGGGAGTGCTTGGCAATCAGGGTAAAGCGAAAACTAAACTCGGCGGATGTGATCGATGCTCTGACGGATTTGTTCATTCTGCGCGGCACACCGTCCTACATCCGTTCAGATAACGGTCCTGAGTTCGTTGCTCTGGCGGTTCGCGACTGGATTGCAGCTGTCGGAGCCAAAACGGCATACATCGAACCAGGCT
>NZ_CYPU01000005.1 GCF_001458195.1 Ruegeria atlantica | reverse complement strand
ATCGATGTCTTTTTGTGTGAACCACACAGCCCATGGCAACGCGGCACAAACGAAAACACCAACCGCCTGCTGCGACAGTACTTCCCAAAGGGCACGGACTTGTCGATACATAGTCAGGCAAAGCTCAGTGCTGTCGCAAGGCAGCTCAACGAACGACCTCGAAAGACGCTCAACTACGAAACACCAGCCGAGCGTTTCAATGCATGTGTTGCATCGACCCATTGAGACCGCCCCGCGGAGCGGTCATAGCGCCATTTTCACCAGCGTCTGCTATCGCGCAAAGCGGTCATTGAAAGCAGAAAGCTCGGTTTTTCGTGACCGAACGACCGCTTAGCGGCGCTTAGCCGTCATCTGAGAAAAACAGTCGGATGACCGCACCGAGCCCAAAGCCGCCGAATTGAAATCGTGCGCTTCGCTGGTGCAGCATGTCCATCGCTCAGTCCAATGTAAAAGATCCGCTGCACCGCAACAAAAAAAGCGGCCATTCGTTGTAAGCGCAGCGAAATCTAAAGAGCCTATGACCGAGTTGCGGACGAAGCCGACGCTCGCTGCGAATGCCCCAATGACTGCTTCATAGGAAACATGTTCGCCAAATACGATCGTATTCGCCAATGACGGAAAAGTATTCGTCACGACCCAAAAGAAAGAGTGGTGCAGTGAGCGATCAGGCCTTCGCCGCCACGCCAAAAGTAAGGCGGCGTGTCGCCTTCAAGCTGAGGTCGCGTCGGATTATGACCTTCATGGGATGCGAAGCCTGAAGCCTGTTTGGGAGTTTGCATCCGGCTCAAGTCTTGCGTTCAGATACTGCGGGTGGCTGGAATAGAAGTCGCTGCAAAATGCCAGAAGCGGGGCCCCGCGCGAGCGGCACCCGATACGAAGTGCGACGTCACACCCCGCTGCATCGCAATCACCAGGGTTAACTTGCCCAACGGCGATGCGAAACGACCCGGCCAAGATGCTGAAGAACTCGCAGCCGTCGTTTTTGACCTGAAGTGTCGCCGCTTTGCCCACCAACAGCGCAGGCATCCCGCCACTTCTGCGTAGTTTCCCACACAGCGGGCGAGTGAAACTGTCGGTTGTAAGCTTCCATGTCTCGCCCTTAATAGCATCGGGGTTACCTACGACGCGAGGTATGACCTTGGCAGCGAGTTCCGCTGACGCCTTGGCCGCGCTCGCCTCATTTTCCTCCTGCACAATGCGTCGTTTCAACGAGCTGATATAAAGAGCCGACGGGTAGCCCAAGTCTGCCGCCCTTTCATACAATTCCAAAGCTTTCGCCAGTTCGCCATTGCGGCGGGCCTTTTCGGCCCTGTCAGCTAGCTCATGTACAGTCTCGCCGCTTGCTTCGCTGCTTGTATTGGCGTCGCTGCTGCCACCATCGGCGACGCGGTCTTGTACCAGATCGGACGTCTCGCCAGTCCAGTCCGACAGCAATTGCGCGGCTCCGGCATGCCGCCCGGCCAGCTCTTTGACAAACGCATAGCCGGGGCGTTGTGCTGGCGGTGTGGCCGACGGAAGCCTGCGGTTGATCAAGGCGACGATGTTCACAAGGGCATCAGCATTACCAGCGCGACCAACCTGGTCTATGTGCTTATCAAGAAGAGCGGCGGACTGCGCGTCTGCGCCAGGTCCGTTGCCAAGAAGAACGGCGCGAAACAGGTCTGTCCGGATGCTGTTGCTGAACCCGAGTGCGCTGAAAAACGCCATGCCGGGCCGATCATAGGCGTCAAATGACTGCTTCTTGGCTGCGACCTCGGCCAAGAGTTTTGCGCCCGCTATTTCGTCCGTATCGGTTCCCTGTCCAAGGATCAGCGCTGTCCCCAGATAGAAAGCCGCATCGGTGGCTTCCTCGCTGACTTCGTTCATTCCGATCCGGTATTCGGTGTCCAGCTTGCTGGAAAGAAAGGACACATCCGCGGCCGTTAGGCCCCGTGTCAGATCGCAGTGCAGTTGGTGCTTTTTCAGACTTGCACCGACAGTTATCTTTTTACATGCATCCGCCGCAGCTGCTGAAGTGCTAAAGGCGATGATCAAGCCCGCAAGTATTGATAGCCGTCGCATCCGTTCTCCCAACTTGGTTTTCGCTCATTCTGAAACATGCGGTGCTTGGCACGACACCCGATCATTATTGCGAGTTCGACACTTGAAAGCCAGCACGTGGTTCTAACCAAATTCGTTTGGCGACCAAGATGTCGTGCCTGTCGGACTGCGGGCCAAATAATGATCGTCTTTGCCATCGACGGCGATGCAACCAAAGGCATTGAATAACTTCATGCCACAAACCCTTGCGGAAACTCGGTTTGGTTCTGTCCCGTTTTTCGTCGCGCCCAAAGAGCGGACATTGGTGTTGGTGCAGAATCTGTCAAAATGAGCTCAATGCCGACTTGCGGCGGCACAGCATCGTCAAACCCTACCGTGCCCCGAAACCGGACATTCGTTTTTCCGATAGGCTGACCTAGTCAACACAGTGTCGACGCCAGGAGTGGGAAGGACGGATTGAGGAAAACTCATGTCCAAAATCTAACTCCTCGCTGTGAAACCGAAGCGCCGGCGTTGGAACAAAGGCAGGCTTGTAGGCCAGAAACGTCCATTGGTTCCGAAACAGGTCTGGGCCATTCGCGCCCGGCTCGAACTTGTGGGCAATCTTCGGGATCTGGCATTGTTCAATCTTGCGATCGACAGCAAGCTGCGCGGATGTGATCTTGTCTGCTTGAAGGTTACTAATCTCGTTGTTGGAGACAGGGTTCGCGACCGCGTCACCATAGTCCAAAGTAAGACCAACCGACCGGTGCAATTTGAGGTCTCTGAAAACACGCGTGAATCCACATGGAATTGGGTCAGTAGTCGCGAGATGCTCGGTTGTGCCTCCCTCTTTCCAAGTCGGCTTCTAGACTGGCCGCATCTGTCGACCCGTCAATATGCACGAATGGTCCGCGACTGGGTGTCCGCGATCGGTCTCGAGCCAAGCGGCTACGGCACGCATTCATTGCGACGCACCAAGGCGGCGCAGATTTACCGCAAGACAGGGAACCTGCGTGCGGTTCAGCTTCTATTGGGTCACGTCAAAGTTGACAGCACGGTCCGTTACCTCGGCGTAGAGCTCGAAGATGCGCTGAGCATCGCCGAGACAATCGAAATCTAAGAAACTGGCGAACGGCGAGACCCGCCGTTCGTCTCCCAAGACCGGCCACAAGTTGAAGGTGCTGCGAATGGCAGCCCTGAGCCCATTCCGGAAGAGACGATGTTAGTATATCTCTCCGCGCCAGATTAGGGTCCAACACTTGCGTGTTAAAGCGTAAGTGTCCGCTTTGAGCGCAAAGTTCGAACTTGTGGCAAAAATAATTCTACCACTTACTCCGCCTTTTGTGGTCGTACTGTGGTAGGCTGGACTAGAACGAATTTGTGGGGGGCACCATGAGATTACTTATTTCAATAGTGGCATCACTTTGCGTCAGTGGTACGGGAACACTGGCGTTCGAGCCTACTCCGGAGGGGTCCAGCCTCAGCAAGGCTTTCCCCGGAAAGTCGTATTCCCCGTATGCCCAACGCGGCATTCCAGACAGGCCGCTCTGGGGAGATACGCACTTGCATACGTCCACATCCTTTGACGCGGGTGCATTTGGCAACCGACTGGACGCGCGCGCTGCGTACCGTTTTGCCAAGGGGCAGGAAGTGCAGGCTACGACAGGCTTCATGGCACGGCTCTCCCGGCCGCTCGATTGGCTGGTTATCGCGGATCATTCCGACAACATGGGCCTTTTCGACATGATCTACGCGCAGGATCCGTCCATTATGTCGGATCCCGAAGGCAATCGGATTGCAACTATGGTGGCGAATGGAGGAGATGAAGGCGTCGCCGCAGCACTGGAACTTATCGATGCGTATTCACGCGGCGAGGTGATCTCTCCTGTTCTTGCCGTCGAGGCCGGCTCGAAGCCTTTCCGCTCTGTCTGGCAGCGTCAGATCGAGGCCGCAGAAGAAGCCTACGAGCCAGGTCTTTTCACCAGTTTCATCGGCTACGAGTGGACCTCGCTGATCCAGGGTGGAAACATGCACCGCGTGGTGATCTACCGCGACGGAGGCGAAAAGGCTGGCATGATGGATCCGTTCACTACGGAGGCTCCCCTTGGCTCTATCAATCCGCGCGACTTGTGGAAATGGATGGCGAATTACGAGGATGTAACACGCGGAGACGTGCTTGCCATTGCACATAACGGCAACCTGTCAAACGGCATAATGTTCCCCGAGACCGCGCAGTATGATGGCCGGGAATTGGATGCCGAGTATGCGCAGACCCGTGCAATGTGGGAACCCGTCTACGAAGTCACGCAAATTAAAGGGGATGGTGAGACCCATCCCTTCCTCAGTCCGAACGACGAGTTCGCCGATTACGAAAACTGGGATAAGGGCAACCTGAACTTGTCAGAATTGAAGACCGATGACATGCTCGCCGGCGAGTACGCACGCGAGGCGCTGAAAACCGGGTTGCTGCTAGAAACGTCGCTCGGCACCAACCCATACAAGTTCGGGATGGTCGGATCGACGGACAGCCATACATCGCTCGCCACCGCACAAGAGGATAACTTCTTTGGCAAGCACTCTGGTGCCGAGCCGAACCCACAAAGACCTGAACACGTGGTGGGTCAGTTCGGAGATGTGGCGCTCCTTGGCTGGGAAATGGTCGCATCCGGGCTCGCGGCAGTCTGGGCGACTGAGAACACGCGAGAAGCGATTTTTGACGCGATGGAGCGCAAGGAGGTCTACGCGACGACGGGGTCGCGGATCGGGGTACGTTTCTTCGGCGGCTGGAATTACACGATGGATGACTTGACCTCGCGGACCCCAGCAACAGCAGGCTATGCAAAGGGCACTCCGATGGGCGGGGATCTTCCGCCGTCATCCGAAGGCTCGGAAACGCCAACCTTCATGGTCTATGCGCTGAAGGATCCGATTGGCGGAAATCTAGACCGTATTCAGATTGTTAAAGGCTGGTTAGATGCCGACGGGGAGACACACGAACAAGTGTACGACGTTGTCTGGGCCGGTGATCGAGAGCCCGACGCCGACGGTAAATTGCCGCCCATCGGTTCTACAGTGGATGTGGAGCGCGCTACATGGACGAACTCGATTGGTCAGGCGGAGATGGGCACAGTTTGGACAGACCCTGATTTTGATCCCTCTCAATCGGCCTTTTACTATGCTCGGGTTATTGAAGTTCCAACCCCTCGCTGGACCGTTTACGACGCCTTCAGAATGGGCGCGACGCTGCCCGACGAAGCTCCATCTGAGACGCAGGAACGAGCCTACACGTCACCGATCTGGTACACGCCCGGCTAGAGCCTCTTGTTTTGCTCTGGTCGTCTTCTCGGGCAGCCATTTCTACCAGTTGAAGCATAATCTGCTGAAGCATGGTCACGGGTGCATAACAAATGCCGGTGCTTCCTCCGCGCTCGAAGGGAAGTTGGCCGCCTTAGTTCAAGAGCGGTCATTCGCTTTCATTATTTGAAAGATCGATCACGCTCGGAACACGTCGATTGTCGTTCGGCTGGTTTGTCCGGCATGTGAGACATATGAGGTTGGCACAGCGAACGACCGGTTCCGGTTTGAGCCAGTTTGACAGAGTTCAATGACCGCTTTTGGGAAATCTCGCTGCAACGCCGCAAGTGGTTCACCGAATTCGTGGACGCGCGGGCACGGAGTTCGCTGCACCGGCATCAGGCGGCTCCGTCCGCAGAGCAGACATTCGCCGCGATTGAGTGAATGACTGCTTCGAGCCCAAAGCTGAGCTTGAATTGATCAATGACGCTTCCCCGCAGTGGACTATAGCCTCGAGCGCAAAGCGTCACTTAAGTTGTTCGACGTGTTCGATGTTCAACAGCGCTTTCGTGAAACGAGAAAATACTGCTACAAACACACCGATCCCAACAAACATATAGATCACAGTGAAGAGCTTGCCAAAGTCCGTCTGAGGAGTGAGATCGCCTAACCCAACTGTAGAAATCGTAGTTGCAGAAAAGTAAAGCGAGTCGATCAAGGTCCAGCCCTCAACTTGAGAATAGAAGATTGTCCCTGAAGCCAGCAAAAGTGCTGCTAAAAAGAGAGCCGCCCTGAAAGTGTGATCATCCCAAGAACGAATGATGCCTTTTATTAAACGCAAGAAATTGAGCCAAAACGAGACCATCTGTGTCCTCCTAAAAGCAGTAAGATTTGTTAGCGGGTCGCACGATAGTAGACGATACGCTGGACTAAGGATGTATTTTCATGTGTTGCCACCCGATTGAACGCACCTCGCCGCATGGTCCGGACGTCTGCTGGTATCGGATATTGAATTGCTGGTTCGCAGCACCCGCTCCAATCATCACAAAGAAGGAAAGAACCTCATGATTTGGATTGCCGCGAGCTATTTAGCAATTGCAGCCTGCGCAGTTCGTATCCTCTTACGGCCCAACCGTACACCGGAGTCCCGCGTTGCTTGGCTCGCGGTACTCTTTGCTCTGCCGGGGGTCGGCGTTCTAGCTTATCTCTTGTTGGGTGAAACAAACATCGGCGTTAAACGAACTGACCGTGTGCGGAAGGTGACCAGGGGTCTCACCCGTCCTGAGACACTTGAGGGATGGAGGGCCGCCAAGACAGATTCACGAGCCAAATCCCTTTTTGAAGTTGGACAGTCCATAACCGGCTATCTTCCAGTCGGGGGCAATAAAGCCCAGCTGATGGCGGATTCTGATGCTGCAATCAATCGGATGGTGGCCGATGTCGATGCTGCTGAGCACCATATCCACCTTTTGTTCTACATCTGGTTGACCGACCACAACGGTATGAAAATGGTCGAGGCCATGAAACGCGCTGCAGGGCGTGGCGTGACAGTCCGGGCGATGGTCGATGACCTAGGTTCTCGGGACATGGTCAAAAGTCAGGCTTGGAAAGACATGCAAGCGGCGGGCGTCAAAGTGGGTCGTGCTCTCCCAATAGGAAACCCACTTCTTCGAATACTTGGAGGTCGGATAGATCTGCGGAACCACCGCAAAATCCTCGTGATCGACAATAAAGTCACCTATTGCGGAAGTCAGAACTGCGCAGATCCTGAATTTTTACCGAAAGCGAAGTACGCCCCATGGGTTGATGCCGTTATGCGTTTTGAAGGTTCTGTCGTGCGTCAAAATCAGCACCTTTTTGCGGCCGATTGGATGGCGAATGTCGACGACGACATCTCATCAGTTCTAGCTGAACCACTCAATCCAATCGGCGATGGTTTCACGGCTCAAGTTGTTGCTTCGGGTCCAACTGTTCGAGCCTTTGCGATGCCCGAAATGTTCGTGTCCTGCATGTATGCCGCACGAGAACGGTTAGTCATTACCACGCCCTACTATGTACCCAACGGAATGGTTCAAGGCGCAATCGTCGCAGCCTCGCAACGTGGAGTAGATACGTCGCTTATTCTGCCAAAGAAAAATGATGACTTCGCGGTGGGTGCAACAGCAAAGAGCTACTATTCCCAACTCCTTAAAGCTGGCGTTCGGGTTTACGAGTATCGGCCCGGCCTGCTGCACACTAAGTCAATGACCATCGACGAAGACATTACGTTGATCGGGTCGGCCAACATGGATCG
This sequence comes from Ruegeria atlantica, assembly GCF_001458195.1. Lineage (GTDB taxonomy): Bacteria > Pseudomonadota > Alphaproteobacteria > Rhodobacterales > Rhodobacteraceae > Ruegeria > Ruegeria atlantica. Next base: position 9,105 of record NZ_CYPU01000005.1, on the reverse strand, counting down.
TCGCAGCTTCGATCTGAACTACGAAAACAACATTTTGTTCCACGACCAAGATCTCACCGCCGAAATGTTCGCGCGGCAAACGGAATATGTGGCTGACAGTGACGAGGTCACAATAGAGCAAGTGAACGCTTGGCCTGCTACCACGCGATTGTGGAACAATGCCTTAGCTGTCCTTGGGCCAATCTTGTGACTGTAAGTAAAAAGTTAGCTCTTCATCTTGTCGAGGCGAGGCTATGGGCTTGGCAAAGTCCTCAGAGGCATGGTGTAAAAACAACCATTCTAAAGGAAAACTAATTTGCATACCGGGATCGGATCCAAGGCCAACTTCGATCCTTTTGTAGCCGAAAGGTAGACTGTTTATGTATCTGCTTTCCAATCGCACAAGGGAAGAATCCCAGGCACCTCCAACGACTGTCTGCAATAGGCGTAGATAGATTGCGGCGGCAAAACCGGTCACCTGAACAGGTGGGACAGTTGGTTCCTGTTGCCTTTCGATACGATACGTCGCTTTGTCTGCTTCAATAGCAAGGCTGTGCCAAACAGAACTGGACTCCTGCGGTACAAGCCCAACAAAGCGGGTAAAAAACTCGAACAGTGTTTTTGTAGATTGCAAGGCTTGAGCAAACGGAGGCCACTCTTGCAGGTCAAAGGTCTCTCCGACATTCAGTCCAAGGTATTGATCCCCTGACACTTCTGAGAAGGCATTCAACAAACCGTAGACCAACTCTGAGTGAACGAACACGGATGGGTCAGACAATAGTTCGGCTTTCAAGCCGACCTGATCCAGCGCAAGTTTTGGGCTGATCCCTCGGTCGGTGAGATACTGCAGAAATGGAGTCACTAAAGAGAGGCGAATGAAGCCTTCGCTATGTTCTGGAGAGGTAGAGTTGAAGGGCAAGCTCGTCCCCCTTGTCTGAACTGGAATTACTCAGTGGCCACTTTTTTGGCCACATTCGAACAAGATAATTCGAAACAGGCAACCGATTCAAAGCTTTTCGGACTATAGTAATCAAAACCTGAATATGAAGGGAGTACTTATGTCCGGTCTACGTATGTCGCTCTGCTCAACGGCAATTGTCGCGGCAGTTCTTTCCTTTTCGACGTCCGCACAAGCTCAGGATCAAGAAGCACCGCCAATCCTGTTCACCAATATTAATGTGTTCGACGGGTTTAATCCTGACCTAATCATGAACGCCAATGTTCTGGTCGAGGGCAACGTGATTACGCAAGTGTCGACTGATCCAATTGAGATTGACGGTGCGTTTGAAGTTGATGGCACCGGTAAAACAATGACACCCGGCTTAGTCGACATGCACACGCACATCATGTTCGAAACACCAGAGGGAACAAATTCTTATCAGGACGAATGGGATTTTGGTGGCGGCGGCGCAATGGCTGCTCAAGCCATCCGCGAGAATTATCTGATGAAGGGCATTACGACCATCCGCGACATTGCTGGTAATTCGCGTGGGGTGGCGAGGGCTGTGCAACGTGGACTGCTCATAGGACCGCGCGTTTATACTTCTGGAGGCGTCCTCAGCCACACAGGTGGTCACGGGGATTGGGGTGATCGCAACGACCTGACAGCTTCGGATTACGGCGAGATCGTTCAAAATTCCTTCAAAGTAGACAGCCGTGATGACGTGATTAAGGCTTCTCGCCGCAACTATCGCAATGGAGCGCACTTCACTAAGCTAATGGCAGGTGGCGGTGTGGCCAGCCGTTTCGATCCTCTGGAGATTTCTGCGGCGACTCGGGAAGAAGTCGAGGCGGCTGTGGAGATTGCAGAGAACTACGGGACATATGTTGCCGTTCATGCTTATCACGACACATCTTACCAGAGGGCGCTGGATGCAGGTGTTCGCAGCTTTGAACATGGTTTCCTAGTCTCTGAGGATATCGTCAAGCAGATGGCGGCTAAGGGGGAAGAGGTCGTTTGGTCCTTCCAGTGTTACATGTCGATCAATTCATTTGGTTCCTATGAAACAATGCCGGACTTCTTCACGCATGAGCAGAAACTCAAAGGGGTTGCTGTAGGCGAGGGCGCGCGCAATGCGGCCAAAATGATGTTGGAGAACGACGTATTCATGACTGGAGGCGCTGATATGTTTGGCCCAGGTCTTAGCGAAATTGCCAAGGAAGATATCACTTGCAAGGTCAACGAGGCGGGATATCCATCGGCCCATGTCTGGAAGATGCATACCGGCAACGCGGGAAAAGTTCTGAAATGGTCTGGGCCGCTCGACCCTTATCCAACATATGCTATCGGAACGATCGCACCTGACAGCTATGCGGATATTCTGATCTGGGACGGAAACCCCGTCGAAAATATCGACATGATATTGGACGAGAGCAAGCTTCAGCTCATCATGAAAGACGGGCGGGCATACAAAAACACTTTGGTGGACACGGATAGCATTATGTATCGCCCTGGATCGACGAGGGCATCGATAACGCAGTACCAGTAACCCAAGTGGTATGCAGGGCGGTTTGTTTACCTCGGCCGTCCTGCATTCAATATTGGAGAAAACGAACTTAAAAATGAGCATGATGTCTTTAGCTGGTCGAGTGGCCACAGCTTTGGTGTTGTCCGCGCCCCTGGCGTTTTCAGCCGAAGATCGTTCAGTGGACTGGAGCGATCTTGTCGATCCGTCAGTGCAAACCTATGAGGATCCTTTTGAGGATTTGAGCTATCAACAGATCGAATCCTTGCGAACGATCGTCCGAAACAGAGAGCTGCTTAACGATCCCACCCTCAACGAGGCTCGGATGGCTGACAGTGCCGCAAAAATCAATACGGCACTTGAAGAACTGGCCGAAGACGGGATTGATGCAGATTGGCTGATCGATCAACGATGGATCGTAGCCGACCGGCGCAAGAAAGCAGCAACAGCGGCCAATCCGAACCTGGATGGACAAACTGTTACGTTAGCGGGTTACGCTATTCCAGCGCCACTCGAAGCGGATGGAACCACTGTTGTCTACCTCGTTCCCGAACGCGGCATGTGCAGCCATACCCCACCGCCAAATGCTAATCAGATGATCCGGGCGCGCGTAGGCGGCGATTGGAGCCCCAGCACTATGCATGAACCTGTGCGGCTGACTGGCAAACTATCGATTGAAGAAACAAATCACACTTTCCGCGTCGTAGACGGCAATGTGCCAATGAGCTCCAGCTATGTATTGGAGGTCTCGCAGACTGAAACGATGCAAGACCTGATGACTGGCACGTCAACAACGAATGATTGGGCGGAATCGGTTGCTGATCGCATCCGCGCGGCGGGCAATCGCAAGACCGGTGGGGCAAAGGCGTCTGAATGATAAGACTTCTGGTTGCCGCATTGAGCATTGCCTTCGCTGGCGCAGCGTCGGCTCAGGGACTATCTGGGCCATCTTCGGTTGGAGCCGATCTAAAGCCCGGAGACGGGCTAACCGATCCGCAATACCGTTCCGATTTTCCACGCAATATCGCTCCGGGTTGGTTTCAGCGGAAAGACCGACTGGCCGAGGAAGGATTTCGCTTCAATATTGACTACTTGGCATTGGGCCAATCCACGAATGCTGATCTGGGAACCGGCGAAGCGGCAAGCGGAATTGCGCGTTTTTACGGTAGTTGGCAGGCAACTGAACGCGGCTCTTTGACATTCAAGATCGAAGACCGGCACAGTTACACCGATGTTGCCCCACAGTTTCTTGGGCTGGATGGCGGAGCACTTTCGATCACTGGGACAGCCTTCAACGATAATGGTTTGCTGCTGACCAACCTGTTCTGGACGCAAAGGGCCGAGAACGGCGCGTGGACGCTGCAAGTCGGGCAGATTGATGTAACGGACTTTTTGGATACCTATGGGTTGGTAAGCCCCTACAGTGGTTTCCAAAACCTGTCTTTTAGTACCAATCCGACAATTAACACGCCCAACCAAGGTCTTGGCATTGCCGGTGGGATAAAGTTGAGCGAAAACTTCTACGCTGTTGCGAGCGTCTCAGACGCAAACGCCGACCCGTCTGATCCAAACTTTGATGTGTTTAGCGATGGCAATCTCTTCAAGTCACTCGAGCTTGGTTACACCACCGGCTTTGATCGCATTTACTTCGACAATATCCACCTGACCCTTTGGCATGCGGATGCAGCCGACGATGGCAGCCGCCCTGAAGACTATGGGGCTGCATTTTCAGCGGCATGGTTTGTTGGCAATAAATGGATGCCATTCTTTCGGGCAGGCGCCTCAAAGGGGACCGCAGCGCTTTATGACCGGTCGGTTTCTGCCGGTCTTGGGTACTACGGTCGCAATACTGATCTGGCCGGGCTGGGCCTGAACTGGGCCGAGGCCAGAGGCGTAGACGGCGATCAATTCACGCTCGAAGCTTTCTACCGGTTTTCAATTTCGCCCGGACTGCAGATCACGCCATCGATACAATTCATTTCCGACCCGCTTCTGAACACCACTCAGGGTAACATTACGTTGTTCGGGGTACGTACGCGGATAGTCTTTTGAAGCCTGTAGAGTATTGGGGAGGAGATGTGACATGATTGATGGACTGCTTGAAATTGATCTAGTGACGAAGGACGGTGTGATTTATCAAAACGATCTGCGTTGATGAGTATGATCGGTAAGATGGCTAGTGTGGCGACCGCCTTAATGGCGCTCGCCTGCGCTACAGAAGCTCAGACTTTTTCGCATGACATTTCAGGTGACGCAGTTCCTTGGTCTGAACCACTTACGTCCGGCGACACCAGTGACCTGACCTTTATCCTGCACTCGGACCTCACCGGCGGCGAACGTCCTGGCATCTTTGAATTGGCAGCTCGGCAGATGGCGCTCCTGCGTCCAGAGTTCGTGATTAGTGTCGGTGACTTAATCGAAGGCGGTGGTGACCGGGATGCCTTGATAGCAGAGTGGGAGAGTTTCGATGCGCGAGCGGCATTGATCGGTGCGCCCTATGTCTTCGTCGGTGGCAATCATGATCTGTCGAGCAAGGCGGAACGTGCCGTTTGGGCAGAACGTTACGGCCAGCCCTATTTCCATTTCCGCATAAAAGATGTGTTGTTTCTCGTTCTCGACACCGAGGATATGAGTGCGGAGCGCAGAGAAACGCTTGCGGCACAACGCGCTAAGGCCGTAGAAATCTACAAGACCGATGGCCCGGAAGCCTTCGCTGAAACCCCCTACGCGAACAGCTTGGAGCGGGTCACTGGGGCGATTAGTAAAGAGCAAGGTGACTACTTTGTCGATGTTGTCGCCTCGAACCAAGATGCGCGACATACCTTTGTGATAACGCACAAACCCGCTTGGGAAGCGGAAGAAACCGAGTTTCACCGTATCGAAGAAGCACTGTCCGACATGCCGTACACAGTGTTCAACGGTCACGAGCATTTTTACGAGTATCGAATGCGGTTCGGGCGCGATTACATCCAGCTTGCGACCACCTCTGGTGAGCAGTTTCCTAAAAAAGGACTGTCAGAAGATCATGTAATGCTAATTTCCGTACGCGGCGACGAGGTCGAAATGGTCAACCTAATGCTTGAAGGCATTCGGGATCGAATGGCTGAGTATCCCGGCGCAGCAACAACGCCCTGCTTCGCGGTGGCGAAATGCTGAGAGCACACATCAGAAACGGCTTTATGGAGCAACTCATCGCGCAAACTGTATTGAAGTGGAGAATCAATTGACTGCCTTGGACTATGTCGCGCTCGGCGTTCTGGTTTTCATCGCCGCCATTCTGGTCGGTGTTTTTGTGTTTCTTGGCGGTTGGCCGGGGCGTGTCGCAAAGAAACGTCGACATCCTTAAGGGGGATTCAGGTCTGCTTCGTCGCTGCTTGATGCTTTTGTCCGTCGGTAATTTTTCTTACGCAGCGAATGGCAGGTTTGACGGGCCGCGCACCGAACTTTGCAAAGTCGGCTTTCCGCGCGTTGCCGTCGTTAGCGCGGACTGCAGTACCCGGTGACTTTGGGCTCGTAGCAGCCGTTCGCGGCACCTTGCTTGAACGTCCACCTTGCGGACAAAGTGGACAATTGTTTCGCCCCTTTAATGCGTACAATTTGCTTCGATAAATTGAATGACATAGGCGATGGGCTGCTCCAAAGTGCTCTTTGAGGAGAACTTTATGCCGGATGTTTTCGACCGAATTTCAGATTGGTTGCAGAAATTAGCATTCTTTGAAGGCGAGGTAGGTGGTCTGGTCGAGCATCTGAGCCACAGGCTGATCGACGGCGGCGTGCCAGTTGCCCGTGTCTCTCTGGGTCGCCTCATGATGCACCCCGTCATTGGTTTGGTCGATGCTACTTGGGATGTATCAACCGACCGTATTGAATGGACTGTCATGCCTCGCAGTTCCATCACGGACGAGCTTTTTGACAGTGCACCCTTTGGCGAAAACACTAAACTGTCAGACCAAGTGGCGAGCAGGTTTTTTCACCGAGAAATCTGGGACCTTGCCGATGGCCTTGTTGGCGAATTGGAAATGGTGCCGCTTCTGCGTGCCAACCTGACGAACCCATCAATCCGGGATAAGTACCCGATATACCAAAAACTGGCCGCATCAGGCTTCACCGACTACCTCGTGTTGTCCGTTCCGTTTGGCACACGCACCGTATCGTTCGAAAATGGATCGGAGTGGGTGCTTGGTGCTTCTGTATCTTTTGCAACAAAGAGGCGCTCTGGCTTCACGAAACGAGAAATCGATGGTCTCGCGCGTCTGTCCATACCTCTTTTTGGCACGGTTCGTGTTTATACTGAGCAGTTTTTGGCCGCAGAATTGATGGAAGCCTATCTGGGCAGGATTTCCGGTCAATCAGTCTTGAGCGGTCAGATATCTCGTGGCGATGTTCAGGAAATCGATTGTGCCCTTCTATTCAGCGACATGCACGGTTCAACGGCTCTGAGCCAACGCCTGTCGCCGGAAGACTATGTTGCTGCCGTCAACCGTTACTTTGAATGCGTCGCCGGAGCGGTTCACGACCACGGCGGAGAAGTGTTGAAATTTGTAGGTGATGGCTTGCTGGCGATTTTCCCGTTTGACGGTCACCGACGCTTGCCGGAAGACATGTGTGAGGCAGCCCTGTCAGCTGCTCGAGAAGCGTTTCAAAGGCGCGCAGAAATTGCGCCTGAAGACCAAACTGATTTTGGAATTGGCTTACACATGGGCTCAGCGATCTATGGCAACGTGGGAACCGAAAAACGATTGGACTTCACGGTGACAGGTACGTCCGTTGCTTTGGTCAGCAGATTGGAAAACCTAACTCGGTCGCTTGATGCCCCTTTGCTTGCAACGAGTGAATTTGAAAAGCTTGTAACTGAAACGCCTCTTACACTTGGTTCGCAATCCCTGCGTGGGTTTGAAGAAGCCGTAGAAATCTTTGCTTTAGAACATTTGGCTTGAGGTAAAAACGCTCCACCATGCGGCGCACAAACAACTGAACACTAAGGTCCGCTGTGGGCTCAACTCGGTCATTCGCTGCACTCGGTATGAACGACCACTTTGCGGACAAAGCCATCATCGCGCGTTACGGCAAACAATGCAGACAGTTCAATTTAGCAATAGGGAGGGTTAGCCCGGAACTATCCGACGCCTCCTCCGTAGTTCTTGCCAAATTCGCCACACGGGCCCGCTTTCCGATTTCTGGTGCTTTCTCCATGGCAATCCTGCATACTCTGTGAGCATCTTTTGTTGAATGGGTGGAGCATGTTGCATGGGCTGAAGAAGTTACTGATCTATTCATCTGCCGCTCTGTTGGTGGTGTTCGTTCTATTCTTCATATTCGTCTTAGAGGACGCTCCGCTAGTCGAAGCTGCAGCACCCCCCTCACCAAAAGATGTGACGGACGCACGTGAATTCGTTCGGGGCCTTAGGTCCGCCATTCAACCAAATTCATCGACGCCGGTATCATTCACTACGAATGAGGAGCAACTGAATAGCGTCTTAAAGTTAGGAGCGCGCTTCATTCCTGTGTTTCGGGGCGAACTGAACGTTAACGAAAAGGTCGTCTACGGAGTCGCTTCAATCCCAGTTCCATACACTAAGAAGTGGATAAACGTGCGCGCAGCTGCACCCGAATTCGAAGGGGACTTCGCGCTTTCCAGTGTTCAACTCGGGACGGTTACTGTTCCGCCAAATTTCGCGCTTGGCGTCGCGCGCATGGGTGGCAACGTGATTGTGGGTGAGGGGTTTGGCGATACCGTGCTGAATATCGCCGATAGCATGCATATTCAAGATAGCGATGTGGCCTTCCGTCTGACGATGGACGAAATGGGTGGCAACGGATTGATGCGGGGAGTATTCGGCACCTAGCGAGGTTCGGATATGCCCGACTCCAGCGATATTGACCGGTACTACTTAAAAATTCGCGAAACAATGGAGCGCGGCGATCTCCCAGTTAGCGGGAGTTACCTTCCCTACCTAGTGTATACACTAGAGGCCGCTCACGACGGAAGCCAGTCCGAGGGTGTGGCGAACGCTTACACATCGGCGATCTTCGCCCTTACACTGATTTGTGGCGCGAAGGATTTTACATTAATTGTCGGTGGTATGGTCGGAAGTGAGTTTGCCGAGGATAGAGACTGGGAATCTGATTGCGATGATCTGACCCTAAACGGTCGCATCGACAGTCGCCGACATTTTACAACTGCTGCTGCTCTCCAAGCAGCCAGCAACCGTGGATTTGCCGTATCGGTAGGGGAATTCAAGGAGCTCTATGACACCATTAAGTCTGGTGGATTCGACTTTACCGACCTGGCCGCGAACAATTCGGGAATTCGGATGTCGAACAAGTTTATGTCGACGCCCGCTCCAAACTGGGCAGAGCTTATTCGGAGCATCCGATCAGAAAACGACGTCATTATTCGGTTTGAGGGCATACCGCAGATCATGTTGAGCAGCCCTATCTGACGGGTCCAACGTGATTGTTAGTGCATGATCGGCCTGTGTTCCATCGGGATGATGGTTTCTGGTGCCGGAGAGCGATAACCCAGTGCACTGTGTGGTCGTTTGGTGTTGTAGTGCTTCCTCCATTCTTCGATGATGATCTGCGCTTCTCTGAGCGAGTAGAAGATTTCCCCGTTCAACAGCTCGTCCCTCATGCGACCGTTGAAGCTTTCACAAAATCC
>NZ_CYPU01000004.1 GCF_001458195.1 Ruegeria atlantica | reverse complement strand
CTGGATAAACAGGCTTCTGTAGATCGTTTCGTGAGACACACGCTCGCCCTCGTCGTCGGGATGCTCGCGCTTCAGCCAACCCGCGATTTGCTGCGGCGACCACTTGCGTTCGAGCTTCTGAGCTATTGTGTGACAGAGCGCCGGCCTCTCCGGCAGCTTGCAGGGCTTCGGACGCCGTGCACGCTCCCAGGCTGCCTGATCGGACTGGGTGGCCCGGTAATGCTGACGCCCCCCGTTGCGCCGCACCTCCCGGCTGATCGTCGATGGAGATCGGCGCAGCTGACGCGCAATTGTACGAACGGACAACTCGGCTCCAAGCCCGCGTGAGATTTCTTCGCGCTCTGCCGTTGTCAACGCCCACCGTGATCGCCGCCGCTCTGGTGGCCGTATACCACCCGTTCTCGCAAGCAGGGGATAGATCGACGACGAGCCTCGATCAAACAACCGACCGATCGAGCTCATCGACTCTCCGCGCTGCCAGCGATCCCAAATCTCTGCCTTCTGTTTCTCCGTAAAATAAATCCGACGACGATAAGCCATACCAACACTCCATCCTTGCTTCCAAAGTGAAGTGTTGCGGCGATCCGTTGAGTCCGCCGGACTAAACCGTCATTCATTTCAGCTACCAAAACTTTGCGAGGTAACGGAGTTGTTTATCGTTCTTAGCCATTGCGTCTTGTGATCCACCTAGCCACACTGAAATCGTAATAAAGTCCAGCGAACTCCTAAGTCGATGGCTAATGAAAAAAAATTTGAACGACGTCTGGCAGCAATTTTGGTAGCCGACGTCGTAGGCTTCAGCGCTCTCGTCGGCAGGGATGAGGAGCGGGCGATCCGTGCGTTCAAATCCCATATGTCGGTTCTTGAACTTCTCATAGCCTTGCATTCCGGGCGCATCTTCAAGTCTACGGGGGATGGATTCCTGGTGGAGTTTTCTTCGGTGGTCAACGCTGTGTCATGCGCCGATGCGATGCAAAAGAAAATGTGCGAACGCAACGCGCAGGGAAAAATTGCCAAACCTATTGAGTTTCGAATGGGCGTTCATTGCGGAGATATTATTGCTGATGGCCAGGATCTCCTGGGTGACGGTGTCAACATCGCCGCCCGTCTTGAATCTGTGTCCGCGCCTGGCGGAATCGCTGTCTCGGCCCGCGTTCGGGATGACGTTGCGGGAAAGTTAGATATAGTTTTTGAGAGCAAGGGTCTTGTTGAGCTGAAGAACATAGCCGATCCGGTTCATGTATATTGCATTGGTCCACAGACTTTGACGCCTTTGGTTGTCGGAATTAGCCTGCCTGACAAGCCTTCAATTGCTGTGCTTCCGTTCGATAACATTTCGGATGAAGACAAGGACGAGTATTTCGCCGACGGGGTAACAGAAGACATCACCGTTGCCCTGTCCCACGTGCCATGGGTTTTTGTCATAGCGCGCAATTCGTCTTATTCCTACAAAGGGTTGTCCGTTGACGTGCGCCGGATTGGGAGCGAGCTAGGTGTTCGCTACATACTAGAGGGCAGCATCCGCCGCAGCAGCAACCGCCTCAGGATATCAGCCGAACTTATCGACGCCGAGACAGGCGCTCATATCTGGGCAAAGCGGTACGACGGCGTACTAGAAGACGTATTCGATTTGCAGGATGAGGTTTCCACTGAAGTCGTCAGCTCAATTGCGCCAGAAATCCAGAGCGCAGAAATCAAGCGTGTCTTGCGGAAACAGCCAAAAAACATGAACGCCTACGACATGTATCTAAGGGGCCAGCATGCCCTTCACCTCGGACGCATAGAAGATGCGACCGAATGGTTCGAGGCGAGCCTGGCTGAAGCGCCGGAATTTGCCAAGGCACGCGCCAAGCTGGCGTGGATTTCCACGGTCTGGCACTATTTCGGCAAGAGCCCTTCGGGCGATGATAGGATCAAGAGCCTTGAACTTGCCCGCGGCGCACTTGAACAGGACACAGATGACTCCGAAGTACTGGCCTATTCTGGCTATACAATCGGCTTTCTCGACCGGAAACCGGCTTATGGCCTTGATCTGGTCGAGCAGGCCATCGACAAGAGCCCGAGTTTTGCCTGGGCTTGGGCATCAAGCAGCCTGCTTTACTCCTATATAGCAGCGGCCGATCAGGCCTTAGAACGCGCGCGCGTTGCGCTGCGCGTCAGCCCGCGCGACCCATTCGCCTTTCGAACCTACATTGCAGTGTCCCTAGCCAACATCGTCAAAGGGGACTACGAAGCTCTTCTCAGAAGCGGGGACAAGGGCATAAGTCTAAATCCACGCGCCATAAATTTCCATTACCATCGAGCCATTGCGCTTGCTCAGTTGGGCCGGATGAACGAGGCGGAAAACGCCCGCAACCTTGTTCTGGAGATAGACCCAGGATTTCGCATTTCTGAGTACATTTCTTATTGCCGGGATGAAATCGGTGTCAGTGATGGGCTGAACGTTCCGCTTGAAAACGGATTGCGAATGGTCGGCTTTCCCGAATGAGAATGCTTGTGCCTTCTGCGCTTAGAGCGACTGCAGTTACTTGTGCCAAGTAAATGGTTTACTATCGCCTACACAAGCGGGTCTCTTTGTCCCGATTTTCTTTTGATACCTCTACAAAGCGAGCAAACCCATTCCGCAGCACCATCAACCGGGAGTCCAGAACTCTTTAAATCATGGTGAGAAACGATCCGTTGCTCCCGGCAGAAAGGACATGTTGCGACCGCATGGAAATCTGGAACGTGAGTAACTTTCGGTGGCACAGGATTACAAACCATCGAATTCTCCTTACGCGACACCAATGTCGACTCCGATAAAAAATGATTGCTCCTCTCGGCATTTTTGCGCGCCGCAGAAGAGCGAATTCTAACACAAATCGATGGGCTATGCGACTGTCATTGGGAGTTCGGCTCTGGGCTCAAAGCGGTCCTACAGATGTATTTCCGCGAATGTCAGCTTTTCTGCACTTGGCCCACAATAGCCTGCCCGCCTTCGTTCACGGTCACATGTTCAACGATCACTTTTGACTGTCCACCGTTGCGATGCTTTCGCATGGCTTCGGCCTGCGCCGCAAACGTCCGAGCCAACCGGTTGAATGATCTCTCGTAGATTTCATGCTGGTGCAGACTGTCCACACTGTTCAGCTTGTTGGATATGCTCATGAGACTAGCATGCGTCGCGGCCATCTGCACTGCCAGCATCCGTTCCACAGCGTCACGCGGGGCCATGTCCTCGATCATCGCCAGCATGAAGTCGCGGCCTTGCTGGGCCTGTGGTTCATGCTTCGTGCCGCAGGCACCTAGGGCTTGCACCAATAGCGCACCTGCAAGCCCCTGATCCCCGGTGCCGAACAGATCGAGAAGCACCTGCGGATCAGGGACGTTTACGTGCATCTCGTTTTCGCCGGTGCGGTTGACCTCGATCCCGCGATTGGCAGGTTTTTCTACCTTTCCCATGCCTTTCCCTCACGTCTGGCGGCTATAGCTGTCCGCAGATCGGTCACTACGATACCGGCGGCGCGAGCGGCTTCGATCAATGCTGCCGCCTTGGCTTCGGATCGGTTCTGGCCTCCATCATATTCGCGGATCGCGGCGCGCTCTTCGAAGTGATCCACGGCGTCGGTGATTTTGTCCTGCCGTGTGCTGCTAATCGCTAATCCTGCTAATCCATCCGCTTCGTGCCCTTCCTGATTAGCGACTTTCGCGGGATTAGCGGTTAGCAACGTATCACTTGCGTTTTCGCGTTTACGGCCCTCGATCTTCGCCCGGACACGCCAAAGGGTCTCATAGGGGTCAAACTCAAACCGCTTCATGACCGCACGACCCGCCATGCTTCTTTACGCTGTTTGCCATCCACCGTCGCGCCATCTGCCCGGACAAGCCAACCGTGGCTTTCAAGAAGGGCAAACACCTTTCTGCATTTCTCTGCCGTCCTGAGGCTGTTCGGCCCGCGCTGGGCGGCAAGGCCAGCAGTCACAAATTCCTCAGCCCAAGAAGTCAGAAGCCACCGTTTCATCAGTTCGGCATCAGCGATATGCGGCGGGATCACCGCAGCGTTTTGCAGACGGGCTGCTTCATTGGCATAGAACCGCGCCAATTCGACTGCATCAGCCATCGTCTCACCGGTGACGGTTGCCGTAGTTTCCTCGCAGATTAACGTAAAAACCGCCGACAGACGCGCTGCATGTTCCGCCGTTTTGCTTGCGAAGGCGCGCACATCTTCGAAGGTCTCACCCTGGGCTTGGGCCTGTTCCATTTCACGGGAAAAGTCAGTCAGTACACCCCGTGCATCCTCGGCCAGCGTCAGCACCGGCGGCGCAAGTTCATTCCTGCGTCCCTCTGCAAACGCCATAGGGTGCGACAGAAGCCCTTCGATCCGCTTTGCGAAGCGGTCCACCTCTGCCATCGCATCGGCGTCCTGCGTCAGTCTCAGGCGGTGCCCGATATGACTGACGGGGCGGCAGGTCAGGAACCTTGCAAGAAGCCCCTGACCGTTTGCCAGCGGGTCGCCCAGGAATTCCTCTGCCGCGCTGGGCTGGATCATCAGGTGCGATGAGAACCGCCGTCCTGCATAGCTGGCAATGCCATCACCTGCCCGCCATCGGTCCAGTGTCGATCCGTCCCACATGGCCGTGAAGGTCGCGAGGGTGTTCAATCTGTTCTCAGACTTCATGCCGTGACCACCCAGCATCAAACCACCTTCATCAGTCATGATCCCCAGTGACGCGCGCAGTACTGGCAGATGCTTCACGATCCCCTCCACCGTTGCTGATCCGGTCACAATGGACGGATGCAGGGGTGGCTCAGGCTCAGGTCCAAGGTCGCACAGATCTGCACGGGTTGCGGCCTGATTTTCACCAGCACCGCGAAGGATAGCAGCTTTGCGCTTTTCCCAGATGGCATGTTCCCGGTGATAGCTTTCCAGTGCTTCATCATACTCCGGGCGCAGCTTGGCCTCGAAGGCGCGGACACCTTGCATCGCCAGCTTGTCAGCGGTGCTTTTACGTTCACCGCTTTCCGCCACGGTCAGCAGAAAAAGGGACACAGGACGCGGCCCGCCCAGTGTCTCCACGTCATGCAGCCCTTGCACTGCCAGCGCAGAGGCCGCCAGAACGCTTGCAGCACACATGGCAGGTGGCGCTTCCGTCACCTTTGCGATGGCCTCTGTCGGACCTCTCAGCGGCCCCAGTGCATGAACCGGATAAGGTGCTGCGTCAGCGGTTTCGCGGATCAGGGGTTGCGGTCCCTCTGGCGTAAATGGTGTGGGTTCAGGCGCAGTCATGGCGCACATTCTCCTGTACAACATCATTCCAATCGTAACCTTCGGGCGGGATCAGCAGATCCACCTTCCACCCCAACGCATGAGCCCGCTCGGCCAGTGCATGTGCTGCCGATCTGCCCGCTTCATCGCCATCAGGTGCAATCGTCAGCCGGCCCTTTCGTTTCGGCAGGGTCAGCACGCGCATTCCACTTGTGCTGAGTGTCGCCCAGACAGTCGCAGGGCCTTTAAGAAGGCCACAGGACAGGCTCAGGGCAGTCTCTATGCCCTCTGCCACGGCCAAGCGGAAATGGCCGTCAGAGAGCCGCACAGCACCGCCACGCGCGCGGCCCAGCATCATCTTGCGGCTATCTGTCAGGGCAGTGTTGTCGCGGTGCAGATAGGTCCGGTGGATCGCGAAGGTGTCGCCGCCGTCGATCCGCGCAACCATCGCTGGGAACCGCTTTGCAGTCGGTCCATGCCAGCACCCCGGATGATACCTGAGCGAAGGTGGCAAGGGGCATGTGATCCCCCTGCCGCGCAGATAATTCTCAGCAGGGGTACCTTCGATGGGTTCAGTTTCCTCCCAGCACCTGCGCGCCTGATCCGCCCGCTTCTGGCCCTCCTTACGCCGCTCTGCGTCTCGCTGGGCCAGTGTTGCAGGATCAGGCGGGCGATAGTCACCTGTCGTCACTCCTGCCGCCGACAAGATCGCCGTGAAGGTGCAAGCGGATTTCTTGCAATGGGCTAGCAGTCGGCCATCATCGCTATCTGAGAGGGTCAATGCAGACTGATCGCGCCGCGCGTCGGGCTGGCAGACCGGACAGGGTGTAACACCATAGCTGCCGTGCCAGTGCCCGGACAGGCTCAGGGTCAGGTCACGGGCATTCATGACGCCACCTCGAAAGTGAACCCCATGCGGGCCAGCACCTCTCCAATCCGTTGCCATGTGCAGGTTTGCGCACTAAGTTCACGGTGTCCGTTGTCCACAGACACAGCCTGCCCCGTTGCGCTATGCCCAGCGCGCGGGGCTTCGTATGTGTTGGTCATGGGTCACGCCGCCTCCCCGTCCCGTGTAGCGATTAAGGTCGCGTCGTGGGCGTCCAGTTCGTCAGCGTTCCAACGCGTTTGACCGCCGATCTTCACCGGACCGGGGATTAGACCTTGCTTCGCCTTGCGCCACGTTGTCGCCTTGCTCCACCCGTAACGCTCCGAAACCTGTTGATCATTGAGCCACTTTGGCATTTTTTTACCTCCTGAGATTTGTTTCTCAGGTGTGACGCTGGCAGGTTGGAAACATAGCTGTCGATTTTTGGCTAGGTCACTTTTCTCGAAAAAGTTCGCGGACAAGCCCTTGAAGCCAACCCGCTTCAGGGTTCTTCAGTCTAGGGTGGCCGTTGTAACGCTCAACTAATTGCCGACACACTTCCCTTCGGTTGATTGGCTTCGGCAACTCCTCAGCAATTTCCATTGCCAGTTCTCGTATCCGGTCGCGATCATAGACGCGGGGGTGACCGGGACCGGGATCGGCTACCCCCATTAGAACATCTTGGGCGCGTTCAAAGTCGGCCAGCCTTATGCGCCCATCGTATGTGAGATAAGTTGACCATTGCGGCTTCCACGTCTCTTGCAATTCACCCTCTCGGCAAAGTTTGACTATGCGCTTAGCATCCGTCTTTGACCGAATTTCTACCTCTATCACTTCGCCCCACCATTCGGGCACTTGACAGGAGCCAGCGCTCCGCCAACTGATGTTGTGTGATCTTCGCCATCACTACCTCAATTGCTCGCTGCAGTACGAGGAACTTCGTCCCGGTTCTAGCGAATAATCTGAGCATCAGATGGCCAAAAGTATGTGGTCAGACATCAGGAAGACGCGACTCAGAGAGCCGTTAAGCCATTGAAAAACATATAGTGGTATCGGGTGGTTGTGACCTTGGCTCGACGGAGCGTGATAGTGCGTGATCTGGTCATTATGAGTCGGTCCTTCGACTGCATCACCTGCGAGGTTGCAGTTCACCCAACAACGGCTCGCTGCGAAAAGGAGTCATCCGACGGAAAAGGTCAGATGACTGCGTCGAGCCCAAAGCGGACAAGCACCTAAGCCCATAATTTTCTCGCGCCGGCGATGGCCTCAAACGGCTGTCAATTTTACCATAGTAGCAGGCTTGCTTTTTGCGCCTTGAAACCTTTTGGCGTCGGAAAAAGCGAGCGCATCCTAGCAACACGTTCGATCTCGCCATCCAGCATCTTTCGGACAGTGTTGAACCAGTTATTGAAGGTTTCAGATTCCCAATGATCCTGGACCGCGGCTTCATTCCTGAACACTTCGTAGAAATAGAAACGATTTGGGTTTGTCTCATCCACCATAATATGAAACTGGAAAACTTCGGGTTCTTCACTGACAACATTTTGCGCTTGGAAGGTGCTGGCATCCAAAAAGGACTGCCGATACTCAGGTTTTACGTTGATCACGAAGAACCCACCAAACATTGCATCGTCCATATTTGTCTCCCTTATTGAACCAAAAGCGGCGAAGGTCGCAAAACACACCTGTCCTGCTGGATGGCATTAACCTAAAGCACTGCGACTCCCATGACCCTAAGCGGGTATCCTTTCTTCGTCTGCTTCACCCCATCCTAGTGCGTGTGCAAGTTCGTGTGACATTGCGGTAAGTGTATGGCCGATCTTTTCTCGCTTCGAGGGTGTAAACACCCGAAGAGACGCCGTAGCGCCGATTGAAAGCGTCGCACCAACTCCTGTTTTAGTCAGCGTTGTTGCGACAGAGCTGATCCCGCGCTCCAGTTCTTCCACACATTCGGCATACCCTTTGGTTCGAATGACATCGAGTTCCGCGGCCAGATCTTTAGGGTTTGTAATTGTGCGATCTGTGTAGCGCTTAAGCTGTCCATCCAATCGGTCCTGAGACAGCAGCTCAGGCGACACGGCGGCAATTGCCTTGGCGCAAGAGCACGCGTGCATTGGTCGTTTGCCCATACCTGGATGAAGAAAAGACACGCCCGTCTGCGGTGTCTCCACATGAATAATCTCAACGCAATGGCCCCGTAGCCGAGACAAGAAAAACGCAGCGCCATAGTCATTCGCGGCGCCAGAGAGGACAGGCGCAATCACCTGCAAAAGAGCGGGATCAGAGTGATCGCTCAACGTGATACGCTTTAGCCTAATCCCAATCGCGAACTCACCGCGGGTTGGTGATTCAAGTAGGCCGGACAAAACAAGGTCTTGAACCAGCCTGTAGGCCGTCGGTTTAGGTATTTCGGAGTGGGCACAGATATCTGCTACGGAAGCACGTCCTTTTTGACCCACGATTTCCAAAATCAGCGCTAATCGTTCGAGATGCATTTATCTCACTTTATGATAACTAAGTTTTCGATATACGATACAATTTAGGGAATCAAGGGAGGAGCACACGATGGATGGACAATGCTGTGGACCGGGCTTCAAGAGTCCGCAAGAAGCCATCAAAGCCCCACGAGAAAAGCTACTCTATACGATCGCCATCTACACCGGGACGGGGATCCAGAAACCTGATTACCTTGCTACAGTGGATGTCGACCCTGACAGCCCGACCTATTCTCAGGTAATCAATAGGCTGGAAATGCCGGGGATTGGGGACGAGCTTCACCACATGGGGTGGAACGCCTGTTCGTCCTGTCACGACGACGGCTCGATGTCCCGCAAATACCTGATCCTGCCAGGCGTACGCTCTAACAACCTTCACATCGTTGATACAGCCACTGACCCGCGTGCGCCGCGGTTGCATAAGGTCATCGACGGGGCCGAGATCAAGGCCAAGGCAGATTTATCGGGCCCGCATACGGTGCATTGTTTGGGCTCGGAGATCATCATTTCCTTCCTTGGAAATGCCAAGGGTGAAGCTCCTGGAGGCTATCTGCATCTCGACAAAGAGTTCAACATCGTCGGTCGCTGGGAAACCTCGATGGGCGATATCAAGTTTGGCTACGATTTCTGGTACCAACCTCGCCACAACGTGATGGTCAGTTCCGAATGGGCAGCGCCCAATACCTTCATGCCGGGCTTCGATCTGGAAGAAGTGGGTCATCTAAAATATGGGCGGGAGCTGCATTTTTGGGATTTCGAAAAGCGCGAACCGGTCGAAAGCTTCTATTTGGGTGAAGACGGGCTGTTGCCACTGGAAGTCAAGTTCCACCATGACCCCGACAGCACGCATGGGTTCTGTGGCGCAGCTCTTTCGACCAATGTGATCCATTGGTGGCAAGACGATGCTAAAAAGTGGCGGTGGGAAAAGATCATCGACGTGGAAAACGAGGTGCACCCCGAATGGCCGATCCCGTTGCCGGGGGTTATGTCGGCGATCCTGATCTCGATGGACGACAAATACTTGTACCTGAACAATTGGCTGCATGGAGATATGCGCCAGTATGACATCACCGACCCGCATAATCCCAAGCTGACCGGCCAAGTGTTTATGGGGGGCCTTTTGGGTAAAGCTCCGATCGTTAACGGGGTCGAGGTCGCAGGGGGGCCGCAAATGTTCCAGCTCTCTCTCGACGGACGAAGGCTTTATGTCACGACCTCGCTGTTTTCGACTTGGGATAACCAGTTCTATCCTGAGATCCGCGAAAAGGGCGGGGTTATGGTGATGATCGATTGCGACCCTGAAAACGGTGGTATGAAGATCAACGAGGATTTCATTGTGGACTTTGGCAAGGAACCGAATGGTCCATCGCGCTGTCACGAGAGCCGGTATCCGGGCGGTGATTGCACAAGCGACATCTGGCTATGATTATGTATACCGTGACGATCGCGAACAGAGATGGCGCGCAATACTGTGTGGATGCGCGGCGTCCACTTCTGGAAACGCTGAGAGAACAGGGCGTCGACTTGCCTTTTGGGTGCAAGTATGGCGGCTGCATTACCTGCGCGGCAAAACTAAAGACTGGCGCGATTGATCAACGCCGACAGGTTGCGCTGAATAATCGGCAAATCGCAAACGGCTATGTGATCCTTTGCGTGGCACGTCCGACATCCGACATCACGCTTGAGATCGGGGTCGAGAGCCATGAAAAGCTGTACCGCAATCCGTTTCTCGACCCTCTCAAACCCCACGAACTCAAGGCTGACATTGCGACGCCGAAGGAAGGTTAACCGATGCCCGAAGCATATATCGACCGCATCTACGATTACGACCCCAAATACCTCGCCGACATCCTGCAGTCGGTTAAAACCATTGCAATGGTGGGGGCTAGCGCGGACAAAACGAAATTCAGCTATGGCGTTCTGCGACAGTTGAGTGAAATCGGCTATGATATTCTACCGGTGAATCCTAACCCGAATGTTTCGGAAATTAGAGGGCTCAAGGTCTACCACTCACTGGAAGAGATCGACAAACATGTTGATATGGTAGACGTTTTCCGCCCGAAGGAAGAGTTATTTGGCTTTGCCGAGAAGGCCATCGCAATCGGGGCAAAAGTTCTTTGGGGTCAAATCGGTGTGTACGACGACAAAGCAGCGCAACTCGCCGAAGCGGCGGGCCTTAAAGTCGTGATGAACCGATGCCCCAAGATTGAACTCTTCCGCCCTTTTTGGAAGCCGCGCCTGGACCTAAAGATATGATGGAAATTCGATTGGTAGCGGCCTCCTCAGCATCCAATGAAGGTGCCAATTGAGACTTTTTTGCTTCCGGAAGGGAAGACAAGTGATCTTGCCCACTCTACGCAACCGCGTACTCTAAACCCAAGAATGGCCGTTTTGTTTAGAGAACCAACGGTCACCTTGTCCGCGAACAGATATTTGGGCCACGTCCCAGCGCCGCGCAGCGGCGACCGACCGCTGTGTCCGGCGGTTTCAACTGATCGATGCAACACTTTAATCTTTTTGGAAAGATGGAGTGTAAGCCATGGCCTATCGTCGTCGCATATTTTTCACAGACAAACAGAAGTCAGAGATATGGGATCGATGGCAACGCGGAGAGTCGATGAGTTCTATAGGGCGGCTTTTTGATCGCGAGTCGTCTTCGATCTATCCACTCCTTGCTCGCACTGGCGGCATTCGCCCGCCGGCCCGCGTCAGATCCCGGCGCGCTCTGACACTCTGCGATCGAGAGGAGATATCGAGGGGCTTACGTGCGAGGGTCTCGATACGGTCGATTGCCCGTGC
>NZ_CYPU01000003.1 GCF_001458195.1 Ruegeria atlantica | reverse complement strand
GAGAACGGATTTTGTGAAAGCTTCAACGGTCGCATGAGGGACGAGCTGTTGAACGGGGAAATCTTCTACTCGCTCAGAGAAGCGCAGATCATCATCGAAGAATGGAGGAAGCACTACAACACCAAACGACCACACAGTGCACTGGGTTATCGCCCTCCGGCACCAGAAACCATCATCCCGATGGAACACAGGCCGATCATGCACTAACAATCACGTTGGACCCGTCAGATAGGGCTGCTCACTTAGACCCAGACGCGAAATCTCACGCAACTGTTAGGTAGAAGCAAAAGACTGTGTTGAGGCGCTTGAACACTGATTGCCATGCCTGACATTGCAAATTTGCTAGGTGCTTCGCACAGGTAATGGTGGGGCCCATTGCCGACATTGGACTGCCCTTCTCTATGGCGCAGTTGCGGTTTACATTGCTGCCGCTCGCCGCGGGTGCAAAACCCTAGAGTTAGGCGCACTCGCACCCCGCGGTGATTTTGCACATTCGCAGATTCGAGAAGCCGAGCGTCGCCCTATGACAACTCTGGTTGTGGATCTCGCCGGATCAAAGGCACTGTCGGCGTGGTTGGACCCCGAAGACATGAGCGAGGTGATCAAACGCTATCAAAACACGGTCGCCGATGTCGTTACACGCTATGAAGGGAATGCACCCAATTATATGGTTGACGGCGTCCTTTGCTATTTAGTTTGGTTTGTGGCGCATGAAAACGACGCCAAACGCGCCGCACGCGCTGTGCTGGAAATTGCAGGGTCGATCCCCGAAATGCGTTCGCCTTATGGGCTGGCAATCATGCGTTTCGCGAACGAAATAGATTCCGGCATTGAGGCGCGGATTGCGTGGAACAACTTTTCCCGGCCCTAGCTCACGCTACCTTAACGACCATTTTCCCAAAGTTGTCTCCGGCCAGCAGTTGGTTAAATGCTGCCGGAGCATTTTCAAGCCCTTCAACCACATGTTCCTTGTAGGTAATCGAGCCGTCATTCAGCCAGCCCATCATGTCCTGAACGAATTCGCGGTAAACCTCAGGACCGAAATTGTCGAAAATGATGAAGCCTTGCATTCTGACCTTCATCCGCAGCAGGGTACCCATAATTACGGGGCCCATATCCGGTCCATCCGGCAAAACTGGCAGATTATACCAGGATACGACGCCGCAGACTGGGACACGCGCGAACGGGTTCAAATGCGGTAAGACCGCGTACAGCACTTTGCCGCCGACATTCTCGAAGTAAACATCAATGCCATCGGGACAGGCGTCGCGCAATTGCGCCGAAAGATCCGCCGCGCGGTGATCCACACAAGCGTCGAACCCAAGGTTCTTTACCACGTGTTCGCATTTTTCCGGGCCACCCGCGATACCCACCACACGGCACCCTTTTAGCTTTGCGATCTGACCCACGGTTGCGCCCACCGGTCCAGCCGCAGCCGCCACGACAACGGTTTCACCGGGTTTTGGTTCACCAATCTTCAGCAGCCCCGCATAAGCTGTGTAGCCGGGCATTCCCAGGATACCCAACGCCCAGGACGGATTGTCCGGCGTCTTGCCAAGATTGACGACTTCCTCACCAGTTGAGATCGCGTAATCCTGCCAGCCACTCATGTTTAGAACGTAGTCTCCGGCTTCGTACTCTTCGAGGTTCGAATCCACTACCTGCCCCACGACCTGAGCCGTCATGACGCCACCGATTGGAACAGGTTCCGCGTAGGATTTCGCGTCATTCATACGACCCCGCATATAGGGGTCCAGAGACAAGAACACCGTACGCACCAACATCTCTCCGTCGCCGGGTGTTGGAATGTCCGTGATTTCAAACCGCAGCGTGTTTTTGTCCGGTTGTCCAATGGGACGTTCAGCAAGAACTATGCGACGGTTGGTGTCGGACACTTGGGGCATTGAAATCTCCTGAAAAATGAGTGTGACGCAACGCAACCATGCAAGATTGTCAAGAACTGTCCAGTCAAAATACCTTCCCAATTTACGCGGGCACCGATTGCGTAATTCAATGCCGCCCATTGGTTTTGTCACGTTATCCGTCGTTCGGTGCTAGTGCGTAGTTTTAGAAACAGGTAGTATCGTTGAATCCATCGGCTACAAGCGTCTCTGATATCCTCCTCTAATCGTTACGACGCGGGGTGACTTTTCGTTCGCTTCAATTTGAGCTCGTGTGAAATTGAGGAGATGCTACTACTTCGTGGGATCGAAGGATCCTACGAACCCGTGGGCGCTGGGTCGTCAAGTTGGGTTCGCAGATTGCTTACAACTTTTGTCAACGACAGGGCCATCCTGGCAACTACTGACATCTTGTTGCAGTTGTCCTCAAAATCTCATGTTAGAAACACTGGCTTTAGCGCGCGGTCGATCAACATGGCGCCGCTCTGCCTTAACAACCCGACATCACCGCCTCGAGGCATTCCTTGTTGGGCCCGAAATCAATGTGGCAAAACCAATCCGCGGCTCATGTAGCTGATCAATGTCGAGTTCATTGATGCGGGCCACGTCTTGTTCCAAACATGAACGACTAGGCAGCGGCTAAACTGACATCCTCGTAATAGGCCCAAAAACATCATTAGTCAGAATCCCGTAGGACCTGGGACAATAGGTCTGTAGCAGGGTTTCAGCTTACCTGTCGCCGAATTGGTTCTGTCCGTGGAAACGGACGGTCCAGTCTCTGCCACAGCTTTGAGCTATCGCGAACCTGAATTTGTCGACCCAACATCGGACAGTTTCGTACGACGCGTTGATCACACTCTGCAGTAGATCCGTAGCAAACTCTGGCGTTGATCAAAGCAAACGCTTTAGTTAGGCGAAACCAGTTAACGAGCTCTGCAAATTGACTGAATCTGCATGCCGTTTACCCTAACTGGATATTGTCACATTAACTTCCTAACTCTTAAAGATGCCCAGATGCTGGGATATCAAACAGTTCCGGTCACTGCATTCCATGCGTCAAACGCCAAAAGTTTGCAAAAGATCCCTTCTGGATCGGCTGGCGTCGCATCCAGTTCGTCCGGGAAGGTGAACACCTTGAGAAGGCCCGCCACACCGGCGACGAAGAGAAGGTGAAGGCACAGCTGGAACGATACTGATCCAGCTTTAGGAGCTGGCAATGGGCGTGAAATCAGAGATCGCGCCCATTGCCTCTTAGGAAAAAAACTTTCCTACTATTATTGATGTCCCCCAGTTTTGTTGATACCGTCGAATCACAGTGAAACACACAAGGAGATCTGCCAGCCATGTGCGGAATTGTTGGATTATTC
>NZ_CYPU01000002.1 GCF_001458195.1 Ruegeria atlantica | reverse complement strand
TGCTCTGGCGGTTCGCGACTGGATTGCAGCTGTCGGAGCCAAAACGGCATACATCGAACCAGGCTCGCCTTGGGAGAACGGATTTTGTGAAAGCTTCAACGGTCGCATGAGGGACGAGCTGTTGAACGGGGAAATCTTCTACTCGCTCAGAGAAGCGCAGATCATCATCGAAGAATGGAGGAAGCACTACAACACCAAACGACCACACAGTGCACTGGGCTATCGCCCTCCGGCACCAGAAACCATCATCCCGATGGAACACAGGCCGATCATGCACTAACAATCACGTTGGACCCGTCAGATAGGGCTGCTCAGCGCCACAGCCTAAAAGCGTCAGTAATGATTATGTCCGAGAACCGGTGACGTTTGTAACTGATCGAAGGGCTTTGCATCTGCAATTTCCACTCGCCTTACTCCCGCAGTACTCAGGTCAATCTCAATCTCAGAACCGAACCAAGCCTGCGCCTCGTCTGTAGGCACCATCCAGAGCTACAGTTTTCGAAGAGGGCGAGATTTCTTGCGAATGATACCGTCATTGAAATCATACCCGAAGTTTTCAACGTCACGGAAGTATACATCGCCAACAGCTTTGTTACTCTCAGCGGAGTAATACTCTCGGTAGTCCCGTCTCTTCGACTTTTTTCGATGCTTAAGGAACATACGCCTGCAGTCGATCGCTCGAAGCACGACCCTGAGGTCTTTCTCGTAGGTTTCGAAGCGACCCAGGAAATCCAATGGCATTTCTCCATTGTCATCTATGAGAAAACTAGATTGGGGTCGGAAATACGGAATATCGAGGTACTGTGAGGGCGTTTCAATGAATGAAGCCAAGAAGCTTTCAAAGTTTTCGTGATTTGCCACCAGTTCAAATTCTTGGCGCCGCGCGATGATATAGTGATAAGCGGATACCAATCGGTCCCAAGGATTCCGAACAAAACTAAACTTGAAGTACTCGCCCGCCTCCGGCCCCAAATGCTCTAGGTGCTCAAATAGTGACGAGTGTTTGTCAAACGCGGGCGAAGGATCATGTTTGCTTAGACGTAAGGGATTCGGACGACGTAGAATAGTCGATATGGTTGACCCCCCGGTTTTGGGAATATGAACAAAAACGGTCTTTAATGTGGGATAAACTGGCACCGATTTGCTAAGCCTTCTTACTAATAAAACTTGCAGCGCACGTGCGCCGAAGTTGTCGCGCAAAGTTCACGTACGAGGGAACACTCCGACGGATCGTAAGAAAGTGGTAGCGGCGTGTGTTAGGTAACATTGGGCTCACCCATTTCAACGGATTAAACTGCGGTGCTTATCGAAAAATCATCGAACAGAAGCTTAGAATGCGAACAAGTTTCCCGCCCGGAATCAGAATCTGTAGTTCAATGAAAAAGCAAGCGTGGTTACAGCCAAATCTTCAAACTCACGTTCAAAATCTGAGAATACAGAATAGACCACCTCCGCCCCAAGCGTAACCTCCTCTCGAATGAAGCGTTCATAACCAAGGCCTACGAAATAGCCACTGCCTTCGCCCGGGTTTATGTCGCCGCTAGCGTGAGTGTCGAGTACAGAATAGCCAGCGCTGGCGTAGAACATGTTCAACCCACTGTCGAAGCCGCCTCGCGCACCGAAACGAGTGTATGAACCAAGTTCGAAACCGGGGTCAATATCCAAAACCGTCCGGGTGTATTGCAAGAAATACCCAACAATGACCTTGCCAAAATCGTAGTCCCAACCAAATTTCGCGCCGTAAATCGGGCCGCTGGAGCCTTCCACGTCGGGAGCATAGCCAAGCTCTAATCCGATGGAAAAACCTGTCCAATCGACGCCTGTCTCAAATAGCACGGCCGGCTGTTCGAACGGCTTTAAGGCACTGGAAACCTCAGTGTCCCCCGCCATCGAGACTGCCGGATAAATTGAAGCAACGATTAGAGCGACGGTGTTGATGCGTATAGGCAACTTGATCAGATCCAAAGTAAATTTTGATAGAATTTCACGATAGCGCAGTTACTCCGAATATTTCTATGTACGAACTCTTAAGACACACAAATTAAGAGGCGATTGTGTCAATGTGGCAATGGTTTTGAAGAAGGCTTCCGCAACCGAATATCGTAGCAAATTCCCTTATCTCTCGTTGAGGAACGGGTGCATTAACTGACGCTGACAGCGATAGTCCCACGGTTTTACAATGAGGTCCAGATTTCGCGCCGTTATCTACTAAGGTGTCACCGATTTGCCAAGGAAGTCATCCTGTTGGCGGTACGATGGGAATGCCGATATACGCTGTCCTATCGCGACGCGCGCGACCTTTGGGCGAAACGAGGTGTCGATGTGGATCCGTCGACGGTTTTTCGATGGGCTCAAACGTTCGGCCTAAAAATCTGAAAGCGCGCCTATTGCAACCACCGGCCCTGATACGAGTTACAGTAGCACGTGGATGAAACTTTTGTTCGCGTCGGCGGGAAATGGCGTTATCTTTGGTGTGCAGTTGACCAAAACTGCCAGCTGATCGATTTCCGAATAACCGCCCCGCGCAATGCCGAGGCCGCAATGGTTTTCATCCGCTAGGCCACCAACACATTCTGCCAATAATGCCAATGATTACCATCACGGACAAGGCTCACAGCTTTGGCAAGGTGATCAAAGAAATGAACAGCACGTGCAGCCCACAAACCGGCCGTTCGCTGCGGGCACAAGACCAGAGGCTGACCAAACTCACGCAACACGCAACAATGTACACGTGGGCCGCCAAAATCCCAATGACAGACTACTGAAGGGAGCGAGATTGAAATGAACGTCAGATGGCGTTGAAAATAAAACCTATTTTAAAGCGTTGTAACTTTATCTTTCCGTTGAGCGAAAGTCCGTGGCATTCGCCAATAGCATCCAAAAAAAAACTCACTCCAGCCTAGAGAAACTGTGAAGAAGCACTTACTCCATTTCACATTTTCGATGTGTCGAGGCGCCGCATAACGACGCCCCGGCCATTTGCGTCAGTTGCCGGTTGGCAGGCTCAAATTGAAGCCGTCCTTTTTCAACTGGTCACGCACCGTCGTGAAGCGGTGGTACTCGCTGAGCGTAATTGGGCCGGAGTAGGATTCGCTCTGCACCGGACGTGGGGGATAGTCGATGTAGGTTCTCACAACCCGCTCAACCTCGCCCATCAGTGTCGGCATCGTCCAAGTGTTCTCACGCCCGGTGGTCATGAAGATGTCGTAGCGCTCCATAGGGTCTTCCCAAAGGTTGAACACCTGCGGAACGGTAGCAACGTACATTTCGGCCCCACGCCATCCCAATTCAGCAGCAGGAGCTTCGGATCCGGCACGCGCACCGTTGTCGCCGCGCATGTTGAAGACGGCCTTCCATTCATTGACGCGCACCGCGCCTGGAGTGAGTTCATTCTCGGTAAAATACGCCCAGGTGTTGCGCTGTGGGTCGGCCTCTCCAAACAGGACCGGAGCCATATCAATGCTGTCAAAAATCGTCGGCTGCCCTTCCCGGTCTTCGGTCGGCAACGGAACGCCGGCGAGGTTGGCAAAGGTGGCCATCAGATCGGTGCCGCCGGTGATGTCGCTCGACTTCGTGTTCGGCTCGATCTTACCGGTCCACTTTGCGAAGAAAGGTACGCGGTATGCCCCTTCACGGTCAGTCCCTTTGGTGCCACGAAACGGTGTCATGCCGGCATCAGGATGCACATCCTGCCATGCGCCATTATCAACAGTGTAAATGATCAGGGTATTTTCCCCAATTCCGAGATCTTCCACCTTGTCGAGGATCTGACCAGTGTGGAAATCAAGCTCTACCACCTTGTCGCCATACTTGTTCTTTACGGCCGACTTGCCCACAAAATCAGGCGACGGCAGGTTTGGCTGGTGGTTCGCAGCCCAGTTGATAGACATGAAGAATGGCTGGTCCAGGCTAGCAAGACGCTCCAGTTCTGCCACCGCCTTTTCCGCACCAACCTTGTCCAGCGCGGCCAAATCAGCAGTCGTCATGTCTTCGATAGTCAGCACTTCCTTGGCAGGATCTCCGGCCACGCCTTCAAAAACGCCGGTGGTGTTCTCTTTGTAAAATGCTCTCTGATCATCGGACATCTGCACATTCCAGTCGTCCAGCGCATAGGTGTACGCATTCAGGTGATAGAGAAATGTGTTTTCCATCTTGTCGTAGCCATGGGCTGTCGGCATGGCATAATCTGCTTCCCCGAGGTGCCATTTTCCCATGAAGTAAGTGTTGTAATCAGCCTGCTTCAAAACAGACGCAATCGTCCATTCTGCCGCCGGTAGTCCACCACCCTGACCCTGAAAAGCAACCGTCGTCATGCCCGAGCGGTTCGGGAAACGCCCGGTCTGCATCGCGGCACGCCCCGGCGTGCAAGAGGATTGAGCGTAGAAATCTGTGAACATCATCCCTTGCTTGGCCATTTGATCAAGATTGGGCGTGTCCATGCCGCGCGCGGCGCCCCCATGATAGGCACCAAGGTCCCAATACCCAGTATCGTCAGAAACGATCATAATGATGTTGGGCTTGCTGCCATAGGTCGACAAAGACGTCGGATCGAAATCCTGAGCCGTCGCGGAGATCGCGAAAGTACAAAAGAAAGCAGCCAATGGCGTGACAACTTGGTGAGGTTTAATCATGTTTATCTCCTACTCCGGGTGAAAAGTATTAAAGTTTTGAAACTGCGCGTTTCTAAAGGTTTTGATACAGTGCAGAACTGAACACACTACGCCTATTCCGAATGGCCTCTTATACTTTTGGATACATCGGCCTCTCGGGGCGCCGTTTAATCACACCGAACAACTAGTCGATAGGACACTAAACTTTGGATGATCCTTGCGATCATCCTCGGTAATCTCTGTCGTCGTTTTTAAGTCTAAATCAACGTTTCACTTTTTTGAGTGATTTAACCCACGAATAGCGCTTGCT
Source organism: Ruegeria atlantica (assembly GCF_001458195.1). GTDB lineage: Bacteria > Pseudomonadota > Alphaproteobacteria > Rhodobacterales > Rhodobacteraceae > Ruegeria > Ruegeria atlantica. Next base: position 579 of record NZ_CYPU01000002.1, on the reverse strand, counting down.
TTACCCGCATAAAAGTTTAACCGCCTCATGTTCAACGAAGGTTGTCAGTGGAAAACGGCAGAGAACCAACAACTCACATTACGTTATTGCGATTCATCTATTTGTCAAAGCTTCGTCGTGTGCAAATCCGCCCCGGAAGTCTTCGTCCTGATAGATCAAAGGCCAACCATGCACTAACTTTCAATTTGGACCACTAAAATTGGGCGGCTCAGTTCGACCAACGCGCTAGAAGCGGCCGTAATCGCGAATTGGGTTGGGCGCACCCAGAGCAGGCCATCGCTTTAGACCGTGGGCAACTTTTCACAGCAAAGATTTTGAGACCTTCGTATTGAATGTCCGGTTTGGGCGGCGGACTCAACGGATCGCCGCAACACTTCACTTTGGAAGCAAGGATGGAGTGTTGGTATGGCTTATCGTCGTCGGATTTATTTTACGGAGAAACAGAAGGCAGAGATTTGGGATCGCTGGCAGCGCGGAGAGTCGATGAGCTCGATCGGTCGGTTGTTTGATCGAGGCTCGTCGTCGATCTATCCCCTGCTTGCGAGAACGGGTGGTATACGGCCACCAGAGCGGCGGCGA
>NZ_CYPU01000001.1 GCF_001458195.1 Ruegeria atlantica | reverse complement strand
AAGCAGGTTGAACGCCGACTCGCAGCTCTACAAACTAANGTCCGCTTTGNGCTGCCGTTTCAACCGATCGCCGCAACACATTCATGGAACGTCTCTGCTGGTGAGAAGTAATGCAACGTTTTTCTTGGCCGCTCGTTGAGTTCACGAGCAACTGCGTCGAGATGTTCCTGGCTGTGCACTGAGAGGTCGGTGCCCTTTGGGAAGTACTGGCGCAGGAGACGGTTGGTATTCTCGTTGGTGCCGCGTTGCCACGGGCTGTGCGGGTCGCAAAAGTAGATGTCGAGATCGGTGGCCAGTGCCAGGTTCTTGTGATCGGCAAGCTCTTTGCCGCGGTCCCAGGTCAGCGTCTGGCGAAGCTCTCTCGGCAGATGTTGGATTTGTGCGGTCAGCGCAGCCACGACAGTCTGCGTTTCTTTCCCGCCCACCTTCACGAGCATGACATAGCGCGTGCGCCGCTCCACCAGCGTCGCGATGAAGCTGTTCTTCGAGCCGGCGATCAGGTCACCTTCCCAGTGGCCGGGAATGGCGCGGTCTTCGACAGCGGCCGGGCGTTCCCGGATCGAGATCGCATCCTTGATTTGACCGAGCCCATCCCGCTTCAGGCTAGCATGGCGAGACCGGCGGATGGCACGTGTCGCGCGCAAATGTGCAAGCAACTCCTTCTTCAGAACGCCACGGGCCTGGATAAACAGGCTTCTGTAGATCGTTTCGTGAGACACACGCTCGCCCTCGTCGTCGGGATGCTCGCGCTTCAGCCAACCCGCGATTTGCTGCGGCGACCACTTGCGTTCGAGCTTCTGAGCTATTGTGTGACAGAGCGCCGGCCTCTCCGCCAGCTTGCAGGGCTTCGGACGCCGTGCACGCTCCCAGGCTGCCTGATCGGACTGGGTGGCCCGGTAATGCTGACGCCCCCCGTTGCGCCGCACCTCCCGGCTGATCGTCGATGGAGATCGGCGCAGCTGACGCGCAATTGTACGAACGGACAACTCGGCTCCAAGCCCGCGTGAGATTTCTTCGCGCTCTGCCGTTGTCAACGCCCACCGTGATCGCCGCCGCTCTGGTGGCCGTATACCACCCGTTCTCGCAAGCAGGGGATAGATCGACGACGAGCCTCGATCAAACAACCGACCGATCGAGCTCATCGACTCTCCGCGCTGCCAGCGATCCCAAATCTCTGCCTTCTGTTTCTCCGTAAAATAAATCCGACGACGATAAGCCATACCAACACTCCATCCTTGCTTCCAAAGTGAAGTGTTGCGGCGATCCGTTGAGTCCGCCGCGCTTCGCGATCGCAGCGAAAAACACCACGGGCGGACAGCGGAAGTTCGCTGCGGCGCAACGCAAGTGTTTCACTGCTCCAAAGCGGTCATTGAATTGGACAATCTGCTCAAAAGACCCGAATTATAATGATCTATCAAAGGTTGCTTCATCTGTTCTCCACACATCGAATGAAGCTTGGTTTTGTCCGTGGTAAAAGGCCAATGGCCGGTTGAGAAATTACGAACTGTATTCGCGAAACCAAATTCACTGGCTGCGACAGCAGGGGCGTCAGTTGTAAGCGAGCTTTCAGGAAATGATATCGGAGAAACGATACTCGTGTCGGAAAATCACAACGCGTGAATGTCGAATGGATCGGAGAAGCCCTTGATCTGGGTCCCGCCAAATGTCTCCTGAATATCAACTCCGTCGAGCAGATCCAGGGTCTCTTGATCGACCAAAATCCGGCTTCCGGTGTTCTGGGTTTCCGCTTCCAATCGGGCTGCGAGATTTACCGCGGATCCGATACAGGTATAGGTCGCCCGGTTGTCAGTGCCGGCATAGCCCGCGACGACTTCGCCTGTGGCGATACCGATACCGATCCTGAGATTCCGTTCTCCATCCGCGAGCCGTTCGTGATTCAGCATCTCTATCATGCTATGCATTTCATGCCCCGCAGCTACTGCACTTTGGGCAGTATTGTTCAGAGGTTGTGGAACACCGAAGAGAGCCATCAACCCGTCACCCAGCATCAGGCTGACAATGCCGCCATTGCTGGTCACCGCCTCGAACATCAGCGTGTAGAAGGTGTTGAGCAGATCAATTGTTGCCTCGGGTGCTAGGTTTTCTGAAAGGGCTGTGAAACCGCGAATGTCGCAAAAAAGAACCGATGCGTTTGCACGTTTGCCACCGATGGCAAAGCCAGACTCTTGCAGGTCTTGCGCAACTTCGGTGGTCGCGAAACGTTCGAGCAGGCGTCTTTGTTCGTCCCGCAATCGCTTCTTTTCAAGGCCGCTGGAGACGCGGGCGCTGAGAAGCGTCTTGTTCACCGGCTTGGGCAAGTAGTCTTCTGCGCCTAACTCGATGCAGCGCACAATATTGTCGAGCCCTTCGACAGAGGAGGTCACAATTACCGGTAATTCGCGCAGGTCGGGGTCCGCATTGATTGCCTCCAGAACCTGAAACCCGTCCATTTCCGGCATTTCGATATCGAGTAGAAGCAGGTCATAGGACTGACTCGACAACATCTCCATCGCGACGAGGCCGTTCTCCGCGACAGAGGCTTTGTGCCCCAACAGTTCAACATTGCGAGACAGGAGTAGCCGATTGACTTTGTTGTCATCAACGATGAGCAGATGGCCGGGTGCATCAGTCATTGTACAGGGTCCGCAGGGCCACAGCAGCTTTGGCGAAAGCGGTCTCTAAAGCTTTCGCATCTGTAAAGTCGCCAGCCGCGGGCATGTCCCCGAGCTCGATTTTTCTTGCCAACTCGGCCAGCCTAGTCGCACCAAAGGTGTTTGCATTCGATTTAATTGAATGAGCCGCGCGGCGATATCCTTCGAGGTCGGACGCGTCGGCAGCGGCTTTCAATTCGGCAATCATGCCGGGGGCTTCGTCGAGAAAGGTGTTTACAAGCTCGGCGGCAAATTCGTCGCCAGTCGCGTCCTTGAGTTCTGCAAAGATATCAAGATCAATTGGGCCGTTTGTCATGGATTACTTGCTTTTCCTAGGAACATTCAAAAGGGCTTCGATAAGAATAGGCAGGCGGATCGGTTTGGCGATGTAGTCGTCCATTCCGGCATCTAAACACATCTCGCGGTCGCCTTGCATGGCGTTAGCGGTCATGGCGACTATACGCGGTCGTTCTTCTCCGGGGAAATCTTTGTTTATGCAGCGTGAGGCTTCGAGCCCATCCATTTCGGGCATCTGCACGTCCATTAATACAACATCGTATGTTTGCCGGTTCACGCTTTCGACCGCCTCAGCGCCGTTGCTGGCCAGATCAGCGCGATAGCCCATCTGTTCAAGCAGGCGAAGCGCAAGTTTCTGGTTCACCAAATTATCCTCAGCCAGCAGAATACGCAGAGGGTGGCGTTTGGCCATCTGTGGATCAGTCTGGGGCTTGTCTGCGGGTTTGGTCGCTTTCACGGGAGTATCTTCGGTTGAAAACAACGTGACCAGAGTGTCGAAAAGATGCGACTGACGCAGCGGCTTGGTGAGGTTGGCAGCAAAGAGACCGTCTTCGAGGTCAATTTCACGTGGACCAAGAGAACTAAAGAGGATCAGCGGTAAGTCCGGATGCATGGCCCGAATTTTCTGGGCAAGTTCCCCGCCATCCATTTCTGGCATGTGCATGTCGAGAATGGCCAGATCGAACTTTTGAGCCTTCTCGAGTGTCGCCAGCGCATCGGACGGGGTTTCGCAGGTAGTGGTTTTAGTGCCCCATTTCTCGGTCTGGAGCGACAAGATTTTTCGGTTGGTGGCGTTATCATCCACCATAAGAATGCGCTTGCCTTCAAGCTCGGACTGAATGCCTACCAGATCGCGCGACGACGATTTGACAGGTTTGGAAGGTTTGGTCTGGATTGTAAACGTAAAGGTCGAACCGTGCCCCTCGCCGTCACTTCGTGCCCACATGGTGCCGCCCATGAGTTCCGCAAGACGTTTGGAAATCGCCAGACCAAGACCGGTGCCGCCATATTTACGAGTTGTTGAGCTGTCTGCCTGACTGAAGGACTGGAACAGACGGCTCATTCCTTTTTCGCTCAGGCCAATACCAGTGTCGCGGACTGTGAAAGTTAGCTCAAGCGATCCGCGTTTCTTGGTGGTTTGTTCAACAGATAAAACCACTTCCCCGCTTTCGGTAAACTTCACGGCGTTGGAAAGAAGGTTCAGCAGGATCTGCCGCAACCGGGTCAGGTCGGCACTGATCGCAAGGGGCAGAGCGTCGTCAAATTCATAGGCCAGATCGAGCTGCTTTTCGGCGGCCTTGCCGCTGATCAGATCGAGCGCGCTTTCAATACATTCACGCAAATCGAACGGATGGTTTTCGATGTCCATCTGCCCGGCTTCGATTTTCGAAAAATCGAGAATTTCGTTGATGATGCCCAGTAGTGCGTCGCCACTGTCGCGGATCGTGTTGGCATAGTCGCTTTGCTCGGCATCTAACTTGGTATCCATCAGGAGCCCACTCATCCCGATAACGGCATTCATCGGTGTACGGATTTCGTGGGACATGGTGGCGAGGAACGCACTTTTTGCTTCGTTAGCAGACTCGGCCACCTCACGGGCCTTTTCGGCCTCGCGGAAAAGGCGCACGTTCTCAATGGCAATAACCGACTGATCCGCAAAAGACTCAGCCATAGCAATATCGTCGTCCGAAAACGGTATTTTTGATTTCCTGATGAAATAGAGTCCGCCCAAACACTTGTCTCCGCGCATTAACGGTATGCCAAGAAAAGCTTCAAATCCGTTTTCTTCGTGAAGCTTCTTTGCCAAGCGCGGTAAGCCCTGCGACGTCAAATCGTGTAAATGCATGGTTTTCCCGGACAGTAGCACGGACGACAGAAAATTATCCTTCGGGTCCAACGGGTGTCGGGTTCGTCCGAAATCACGTAATAGGCCTTTTGGCGTCGCCAAAGCCACTTGCCACCAGAAACTGTCATCTGACAAAGCGGCGCCTGCCATGTCGCATGAAACAAGCCGTGTCGCGGAATTTACAATCGCCTCAAAAACAGGTGTGGTATCTGAAGGCGATTGGCTGATCACCCGCAGTACATCAGCACTGGCAGTCTGTCGCGCCAAGGAAGCCTGAGTTTCATTGAACAGACGCACGTTTTCCAGCGCGATGATAGCCTGATCCGCGAAAGATTCGGCAATGGCTACTTCGTCATCACTGAAAGCCTTCGACGTTTTCCGAATAAAGACGAGAGTGCCGAAACAGTCTTTCCCCCGCATCAAGGGTACCATCAAGAACGACTTGAATCCTTGTCGCTCAACGATTTCCGTGTCCCGCGGAGATAGTTCATCAAAGCGCGATTCATCCAATTGCAGCGTCTTGCCGCTCTGGATGACGCGGGATGGCAGGTTGTCGTCGGGATCAATTGGCAGGCGCTCAGTCCAAGTGATTTCCTCTAAACCATCCGGAGTTGCGGCCGCCACTTGCCAGTATTCAGTTTTGTTAGCCTGCATGGCAATCGACAAGTCGCAATCGATGAGAGCTGTAGCCAGTCCGACAATCTTCTCAAAAACCGGTTTGGTATCTGTCGGGGATTCCGAGATCACTCTGAGAACATCCGCACTTGCCGTTTGGCGAGAGAGTGCGACTTGCGTATCGTTGAACAATTGAGAGTTTTGAATCGCTATGATCGCCTGCGAGGCAAAAGTCTCCATCTGCTTGATTTGCTTGTCCTCAAAGGCGGCTTTATTTCGGCTGCCCATACTGATGACACCAATCGTGTCACCGTCGCGTATCAAAGGTACAGAGAGAACCGACCTGTATCCTTGCAAGTTGGACCTAAGGACCGGATCATAGTTAGGGTCCGCTTGAGTATCCTCAACGTAGTCGGCGCGCCCATATAAAAGCGCCCGGGCGGTCGCCGACGTTTCCCCTGGCTCAAATGGATGCGACTCGAGGAATTTGGCAAAACTCTCTGTGAGATTGTGCCCGGCAAAGAAATGGAATTTTCCGTCCTCGGGTTTCTTTAGCGCCACAAAAGCATCCTGTAGGCGGCAGATGCGCGACGAAACGGCCACCAACGCTTCCAAAACCGGCTCTAAAGCGTCAGGGGAACGAGAAATCACCTCGAGCACTTCGGATGTCGCCTTCTGATACCCCAATGCCTCTTCAACTTCTGCAGTGCGGGCCTGCACTTCTTTGAACAGTCGCGTATTATTGATGGCGATCACGGCCTGGGACGCGAAGGTTTCAAGTAGGCTGACTTGTTTGTCGCTAAACGCAGCTGCCTGCCGATGCGCCATAACAATAACGCCAACGGTTACGCCATTGCTGACCAAAGGGACACCAAGAGTGGTAAGGTAGTCCCCGATCTCAGCCGCCTTTTTCCAAGTGTAAGTCGGATCCCTACGGGTGTCTTTTATATAGACCGTCTTGCCTTGCAGAGCCGTGCGCCCGATGCAAGACCCCTCCTCTGGCGCGATAGGGTTGTCGGACAGAAATTTGAGAAAAACATCACTGACATTGTGGGACATGGCCACGCGGTATAAGCCATCGTCAGCATCCTTCATCGCAAAGAACGCGTATTCCGGTGAACAGATACGCGACGAGACCTCCAGAATGGCGTCCAAAACCGGAGGAAGATCGTTGGGTGAGCGCGAGATGACGTCGAGCACTTCAGACGTCGCCGTCTGATACTTCAGCGCCTCCTCGACTTCAGCAGTGCGTTCCTGAGTTTCCCGGAATAGCCGTGCGTTGTCGATGGCGATGCTGGCTTGATTGGCAAAACCCTGCACGAGTTCGACGCTGTTTTGGTGCGGCGGTCCGGCCTCGGCCCAACCGACAATTATGACGCCCCAAATCCGCGCTTCTGCCCTGATAGGAACGGCCATCAAACGCCGATACCCAGCCTTTCGGGCAAGCTCTGGGCTGAAATACTCGGGCCCCCGTGCATCTGCTAGATGCTGGACTTCGCCGCTTTCCACGACCAATGGAGCCAGATGACCCTTGGAAGCTTCCAATGGATAGTCCGAAGTTAGTGCCTTCAGAGTAACCTTCGGAAACCCGTATTGTGCGCAGAAATGATAGAGATTGCCGTCAAAGCGTTCGAGAACGCAGAACTGCGCCCCACAAAGCTCAGCGGATTTTTGCACAACAAGGTCAAACACAGGCTGGATGTCGGACGATGCTTCGTTGATGAGGTGCAAGATTTCAGCACTGGCGCGTTCGCGCACCAATGCCTCTTCGACCTCGGCCGTGCGCGCCCGGACTTGCTCAAAAAGCCGTGTGTTATTGATAGCAATCAACGCTTGGGAGGCGAACGTTTCCAAGAGCACGATCTGTTTTGAATTGAATGGTGCAACTTTGTCGTGGCAGAGCACGATCACACCGACCACAACCTTATCCTTGACCAATGGGACACCCAGAAGCGAGCGATACTTGCCAATACGTGCGGCTTCTTTCCAGGCGTATTCGTTAGCTTCAGTGTCCTCGTAGTAGACTGTTTCTCCTCGTGCAGCTGTTTGGCCAATACCGCTCCCATGACCTGCCGGCACTGGGTGTGCCTTCATGAACTTCATGAAATCACTGTCAAAGTCGAGCATGATGTCAGTATGGTACAGGTTGTCTTGGGGATTCAGAATCGAGATTGCCGCATATTTTGGCTCGCAAATCCGGCTGGCGACTCTCAGTATCTCCGTCAGCACCGGCTCCAGCTCATTCGGAGATCGCGAAATCACCGACAATACGTCTGACGTGGCGGTCTGATACTCCAGCGCCTGCGTGACTTCTTCTGTCCGCTCCTCCAACTCGTGGAAAAGGTTTGCGTTGGTAATCGCGATAACCGCCTGATCCGCAAAAGTTTCCAGCAGTTTGATCTGTTTGGCGGAAAAACCCGAGACCATTGGCGCCCCAAGAGAGATAACGCCTACGACTTCGCCGTTTTTGACAAGCGGAAGTCCAAGCAATGATTTGTAATCACCCACGCCGCTTTCTTCCAACCAGGTGTAGGTGTCATCCGCTTCGACATCTTCGACATAGCTTGTGCGTTTCGACAAGATTGCACGCCCGCTTACACCGTTCTCCGCTGGCGAAATCGGGTGAGCTTTGACGTACTCTGCAAAGGCCGTGTCTTGTGTGAGCGTCGAGTGCACATGAAAAAGCCCATCGTCCCGGTCGAGCATTGCGACATAGGCATCCTGCAATTCGCAGATGCGCGACGCTTCTTTAAGAATGGCGTCCAGAACAGGCGACAGTTGATTGGGAGACGCTGAGATCACACGCAGCACTTCGGATGTTGAAGTCTGATACTCCAAGGCTTGCGTGACTTCCGCGGTACGGTCCTGCACCTCTCGGAACTGGCGTACGTTATCCATTGCGATCACGGCTTGGGCCGCAAAGGTTTGGACCAGAGCGACATCATCATCCGAAAATGGCGAAACTTCACGGCGATAGAGAACGATCACCCCAAGACCCGTGTCGTTTTTCATCAACGGCACCGCAAGGACCGAGCGAGCCCCTTCGACTTCAACCATCTGAACCCGTTTTGGATCGCGATCCTGATAATAAAGCGGGTCATCTGCAATATCGTCTTGCCGGATGACCTGGCCATCGAACATAGGGCGGATTGCAACGAGTTCCGTGCGGGTCAAGGGTTCCACGAACCCCTTCAGGGCCTCATCAAAATCCGTTCGCGCACCGATATTGGCCGGAATCGTTGCAAGGCCACGTTCGTGATCGGCGACACACAGAAAGGCCAGTGGGGCTTTGCACAAACGGCTGGCATTTTTGAGTATGCTATTGAAGACAGGGCCATCGTCATCGCGACTGCGGCTGATGACTTCGAGGATTTCGCGCGACGCTTCTTCCCGTTCAAGTCGTTCCTGAACTTCACGAAACTGGCGCGTATTTTCGATGGCAATGACTGCATGTTTGGCGAATTCTTCAATCAACTGCACGTCAGGGTCAGCAAATGGCCGCACCTCACGGCGGCTGACCGCGATGGCACCGATAGCCTGATCTCCTTGCATCAGGGGGACTGTAACGCGTGACCGAATGCCTTCGATCTCAACCATCATGGCAGCTGTAGGATGCCCCGAGCGATAAAAATCCGTGTCGGTCAAATCATCGATGCGACCAACCTTACCTGTTCGTATCGCAGTGGCTATGGGAATCGATTCATCCAACTGCCACTCGTCTCCAACATCAAATTCGGTTCTCTGATGCCCCCAATTCGCCGCCAACCGCCCGTGGGTCCCTGCAGCGTTGATCAAAATAAGTACCGCCTGATCTGCATCACATACCCTGGTGGCCTGCTGAAGCACTGAATCAAAGACGCGCGCATCGTCATCACGGCTTTGGCTAATAACCGTCAGAATTTCCTGCGTTGCCGTCTGACGCTCCAATTGCGTGTGCAGCTCATTCAATTGTCGTGTGTTGTCCAAGGCGATCACAGCTTGGGCGGAAAAGCCCTCAACCAGAGAAATCTCGTCGTCTGTAAAGGCCCGAACCTCACGTCGGTAAATCCCGATAACGCCCACGGGCGTACCATCTGCCGACATTAATGGGACCGTCAGAAATGACCGGACACCTTCTTCGTCTACAAGTTGGCGGCGCCATGGGTCGCCCTTGATATACTGGTCAGTCAGGCGCAAATCGACATTGTGAACAACGCGCGCCTCGCGCACGGACTCCGCAATCTGGAGATGTGAGTCCAGTGACCAACGATCTACGCCAACCGCGTAGGTCGCCAACTGATCACCAAAATGGGCCGCATATTCAAGGTGGGTTCCTGCCTCATTCAAAAGGCTCAATGTGGCGACATCTGTTTCGCAAAGCCGAGCGGTGTTTTCCAGGATCGTCTGGAACACCGGCGTCTCATCTTCTCGTGATTGGCTAATTGTCTCAAGAACTTCACGCGAGGCGCCTTCGCGTGCCAGGCGGATTTGCAATTCGCGGAATTGGCGAACGTTCTCAATGGCGATTACCGCCTGGGCGGCAAAGGTTTCGACGAGCTTAACCTGATCGTCGGTATAGGGCCGCACCTCGTCTCGCGCCAACATCAAGCATCCGATTGCACCGCCGTCCACCTTTAGAGGAACAAACAGATTGCTGCGGCACCCATGCTTGTCGACAATCAACTTGAACCGTTCATCACCGGATTTGTGGAAATCAGTGTCTCCCATATCCACAACGCGTTTGGTCTCGCCGCTGAGGATTGTTTCAGTCACCAGAGAATTGCCCGGCTCCATCGTGTATTTGCCGTCGCGCCAGAGTTGCTGAATGTCAGGGTGCAGGTTGACACTGGCCACGAGCCGCTGAAGTGCGTCGCCTTCCTGTCCAAGAACCAGACCAGCAAAAACAGCGTCGCAAAGGTCTTTGGCAAGCGCAACAATCAGATCGCAAACCGGCTGAACGTCGTCCTTGGTCACAGAGATCGCCTGCATCACCTGAGCGGTGGCTTCAAACCGCGCCTGTTGATCAGCTGCGCTTAACTCCGAACTTGGCGCAGATGATGGCGCGGGACTTACCGGGGTCCCTGATGCCTTTTTGCCGCCCAACTGAGCCCAAACTCCTACATCAATTCTGACTAACAACTGCCCGGAGTTTAGAGAGCATGTGATAGAAGTCACTGGAATTCTTCACGGATGATGCCCATTGCATTTATGCACGAGCGAGCAAGGCCCACTTAGCTCGGATCAGCCAGCTGGTCAGCGAGATAAATCAACAGTGTAGTGCCAACGCGCTGGGTATCAGAGTTCACATGGTTCTCTTTCACGCTGGTGTTTCGCCCGAAACTTAAGCACCCTTTCAACCGAGGCACATTGCGTATTGGGCTCCAATAGACGGGAGTAAAAGCTAAGCCAAGCAATCGTTTGGTTGTCGTCGGTAATCTAGTGGGGTTTTTCCGCCTGCAGCGAATTTCGGGAAAGCTGGTTGCGACCGCAGCGACCGAGTGTAGTAGTCAACGACCGGTTTGGGCCGCCATCATCGCCGTGATCCAACGCCTACAAAAAGATGCTGCGGGTACTCCGATGGCCGCAGTGAGCCCAAAGCTGACTTTTAATGTTTGGTTCTTAGGTGATCAGTTAAGGCGCGAACTTGCTCTGGGTTCACATAAAGGCGATCCAAAAGGGCAACAGTGTCAATTGTCGGCCAGTTCTGCTTTAAGTCTGCCTCTAAGGCCAAGGCGTCTGCTTGATTTCCAAGTGCCGCATTCGCTGCTGCGAGGTAGATCAAAGTGGGAGCCGAAATCGGGTCACCAGCGCGGGTAGCGGTGTTGAGAGCATCGATGGCTTGCTCGTATTTTCCTGCGTGGAAGCTAGCGGCGCCAAAGATACTCTTGTTTGCAAATCGTCCTAAACCCGATGTCCGCGGACGGTCGCTCGTCGACGCGGCGAGTGCTGCGTCAAAGTCGCCAGTCGCCAGCATGACCATCGCATAGAAGTCTAGAACGTTGCCGTCCTTAGGAGCGAGATCCAAGGCAATGTCTGCGTGCTCTATAGCTCGCTTTGTATCTCCTTCGGCAAGGTCAACCCAGGACAGTGCTGATTGTGTCCATGAGTTGGCAGGTGATAGAACTTCGGCTTGGTTGGCCAAATGGCGCGCCTCCTTGAGCAGCGCAGAACGCTGGGGACCGTCTGGTGCAAAAATCGCAAAAGCAGCCAAACACTGGGATGCACCTGCATATCCGCCAAAGTAAGATTCGTCCTTCTCGATTGCATGGCGGAACATAGCCAAAGCTAATTCAAGCTGTGCCCGCTCAATCATGGGAAAAATCAAATTCCGCGCCTGATCTGACAGCGTCACTGCTTGAAGGCTAGACGGCGACTTCGCAAGATGTGCGCGCCTTTCTGCCTCTAGCGTGGGATCATTTGAGGTCTCGTATTGTTCAGAAACGTGAGCCTCCCCATTTGAATGGGCCCACCGTTAAGATTAGGAAACGGAGGACCAAGAATGGCAAACAAGCGACCGAAGCCGGAAGAAATTGTCTCGAAGTTGCGGCAGGTTGAAGTTCTGATGGGGCAAGGGATGCCGCGTCTGGATGCGATCAGACAGATCGGCGTTGTGGAGCAAACCTATTACCGCTGGCGCAAGCAATATGGCGGAATGGGTGTAGACCAATTGAAGGAACTTAGGCGGCTTCAGAAGGAAAATGAGCGGCTCAGGCGTGCGGTATCAGACCTGACGCTCGACAAGCTTATCCTGACGGAAGCATCGAAGGGAAACTTCTAAGCCCCTCTCGTCGCCGTGCTTGCGTCGCTCATGTTCGCAGCCAGTTCAAAGTTTCCGAGCGCCGTGCATGCCGCGTACTGGGACAGCACCGATCCACGCAAAGGCGTATTCCACGGGGCCGACCCGATGAAGAACAGCTGGTGGCCGACATGATCGAGCTTGCCAGGCAGTATGGTCGGTATGGGTATCGCCGGGTTGCGGTGTTGCTGAGAGAGGCTGGATGGTCTGTCAGTGATGGGCGCATTGAACGGCTTTGGCGACGAGAGGGGCTGAAGGTGCCTGCAAAACAGCCCAAGAAGGGACGGCTTTGGCTAAACGATGGTTCATGTGTTCGACTCAGGCCGGAACATAGCAATCATGTCTGGAGCTATGACTTCGTGCATTGTCGCACCGATGATGGGAAACCTTTCCGGACGTTGAACATCATCGACGAGTTCAGCCGGGAGTGCTTGGCAATCAGGGTAAAGCGAAAACTAAACTCGGCGGATGTGATCGATGCTCTGACGGATTTGTTCATTCTGCGCGGCACACCGTCCTACATCCGTTCAGATAACGGTCCTGAGTTCGTTGCTCTGGCGGTTCGCGACTGGATTGCAGCTGTCGGAGCCAAAACGGCATACATCGAACCAGGCTCGCCTTGGGAGAACGGATTTTGTGAAAGCTTCAACGGTCGCATGAGGGACGAGCTGTTGAACGGGGAAATCTTCTACTCGCTCAGAGAAGCGCAGATCATCATCGAAGAATGGAGGAAGCACTACAACACCAAACGACCACACAGTGCACTGGGTTATCGCCCTCCGGCACCAGAAACCATCATCCCGATGGAACACAGGCCGATCATGCACTAACAATCACGTTGGACCCGTCAGATAGGGCTGCTCACTTCCAGGATGGATTCACCACGCACCATACCTCGCTGCGTATTGTGAGGAAAACTTCGAGCTGGCATTAAACTCTGCCATGTCTTTCGGTATGGAGCATTTCTATTGGAGCGGCATCGATCGCGCGGCAGTATTGGGCCAACTCGGTCTTTGGAATGCGGCACAGTACGAGTTGGATCGAACGCTGAAACAATGTCCTGAGCTACGAAGCAATCCTGACATCACCCTCCGCGCTTACATCCCACGTATTGATGCACGAGAAGCCGTTCTAGAAGGCCTTGAAAAGGCTGGGCTCAAATCAATGCATTAGTGCGATCGCGACAAGCTCTCACGACCCGGGACAATGCGATGCTCCGTCATCAACGCAACGATTGAGGCCGCCTATTTTGGGATCAATGCATATTTGCAATAATGGTCTTTAGATTTCTCTGGCCGGCAGCTTGCCCAACAAGCCTTTGAGTTAGGTCAATGGCCGTTGCCCGTTTCGCCTGGTTTCGCACATGGCCCTTCATCAAAGGCGCGGCGGGCGGCGGCGACGGCCATGTCAATATCTTCTGCATTGCCGCACGCGACCTTGTGGAACACCTCACGGTTCGACGGGTCGATCACGTCGAACATTTCGCCCGAGGCTCCAGCGACATAGGCACCGTCGATGAATAGTTGGTCTTTCATGGGGGGGGGCCTCACATATGTCTGGTCACGCCGCCATCGACGCGCAGGGATTGTCCGGTGACGCTCGACACTAGCGCAGGGAACGACCAGTTTCGAATTGCGCCGATTTGTTAGACTTGAACGTCCGCTTTCGAGAAATCGCGCCGCATTGCCGCGAGTATTCCAGCGATTTGGTTGGTGAGGGCGCGCGATGTTTGCTGCATCAGCGTCCGGCTGCTTAGTCCGCTTGGCAGACGTTCAGCAGATTTCAGCGAACGTCCGCTGCTGTTCAATGCAGACCTTCAGGCGAAATTTTTCGGAATGACCACCAACGATGACCGCTATCCGTTCCTAAGCCGTCATCTGACCGAAAGACTCGGATGACTGCCTTGAGCCCCTTTCTGCCGTTGCAGATCAGCTGCAATGAAGCTGATCTGCGATGCAATACCGGCATGGATTTCTTCTTTGTGCGTTGAAACATGCTCTGTCGACTACTCAAAAGACAAGAAGCCAAGGGCTAAATAGCCCCTGGCTTCTTAAGCTCTTAAGTACTTGTGGTATTTAGTGGCGGAGAGCTTCACTGAATTTGACGTTGAACGACGCGCTGTCCCAGGGATCGAGCATGATGCGTACGATGTTAACGCCCTTCGGCGCGCTCAGTTGTTTAAGGATGTCGGCCATTTCTTTTTCGGTGCGAGCAACATAGCCCTTGGTGTTTACACCTTTGACGCCTCCGAACGCGGATCCAAGTTCTTCGTAGTTCCATACCGGCGTGTTGTTGTAGCTGCGTTCCTTACCGGGATAGATCTGGCGCTCGGCCCCATAGCCGCTGTTGTCGAGGACAAAGATTACCGTATCGATATCGTATTTGATTAGGGTGGAAACTTCCTGTGCGGTCATATGGAATGCGCCGTCACCAGAGATCATGTAAGTACGTCGACCTTCGACTTCCTTGGCAAATACACCGCCCATGAACATTCCGAAGCCTGCGCCCAGTGATCCCCAGTTGCCGACACCATAGATGTCCATGCCGACCGGGAATTCAGCCTGCGAGCCGTTGATGTAGCCACCGGTGTCGCCATAAAAGACATCGCCTTCTTTCGCGTAGTTTGAGAACTGCACGAACAGCCGGTCGATGGTCAGAGGTGCGTCGGTCGGTTCAAAGGCGTCTGAGCGTTGGAAGCAGAAGCGGCGGTCGTCCTTGCCTACCATCAAGTCACCGGGTTTGATGTCTTGGACCGCACTGATCAGGGCCGGCAGGAAGTCCCGGAGATAAACCTTGTCGAACACAACGCCATCAACGGTCACCTGATCGAAATCGACCCAGATGTTGTGCTGATCGGTGCCCATCTTGCCGGTAAAGACTCCGGTGTCGAACTCATTGAATGACATTCCCAGTGCAATAGACACATCGGCACTTTCCACCGCTTTGAGTGTCGCGTCATTCGACATTGCACCCATGTACAGGCCGACGGCATTGGGATGGCCTTCAAAGTCCGAGATCTTGCCGACAAAGGTCGTCGCCACTCCGGCATTCAATCCTTCGACAAGGGCTTTTGCGGGTTCAATCAGCTTTTCACGTTGCAGCAAATGGCCTGTTACGACAGTGCGAGTCCGGCATTCTTTCAATACGGCCACAGCGGCGTCAACGGCTGCTTTTAACCCGTCATCCGAGGACTGGTGCATCATCAGGTCCAGTGCCTGGTTGGCCACCGGAATTTTCGCGGTCTGGATGTCGTATGGGATTTCCAGATAGATCGGCTTTTTCGATTGATAGGACAGACGCAGAATATCATCGATTTCCTGCGCGGCGGTTTCTGCGGACATCAGACGGTGCGCAGCAACGGTGATGGGCGCAAAGGCTTTGAGGTAAGCGTCGAAGTCCTGATCCATTACGTGGTGCAGCTTCCGGCGCGATGGGGTTGTGATCACTTCTACACTGGGTGCACCGGCAATGACGACCATGGGCGTGTCGTCGGCATAGGCCCCACCGACAGCGTTTGCCGTGCTAAGGGATCCAACCCCGAACGTTACAGCCATCGCGCCAAAGCCGGAAAGCTTGGCGTAGCCGTCTGCGGCATAAGCCCCATTCAGTTCGTTACACACCAGAACGTGCTTAGAGTTGTGATCGCCATCAATCAGTTCGTCGAACAGCGGCAGGACATAGTCACCCGGGATGCCAAACACGTGGTTGGCACCCAGTTCGGCCATGCGATTGAAGAGGTAAGTTGAAACGGTGGTTGTTGCTTGAGTAGTCATTGGTCTTTCTCCGAGGTTAAAAACGCTAGCACCATGCTTGCGTCTTGACGGAGAATTAGGGTTCATGATTGTGTCCACACAGTCGCAAAATTGACCTCTCAGGGGTCATTTTTGGTCCCTATGCGGAGTCCCAACCGATGTCCCAACCTGATCTGGAAGATTTACGTCTGTTCCTCACCGTGGTGGATCATGGCTCCATCGCGGCCGCCGCGCGTGAAGATGGGACACCCAAGCCTAGCCTTAGCCGCCGAATGGCTAATCTGGAAGCGGCCATTGGAGAGAAGCTGTTTGATCGCGGCGCCAATCGGCTTTCCTTGACACCACGCGGCGATGAGTTGAACGCGCGCCTTCGACCGGCGATGCAGAGTGTGGCGCAGGCCTTGAATGAATTGGATGATTGGCATTCAGACTACGCTGGACACCTGGCC